>NZ_AWEP01000006.1:0-1095460 GCF_000463525.1 Marinimicrobium sp. LS-A18
AGGTTGGTATCGGGGAACTTACCGATATCTTCGGCGGAAATGGCATCAACCACGCCCGAAGAATCGCGCTTGATATCCATTGCCCGCTCCAGGGAGCCACGGATACCGGTTACGACCACTTCTTCCAGCATGGGCTCACCCTGCTGCGCGAATGCACCGCCGCTGAAGCCAGCCAGGGCCGATGAGGCCACGACTGAAGCGATCAGGCGCTTTTGAAAACTCTTACGATTGGGATTCATGGAACTCTCCTTACTGAGACCAGGTTATTATTGTCGGCACACAAGGTGCCGCAAATCGTTTGCCAGCAATCTGTAAATAGCTGTTGTACGGTTTTTGGGTTGATCACCACCGCTGAGCCAGGGGCAGAGTCCCTTACTGTTTTTTGTCATTTCCTGCTTCGGCATCCAGACGCTCTCACTCTCCGAAAACCGATCACCGCAAACCCAATTCGGCGTCCGCTCACACGACACAGGCACCTAATTGCCAGCTGGCATAAGCGCGCTACTTTTTATAACTTAGCGGGCCCACTGACGCTTAGATAATCCTCTATGTGCCGACTACCCACATTAGGGTAATAGTGACCATAAATATTAGTCTTCTAGACTATTACACTCCCGCCCATACCTTGTCAACAACCAATTGCTTAGACGAAACAATCAGTTATGAGCGATTGATGAGTTATTCCTCATAAGTCAGGGCGTGCCCAAAACGCAAACAGTTACCTCCGCGAAAGGAAAGAGTGTACGCAGACTTTATTGTATTACTATATTATTTTTATTTAAGCATTTCCTCCTCATCAGCCTAACAGAGCCAACTGCATTGCCGTGCTTGCCCCATCCTCGCGCACCCGAAAACCCACCCGCCGTACCAACTTGGCGCACTCTTTGTGTCGCCATGCCCGCGCTTGAGGCAACCACCCGAGAATTATCCTGATCCACAATGAAGCATCCCCTTGTTTTTCGATCCACCGATGTGCAAATAGAACAATCCTCGCCTCATTTCCGGGAAATTTCCTAAATCTATTCAAACTTCGTTTCCTTGGCACAGCTTTTGAATACACCAGCTCGTGCACCCGACATTCATTTGTCCCTTTAGTTTGCGATCGTGAGCCAAGCCTACTGACTGTTCCTGTCGCCCATTCAGCGATCCGGAGCGATCAGTTCAGTCATCCGTGTTTTTCACTTTTCAGGAGTCAACAATGAACACCTTTCTTGACGCGCTTCGCTCTTTGCGTCGCTCATTGCGACGCCCTCTATCATCCTGCTTTTGTCAGATCTCAAAACGGTTGGGATTTGCATTGATTGCTTTAATGAGCCACTCCACATTGGCCGTTGGGCCACCCGAGAAAGCAGACCTGCGGTTTGGCTTCATCAAGCTGACCGACATGGCCCCTTTGGCCATTGCACTGGAAAAAGGCTACTTCGAGGATGAAGGCCTTTTCGTCGAGCTGGAAGCTCAGGCGAACTGGAAAGTGTTATTGGACGGGGTGATCGACGGGCAGCTGGACGGCGCTCACATGCTGGCCGGTCAACCACTGGCGGCCACTATTGGCTACGGCACCAAAGCCGATATCATCACCCCCTTTTCCATGGACCTGAACGGCAATGGCATTACCGTTTCCAACCAGGTTTGGGAGGCAATAAAGCCCCACCTACCAACCGACCCGGATGGGAACATACAACATCCGATCCATGCCGATGTCCTGAAGCCGGTCATTGAATCCATGGCCAAAAAAGGTGAAAACTTCAAAATGGGAATGGTGTTTCCCGTGTCTACACACAACTACGAGCTCCGCTACTGGCTCGCCGCCGGCGGTATACACCCGGGCTTCTACGCTCCCCACAAAGGCGACACGTCAGGCCAGAAACAGGCCGATGCCTTTTTGAGTGTAACGCCGCCACCCCAGATGCCTTCGACGCTTGAAGCAGGCACTATCCACGGCTACTGCGTCGGTGAACCCTGGAATCAACAGGCGGTTTTCAAAGGCATCGGTGTACCCGTCATCACGGATTACGAGATCTGGAAAAACAATCCCGAAAAAGTATTTGGGATCACCCGGGAGTTCTCCGAAAACTACCCCAACACCACCATCCGCCTGACCAAGGCGTTGATTCGGGCGGCCAAATGGTTGGATGCAGACGATAACGCCAACCGGGAGGAAGCCTCGAAAATTCTCTCTCAGCCCTACTACGTCGGGGCCGACTATGAAGTGATTGCCAATTCCATGACCGGCACGTTCGAGTATGAAAAAGGCGATACCCGAGAGGTTCCGGATTTCAATGTATTTTTCCGCCACAACGCGACCTATCCTTATTACTCGGACGCCATCTGGTACCTCACGCAGATGCGCCGCTGGGGGCAGATCAGCGAATCCAAACCGGATGAGTGGTACTTCGACGTGGCCCGACAGGTATATCGCCCGGACATTTATGAGCAGGCAGCCCAGGCGCTTATTGCGGAGGATTATGCGAACGCCGACGAATTCCCCGACTTCGATAACGAGTCCGGTTTCAAGCCCCCTCAGGATGACTTTCTCGATGGCGTTACGTACGACGGGACAAAGCCGACCAACTACATCGAGTCTTTGAAAATCGGTCTGAAGCAGAACGACACCCTGTAGTTTGGCATTTATATCTGTTGGGCGTCGCATAGCGCCCCACCTGACCCGGAGGACGTCATCATGACTTCCACAACCTTTCAGAAACCCAGATGGTTTCGCTGGCCCATCAGCGGCGATCGACTGACGAACATCGTCAGCGCCATCACCTTGCCCGTGATTGGACTGGCTCTTTTCATTGGCGCCTGGCACATCGGCGCCCAGCAGGTAAACACCTCGCTGGGCACCTTTCCCGGGCCCGCTGCCGTCTTTGAGCAGTGGCAGAACCTGATCGATGAACACCAGTCGGAGAATCTTCGGGCGCAAGCGTTTTACGAACGACAGGAGAAGCGTCACGAGCGGCAATTGGACAAGAATCCGGATGCACAGCTCACCTTTCGGGACTATAACCGTCGCCCGACATTTTTCGATCAGATAGTTACCAGCCTGTTTACCGTGATGACCGGTTTTCTTCTGGCTACTGCGGTGGCTATTCCATTGGGGATAGTCATCGGCCTGAGTACTACCACCTACAGGGCAATCAATCCGATCATCCAGATATTCAAACCGGTATCCCCTTTGGCGTGGCCACCGCTGGTCACCATGGTGGTGAGTGCGGTTTACGTCAGCGATGACCCGATGTTTGAAAAGTCCTTTATCACCTCGGTGATTACCGTGGCGCTGTGCAGCATCTGGCCAACCCTGATCAACACGGCCGTGGGCACCGCCAGCATTAACAGCGACCTGCTCAACGTCAGTCGGGTGCTGAGCCTCAACTGGTTCACTCATGTAAAAACCATTGTACTGCCCTCGGCCATTCCCATGATGTTCACCGGACTTCGGCTGTCACTGGGCATTGCCTGGATGGTATTGATAGCTGCGGAAATGCTCGCCCAGAACCCGGGGCTGGGAAAATTTGTCTGGGACGAATTCCAGAACGGGTCCTCCAACTCCCTCGGACGCATTTGCGTGGCGGTGCTGATGATCGGGTTCATCGGCTTTTTGCTGGACCGCTGTCTGCTGCTGATTCAGAGCCGCGTCAACTGGGATAAAACAGCGATCTCTCGCTAACCAAGGAGTTTGATATGAGTCAAGTTCACCTCGAATTAACCCAGGTCGGGATCGATTTCCCCACCCCCAAGGGTCCGTTCAACGCACTCAGGGATGTAAACTTGAAAATCGGTCAGGGCGAGTTTGTTTCGCTGATCGGCCATTCCGGCTGCGGTAAATCCACAGTGCTCAATATAGTCGCCGGTCTGTATCAAGCGACCAGTGGCGGCGTGGTGCTCAATGGCAGGGAAGTGAACTCTCCGGGACCCGAGCGTGCAGTGGTGTTTCAGAATCACTCGCTGCTCCCCTGGCTGACGGTTTACGACAATGTCGCACTCGCGGTCAAACAGGTCTTCAAGGGCCAGAAGTCCAGGGCGGAAATACGTGACTGGATCGAACACAACCTGGCACTGGTACAGATGACCCACGCCATGCACAAGCGCCCCGGTGAAATTTCCGGCGGCATGAAGCAACGGGTCGGCATTGCCAGGGCGCTGGCCATAGAGCCGCAGGTGTTACTGATGGATGAACCCTTCGGCGCGCTCGATGCACTGACCCGCGCACACCTTCAAGATTCGCTGATGGACATTCAGGCCACCCTGGGCAACACGGTCATCATGATCACCCACGATGTGGATGAGGCGGTTTTACTGTCCGACCGGATCGTGATGATGACCAACGGCCCATCAGCTACCATCGGAGAGGTTCTGCCCGTATCCCTGGAACGCCCGCGGAACCGACTCGATCTGGTGGACAGCCCCGAGTACAACGAGTGCCGCAGTGCCGTACTGCGTTTTCTCTACGAGAAGCAGAAGAAGATTGAATCCATTGACGCCAAACGAAAGGCCAAAAAAAGTTGGGCGCAAAAATTGAAAATTACCGGCTAGCTCCTCTATAGACAAAACCATCTTTTACCAAAAATCCATTACCCGATTACAGAACTGGAGAAACCTGCAATGCACAGAATGACTTATCCCCTGAGCGCCTCGCTCGCCCTATGCCTGAGCGCCCCGGCCGCTGTTGCTCAAAACGGTATTGTCGAAGCCCTGCAAAGCGGCGAGACCCAACTGCATCTGCGCACCCGTTTCGAAGATGTGGACCAGGACGGCGTGGAAGGCGCCAGCGCCTTCACTCAAAAAACCCGCCTGACCTATGCCTCCGGACGCTATGAAGGCTTCAGCCTGCTGCTGGAGATGGACGACACCACCGCGATCACCGATGTCGACTACAACGACGGCACCGGCATCAACCCGGGCACCGCCGTCATCGCCGACCCGGGAGGCACCGAGATCAACCAGTCCTACCTGGCCTATCAGGCCGGCGCCACCCAGGTGAAGTATGGCCGCCAACGCATTCTGCTGGACAATCAACGCTTCGTCGGTGGCGTCGGCTGGCGCCAGAACGAGCAGACCTACGATGGTTTCTCGGTCAGCAGCAAAGCGGTGGATCAATTCGAGCTGTTCTACGCCTACGTGCACAACGTGAACCGCATTTTTGGTGAGAGTGTGGCCGGTGGCGATCACAAGCATCAGAGCCATCTGCTCAACGGCATATACACCGGGCTTAATGCCGGTACCCTGGTGGCCTACGCCTATCTGCTCGACAATGAGACAGCGCCGGGGCTGGCCAGTGATACCCTGGGGCTGCGCTGGCAGGGCACCGTCAACGAGACCTTCAGCTACAACCTGGAATACGCCACCCAAAGTGAGGCGGGCGACAACCCGACCGAATATTCCGCAAGCTACCTGATGGCCGAAGGGCTGGCCAAGGTGGAGGGGTTCAATCTCAAACTGGGCTACGAGGTGCTGGGCTCGGATGACGGCGCCGCGCCGTTCGCCACACCCCTGGCCACGCTGCACGCCTTCCAGGGCTGGACGGACAAGTTTCTGGCAACGCCCGCCACCGGGGTAGAGGATATGTACTTCAGTGTGGGGCGACCGGTCGGGCCCGTGAACCTGACGCTGGTGTATCACGACCTGAGCGCCAATGAGGGGGATGCCGATTATGGCTCCGAGCTCGGGTTGGTAGCTGGCACCAAGGTGGGGCCGGTGGGCTTGACCCTGAAGTACGCGGACTACAGCGCCGATGAGTTCGCCACGGATACCCGCAAACTGTGGCTGATGGCGGCGGCCACTTTCTGATCGGTCGATTCGTCAGGCGTTATCTTCCGGGCCCAGTTCCTCATCAATCAGCCCGATCACGGTGCCCACACCGTTTTCGCGCAGCCGCTCCAGGAGCTGGGCCAGGTCGTCGACCCGCTGCGGGTCAAGCAGCCCCGCCTCGTCGGGCACCAGGCGGCCTTTGTCGATCATCCGCTGCACAAAGGCCTCGCTGGCATTCAACCGCTCGGCGGCGGCCTCTTTCGTCATACCTTGTGTCACATTCACCTCATTGGTCGTTTCTCACCGGTGTCCGGTCGATGAACCCCGGTTAAAGCTGTGTCATAATGCCGTTTTTTAGCGCCAAAGTCGCCCTGCATTGCCGGCGTTACCCACTCAACCCAGACCGACCCGAGAAGAGCAGCTTCATGAGCAGCAAAGGCATTCTCTACACCGTTTCCGCCCCCTCCGGTGCGGGCAAAACCAGCCTGGTCAACGCCCTGGTGAAATCCAGCCCGGAAGTCTGTGTCTCGGTGTCTCACACCACCCGCACCATGCGCCCCGGTGAGCAGGATGGCGTAAACTACCACTTTGTGGACCACGCCCGCTTTGAGGCCATGCTCGCCGAGAGTGCTTTTCTGGAGCACGCTCAGGTGTTCAGCAACCTCTACGGCACCTCCCGTCACTGGGTGGAAGATACCCTCAACCAGGGGCTGGACGTCATCCTGGAAATCGACTGGCAGGGCGCCCGACAGGTTCGCGAGCAACTTCAGGACACCGTCAGCCTGTTCATTCTGCCCCCGTCGCTGGCGGCCCTGCGCCAGCGTCTGACCGGGCGCGGTCAGGATCAGCCGGAGGTCATTGAGGCCCGTATGAACGAAGCGATCAACGAAATCTCCCACTACCGGGACGCGGACTATCTGATCATCAACGATGACTTCACGACCGCACTGGCCCAGTTCCAGGCCCTGATCACCAGCCAGCACCTTAGACGCGACCGGCAGGAACAGGTTCACAAAGCCATGCTGGACGAGTTATTGGGCTGACGCACGGCGCGCAAATTGTGTACAATATCCGGTCCGATTCCCGAATTTCCCGGCGCCGGCGCCCGGACCACTTGAAGGTCCAGGATACCGACGCCATATCAATACTGTGAGTACGAGACACTATGGCACGCATTACCGTTGAAGATTGCTTGGATCACGTCGACAACCGTTTCGAACTGGTGATGGTCAGCGCCAAGCGCGCCCGCCAGCTCGCCGTGGGCGGAAAAGACCCGCACGTTCCGGAAGAGAACGACAAGCCCACCGTCATCGCGCTGCGCGAAATCGAGGAAGGCTTTGTCGATGCCAGCATCCTGCTGGAAGCGGACGAGCCCATCCGCCAGGAAGCGCCCAGCGCCGAACACATTCAGGAGACTGAGGCCCAGCCCGGCAACGAGTAAGCGCCTCGCCATTTAATACCCGGCCGGGTCCGCCCCGGCCTCGTTTGGAGTAAGGCCTTGCAGACGATCGAAGCCTTGAGTCACAGGCTTTCATCCTACCTCGAGTACAGCCAAATCAATTTGGTGAAGCGGGCCTACTTTTACGCGGAACAAGCCCACGACGGACAACGGCGCCGCAGCGGCGAAGCCTACATTACCCACCCCCTGGCCGTCGCCGACATCCTCGCCAGCATGCACATGGACCATCAGAGCCTGATGGCCGCCATGCTGCACGACGTCATCGAAGACACCGGCATCAGCAAAAAAGCCATCGCCAAGCAGTTCGGCGATACTGTGGCTGAACTGGTTGACGGGGTGAGCAAGCTGACCCAGATCGAGTTTGAATCCCACGCCGAAAAGCAGGCCGAAAACTTCCAGAAGATGGCCCTGGCCATGGCCAACGACCTGCGGGTCATTCTGGTCAAACTGGCCGACCGACTGCACAACATGCGCACCCTGGGCGCCATGCCGCCCCACAAGAAGCGCCGCATCGCCAAGGAAACCCTGGAAATCTACGCCCCTATCGCCCACCGCCTGGGCATGAACGATATCCGCCTGGAATTCGAGGACCGGGGCTTCTACGCCATGCACCCGCTGCGCGCCAGCCGATTGCAGGCGGCCCTGAAAACCGCCCGGGGCAACCGCAAGGAACTAGTCGAGCAAATCCAGACCGCTATTGAGAAGCGTCTCGAGCGGGAAGGGCTGATCGCCATAGTAATCGGCCGGGAGAAGCATCTGTACAGCATTTACGAAAAAATGCGGCAGAAAAAGAAGTACTTCAAGGAAATCATGGACGTCTACGCCTTCCGCATCATCGTGGACAGCGTGGACACCTGCTACCGGGTACTGGGGGTCATTCACAACCTGTACAAACCGGTAGCCGGGGAGTTCAAGGACTACATCGCCATTCCCAAGGCCAACGGTTACCAGTCCCTGCACACCGTGCTGCTGGGCATGCATGGCGTCCCGATCGAAGTTCAGATCCGCACCAAGGAAATGGACGAGATGGCCAACAACGGCATCGCCGCCCACTTCCTGTACAAGAACAGCGGCGATGAGAGCATCAGCCACAGCCGGGCCCGCCAATGGGTTCAGGGCCTGCTGGAAATGCAGCGCCGGGCCGGCGACTCGCTGGAGTTCATCGAGAACGTCAAAATCGACCTGTTTCCCGACGAAGTCTACGTGTTCACCCCGAAAGGACGCATTGTCGAATTGCCCCACGGGGCCACGCCGATTGACTTCGCCTACGCGGTCCACACCGACATCGGCCACAACTGCGTGGCCTGCCGGATCAACGGCCGGCTCGCGCCCCTGTCTCAGCCCCTGCAGAGCGGTCAGAAGGTCAACATCATTACCTCGCAGGGCGCCCAGCCCAACCCCAATTGGCTCAATTTCGCCGTATCCGGCAAGGCCCGCAGTGCCATCCGCCACTTCCTCAAGCACCAGCGCCATCACCAGTCGGTCGCTCTGGGCAAGCGGCTGCTGAGCCGCTCGTTGGCGGATGTCGGCCTCAAGCTGGATCAACTGAGCGAAGAGCAGGAAAAGCAGTTGCTCACCGCCACCCAGATGAAGTCCATGGAGGACCTGCTCGAGGATATTGGCCTGGGCAACCGGGTCGCGCAGGCGGTAGCCAAACTGCTGCAGCCGGACGCCGACGTCAATCCCCCCAGCGGCAGCATCTACTCACCGCTGACCATCGACTCCGCCGAAGGCATGATGATCACCTTCGCCCGCTGTTGCCGCCCGATTCCGGGCGACCCGATCATCGGTCACATCAGCTCGGGCAAGGGCCTGGTGGTCCACCAGGACACCTGCCGCAACATCACCGAGCTGCGCCACAAGCCGGAAAAGATCAGCTACGTCAATTGGGCGCCCACGGTCACCGGCGAGTTCCTGGTGGACGTGCGAGTAGAAGTGGAGTCCGAGCGGGGCATCATCGCCACCCTGGCCACCCGGGTGACCGAGCAGGGCGGCTCCATTGAGCACATCAAGGTGAACGAACGGGACGCCCACAACAGCGTCATCAACCTGTGCATCGGCGTGCACAACCGCATTCACCTGGCCAATATCATGCGCCGGGTGCGCAATCTTAGTTTTGTGCTGCGGATCAATCGGGCGAAGAACTGATTCATTGACACCAAAGGATCGCCGCCGCCCGTTTGGGTATCAAGCCGGTCGGTTCACTCCAAAAATGCGCCGTTCTCCGGGGTACAGACATAGGTTTGCGCCCGCAAGCCCGTGCGCTTCTGATACTCCTCGGCCACGGCGCGTCGCACATCGTCAATCAGGTTCGTCGGCACCAGCGCAACCGCGCATCCGCCAAACCCGCCGCCGGTCATTCGAGCGCCCCCCTGCGCACCCAGCACCTGCTGAATGATCGAAACCAGCGCGTCGATTGGCGGCACGGTTATTTCAAAATCGTCTCGCATAGAGTCATGCGATTGCGCCATCAGCCGGCTCACGGCTCGGTAATCGGATTCCGCCAATGCCCGGGCCATTGCCAGGGTTCGCGTATTTTCTGACACCACATGGCGTGCCCGACGGAACACCACATCCGACATCGCTGATTGTGCCTGTAGCAGGCGCTCCATATCGACTTCTCTCAGGGAATTGACCTCCAACACACTGACAGCCTGCTCACATTGCTGACGACGAAGGTTGTACTCGCTTCCCACCAATCCGCGCTTGACGTTTGAGTCGACGATGACAATCTGGAAATCGGGATCAATGGCACGATGCTCAAACTGGAGCGACTGACAATCCAGAAGCAGAGCGCCCCCCTGCTTTCCCAGCGCGGAAGCCATCTGATCCATTACGCCGCAGGAACAGCCGACAAATTCATTCTCGGCCCACTGGCCGAGCAACGCCGCATCGACGCCAGAGAGCGGCAACTCATAAAGGCTGGCGATCGCTTTGAGCAAGGCAATCTCCAGGGAAGCGGAAGAGCTCAGCCCCGCGCCTTGTGGCACATTACCGGTGATGGTCAGCTCCAATCCGCCCACGGGGTGCCGGACCATTAGCGCCTTGAGCACACCTCGCACATAATTGCTCCAGGGTTGAACCGGATCCTGCGTGATATCATCGAGAGAGAAGTGATTGACGTCCCCAGAATAATCCAACGCCAACACCGACACCGTCCGATCCGGGCGTTTGGCGGCGGCCACCCAGGTGCCAAAATTGATGGCTGCAGGAAAGACAAAACCGCCGTTGTAGTCGGTATGCTCACCCAGCAGATTGACGCGCCCCGGGGCATAGGCCACCGTTTCCGGCCGGCGACCAAAGGTGCGCTCGAAAGACTGTGTCAGTGTCGCCGTCTCGTCCATCATTCCGCCTGCTGTTTGTAGTGAACACGGGGCAAAGCCCGCAAACGTTCTGCCGCCTGTTCGGGTGTGAGATCGCGCTGCGCTTCCGCCAACATTTCATATCCCACCATAAACTTTTTCACACTCGCCGAGCGCAACAAGGGCGGGAAGAAGTGAGCGTGCAACCGCCACTCGGGGTGACTCTCTCCGTCAAACGGGGCGCCGTGCCAACCCATGGAGTAGGGAAAAGACGTTTGAAACAGGTTATCGTACAGCGTGGTCAAGTGCTGGATGGCCTCCGCCAGTAACCGGAAGCGGTCCGTGCTGAGCTCCGATAAGCGCGCTATGGGAAAGCGCGGTAGCAGCAGGGTTTCATAGGGCCAGGCCGCCCAATAGGGAACCACTACCAACCAGTCCTGGTTCTGAAACACTACCCGGATTTGTTGTGCCGTTTCGCGCTCGACATAATCGTCCAACATGGCGCGGCCCTGCTCCTGGAAATACCGGGCGAACCGTTCCTGTTTTCGCGCCGCCAATGTGGGCAGCTGTTGCTGCGCCCATACTTGCCCATGAGGGTGAGGATTGGAGCACCCCATCATCGCCCCCTTGTTCTCAAACACCTGCACCCAGCGGTACTGCTCACCCAGTTCCCGGGTCTGCTCAGACCAACAGGCCACAACACGCTCCAATTCATCGATACCCAGCTCGGGCAAGGTCTTACTGTGATCGGGCGAAAAGCAGATGACCCGACTGCAACCCTGTTCGGACGCCAGAGTAAACAGTGGATCCTGGTCCTGCGTGACCGGTGTGTCCGGTGTGAGCGCTGCAAAGTCGTTGTCAAACACATAGGTTGCGGCATAGTCGGGATTCAGCTCACCATTGACTCGGCGATTACCAGGGCAGAGGTAACAGGTGGCATCGTACGCCGGTCGGCGCTGGGTATTGGGCTCCTCGGACTGCCCCTGCCAGGGGCGTTTGGAGCGATGTGGAGATACCAGCACCCAGTCACCGGTCATGGGGTTCAGGCGTCGGTGGGCATGTTCAGCCGGATCAAAGCTGTCATTCATAGTGGGTCACTCATTACTCCTGAACCAAAGCGCATGGACGGCCGATACGGCGCCTGGGGATAAGCAATGAGAGTAACAGGCGCCGGATGAATTACCACAAAGGTTATCGGGTTCTGACTCAGTTTTGAATGTCAGGATCTATCGCCGGGGCGATAAATGAGTGCCTTTTATACCTATTTTTATATATATAACGAAATAATATTGCTCTAATGATCAAAAAAACACACCCAGCCACCAATAATATTATTTATATTAGTTTTTGATGGCCTTTTCATCATTTGTCAGGCCTGACCACTCCGCCCGCGGCCTTTTTAAGCCTGACGCCGCTCCATCCGCCAGGCCAAGGCAAAGAACACCAGCCCCGCCACGGCCGTAGTGGCACCGACATAACCCGTCGAACTCCAGCCAAAGCCCGCCGAAATGGCCAGGCCGCCGAGCATGGGGCCAATGGCATTCGCCGTGTTGAAAGCCGCGTGGTGGGAGGCGGCGGCCAGGGTCTGGGCGCCTACCGCCACATCCATCAGATGGGTCTGAAGGGGCGGTGATACCGCGGCCACCGTGCCCACCAGGAAGGTCATCATCAGAATGCTCCAAAGCTCACCGGTGGCCGACGGGAACACCAGGTAGACCGCCAGGCTCCAGAGCAGAGCACCGCCCACCGCCTTGAACTGGAACTTGTCGAACAGCCAGCCGCCAAGAATATTGCCTAGAAAGCCGCCCGCGCCGAAGGTCGCCATGGCAATGGGAATCCAGCCTTTCTCCACCTCGGTGACGTACAGCAGGGTAGGGGCCAGATAGCTGAACACGCAGAAGACGCCGGCAAAGCCGGTGGCACCGATCATCAGGGCCAGCCATACCTGGGGGCGGTGAAAGGCCTTGAGTTCGGCCACCGGTCGGTTACGGGGCTGGTTTCGATCCAGGGGCAGATAAATGACGATCAGGATCACCGTGAGAAATGACACCGCCGCCACCAGAACGAAGGCATAGCGCCAGCTGATGGACTGACCCAACCAGGTCGCCAGCGGGTTGCCGATCAACACCGCCAGGGTCAGGCCGATCATGACCCGGCTGACCGCTTTGCCCCGGTCTCTGGGCGGCGCCAGACTGGCCACCACCAGGGCAGCCACCCCGAAATAGGTGCCGTGGGGCAGGCCGGCAATAAACCGGAACGCCAGCAGGGACTCGTAGCTCGGCGCCAGGGCACTGGCGATATTGGCCAGGGTGTAAAAGCCCATCAGCCCGATCAGCAGGTGCCGCCGGAACAGGCGGGCGCCAAACACCGCCAGCAGCGGTGCCCCCACTACCACACCCAGTGCATAGCTGCTGATGACATGACCGACCTGGGGCTCGCTCACCCCCAGCCCCTCGGCGATACCCGGCATCAGGCCCATGGTGGCGAACTCCCCGGTACCGATACCAAAACCGCCCACGGCCAGGGCGATTTCGATCAGCCACATCTGGGCTTTGGTCAGGGTCGGGCTGGTGGAAGTGGTCATGTGCGGTCCGTAATGTGAACGACGCCACCGCCGGTATGCCGCCTGCTGTGCTGCATACCGTCATTCGGAGCGTTGTTGTGATTGTCGTTTGTGGGGAAAGAGGCTTATGGTGGGCTGCACCACAAAGGCGCGCATTGTAACCCATTTCGGGTACCTCGCGCAGGGCGTCCCCATGAGAGCGCCGCGCAATATCTGGCCCTGACGCCCGCCAATCACTATACTGGGTGGTTTTCCCACGCAGAGCATTACCGAAGGATTCTGTTATGACCAACCGCGCCGTGATCCACACCGATAAGGCCCCGGAGGCCATCGGCACTTACTCGCAAGCCGTCAAAGTCGACAACACCGTGTACCTGTCCGGCCAGATTCCGCTGAACCCGGAAACCATGGAGTTGGTGGACGGAGGCTTTGAAGCCCAGGCCGAGCAGGTCTTTAAAAACCTGGCGGCGGTATGCGAAGCCGCCAATGGCAGCCTCAACCATATCGTCAAGCTGAACCTCTACCTGACCGACCTGGCCAACTTTACCGTGGTCAATGAAGTTATGGCCCGGCATTTCCGCCAGCCGTTCCCCGCCCGTGCTGCGGTGGGTATCAACCAGTTACCCAAGGGCGCGCTGTTCGAAGCCGAAGGCGTCATGGTGCTTTAATCAGCCCTCGGTCAGTTTTTTGGCGCCGCGGAGCATGGCATGGACCAGCTCCTCGGCGTCGAACTTGGTGAGCGCCTCATTGGCGCCAACCTGATGGGCATAGCTCACACTCATTTCACTGTTCAGTGAGGTGTGCAGAATAATATAGGCGTGACTCAGCGCCTTGTCGTCGCGCACACTGAAGGCCAGCTCGTAACCATCCAGCCCCGGCATTTCGATGTCACTCACCAGAATATCAATCGCGTTGTTGTCTTTGGCCGCCTGGCGCATGCGCTGCAGGGCTTTTTCGCCATTGGTCAGTACCTGGTAGGGAATATTCAGTCCGTCCAGCGCATCCTGGAGTTGCTTGCGGGCCACATGGGAGTCGTCCACCAGCAGGATATTCAGAGGTTTGAGCTGCTCCCGCTGGACATCGGTCAGCACCGCCCGACGGCGGCCCGGCGGATCGGGGTAAACCTGGGCAAAAAGCAGTTCCAGGTCGATCAACTGAACCGCCTGATCCTCGTGCATATACAGGCCGGTGACAAAGGCCCGCTTGCCCAGCATCTGCGGGGGCGCCTTCACCTCTTTCCAGTTGGCATCCACAATCCGGTCGATGCCGCGCACCAGAAAGCCAATGTCTTTGCGCTGGCAGTCGGTGATGATGATTGACCCCCGGCGCATTTCCTCGTCGGACAGGGGTCTGTAGCCCACCGCCGCCGCCATATCGATGACCGGAATGGTTTTGCCCCGCACGGTGGTCGCGCCGAGAATCGCCGGGTGTTCCTGCAGAATGCGGTTGAAGCGGGTATAGGGAATGATCTCACGCACCTTGAGCGTACCCATCGCAAAGCTCTGGGTGGGTGTGAGTTTGAAAAGCAGCAGTTTCTGGGCGTGTTGCGCCTTACCGTTCATGGGCGGTCTCGGAGTCCGAAGTACATCTGATGTCAGGGTGGTACACTAGCGTATCGGCGGTTTGCGCGTAAACCGAAGGGAATCAGGCAATTTTTTGGGCTGGCCCGGCCGCCGGGTCTTCGGGGATCGATTCGGCAAAGGCCTTCATCACATAATCCACCCGGGCCTCCGGCGTCTTGTGCAAGCCGGCCTTCAGGGACTCAATGTGGCGCAGTCGGGGCAGCAGCCCCAGGCCATTAGCCACCTGAATCGCCAGCCCCGGACGAGCATTGAGCTCCAGGAGCTGGGGCCCACGGCTTTTGTCGAGCACGATGTCAGTACCGATGTAACCGAGACCGGTCATTTCATAGCAGCGCGAGGCGAGCACCAGCATGGAGCGCCAGTCGGGTACTTTGATTTCATTGAGGGGTTTTTTGGTATCCGGGTGCACCGATACGCCCAGGCCAAACTGGACTGCTTTCAGGCAGCGTCCCGTGGCAATATCCAGCCCCACGCCCACGGCCCCCTGGTGCAGATTGGCTTTACCATCGGAAGCGTGGGTGGCCAGGCGCAGCATGGCCATCACCGGGTAGCCTTTGAAGACCACTACACGGATATCCGGCACGCCCTCGTAGGAATAGCCTTCAAAAATGTCGTCGAACTCAATCAGGTCCTCGACGATCACCACATCGGGCTTGCCCCCCAGGGAGTACAGGCCGGCGAGGGTGTTGGACATGTGCCGACGGATTTCCTCGATGTCGATCTCCGCCCCGGAGGCTTTGACAAACTTGTCGCCATGGCGGCCCGTGATCACCAGGATACCCTTGCCACCGGATCCCTTGGCCGGTTTCACCGCGAAGCCGTCGAGCTCATACAGCTGCTTTTCGATATGGCTGATCGCGTGCTGTTCCGACACCACAAAGCGCAGGGCCGGCGTTGCCAGACCAAACTCCTCGGTGAGCAGTTTGGTTTTCAGTTTGTCATCCACCAGCGGATAGCGCGAGCGGGTATTGTAGCGGCCAATGAACTCCCGGTTGCGGGCATTCATGCCGAGAATACCCAGCTTTTTCAGGCGCCAAGGGCTGATCCACTTCATGACTTGTCCGACTCCGCGGCGGCTTCCTGCTCCAGCGCCATGGCCCTGAAGCGGCGCAATTCAGACAGTTTGTAGCCGGTGTATTGGCCCATCAGCATGATCAACGCCAGGATTACCAGGTTCAGCTCCGGAAAGTTGAAGCTCAGGTGGTTGGCCAGAGGCAGTTGCATCAACAGATACGCCATCACTGCCACCAAAAGACTGCCTCCGCCCTGGATCACCACTTCGTGGGCCCCTTCCTCCTCCCAGAGAATCGACATGCGCTCAATGGTCCAGGCGATGATGATCATCGGGAAAAAGGTGATGGTCATACCGGTACTGAAACCCAACTGATAGCCGAGCAGGCTCAACACCGAAATCAGGAATATCACCAGCACCACCAGCGTCGCGATCCGGGCCACCAGTAGCAAGTTCAGATGTGACAGGTAGCTGCGCAGCATCAGCCCGAGCGACACCACCGCGACAAAACTGATCAGGCCGGGCAGCAGTGAGGTTTGCAGAAACGCCAGGGAGATCAGTACCGGCATAAAGGTACCGGAGGTTTTCAGGCCCACGATAATGCGCATGAACACCACGACCAGAGCGCCCAGCGGCAACAGAAAGAGCATTTTGAACATACTCTGCTCTTCAATCGGCAGCTGCTGAACCCCCAACAGGGCAAAGACACTGTCACTGAATTGCGCCGCCGCTAACTCTTCGGCGGGCACCGTCTGGCGGATCATGGAGAAGCTGACTCCGGAGTTACGTCCCCCGGTAACATCGAGCAGGGAGGCGCCGCCGCGATGCCAGAGCACCAGGTTCTCCGGCACGCCCTGTTCACCGGTCTGTGGGTTGAACAGCACCCACTCCTCGCCATTGTAGGCTTCCACCATCGGGGTCAGTGTCTGGCGACGACGGGCATCTTCCAGAAAGAGGCCCATCACTTGGCGGGCGGGAATATCGGCCTGGTTCAGCAGTCGTTCCAGCAGCAGGGAGCGGCTGCCCACCTCTTCGATCAGCAGGGATGCATTCTGATCGCCGGTCGGGTTATTCAGTCGCTTGATCAGCTCACGGGTCAGGCTCTCGGGGGTACTGGATGTCTCCAGCGCCCGGGACACCAATTGGTTGGCGGCCGTATCCTGAGGCTCCTCCCAGTACATCGGTCGGGGCTGAGGAATGTTCTTCTCGCCGGAGGTCGACTCAGGCACCGGCTCAGGTTCCAGCTCTCCGCCCGATGGACTGGCAATCAACTGAGCCTTGTAATAAAGGGTTTGCGGACCGCTGGCATCACGTTTGGACCACTCGCCCCGCCGATCCCCCCCCTCTTCAATAATGGAGAATCCGTATCCGGGGGAAGTGGCGTGCTCGGTATGCAGGCGAAACCCCGGTGGGCTGTCCGGCAAGTCCAGGCTCACCAACACCTCGTCGCCGGTGGCCTGCAGGTCCACCCGGGCTTCGACCAGCCACACCGGCCGCTGCTCACCGGGCCAGAAAGGCAGCTCCATTTCCACGTGCCGTGCCCAGGCGGTCGCCAGTCCGGCCACCACCAGACTTGCCACTATCAGGTAAAACGGGACGCGGGACTGGGTCATTGTTCAGAGCTCTGGTCTGTTTCCGAAGCCTTGGGGGGTTTAGGCTCAGTGATATTGTCCCGGGCGACGTCCACCAACATGACGTCGCGCAAAATATTTCGGCCAACGAGCAGCGGAAACTCCATATGACTGCGGTCGGACAAGGTGAATTCCGCCATCTGGGTCAAGGAGCCCATGGTGATGCGCATTTCCACCACCGGCCGCTTATCCACTTCCTCACTGCTGGCCTGAATAATGCGGACTTTGCGTGACCGGGGGCGCTCCAGCTCCACCATTTGGTCCAGGTCCGGGTCATGAATGGCAAACCGCACCCACTCGTCGCCATTGCGTTCAAAAATTTCGATGTCCCGCGCGTCCAGGGACGAGGTGGTCGCACCGGTGTCCACCCGGGACTGCAGAACAATGCCCAGGTCTGTAAACAGAACCCGCTCTTTGGCGCCGACTATTTTTTTATCTGTGGCGTCAGTAGGGGCCGATAGAGCCAAACCCTGGGGACAAACAGTACTGGACGCACTCTCGTTGGTGTTCTTCCCGCCATCGTCGTCACGCTCGCGGCGCCCAGCGCTGTCCTGGCGTTGCTGCTCCATACTCTGGCGCAAGAGGTCCAGCGTTTCGGCAATCTGCCGCTGTTGTTGCTCAAAAGTCAGATCGCGTTGCTGTTGCGCCAGCAGGCATTGATTGGCGGCTTCCATATCCGCTTTTTTGACGAGAACGTGATGGGTGCTGCAGGCCGACAGAAGGGCCAATAAAGGCAGCAAGGCCACCCATTTCAGGGGACGGTTGTTCATGTTTCCCTTCCGGTTATTGATCGAGTTTACATAGTGTACCTTAGCGCGGCGCCCAGCGACGCCTCGCGAACGCTTTACAAAGGTTAAGGCCTGTAAATTGTTCAATAGCGGGGCGCGTAGTCATCCGGTAGCCGGCGAAACCGCTTGTATTCCCATTGGTACTGGGTCGGCGCTCTGAGCACACAGTCTTCCACGCTGCGGTTCAGGCCAGCGACTGACGCATTCGCATCCTCCGCGTATATCCGTTCGTCTGCGGGCAGAACCACCATTTTGAAACCTTTTGGAACCCGCTGGGCGAACACACTCACGACCTTGCAGCCAGTGCGT
This sequence comes from Marinimicrobium sp. LS-A18, assembly GCF_000463525.1. Taxonomy (NCBI): domain Bacteria; kingdom Pseudomonadati; phylum Pseudomonadota; class Gammaproteobacteria; order Cellvibrionales; family Cellvibrionaceae; genus Marinimicrobium; species Marinimicrobium sp. LS-A18. The sequence continues at coordinate 18,396 of NZ_AWEP01000006.1, forward strand.
TGAATCAGACCGTGCACCAGTGTCATGGTAAGCGCCGGTTGCCCGAAGAAGGGCGCCACTTCCGCACCATTGCCACGCTCGGGCACCTGGTCGGGCAGAATCGCGACAATCTCACCCCGCTTCAGCGCTTTAAGCAGTTGACTGACTCCTCGGCGATTGGTCGGCGCCATATCGATATTGTCTTTGCTGCGCCCTTTGAGAATCATCTCGTCCAGTGCCGGCTGACGAGGCGGCTGGTAGAGCGCCGTCAAACGGGCGTAGCTGGCCAGAAAGGGACCAACCGCTTCCCAGTTGCCTAAATGGGGCGCAAGAACCAGTACACCTTGCCCTTCGGTCAGGGCCGTCTTGAGCGCCTCGTCGTTTTCCACCTCGACAATATGCCGCTGCAGCCACTCCCAGGAGTGCAACCAGACCGCCGCCGCCTCCGCGACGGTTTTGCCGGTCTCGGTGAGGCTCTGGCGCACCAGCCGCTCCCGGGCCCGATCTTTGATATGGGGCTGGCACAGTGCCAGGTTCTGCCGGGTAATACGGGCCGAGCGGCCACTGCTGAGCCACATCAGCCAGCCGGCAAAGCCGCCGAACACTCGCCCCACAGACAACGGCAGGCGCCCGAGGAGCTTCAACATCCATACGGCGAACCGTTCTTTCATGCCTAAACCACCGTTAAATCGCCAAAGTGCGCGCAGTTTACGGCAACCAGCCGTACCAATCACCCCCCAACTACCGCTATAATTCGCGGCTGTTTTCGCTCAGGGCCCTGGTGCACCATCAGCGTCCTGGCGACTGGCGCGTTATATAACGCGACTTCAATTTCTCGACCTCATGCTCGGAGGCAGGTTACCCGTGTCAGACAGTCAAACCCCCGCCGGCGCCCACTCGCCCGATGTCAGTACCTTTCAGGGGCTGATTCTCGCCCTGCAATCCTACTGGGCACGCCAGGGCTGCGTGATCCTGCAACCGCTGGACCTGGAGGTGGGTGCGGGCACCTTTCACCCGGCCACTTTCCTGCGTTCGATCGGCCCGGAAACCTGGAACGCCGCCTACGTGCAGCCCTGCCGCCGGCCCACCGATGGCCGCTACGGCGAGAATCCCAATCGGCTGCAGCACTACTACCAGTTTCAGGTGGTAATGAAGCCCTCCCCGGCCAATATTCAGGAGCTGTACCTGGGTTCGCTGAAGGAGCTGGGCATCGATCCCGCGATCCACGACATCCGCTTTGTGGAAGATAACTGGGAATCGCCCACCCTCGGGGCCTGGGGCCTGGGCTGGGAAGTCTGGCTGAACGGCATGGAAGTCACCCAGTTCACCTACTTCCAGCAGGTGGGTGGCCTCGAGTGCTACCCGGTCACCGGGGAGATCACCTATGGCCTTGAGCGGATTGCCATGTACCTGCAAGGTGTGGACTCCATTTACGATCTGGTCTGGACCGTGAACCCGGCGGGCGACAAGGTCACCTACGGCGATGTGTTCCACCAGAACGAAGTGGAAATGTCCAAATACAACTTCGAGCAGGCCGACACCGAGTCGCTGTTCAACAGTTTTGATGTCTACGAGCGCGAGAGCGAGCGCCTGATCGGCGAGGGGCTGCCCCTGCCAGCCTATGAAATGGTGATGAAGGCCTCCCACGCCTTCAACCTGCTGGACGCCCGTCACGCCATTTCCGTGACTGAACGGCAGCGCTTTATTCTGCGGGTGCGCAGCCTGGCCCGGGCCGTCGCTCAGGCCTACTTCGACGCCCGCAAGGCCCTGGGCTTCCCCCTGGCCCCCGAAGCCCTGCGCAATGAACTTCTCGCGGCAGAGGGAGACGACCAATGAGTGCCGATTTTCTGTTTGAACTGGGCACCGAAGAGCTGCCCCCCAAAGCCCTGAAAACCCTGATGAACGCCCTGCGCGAGGGCATCGCCGGCGGCCTGGACACCCAGGATCTGGACTACGATGCCATTCACGCCTACGCCAGCCCGCGCCGCCTGGCGGTATTGGTGAGAGACCTGGCCGAGCAGACCCCGGTCAATGAGGTAGTCACCTACGGTCCGCCAGCCAAGATTGCCTTCGATCAGGACGGCAACCCCACCAAGGCCGCCGAGGCCTTTGCCAGTAAAAACGGCCTGAGCGTGACCGAGCTGACCACGGAGAATGACGGCAAGGCGGACAAACTGGTGGCCCGCTCCAAGGCCGGCGGCCAGTCGGTGGTGGAGCTGTTGGGCGATATCGTCAATGACGCCCTGGCCAAGCTGCCCATCGCCAAACGCATGCGCTGGGGCGCCAGCCGCACCGAATTTGTCCGTCCGGCCCACTGGCTGGTGATGCTCTACGGCGACGAAATCGTCGACGCCGAAGTGCTCGGCCTGCGCGCCAACCGCTGCACCCGCGGCCACCGCTTCCATTACAACCACGAGCTGGACCTGTTCAACCCGAGCGACTATCTCGAGAAACTGGCCTCCACCGGCTATGTGCTGGCCGATATGGACGCCCGTCGGGACCTGATTCGCGAGCAGGTGGACGCGGAAGCCAAAAAAGTCGGCGGTACGGCGGTGATCGACGACGATCTGCTGGATGAAGTGACCGCGCTGGTGGAATGGCCGGTGGCACTGCTGGGCAACTTCGAGAAGCGCTTCCTGAACGTGCCCGCCGAAGCGCTGATTGCCTCCATGAAAGAACACCAGAAGTACTTTCACCTGGTGGACGCTCAGGGCAAGCTGATGCCCCACTTCATCACCGTGGCCAATATCGAAAGCGACGATCCGGAGCAGGTCATCGACGGCAATGAACGGGTGATCCGCCCGCGCCTGTCCGATGCTGCCTTCTTCTTCGATACCGACCTCAAGCACACTCTGGAAAGTCGCCGTGAGCAGCTCAAGCCCATCGTGTTCCAGAAACAGCTTGGCAGCGTGTTCGAAAAAACCGAGCGCATCGCCGCCTTGGCCAAACAGATTGCCGCGCAACTGGGCGCTGATGAAGCGCTGGCCGAGCGTGCCGGCACCCTGTGCAAGTCGGATCTGGTCACCGAAATGGTGCTGGAGTTCGACAATATGCAGGGCATTGCCGGTTACTACTACGCCCGCAACGATGGCGAAAACGAAGACGTCGCCCAGGCCATGCAGGAGCAGTACCTGCCCAAGTTTGCCGGCGACGCGCTGCCGGAAACCACTACCGGGGCCATCATCGCCCTGGCGGATCGCCTGGATACCATTACCGGTATTTTTGGCATCGGCCAGCAGCCCACCGGCTCGAAAGATCCCTTTGCCCTGCGCCGGGCCAGCCTGGGCGTGCTGCGCCTGCTGGTGGACAAGCAACTCGACCTGGACCTGCGCACCCTGCTCGAACAGGCCGTGGCCCAGCACACCGGGCTGACCGACACCGATGGTCTGGTGGATCGGGTACTGGATTATATGCTCGAGCGCTTCCGCGCCTGGTACGAAGACGCCGGCATTCCGGTGGAAGTGTTCCTTGCGGTAAGCGCGCGCAAAGTGAGTAATCCGCTGGATATCGACCAGCGGGTGAAGGCGGTGCACGAGTTCTACCAGTTGCCCCAGGCCCAGGCGCTCGCCGCCGCCAACAAGCGGGTAGCCAACATTCTGGCCAAGTCCGGCGCCCCGGCCGGTGAGCTCGACCCGGCCCTGCTGCAGGAGTCCGCCGAGAAAGCCCTGGCCGAAGCCGTACAGGCCAAGGCAACCCTCGTCGAGCCGCTGTTTGCCAAGCGCGCTTACACCGAGGCGCTGACGCAACTGGCGGATCTGCAGGAGACGGTGGATGCCTTCTTCGACCAGGTGATGGTCAACGCTGAAGATGAGCAACTGCGCAATAACCGCCTGGCACTGCTCCAGCAACTGGGTGACCTGTTCCTGGCGGTCGCTGACATTTCTCTGCTCGCTCCGGCGAAAGGCTGAGCCATGAAACTGATCATTCTGGACCGGGACGGCGTGATCAACGAAGACGCCGGCGATTACATCAAGTCCGTCGAGGAATGGCAGCCCATTCCCGGCAGCATTGAAGCCATTGCCCGGCTCAGTCGGGCCGGTTTCACACCGGTAGTGGCCACCAACCAGTCCGGCCTCGCTCGGGGCCTGTTCGATCTGGACGACCTGGAGGCCATGCACGCCAAGCTCACCGCCCTGGTGGAAGAAAACGGCGGCAAGCTGGAAGCGATTTTTTACTGTCCCCACCACCCGGACGAGGACTGCAAGTGCCGCAAACCCAAAACCGGCATGCTCGATGCCATCGAGGCGGTGTTCAACACCTCGGTGCAGTCGGCCTGGTTTGTGGGCGACACCAGCAGAGATCTGCAGGCCGCACTGACCAAGGGCTGTCAGCCCTGCCTGGTGCGCACCGGGCGCGGGCGTGAGACCGAAGCCGAACTGGCCTCGTTCCTGGATGCCGCCGAGCTGGAACAGGTGCGCATTTTCGACCACCTGGAGGCCGCGGTGACAGCGCTGCTATCAGAGCCCGAACAGGCCGACGCCCCCTCCAATCCGCAAGACCACGAAGGACAGCGTTAACCGTGTTGTACAAAGCCTTTCTCTACGTCCGCACCACGATCTTCGATATTGGCTACTACGGATCGGGGATCCTGTTTGGTGCGTTGAGCACACTGATCTGGCCGTTTCTTCCCTACCAATGGCGCTACCGGCTGATCAATCAGTGGAACCGCTTTGTGATGTTCTGGCTCTGGTTCTGCTGCAATATCCGCATTGAGGTGCGGGGCGATATCCGCAACGATCTGCAACCCTATGTGGTGATGTCCAAGCACCAGGGCGTGTGGGAAACCCTGTACTTACAACTGTTCTTCCAGCCCATTTCCACCATTCTGAAAAAAGAACTGCTGCGCATCCCGTTTTTCGGCTGGGGCCTGGCCGCACTGAAACCCATCGCCATCGACCGAAGTAATAAAACCCAGGCGCTGCGTGATGTGAAAAAGAAGGGCGTTCAGGCGATCAAGGATGGCAACAACGTCCTGATTTTCCCGGAGGGTACCCGCACCCGTCCCGGTCAGGTGGTGCCCTACGCCCGCAGCGGCGCCGATATCGCCTGCACCGCTGGCTGCCCGGTCATCCCGGTGGCCCACAATGGTGCCGAATGCTGGCCCCATAAGGATTACCTGAAATACCCGGGCACCATCACAATGGTGATCGGCGAGCCGATTTCCAGCGAGGGGAAAGATCGCAAGCAATTGACCGAGGAAGTCCGGGACTGGATCGAGTCCACCGCCAAAACCCTCCCCGTCGGTCGCAAAGACGGCCGCAGACCCTGGCTTGAGTCCCAATCTGACGAATAAACCCCACGTACCAATAGTAACCGGCGGATGCGCTTCGCTCCGATGCGTCGGACCGATCCGCCCTACGTGTGGCACTGTAGATCGCGTAGGGCGGATCGGTCCGACGCATCGGAGCGCAGCGCATCCGCCGTAATTCAAACCCTGTCGCACAAAAAAACCCGCGGAGCGAACTCCGCGGGTGTCAGCCTAAACCGGGTTGGGGTCAGTCAGATGCGATCAGGGTGCAACGCAATTACTGATCACACCGGCACCGGCGTTGGCCAGTACATGCCCTTTGGCATCCGACGCGGGCAGCGCGGAGTAGCTGTAGGGGGGTGTGTAGCTGACCGTTGACTGGACATTGGGGCCGGCAATGATGTCGTCCCCTGAGCCTTCTTCCCAGGTGATATTGGAGAAGATGTTGTCCTGGACATCCCAGTAGCCGATTTCGTCACTGTAGAAAGAGACAATCGGGTTCTGGGAGTTTTCGAACACATTGCCGTCAATCCGGATGGTGGCCCCCATCCGCGAGTTGATACCGGTGCTGATCACGCCCTCGTAGTAGTTGTTGATGACATGGCCCTCACCAAAACGGAACAGTGGCAAACGGGAGTTGGCGTTCTCCCAGTGGTTGCCCCAGAAGGTCACCCGGCGGTGGGAGTCATCGCCATCACTGCTGCCCCACAGGGAGGTTTTCCAGCTATCGCGCAGGATGTTGTAGCTGACCGTGATGTTGTCGATGTCGCCCTTGCCACTGACCAACTCGTCGTAGTAGTCCTTGCCCACATCCAGCGAGTTGTAGAAGGTGTTGTGGTCAATCCAGATGTTGCTGGACGGGCCGTCAATGGTGATGTGGTCCTTGTCGCCAATACGGACATAGCGCATGGTGACGTTGCGGACAATCACATTGTTGGCACGCCAGATCTTGATCCCGATACCGTCAAACAGGGCGTTGTTGCCCACACCGATGATGGACACGTCGTTCATGTCCTTGATATCGAACTTGCTCACGCTGGAGTTTCCGGGCGTGATGGTTCCATCGACATAGATGGTCAGCGGATTGCTGCCTTTGTTATCCAAGGCCGCTTCCAGTTCGGTGCCCGAGGAAACGGTCACCACATCACCGCCGGCACCGCCCGTGGTGCCACCACCGAGGGAGGCAAAGCCGCGTACCGTGTTGGCCTCCTGACAGGAGAGCGGGGAACCCGGATCGCTGGGTACCGAGCTGGACGAGGAACTGGACGACGAGCTCGAGGATGAGCTGCTGGAGCTGGAGGAACCATCCCCGCCGCTGACTTCAATGTAATCGAAGTTCGGCCCACCCGAGGATACCGTGGCATCAGCTCGGATTACATTGCTGCCCGCCGCCAGGTTGACCGTCACGGTCTGGGTGTCCCAACTGGACCAGCCACCGGAGCCCTCGAAGTCAACGCTGGAATGCGCCACCTGGCCATTCACGCTGACCGTCATCGGACGGTTGGCGGTCGTGCCGTTGGCGTACCGGAACGTCAGGGTCGCGTTGCCGGAATCCGCCTGATTGACCACCCATTCAATGTAGCTGTTGCTGTCGTTGAGAAGGTCAACGAAGCCGCTGCCACTGTAGCCGGAGTGATTGGTGGCCACCACGCCGTCAAAATCGACCGCGTTTTCCGACTCGTAGCGAACGGTTTCGCCGCCAGAATCCGAGGAGCTGGACGACGAACTGCTGGAGCTGCTGGATGAGCTACCGCCGCCATCGGAGTCGTTGTAGATTTCGAATTCGGCAATCTGCGGTGCACTGTTGGCGCTTTCAATAACCAGGTTGACCTTGTACATCTGTCGGTCACCAAAGCCGCTGATCACCCGCTCGCTGCCCAAAGTAGAGCCTGACGCTAGCACTTCGTTGGTATCGTGATTTTCAAGACGCCACCCGGTGGTGGCGCCATTGAGTTCACGGATGATCACAGTATTGAACGTGGCATCAAAATTTTTCACGCCGATCCGCTCACCACTGGTGCCACTGGGCTGCCAGTAACTGTTCAGATCGCCGTCATTGACGTTGCCATAGCTGCTGCCACCGCCTTTACTCGAACCGTCAGCACCGCCGCTGAGCGCGAGGTTGCTGCCGAGATCGGCGTGGGCGATGGTGGCCAGGGAGCTGCACAGAGCCACGGCGAGGCACCGGCGTAAGAACCGGTTGGGGTTGATAGTTTCCATGATGCTTGAACCTTTTGATTAACGTTATGGTTGTCGGTTTAGGCTGTACGCATCCTTTCAGCACTGCTCCTCTCTCACGGGGCGATTCAAGCACATCGGGAAATTTCAAAAACGAGACGTCGTTCGCAGTTCGGGCCAGTCAAGTCCTGGCCCGAAACGACTTTCGTCAGAATCTTTTTTGGTTAGACAGATTTGAAATGCTGAAGATTTTTTATATTAAAAATGTTTAGATCGATCAACAATCGACGCAGCGTTGATCAAGCAAACGCCCGGAAGGTCATCCCGTTTCGACCAGCGGCTTTGGTGTCATAGAGCGCCTGATCGGCAGTATTAACCAATTTGGTGGTCAACACGCCGGGGCCGGCATTGGCGGCGGTCACCCCGACACTCAGAGTCAGGGGTATCTCCAAGTCCTCGACCGTCACCGGTCGACCGCTGACCCGCTCGACCAGCCGCCGCGCCAGAAACTGTCCCATGTCCGCCGGGCACTGAGCGGCAAACACCAGGAACTCATCACCCCCATAGCGCGCCACCACATCCTGCGGGCGCAGTGCACTGCGCAGTCGCTGTGCCACTTCGCGCAGAATTTCATCCCCGACCAGGTGACCATAGCGATCATTGACCTGTTTGTAGTGGTCCACATCCACCAGCATCACACACACATCGGAGCCCAACCGCTGCGCCACCGCCAACTCCCGTTGCAACAGGACGTCCATCCCCTGGCGGTTCCAGGCCTTGGTCAGCGGGTCGATCAGGGCGTCCCGACGGGCTTCATCCAGTTCCTCGAGCAGCTGGGTCTGTTCCGCACTGAGCGCTTCCACCCGCAGCTCGTTTTCTACCCAGGCCGCCAGACTGCGCAGGGTATCTTTCTGTTCTTCGGTCAAAGTCCCCGGCACATAATCCACCAAGCACAAGGTCCCGACCAGCTGGCCCTGATATTGAATGGGCTGACCCGCGTAAAAACGGACATGGGGGTCACCGGTCACCGCCGGGTGGTCTTGGAAGTCCGGATGCGTCTGTGCATCTTCCACCAACAGCAGCTCATCGTGGTTGATGGCGTGGGCGCAGAAAGCGATGTCGCGCGGCGTCTCTGGCACTCCGAGCCCCTGAGCGGATTTGAACCACTGCTTGTCCCGGGAGATCAGGGTGACCAGCGCAATCGGTACATCAAACAGCTTGCTCGCCAGTCGGGTGATCCGGTCAAAGCGTTCCTCGGCCGGGGAGTGCACCATCGCCAGGGCGTCAACGGCGGCTGTACGTTCAGCCTCATTGGCGGGAATGGCGGGCTTTTTCATGGAGAGACTGCCTTTGGGGTTTTGTCGGGCTTTTGTCGGGTTACGCTGCGCTAACCCGACCTACTCGGTATCGGTGGCACGGTTCGAAACTCGAGAATCGCAAACCGTTAGTACACAGTTAGCTTAACGGTTCAGGAACTATTGTGCGAATCGTCACGGGCCACGAGGCGGTTTTTGGCCTCGATCCATTGGCTCATGTACTGTGTGCTACGGTGTTGATGGTGACGCAACATGGTGCCGACAATATTGCGACGTCGATGGTCGACCAGAGTGGTTTGCAGGGTACCCAGGCGATCGAGCAGGGCACCCTCAAACCGTTGGGGGGAAAATCGCTGAGACAGGGTGGTCCGGCTTTGGATCTGGGCCGAGTGCCATCGGGCTTGATCCCGATACAGAGCGACCGCGGCCGCCACCAGGGCATCGGCATCATCAGCCACCGCACCCGGCCAACGGTCTGGGTCGGCCATGGCTTCGGCACCGATCGAGGTGGCCACACTGGGCGTGCCGCACACCATGGCATCCAGCAGCTTGCCCTTGATACCGGCCCCAAAGCGCAGCGGCGCCAGGCAAACGCGGGCCCGCCCCATCACCTGGCGGGCATCCTCGGCCCAACCGAGCACCCGAAAGCCCTGCCGGGGGTTATGCAGTGCGGTGGCTTTGGGTGGCGGATAGGCGCCGTATAAATGCAACTCCACGTCGGGCAGGGCGGCGCGCAGGCGCGGCCAGAGGTCGTGTTTCAACCACAGAACCGCATCCCAGTTGGGGGCGTGGCGAAAGTTACCGATGCTGACAAAGTGCTCGCGCGACTCGAAGGGCAGGGGGCTCGGCTCGGGCGAGGCCCAGAGGGGTAGGTACATCAGCAGCGACGGCGGCACCTCGAGGGTGTCCGTCAGCAGCTGCATTTCAAATTCGGAAATCATCAGGCTCAGGTCGCAGCGATAAATCGCGGCCAACTCGCGCTGTAACAGATCGCTGTCGGCCATTTCCTGAAACAGTTCGTCGGGGGCGGCAGTTTCCGGGGCCACCGACTGGCGCTCGGCTTCCGAGCCGGCAAGGGCCTGACGACGTTTCAGGCGTGCCCAACGGGCGGCGCGCAGGCTGTGCAGATCTTCGGTATCGAGCAGCCTCACGGCGTTTGGGCAGGTTCGCTCTACCCGCCAGCCAAACTGCTCCTCGGTCATAAAGCGATCAAAGAGCACGGCTTCCGGCGTCTGCTCGGCGAGCCAGTGATCAAAGCTGTCCGCATTCAGTTCAACGGCCGCTTCCGCGATACCCCGCGCCGGAAGATTGAGCCGGTGCGGGGAGGGCTGGGCCGCGCTGGCAAAGGTGATCCGCCAGTCGGCCAGCTGAAACGCCTCCAGCAGTTGCACCATGCGGGTGCCCGCCGCTGAAGAATTGGGTTCGGGCCAGACACTGCCGAGGACAATCAGGTGTGGCATAGCATGACTTACAGTTTCCAGCCCAGTTTCAAGGCGCCAAAACGCTGACGGGCGGTGGCGTTCTTATCCAATGTACTGTTGTTGACGAAGCTGAAGGTCAGGCTGAAACGCTCCCATGCGTAGGAGGCGCCGATGTAACCGGCGTATTGATCGTGGCGCAGATCACCGCTTTGCCCGGAGCGCAGGCCGCCCCCACTGACAAAGATCTGGTTGTACACATATTCCGCACCGCCTCCGATATAGATACTCCAACCGCCATCAATGGCCATGGGAGTACTGACCCGCCCGACAATCTGGGCCGCGGTACCAAAGCTGCGGTCGAGTCGGGTGCCGTAGCGGAGGATGACCGCCGCCCCGGCGGCGCTCTCCAGATTACCCAGAGTACCACTGCCCACCAGGAGCAGATCGGCATGAGGCTCTTCGCTCGGCGCCGGACCAAACCGCCAGACGCGGGTGCGCTCAACCTGGCCGACCGGCTCGTCTTTGACCTGATAGTCCCAGCCCCGGGGTTTGGTCGCCCCCACCATTTTGTGCACGGCCCGTTGCACTTCTTCGGCGCCGGAGGACGGGCCGACAATACCTACGGTGACCCCGAGCGTATCGGCCACATCGTCCCCGATCACGGTATAGGCCGCCCGCAGTTGCAGGAGACCGGCGTAGGGCGCATCGTTCGGGTCTGGCACCGGCTTTTCAATGTCTTTCGGAGTCAGCATGGCCTGGCCGATGGTGAACTCGGTCACCTGCAGTTCGCCATAGGGGTCGGGCAGTAACCACCCCTCAAAGGGCCTCACCAGAAACGGCACGTCGTACCGCTCCGGAACGGTATCGGCGAGGTCGAACCAGGACACGTAGAGACCGTTGGTATAGCCACCCCCATCGGTACCGGCAAAGAGGTCGTTGTGCCAGACACCGGTAATCCAGTCCACATCCGCGTAAGCAGGGAGAGTCAGTAAGGCTGAAACGGCACCGGCCATCAGCTTGGGTAAATGCATGCTTGCACTCCATCGAAGCCGATCCGAAAGCCGTCGGCGAGTTCAAAGGTGACACAGGGGTACGCAGGGTAAAGCTGGCTGGATGCCCAGCCCACCCGACGACGCTCTGGAGGCTAGCATAAGCCGGCGTCACCACACCGTAAAAAAGTGTTGGAATGTGACTTCAGTGCAAGGGTTCATCCGGACGTTCGTTGGCGATGTACACCTTGTAATGCTCCCGATAGTCCTCCAGGTCCGCCTCCAACTGCTCGCGGAACTGGCCGCTCAAAAACGACAGAGCCGACGGAATTTCATCGGTGTACTCCTTGCGATCCAGGGATGAGGTCGCCACCACAAAGGCACTGAAACGGGAGCAGGCCTGGAGCAGGGCGGCGGATACCAGCGCCGGGTCACCGGCCTGGTCCACCGCCTGATTGGCGTTTTCGATAAATTCGTCCACCAGGTTCCAGAAGGTGTCTTCGTCATGGGGTTGGTTCATTCAAGGCTCCTTCGTCATCAATGTCTGGACCCTGACGACGCCCGCGCCAGGTCGCCCAGCGCTGCCCGACCCGGTCAGCGGCCAGGTACAGGGTCGGCACCAGTATCAGGGTCACCGTGGTGGCAAAGAGTACCCCAAAGGCCAGGGAAATGACCATCGGAATCAGGAACCGCGCCTGCACGCTCTGCTCGGCCATGATCGGCATCAGGCCAATAAAGGTGGTGACCGAGGTGAGCACAATGGCCCGGAAGCGGTCCCGCCCGGCCTGAAGTACCGACTCCAGCACCGCCAGGCCCTGATGGCGCAGGCTGTTGATCCGGTCCAGCAGGACCAGGTTGTCATTCACCACCACCCCGGCACAGGCGATAAAGCCAAGCATGGACAGCATGCTGATTTCCCGGCCCATCAGCAGGTGGCCGATAACCGCGCCCATAAAGCCGAATGGAATGGCGGTCAGGATGATCACGGGCTGCCAATAGGAGCGGAAGTTGACCGCCATGATGCCGTAGATCAAGAGCACCGCCAGGACAAAGTTCTTGCTCATCGAACTCATGAAGTCCGCCTGGTCCTGCATATTGCCATCGGGGGACAGGGTCAGCCCCGGGAACCGCTGCTGCCACTCGGGCAGGTGTTCACGCAACAGTTCCGACACGATGGCATTGGCGTCCTCGCCCTCTTCGACGCTGGCGCTGATACCGATGGTGCGCTTGCGATCACGGCGTTCAATGGTGGAGTAGCCGGGCACGAAGTCGATCCGGGCCACCTCCAGTAGGGGTATCTGGGTGCCATCGGCCAGGCGAATACGCATCCGGTCCAGTTGGGAGATATGCGCCCGCTCCTCGCGCGGGTAGCGCACCAGAACCCGAACGTCCTCAATACCCCGGGGAATGCGTTGTACCTCGGCGCCGTAAAACGCCTGACGCACCTGCTCGGCCACCTGACCGAGGGTCACCCCCAGGGACTCCGCCGCCGGACGCAACTCGATATTGATTTCCTGGCGGGCCTTCTCGATGGTGTTCTCCACGTCATACACCCCCGGAAACTGGGCCAGCACCCGACTGACCGCTTCGGCGGCCTCGCGCTGGGCATCCAGATCGTTATCGGCGATGCTCAGGTTCAGGTTGATATCGTCCCCGGCGGCGTTGATGGTGAAGTCCAGCCGGAATTCCTTGGCCTCCGGAATATCGCCGATCAGTTCCCGCCAGCGGCGGCTCACTGCCGGGCTGCCGATGTCCCGCTCCTCGGCACCGACCAGGCCCACCGACACATAGACGTTTTCACCCCAGGCCCAGGTCTGGATGCCTTCAATGAGGTCTTCTTCACTCCCGCCGGTCAGCTCCTCATCCTGATCCAGCCCCAGGGCCGCCGATTCGACCTGACGCATGATGCGGGTGGTTTCATGGAATGGGGTGCCCTCGGGCAGGGTGACCCGTGCTTCCAGGTAGTCCGAGGGCACCATGGGCATAAAGCTCACGATCAGCCAGCCGCCGATAAACACCCCCAGGGACAGCAGAAACGCGACCGCAAACCCCGCCAAGGTGGCCAGTTTGTGTTCCAGCATCCGGGTGAGGTAACGCAGATACACCCGGTCGGCGAACCAGTCCAGACTGTCCGCCACTTTTTGGCGGGCGTGAGTCAGTTTGCGCAACAGTGGGTTCTTACTCTCCCGTTCCGGTTTCAGGTGAGAGAGGTGGGAAGGCAGTATCAGTAGGCTCTCAATCAGGGAAAACAATAGGCACAGAATCACCACCACCGGGATGGCAAAAGTGACGGTGCCCATGGCGCCGGGGACGGCCATCATGGGGGCAAAAAAGATCATGGTGCTGATTACCGCCAGAAATACCGGCGTCGCGACCATTTTGGCACCGCTGGCCGCGCTGGACGTGCCTTTGAGACCATGCTGATGGCGGGTGTAAATACTCTCACCCACAATAATGGCATCGTCCACTACAATCCCCAGAACCAGTAAGAACGCAAACAGGGAGATCATATTCACGCTCACCCCGGCATAGGGCAGCAACCAGACCGCACCGGCAAAGGCGGTGGCGATACCCACGCAGACCCAGGCCGCCAACACCGGGCGCAGGAATAGCATCAGCACCACAAACACCAGCAGCAGGCCGGTAATGGCGTTTTCCAGCAGCAGGTTCAACCGGCTCTCATACAGGGTCGACATATCCCGCCAGACTTCCAAGGTCATCCCCGCCGGCAAAATGTCCCGGGTCCGCTCAATGTAGGCTTCCACCTCCCGGGCGGAGGCGACGATGTCCGGATTCTCAGTGATCGACAGGTCCAGAAAGACCGCCGGTTTGCCGTTGAACTGAGCGAATACGCTCCAATCATCAAAGCCGTCCCGGATCTCGGCCACATCCCTCAACATCACCTGGGTGCCATCGGCGGCGGTGATCACCGGGATTTTGCCGAAATCCTCGGCGGTGTAGGCCTGGTTGCGGGTCTGAATCTGGATATCGCCGCCGTGGGCGCGAATCACCCCGGCGGGCACATTCAGGGACGAGCCGGCAATGGCGCGAGACACATCCGAAAAGCTCAGGCCATAGCGACGCAGGCTGGCTTCGGACACCTCGATACCCATCTCATAGGGGCGGGTGCCGTTGAGCTCCACATGGCTGACCCCATCCAGCAGTGTCAACTCATTGCGCACCCGCCAGCCGGTTTCCTTCAGGGCCGCCTCACTGACGTCCCCGGACAGGGCCAGGCTCATCAGAAAACTGCGCCCGACAATCTGCCGGGTCACCGGGCGCTCGACGTCACCCGGGAAGGTACTGATGGCATCCACTTGGGTCTTGATGTCGTTCAGCACCCGCTGGGGGTCATAGCCTTCCACCACTTCGGCCCGCACCGAGCCCCAGCCCTGGTTGGAGGTGGAGGTGATTTCCTCGATGCCGTCGATATCGGCGATGGCCTCCTCGATCCGGATGGCCACCTGTTCTTCCACTTCCGAAGGCCCGGCCCCGGGGTAGTTCATGGAGACTTCAATGAAGTTGAGCGATACCGTCGGGAAGACTTCTTTATCCAGTTTGCTGGTGCTCACTAACGCGCCGATGAAGATCAACACCATCAGGAGGTTGGCAGCCACCCGATTCTCGACAAACCACTGAATCAACCGGTTCATACGCCGCCCTCAGCCTCCGGCTCCGCCGGCGCGTCTTCGTCTTCCGCAGGCTCGGGGGTTGGCTCCTCCTCACCGGCAATCCGGACCGCCACGCCCGGGCTGACATAGCCCTGGCGGTCGATGATCACCGGCTCACCGACGCGCAGGTCTCCCTTGACCCAGATCCGTTCCCCGTCAATGGTCAGTACCCGCACCTGCTTTTCCACCACCTCGCCGTCATCACTGACACTGTACAGCCGGTCGCGCTGAAACACGGCGGTGATCGGTAAAGAAACGATATCGGTCAGCGGCTTGCCTTCAATCTCGGCGGTCACAAAGGAACCCATCAGCAGCGGCGCGCCATGACGCTCGGTGTTGAAGGGCTCCGGCAGTTCCGCCACGGCATATAGCATGCGCGACTGCGGGTCCAGGCTGGCCTCGGTGCGCACCAGGCGGGCCGACCACTGGTGGTCTTCGCCCAAGGCTCGCCCGTGCAGGGTCACCGACGGCTGGGCCGCTTGGGTCAGTTCATCACCAAACGGCAGGTTGAGCAGCGCCGCCTGAGCATCGGTCAAGGGCAGGCGCACCTGGGCGAGGGTGTCTTCATAAACGTCCGCCACGGGCGTGCCCGGCCCGATAAACTGCCCCTGATCGGCCATGGTCTGTCGGATGCGACCATCGAAGGGCGCGCGTACCTCGGTGCGCTCCAGGTCTAACTGGGCTTGGTCTCGCGCCGCCCGAGCGGAGGCCACGGCCGCTTCGGCCGCGGCAATCTGGGGCTGGCGCAGAAACAGCGCATTGGCCTCGGCATTGCCCAGGTCCCGCCACTCGCGCTCGGCCTGACGGGCCCGGCCGCGCTCTTCGGCCAGCAGACGCTCCGCCTCACGCAGTTGAGCTTCGGCCTGGGCGAGGGCATTGCGGTAGTCCCGAGGGTCCAGCCGCACCAGCCAATCCCCTTTCTGGAACCGACCGCCGGGCACAAATTGCGGTGCCGACTCGATGATCTGCCCACCCACCTGACTGACCAGTTGGATATCCCGACGCGGCGTGACGGTACCCTGGGCCTCGACGGTCAGCGCCCGGTCCTCCAACTTCACCCGCTCCACCTCCACCACCGGCCGGGGTGGCTCGGGCTCCGGGCGGGGCTCGGGCCGGGGCTTGAGATTGAGCAGCGCCACGAAGCCCAGCACGCCCACCACAATAATCAACAGCGACAAAGGCACGCGCCGCAACCAGCCGAATAACCTCAAAATCGTCTCCTTAATGTGTTTCCCAGTCTGCAAACCATAATGCGGGCATCAGTTTACAGCTCATACCGGTAATTGCGCAGCCAGATGGCACCGACGGTAAAACCTGCCGCGACCACCAAGCCCGCCCAGAACGCCGGTTCACTCAGGGTTTCACCCCACTGGCTCAGCCAGGCGTCCGGTTGTGCCTGGGCCTGCACCAGCCCTTCGAAGGACCGATGGGTGGGCACCCAGATCGCCTGCCACAATTCCACACTGCGCAGTATCCACAGCTCCAGCACCATCGCCACCGCTGGCACCCCAAAGGCCACCAGAAACGGGGATTTCTTGGCGTAGGCGGAGGCCAGCAGCAACCAGGCCCACAGCGGCAGGAACCAGAGTGAGAACTGCAACCAGCCGGACACCAGCGCCAGGCTATGGCCCAGAAAGGTGCCGATCAGGCTGCCCATATCCGGCAGGTCCACCCCCAACTGCCAACTGATATACCCCAGCAACATCAGCAGGTGCAGCAGACCCACCAGCAGCGAGGCGCCAATAAAGATTCCCGGCCCCACCAGCGCACCGAACGCCAACTTGGTCAGTACCACCCGGGTTTCCGACACCGGCAGGGATTTCCAGAACAGAATGCTCTTGTCGCGCCGGTCCGAGTAGAGGCTGCCCAGCAGGTAGACCTGACTGACCAGCAGCAGCGTCAGAATAAAGGGGATGGCAATCGCCGCCAGCGCCGCCCGAAGCACCTGAGGATGGGTGCTGAACAGATCCCCGGACATCAGCGCGCCCACCAGATCCGCGCCGTTTTCAAACTTCTGCAGGTTTTCGGGCGCGCCGCGCAGCTCGTTGAGCGCCGCATTCAGTTCGATATTGCCGGTGATCATGCCCATGGCCATCAGCGCGGCAATCACCGCCGCCACCCACAGGGGCGTGCGCAGGAAGGTACCCCGGGATTCCCAGAATTCGCGCTGGCATTGCATCCACACCGGACGCCATTGAGTCAGGTTCATCAGGCGGCCCTCCCCGGTTGTACCCGTTCCAGCTTGGCGACAAACAGATCCGCCAGCCCCGGGGTTTTCACCTCGCCCAGAGGCGCCAGGCGCTCCGCGCTGACCCCCTCAAAAATCAGACACTCACCACCCAACATGGAACGCTGATGGATCGGGCCCAGCGCTTGCGCCTCCGCCAGCCGATCGCCGGTGACCCGCAGCTCAATAAAATCCTGCTCCAGCGCTTCCATCGAGGTGTTCAAGCGCAGCTCGCCATCCCCGATAAACACCACGTCGGTGAGCAGATGCTCGATCTCCTCCACCTGATGGGTGGTCACCAGAATGGTTTTCTGCTCGTCGAAGTAGTCGTTCAGCAGGCTGGTATAGAACTGTTTGCGGTAGAGAATATCCAGCCCCAGGGTGGGTTCATCCAGCACCAGTAGCTGACTGTCGATGGCCATGATCAGCGCCAGATGCAGCTGGGTGACCATGCCCTTGGACAGCTCTTTTACCAGCGAGCGCCGCTCGATGCCGGTTTTCGCCAGAAAGCCCTCGGCTTTGGCCCGATCGAACCGGGGGTGCACCCCGGCCATATAGTCCAGCGCCTCACTGACCTTGAGCCAACCGGGCAGGATGGCGGTATCGGCAATAAACGACACCCGCTCCATCAGGGCGGTGCGCTGACGCTGCGGGTCCAACCCGAGCACCCGCAGATGTCCCTCCACCCGGGCCAGACCGAGAATGCCCTTGAGCAGGGTGGTCTTCCCCGCGCCATTGGGGCCGATCAGGCCCATGATCCGACCCGGCTCCAAAGTCAGGTCGATGCCTTTCAATACCGTTTTGGGCCCATAGGCCTTGCGCAGGCCGCGCGCGTCAATCACCGCTGTCATGCCTTATCCTCCCGTTGATAATCCGCCAGAGCGCGCCGCAGCGCCTCGCCCTCAATGCCCAGACGACGCGCCCGCGCCACCACCTCGGGCAGTTCCTGCTCCAGAAATAGCTTGCGCTCGCGCGCGAGTAAGTACTCACGCGCACCGGCGAGAACAAACATCCCCAGGCCCCGTCGCTTTTCCACCAACCCCTCGTCCACCAGGGCCTGATAGGCTTTCGCCACGGTGAGGTGGTTGATCTGATAATCCGCCGAGAGCTGCCGCACCGAGGGCAGGGCATCCCCCTCGGCGATCTCCCCCTGCAATATCAACCGCACCACCCGCTCGTAGAGCTGGCGATAGATGGGTTGGTCGTCATTCCAGATATCGGCCACAATGGTTCCCTTGGTGAACTGGTGTTATACATAACTATAACACCAAATCGAAACTTCACAAGTACATTTGAGCATCACGACCGGGCCGGGAAGGAGTTACCCAGGCGGAGCATTCTGTTCGAAGTACCTACAATCAGAAATCCGGCCTAGCCGCTCTCACAAAAATTCCCCAAAAACAAGACTGGTCTGGCGGAGCCAATTGCGGATAATGAGCGGCCTTGGCATTTTGTTTAACCAGAGATTCTCAACCTTAGGTCAGCGCATGAACAGCATCTCCCAACGCATCGCCGAAGAACTGAACTGCCGCGAACAGCAGGTCGCCGCCGCCGTCGCCCTGCTCGACGAAGGCGCCACCGTGCCCTTCATCTCCCGCTACCGGAAAGAAGTCACTGGCGGGCTGGACGACACCCAGATGCGTAACCTCGAGGAGCGCCTGCGCTACCTGCGGGAGCTCGAAGATCGCCGCGAGGCCATTCTCAAGAGCATCGCCGAGCAGGAAAAACTGACCCCCGAGCTCGAGCGGGACATCAAGGCGGCGGATACCAAGACCCGCCTGGAAGATCTCTACTTACCCTACAAGCCCAAGCGTCGCACCAAGGGCCAGATCGCCATCGAGGCGGGCCTGGAGCCCCTGGCCGAGGCGCTGCTGGGGGATCCGAGCCTGGATCCGGAGACCGAAGCCGCGAAATACCTGAACCCCGAACACAAGATCGACGACACCAAGGCCGCACTGGATGGCGCCAAGTACATCCTGATGGAGCGCTTCAGCGAAGACGCCGAGCTGCTCGGCAAGCTGCGCCACTTCCTCAAGCACGAAGCCAACCTGAGCGCCCGGGTGGCGCCGGGTAAGGACGCCGACCAGTCCCAGGAAGTGCAGAAGTTCCGGGATTATTTCGAGCACGATGAGCCCCTCAAGAGCGTGCCCTCTCATCGCGCGCTGGCCATGTTTCGGGGCCGCAACGAAGGCATTCTCAACCTGTCTCTGACGCTGGGTGAGAAGGAGCCCGAGCGCACCGAAGCCCACCCCTGCGAAGCCATGGTGGCCGATCACTGGCAGATTCGCGACCAGGGCCGGGCCGGGGACAAGTGGCTGGGCGAGGTGGTGCGCTGGACCTGGCGGGTCAAACTGCTGACCCACCTGGAAACCGACCTGCTCAGTGAGCTGCGGGAGGTGGCCGAGGAAGCCGCGATCAAGGTGTTTGCCGCCAATATGAAAGACCTGCTGCTGGCGGCCCCCGCCGGTCAAAAGGCTACTATCGGCCTGGACCCGGGCCTGCGCACCGGGGTGAAAGTGGCCGTGGTAGACGCCACCGGCAAGGTGGTCGACCACGGCGCCATTTTCCCCACCGCGCCTCAATTCAAAATCGCTGAAGCCGAAGCGGTCATTGTCGCGTTGTGCAAAAAGCACGATGTGGAGCTGATCGCCATCGGCAACGGTACTGCCTCCCGGGAAACCGAAAAATTTGTTCAGGACATGCTGAAAAAGCACAGCGACCTGAAAGCCAAGAGCGTGATGGTGAACGAGTCCGGCGCCTCGGTGTACTCGGCCTCCGAGTTTGCCGCCAAAGAATTTCCGGACCTGGACGTCACCATTCGCGGTGCCATTTCCATCGCCCGCCGTCTGCAGGACCCGCTCGCAGAACTGGTGAAAATCGATCCGAAATCCATTGGTGTGGGCCAGTACCAGCACGACGTATCCCAGACCCAACTCGCCCGGGAGCTGGACGCCGTGGTGGAAGACTGTGTGAACGCCGTGGGCGTGGAAGTGAACACCGCTTCGGCGCCGCTGCTGGCCCGCGTGTCCGGTCTGAACCAGACCCTGGCCAACAATATCGTGGAATTCCGCAACGCCAATGGGGTGATCCGCTCGCGCAGCGAACTGAAAAAAGTGCCGCGCCTTGGGGACAAAACCTTTGAGCAGGCAGCGGGCTTTTTGCGCATCGCCGGCAGCGACAACCCACTGGACGCCTCCGGCGTGCACCCGGAGGCCTACAGCGTGGTGGAGAAGATCGCCCAGATCAACGCCCGCGAAGTGAAAGGTCTGATCGGCGACTCGGCGTTTCTGCGCAGCCTGAAAGCGGCGGAGTACACCGACGAAAAATTCGGGGTCCCGACGGTCACCGATATCATCCGCGAGCTGGACAAACCCGGCCGCGACCCCCGCCCGGAATTCAAAACCGCCCAGTTCCAGGAAGGCGTGGACACCATCAAGGACCTGGAGCCGGGCATGATTCTGGAAGGCTCGGTGACCAACGTCACCAACTTCGGTGCCTTTATCGATATCGGCGTTCACCAGGATGGCCTGGTGCACATCTCCGCCCTGTCCAACACCTTTGTGAAAGATCCCCGCGAAGTGGTCAAGGCGGGCGATGTGGTGAAAGTCAAAGTGATGGAAGTGGACGTGCCGCGCAAACGCATCGGCCTGTCCATGCGCCTTGACGATGAGCCGGGTGAGAAAACCGACGGCCCCAAAGGCGGCCCGCGCCGCGCACCGAAATCAAGCGGTGGCCAGAACCGTCAGGGCAACCGTGGTGGTCAGGGTGCCGGTGTGGGCAGTATGGGCGCCTTGTTGCAGGAAGCTTTGAAGAAGAAGTAAGGGCGTTTCAACGTTATTTCAACGGCACGACACGCGTGCCGTTTGGTTGGGTGTCCACGGGTACGGGCGCGCCCCATGCTTCTCTAAGGGAGCCTGAAATTATATGGCACCGTCTTGGTTCCCTACATACCTGAACCTGCCGTCAACGCTCATGCGCCGCCTCAGACAACGTTTTCCTGACGGGTGACAGCAGATACTCAACCACCGACCTGGAACCCGTCTTTATCTCCGCTGACACCTGCATACCCGGCCGTAAATCAAAGTGTATACCTTGCTTTACCAGTTGCTGCTGTTCGAGCGTAAGGATTGCCTTGTATCCAAACTGCCTGGATGTTGATGTATCACTACTATTCTGGTCACTTATAGAGTCTGCACTAATATTCTCGACAGTGGCATCAATCATTCCGTAACGTTGAAATGAATAGGTCGATAATTTAATCTTCGCGTTCTGTCCAGAATCAATAAAGCCAATATCCTTGTTCTCGATAAAGACTTCCGCTTGTAACGGCTCATTGTCAGGGACGAGTGTCAACAATACGGTTCCCGAGGGAACCACCGAGCCTTCAGTGCTCACCGCGACATTCTGGACAATGCCATTTTGTGGAGCCGTTAACTCGAGAAGGTGATTTCTATAAAGCTGCTTGCCCAAATCCTCCTTGAGCTGAGCGATTTTCTGATTGTTAACGCCTCGCTCTTGCAATAGTCTTTGGCGGTACATAGTGGTAATGCGATCCACGCGAAATTCGGCTTGCGCCATTTCGGCCTGAAGGGCTTTGATATTATGGCGTTGAGCACGCAAGTCCTGCTCCGCTTCTATCCGATCCTTTCGCTTGTCCATTAATTCAAGTCGCCCACTGTTACCCACCTTCGCCAACTTTTCGTAGGCTTCCTCATTAGCGCGATAGATCGGCAGTAGCTCTTCCAGCTTTTCTTTTACTTGCGACGCAGAAGCCAATTGCTCCTGAATCCGGATTAGCGCTGATTTTTGTTCATTGAGATCGGCAGTCAATGCTGCTCTATTTATAAGGAACTGCTCATGAACCTGCTGAAATAGGAGCGCGTCATCTTCATCAACGGATTGAAAGGGTCGTTCGTCGAGCTCCGCCTCAATCCGCCTAACTTGCAGCTCGGTCAGCTTAAGCTCCAACTCAAGCTTTCGCGTATCCGCTTGAGAGATGGCAGAATCCATCAATATAAGGGGTTGACCGGCGTCGACCAACTCCCCCTCACGCACCAGGATCTTCGACACTCGCCCGCCTTCCAGAGGCTGAACGACCTTAAGACGCGTTTGGGGAATGAGTTTACCTTCCGCACGGGCAACGATATCGAGCTTCCCCCAAAAAGCCCAAAGAACAACGAGACCTAACAGCGTCAGGAGAATCCCAAGGATCAGCCGAGGTAACGGGGAGGGAGGTGCACGCAAAATACTCAACAAATGCGGTGAAAAATCCGTAGTGTTCTGGGACGTAGGTTTATATACCATGTTATTCGAACTCTTCTGTAGGCCTACCGGAAACGCCAGTCCAGTAGGCCTATGGAGAAGCAACTACTAGCTGTTGCTCGCCAAACCGGGCTGAATGGATTGAGGATTGCTGCGTGACGCCGACAATGTAGACAGAATGTCTTTATGCGACAGCTCGGACAGCTCGCCTTTCAATCCGTATTGGTAAGCCACTTCTCCGCCCAGGGCGTCAGTATCGCTGCCTTCCAGATGGGCATCCAGAAGGGAGTCCATCACTCCCCACCGATCCTTGCCCGATGCATTGAACTTGTCCACCAAGTTATTCAGATCAAACTGTTGCACTTTATTGGCAAACAGTGCATCGCTTGTGCTCTCACCGAAGTCGCCCGCAGCTTCCATGACGATCTGCAACCGAACTTCTGGGCTTTCATCGGCTTCTCGGTCATACCAATCATTTAATATTAATCCCTCCTTATCACGCCAGTGGCGACCCTGTCCCGTCTCAAGGACAAGATTATTTCCATGACGTTTTAGCATTAAATCATCCAAGCAGACCTCCCCGCCCAGAGAGATCGCATAGTTATCCACGTCCTCATCAACGGTAACACTATCCATGCCATCTCCCTGGTTGTGCAGGAGCAATTCGGCATTAGACTCCACGTCAAGCAAGTCGTCACCTGAACCACCAATCAGGATATTATTCCCCTGGCCTCCGGAAAGGGCGTCGCTACCGCTTCCTCCCGACAATAAATCATGGCCGCAAGCCCCGGATAGAGTATCGCTCCCCTGACCACCTACTAGAACGTCGTTTCCATAACCACCATTGAGCTGGTCTGCCCCCTCTTCGCCGAACAGCTGATCGTTCCCGGCCTCTCCATACAGGCTGTCTTTCCCGGAACCGCCGTGAACGAGGTCATGACCACCTCCGGCATGAACTTCATCATTGCCTTGGCCGGTATAAATCACGTCATCATTATGCTCAGCTGTTATCGTGTTTCGGCGTTTATCTCCATAATGCGTTTTCTCAGACACCAACAACTCACTTAATGACACCTCATCTCCATTTTCAAACCGGAACGTGGATACCGGACTGTTCCCCTCTTCATCAATATTGAATGTCAACCCCTGATCAGCCAACTCATTACCATGACGATCAACCATATAAACCTGTACGACGTTTGACTCACCCTTTACTGAGCTACGCGCCACCACGTTACTTCGGCCGATATGCTCACCAAACTGAACGCTGTTGGTGCCGGAATTGTCCTCAATGGTATCCAGACCATTCCCTAAACGATACACATATGTATCATCACCTAGACCACCTTTAAGCACGTTATTTCCGGCATTTCCTACCAAGGTGTTGTTACCCGAATTGCCTTCTCCGGTAAGATTGGCATCGCCCACTAGCATGAGATTCTCAAGGTTTTCTGACAGTTTATAATCGATAAAGCTTTCTACTGTGTCGACACCTTCTCCCGATCGCTCAGTAATCTGATCGGCGTCGCTATCTACCACGTAAATATCATCGCCCAAGCCTCCGTGCATTTCATCATCACCTCCTTGGCCGTCCAGGCGATTATTGGCTTCATTCCCAAACAACACGTTATCAGAAGAGTTGCCGGCACCGTCAATATCCTCGGTACCAACCAAGTGCAATTCCTCCAAGTGGTCATCCAAGGCGTAGGTAGCGGAGCTGTAGACAATATCGTAGCCCTCATCCGTCTCTTCATGAACTTCGTCTGTATACCAAACCGTTTCCGTATAACCAGAGCTGGAATCACTTCCGTTCAGGTCAACACCAAAGTCGCCTTTGCCATCACAGTTTGACTCATTCGTTCTCTCTGTCCCGCACGCATGATCTTCATTGGAGTAATGGTCGTTTACTTTTTTACTGTCGCTGCCATTTTTACCTCCCTTACTGCCCGGGTTACCTGGAGAGGTTCCCGGCCCATCGTTCCAGTTATAATCATGCCCTGGCGGGGGTGGGTCTTCGCCATTCCCTACGCCCTCATTGCCTTTTTGCGGTTTATCATCGTCACCGTCCTGATCATCTTCGCCGTCGCCGGGGTGTATGATGGTTTTCGAATAACCGTCTACATAGTAAATATCATCGCCGGCTCCACCCGCCATGAAATCAAAACCTTCACCGCCGTCCAGACGGTCATTGCCATCTCCTCCAAACAGCTCATCTTCACCAGTGCCGCCGTCCAGTTCGTCATTGCCAGATCCACCATCCAACACGTCATATCCGGAACCGCCAAACAGAATGTCGTTATTGTTATTGGCATAGCTGACTTCACCGTAGTAGGGGTAGCCACCGTAGGAGGTACCTCCATACGAACAGGCATCCGATTTCAGGCCATCATCTCCTCCATAGAGGTAATCGTCGCCTTCACCTCCATAAAGCATGTCGTCGCCGGACCCACCATCCAGGTGGTCATTGCCAGCGCCGCCATCCAGAACATCATCATTGGATGTTACGTAGCAGCTATAACCTCCGTAATAGCCGCCATAGTAGCCTCCATACGAAGAAGAACTTTCCAGAACAGCATCATCGCCACCATAAATATAGTCATCGCCGTCGCCACCGTAGAGTTCATCGTCACCGCCGGCGCCATCCAGGTTATCATCCCCGCCTTCACCCTGAATCAGGTTCTGGAAATCATTACCATTCAGTTGATTATCCCCGTTGTTACCGAGTACATTCAGGTCTTTTTCACCCGTCAGCGTCAGTTCCTCTACGTTCTCGGATAGACTGTAACTGACGGAGCTTTGAACACTGTCATAGCCATCGTCAACCGATTCGTTGATGGTGTCCTGAGCATTGTCAACGATGTACTGATCATTACC
The DNA here is from genome assembly GCF_000463525.1 of Marinimicrobium sp. LS-A18. NCBI lineage: Bacteria > Pseudomonadati > Pseudomonadota > Gammaproteobacteria > Cellvibrionales > Cellvibrionaceae > Marinimicrobium > Marinimicrobium sp. LS-A18. The sequence continues at coordinate 43,561 of NZ_AWEP01000006.1, forward strand.
CGAGCCACCTTCCATAAGGTCGGCACCAGCGCCGCCATCAAGAAAGTCATCACCACCTTTGCCAATCAGGTGGTTATCCCCACTATTACCGTGAATCTCGTTGTCTGAACTATTGCCTACGCCTTGAGTATCATCGTAGCCACCCAATTCCAGCGCTTCGACGTTAGCGGACAGTGTGTAGTTCACGGAGCTATGTACCGTGTCATACCCTTCATTGATGTCTTCTTGAATTTGATCAGCCACATTGTCCACGTAATAGCTGTCATTGCCTTCTCCTCCGGCCATGGTATCGGCGCCTTGACCGCCGTCCAGCCGGTCATGCCCCTGACCACCTATCAAATCATCATTACCCGCCTGGCCGAAGAGTTCGTCGTTACCCGCTCCGCCCTTCAGAGTATCGCCACCCTTTCCAGAACGGATCTCATCGCTTCCACCTCCGCCTGACAACTCGTTAGCGGCATCATTGCCAATGATCAGATTACTTAGATCATTACCCGCGCCATCAATAGCCTGGTCACCCGTAAGGGTCAGATGTTCCAGGCTATCGCCCAATGTGTAATCTACGCGGCTTTCTACCGTATCGATCCCCCCCGCGAACTCTTCGATTACCGTGTCGTTTTGGTCATTAATGACGTACGTATCATTTCCCAATCCACCAATCAGGGTATTGGAACCTCCGACCCCATCAAGCCGATTATTGCCGTCGGTGCCCGTTAGGGTGTTGTCCAAATCATTACCGGTACCGTCCAAATCACCGCCGACAAGCAACAGATTTTCAACGTCGCTGCCCAGCGTGTATGACACATGGGCTTCGACGGTGTCTCTGCCTTCCCTCTCGGCTTCTACGACAATATCCTGCCCGGACCGAACAATGTAGGTATCGTCGCCGGCCCCGCCGGAAAGGGTGTCATTGCCTTCTCCACCATCCAGCGTGTCATCGCCGTCGCCACCGCTCAAGTAATCGTCGCCGTCACCACCGAACAGAAAGTCGTTACCGGCCCTGCCATTGAGCGTGTCATCGCCCGCACGGCCTTCGAGGCGGTTGTCTTCATCGTTACCGGTTAAGCGATTGTTAATGGCGTTACCGATAGCGTCAATGGATTGATCGCCAGTTAAGGAAAGACTCTCCACATGACCGTTATCATCGGAAAGCTCGTAAGAGACCGAGCTGAATACTTGATCTTGGCCGGCACCGGTACGTTCGATGATACGATCATCCGCATGATCGACGATATAAGTATCATCGTCTGCGCCGCCCTCCATGGTGTCGGCACCGCTTCCACCATCCAGATAGTCGTTTCCCGAGCCCCCAACGAGCTCATCGTCACCGGTGCCCCCCAGCAAGGTATCATCGCCGGAACCACCCAAAAGCCGGTCATCACCAGCCATGCCCGACAAAGTATTATCGAGCTCGTTGCCCGACAGGTTGTTATCAAGCACATTGCCTTTACCACTAACGGCCGCGCCCGTCAGAATCAACTCCTCAACATTGTCTGGCAATTCGTAGTTTACGGATGCCTCAACGCGATCCTGCCCCTGATCTTCATTTTCATGAACTTGCTCGTCGACATTGTCTACAATGTACACATCATCGCCACTGCCACCACTCATGTCGTCCGCGCCGGACCCGCCATCAAGCAGGTCATCGCCGTCTTTGGCGATAATGACATCGTCACCTTCATAGCCAAACAGGCGATCATCGGCGTTGGTTCCCGTCAGTGTGTCATCGCCGCTGGTACCTTCCAAGTCAAAACCAAGTTCGAGCACCTCTTCATAGCTGGCAATGGTGCCATCTGAGAACTCAAAGTAGCTGATTGCGGGCTCCCGGTACGGATTGTCCGGATCAAACCCTTCAATATGAATTTCATCGCCCTCATTGCCCGTGCGGATCAGCAGAGACCCCAGTCCGAGGCTGATATTGCCGAAGGTAATTGAACCGCCGAAGCGCAGGGTGTTCTCTCCGCCTGAGGCGCTATCAACAATTGAGACTGATCCTTCTCCCGGGGTATAGATGTAAATATCTTCGCCGGCCCCGCCAATAAGCGTATCGCCGCCACCGCCACCGATAAGAACGTCCTGACCCTCGCCACCTTCCATGATATCGGCACCAGCACCACCACTTAGGTAATCGCTGCCATTTCCACCCAGCAGAATGTCGTCGCCACTGCCACCTTCTATATGGTCCTCACCATCACCGCCTATCAGGGTATCGTTCCCTCCATGGCCAATCAGTGTGTCATCTCCGGCTCCACCATCCAGGTGGTCGTCCCCTTGATACTGTTCCAGAATATCGCTTCCGTCCCCCAGAAGCTGATCATCTCCATCGCCGCCAAGCAGCGTATCCGAACCACCTCCACCAACCATCGTATCATTACCGACTCCGCCACTAAGCCAGTCATCAGCGTGATACTGTTGGTCGGTGTTTCCTCCGTCCCCCAGTATTTGATCATTGCCGCTGCCACCGTAAAGTTGATCGTCTCCGCCATAGCCGGCCAACTGATCATTACCCGCATTACCATAGAGTGTGTCGTTCCCATGATAGGCACCATTCAGATCAGCGGAATCTCCAACCACCAAGTCTTCTCCATCACCCCCCAGTAGCAGGTCATTTCCGCCACCCCCGGATAGCTCATCATCGCCTTCACCGCCATCCAGATAATCGTCCCCATGAAATTCAGGATCAACGTTCAAGCCATCGCCTTCGAGACGGTCATTTTCCGGCCCACCGACAAGTGTGTCGTCTCCTCCGCCTCCTACCAGGGTATCTTCGCCAGATCCACCATATAAATAGTCGTTTCCATGATATTCTCCGTCCAGAGTACTCGCATCATTATCGCCTACCAAGGTATCTGAGCCATCGCCTCCAAGGAGAGTATCTCCGGCTCCGCCACCAACCAGTAAGTCATCACCTGTTCCTCCTGACAAGTAATCAGACCCATGGTACTGGCCATCCAGCCCAACATCGTCGCCCCACATTCTGTCCTTCCCTGATCCGCCAATCAGTGTGTCTTCGTCGGCTCCACCAACAAGCTGGTCGTCACCAGCCCCACCATCCAGCAAGTCCTTACCTACATTAGCTGGATCCACATCACCGGGGTTCAAATCTTCACCCCAAAGGTAGTCATCCCCACTACCGCCGTATAAGCTGTCGTCTTTGGCACCACCAAACAGCCGGTCATTTCCGGAGCCACCATCCAGATAATCGTTCCCCGCGTACTCGGGATTCATTCGAGTCGGGTCCGAGTCATCTCCCCAAAGAAAATCGTCGTTCTCGCCGCCAAACAAACGATCATCATGGGCACCGCCAACCAACCGGTCATTGCCTGAGCCGCCACTCAGATAATCCTCTCCTGCGTATTCTACGGGAGTATTTTGATAATCATCGTTATCACCCCAAAGACGGTCGTCCCCCTCGCCGCCGTAGAGCTCATCGTTGCCACCTTGTCCCAGGAGTATGTCATCACCCTGGCCACCATTCAGGTAGTCGTTACCATGCAATTCGGGATCAATGGCACCGATCAACCCTGGAATATGCGTACTGTCGCCTCGGATGTAATCGTCATCTTCTCCACCGAAAATCTTATCGTTTCCGGCACCACCTCTTAGCGAGTCCTCTCCCGAGTTGCCGTATAATTCGTCATTACCGTAGCCGCCGTCGACGACATCATCACCATCGCCAGCCTCCACATAATCGTTCCCATCGTTGACAAGGGTTACCCCTGAAGCTCCTAAAGTGTGACTTGCATTGTCACTGCTAGCAGGGTAAACAGACCAAGTGGCGCCCACGATGATCGCATTATCCGGAGCTACGTAAGGTGTTTCTTCAGGGCTCGGTATCCGATAGCCCGAATAAGTGCCTCCCGCATAAATGTAATCGTCTCCGGCTCCCCCAAATATTCTATCTTCCCCGGAACCACCGCTTAACAGGTCACTCCCTTCTCCACCCTCTATCAAGTCATCTCCGTCGTACCCGACAATAGAATCATTTCCAGAACCACCACTTATACTGTCGCTACCACCGGATCCAAAAAGAACATCGTTGTACCCATGCAGTGCATTGCCTGTTGTCACCACATTGTTCAGCTCGTTATAGCGATACTCACCATCATCCTCCAGCGGTTCCAAGTCGCCGTTTATCACATACTGAAAAACTGGGTCTTCGGGCTCTTCCTCTTCTTCCCCAACCCAAATCAGCTCAATTCCAAGATCTCCCTCGTTCCAATCCTCTATTCGGAAAATTTCGGAATCAGCCAGACTCACCTTCAAACTGTTAACGCCCTCACCATCCTCAGATAGATAGTATCGGGCACCGTTGCCAGCATCCCAATAATCCTGATCTTCTTGTCGCTTACCCTCTCCCAACTCATTGCCGTTAACGATGATTCGGCCTTGCCCGTCCTCATCCTTAATAAGACCAACGCCATCACCGTCACGGTATACGTAGGTATCAAATCCTGTGCCACCTTCTAGGGTATTTAGACCCTCACCTCCAACAAGCCAATCATCGCCGGCTCCGCCTTTTAGCGTATCGTTCTCCTCACCACCCCAGAGGATATCATTGCCGTTACCTCCCTCCAGATCGGATCCACTGTCGCTTCCCACCAATAGATCGTTCTCTTCGCCGCCGGACATAGTCGGAACGCCGTCACCGGAGCCTTGGGAGTCTCCCTCGTTATCCAGACGGTCTACCCAAATGTTCTGAAAATCAATGGTCTCCGTCAGACTTTCGTCCAGACTGGTGACGTACTCTTCCATTAAATAGCCCGTGGCGGGAGACAGCGCCTCTTCCAGCGTCGGAATACCGGTATCCGGAGAATAGTCTTCATTGGCTTCCGCAATCATATTCCGGTTGCCATCGCTCCCATCCGGGTTTACACCATAGCGGGATTCATAGTCGAGAATATCCTCTCGCCGCCGATTGAACATTCTGTATACTTGGCGAGCTTGATCATTAGTGATCGTCTCAGCGTCCACACCGTCATCGTATAGACCAAAGATGTGACTTTCATGGTATCGTCTTTTGGCGATACCAGCGTCATCTCCACCGTTGCTGGCATACCTAATCTCGTACCATGCTTCTGCGCGATTCCCCTCATCCAAAGCACTAGAAAGCCCGGGGCCTATCAGAGTATAATTTGTGTAGGCCAATGAAGTAAGCGCCACTAACTCATGAGTCTCCGATAACTCGGTAAATATTTCAGCGGCTCTTTCAGAGTTCAGATGTCGAGCCAATTGACCCTCAATAGCGTTTTCCGCTCTCTCCCTTTCAGCATCAAATAACGTGTTCGCTTCGTCTTCATCAACAGTTAAATCAAATTCATAGTCATCCATTATCTCTTCTGCTGTAGTTTCCGACTCTCCATTTAGAGCGGCCACTATTTCCTCCAGCGAAAGCTCGTCCTCTAAAGACAGCGTGATTCCCAAGGACTCCATATCATCCGAAAGAGTTGCCTTAACTTCCCATTCATTCTCGCCATTTACAACCAAAGCGTAGCCATAGCCAATTGTTGGAATATGATTGACACCATCATCATATACGGAACGACTAAAGCCCTCGCCTTCAGTAATAACTGAGCGGACTTCAGTGGCGTAATCATCCACCCGCCTAAAATTAATTGTCATATTTTATAGCTCCTTGCTTTCTCCGATTGCTGAACACTTACTTTTACCAATTGACATATTACGAAAGTCAAACAACCTAATAATGTATGAGTCTTCTTGATTTGGAAGAGAAATAGACAGCATATATTTGTTTTCTTTATAGTTTATAATAATGCTTTTCCTATGATTAGCTTCTCTCCTTGTAATAGGTGATGACTTCTCCCTTACTGACTCTATTTTTTTACATCTAGGCAACTCAATTTCATGGAAAATTCCTCCATATATGAACTCTTTATCAAGAGCTTCTCTTTCCCTTTCAGGAACATAACCTACTTTTCTTTCAGGAAGCTGGTATCGGGGTCCGGTATAGAGTATTACGGTGTTATTACTTCCGTCGTCCCATACAGCGTACTGGTCATCGGCGTAGAAAAACTTTCCGGAGGGAATTTCTGTCGACTCTCCGCCCCCTGTCTTAACCCTTGAGTATTCCTCTCTCGTGGTAAATTCTCTTTTCTTGCAACTTCCTACATACCGTTGCAACTTATCATCATTCCAATCATCTACTTCTACGGTCGGCGGAACAATGGTAATTAAGTCCGGATTTTTTGTCAGATCATTGATAAACTCATTACATATATCGCCATATGACATATACGATGGAATCGACCACTCAACGGAAGACCATGATTGAATCATCTCACGAGCTCTTTGCTCTGCGGATCCTTTCCGGTAAGGCCCTTCCTGATTCTTTAAATCATTTGCCGAACATGCAAAAGATGTGAGCGCCATAAGAATAAGTATCAATAAAGACTGTTTCATGATGGTTCGTGCTCCAAATTTGAACTTAGGGGTGTTTCCTCTTGATCCTTTCTATCCACGGCTAGATGGCACTCAAGCTGGCTTCCAAGCGTCACCACTTTATCCACCATTAGTCCTTTAGGCAGTTGGTGCGTAATAAACAGCAAAGTTACTTTTCCCCGTAGTTTATTAACGGTTCTCGCAAATTGTTCAGCCGTGGATTGATCAAGAGCGCTAGTGGCTTCATCAAATATCAAGACGCCCGGGCGTTTAAGCAATGCGCGAGCAATGGCCAGGCGCTGTTTCTGGCCTCCCGATAGGCCAACACCACGCTCACCCAGTTCGGTTTGGTAGCCCTTTGGAAGCTGCTCGATAACCTCATGAATTTCCGCCATTCGACAAGCCTGGGTGATCTGTTCAAAAGTAGCGCCCGGGTTTGCGACTATGAGATTTTCATGTACGGTACCAGAGAATAGCTGTGTCTCCTGAGGTACTACACCAAAGTATTGCCGCAGCTCATTGGCTGCGAGATGCCTGACATCCCGGCCATCGATTTTTATCCGTCCATCAGACGGACGATGGAAGCCCTGGAGTAGTTTGGCCAATGTGCTTTTACCAGAGCCCGAGGGCCCCATAATTGCAACGGCACTACCTGACTCTACAGTTAGATCCAGTTTCTGGTACAAGTAGGGAAGGTCTGCACTGTACCGAAAGCTTAGGGATTGACACTCAATATGACCTTTGTCGGATTGGGTCCGGACCGGAGTAACCGCGTAGGGCTCAGCCGGGGCGTCCATTACGTCGCCCAGTCGTTTGACGGCGATGTTTGCCTGTTGGAATTGTTGCCAGAGGCCCACCATACGCAGCATTGGCTGAGAGAGGCGGCTGGCGAACATCTGGAAAGCGACGAGCATGCCTATCGTCAATGTATCGGTGGTCATTACCAGCCACGCACCTACGCAAAGTACTGCTAGCGTCTGAAACTGTTCGAGCGTATTCGCGGCAACGTTGTAGGTGTTGGACAGACTGCGTGACTTAAAGCTCGCCTGCAGGTAAGTAGATAAGAATCCACCAAACCGCTGGCGTAGCTGAGGTTCCATTTGAAGTGACTTCACTGTCTCCATGCTGTTGATGTACTCGGTGAGGAACGCCTGGTTTCGGGCGCCGTGTTGAAACTGTTTATTCAAGCGTTCGCGCAAGGTGGGCGTAATCGCCAGACTCAACACACTGATCGCAAGGATCACCGAAAGCACAATCAAGGTAAGCTGCCAACTGTAGTAAAACATGATGGCCAGGAATATAAAGAGGAAAGGCAGATCCAGAATAAGGGTAACGGCCGCACCGGTGATGAACTCCCGGATCGTTTCCATTCCCTGAATACGGGCTACCAAGGTCCCGGTAGGACGATGCTCGAAGTACTTAAGCGGTAGGTTGAATAAATGACTGAATACGTGGCTTCCCAGTATTGCGTCTATGCGGTTACCTGTGTGCAGCACCAAATATTGTCGCACCCAGGTCATCGCTGCGGTAAAAATCATAAACATACAGAGTGCAACACCAATAACAATCAAGGTATTGAGGGTATGGTGGACGATTACTTTGTCGATGATCACCTGAGTAAATATAGGCGTGGCCAGGGCGATGATCTGGATCGCAAGTGACGCCAGCAACACGTCACGCCAGATGGGTTTGTACTTGACCAATTCCGGGATAAACCAGCGGTAGCCAAATTTCTTGGGCTGGCTGTCCAGTTCGTCTTGCTTTGGCTCCTCCTCCACAACAGAGAATTTCAATTGAAGGGGATAAAGTCCGCAGGCTGCCTCAGGGGCATTCAGCAACTTTGGGGTATTGGTGCCAGCGTCAAAGTAAACAAGCTGTTGATCTTGTTGCCTTTCGAAGAGCAGAACGAGCAAGGTATTGCTAGAGGAGTTCAGCTCTTTCGAAATACCAACTCCACCAGATTCATTTTCAGAACCCTCAACAAGAAACGAGAAACAGGGCAATTCATGAGAATTCAGGCTATCGGTGGATTTCTCGGTAATCTCAATTGCGAAACCCAGAGCACGCCCCGCCAGCGCTATTGAGGCCACTGTGTAAGGAGGTGGGAATTGCTGACTGATTAACTTTGGACTGAAAAGTACCTGGTTGAGCCGACAAACACTGCCCAGAGCCCATAGGAAATGGTCTTGTGAAATTTCGAGCTCGTAAATATCGGTGGAGCCTTCTAAGCCCCCATGTGAGTTCGCCCCTCTTTTGAGGTTCCCCCACATTTCCTGATTGTTAACCGCGTCCATTGGTTTGTCCCTTTCACCTACTTCTCTAGCCAGAAGGTAGCTTTGTTTTTTATAATACAATCGTATTAATTGAGATCTCTTACGTTGTGCCTTTTATCTTATCTTAACGAAATAAGGTTGCAAATTGCGACATTGGAAACAACTGAAGTAGTTGAATCGTAAGAAATGTGACGCAGCTAACACTTTAAAAGCTGCAAACAACGGTTGGCCACTCGGTCCACGGTAGAGGTGGTGTGTTGTGTCGAATCACAACCGAATGAGTCCTGGACTCGATCGCCGCCCCCGCTTTTCCTGAGCAATTGCTCAATCTGTTTCTCTATGTCGTCTGATGTATGCTGTGGTCCGATAATTTCTCCCCTGCCCAAGCGCTTTATATTTTTGGCCATAATCAGCTGTTCTGTATGCAACGGTGCCAGAAGCACCGGAACATTATGAGAAAACGCAACTGCCATTGTTCCATGACCAGCGTGACAGATGGCCAAGTCGCAAGTGCTCATAGTGGCTTCAATGCAGTAAGGCTCTCTGCTGAAAATAAGGTTCTTGGAATCATACCGATTTACCAGACTGTTACTTATATCTGGAGAAAATATAAGTGCATATGCTCCGCACTTCGCCAATGCATCCAGAAGAGCGGTTTTATTTCGGTATCCGTTTTTCAGATAAACAAAAACTCTTTTCCTTTCGTTGCTAGGCCAATTTGGCACAATCCCGTTTGAATTGTTGTCGAAGCAACCCCAATATTCCTCGCCGCATCTTCCCCTGTAATGATCCAGTTCCGGGAGGGTACATAGAAATTGTTCATCCACATTAAAAAGATGGTGAAAGGACTCCAGTGGATTCAGGTTCATGTTACGCATGCACACATTGATCGTGTTCAGCACTTGGCCCTCGCTTTTCAACAGCCGATCCCGAGAAATCTTTCCAGAATCATCGAAACTGGGCATTGGGGTCTCTTTGGGGGGCAGGAAAAAGCCGTTTCCGATGGTTGCTTTTGGGCAACTGAATCCTCTGGCAGCCAGCATCGCCGTGGGTGCGTAATCAAAGACCATTAAGTCTGGTTGAATGTAATCGAACAACTTTCGCCAAGCGCGAAGGACTCCCAATAAACCATGCGCACTCTGGTAACCATAATGCAGGAGAATTTCCGGGTAGCTGCGCGGGGGGTTGGGTGCGGTGCGCGACATTGGTAGCCATAGCGGGGCTTGCAGTAAATCGTACCCATAACGACCAATCGTCTTTTGGGCTCTCGATAGGTCTCTAAGTATGAAAATGACTTCGCAGTCCGATTTTCGTAGTGCATCCGCTAGCGGCAGGAGTCTGTTTATATGGCCCAGATCAGCTCCGAGCTCCCAGACAATTACGACCTTTTTCATTTTATCCCTTAATTTTTTATTCATTCCTATTGTTCGATCCCGACCTTCTTCTGAGCAGGGGTTCTGCCGACTGAGCAAAGCTTCAGGCTTATAAATAGGCTATCAGCAATTAGCTGACTTGTCACCGGTACCCTAACCCGATGTTGGCCTTTAAAAGTCGACCGGGAAAATGCCAATCAGTCACAGTCTTCCGCCGAAAGACCGTTGATCCAATCGCGCAACAGCGCTTCGCCGTCTTCATCCACCCGATTGCTGCCGATCGGTGGCATCTGGTCGGCGTGGTCGCGCAGTGCCATGCGGCCGACCAGAACCGAGGCATCGGCATCGCCCGGGTCCAGACGCAGCGCTTCCTCATCGCTGTTCTGAGCGGTGACGTTACAGAGATTCATGTCCGCCAGGGCGGTGGTATGGCGCAAATCCATATCCAGATTGGTGGGCCCATCCGGGCGGTGGCATTGGGCACAGTTGGTGTGCAGATAGGCTCGTGCCCGGTCTTCCAGATCCGCCGCTTCTTCATAAGGGTCGGCCAGTTCAGGGCGCGCTGGCGCCTGTGCCAGTACGCCGATGGTATGCAGGGTGTCGAGCTGGTGGCCTTCGCGCCCCGTGCTCGGGTAGGTGAATTCCCTGTTGAGCTGGGCACTTTCCAGCCCCAGGGTACGGCCCGCCGCCCGGGTGTGACACTCCAGGCATTGACTGCCGCTGGGATAGATCCAATTCTGCCCCTGGCGCTCTACCACCAGACCGCCGTCGACCCTTTCGGCGTCGGTGCCATCCTCATTCCAGGCATAGGTGTAGCCCGCCCAGCGCTCGTCCGTGTGGTGCATAAACAGGCGGGTTTCAATCAGCGCATCGGCCAGGTAGAAATTTTTCACCACCACGCTACCCGGCGGCAGATGCCAATCCTGATCCGCGTCGATCTGCAGGGTCTCTCCCTCCGGCAGGGCCAGCCAGCGCTGTTTGTCCGCGCCGTCGGATCAGAAGGGCGCCTTGACGGTGTAGGGAATCAGGCCCTCGGCGGGCTCCCGGGGATCGTCCGGATCGACACAGCCGGTCTCGGACAGCCGCTGCGGCAGGGGCTCGCCTTCGTTGTCGTCGGAGGGCACCACCTGATACAGGCCGCCGTTGTAATCCACCAGGTAGACTTCCCCCGCCAGGTCTTGGGCGAAGGAGGCAATATTGAGCCCGGTTTGCTCATCCAGGTGTTCGATCTCACGCAGGCCATCTTCGCCAGTCTCATCGGTGAGAGCGTAAAATCGGCCGGTGATATAGTCTCCGAACAGATAGCGACCCCGCAGAGAGGGGACGGCCTCGCCCCGATACACCACCCCGCCGGTAATGGAGCGGAACTCCGGCTGGGGCACTTCCGCCATCGGGTCGATCAATCCTCCGGTCTCGCAGTCGTCGGCGTTGTAACAGTGGGCGCCCTCGCGGATATTCCAGCCGTAGTTGCCGCCCCGGCGGATGCGATTGACTTCTTCCCACTCTCCCTGGCCGACATCGGCCAGCCAGAGGTCGCCCGTGGCCCGGTCGAAGGACCAGCGCCAGGGGTTGCGCAGCCCCCAGGCATAGAGTTCCGGGCAATCGCCGCCGCTGGCCTGTTTGTCCTGCATCTGTTCGTTCGAGTCGCACAGGAAAGCCGCCTGGTCGGCGAAGGGGTTATCCTCCGGTATGGAGTAGGGCGCCTCGCCATCCACGTCGATGCGAATGACGCTGCCCCAGAGGTTGGCGGTGTTCTGGGCCCGGTCCTGCGGGTCGCCGGCGCTGCCGCCGTCGCCAATGCTCAGGTACAGGTAGCCTGCCTCGTCAAACGCCAGGTGACCGCCGAAGTGATTTTCATAGGGTGCCGGAAAGGACAGCAGCACCTCAGCGGAATCCGGGTCCAGGGCCGTGCCCTGATCATTGACCCGGTAGCGCACCAGTTGGTTGACACAACAATCATCCTGAACGGGTTCCCCGGTGTCCCGGGAGACCTGGTAGTAAAGAAAAACGTCACCGTTATCCGCATAGTCGGGGTGAAAGGCCATGGAGAGCAGTCCGGATTCACCGGAGCCCGCGCTATTGTCGACCCGGTCGCGCAGGTCGGCAAATTCATCCACCTCGGTCACTTCCGGATCCTTATCGAACACGATGATTCGCCCGGACTGTTCCAGCACAAACCATCGGCTATCGTCCAATGGCGCCTGCAACAACGCCACCGGCTGATTGAAGGACAGCCCGGGATAGACCCGCTCGAGTGCTACTCCACCACCACTGGCGGGCGACTCACCGGCCGGGCAGTGTTCGTTGACCGGGCGTTCGTCCAGCCCGCTGCGCTCCGGGTCGGTGGATGACGCGCTGGACTGATTGGCGGTATCACTGGACTGGCTGGACGAGTTATTCGCACTGCTGCCAACGCCCCCGGAACCACCGCAAGCCGTCAGGAACAGGGTCGTCACGATCAACGATGCCGGGAAGCGCATGGGTGTCTCCTTCAGTCGGAAAGCCACTACCTCTAGTGCTATAACACACTAGCACCGGACCGGAGACCATGCCGTGCGGCAATTCATAGCCACTGAATTCCATCGAAGACTTCTGTTATAGTTTTTGGCGCTCTGACACGTTCCACACCCTGAAAGCCGTAAGGATGCCTTATGAGGACCACCCTGGAAGATCCGCCAGTCAATAGCCAACACCTCCCCCCACTGGAACCCGAACTCTGGGAGCCGATCGATCCCCGCCATCGCAACGTATTGCGACTGCGAATGCTGTTGATAGGGTTGATCGTGAGCCTGGGACCCTGGCTTCCCGTGGTCTTTTCAGGCCAGGTGACGCCGTTCAGTTGGGTACCCTCCATCGTGGGCGCGCTGGTGGTGTTGTTTATGGCGGTTGTGTGGGTACCGCGAAGAGTGCGGCGTACTCAGTACCTGTTGCGCGAACGGGATCTTCATTTACGTACCGGCTGGTGGTGGTTCCGCACGGTCTCGGTGGCCATCAACCGAATCCAGCATGTGGAAATCACCCAGGGCCCTTTTGAACGCCTCAACGGCCTGAGTGAATTGGTGATCTATACCGCCGGAGGCTTCAAGTCGGATGTCAAAATCCCGGGCCTGGAAACCGACCTGGCCCAGCGGCTCAAGGCGCATATCACTCAACGCACGACCACAGAGGAAACGGGAACCCCGCTGGCAGATGAAACCTCGGAGGAAGACACTGATGTCGACACCGAGCGACCATAAATGGCAGCGAATATCACCCGTCTCCGCGGTCTACTTTTTTATCAAGGCAATCCCCAACCTGGTCAATCTGTGGCCCCTGGCGGCCGGGGCCGTCGCCAGTGGCGAAAAGGCGCGGGAGTTTCTGCTGATCTACGGCGCGCCGTTGGCACTGGTGCTGCTGTTATTGAACGCGCTGGTGCAGTATTGGGTGTTCCGCTTTAATGTCGGGAGCGATCATATTCAGATTCGCTCGGGCCTGTTTCACCGCAAACGTCTGAGCCTGGACTTCGCGCGGGTGCAACAGTCGGATGTCATAAAACCCTTTTACTTTCGACCCCTGGGGCTGGCCACCCTCGGTTTTGAAAGTGCCGGTTCCGGGCAGCAGGAAGTCAATATTCCGGGCATTCCCGTCGCGCTCGCGGAAGCATTGCGGCAGCGGGTTCTGGACTATCAGGTCGCGGCTCCCGAGGGGGCGCCATCCGAGCCGGACTATCAACTCTCGTTGTCACCCACCGAAGTGGCCCGATATGGGTTGATGCACAATGCCCTGCTGTTCCTGGCGCCCCTGGCGGCGCCCCTGGGCCAGTACCTGGGGCCCGCCATGGAAAGCTGGGTGAGCTGGCTACAAAGACTCCCCTGGGTGGAAACCCTGACTCACTCGGGATGGTCAGCGTTCCTGGCCGCCCTACTGGCGGGCGTGGTGTTTATCCTGATAGGTATCGTGCTGTTGTTTGCGGTGTCGATGCTGACCGCCACTGTCTATTACGGGAACTATTCGCTCGTGCGCCACGGCGACCGTTTCCAGGCGCACTTCGGGTTCGCGACCCAACGTACCCGCGGACTGCGCCTGCACAAAATGCAGCGCCTGCAGATTACTCAAGGTGTCCTCGCCCGCCTCCTGCGACGGCACAGTCTGTTGATCAGCAAGGCCGGTCATTTCCAGCAGGGTAAAGCCCAGCTTTCCCAACGGTTCATCGTGCCGGTACTCACCGACGAACGCCTGAAGACGCTGCGTGACCAGTTGACACTTCCCGACCCCGACTGGCGGTCCATTCACCCTTGGTACATTGCCGACTACACCCTGACATTTGCCACCCTCAGCGCGCTCGCGACCGGCGCCATTGCGTTTTCATTTGGTCAAAACGCCTGGGAGTCCCTGGGCTGGGCACTGTTGTGGTACCCGACGTTTGCTCTGATCCTGTGGCGCCGGTGGTCGCAAACCCGATACCACATTCAGCCGGATTGGCTGGCCGTGCACCACGGCTTTATCGGACATAAAGAGCAGTGGATCCTAACCGGAAAGCTGCAGAAAATCAGCGTTCACGAGCCGCCGATTCTGAGGCGTATGGGCCTGAGTCACCTGATCGTCTGGACCACCGACGGGCCGACGACCATAGGCTACTTGCCGGTTGAGACATCCCGTTCACTGCGAGACCGTCTGCTGGCCGATGTGACCGAGTTTCACGGCGCCTGGTTTTAGCGTTTACGCTGGGCGCGTGTGGTGTGCGCCGGGTTACGGCGGATGCGGGCTTCGCCCTTATGCCGCCCTACGCAACCGTCGACTTTTCCATAAACCACCGGAATCGGCGTTCGTACCAGTGGTATGAGTCTGATTGGCGCTTTACAAAACCGGTATGGCCGCCGTGCGTGGCAATTTCAAGATAAAGATTCGGGCTTTTTTGGGCCAGCTCGACGGGTAGTTGATCGTTATCGATAAACGGGTCGTCTTCGGCGGTAAGAATATAGGTCGGAACGGTGATGTTTTTCAGGTGGGGCAGGGAGCAAGCATGCTGGCGGTAGTGCTTCGAACTTTCGAAGCCGTGCATGGGTGCAAACAGTCGATCCTCAATCTGGTCCACACTTTTGCAGTCCCGCACCCAGTCCATATCCACTTCGTTACCAAAATCGATATAGGCCGCTTTACGTTCAAATTTGTCGAGCAATGAACGCACAAAATGCCGTTGGTACAACCAGTTGTTCAGAGGCTTGGTCATGGCCGCATGAAACGAGTCCAGCTCCAGCGGTGGCGATAACAAAAAGGCGCCTTTGACAACCGGGTTGACCTCCGAGCTGTCCTTCCCCAGATAATTTGCCGTGATGGTTCCACCCAGACTGACACTGACCAGATAGATCCGGCGATAGTGTTGACTGTAGTGATTCACCAACGCCTTCAGATCCTGATAGTCATGGCCGAGGTAAAACCAGCGTGTGCGGTTGAGCCGTTTGCCACAGGAGCGCATGCTCCAGTTCAGGGTATGGCAGCCCCAGCCGGACACCGTGTGGGCGAAACTCAGTAGCGGCCCATCTTTGGCATGACTCTCCAGGCCGTGGCTGAAGATTACCAGGGTGTCACTCTGTCCAGGGCGGTACCAGAACAGTTCCAGCTCGTCGCCATCATCGGTACTGAAATGATCCGGTTCGGGCCGTTCGCTCGGTCGATGCCGGAACAGACGCAGTGACAGTGTCTGCAGGTGGCCGTTGCGAAACAGCCAGGGAGCGCGATAGTCAGAGTGAATGATGGGCATAGCTCGGCGCCTCACTGAGCGGTATCGGATGAGTGTTGAGTGCGGGAGCGACAAGCCGGTCGACGACGTAACGGTTGGCAAACGCGAGAGAGCAATCGATCCAGGTGATCGATCCAGTAATAGATGGGCACGGTTCGGGTGTAGCAATGCGCTGGAATCAGCGGTTCCAGTTCTTTATGCAGCTGCGGCAGTTTGGACCAATGAAGACCACACTTGTGGTGGTGCGCCGTGTGGTAACCGATGTTGCCCGTCAGAATGTTCAGCCACTTGGAGTCCACCACATTGCGACTGGCGGCCATGGGATCTTCCAGGTCGAGCTCCAGGTGGTGATAGTAGGTGGCTCGCATGGTGACAATCAGCGAGGCAAGCATCGGTAACCAGAACACCAACAATGCCGGTAGCGGCCGGTAAAGCGTCAGCGCCAGCAGGATAAGGAGGCTGACCGACAACTCGATCAGGTACCGGCGCAATAATGTCGGCCGTGAACGGGCGATAGCCATGGCGCGCGGGTAGGTAAGGAACAGACCCTCGGCGATATAACGCCATAAGCTGATGGTGGTGCCGCTGGCCTGCCAGCGCGAGGTGTCCCGATCCTGATCAAGGTAGTGGCGGTGGTGGCCGTGGATATGGTGCAAGGTCCAGGTGCTGGCGAGCATTCCGGTCTGGAACCCGTAAACAATTTCCAGCAGCCGATTCATCCAGGGGTGGTGAAAGGTCCGGCAGTGATGATGGTTATGGTTCCAGACACAGACATTGGTTTTTGGGAAGATGCCGAGCAAAAACCAGAGCGTCAGCCAGGCAAGACTGTCCACGAAGGCGTACACACACAGGTCCAACAAGAAGTACGCAAGGATGATTCCAACCGGTAATCGATCCTCTGCATGGCGGAAGAGTTTCATCTGCGCCCCCCGAAGCGGAGGCTTTGGGACAAGGAGGCTTTCAGGGGTGGCCGGGTATGAAGTACAACGGGAACTGCAGCTGGCGTCACGCATCACTCCTTGATGATTGTGCAAACTTGGCGATTCGACTTGGCGCCACTTTAACGTGATTGACGAACCGATACAAGGAATCGGGTCACAGTTCGCGACCAGGGTGCGTTTTTAATCCTCTTGTGTCAGATTTTTCATCCAAAATCGTTTGCCAATACGTCGCCACATCGGAAAAAATTTCAGCGCGTCTTCCAGAAACATCAGTCCGTAGATGACCAAAAACGGCCAGCCAAAACCAAAGATGGCCAGGGCACACAGCGGTATTCCCACTCCCCACATGACTGAAACATCGGTGATCAGCACGAATCGATTGTCGCCACCGGCGCGCAGCACACCGATGATACGCATCATGTTGAATATCTTTACCCAGACCAACGCACAGAAAATGCCCAACGTCGCCCGAAGCAGTTCTGCCGTATCCTGTTCAACCTCACCGAAGACACCCAGAATCCAGGGGCTGATCAACCACAGGGTCAGCGATAAGGTCAGCACCAGTATCAACGTCAGGCGATCAAACACTTTGTGCAGGCGCCAGGCCTCCTCGGTGTTGTCCGCCCCCAGGGTGCGCCCGACCATGACCGCACTGGCACTGGCCAGGCCGACAAACAGCGCGAAAAACGCGCTTTCAATGGGCACGATCACCCCCATCACCGCCAGGGCGTGGGTGCCGGTAAACCCGGTCATCACATGGTAGGTGGCATTGCCCAGCCCCCAGAGCCCGTAGTTGGCCACCAGGGGCATGGAGAAGGCGAGAAAGCGTCGGGCGGGCTGCCAGGCGAGCGCCGGCTTGAATTGCGCCCAGCGCAACGCAAAGCCGTGTTGACGGCCATACACCCAGCCGAGAATGAACAACAGTTGGCAGAGGCGGGCGATCAGCGTGCCCCAGGCGGCCCCGGCGACCCCCAGGGCGGGAAAGCCGAAATGACCGAAGATCAGGATATAGTTGAGCGAGACGTTGATCAGAATGGACAGGGTGCCCGCCAGCAACGGCATGCCGGTGTTGCCCAGGGCTCGTAGGGATGCCTCGTAAATGGCGATCCACTGAGTGAGCAGCAGTGCTGGAGCAGTGATCACGAGGTAGCGGGCGGCGAGCGCCACCACTTCCGCATCCGGGTTGAGCCAGCCGAGCCAGATATCCGGTCGCACACCGAACAGCAGCAGAAACGGCACCATGGTCAGGGTGCCCACCATCAGGGTAACGCCCAGGGTACGCTGGCAACTGGCAAACTTACCGGCACCACTGTATTGCGCCACCAGCACACTGCAACCCGTCGCCAGGCCACTCATCAATACCAGCAACAGGAAGTGCAACTTGGCCGCCAGGCCCACGGCGGCGATCGCCTCGGAGCCCAGCCGGCTGACCATCACCACATCGGCCATGCCCAGCAGCGATTGCAGAAGCATCTGCAAGGCGACGGGCAAAGCCAGCAGAAGGACCGTCCACCAGAACTGACGGTTATCCGGGCGTAGCTCTGTCGTCATTTCGGCGACGTTCCTGAACCCTGGGCACGGCGGGCGTTCTTCTGCAACCAGCGGTCAAGCTGGTCGGCAAACTGCTTGCGATCGGTCTGGGAAAAACCGGACGGCCCACCAGTCACCTCGCCGGTACTGCGCAGCTCTTCCATCAGGTTGCGCATGGCCAGACGCTGGCGAATGTTTTCCCGGGTGAAGGGCTGGCCGCGCGGGCTCATGGCCACCGCTCCGTTTTCCACCACCTCCGCCGCCAGCGGAATATCCTGGGTGATCACCAGATCACCCGGTTGCAACAGGCGCACAATCTCATTGTCAGCCACATCAAACCCGGCCATCACCTGGCGGGTTTTGATAAACGGCGAAGGCGGCACGCGGATACCCTGATTGGCGACAAAGGTGGTGGTGATTTTCCAACGATCGGCCGCTCGGCAGAGAATGTCTTTCACCACCACCGGACAGGCGTCGGCATCAACCCAAATTGGCATAATGTCACTCACAATAAATGATCAGCCGCCATTGTAGGCAGTGTCCCGCGCTTTCACCAGCTCGCGTTACCAGAAAGCGTTGCGCCTTGACCCACGGCAGTTTAGGCTTTGCGCTCAGGATTTTGATAAACCATCACAAGGAGCACCGCGTCATGTTTTACCGTCTCATCTATGCCCTGCTGCTCAGCTCAACGCTGATGGCCGCAAGTGTCGTCCAGGCAGACACCACGCTATATACCGTCAGTAAAGGCGAGCAGCGCATTTTCCTCGGCGGCACCATCCATCTGTTACATCCGGATGATTTCCCCCTGCCCGCCGAGTTTGACGCCGCCTACGCCCAAGCGGACGCGCTCTATCTGGAGACCGACCTTGGAGTCATGCAGGACCCCACATTTGGCCAGAAAATGATGCAGGTCATGATGTACCCGCCCGGCAAAACCCTCAGCTCCGAGCTCAGCCCGGAGGTATGGAAGGAGCTGCAAGCCTATTCCCAGGCGAACCAGTTCCCGGTACAGCAGTTTATGGGCTTCGATCCGGCGTTTGTCAGCATGGTAATGACTGTGATGCTCGCCCAACAGAACGGCATTCAGGAGGGCGTTGACGCCTACTTCTACCAGAAAGCACAACGCGATGGCCTGCCGATGGGCGAGCTGGAAACCGCCGAGCAGGTGTTGGATTATATGCAGGTGATGACCGGCCACGACGGCGACGCCATTATTCAGGCCACCCTGACCGACCTGAAGCGCTTTGACCAGTTGATGACCGAGATGGTCAATGCCTGGCGCACCGGGGACCTGGAAACACTGGACCGGGAAATGGCGCAGCCGATGAGAGAGCAGGCCCCCGGGATGTATCGGACACTGATGACCGAGCGCAACAACGATTGGCTCCCAGTGCTGGAGTCCCTGTTTGAGCAGGAAGGCACCGAGCTGGTTCTGGTGGGTTCTCTGCACCTGGCCGGAGACGATGGTCTGCTGAGCGCCCTGGAACAGAAAGGGTACGCGGTCGCCCCCTACGCACCGAAGACCGACTGAGTTCGACACCGTAGAACCCGGCGCCAACAGGCGATTTTTTGCGTCGGGTCACTTTACAAAACCCGCTTCCGTCAATGACACCCAATTAAACAACGTCAATGATGGCGCGGGTTTACCCGCCTTGGCACAGTCCCTGCTTTAGTACCTGCGATGCCGAATGCTCGAGCCTCGGCACGGACACAATACGCTGTTCGATTCAAGTAGGTACCTATCATGAACATTTTATCAAAAGGAATTCGTGTCGCTCTGGCCACGGTTATGGTGGCGTTCGCGAGCCATGCACAGGCTCTGTTGTTGGGACCGGGAGATGCAGACTGGACCAGCAACTCTACGTCCAACCTGAATGGAACCCAGGTAGCCGACATTGTCGGAACCAGCTCGATGTTGGAGCTTTACTATAAAAGAGATTACGACACTGGTGTGGAAAGCGGAGATTTTACCACCTCTTACAACACCACTTTTTCGGGCGATCCCAACAACGCTTTGATTACTTATGTTAGCGGACCGTCGATTGTGTGCCCGGAATGTTATTTGATCGTCAAGGACGGTAACCAACCCCAGTATCTGTTCGATCTCGCAGACTGGGACGGCCTGGAAAGCCTCGACTTGCAAGGTTTCTATCCCAATCAGGGCGCCATCTCCAACGTCGCCATCTGGGGTAAAACCGGAGTCAGCGTACCGGAGCCCAGCGCTCTGATACTGATGGGATTGGGATTGATCGGCTTGGGAATGGCCCGGCGCCGGGTAGCCAGCTAAGGAGAAGCTAATCAGCAAGGAGGATTACCCAGATCAAGGATGATGCATCTTCTACGAAAAAGCCCGCAAGGAACTGCGGGCTTTTTTCTTTTGGGGTCGGCGTTCGGTTCGTTTTCAGAACGCCATGGACTTGCAGTCGTCCCGAGCCACCTGTTTGTAAAAATCCCCCATGCCCCCCATTCGGGTGCCGTCGAGAATCTGGCCGTCCCCGATACCCCGAGCTTCGGCGCAGGGCTTACAGACAATAATCTCCGCGTTCTCGTGCGCAAACACCTCGGCAAACTTGGCCGGCGGACCGCAGGGCACCACCTTCTCATGGCAGCCTGGAACCGCCAGGGTCACCGCATCGTGAAACAGAATCAACGTCACCGTATCACCGGCTTCCAGCGCCGTATTGGCGAAAATAAAGGGAATCGCCGCCCGGGTGGTATCGCTCGGACCCCAGGTGGTGGAAATGGCGTAGTGCATAGTCAGCTCCTGTTTCGATTGCATTCAACATTGGCACCGCATGGGTGCCCTGGTATGTTTGGTTTTGGGTCCGGCGGATGCGCAGTTCGTTCGCTGCGCTCTGCCCCTACGCCAACTGCCATGCTATCCGTAGGGCGGATAAGGGCGGAGCCCGCATCCGCCGTAACCTCACTCCCAACTACGGTGTCGGCTCATGTTGGTAATGGTACGCGTAGTAGACCACCGGAATCACCAACAGTGTCAACAGCGTAGACACCGCAATACCAAAAATCAGGGACACGGCCAGGCCACTGAAAATCGGATCGTCCAGAATGAAAAACGCGCCCATGGTCGCCGCCAGAGCCGTAAGAATAATCGGACGGGCACGCACCGCCGCCGCATCGATCACCGCTTCGGCCAGGGGCTTGCCCGCCTTCTGCTGATGCTGAACAAAGTCCACCAACAGAATCGAGTTGCGCACGATGATACCCGCCAGGGCGATCATGCCGATCATGGAAGTGGCGGTGAACTGTTTATCCAGCAAGGCGTGGCCTGGCAGAATCCCGATCAGGGTCAGCGGAATCGGTGCCATGATGATCAGTGGCAGTCCGTAGGAACGGAACTGCGCCACCACCAGCAGGTAAATCAGGATCAACCCCACCGAATAAGCGATGCCCATATCCCGGAAGGTTTCATAGGTGATCTGCCACTCACCGTCCCATTTCAGGCTCCAGGCGTAGGGGTTGTCCGGCTGGTCGGTCCAGAATTGGGCCAGGGGGTCGCCCTTGATGGGAGTTTCGTTCAGCGTTGAAACCACATCCAGCATGCCATAGAGCGGGCTGTCGAGCGGGCCTGCCATATCGGCGTAGACGAAGGTCACCGGCAACAGGTCCTTGTGGTAAATGGTCTGGTCCCGGGTGGTTTCCCGGAACTGCACCACTTCACTCAGGGGCACGCGGGTGCCGCTCTGGCTGATGACCGAGAGCGAGCCCAGTAGTGCCTGATTGGCCTTGTCGGCTTCGTTCAGCTCCAAACGGATCGGAATAGGCGCCTTGCTGGCGGTGCCGTGCAGGTAGGTCACATCGGAGCCGGACAGCGCGGCGGTCAGGGTATCGGCAATCGCCTGTTGGCTCACCCCCAGACGCGCCGCCCGCTGACGGTCCACTTCTGCAACCAACTTGCGCTGGGGCGCTTCGATATCATCGTCAATATCCACGAGGTCCTGGGTGTTTTCAAACACCGAACGAACCTCCTTTGCGACTTCCATCTGACCACGGTAATCCAGCCCGTAAATCTCGGCCACGATAGGCGCCATGACCGGCGGCCCCGGCGGCACTTCGACGATTTTCACCGTGGCATCGAGTTCTCGGCCAATGTCCTGCAGGGGCGCACGCACCGCGCGGGCAATGTCGTGGCTCTTTCGGTCGCGCTTGCTCTTGTCCACCAGGTTGACCTGAATATCACCCTGATGTGGCTCCCGGCGCAGGTAGTACTGGCGCACCAGGCCATTGAAATTGATGGGCGAGGCGGTACCACTGTAGGTCTGGTAGTCCAGCACCTCCGGCACGGTTTCCAGATGATCGCCCAGAGCATTGAGCACCCGGTTGGTCTGCTCCACCGGGGTGCCCTCGGGCATTTCCACCACCACCTGGAACTCGGACTTGTTGTCAAAGGGCAGCATTTTCATCACCACCGCCTGAAAGCCCACCAGCGCCATGGAACCGCCAATCAGCACCAGCAGAACCACCAGCAGACCCACCCGGGCACCGCGGCCCTCACGGGCGCGCAGGAAGGGCGTCATCAGGCGCTCGGACAGTCGGTGGGCAAAGCCCGAGCGATCGTTTTCGTCCACCGCCTCGTGATGCTCCACCCGGGCAAACAGTCGGCGGTAGAGCCAGGGGGTGAACATGAAGGCGACGATCAGGGAAATCAGCATGCCCATACTGGCGTTGATCGGAATCGGCGCCATGTAGGGGCCCATCAAGCCACTGACAAAAGCCATGGGCAGCAGGGCGGCAATCACGGTAAAAGTGGCCAGAATGGTCGGCCCACCCACTTCTTCCACCGCGTAGGGAATGCGATCGGTCATGGTGTTCAGGCTGCCGGTGGCGCGTCGGTGGATGTTTTCCACCACCACAATGGCATCGTCCACCAGAATCCCGATGGAGAAGATCAGGGCGAACAGGGAGACCCGGTTCAGGGTAAAGCCGTAGGCCCAAGAGGCGAACAGGGTGATGGCCAGGGTCACCACCACGGCGGCCCCCACTACCAGGGACTCGCGCCAGCCCAGGGTGACCAGCACCAGCAGCACCACCGAGGCGGTGGCAAAGAGCAGCTTTTTGATCAGCGTCTGGGCCTTGTCGTTGGCGGTTTTGCCGTAGTCGCGGGTCACGGTGGCGTTGATGCCCTCGGGCACGAAGGTACCCTGCAGGTGCTCAAAGCGCTCGATCACCTGCCGTGCCACCTCCACCGCATTGGACCCCGGCTGCTTGGCCACGGCCACTGTGACGGCAGGTTGACGGGGCAGGGACAGGTCGTGGGCCGGGCCCATGCCAAAGCTGACATACTGTTCGGGTTGGTCTGGCCCCAGGGTGATGTCGGCAACGTCCTTCAGAAATACCGGGCCGCCCCGGTTCATGCCCACCACCAGTTCGGCCACCTCGGTGGCACTGCTGAGAAAGCTGCCCGCCTGCACCTGAATGACCCGGTTGTCCGCCACCACATTGCCGGCTTCGCGGGAGACGTTGGAGGCCATCAGGGCCTGACTCAGCGACTGAATATCCAGGCCATAGCCCGCCAATTTCTGCGGGTCCAGGCGCACGTTGACCGCCCGGGTGGGGGCACCGATGGTGTCGATATCCCGGGTGCCCGGGACTCGCTGCAGCTCGGTCTCGATGGTGTGGGCTACCCGCGCCAGCTCGTGGGCGCCCACGGCCGGGTCGTCGCTCCACAGGGTACCCGCCACGATGGGGACATCATCAATGCCCATGGGTTTGATCAGGGGCTGACCGATGCCCGCATTGGCGGGCACCCAGTCCTGATTGGAGTAGAAGGCGTTGTACAGCCGGACGATGGTCTCCTGGCGGGTTTCCCCCACTTCGAACTGCACCGTCAGTACTGCCATGCCGGGGCGGGAGGCAGAGTAGATATGCTCGACGCCGGCAATTTCCGACAGAATCTGCTCCGCCGGCGTGGCCACCAGTTGTTCCACCTCCCGGGCCGCGGCGCCGGGGTAGGGGATAAACACATTGGCAAAGGTCACGTCGATCTGGGGCTCTTCCTCCCGGGGCGTGACCAGTACCGCAAACAGCCCGAGCAACAGGCCCACCAGGGCCAGCAACGGGGTGATTTCGGTGGTCAGAAACTGCCGGGCGATTCGGCCGGACAGGCCGAGACGGGGTTCCTCACTCATTGCGCCTGCCGCTCCTTCAGGGCGATGCCCGCCGAAATGGGATCCAGCGCCACACGCTCGCCGGCGGCCAGCCCAGACAGGATGACTCGATGGCCGTCCGGGGTCAGCTCACCGGCACGGACCTGACGCAACTCGATGCGATGATCCGGGTGCACCACGTACAAACCGGTGACTTCACTGCGCTGCACCACCGCCGAGGCGGGCACCCGCAACAGGTCCTGCTCACCGCGCTTGAACGCAACCTTGACCAGCGTACCGGGAAACACCTGATGATCACCCTCGGGCAGGGTCACCCGGGTGCGAAAGGTATGGCTTCCCTCGCTCGCCGCCGGCGAAATACGCACATCGGTGGCGGCCAGGCTGGTGCCGTCGGGCAGAACCACCCGGGCCTCGCCATGCTCCCGCAGCGGGCCCACCAGAGATTGGGGCACTTCCACCACCGCGCGCAAGTGCTCCAGAGACAGTCCGGTCAGCAGGGGCTGGCCCGCACCGGCGGTTTCCCCAAGTTCGATATGCCGCTCTTCCACAATGCCGCTGTAGGGCGCCCGCACCACCGTGCGCTCCAGGTTTTCCTGAGCCGCGCGCACGCCGGCCTCGGCGGCACTGACCCGCGCCTGGGTCGATTCGAAGGTGGCGGTCAGCCGGTCCAGCTCAGCCCGAGCAATCAGCTCCCGCTCAAACAGTTCTTGCCCCCGTTCATACGACTGACGCGCCTCGGTCAACTGGGCGCGGGCCTCCTGCAGGGTCGCCTGGGCGGTGGCCATCTGGGCCTGTTGGTCGGCATCGCGAAAGCGCACGATCACCTCGCCTTTTTCGACGTAATCGTCCACATCAAAGGGCAGCTCCATGACCCGGGCGCTGACCTCCGACGATACCGTGGAGCGGTGCACGGCTTCGAGCACACCATCCAGACGGGTTTCTTCGGCGACGCTGACCGGCTCTATGCGTTGGGTATCCAGGCCAGGATCAGACCGATCGGATGACGCCGTGGCGGGGGAATCAGAGTCCGAGCAGGCGCCCAAAAACAGGGACACGGCAATCAGGGCGATCCATCTTTTCATTGGGCAACTCCGGTGTACTCATCTGGGGACGATATCGACTGTTAGTATGCGCAGGGTTATACCTCCTGCGCTTGATGTGCATCAAGGTTTACCAACCCTTGCACTCGCATACTGGACAGGTCATGTCTACAACAGAATGTCCTGGGCGACAGGCCTAAGCATAGACCAGAATCGACCCGGTCACGGTTCAGCACAATACGTCTTCAGAGGGTAAGACTATGGCCACCATAGCGATCATGGGGGCCGGACTGGGCGGTATGCAGGCCGGCTACGATGCAAAGAAAATCCTCGGTGCCGGACACCGGGTGGTACTGATCAACCCCAGCCCACACTTTCAATTTACCCCGTCCAATCCCTGGGTGGCGGTGGGCTGGCGCAAGCCGGATTCGGTCACCGTGGATATCGGCCCGGCGGTCAGCGCCAAAGGGGTGGAGTTTATTGCCGCCGGCGTGACCCACATCGATCCCAAAGCCAACCGGCTGACCCTGTCCAACGACGAGCAGGTCGACTTCGACTACCTGATCATCACCACCGGCCCCAAGCTCGCCTTCGATGAAATTCCCGGTTTCGGTCCCGAGGGTTATACCCAGTCGGTGTGCACCAACCCCCATGCGCAGTCGGCCTTTGCCGCCTACGAACAATTTCTGGAAAACCCCGGCCCCATTGTGGTCGGTGCCGTGCAGGGGGCCAGTTGTTTTGGCCCGGCCTACGAATTCGCTTTCATTCTCGACGCGGACCTGCGCAAGCGCAAACTGCGCCACAAGGTGCCCATGACCTATGTCACCAGCGAACCCTATATTGGCCATATGGGCCTGGGTGGGGTGGGTGACTCCAAAGGCCTGCTCGAATCCGAATTTCGTCAACGGGATATCCGCTGGATTACCAACGCCAAGGTGGATGAAGTTACCCAGGAACACGTCAAAGTGACCGAACACAATCTCAAGGGTGAACCGGAAAAAACCCATGAAATCAAAAGTCGCTTTACCATGTTGCTGCCCGCCTTCAAGGGCGTGGATGCGGTGGCCGCGGTACCGGAGTTGTGCAACCCGCGCGGCTTCGTGCTGATCGACGATTATCAGCGCAACCCCACCTATCCACACATCTATTCCGCCGGGGTGTGTGTCGCCATTGCACCGCCCGAGCCCACGCCCATTCCCACCGGGGTGCCCAAAACCGGCTATATGATTGAATCCATGGTCACGGCGGCGATCGAAAACATCAAAGCCGATATCGAGGGCAAAGCGCCCCACGCCCAGGCTACCTGGAACGCCGTCTGCCTGGCGGACATGGGCGATACCGGCGCCGCCTTTGTGGCCCTGCCCCAGATTCCGCCGCGCAACACCACCTGGGCGAAAAAAGGCAAATGGGTTCACCTGGCCAAAGTGGCCTTCGAGAAGTACTTCCTGCACAAAATGCGCAGCGGCAACACCGAACCGGTGTACGAAAAGTATGTCCTGAAGGCGCTCGGTATTGAGCGTCTGAAAGAGAAATAGCGGTCAACTACCAAGGAGCCCGACAGCACCATGATCCAGACCCTGTGCCCCCACTGCCTGACGCCCAACCGAGTCGATTCAAGCCGGCTGGGCGACAGGCCCAAGTGCGGTAAGTGTCACCAGGCGCTGTTCGTCGGCGCACCCCTGGCCGCCGACGATGCCCAGTTCCAACGGCTGCTCGGCAAAGAGCAGCTCCCGTTGGTGGTGGACTTCTGGGCCGACTGGTGCGGCCCCTGCAAGGCCATGGCGCCAGTATTTGCCAAAGTGGCGGCGGAGCAGGAGCCCCGAACAAGGTTTGTCAAAGTCGATACCGAACGGGCCCGCCAGGCCGCGAGCCAATTCAATATTCGCAGCATCCCGACGCTGATGATTTTCAAAAACGGCAAGCCGGTGGCCCAGCAAGCCGGGGCCTTACCCTATCCGAACCTGGTGCAGTGGTTGAACAGCACTCTGTAGTAAAAAGTCGCGACTCGTTCATGGTGAAACACTCACGGAAGCGCTACCCTATAGACCTTTACCCACATCGGTAGAGGCCCGACTTTGGACACCAGACCCCACGTCGCATCCCTGGATGAAGTACTGGACCGGGTGGCAGACATCTGCGATCACCGGCCGAGAGTTTCCATCGACGCCATCATGGACGCCATCGGCCAACGTTCCTTTGGCCCGGTGTTGCTGCTGATTGGCCTGATCGTACTCGCCCCCATCATTGGCGATATTCCCGGCGTACCCACCCTGTGCGCACTGATGGTGCTGACCATTTCGGTACAGCTTCTGCTGCACAAGGAACACTTCTGGCTCCCCCGGTGGATACTGGCCCGCTCAGTCACCACCGCGCACCTGCTCAGAACCATCCGGGTATCGCGTAAACCGGCCCGTTTTATTGACCGGCTGGTCAAGCCCCGGCTGATCTTCCTGATTCGCGGCTACATTCCCATGCGCTGTGTCGCACTATCCAGTATGGCCGTGGCACTGATGATGCCGCTGATGGAATTTATCCCCTTCAGCGCTAACCTGGCCGGGGCGGTGCTGACCTTTTTCGGACTGGCCATTATCGGCCGGGATGGGTTGTTGGCACTGTTGGCGTTTGTGTTTACCGGGGCCAGTGGGGCGGTGATTGGGTGGGCGCTGCTGGGGTAGGCCTGCCAACGGACCCTATCTGTTAAACTCGATCTCTTCAAATCACGCAACCTCAGTGCCTGCCCATGACCCTGTTTCAAGCTTCCGAACTCGAGCGCGCCGTTCACGTTTCCCGGCTACAACCCGAGGATCCACTGGGATGCACCATTCAGCGACCTTTTGAACTGGACGGATTTGAGTGGCCCACCGCCGAGCATTACTACCAGGCCATGAAGTACCCGGGACGAAAGCGGTTTGATGACATTCGTCAGGCCCACACGCCCGAGCAGGCGAGACGCATCGGTCGCGGCTGGCTCAAGCGACCCCGCCCCGACTGGGACAAGGTGCGTACCGTCGTCATGACCCGCGCGATTTATACTCAATGCCAGATGTATCCGGAGTTCTCCGGAGCCTTGTTGGCGACGGGCGATAGGAAGATTGTTGATGTGAGCCAGTACGATTATTTCTGGGGGCTCGGGAGGGATCTTCGGGGCGAGAATCAGTATGGAAAGGTGTTGATGGCAATTCGGGAGAAAATTTCTTCTCCTTGAAAGCCGGTGTTTCAATCAACGACTCTGACCCCTTTGGTTTCCGAGGAGTCACCCGCCATCCTGCCGTTGGCGTCGTCCGAGTAGCTCTGGTCGTCGCTGGTTTTACACAGCGCGTGGGGGCCTGCGCCTTGCTGGCACTTGGAGCCATAGCTGTAGCTGCTCACATCGGACTTCTTACTGATGTTGCCCAAGTTGTCGTAACCCTGAGCCTGGTGGTAGCCGTCGCTGGCCTCTACCTCGATCAGGGTGCCGGTATTTTCCGAAGTGGCGGCGAAGCAGGAATCCAGAGCACGGTTTTTCAAAGCCGATACCGAGCGGGTCCGTTAGGCCGGGACCGCACTGACCTTTTTTGGCTTGGCTATTATCGGCCAGAATGGGTTGTTGGCACTGTTGGCGTTTGTGTTTACCGGGGTCTGTGGCAACCGCTTCCTCTCGAAGGCGGGCCTTGCCCGTCAGTCTTCTTCGCTACGACTCTTGAGACCCTGGGCGATGTACTCCGCTTTCACGATCTGGCTCTGTTTGAGCAGCCGCAGTACGTACACGCCGTAGTCGCGCCGCAGGTAGAAGATGACGTAGGGGTTGAACTCGATCCGGCGCAGGCCGGGGTAGATGTCTTCGGCGGCGCGTCCAGATTCGGGGAAGGACGCTAGCAGCTCAAGGCTGTCGAACAGCTGGTGGAAGAACTTGTCCGCCTGCGGCTCACCGAACTGCCAGAAGCCGCGGCGGTACATTTCCGCCACGTCGTGTTCGGCTTCGTCGCTGAGGCGGTATTCACTCACTGGCCGGTGGAGGCGTGGCGCTTGAGTTGCTCTTTGGTGTGGGCCAGCCAGGCGTGCCGGTCGAAGGCCTTTTGGGGCTCAGGCCGGGCCAGCGCTGCCTCGACCGCTTCGCGGCATTTGGCTTTGTCTAGAGCCTCATCTGGGAGGAGGGCTTTGGGGACTTCACGCATGGTGTCACCTATTAATACAAAATCATTATCCATTGTACGCCCTTACGCGTTCGCTCGCACCTGCCCTCTAAAGTGCGAGCTCCCACTCATCCACTTTACCCCTCCCAAGGCCGCCCACAGCTTGCTCTCGCTGTGGGCCTGACGGCCCTCGTCTTCCGCCCACCGAGGTCATGGCTGGCAATGCGGTCAGCGCACAGGTAGCGGGTCCCGACTCGGGTTGTAGGCAAAACGGAGGTGTTATCGCCGGGGGCGGTGATTGGGTGAGCACTGTTTGGGGTAGACCACCCAGCATATCCAACCCATAGACTATGCCCTTCTGGTATCAATAGACCATCAGGACATTACAGCAAGTCCGACTTCAACACCGGCTCACCACAGTATAGACACTTGATGTGACGTTGAGCCAGCGAGCGGCTGCATTTGGGGCAGTTGTACGACTTGGCGCATTTCCCGTCCAACTGACCGTCGCGCAAATCGATTTCCTGTATTTTGGCGAGTACCATTTCCTTGCTGAACCCAACATTCTCCATCAGTTCACACATGGCCTGACAGACCAGAGAGAGGTGATCCACATGGTCTTGAAGCACGGAAATTTCGGTTTTATTACCTGTTGTTTTACGGGATACCTTGTCGACTTTATCCTTGGTAACGCCGATTCTGAAGTTTTGAAATACGTCGTATAAATCCATATTAACTCCCTATAGTTTAGTGCCGAACGAACTCTATTTCCGATTCGATTATAGCGATTTTGCGCTCGTCATTTACATTCCCAATGTTTCTATTCGGAACCTTCCTAATCTCGTGAAGACTTTTTCTGCGCCCGCGGATGCGCCTTATCATAAACCTTCGCCAGATGCTGAAAATCCAGATGGGTGTACACCTGGGTCGTTGAAATATTCGCGTGACCCAATAGCTCCTGCACCAGACGCAGATCGCCGCTGGATTCGAGCATGTGACTTGCGAAGGAGTGGCGGAGCATGTGGGGATGGACTGGCTCGTCCATGTTCTGTCGGATGCTGAGCTGCTGCATTCTCAGTTGCACGGCGCGGGGCGTAAGGCGCTTGCCGCGCTGGCCGATAAACAGTGCAGTTTCCTCCGGGGGCGCCACCAGGGCGCGCTCCGGAAGCCAGGCTTTTACGGCATCGCGTGCCTGTCGGCCCACCGGCAATTGCCGGGTTTTATTGCCTTTACCGGTGACCGTGACGGCGCCTTCGCGCAGGTCGATGTCGTTCAGGTTGAGGCCCACCGCCTCCGCCAGGCGCAGGCCGGAGGAGTAGATCAGCTCCAGCAGGGCGCGGTCGCGTTTGCCCAGAAAGCCCTCGTCCTTTACTTCCACGAATTGCCCGGCCTGATCCACGTCCAATACTTTGGGCAGTTTCTTTTCTACCTTGGGGGCCTGCAGGCCGTCGGCGGGGTTGGTTTTCAGCCAGCCGCGGCGGATACCGAAACGGAAGAAGGCGCGCAGGGAGGAGAGCCAGCGACGCAGGCTTTTTCCGGTGAGGCCTTTGCGGTGCAGCGATGCCAGGTTTTCCCGCAGGTGGTGGACGGTGATGGCGGACAGGTCGGTGATCTGTCGGGTTTCGCAGTAGGCGAGGAATTTGTCCAGGTCCCGGGCGTAGGCGTCTTCGGTGCGCGGGGAGAGGTGTTTTTCCGTGCGCAGGTAGGTGAGGAAGGCGGTGCGTTCGTTTGAGAAAGGGTGGGGCATGGGTGCTGTCCGTTATGGGAGACGGCGGATGCGCCTTTGGCTTATCCGCCCTACGGGCCGCGCAGCGGTACAACCAAACATACAAGGGCACCCATGTGGTGCCGACAACCGTTTCAGCTTAGCGCGGGAGGTGTTCGGGGAGCAAGCGGTTGAGGACTTCGGCGATGTAGCCGAGGAACAGGGTGCCCATGCTGGAGCGGTAGTAGTGGGGGTCGCGGTTGCCGATGGCGAGTAGGCCGTAGGCATTGCCATGCACCAACGGAACGGTGGCGACGGAGCCAATCTGATGGGCGTTGTCGCCAAACAGAAATTGCAGCTCGCCTTCGCCCAGCGTGCCGCACATGGCGCGGTTGTTTTTCAGCAGGGGCGCAATGTGCTGGCGCGCCTCGCCGATAGTAACCACCCGAGCCTGGCTGCTGGGAACGCGATCTTCGTGACCGAACAGCAGGATGCTGGTGTAGTGAATATTGAAGTCCTGGTCGAAGCTGAAACACAGAGCATCGATGATATCGCCCATGTCCCGACCTTCCAGCAGGGCCAGCACCAGGCGCTTGGTTTTGTCGAACAGCTTGTCGTTTTCCCGGGCGTTGTCCAGCAGTTTGCTCAGCCGGTGGCGCATGTCCATATTGCGTTCACGCAGTACCGACACCTGACGCTCCACCAGAGAGACCGCCGGACCACTTTCGTGGGGCAGCTCCAGGTCGGCGAGCAGTTTGCGATGCTGAACAAAAAAGTCCGGATGCGCTTCCAGGTATTGGGCAACCTGCTCGTCGGTCACTTGGCTGGCTTCGGTGCGTTGCTCGCTCATAATGGCCTTATATTTTTACCTGTCCGTGAAACACCGTGGTGGCGGGTCCGGTCATGATAACCGAGTGGCCGGGGCCGGGCCAGGTGATGCTCAGGCTGCCGCCGGGCAGGTTGACCTTGACGGTTTCCTCCAGCAACTGACGCAACCGGCCCGCCACCACCGCCGCGCAGGCACCGGTGCCGCAGGCGAGGGTTTCCCCGGCGCCGCGCTCGTACACCCGCAGGTTGATCTCGCTGGGGGAGACCATCTGCATAAAGCCGGCATTGACCCGACGCGGGAAACGCTCGTGGCTCTCAATCAGCGGCCCCAGGGTTTCCACGGGGGCACTGTCGACCTTGTTGACCATCAACACGGCGTGGGGGTTACCCATGGACACTGCGGAGATATCCAGCGTCTGCTCCGGCAGCGCCAGATCGTAACGGATCGCTTCGGCGTCTGCCTGAAAGGGAATTTCCTCCGGGTTCAGGCGGGGTATGCCCATATCGACCTGAACCTGTCCCTGCTCGGTGACCTTCAGGGTGATATCGCCACCGGCGGTTTCCACTTTGATGGACCGCTTGCCGGTCAGCTTGCGCTCGAGCACAAAGCGGGCGAAACAGCGAGCACCGTTGCCGCAGTTTTCCACCTCGCCGCCATCGGCATTGAAGATGCGGTAACGAAAATCGATATCCGGTCGCGTGGGCGTTTCCACCAGCAATACCTGATCGCAACCGACACCGAAATGCCGATCCGCCAGGGTACGGATTTTCTCCGTGCTCAAACGCACCTTCTGGGTCACGCCGTCGATCACAACAAAGTCGTTGCCCAGGCCGTGCATTTTGGTAAAGCGCAAACGCATGAAACTTCCTTACTCCGAGTCGGGGAGCACCTGCTCACCGCGCAACTGGTCATCTATGGTTTCCCGGGCACGCACCCGATGCGCTCGATCGCCGTCCACCAGCACTTCCGCCGGGCGGCCCCGGCTGTTGTAGTTGGAGCTCATGCCAAAGCCGTAGGCCCCGGCGGAGAGCATGGCCAGCACGTCACCGGCCTGCAGTGCGAGCGAGCGGTCTTTGCCCAGAAAGTCCCCAGTTTCGCACACCGGGCCTACCAGGTCCCAGGTTTTTACCTCACCCCCATGCTCCCGCACCGGCACAATGTTCTGCCACGCCTGGTACAGGGACGGGCGAATGTTGTCGTTCATGGCCCCGTCAATGATGGCAAAGTTCTTGTGTTCGGTCGGCTTGAGGTAGAGCACCTGAGTCAACAACACGCCGGCATTGGCGGCAATGGAGCGGCCCGGCTCAAACATCAGACTCAATTTACGATCGCCGAGTCTGGCCTTGATCGCGTCCATATAGTCACTGACCGGCGGCGGGGTTTCGTCCCGATAGGTCACCCCCAGGCCACCGCCCAGGTCCAGGTGATGAATGTGGATGCCTTCGCCCGCCAGCTCGTCGACCAGCACCAACAGACGATCCAGCGCGTCCATAAACGGGGCGAGCTGGGTCAGCTGAGAGCCGATGTGGCAGTCCAGACCCTGCACGGACAACCCGGGCAGCTCTGCCGCCCGGCGGTAAACGGCCGGGGCGCGTTCGATATCGATGCCGAACTTGTTCTCTTTCAGCCCGGTGGAGATATAGGGGTGAGTCTGGGCATCCACATCCGGATTGACCCGCAGGGAAATATTGGCGGCTTTGCCAAGCTCACTGGCCACCTGTGAGAGCTGCTCCAGCTCCGCTTCGGATTCGACGTTGAAGCAGAAGATCCCGGCGTTGAGTGCCTGGGTCATTTCCTCGCGGGTTTTGCCCACCCCGGAAAACACCACCCGCTTGGGATCACCACCGGCGCGCAGGACCCGCTCCAGCTCGCCACCGGAAACAATATCGAACCCGGCGCCCAACCGGGCCAGCAGGTTCAGCACCGCCAGGTTGGAGTTGGCCTTGATGGCGTAGCACACCATCCCCGGGTGATCGCCCAGGGCCTGGGCGTAGGCCAGGTAGTGCTGGGTAAAGGCGGCGCGGCTGTAGACGTAGGTGGGCGTGCCGAACTGCTCGGCGATGCGGGCCAGGGGGACGTCTTCCACAAACAGTTCGCCGTCACGGCGTTCAAAAGGCTGCATATCGGGTCTCAAATCGGGGGTTATTCGCTCTGGCTGCCTTCCGGCGCGGGTTGCTCGTTCCGGGGTTCACCGGATTCGGCATCTTCGGGCAAGTAGAGAGGGCCTTTCTGACCACAGGCTGCCAACAATAAGGTGGACAGCAATACCGCACTCAAGGTGGCGTAACGGGGGGTCATGGGCACTCCTGCAGGGCTCGGGCGAAACAAGGCGGGCAGTATAACCCTGAGGGTGTGGGGGCTCAACAAATGGGAGAGGGGACCAGACGGTGGATGACGGGGCTTCGCCCCTTATCCACCCTACGGCTTTGGGTAACGGCGGATGCGCGCTTCGCGCTTATCCGCCCTACGCGAACTGCCGTGCCACCCGTAGGGCGGATAAGCGCGAAGCGCGCATCCGCCGCGACCAAACCGACCCCACAGCCATGCGTAGGGGCTGAGCGCAGCGATTAGACTGCGCACCCGCCGTTACCTGACCCTGAATCAGGTCGCCCAGGCCCGGTCGCCTTCCTCGTACGGCATGCAGCCATCGTAACGGCCCGGGATGGCGATGTAGCGCAGCACCTGGGTGGCCCCCACCTGGGAGGTAAAGAAACCAAACAGGGTCAGCTGCTTCATCATGGTGAAGTAGTGCGGCGGTGTGGTGCCGGCGGCGGCCACCGCTTTCGCCTCGGCATCCAGCGCCCGGATGAACTCGGTGCGCTGCTCGCCACTCAGGTTCATGAAGTCGCGGCCGTACTGCTCGTTGGCCGCGGCGTTCAATTGATCCATGCCGCTGTGGAAGATCGCCTGCTCGGCCTCGGTATAGCAGTCCCGGACAAACACGGTCATGAACTGGCCCACTTCGGCGTCTTTGGCCCCTGGGGTGTTGGTGCGTGGCAGGATGGTTTCCGCCACTTCATCGAGCAGGAACACGTCCTGTTCGGTGAAGCTCAGGCTCGGGGCCGCCTCCTCTTTGGAGGCGCAACCGGCGATGACCCCGGTACTGCCGATCATGGCGGTGCCGGTGGC
Organism: Marinimicrobium sp. LS-A18; assembly: GCF_000463525.1. Taxonomy (NCBI): domain Bacteria; kingdom Pseudomonadati; phylum Pseudomonadota; class Gammaproteobacteria; order Cellvibrionales; family Cellvibrionaceae; genus Marinimicrobium; species Marinimicrobium sp. LS-A18. The sequence continues at coordinate 78,736 of NZ_AWEP01000006.1, forward strand.
GGCGGTGATCAGTTTGAGGAGTTCACGTCGATTCATCACAGATTCCCCTTCTTCAGTTCATTCACCGCGTGGTCCACAGCACGGGCGGTCAGTGCCATATAGGTCAGGGACGGGTTTACGCAGGAGGCGGAGGTCATGCAGGCGCCGTCGGTGACGTAGACGTTGGGCGCGTCCCATACCTGGTTGTGGGCATTCAGCACCGAGGTTTTGGGGTCCCGGCCCATACGGGCGGTGCCCATTTCGTGGATGCCCATGCCCGGAGCGTAACCCCAGTCGCCGCCCTGAACATTCTTCACACCCGCGGCTTCGAGCATATCCACCGCGTCCTGAATCATGTCCTTGCGCATTTTCTTTTCGTTGTCCTTGATCTCGACGTTCATCGCCAGCACCGGCAGACCCCAGGCGTCGGTGACGCTGTGGTTCAGGGAGATGCGATTGTCGTGATAGGGCAGAGTTTCCCCAAAACCGATCATGCCGATGTTCCAGGCGCCCGGTTCGCTGAGTGCCTGCTTGAGATCGGCGCCGACCTCAAACTCGGCGATGTTGCGATCCCAGTTCTGGCGACTGGCGGAGCCCTGGTAACCAAAGCCGCGTACATAATCACGCTGATCACCGCCCACGTTGCGAAAACGCGGGACATAAAAACCGGCGGGACGACGGCCGTAATAGTATTTGTCGTCAAAACCTTCCACTTGGCCGCTGGCGCCGGCCCGGAAATGGTGGTCCATGACGTTGTGGCCCAGCTCCCCGGAGCTGCTGCCCAGACCGCCATCCCAGACATCCCGGGCGGAGTTCATCAGAATCCAGGTGGAGTTGAAGGCCGAGGCGTTCAGGAACACCACGTCGGCGGTATACTCGTAGGTCTGGTTGTTTTCGGTGTCGATCACCTCCACGCCCTTGGCCCGCTTTTTGTCCTTGTCGTAGATGATTTCTTTCACCAACGAGAAGGGCCGCAGGGTCAGGTTGCCGGTTTTCATGGCCGCCGGCAGGGTGGAGGACTGGGTGCTGAAGTAGGCGCCGAAGGGACAGCCCAGCCAGCACTTGTTGCGGTACTGGCAGTTGACCCGGCCCTGCTCGGGCTTGGGTTCAGTGATATTGGCCACCCGGCTGTGGATCATGTGCCGCTTGCCGCCGAACGCCTTTTCGATACGCGCCGCCACGTCTTTTTCCACGCAGTTGAGCGGGATGGGGGGCAGGAACTGACCATCGGGGAGGATATCCAGGCCTTCCCGGGTCCCGGCGATGCCGGCGAATTTTTCGACGTAGTCGTACCAGGGGGCGATGTCGTTGTAACGGATCGGCCAGTCGATGGCGATTCCTTCTTTGGCATTGGCTTCAAAGTCCGCCGGCGCCAGGCGGTAACTCTGACGGCCCCACAGCAGGGAGCGACCGCCCACGTGGTAACCGCGGAACCAGTCGAAGCGCTTTTCTTCAATGTAGGGGTTTTTCTGCTCGTCGGCCCACATCCCGAAGGTGGACTCATTGAGCGGGTAGTCCCGGCTGAGGACCGGGTAGTTTTCGATCATTTCCTGGGTGGGCTTGTTCCGGTGCGGATAGTCCCAGACTTCCTTGGTGGCGTTCTTGTAGTCCTTGACGTGTTCGATATTGCGACCGCGCTCCAGCAGGAGCACTTTCAGGCCTTTTTCGGTCAGCTCTTTGGCGGCCCAGCCGCCGCTGATGCCGGAGCCGACCACAATTGCGTCGTAGTGGTTGTCTGCCATAGTTACATCTCTGTCTCGTTATATTATTGACCCGGCGGATCAAGCATCGCTAATACGAATTGCCGATCTGAGCGATTCGATGTCTTTTCATAAATCCCACCTGGGGAAGGCCGTCAGGCTTGTATGACGAACCCCGGCATAGCCTACCCTGCGCCCGTGCAAATTTCCACGGGCCTCACGGTTCTTAACACAAGCGCTTACAGATCCAACAGCGCCCTGTTGAGCCGCCGCTCCAGCTGAGCCTTGATATCCAGGTAGTGACTGAGCTGAAGCCCCAATTGCGGCGCCAACAGGTCCCGGCACTGGCTGAGGTCCAGGTCGGTGATATAGCAGGGATAGCGCTCTTTGGCACGACGCATGGACAGGATATAGCGCGCCACTTCGGTGAACAGCTCGTCTCCATAGTCCAGGGCCGAGAACTCCCGGTCGTTGCAGTACACGGTGTACAGGATATCGCCGTCCGGAGCCGGCTCGGCAATCACCTGAATATTGGTGAAGGTCAACCGGCTGAGGTCTCCGGCGCTGGCACGTTCCTCCAGGTAGCCGCGACCCTGATCCACCCGGCCACACAGCTCAAACAGCCGAACCGGGGGCGTCGCGTCTCCTCCCTGATCGGCGCTGGCGCTCTGACGGGCCACGACGGAACGCAGGAAATGATGGAGGGGACGCAGAAGCGTCGTGTGGCTGAAAAACGAGAGCCGGATCACCAGCAGAGACCCCAGCTCATCAATCAAGGTCACTTCGGCCTCCTCTTCCTGCACCTGATAAAACAGATAGACCCCCGGCTCGCGAGCCTGGTCGGCCATCAGTTTCAGAGGACGATTTTTCAGGGCGTGCCGATCGACCACGATGGGGCTGTATTCCAGTTGCGCATTGGTCAGCTTGTCGATCAGGGCATCGTAGCTGCCATAACGGGTGACGTGGGGTTGTTGCTGGAGGAACTGGATCAGCACATAGCCTTCGGCGGTTTCCAGCACATAGCGGCTACTGGCGGGACGGGTGCCGGAGTAATAACAGCCGACCAGGTCCTGCCAGAGCTCCTCCAGACGCTGTACCACCAGGTTACCCTGGGCTCCCAGGCAGCGGATGGTCACCTCCGGCGGGGCCAGCCCCCGTCCCGGAGGCGCCAGACGCAGGTAATACTGGAGGCCGTTGATCAGTGCATCGTCGTCATAGTGACGGCACAGCACTTCGCGCCAACTGTTGATCTGGACCAGATCCAGGGTCAGCACCAGATTGTCGCGCAGGCCACTGAAGTCCAGGGCATCGCGCTGGGCGCTGAGCATCTGCAGGCCCCGCTCGTGAAGATTGGCCTGGGGTTCAACCCCCAGGTTGAACAGTAACAGCAGGCGTTCCGCCCGGGCCGCCCGCTGAAAAGGCTCATGGGCCCGGGTCACCAACGGCAAAGGCAGCCAATGATGCAGCCATTGCCAGAGCTGCTGGCGCTGAGGGGCGGTCAGGCTGACCCGCTCGCCCTGCACATCAAACCAGGCACCGGCGCCGAGCACGCCGTTGCCATAGGTCCACAGCAGCAACTCCCCCAGATAGCGCGCGCGCTTGAGGGGCGGGCCGTCCGGTTGGCCATCCCGGCTGCGAAACACGGCCCAGAAGCGCGGCCCTTCGGGGCTCGTGTCCGGCTCTTCCACAAAAATCAACGCCGGTTCGGCGATGTCCTGAGAGATATCGGGGTTGAGCCATTCCACCTTGCCCGCCTTGCGTTCAAACGCCGCGTGCAGTTTGCGCCCCAGCACCATCAGCTCGTCATCGCTGATCCGGGTCTCGGTGGACGCCTTACTGACCGCGTTGATCAGCCGGTAGCTGGCACTGAGCTCTGCCACCAATTGGCGTCGTTCCTCCATCACATCCGGTACTTTCCAGTGCCGACGCTGATCCAGCCGCTGCAGCTCGGTGTGGCTCCACCCCCACTCCGCCACCAGTTGCTCGAGTTGCTCCCGCTGCCAGGACTTGCGCCCGCTGCGGGGCGGGCGGGTCAGCGGTTTGTCCACTTTGAAGTACAGGCACCGGCGGGCCAGGTTGAGGCGGTCTCCCGGGTCACCAGAGTCGATCAGGTACTGCTCCAGACGCCGGTAGATCATCACATAGGCGTCGAGGCGATCCGGGTGTGGCGCCTGTTGATACATCGCCTCTTTGAAGGTCAGCGCCAACGGGCGGCGATCCTGACCCTGCAGATAGGCCTCCAGCAGCATCAGCTTCAAGACCGATTTGTGGGGCGACTCAATGCCTTTATAGAGGTGCCAGATGCCCGCACCCACGAATTCATCGGTGGGGATGTCCGGCAGGCCGCCAAAGTCGATCACCTCGGCGGCGCGCAGGAACCGCTGCCCGAGCAGGGTTTGAGTGTAGGCGGCGTAGTCGCGCTCACAGCTACTGGGCACAAACCACCACAGAGGTAGCTTGCCTCCCAACCAGAGGGCGGTGCGGTAGAACTCATCCAGCAGGAGAAACCTCTGGGCGGAGCCACTGCCTTCCGCTGAAAGCTGGCCCAGTTGGCCAGTCCGGAACTGGTCGGGCTCCATCAGAAAAAAATGCACTTCCAGGCGCACCTGCTGTTCCGCCCAGAGAGACAGCTGGCGGCACTTGCGCCGGAGCTGATCGCGCGCCTCGCGCTCCAGGCCCGCTCGATGACACACCCAGACATCCAGGTCACTGCCTTCGCTCTGGGCGATGGTGCCGACGCTGCCCATGACAAACAGCGCATCGATGTCACAGACGCGGGCGCTGACGTCGCGCTGATAGTGGAAGCTACGGGCCAACCCCCGGGCGCGGCGGATCTGATCCCGATCGGGTTCGTAACCGCTGAGGCCGGCGGGGGTGGTGCCGGAGACGTATCCGGGCAACATGGGGTGGTTGACGTGAAACAGCAGCGGCAATAGAACCACCAGGTCCTGCTGACGGTCGCTCAGGCCCTCGAGCATGCGCCGATGGCGCACCCGGTTGAGATCGAGAAAACGCTGTTTGAGCCGCTTGAGCTGTTTCCGGTCGAGCCCGCCATCACTATGATCGAGTTCAATGATGTCTGAGCGTAGGCCCATTACTTTCCCTGGGGTGTGGTTGCCGCCTGAACCACCTCGAACAGGGTCTGGTAGAGCAGGGCCGGTTTGATGGGTTTGGTGATGTAGTCGTTCATGCCCTCAGCCAGGCAGCGCTCGCGGTCGCCCCGTAGTGCCTGAGCGGTCAGGGCCACGATGGGAATGTCCGGGCGCTGGTCGCCGGCGCGAATCTGCCGGGTCGCCTCATAGCCGTCCATTTCGGGCATTTCCAAGTCCATCAATATGACATCGAAATGATCCACATTCCGGTAAAACTGATCCAGAGCCTCGCGGCCTGTAGCGGCCAGTGTCACCTCGGCGCCGCGCTTGCGCAGAATGCCCTGGGCCACCTGCTGATTCACCTTATTGTCCTCCGCGAGCAGGACATTCAGCCCGGCCAGGGATACCTCCGCGCCGGGCGTGGTGGTGGCCTGGGCGTTCAGATGGCCGCTGAACAGTTGACTGAGCGCGTCAAACAGCCGCGATTCGCTGACGGGCTTGTTCAGGAACCCATCCACCAGTTCGGCATTCTGCTCGCCGTCGAAAATCTCATCGCGATGGTAAGACGAAATCAACAGAACCTGAGGTGTATGGGCCAGTGCCGAATCCGACTTAAGTGCTTCGGTCGCCTCCAGGCCGTTCACCACCGGCATCTGATAATCCATCAGTACCAGGTCGTAGGGTCGGCCGGCCCGCTCGGCTGTGCGCAACTGGTGAATCGCCTCCTCGGCGGACGCTGCGCAGTCGGCATTAAGCTGCATATTGTGCAGGGTACGCGCAATGATCTCCCGCGCCAGGGCATTATCATCGACGATCAGGGCACGAAGATGCTCAAACTGGTTCGGGCGCTCCGTCAGCGTCCGGGCTCCGATCTGGCTGTGTTCAAACCGGGCGGTAAAGCTGATCCGGCAGCCCCGGCCGGGCTCGGTCTGGATTTCCAGTTCGCCGTGCATGAGCTTGATCAGGTGATAGCAGATGGTCAATCCGGTGCTGGTCGCCACCCCCACTTGCCGGGGGAAGTCACCCCGGGCCATGGCGTCGAAACTGGCCTCCAGTGCCGCGACCTGCTCCGGGCTCATTCCCACCCCGAAATCGGTGATGCAGAATTTCAGCTCGACGCCTTCCGAAGTGGCGTTGATCTGACGCACGCTCAGCAGCACCTGATCGCTGGTGGAATACTGCATGGCGTTATTGACCAGATGACTCAGTATCTGGCTCAGGCGGGCGGTATCGCCCCGGAGAAAGCGGGGCACCTCCGGGTGAAGGTCATAGGTGATGTCCACCTGCCGGTGGATGGCGCTGACCTCGAACAACCGGGCGAGCTTTTCAAACACCTGCTCCAGATCGAAGTGAGCGGATTCGAGGACGATTTTGCCGGTCTCGATTTTGGAGAAGTCGAGCACCTGGTTGATGATATGAAGCAGGGAGTCCGCCGCCGCGCCCATGCTGTCCAGATAGCTGCGCTGTTGGTCGTCCAGCGGGGTGTCGCCCAACAGGTGCCCCAGGCCGATGATGGCGTTCATGGGCGTGCGGATTTCGTGGCTCATTCGGGCCAGAAATTCACTTTTGGTGCGGTTGGCCAGGTCGGCCTGGGTTTTGGCGGCAATCAGGGCATCCTGGGCGCTGGACAACCGATCCGATGCCTGCGCCTCGGAAAGCGCACCGGCAGGCTCTGAAGAAGCCACTCGGGCTTTCAGCTCTGCCAGTTCCTTCTCCAGCGCGCGGATGCGCTGTTGCACAGAGGGATCATGTGTCGCCATTACCAAGGCACCGCTGGCCATTTATCGGATAGGGCGGCGCCAGAGCCGGCTTGCTTCAGACGGCTCGAAGCGCATACAAGGTATATACTTCGAGAGCCGTCAGCGGTCTGCTTTCGCCCGGAGGGCCCGCCCAGACTGTGCTGAGAACGGACTACAGCCCCTAAGGCTAGTGCATTTTTGGCGCGATGCCAAAGGAAAAATCAATGTCCGGTTATAACCACTCAAAGAGGCCCGTCTTGCCCGATATCCGACCCACTCAGGGAAAATGGCTCAGTTTACTGCTCGGGACCACCGGCGTGCTGCTGGTGACCCTTACTCCGGCCCCCGGCGATCTGTCCACCGAGGCCTGGCGCGCGCTGGGGCTGGCCTGGCTGATGGCCGTGTTCTGGATTGCCGAAACATTGCCTCTGGCCGCCACCGCGCTGCTGCCGATTGTGCTCGGCCCACTGCTCGGTCTGGTCGAGCCCGGTGCGGTAACTCGCGATTATGCCCACCCGCTGATCTTCCTGTTTCTCGGCGGGTTTGTATTGGGCCTGGCCATGGAGCGCTGGCGCCTGCACGAGCGGATGGCGCTGCGGATTCTGTCCACCATGGGCGGCACGCCGGCCCGGGAGTTGGCGGGCTTCATGTTGGCCACGGCGTTTCTGAGTATGTGGGTCAGCAATACGGCCACCGCGATCATGATGTTGCCCATTGCACTCTCGGTCATTCAGGTGAAAGGGGTCGATGATGCCCGTTCAGGCAACCCCTACGCCGTGGCCCTGCTGCTTGCCGTTGCCTATTCCGCCAGTATCGGCGGCATTGCCACTCTGATCGGCACCCCGCCAAACGCTCTGCTGGCCGCCTATCTGTCCGAACAGCATGGTATCGAACTGGGATTTGGCGAGTGGATGATCATCGGCTTGCCGGTCAGCCTGACCATGCTGACGGCGGCCTGGCTGTGGCTGGCCCACGTGGTGGCCCGCGGACGGACCGCCGGCACCGGCGACGCCCCATCTCACAGAACCGATCACGGCCTGTTCCGGCAGCGCCTCGCCGAGCTGGGGCCCATGACCCGGATGGAAAAGCGGGTCACCTGGGTGTTCATCCTGACAGCGGCGGCCTGGATTTTTCAGCCCCTGCTGGCCGGGTTATTACCCGCCGGCGCGCTCACCGACACCAGCATCGCCATTGCCTGTGCCATTGTACTGCACGCACTTCCCGCCGGTGATGGAAACGGCTCACGCCTGATGGACTGGGAATCCAGCCAGAAACTGCCCTGGGGGGTATTGCTGCTGTTTGGTGGCGGGCTGGCACTGGCCGGTATCATCCAGGATTCCGGGCTCGCCCAAGCCATTGCCTCGGGCCTGGAAACGCTGGACCGCTGGCCCACCGCGGTCATCGTTCTGGCGGTGACGGCAACCATCATCTTTCTGACCGAAATCACCAGCAATACCGCGACAACGGCCGCCTTTCTCCCCCTGCTTGGCGCGCTGGCCATTGCCCTCGGCCTGCCGGTGGAGGCGCTGGTGGTGCCCACCGCCATTGCCGCGAGCTGTGCCTTCATGTTGCCGGTGGCCACCCCACCGAATGCCATCGTCTTTGGCTCCAACCAGCTATCGATCAAACAAATGGCCTCCGCCGGGCTGGCGCTCAACCTGATCGGTACCGCGCTGGTGGCGGCCCTCGGAACGGCGTTGATTCACTGGCGGTTGTTCCACTAGCGCTCACTGGTTAGTTGGGCCCAAAAGGGATATAGTCGTGCCGACCGGATGATAATAATCAGCCCACTGTGAATCCAAACCTGTTGCCGCTCGCGTCCCAACCCAGAGCACAACGGGTGTGCCAACCGCCGGCTTTCCGTAGCGGTCGGCCACACGGTCTCAGTCTGGGCTATCAAGCCAGGAAGCCAATTTGCGGACAGCGTCATGATCAAACTCGATAATATTCATAAATACTACGCCACCGGCGACCAGCGCCTGCATGTGCTCAAGGGCATTAACCTGCACATTCGCGAGGGCGAGCTGGTGTCGATTATGGGCTCCTCGGGCTCGGGCAAATCCACCCTGCTGAATATTCTGGGGATTCTCGATACCCACGATGAGGGCGACTACTTTCTCGCCGGGCGGGAAATTCGCCACCTGAAACAGAAAACCGCCGCGCAAATGCGCAACCAGTTGCTCGGCTTCATTTTTCAGTCATTCAATCTGTTGCCCTTCAAAAACGCCCTGGAGAATGTGGCCCTGCCACTGTACTACCAGAACGTCGGGCGCAAGGAGCGCAACCGGACCGCCGCCCGCTACCTGGAGATGGTGGGGCTGAGTGATCGCGCCCTGCACATGCCCAACGAACTCTCCGGCGGCCAGAAGCAGCGCGTGGCCATTGCCCGGGCGTTGGTGACCCAGCCCAAAGTCATTCTCGCCGATGAGCCCACCGGCGCCCTGGACAGTAAGACGACCGAGGACATCATGGCGCTGATCAAGGAAGTGCACAGTCTGGGCAACACCATCGTGATCGTCACCCATGAACAGGATGTCGCCAACCAGACCGAGCGGCAGATTGTGCTCAAAGACGGCCAGATTATTTCCGCCGCCGACCTGCACAGATCGGCCCTCGAACACGCCTGAGCGCCGAGGCCAGACATGGACGGATTACAGGAAATTCTCTACACCCTGCGCCAGAACAAACTGCGCACCGCGCTCACCGCCTTCGGCGTGTTCTGGGGTATTTTCATGCTGATTCTGCTACTCGGCGCCGGCCGGGGCATGCAGAACGGCGTGTACGACAGCTTCGGCACCGACGTGCGCGATTTTGTGGTGATCTGGTCCGGGGCAACCTCGGTGGCCCATCAGGGCATGTCGGTGGGTCGGCGCATTCAGCTCACCACCGCTGATCTGTCGGCCATCAAACGGCAGGTTCCCGGCGTCGGGTTTATCGCGTCGGAGAACCGCATCAATAACGCCAGCATTCGCGCGGGCAACAAAACCGGCAGTTTTTCCCTGCACGGTATTCCCGATGACTTTTTCCGCATCAAAGGCGTGGAGCCGTTCGACTTCGGACGCGAACTGAACCGTCTGGACCAGGCCCAGCTGCGTAAATCCTGTCTGCTCGGGCGCACCGTGGTCGAACGATTGTTTGGCCCCGGAACGGACCCGGTCGGCCAGGAAGTCACGGTCAACAACGTGGTCCTGACGGTGGTGGGTGTGTTCTACGACCGGAACAACCGCGGCCAGGATTCAGAGCGCATCTACATCGCCGATACCACCTATCGCACCGTCTTCGGGGGCGGCGACAACATTCAGACCCTGTGGCTTCGGCCGGCACCCGGCTACGACGGAGTTCAGGTGGAACAACAGGTGATTGAGCTGCTGAAGCAGCGTCATCAGGTGGCGGAGGAGGATCGCCGGGCAATCCAGTCCTTCAACATGGCCGGCCCCGCGAAAATGGTCAACGGGCTTTTCCTGGCGATCAATGCCTTCATCTGGTTTGTCGGCTTGGGCACGCTCACCGCCGGTATTGTGGGTGTGAGCAACATCATGATCATTACGGTAAAAGAGCGCACCCGGGAAATCGGCATTCGCAAAGCCCTGGGCGCAACGCCGTTCAACATTGTGAAGACGCTGCTGCTGGAATCCATTCTGGTCACCAGTATCGCCGGCTATGCCGGGCTGGTCTTGGGCGTGGGGCTGATCGAACTGATGGCCTTCGGTCTGCGCTCGGTGGGTGCCAACCTGCCGTTCTTTCAGAACCCGGAAGTCAACTTCCAGGCGGCGATCACCGCCATCGTATTGCTGGTGATTGTGGGTGCCCTGGCGGGTCTGGTGCCGGCGCTGAAAGCGGCCCGGATCATGCCCATTGAAGCCATGCGCGCGGAGTAGCCACCAGTGATTATTGATACCCAAAAGTGGCAGGAAATTTTCATCACCCTGCGCCAGCACAAACTGCGCACCGGGCTCACCGCCTTCGGGGTGTTCTGGGGCATTTTTATGCTGACCGTGCTGCTCGGCGCGGGCAAGGGACTCGAGAACGGCGTGATGGAAGGTTTTCGCGGCGTACCCAATGCGGTGTGGATCTGGTCTCAGGGACGCACCCAAGTACCCTACCAAGGCATGCCCATTGGCCGCCAGATCATACTGCGACCCGATGATCTTCCGGCGATTCGCGACAATATTCCCACCGTCGATCGTCTCTACCCCCAGAACAGTGTGGGCATCTGGGGCGGTTCACCAGCCTACACCGTGTACGAACAGAACAGTGGCAGTTTTTCTGTGCAGGGCGCCATGGCCGGAATGGCCGGAATCTATCGGCAGCGGGTTGTGGAAGGGCGCTATCTGAACACGCTCGACGACCGGGAACGGCGCAAAGTGGTGATCATCGGCCAACGGGTTAAGGACCAGCTATTCGCGCCGGGCGAGGCGGCCGTCGGACAGTATCTGACCATCGATGGCATCAGCTTTCAGGTAGTGGGCGTGTACGCCAGTACCTCGACCGAGCCCGACAGCAGTGAGGAAGAACGCATCTACATGCCCAACGATACGCTGCGCCAGACCTTCAACCAGACCGCCTGGATCGGCAGCATGGTGGTAATCCCCAAGCCGGGCGTTCACGCCGCCGACGTCGAGCAGCAGGTCAAATCATTTTTGCACGAACGCAAGCAGGTGGCGCCCGATGATGTCGGCGTGTTGGGCAGCTTCAACCTGCAGACCGAGTTCGACAAGATCAACGGGCTGTTCACCGGCATTCAGGTATTCAGTTGGTTTGTGGCCATCGGCACCATCATGGCCGGCGCTCTGGGTGTGGGCAACATCATGTTGATCGTGGTTCGGGAGCGCACCCGAGAAATCGGGTTGCGCAAGGCGCTGGGCGCAACACCTACGTCCATCGTGGCCATGATCGTGCAGGAGTCCATCTTCATTACCGCCGTGGCCGGCTACACCGGTCTGGTGGCGGGCGTCCTGCTGCTGGAGGGCGTCAATGCCCTGCTCGCGGCCAGCGGCGGCCGGGCCGGCATGTTCAGCAACCCGGAAGTGGATTTCACCACAGCGCTGATGGCCTTGGCCGTGTTGATTGTTTCCGGGGTCATTGCGGCGTTGCTACCCGCCGCCAAAGCGGCCAGCGTCAATCCGATCGCGGCCCTTCAGGACGAATAATTTTCACGTTTGCTTCACTACGAGATCGTTACCATGAAAAAGGTATTCACAGTTCTTCTGCTCGGGTTTATCGCACTGATCTTTATCAGCACGGCGGTATTTCTGTACAACAAATCCCAGGCCAAACCGGTGACCTACGAAACGGACGCGCCTGCGATCATGGACATTGTCCAGAAAACCGTGGCCACCGGCCGGGTGGTTCCCCGCAAGGAGGTCAACGTGACCTCCCAGGTGTCCGGCGTGGTGGACACCGTGTATGTCACCGCCGGACAGACGGTCCGCAAGGGCGACCTGATTTCGCGCATCACCCTGGCTCCCAGTATGGTGATGCTGAACAACGCCGAGTCCCAACTCGACTCCGCACGGATCAGCCTGGCCAACGCTGAAGAGGAGTTGGACCGACAGAGCAAGTTGTTTGAAAGCGGGCTGATTCCCGCCTCGGAATTCAGCCGGTTCCAGTTGGACTACGAGCTCAAGCGCGAAGCGGTTCGCTCGGCAGAAAATCACCTGCTGCTGATCAGCGAGGGCGCCACCAGCGATTCCGATCTGGTGTCCAACGTGATCCGCGCACCGGTCGATGGCATGATCCTGGATATTCCCAATAAGGAAGGTGCGTTTATCGTTGAATCCAGCACCTACGGAGCGGGTACACCGGTCGCCGTGATGGCCGACATGAGCGATATGATTTTCGAGGGCAAGGTGGACGAAGCGGAAGTCGGTAAAATCGAAGAGGGCATGTCACTGATTCTGCATGTGGGCGCGCTACAGGACGAGACCTTCGATGCGACCCTGGAGCACATTGCTCCCAAAGGCGAAGAAGATCAGGGCACCATCAAATTCGAAATCCGCGCCGCCGTGACCCTGGAAGACCAGGTGTTTCTACGGGCCAATTACAGTGCCAATGCGGATATTGTTCTGGCCGAACGCAAAGACGTGTTGGCCATCAATGAAGGCAACCTGATCATTGAGGGCGATGAGTATTTTGTCGAAGTCGAAACCGCCGATCAGGTGTTCGAAAAACGCCCCGTCGAGGTGGGGTTATCCAACGGCATCCACATTGAGGTCGTTGAAGGTTTGACTCAGGACGAGAAGATCAAGAAACAGTCCTGATCCACGGAAAGGCAGCGACTGTCGGGTTACGCTTCGCTAACCCGACCTATGGGAACGGTGGCGCGGGCTGATATTTGTCGGGTTACGCCTTCGGCTAACCCGACCTACTGGAACGTGCCGTGGAATCTTCGGGTTGGAGTAGGTCGGGTTAGCGAAGCGTAACCCGACAGCGCACGGAGACAGCAACGGCGTTAGTAGCTAAAAACGCCAAAAGCGTCATTGTACAACGTCCCACCCAAAACTCACTCCTTTCCCACTCCCCTAAAATCCGGCACAACGCCGCCCCAGTCTTCAGGATATTCCCCTCGCTCTACAAACCGATGGAAACTTGAATGCGGCCAGTCCCGCACCCGCCTCACCAATCCATGTTTAACCGGATTAAAATGTATGTAATCTCTATGCCTCTGCCAATCCCGTTCGTCTCTCAGAAAGTGCTCCCAAAAACGTGGCTGCCAGAACGGTCCCTTCAAACCAAAGGTCTCCCGAAGTGTTCGACTTAGTCCCGACTTTATCAGACGCCAACGGATTGAAAAATCACTGTCATTCTCAGGTAGAACCCAGATACAGTGTAGATGATCCGGTAGTACGACCATTGAGTCGAGAACAAACGGGTATTGGATTTTGACCTGTCGAACACGCTGTCTGAGTAGGCCAACAACACTGGGATGATCAAATAGAGGGCGTCGTCTTGCGGTAACGACGGTGAAGAAATAGGCAGCGCCGGGGTGATAATAACGTCGGTATTGCATAAACCCTCCGTGGTTTACGAGTTGGTGTTGGTGGTTGCTTCGGGTTACGCTTCGCTAACCCGACCTACGGAAGCGTGCCGTGGAATCTTCGGGTTCGAGTAGGTCGGGTTAGCGAAGCGTAACCCGACAAAGTGCTCCATCACTTTTGCAGGAGGGTGGTTCGCGCTCGCTGGACCGCGGCGCGCACCTGATCCGGGGCGGTGCCGCCGATGTGGTTGCGGGCCGCCACGGAGCCTTCCAGAGTCAGCACGTCAAACACGTCCTGCTCGATGGTATCGGAGAACTGCTGCAGTTCTTCCAGCGTCATTTCCGACAGATCCTTGCCGGTTTTCAGGCCGTAGGCCACGGACTTGCCCACCACTTCGTGCGCGTCACGGAACGGAGTACCCTTGCGCACCAGGTAGTCCGCCAGGTCGGTGGCGGTGGAGAAACCGCGCTTGGCCGCCTCATACATATTGTCTTTACGCGACTCGATGGCCGGAATCATATCGGCGAACGCACGCAGGCAATCGCGGACGGTGTCGACGGCGTCGAACAGCGGTTCTTTGTCTTCCTGGTTGTCCTTGTTGTAGGCCAGGGGCTGAGACTTCATCAACGTCAACAGGCTGATCAGATGACCATTCACCCGGCCGGTTTTACCGCGCACCAGTTCGGGTACGTCGGGGTTTTTCTTCTGCGGCATGATGGAAGAGCCGGTGCAGAAGCGATCGGGCAGATCGATAAAACCGAACTGGGCCGAGGTCCACAACACCAGCTCTTCACTGGCGCGGGACAGGTGGGTCATCAGGATGCTGGCGAAACTGCAGAACTCAATGGCGAAGTCCCGGTCGCTGACCGAGTCCAGGGAGTTTTCCGTGGGCTTGTCAAAACCCAGCAGCTCGGCGGTCATGGCCCGGTCGATGGGGTAGGTGGTACCGGCCAGCGCGGCGGCGCCCAGGGGCGACTGGTTCAGGCGGGCCCGGCAGTCGCGCAGACGGCCGTGATCGCGCTGGAGCATTTCGAACCAGGCCAGCAGGTGATGGCCAAAAGTGACCGGCTGGGCGGTCTGCAGGTGGGTGAAGCCGGGCATGATGGTGTCGGCTTCGCGCTCGGCCAGATCCAGCAGGCCGGTCTGCAGACGGCTCAGCTCGCCACTGATGACATCGATGGCATCGCGCAGGTAGAGACGAATGTCGGTGGCCACCTGATCGTTGCGCGAGCGGCCGGTGTGCAGCTTTTTGCCGGCAATGCCAATGCGCTTGGTCAGGGCCGCCTCGATGTTCATATGCACATCTTCCAGGCTCACGGACCACTCAAATTTCCCCGCTTCGATATCGGCGCGTACACCTTCGAGGCCTTTAATAATCAGGTCCCGCTCGGCTTCGGTCAGCACCCCGACCTTGGCGAGCATGGTGGCATGGGCGATGGAGCCCTTGATGTCCTGAGCGTAGAGGCGATAATCAAAACCGACGGAGGCGGTAAAACGCTCCACAAAGGCATCGGTGGGCTCGGAGAAGCGACCGCCCCAGGACTGGTTGGTCGACTCGGTGTTTTGATCACTCTGGCTCATGAAGACACTCGCTGTAATTGGACGTAGATAATAATTGGTTCACAAATCGGGCGCGTAAATCGCCTCAGGGTGCGCAAAACGCGTAGGATAGCGGCACGAAAGGCGCACAGTATAACGTAATCGAGGCCTACTTTGACGGATCACCCAACAGCCAGACCCGCCCCCGGCGAGAGCACAAGCTTCCTGCCCAACCTGTGTGCACCCCAGGCGGTGCTGCTGCTGGTGTTGGTGGCGGAGCTGCTGGCGGTGTTGCTGGCCATGATCAACCGGGGCTTGGCCCAGCTCAGTTGGGATTCCATCGCCCTGTACTCGTTTCTGGTGCAGTGGATCGTGCTGGTCAGCGCCGTTCTGCTGTGCCGCCTGCAGCCGCGCCTGAACCGCTGCTCCCCGGTGCGGGCCGGCGCTCTCAGCTACGGGCTGGTGTTGGCCGTGACGGTCATTTTCTCCCTGCTCGGGCAGTGGCTCTTGCAGGCCTTTCTGGGCGCCGAGCTTCGGCTCGACGGCTGGCAACTGGCGGAGAATCTGCTGGCCGCCGCCATTCTGGCGGGCATCGGCTTGCGTTACCTGTATCTGCAGCAGCAGCTGCGGAACCAACAGCAGGCCGAGCTGAGCGCCCGGATTCAGGCCCTGCAATCGCGCATTCGCCCTCATTTTCTGTTCAACAGCCTCAACAGCATCGCCAGTCTGATTGCCACGGCGCCGGACCGGGCCGAACGGGCGGTAGAGGATCTGGCCGGGCTGTTTCGCGCCAGCCTGGCCGAACCGGCCCTGATCCCCCTGAAGCGGGAGTTGGCGCTGTGCCGGGGCTATCTGGCCATGGAGCAACTGCGCCTGGGAGACCGGTTGCGGGTGGATTGGCACTTGGACGAGCTGCCAGAGAGCACGCCCATTCCCGCCCTGTTGCTACAACCGCTATTGGAAAACGCCGTTTTCCACGGCATCGAGCCGCGCCCGGAGGGGGGCGACATCCAGATCCAGATCGCCCGCTCCGGCAACCAGGTGGCGATCCGCATCGATAACCCGCTGCCCGCCGACCGCCACCCGGAGCAGGCCCGACAGACCAACCGCATGGCCCTGGATAATGTCCGCCACCGCCTGCAGGCGCACTTTGGACCGGCGGCGCGCTTGTCCGAGCGCCGCGAAGGCGGTAGGTTTACCCTGATCATCACTTACCCGACGGAGTGACCCATGGATGTCCTGATTGTCGACGATGAACCTCTGGCCCGCGAGCGACTGGCTCGCATGGTCGACCAGTTGGACGGCTATTCCGTGGTGGCCCAGGCCGGCGACAGCGCCTCGGCTTTGACCGCCATTGCCCACCACGACCCGGATGTGGTCCTGCTGGATGTCCGCATGCCGGGTGACGACGGCGTCACCGCCGCCCACCGGATCGGCGAGCTCGAGGACCCACCGGCGGTCATCTTCTGCACCGCCTTCGACGAGTATGCCCTGGATGCCTTCGGAACCCAGGCCGTGGGCTATCTGCTTAAACCCGTGCGCGCCGAACAGCTACTGGAAGTACTGGAAAAAGCCCGCACGCCCAACAAGCTCCAGAGGCGGGCCCAGCAGGGCCGTCACCCGGCAGGTAAAGAACGCAGTCATATCAGCGCCAAAACACCCCGCGGCGTCGAGCTGATTCCGCTCGATAGCGTGCGCTATTTTATGGCCGACCAGAAGTACGTCACCGTCTATCACGACAGGGGCGAACACCTGCTGGACGACACCTTGAAAGAGCTGGAAGAGGCTTTCGGCGATCGCTTTCTGCGCACCCACCGCAGCGTGCTGGTGTCGGTCAATCACATCCAGGCCATGGAGCGGGACAATGAGGGACATTATCAGGTGCGTCTGGCGGATACCGACCACCGGCCGCCGGTGAGCCGGCGACATGCCAGTGCGCTGAAGGAGTTACTACAGAAGATATGAGGCGCCTCGTTCTGAACGCAAAGCCTTCACCGGGCGCGCCAACAATAAGAAGCTACTATTATTACTACGCCTTATGGAATCACCACCGCCAAATCACTATCACATGACCCAGTAAGCTACAACGGCAAGCGCACTTAACACTGTGTGAATTGCGGTAAAAATCAGAAGCCCTACCAACAGCGTGAACAGAATACCGACGTAACGTCCTGATCCTGTGTCAATCACGGGTTGAATGGTTGCACGGTTGATCAGGATCAACAGAAACAGCGCTGCTATCGTGAACAAACTGGCGCCAATAATCTTAAGCAATGGCGAACTGATTGGCGCCACGAAAACAGAACCACCATAAATAAAAATTAGAGTTATCAGCCACTTGTAACGGAATGCAAACAGTGAGAGCTTTCTGAAAATCACTATGAGGAGATCAAAAAAACCACTATCACTCCTTGGTGTCGATCCAACTTCCGTAACACGTCGGTTCGATCGAACAACTGCAAGAACGAACCACGCAACCCAGGAAACCAATAGGGCCGCTATCAACCACCACTGCTTTTCCGAGCGAGATACCGTTTTATCTAAGGCGATCCCTAATAGCGGTAGAACCCAAACAGTAATAATCGTAGACGTGATGTATATATCTCTAATGTCAAATGAACTCATAGCGACTTCCGTTTACAAGCATCAATCAATTGTTATTTTTTAGATCTTCCATAATCGACTTTGCCCGCTGCATCTTGGTAAAAAGTGACGGTATTGTATTGTCAAAATCATCCATTCCCAGATCCCTACGCTGTAGCTCCATAGATTGGTACCACTCTTCAGATTGTTGGGAAATTTTTCTCGGTCTTCATCGGTAAGATCAAGCTCCAATCGCTCCATATGGCGCTGGATACTGGCTTCACGAAAATATCCACCTAAACGCACTCGATTTAAGCCGCGCCGAGTGGCCAGATCGGTCCATGCCAGTGCTTCCTGCAAGTGTTTCCTGGCGCGGTTATCGTCTTTTGTATCTATCATACGATTAGTCGCATTGTAGGCCAGAAGATCCAATGCGTACACAGAGCCATTAATGGCAGCCTTACGCAACAATCTTTCTGCTTGATCAAATTCACGCTGATCAATCAGTCGCTCACCCAGTTTCTGCTGCGCATACATATCACCGTTTTCAGCCATCGCCTGCAACGTTTTGTTGTCATAGTGTTTGTAACCGGAAGACTCTGGACTGAGGCCTCTCTCCTGCGACCAAGCTCGTGCCTCTATTATCTCTTTTTGAGAAACTCCTATGGCTTCTACAATTTCATTCATTGTGGCAGAGTCAGATAGGTTTGCGAGACGGCCTCGCATATCGTTCTCGGCAGAGGATTCTGCTGGCTCTTCCAGCTCGCTGGCAACAGATTCGTCTTCGTCCTCGATCTGGTCATGTAGTTGAGCCCGGCTTGCTTGGGTATCTTTGTGGTCATTTTGATTTGAAATTACTGTCTGATCCCTATCAGACATGACCGAGGGGTACCAGAAGTACCAGGCTGCTAAACCGGTGAATATCAATATGAAAGACCATAGCAGTTTGCGCATTACATCTCCTTGAGTTAGGGAATTATTATGTACTACTGTAGCTCATCAGACACCCACTTGACCCAAGGTTCAGGGGCAGCAGATGAGCTAATTAGAATTCCGCTTCGAAAGCGCGCCTGAACACGAAACGGATTGTCGGCATAGCTGTTATCGATTAGTAGTGTTTGATCCACGATAGGAATGACGTTTACCAACTGTTGCAACGAACGCTCAATTCTAGGGGCTATCTTTTCCGCTGGCACCGAATGACCACCTTCGTGAACTCGCTGCTCGATGCGCATCCGATTCAGTTCGGGAGAAACCAGGTGAATTGCGTAGATTTCGACGGCATATCCGGCGCGTTTTGCCTCACGGATAAAGTCGAGTTTAGAGGGGTGTGAAAACACGGTTTCAAAGCAAAACGACCGCTTTTGCGCCAGTGCCAAGTGGCGGCTGCGCTCGACCAATCGCATCGCCTCGTAACTATGCACTTCCGGATCATCAGGCCAGAGTTCACGCGCCAGGACATCGGCATTGAGAAAGGGAATCTGACGGTGTGCCAGGTACTTCTGATAGAACGTGGACTTACCGGCGCCGTTACCACCGACCAGCAGAATGACCGTTGGTCGGGGCGTACTGTCCGATAGTGAGGTGGTCATAAGCCGGACACGACCCGCTTGCCCTCCGCACTGTAAGCGACCAGCTTGGAGGGATCGTCCGGATCAACGCCGTAGCGCACCGGTGCCTCACTGACCCGGCCAGGCAAGCGGCCGGACTGTCGGTCTGATTCAAGCTCTTCCAGAATGCTGTCCATTGACAGGTCCTTGGGCTGGCTCTCTTCCAATCTCAGGGTGACCAAGCCCTGCATCAGGGCCAAACGCTGATCCGACGTCATCATGCGGGAGATAAGTTGTCCGAGTGACGCCCAGTACTCAATTTGACGAGGTACAGAACGATGCTCCAACGCTGCCTCCTGCTCCGCTTTGCGCATCAACTCCGGGTTCAACCGAATGGGTTTTTGCTGAGCCATCGAAAACCTCACAAGCCTCGTTCGAGCATAATTAAAGGAGCCTCTATTGTAGCGCTACGCACTATAATGAGCAAATTGCTACACCACATCAGCCCCTGTTCAGGAGAGGCTATCCTTTCGCCTTTGCATCCCCCCTGGTCTGGTATCATCCCGCACTGACACGCACTCGCAACGGGATGAATTATGTCCGAGACCCTACGCATCGCCACCCGCAAATCCCTGCTCGCACTCTGGCAGGCCGAATACGTCAAGGCCGAGCTGGAACGCCACCACCCGGGGCTGACCGTGGAGCTGGTGCCCCTGGTCAGCCGGGGCGACAAGATTCTGGATGTGCCCCTGGCCAAAGTGGGCGGCAAAGGGCTGTTTGTTAAAGAGCTGGAGCACGCGATTACCAGTGGCGAGGCGGATATCGCGGTGCACTCCATGAAGGATGTGCCCATGGAGTTCCCGGAGGGGCTCGGCCTGCCGGTCATCTGCCCGCGGGAGGATCCGCGCGATGCCTTTGTCTCCAACCGTTACGACCAGCTCAGTGATATGCCCGGCGGCACCGTGGTGGGCACCTCCAGCCTGCGCCGGCAGTGCCAGATTCTGGCCGCCCGGCCGGACCTGGAGGTCAAGTTTCTTCGCGGCAACGTGCAGACCCGCCTGCGCAAGCTCGACGACGGCGAGTACGACGCCATTGTCCTGGCCACCGCTGGCCTGGTGCGTCTGGAGCTGGAGAAGCGGATTCGCAGCCGCATCGCCCCTGAAGAATCCCTGCCTGCAGGCGGGCAGGGCGCGGTGGGCATTGAGTGCCGCAGCGACGATCAGCGCACCATTGAGCTGATTGCACCGTTGCATCATGAGCCCACTGCCGAACTGGTACTGGCGGAGCGGGCCATGAACCGACGTCTGGAGGGCGGCTGCCAGGTGCCCATTGCCTGCTATGCTATACCCAGTGAGGAAGGGCTGTGGTTGCGCGGTCTCGTGGGCTCACCGGACGGCACGGAAATGCTCTACGATGAGATTCGTGGCCCGGTCGCCGAGGGTGAGGCGATGGGCATTGCGCTGGCCGAGCGGCTGCTGGCGGCGGGCGCCGACCGGATTCTGGCGGACGTGTACGGACGGGAGCTGAAGTGACCCGGAGCGCCGGAGCGGACACGCTGACCGGCCTGCAGGTGCTGGTCACCCGGCCCGAAGCCCAGGCCGAGGCCTGGGCGGACACACTCAGGGCGCTGGGCGCTCACGCGGTGGTCGCCCCCCTGCTGACGCTGAGCCCGGTCTCGACGCCCGAGGCGAAGCAGGCGATCAAACAGTGCATACTGGATTTCGACCTCTACCAGAAAGCGATTTTCGTCAGCCAGAACGCCGTCGCCTATGCGTTTGAATGGCTGGAGGATTACTGGCCGCAGTTGCCCATCCGGATCGAGTATTACGGGGTCGGCGAACGCACCGGCAGGGCGCTGGAAGCCTATGGCGTACCGGTGACCGCCTGGCAGTCGGACGGCGCCATGAACAGTGAGGCCCTGCTGGCGGCCCCCGAATTGCAATCCGTGGCGGGCGAGCGCATTGTGATCTTCCGCGGCGTAGGCGGCCGGGGCGTGCTGGCCGAAACTCTGCGTGAGCGCGGTGCCCGGGTGGATTACTGTGAGTTGTACCAACGCCAGTGCCCGGATGACGCCGCCACACAGCTGACCCAGGCGCTGACGGAACTGAACGAAACACCCCTGGTGGTGGCCTTACACAGTGGTGAGACCCTGGAAAACTTTCATCAGGTCAGCCGGGCACTGCCTTCCGCCCAGGCTCGGCGCCTGGCCCGAGGGACACTGCTGGTGCCCGGGGAACGGGTCGCCCAGCAGGCGCGCGCACTGGGCTATACCCGCGTGCTGACCGCCGAAAACGCCACCGACCCGGGTATGCTGGCCGCCCTTGAACGCGCCGCCATCGACCCGACCCTTTTGCAGACAGACGGAACCCACGACTGTGACTGATAACGACCAGACCAACGACACCACCCCGGAATCCACGCCCCCCGCCGACAAGACACCGGCGGACACCACCAGTGACGGGGCGGACAAGGGCACCCCCAAACGCCCCAGCAAGAAAACACCGGCCAACAAAAGCGGCCGTGCGCGCCGATGGGGCTGGCTGTTGCTGGTGTTGATCTGCGTCGGCCTCCCACTGGCCGCTGGATACGGCGTCTGGTGGGTCTGGCAGGATCTGGAGCAGCAGCGTGAGCAGGTGACAGCGCTGCAGCATCGCCTGGCCGAGCAATCCCAGACCCTCCGTCAGCAGGACCGCACCCTCGACCAATTGCCCGGTCAGCTCAGCAGCGATTTGCGAGCCGATGTACAAAGCGCCCAGCGTGACCAGGCCGAGATCATCAGCCAGATGGAGCAGCGTGTGAACCGGGTGGACCGCCGCCTGAGCGCCATCGCCAGTACCGACCGGGAGGACTGGAAGCTGGCCGAGGCCGAGTACCTGTTGCGCCTGGCCAACCAGCGCCTGGTGCTGGAACGGGACAGCCGCAATGCCCTGGCCCTGGCGGAAACCACCGACGCCATTCTGCGCGATCTGGGCGATGCGGACCTGCTGCCGATCCGCCGGGCCCTGGCGCGGGACATCCAGGCCCTGAAGCTCGCCGATCAGGTGGATCGGGAGGGTCTGTACCTGCGGTTATTGGCCCTGAACGAACAGGTGCCGACCCTGCCGCTGGTGGAACCCATGCGCAGCGCACCCGAAAACAACGCCCCCGATGAGGCGTCGGCTGAAGCCAACACCGGAGCCTGGGCGACCATCAAGCAGAGTTTCGCTCGCCTGGTCGAACGCATCAGTGGCCATATCCGGATTCGCCATCACGATCAGCCCATTGCCGCCCTGGCCGACCCGCGCGAACAATTCATTCTGCGCCAGCAACTGCAGTTGATGTTGGAGCAGGCCCAGGCGGCGCTGTTGCGTGAGCAGACCGAGCTCTATCAGTCCAGCCTCACCCGCGCGGCCGACTGGCTCGAACAACACTACGCCCTCAATCCCCAGACCGAATCGGCCCTGACCAGCCTGCGCGAGCTGGCCGCCGTCGAGATCGCTCCCGAGCTGCCGGACCTCAATGACGCCCTGAAGCTGCTTGAGGTACACATCGAGCAACAGCACCGGCTGTCCCCGGACTTTCAGCGCGCGCCGGGTGAGGAGTCCGACTCATGAAACGGACGCTGCTGATTCTGATTGTCGCGATGTTGCTCGGCGCGCTGACGCTGAGCGCCATTCAGGCCGACAGCGGCTATGTTCTGATCGCGCTGGGCAACACCAGCGTGGAAATGAGCTTCTGGCTGGCGTTGATGTTGCTGCTCGGAGGGCTGGGATTGATCTGGCTGGTATTGCGGCTGTTCCGGGGCAGCATCAGGGCGGGGCAGGCCGTCACCGAACGGCTGTTCTCCGGCACCAGCGCCCGGGCCCAACGGCGCACCGCCAGCGGCCTGGTCAGCTTCATCGAGGGGAACTGGAAACAGGCCCAGCGCAAACTGCTGCGCGCGGCGCCCAAATCCGGAACACCGCTGATCAATTATCTGGCGGCGGCCCGCTGCGCCTTTGAGCAGGGCGACAATCACACCGCCCTGGAGTTGCTGCACAAGGCCGAGCAGAGCAGCACCAACAGCGAGCTGGCGGTCGCCCTGACCCAGGCGCGTATGCAGCTGATGAGCCGGCGCTACGAGCAGTGTCTGGCCACCCTGGAGCGGGTCAAACGCAAAGCCCCCCAACACCCCGTGGTACTCGACCTGTTGCGTCAGGTGTATATCGCCCTGCACGACTGGGAATCGCTCAAGCAGTTGATGCCCAGTCTCCGCGCTTACGGCAACCAGGACGAAGCCGCGCTTGAGGCGCTCTCGAGCCAGTTGCACCGGGCCCTGCTCGAGCAGGCCGGGCAGCGGGTTCGTGGGCTGGGCCCGGAGCGGGCGCGCGAGGCCCTGGCGGGCACCTGGAAAGACATCCCCAGCGCGGTGCGCAAACAACCCGACGTGGCGCTGCTGTACGCTCAGCAATTGGTGGACAACGACCTGCACATCGACGCAGAAGCCCTGGTGCGCAAAACCCTGGAGAAGCACTGGTCCCCAGAGCTGGTTCGGCTCTACGGCCTGATTCGGGCCAGCGATGCCGGGCAGCAGCTGATCACCGCCGAAGGCTGGCTGAAAAAGCGCCCCGCCGATGCCCTGCTGATGCTCACCCTCGGCCGCCTGAGCCTGCGCAATCAGCTGTGGGGCAAGGCCCGGGATTACTTTCAGAGCAGCCTGACCCTGCACAAGCACCCGGAAACCTGTGCCGAGCTGGCTCGTCTGTTGGCCCATATGGGAGAGCACAAAAAGAGCACCGAGTACTACCAGCAGGGGCTGCTGTTGACTACCGAACGGCTCCCGGACCTGCCGCTGCCCAAAGAGCCCGAGCCACACTTGCAGTCATCGTAGGGAAGCGCATAATAGCCGGCGACCAGATCGAATAATAATAGGTTTACATCGAGAAGTAGGGAACCTATCACCGCTCAAAGGAGTTTGTCATGCCTCTGCCGGCACTGCTGCGGCTCGCGTTTGTCGTGCTGCTCGCGCTTCGTTATCGTCTGAAACTCATCCTCGGCATTGTCGTCGCCGTGGTGGTCGGGCTCAGCCTCACCTTCATTTCCGGAAAGATTTATCAACACCTGGATCGGGATCCGGACCGGGGCGCCATTGCACTCGAAGACGGGGCCTTCGGGGAAAGCTACTCGACCCCCATCTATCTGGACCAGGGCTGGAATCCAGCCGACACCCTCTGGTACTACAACACCACCCAGGGTTCGGCCCTGCTGCCCTATGACCTGTTCGTGGCCCTTGAGCAACCCGCCTCGGAGGAGCTGTTCCGCTCGGACCACAACATGGACCGCTACCGCTACCTGCCCCAGAAGCCCACCTTCTTCAATCCCGATGGCCTACCAGTGGGGTTTGCCAAGGACAGTTACCAGGGCAAAGACTATTTGGGCTTTACCTGTGCGGCCTGCCATACCGGCCAGGTGAACTTTCAGGGCAAGGCCATCCGCATCGACGGCGGCCCCGCCCTGGCGGATATGGATGGCTTCCTGCACGGACTGGAAAAAGCGCTGTCGGCAACCCGGGATATTCCCGCCAAACGTGAACGGTTTATTGATCGAGTCCTGCAGCGGGACAATGACTATCGCTCGCCCGAGGCCGTCGAGGCGGACCTGGCCCAGTGGACCGAACAGATCCGCATGTACAACACCATCAATCACAGCCATATCCGCTACGGTTACGGTCGCCTGGATGCCTTTGGCCGAATCTACAATCGGGTGCTGCGCCACGTGGTCAACCGCAAACAGATGCGGGACCTGTTGCTCGCCGCCGAAGGCCCCACCGGCGAGCTGCTACTGACCGACGCCGAGGTGGACCGGGTATTGGCGGGTATCGAGCCCACCCTGATTGATGATGTGGCCTTCACCCGCATCGTGAGCCGTTTGCAGTCGAGCGACGAAGGGCTTCCCGGACTGTCCCAGCGCAACCTGCTGCGCTTGCGGAACCAGTTGCTGAACGAGCCGAACGCACCGGTCAGCTATCCGTTCCTGTGGGACATCACCCACTCCGATTACCTGCAGTGGAACGGCCTGGCCAACAACGCCGAGCTGGGGCCCCTGGGGCGCAACGTGGGCGAGGTAATCGGCGTGTTCGCCAAGCTCGACTGGGAAGTGAAAGAGCCCGGCTTCAGCCTGTCCGGACATCTGACCGGGCAAAGCAACAAACGCGAGCGCATCGCCTTCACCTCCAGCATCGACCTGGTCAACCTGCAGCGCCTGGAAGCGCACCTGAGCCGGCTGACCTCACCGCAATGGCCGGAGGAGATTCTGGGGGAGATCGATCGGGCGCAGGCCGCCCTGGGCAAGCGTCTGTACGCCCAGCACTGCCAGAGCTGTCACCAGGTCATTGATCGTACCGCCTGGGATCGGCTGGTGGTAGCCAAAATGACCGATATCGACATACTGGAAACCGATCCAAAAACGGCGGAAAACAGCGTCAACTACCGGGGAAAAGCCGGCAACTTCGAATACACACTGCAAAACACCTCGGTTGGTCCCCTGGTTCTGGAGAGCACGGCACCGGCGGTGCAGATCCTCACCTCGGTGACCAAAGGCGCGGTTTCCACCCCCGATGCCGACAAGGGGCCGCTGAGACGCACCCTGGACTGGTTTTATGTGCTGGGGCTGTCCTGGTTTGATAACGACGTCAAGTACAGCGTCAAGGCGGGAGACTATCGGCCGGATACCACGGCTCGCCCCTACCAGTCGCTGCTGGCCTACAAGGGCCGATCCCTGAACGGCATCTGGGCCACGGCGCCCTATCTGCACAATGGCTCAGTGCCCACGCTGTACGACCTGCTATTGCCGGCACGGGAGGAGGGCGACCCGGAAGAGGGGGCCTATCGCCCCGAGACCTTTCAGGTGGGCAGCCGGGAGTTCGATCCGGTCAAGGTTGGCTTCCGCACCGAGGGCTACGAGGGCTTCACCCAGACCACGCACCGGCTTGGAGACCACAACACCGGTCACGAGTACGGCACCGATACCTTGACCGAGGCCGAGCGCTGGGCGTTGGTGGAGTACCTCAAGACGCTGTAACCCCGAGACGATCCGGACGTACCCATCGGGACCTGACGAACCATCGGGAACCATTGGCGCGAAAAACACACCAATTCACGGCTTGTTTTGAATACTGGCGCCGTTAGGCGAGGTATTTTTAGTGTATTTCGCGCCAACTGCGTTTATCCTGTGGCCGTTTTGAGTGTCGATTGTTGATTCCATCTGTGATCATGTCTGTTTTGCGTTCCCTTAAGGCGACTCTCAGCGCGCCCGCTATTCATGCTTTGCCCATTCTTTTGTTTTCCGCTCTGGCGCGGGCCGATGATGACCTGGCGCATCGCCCGGTCGATTTTGTTCAGGCCACCGAACAATACGTGGTGGAAGAGATAATGCCCCATATTCCGGGCGCGGCGCTGGCCATCATCGCCAACGGGCAGATCGAGCTGCTGCGCGGCTACGGGGTGCGTAAGGCCGGCGGGAAAAAGCCGATCAACCGGAACACCGTGTTTCGCCTGGCCTCGGTATCCAAAACCATCGCCGGTACCGCCGCCGGTGTCGCGGTGAATGACCGCGCTCTGCAATGGCAGACGCCGGTCAGTCAATACGTCCCACTGGATGTCAAAAACCCGGACTATCTGGACCAGATCACCTTGCAGAGCCTGCTGTCCCACACCACCGGACTGATGCCCCAGGCGTACACCAACCTGATCGAAGCCAATGTGCCCTACCAGAAGGTGATCGGGCGACTGGACGAAGTGTCCTTCATCTGCCCACCGTCCACCTGCTATAGCTACCAGAACGTGGCCTTCAGCCTGGTGGGAGACCTCCTGATGGCAGCGACCGGGGAACGCTATGAAGACTTTACCCGCCGCCGCCTGTTCCAGCCGCTGGGCATGAAAACCGCCTCATTTGGCTGGCAGGCCTTTACCAACAATTCCAACCGAGCCACGCCCCATATCAAGCGTCGCGGGCGCTGGACGCCCGTAGAACCCGACCGGAATTACTACAATGTGGCGCCGGCGGCCGGGGCCAATGCCAGTATTGCCGATATGGCTCTGTGGGTCCGTGCCCAGTTGGGACAGCGCCCCGATGTGGTGCCCCACGAAGTTCTTGATCAGTTACACAGCCCCCAAGTTGCCACCAGTTACCGTCAGGCGCATTATCGGGCCCATCCGGAGCTGCGCAACATTCACTACGGCCTGGGTTGGCGGGTGTTTGATTTTGGCGAGCACCGCCAGTTCGTCCACCATGGCGGCTGGGTGCAGGGCACCCGCACCGAGGTGTTGTTCAACCGGGAGCTGCAGCTCGGGCTGGTGTTTCTGTCCAACTCGGAGAACCGATACGCCCGGGAGGTCGTATACCGCTTTCTCGAGCTGTTCACCGACTACTACCGCCAGGTGGAAGCCCCGATTCTGCTGCAACAGGCCCGACAGGCACCGCCATGACCCCAGAGTTCATCGATCGCATTGACGCCGTCAGTCCCGAGGACTGGGACCGCCTCTGCCCATCGGATTACCCTTTTACCCGGCATGCCTTTTTGGCGGCACTGGAAGACAGCGGCAGCGTCGGAGCGGACACCGGATGGCAGCCTCAGCACCTGCTGTTCCGTGACGACCAGGGCGAACTCAGGGCGGCGATGCCTGTGTACCGCAAGGACCACTCCTACGGCGAATACGTGTTCGACTGGGGTTGGGCACAGGCCTACGCCGAGCACGGGCTGGACTATTACCCGAAACTGATCAGCGCCATTCCATTTACCCCCTGCACGGGCCCTCGGTTGCTGGCGGCGGGGCAGGAGGCCCAGTATTGGCCCGCGGCCATCGCCGCCCTGCAGCAGCAGACCCGGACCTTGGGCGCCTCGGGTTGGCACTGCCTGTTTCCCGACGAGACGCAGGCCGAGGCGCTGCGGTCAGCCGGGTTGGCGGAGCGCACCGGCTGCCAGTTCCACTGGATAAACCGCCAGTATCGGGATTTTGACGATTTTCTCGGCCAGCTCAGCTCCCGCAAACGCAAGAACCTGCGCAAGGAGCGTCGTCAGGTCGCCGACCAGGGCTTTCACTTTCAGTGGAAAGTCGGCGCGGACATTCAGGATGAGGACTGGACGCTATTTTACGGCCTGTACCAACTGACCTATCTCAAGCGCAGTGGCCACGGCGGCTATCTGACCCCGGCGTTTTTCCGCCAACTGGGTGAACGGATGCCCGAGCAGACCCTGATGGTGCAGGCTCGGCTGGGGGAGGAAGCAATTGCCGCCGCCCTGTTCCTGTTCGACCGCACCACCCTGTATGGCCGCTACTGGGGCTGTCGGGCGGAATTTGAATTTCTGCACTTTGAAACCTGCTACTACCAGGGGCTGGATTTTGTCCTGGAGCGAGGGCTGGCGCGCTTTGACGGTGGCGCCCAGGGCGAGCACAAGCTGGCCCGGGGCTTCGAACCCCGCCTGACCACCTCGTTTCACCAGTTGATGGAGCCGGCCTTTCAGGAGGCGGTGGAACACTTTGTGGCGCGCGAACGAGCCGAGGTATTGGGCTATCGCGACGCGGCCCGAGCACACCTCCCGTACCGGAAGACCGACCGGCAATGAGGTTCGCAACCGGCGTCTAAATCAGGTTAAATAGCGCCTCTCTGCCACGGATTCATCGAGCCACCCCATGCCTCAACCGTCTCTCACAAGGTCCCGACCGTTTCTGCATCCCGGCCGAATTCTCGACTGCCTGGACGAAATCGATCAGAGCCCTGACGCCTACCAACTGAGCCGCCCCCGGGCCCTGCGCCGGGTGTTCGTTACCCTCGCCAGCGTCAGTGTCTGCCTGCTGATTCTGCACTACGCGAAGAACTCCTACCTGCTGTACGAGCTGCTCGGTTGGCTGGCGCAGTTGCAATCCCTGCCAGGCGACCACTACACCGACGGTCTGCGTCAGTCCCCCTGGCGACATCTACTCGGCTATGCCTGGTGGACCGGTTGGCACCTGATCTGTTTTCTGTTGATTCCGGCGTTGGTGATCCGACACCTGTGGCGCGAGCGGGTGTGCGATTTTGGCTGGCGTTGGGGCGAAACCCATCGGCATTGGCGGGGTTACCTGCTACTGCTGAGCCCGATTCTGGTGTTTGTGGTTCTGGTGAGTCAGGGGGAAGATTTCGTCAATCACTACCCCTTCTACCCCCACGCGGGGCGCAGTTGGCTGGATTTTCTGGCCTGGGAAGCGCTCTATATGACCCAGTTCGTGGTGCTGGAATTCTTTTTCCGGGGTTACATGCTGCGGGCGGTGCAGCCCGCGCTCGGGGCCAATGCGATCTGGATCATGTGCGTACCCTACCTGATGATCCACTTCCCCAAGCTCTGGCTGGAAGCCACCGGGGCCATCCTGTTTGGCCTGTTTCTGGGTATACTGGCGCTGCGCTCGCGCTCAATCTGGGGTGGTGTGCTGGTCCATGCCGGGGTCGCACTGAGTATGGATATCGCCGCGCTGATTCAGAAAGACCAATTGCCCACTCAGTGGTGGCCCTTCTGATGCGCGCCGATCGCGGCCTCGGTTGATTCAAAACAGCGACCGGCCTGATCGGCGGACAGCGGGCGCGCAAAGTAATAGCCTTGCCCCAGCTCGCACCCAAGCCCCGCCAGGCTGCGGGCGACGTCTTCGCTTTCGATGCCCTCGGCGATCACCCCCAGCTCCAGTGCGTGAGCCATGGAAATGATGGCCCGAACTAGATGCAGGCCGGTACTTTCCTTGATCTTGGCGGTAAAGCTCTGGTCGATTTTGAGCACCTCCAGCGGAAATCGCTGCAGGTAACTCAGCGACGAGTAGCCGGTGCCAAAATCATCCACCATGATGCCGCAACCCATGGCCAGCAGCTGACGCATCCGGTCCACTATCTGCGGGTTGTCGTCCACCAGAATACCCTCGGTCAGCTCCAGCTTCAGCTGACCGGGTCGGACGTTATGCTCACTCATGGCCGAGCGTACCGTCTCGATCAGGTTCGCCTGGAAAAACTGCACACTGGACAGGTTCACGCTGATGTAGAAGTCCTGCTCCGACCCCTCGTTCCGTTGCCACTGCCCGATCTGCCGACAGGCCTCACGCAGGACCCAATCGCCGAGTGGATTGATCAGGCCGGTCTCCTCGGCCAGGGCGATAAACTCTCCGGGAAACACGCGGGAGCCATCGGGTTTGCGCCAGCGGATCAGGGCCTCGAACCCGGTCAACTCACCGTCCGGCAAGCGGACGATCGGTTGATACAACAGCTCGAACGCCTCGTCTTTCAGGGCCTGGCGCAGGTCCCGCTCCAGGGCCAGGCGCCCCTGGGCGCTCTGGTGCATGACCGCATCAAACACACAGCTGCGGGTCTGGCCCTGCTGTTTGGCCCGCTCTTTGGCGAGGGTCGCATCCCGGTAGAGTGCTTCGGCGTCGCGATAGCGGGGATGGAACAGGGCAATACCCACACTCAGCGATAGAAAAAACTCCTGCTCCCCCAACCGGAACGGCTGCTCAAACGCCTGATGCAACCGCTCCGCGTCCCGCTCGATCAACCGAACCTGGGGAGCGCCCTCGAACAACACCGCAAACTCGTCGCCGCCCACCCGGGAGACAAGTCCGGACCGGGGCAGGGCCGACTTGATCCGCCGGGCGATGACCTTGAGCAACTGGTCGCCCTTGCTCATACCAAAGTTGTCATTGATCAGCTTGAACCGGTTGACGTCCACAAACATCACGGCGAATGGCGGAGTCGCCGGATTCGGGTGGGGCCGTTGGGCCCACTCATTGATCAGGGCGCTCAGCCGGTTCATGAAAAACTTGCGGTTGGGCAGATCGGTCAGGGGGTCGTTGAACGCCAGGTAGCGTAGCTCCTGCTCCATCTGTTTGCGCTCGGTAATGTCAAAGGCGCTGCCCAGATAACCCTTGGCACCGCTCTGCAGTCGCCCCAGGGTCACATACAGCCACCGGTGATGACCCTGCTTGGTGGTGACAAAGGTTTCCCGGTACAGATGCTCTTCCTGGGCACGACCGGTGAACTCCAGGTCGGGATCAAAGCCGAGCAGATCGGACACCGGCATCTGGTACAGCTCGCCCTCGCTGTAGCCGGTGATGACACTCATCGCCGGATTGATGTAGTCAAACGACTGCTCGCAGGTAAAAATGCCACTTTCGCTGGTTTGCGCCAACAGCTCGAAGCGTTTTTCACTGCTGTTCAGGGACGCGCTGATCAGGCTGAACCGGCGATCGAGCAGAACCGCGAGGAAGAGCAGCGCAATGATGATGGTCACCGCCACCGACACCAGAATGCTCAACACCTGATAGTCCATCGCCAGACCAGTGACCTGGCCCTGCGAACTGGGCGCAAACACCGTGGCGGCCATGGCCACATAGTGCATGGCGGACACCGCCAGGCCAAGAATGGTCGCACCAATCAAATAGGCCCAGATTCGGCGCACATGCCGCAGCAACCAGATATTACTGCCCAGCCCCAGCCAGGCGACCCCGACCGCAACCACCAGAGAGAGCGCAAACAGGCCCGGCCGGTAGTGCATGCTGACCGCCGCCATCAAGGCCTCCATACCCACGTAGTGCATGGCGCCCACTCCCAACCCGAGCGACAGGGCGGCGACCCAGAGGCGGTGTTTTCTCGGCAACGGCAGGCGGGCGCTCAGCAGGGTGCCAGCGGCCCCGAGCACAATCGGCACTATCGACAGGAAGGTGATGCCGGGCGAGTAGGTCACCGCCACTGGCAGGCGGTGGGCCAGCATCGCGGTGAAATGCATGGCCCAGACACCGCAGCCCATGGCCAGGGCACCGGCCAACACCCAGCCCCAGCCCGAGCGGAGCGACGCGGCGGAACGGCAACGCTCCAGCACCGGCAACAGGGTCGAGGCGGCCAGAATCGCCAGGAGTACCGCCAGAAGCACCAGACCCGGGTTATGCTCGGCCATCAGGGGCACACTGTCTTCCGGAAGAGGATCGAACCGCCACATCATACTGCTACTCATCATTATCGTTTTTGTCGGAAGGGATAACCGCCATTCCGATGGTCACAACCGCTCCAGGTAGCGTTTCAGAGCGGATTGCTTCTCTTCGTCCTGATCGACGAATCGCACCGTCACTCGAACCACCTGGGTATCGGGGTTGGCCTCAGCCGCTTGAAGGCTGTGTATATAGCCATTGAGCTGCGAAGGCGCCTCACCCTCATCGGATTCGATATCCACCACCACGGCGTCAAACAGGCGGGGCAGGGCATCGGTACGCTGAATCAATCCGGTCAAGGCATCGGGAGACAGCTCCCGCAGCACACAGCGCAACCCCTCACCCCGGTTGCCTAATCGCAGTTGAGCCCGGCCCTTGAGCTTTTTGGTTGAGGAGGAGGATGGCCGGGACTCCGGTTTCGGGGAGCGCGTCGCACCGCCGGTCAGCACATTGACCGAGTGCGCCGCCACCCCCTGGGCCGCGCTGTGCGCACCGGCTTTCGGGACTTTGCCCACGCGCGCCAACTGCTTGGTCACCTTGCGCAGCAGCTCTTCCGGGGTAAAGGGTTTGACCAGATAATCCGAAGCACCGGCCTCGACGGCCGCCACCACATGGTTTCGATCGCCCCGGCTGGTAACCATGACGAAGGGCACATCGCCGCCTTCGGCCTGCTGGCGGACCGTTCGCAACAACTCTTCGCCGCTCATGTTGGGCATTTCCCAGTCCGACAGAATCAGGTCCATTGTCTGGTTTTTCATTGCCGCCAGCGCCCGATTGCCATCTACCGCTTCGAACACCTCCACCCCTGGAATGCGTTCACGGAGCTGTTTTTTCACCATATCGCGGATGAAGCTGGCGTCATCGACCACCAGAATGCGAATTGCCATTCAGTCACTCTCACGTTGTTTTTTGGCATACCGACAGGACGGGTATCGGCCGAAAATGCCCAATAATGAGTAAGGGTAGCCGATTATGACGCCAATGGGGAATGCTCAGCCGGCAGAAAAGCGGCGTACGGGCGATTGCGTGGGCGCGGTTACGTAAGCCGGCTCCGGCAGTGGCGCCTGGCTGGCCTCGACCGCGGCCCGCATCCAGAACAACAGTTCGGAGGAATCTTCAAGGACGGCGTCGGGCAATTGGTAGAAATGACTGACGGAAGAACCGGCGCCGCGAGGCTGAAGGGCAGGCATGGCCCGGTCAAGGTAGGGGTAGCGCGAGGCGTCATCGACCCGGAAGTAGAGCCGATCGTCCGCCATGATCGCGAACAGGTACTGCTGATGATAGAGCCCGATACCCGCAAAAATACGCCGGTAGGACACCGGTGCCACTTGGGACAAGTGGTGCAGGGCGCGACTGAGTGCGGGCTGGCTGACAGACAAGAGTCACTTCCTTTGGTTAACAGGTGGCTTCAAGCCGCAGGTAATACCGTTGAACGGCACGAGTGTCCTGACTCGAAATTCGATTTTACGCGCCCTGCTCGCAGATGTAAGGGCCGGTTAAGATCTTTTTGTTGTTTGCAGAGGCCTTTTTTATGCGTTATCGCGAGTAAACACCCATTGGGCACCCTTGGACAGATCGTCATTATAGGTGTAGCCCTCGACATCAAACGCCTTCAGCGCTTCAGCATCCTGGATGCGGTTCTGAATCGCGTAAGCCGCCATCAGTCCGCGGGCCTTCTTGGCGTAAAAGCTGATGATCTTGTACTGACCGTTTTTCCAGTCCTTGAAGACCGGCGTGATCAGCGGCGCCGAGAGCTGCTTCGGCTGGACCGATTTGAAGTACTCATTGGAGGCGAGATTCACCACCACCGGGCTCTTCAACGTGGCGAGCTGGTCGTTGATGGCTTGCGTAAGGCGCTCGCCCCAGAATTGGTAAAGGTTGGCGCCGCGCGGGTTCGACAGCTTGGTGCCCATCTCCAGGCGGTAGGGCTGAATCAGATCGAGCGGGCGGAGCAGCCCGTAGAGTCCGGACAGGATCCGCAGATGTTTCTGGGCAAAGGTGAAATCGCCCGCCTTGAACTGCTCGGCATTCAGGCCGGTGTACACGTCCCCTTTGAACGCCAGGGCCGCCTGTTTGGCGTTGCTCGAGGTGAAGGGTGTGTGCCACTGTTGGTAGCGGTCGTAGTTGAGCTGACCGAGCTTGTCGCTGAGGCTCATCAGGCTGGAGATGTCCTGGGGCGCCAGATCCCTGAGGACGCCAATCAACTCCCGGGACTGGTCCAGAAAATCCGGTTGGGTCGCTTTGTCGGTGACCGGCGCGGTTTCAAAATCCAGGGTCTTGGCGGGGGATAGCAACATCAACATAACGCAAACGCTCACTGTCGGTAAGGCGGTTTAGTAAGGGCAGGCCTGTCCTGCCGTTTTGCGGCTCCAGCGGACTACTTTGGCTTCACTGCTTTAGCTTCAACTACTCTGGCTTCAACACATCCTGCCACCAGTTCAGCGGCGTCGAACCATCGGTCGGGTCGTACACATTGCCGTACATCCAGGTGCTGTCCGGGTCTTTGCCCAATACCTCGTTCATGAGCTTTTCGATGGTTTCAAACCCGCAACTGACGTGGATGGAGACCACCAGCATACGATCATTGTGCAGATCCAGCTCACCCCCGAGCTTTTCCAGCGCCGGCACTAGGGCATCGGCAATGGGCGCCATATCACCCTTGGTGAACACCCGCAGGCTGAGGTTGCCGCTGCGCCGCACCAGCTCGATTTCCTGGGTCTGGGGTAGCAGCCGCACGGTGTCACCACTGGCAATGCCCTGGGCAAAAGCGGGGGAGCGCACCAGCTGCAGGTCACCAGACTCCAGTTCATTGACCGGCAACTGTTCCACAATCGGCTGGCCGTCCGGCCGGGTGCCGGCGAATAATTCGATGGTGCGCAACGCTTTCTTCATTCGGGTCCCCCTGCTATAAAGGGCAACATTATACACACTGAGCCCATTGAACCCGATGGGCCCATGCCGTCACTGGAGGACCTCTCTCATGAAACGCTGTCTGTCTCTGCTGGCCGTCACTGGCCTGATACTGGGCGCCACGGCCTGTTCCGTCAATCCGGTCACCGGGGAGCGTCAACTGACTCTGATGTCCGCCGATCAGGAGCTGGCGATCGGCGCCGAAAATTATCAGCCGAGCCAGCAATCCCAGGGGGGCCGCTATGTTGTCGACCCCGAACTGGGGCTGTATGTCAGCCAGGTCATGGAAAAACTGGCGGCGGTCAGCGATCGACCCGGCTTGCCCTATGAGATCGTGGTGCTGAATAACGGCGTCCCCAACGCCTGGGCCTTGCCCGGCGGCAAGATGGCGATCAACCGGGGGCTGTTAGTAGAACTTGAGGACGAGGCTCAACTGGCCTCGGTGCTCGGTCATGAGATTGTCCACGCCGCCGCCCGTCACAGCGCTTCCCAACAAACCCGCAACGTCTTGCTCCAGGCCGGTATGCTCGCCGCCGGGGTGGCCGCGTCCCAGTCGGATTCGGATTATGCGGGGCTCGCCATGGGCGCTGTCGGTATGGGCGCCATGGCCTGGCAGGCCAAGTACAGCCGCAGCCACGAGCTGGAATCAGACCGCTACGGTATCGAGTACATGGTGGAAGCCGGCTACGACCCCCAGGCCGCCGTCGAATTGCAACAGACGTTCGTCCGACTGTCGGAAGGTCGGCAGAGCAACTGGCTGGAGGGGCTGTTCTCCAGCCATCCCCCATCTCAGGAGCGCGTCAACGCCAACAAGGCGCTGGCCGAACAGTACAGTGGGGGCGTACGCAACGAGGCGGCTTTCGATCGGGCCATGGCGCAGTTGCGGCGCGATCAGCCCGCCTACGAGCAGTATCAGCAGGCCCAGAAAGCCGCATCTGAAAAACAGTATGACCGCGCTCTGACCTTAGTGGAGCAGGCCATTGACCACCAGCCCAAAGAAAACCTGTTCTGGGAGTTGAAAGGGCAGTTGTTAATGCAGAAAAAGCAGCCCGGCGAGGCCATTGCCGCCTTCGACCGCTCCATCGCGGCCAACCCGGAGTTCTTCCGCCCACTGGTCTACCGGGGTCTGCTGCACAAACAGCAGAACAACAGCCGCCAGGCGCGGGAGGATCTGGAGCAGAGTCGCCAGCTGCTGCCGACCCAGCTTGGCAGTTACCACCTGGGTGAGCTGGCCCAACAGCGAGGCGATCGCGAGGCGGCCGTGAGTTATTACCGTGAAGTGGCCTCCGGCGGCGGCGAGCTGGGCGAAGCGGCCCAGAGCAAGCTCTCGCAACTGGGCGTGCAGGCCGGGTCCTGACCGTCCGGAACACCGGGAGCCGGACTCACCCCGGCTCCCTAATTCGGTATACTGCGCGCTTCGAAGCACCCAGACTCCATAATCATAATGCCCGAAGACACCCAGACTCCCAAGCCACTGGCCGCCGTTCGTGCGCTGATCCGCGCGCTTGACGCCTGCACCGAAGGGCTCGGGCGCACCGTCGCCTGGCTCGCCCCGGTCATGGTCGTCATTACCTGCACCGTCGTATTGCTGCGCTACGGCCTGGGACAGGGCTCGGTGGCACTGCAGGAGTCCGTCACCTACATGCACGCCGCGCTGTTCATGCTCGGGGCGGGCTACGCGCTCAAGTACCACAAGCAGGTACGGGTCGATATTCTCTATCGTCGCTTCAGCCCCGAGGGGCGCGCCTGGGTGGATGCCCTGGGCAGCCTGGTGTTTCTGATCCCCCTGGCGATTTTTATTGGCTGGATCAGCCAGGACTTCGTGCGCAGCGCCTGGCGCATCCGGGAAGTCTCGGCCGACTCCGGTGGCCTGCCCTGGGTTTATCTGCTCAAGAGCCTGATTCCTCTACTGGCGGTGACGCTACTGCTGCAAGCGGTCGCAGAAGTCCTGCGCAATCTCTTGCGACTGATGGGCTATCCGGCCCCCGACAGCGCGCCAACCGCTGAGGCCGGGGAGGAGGAATGCTGATCGAGCTGATTCCGCTGCTGATGTTCGCCGCGGTCTGCGCCGTGTTGATGCTCGGCTATCCGGTGGCCTTTACCCTGGCCGGTGTGGCCCTGGTGTTTGCCGGGTTCGGCATCGTGACCGGCGTCTTTGAACCCAACCTGTTGCGCACTTTTCCCAGCCGCATCTACGGCATCATGGCCAATTACACCTTGGTGGCTGTGCCCCTGTTCGTCTTTATGGGCACCCTGCTGGAAAAATCCCGGCTGGCGGAAGAGCTTCTGGAAAATATGAGTCGCGCCTGCCGAAGCCTGCCCGGCGGACTGGGCCTGTCGGTCATCATTGTGGGGGCGCTGCTCGCCGCCAGTACCGGTATCGTGGGCGCCACCGTGGTGACCATGGGCCTGATTTCCCTGCCCACCATGTTGCGCCAGGGCTATCACCCGTCGCTCGCCGCCGGCACCATCTGTGCCACGGGTACCCTCGGGCAGATCATCCCGCCCTCGATCGCCCTGGTGTTGCTCGGTGACGTCCTGTCCAATGCCTACCAGCGGGCCCAACTCTCTCAGGGCGTCTTCAGCCCGGAGACGCTTTCGGTGGGGGATCTGTTTGTTGGCGCACTGATTCCCGGGCTGGTACTGGTCAGCCTCTATCTGCTGTATATGCTTCTGGTCGCCCGCTGGCGGCCGACGCTCGCGCCCGCCGCACCGAGTGAGGAGCGGATTTCCACCGGTCGTCTGTGGCTCAGTCTGGTGCCCGTATCGGCGCTGATCATTCTGGTGCTGGGCTCTATCCTAATGGGTATTGCCACCCCGACCGAAGCCGCCGGCGTGGGCGCGCTCGGCGCCGCGCTACTGGCCCTGTTCAAAGGCAAGCTCGACCTCGCCCGGCTCAAAGAGGTGGCCCGCAGCACCACCATGACCAGCGCCATGATTTTCACCATCTTGATTGGCGCCTCGCTGTTCTCTCTGGTGTTCCGGGGTTTCGGCGGGGAAGAACTGGTGGAAGGCTTCTTCCATCAACTGCCGGGCGGGGTGTTCACCGCCATGCTGGTGGTGATGGTGATCATTTTTCTGCTGGGCTTTATTCTCGATTTTATTGAAATCACCTTTGTCGTCGTCCCCATTGTGGGCCCGGTGCTGCTGGCCATGGGGGTCGATCCCATCTGGCTGGGGATCATGATTGCCCTCAACCTGCAGACCTCTTTCCTGACCCCGCCGTTTGGTTTCGCCCTGTTCTACCTGCGTGGGGTGGCGCCCCCCTCGGTCGCCACCAGTGCCCTGTATCGTGGCGTGATTCCGTTTATTGTGCTGCAATTGCTGGTACTCTGTGCTCTGGCGCTGTGGCCGGGGCTTGCCACCTGGCTACCGCAACAACTATCCCTGTAAAATCAGCATTCCATTACTGAATTATTCGAGGTACTGAGTTCATGGCCATGCAAGGCATTGATGAGGATCCCACCCCCCACGGTGAACTGACCCTGCAAACCCTGTCCATGCCCGCCGACACCAATCCCTACGGCGATATTTTTGGCGGCTGGCTGATGACCCAAATGGATCTGGGCGGTGCGATTCTCGCTCAGGAAGTAGCCAAGGGCCGGGTCACTACCGTGGCCGTGGGCAGCATGGTGTTTTTGCGGCCGGTACCCGTCGGGGCGACCGTCAGTGTTTATGCCAGCACACTGGATGTCGGGCGCACCTCCATCCGCACCCTGATCGAAGTCTGGATCAAGGAGTGCGGTAACCGCGACATGACCAAAGTGACCGAGGGCGAATTTGTTTATGTCGCCATCGACGACAATGGCCGGACCCGGCCGGTGCCCAAATAACCACTACTCAGACGCGCGCGGCTTTACAGTCACGCCTGCTCGACCCCGCCTAAATCCCGCACTTACACGACTTTACTAACAAATCTTAACCGCTACCTTTACAGTATTCTGCTAGCTTTTAATGACCCGATGGGTTCGCGAATACAGTTGAAGGAAGACAGGTCCATGATAAAAGACGATGCTCAACGCTACGGTTGGTTGTCCATCACCGTGCACTGGCTGTCCGCTCTATTGGTGATTGCCATTTTTGGCATTGGATTCTACATGGTGGACCTGACGTACTACGACAAGGGCTATCACGAACTCCCCAAACTGCATGTCAGTCTCGGACTGTTGCTGGCCATGCTGTTGATTGTGCGAATCGGCTGGCGGGTCAGTCAGCGGGGTAAGCCACAGCCGCTGC
Source organism: Marinimicrobium sp. LS-A18 (assembly GCF_000463525.1). NCBI lineage: Bacteria > Pseudomonadati > Pseudomonadota > Gammaproteobacteria > Cellvibrionales > Cellvibrionaceae > Marinimicrobium > Marinimicrobium sp. LS-A18. The sequence goes on from NZ_AWEP01000006.1 coordinate 117,997, forward strand.
CCAACCACAGTCGTAAGATCCGCCTCGCGGCAGCTTCAATGAAACATCTCCTGTATCTGTTGATGCTGGTGATGGTCGTGACCGGCTATCTGATCAATACCGCCAAGGGCGATCCCGCGGATTTTTTTGAACTGTTCAGTGTACCCGCCACCTGGCAGTTGAGTTCTGATGGCGTCGATCTGGTTGGAGAAATCCATGAGATCGCCGCCTGGCTGCTGATCCTTCTGGCGCTCGCCCACGCCGGCGCGGCGCTTTGGCACCATTTTGTGATCCGGGATCGGACCTTGCTGCGTATGCTTCGCCCTGGTAAATCCGACCCCAACCCGTAAGCCACCTTTGTTTCTCAACCGTTAAGGAGTAAGACCATGAAAAAGACGTTAGCCGCATTGACTCTGAGCAGTATTGGTTTGGCCAGTGTTCCGGCAATGGCCGCCGACTATGTGATCGACACCAAAGGCGCACACGCCGCCATCAACTTCAAAATTCAGCACCTGGGCTACAGCTGGCTGACCGGTCGATTTAACGACTTCGAAGGCAGCTTCAGCTACGACGCCGACAAGGTCGAAGACAGCAAAATCACCGTGACCGTCGATACCAGCAGCATCGACAGCAATCACGCGGAACGGGATAAGCACCTGCGCAGCGATGATTTCCTGAGCACCGACAAACACGGCGAAGCCAAGTTTGTCAGCAAGCGCATTGAAAATGTCGAAGACAATGGCGAAGAGTTTGATGTCGTCGGTGACCTGACCCTGCACGGTGTCACCAAAGAAATCACCATCGAAGTGGAAAAGGTCGGCGAGGGTGAAGACCCCTGGGGCGGCTACCGCGTTGGCTTCGAAGGCGACGTTGAGCTGACCCTGAAAGACTTCGGCATCGACTATGATCTGGGCCCGGCATCGCGCGTGGTCCACATGGAACTGCACATTGAAGGCATTCGTCAGTAAACCTGATTTTGCGTTGACCAAAAAAAACAGCGGGGCCTTTGTGCCCCGCTGTTTTTTTATGCCCGCGCCAATACGCTGGTTATTCTTCCCCGTCGGGCTCGACCGCGTCCGCTTTTACCTGCTCGCGAATGTCGTAATAGGTGTGTTCCGTTATTTTGTGATAGTCGGTCACGTCCGCCAAAAAGGTCCGATAGGAATCCCACACTTTTCGAAACAGCGGATCTTCCTCGGCCTGCTGTTCGAAGAGTTCCCTGGAGATATCATATAGGCGTTGAATCACATCGTCCGGTAGGCGCCGCAGCTCTGTACCCTCTTTCGCCACCATATCGTTCAGCGCGCGGGGATTTCGCGCGGTGTATTGATCCAGCATGTCCTGGTTCGCGGCGCGGGCCGCGTGGGTGACAATGGCCTGAAGGTCGTCCGGCAACGCCTCGAACGCGGGCTTGTTGACCAACAGCTCCAGCGTCGAACCCGGCTCCTGCCAACCCGGGTAGTAGTAATACCGAGCGATCTGATCAAACCCGAAGGCCTGATCGTTGGACGGCCCCACCCATTCGGCGGCGTCGATCACCCCCGTCTGCAATGAGGTATAGAGTTCGCCGCCGGGGATATTCACTGAACTGCCACCGGCGCGATTGAACACATCCCCCGCCAGACCCGGAATACGCATTTTCAGCCCGCGCAGGTCCTCAATGCTGTTAATCTCTTTGTTGAACCAGCCGGCCATCTGAATGCCGGTGTTGCCGCCGGGAAAGGGAATGATATTGAAGGGCGCGTAGACCTCTCGCCACAAATCCAGGCCGCCGCCGTGGTGCAACCAGGCGTTCATTTCCTGGGCGTTCATGCCAAACGGAATGGTGGTAAAAAACTGTGCGGCGGGGGCTTTGCCACGCCAGTAGTAGCTGCCGCCGTGGCCCATTTCCGCACTGCCATCCGACACCGCATCAAACACGCCCATGGCGGGCACGATTTCCCCGGCGCCGTACACGCGGATCTGCAAACGGCCGCCACTCATGGCCTCCACCATATTGGCAAATTCCTGCGCGGTGGTGCCCAGGCCGGGAAAATCCTTGGGCCAGGTGGTGACCATGCGCCACTGGTACACACGCTGTTCCTGCACCTCACCATCGACCATGACCGCCACTTTGTCGGTGGCCTTTTCCATGACCAACAGGGAAAACAGGGCCGCCACCAGGGCGACCAATAGCAGAATGATCAGAGGGGACCAGCGGGGCTTGGAGGTTGTGTTCTTGGAGGTTGCGTTCATAGTCACTGTGCGCTGTTATGTTTTTCTTTCGGCAGGACCTGCCTGCCCTACATGGGAACCAGTTTCGCGTATTGCAGCACCAACCACTTGCTGCCTTCATCGTCGAAATTGACCTGTACCCGGGCGTGGGCGCCCTGGCCTTCAAAGTGGAGAATAACACCTTCGCCGAATACGCCGTGGCTGACCCGCTGGCCCAGGTGGAATCCGGTGTCTTCACCGGAATCGGTCGGGCTGACGTTATTGGCCCGGCCGTAATCGCCTTTACCATAACCCATGGGTCGGGTAACGGTGGTTTTCAGGCGCACTTCCTGAATCAGTTCCGCCGGAATTTCCCGCACGAAGCGGGACAGGGCGTTGAAGGTTTCCGCGCCGTACAGCCGCCGGGTTTCGGCATAACTGATGTACAGCTTCTCCATGGCGCGGGTGATGCCCACATAGCACAGGCGCCGCTCCTCCTCGAGCCGGTCCGGGTCCTCCATGGACATTTTGTGCGGGAACAGATTCTCTTCCACCCCGGCAAGAAACACCAGTGGAAACTCCAGGCCCTTGGCCGAGTGCAGGGTCATCAACTGGACCGCGTCTTCAAACTCGTCCGCCTGGGTTTCGCCGGCATCCAGCGCGGCGGTGTCCAGGAACTGTTGCAACACCGACAGCTCGTCTTCCTCGGCGGCATCGAACACCCGGCAGGCGTTGACCAGCTCCTGCAGGTTTTCTTCCCGAGCCTGACCTTTCTCGCCTTTTTCCTTGCGATGAAATTCCAGCAGCCCGGTTTCATCCAGTACCAGCTGGGCGATGTCGCCCAGGGGTTCTTCCGTACTGTGATCGGCGAGCGAGTCGATCAGTTGCATAAAGCCTTTGAGCGCATTCGCCGCCCGGGCGGGCAGGGCGTTGTTGGCAATGATCTGCGCCGAGGCCTGCCACAGGGACAGGTTCTGATCCCGGGCGCACTCGCGGATCGCATCCAGGGTTTTGCCGCCAATACCCCGGGTGGGCGTATTGATCACCCGCTCGAAACCGGCATCGTCATCGGGGTTGGCGATCAGGCGCATATAGGCCAGGGCGTTTTTGATTTCCAGGCGCTCGTAGAAGCGTTGGCCGCCGTAGATACGATAGGCAATGCCCTCGCGCAACAGCGCTTCTTCCAACACCCGGGACTGGGCGTTGGAGCGATAGAGAATGGCGGAGCTGGAGTAGCTGTTGCCCTGCTTGACCCAGTCTTCAATGCGCTCAACGATAAACCGCGCTTCATCCTGTTCGTTGAACGCGGCGTACAGTGCGATCGGCTCGCCATCATCCCCGTCGGTCCACAGCTGTTTGCCCAAGCGACCGAAGTTGTTGGCAATCACCGCATTGGCGGCCTTCAGGATGGTGCCGGTGGAGCGGTAGTTCTGTTCCAGACGGATGGTCTGGGTGCCCGGAAAGTCATCGGTAAAGCGCTGAATGTTTTCAATGCGCGCGCCTCGCCAGCCGTAAATGGACTGGTCATCGTCGCCCACGGCGGTAACCTTGGCCGTCTTACCGGCGAGTACCCGCAGCCAGGCGTACTGAATGCTGTTGGTGTCCTGGAATTCGTCCACCAACACAAACGGAAAACGGCGCTGGTAATGTTCCAGGATGTGAGGCTTGTGTAACCACAGCTCGTGGGCGCGCAGCAACAGTTCGGCAAAGTCCACCAGACCACTGCGCTGACAGTCCTCCTCATAGGCGCGATAGATCATCAGCATGGTGCGGATAAACGGATCGCCGTTGTCCGGGATGTGCTGCGGGCGCAGGCCTTCGTCTTTCTGACCATTGATGAACCACTGGGCCTGACGGAACGGCCACTTGGACTCATCCAGTTCCAGGCGCTGATACACCCGCTTGATCAGGCGCAGCTGATCGTCGCTGTCGAGAATCTGGAAATTCTGGGGCAATCCGGCATCCTGCCAGTGCGCCTTGAGCAACCGATGCGCCAGCCCGTGGAAGGTACCCACCCACATGCTGCGGGTGTTCACCGGCTGGCCGGTATCGGACAACAGCGTTTCCAGGCGGGCGCGCATTTCCCGCGCGGCCTTGTTGGTAAAGGTGACCGCCATGATGGAGTAGGGCGAGACCTGCTCGACTTGTATCAACCAGGCGATCCGATGTACCAGCACCCGGGTCTTGCCGCTGCCCGCACCGGCCAGAATCAACTGGTTATGGGCGGGGGCTGAAACGGCCTCGCGCTGGGCGTCGTTCAGATCGTTAAGCAGGGCGGATACATCCATGGGCAGGTCGCTGGTTGGTGACTGGGGGTTTTGATGGCATTAAACGAGCGCGACAGTGTACCGGTTTTTGTGTCCCTTTTCAGGCCGCAAGCGCCTCGAATCTGGATAAACGTACAGGCTCCTGTCAGGATCGTCAAGGCGATGCGGCTCAGGAAGGCCGCACGTGACGCCCCAATACACGCTGACCTTCACGCTTCACCTCGACCCGGTTGCGCCAGCCCCACAGACGCTCCCGCGCGGCACGGGCGGCCTCGGTCAGGTCCACAATGGGCTCGGGATAGGCGAGATCAAACATCATGCGCTCCATCGGCGCCAAGGCCCAGGGTTGATGGAGCAACGGCACCGGCAACTCGGCCAACTCCGGCAACCACTGGCGAATGAAGTTGCCCTCGGCATCCTGCTGCTCCGCCTGCCGGACCGGGTTGTAGATGCGGATGGTGTTGACGCCGGTCACCCCGGCTTGCATCTGAAACTGGGGGTAATGGATACCCGGCTCAAAATCGAGAAACAGGCGCGCGAGATGCGTCACGCCCCGGCGCCAATCAATGTTCAGGTGATGGCACAGCACGCTGACCAGCATGGCCCGCATCCGGAAGTTGATATAGCCGGTCTGGTGCAGACAGCGCATGCAGGCGTCCACCAGGGGGATGCCCGTTTGGCCCTCTCGCCAGGCAGCGAGGTCGTCTTCAACACGGTCATCGGTCCGGTAAGGGAAAGCCTCGTAGGCCCGGTTGACCGGCCGGTGCTCCATGGCGCACTCACTTTCGAACTTCTGGATAAAGTGGCAGTGCCAGTGCAACCGCGAGCTGAACGCAGTCAGGGGGTAGCGCCATCCCGGCGCCTGTCGGCGCTCCAGCGTGGCCTGATACACCTGGCGCAGACTGAGATTCCCCCAGGCGAGGTGGGGCGAGAGCCGGGAGCAGTGTTCACGGCTGGCGGAGGGGCTGGAAATCGCCCGCCGGTAATCCCGCCCCCGGTGCTCGAGAAAGCTCGCCAGGGTCTGGCGGGCAGCCCGAATGCCACCGCCCTGGAAGGCCGGGTTGGCCCGGCGCCAGGCAACGGGCGGCGAACCCACCCCCAGCGCCTCGGGCAGAGCCGCCCAACGGATGCGCGCCAGCTCGGGATCCCGCGGCGCGGCACGCAGGGTCCGATACCAGTCGCGGTCCCATCGGCGACGATCGGGCAAACCGCGCTGAACAGCGCCGGTGGGTGATTCATGCCAGGGGACGCCCCGCGTCCGACACCAATCCGCGACCGCTTTGTCCCGCTCAAAGGTCACCGCCAGGCCGGTCTCCTCGTGGCTGAACAGGCCCGCCAGCGGTCGGCTGCGATCGATCTCTTCCAGCAGCGCGGTGACCGACCCCCAGAGCCGGTGAACTTTGCCGCCCAGGGGCGCCAGCACCCGATCGAGATCATCCAGCGATTGCCAGATGAACCGCCAGTGACGCTCGTCGTAGTGAGGGTCATCTAGCAATTCCGGCTCAAAACAGTAGATCAACGACAGGGGCTCCGGGCGGGCCGCCGCCTCGGCCAGAGGGGCGTGATCGGTCAGCCGCAGGTCGCGCTTCAGCCAGACCAGGTTGATGGGTTCAAGCTCAGTCACGAACGGGCAATGGGCCAGTCGGCGGCATCCACCGAATCGAGCGGGGTCAGCTCGCGGTCATCGCCCCATCGGCGCACGTAATCGCCGTCGGGGTCGAACTGGGCGGCCTGTTTCTCCAGATTGAAGTGCCGACCGCCGCGAGGGTCGGCGCCCACGCCGGCAATGTACTGCCAATTGCCCCAGTTGCTGCCGACCTCGTAATCAATCAACTGCTGTTCAAACCAGGCCGCGCCGTAGCGCCAGTCCACCTGCAGCTCGTTTACCAGGGCACTGGCGACAATCTGTCGGGCCCGATTGGATAGATAGCCCGTGCGATTCAACTGGTTCATGGCGGCATTCACCAGCGGATAGGGCGTCGTGCCCTCACACCATTTGCGAAACCGCTCCGGGTAAAAACTGGTATTTAACGAGCGCCGCGGCCGACCGCCAAACCGATAGAGATCCGCGCCATAAGCGCGGGCCATCCACTGAAAGTATTCCCGCCACAGCAGTTCGAACCGGATCCACTCGGTGGATTCATTCGCCCCGTAGTGCCGTTCATAGTTCACCAGCGCGGTATTGACCTGTCGCGGCGACTGGCAGCCTCGCGCCAGCCAGGGCGAGAACTTGGTGGAGGAGGCCCAGTCGTCCAGCGCATTGCGGGTGTGTTTGTAGTGGGCTGGCGCATCGCTGTCGAAATAGCGAATCCGGTGCATCCGGGCCGCATCTTCCCCACCGCGAAAGCGACAGCCGTTGCGCTCGGGCGGAACCGGTATCTTGCGGCCTTCGGCCGGGCTCGGCGGCAGGGCTGACAAAAAGCCCCGGGCTTCGGGAATCGGGCGCTGTTCGACGCGCCGCCGAAATTGCGAAAAGGTGGTTGGCAGCTCCGTCAGGTGAAAACCCAGTTGCTCGGCGTTGAACAGCGTCTGATTCTGAATGTCGACGAAGCTCAGTTGCGGGTAGTGGTCGCGCAGCCACTGCCAGTCACGCCGCTCGTAATAGCCCGGGTGGTCGCTGCGATAGAGGTGGGTAATACTGTAGCGGGAAATCAATGCCGGCACGATGTCCAGCGGACGCGCCCAGATGACGTTCAGATGCTGGCCCAGGCTGCGCAGACTGGTGTCCAGGGCTCGCAAGGCTTCCAGTAAAAACCGTTCACGATGGATGCCCAACGGCCGGGTCAACGCCAGAGAACCGGGCCGGAACCAGGCGGAGTCCACCACATACAGGCAGATCAACTGATCCACTTCGGCCGCAGCACGAGCCAGCCCCGGCTGATCCGATACCCGCAAGTCATCTCCGAACCAGTACAAACCTACGCGCCGCACGGTACCCCCTCCGTACATTTACCTTGAAAGATAGGTTACGGGCACCGGTCGGGGTCAGATCATTCAGAAAGGGGGGCAACCACGATCTGATTGCGGCCCTGGCGCTTGGCGGCGTAGAGCGCCTGATCCGCCGCTCCGAGCCACTGCTCGGCATCCTGGTAGTCCAGGCTCCAGGGCGCTATCCCCAGACTGGCGGTAACTTCGATGGTCTGATCGAGGCATTTGAGCGGTTGATGCTCGATCACCGAGCGAATCCGCTCCGCAAAGCACTCGGCACCTTCCAGATCGGTTTCCGGGAGAATGATTGCAAACTCCTCCCCGCCGTAACGACCGGCGATATCGGGTTGGCGCAGATTGAACTTGATCAGGCTGGTGACCTGACGAATCACTTCGTCCCCCACCATATGCCCATAGGTGTCATTGATCGGCTTGAAGTGATCAATGTCCAACATGACCAGCGCCGCCTCGGAACCGTAGCGAAAATGCCGCTCGAACTCGGTCTGCAGGAACGACTCCCAGGTGCTGCGATTGAGCAGCCCGGTGAGCCCGTCGGTCTGGCTGAGCCGCTTGAGCTGGGCATTGCTTTTTTCCAGTTGGCGCCGGCTGCTCGCCATATCGGTCACGTCATACACCAGCAGACAGACCCCTTCGACCGCGCCGCGCTGATCGGTCAGCGGGAAGAAGGTGATGTTCTGGAACATGTAGGCTTCGGTGCCGGTAATCGGGCGGCGATTGCGGAACCGGAACAGATAGGGTCGCTGCTCCCAGACGCTGAAGGTTCGGGTGTTCAGCAGGCGGACCGTGTGCAGCTTGCGCTCCAGCCACTCCCGGGGCAGGTCCGGAAACAGCTGAAACAGATCCGCGCCCTGGGCCTCGTCGGCGCGGATACCGCTGTGGTTTTCCATAAAACCGTTCCAGGAGCGCACCCGGTTGTCGCCGTCGAGCACCACGATTCCCACCTCGATGGTCTGCAACAGATCCATCAGCCAGTGCACATCGCTCAGGGTAAACTCGGTGCGGTTCACGAAGCGCCCTCCGGATCGGGCCGCAGGTAATCCAGCGTTTCCTGCAGCCGGGGAATCGAATCCTCGGTAAACAGCAGCAACAGATTGCCCAGAATATTGTGGTTTTCCACCGCAAAGGACACTTCGATGCTCAGCATCTGTTCCCAAAGATGGCTGTTGTGATGCAGCAGATCGTCCATGGTGACGTGGGTGCCGAGCACCACCGGCGGCGTGATTCTCGGCGACAGGTGCAGCTGCTCCCCCAGGCCTTTCAGAAAGGCGCCCGCCAGAATGCCAGACAGGTCCATCAGCACTTCGAGCTCCTTGTGAGGCGCGTTGTCGTCCTGATAGCCGAGCAGGGCACTCATGTCGTCGATACTGCTGTCACTGAACAGCAACAGCGCCTCGCCCGCCAGACCACCGCCCACGAATCCCTGACTGACACCGGACCACTTGTGATGGCTGCTGCCCGCCACCAACGCCATATTGAGTTCGCTGGCCGCCAGCATGCTGACTTTCGGGACCGACAGCTCCACAAAAACTCCCAGCAGGCGGGCCAGCAAGTCACCGGCCTGGCCCATGGCGATATTGGCCTGTTCCTGCAACACATCGTGCCAGGTGGTACTGCGATCGGGGCTTTCCGGGTGCACCGCCAAGCGGCGATCTTCAGAGGGATCATAGAGCCCGAACTCCACCAGAACCGTTTGCAGTTGCGCCGGGTCCAGGGGCTTGCGGATCATCTGGACGGCACCGAGATCCCGCACCCGCTGTTCCGCCTCCGGCTGAATATCCCCCGAGACGACGATCACCAGCGTCGGCCAATCACGGGCCCGAATTTCCCGCAGCACGGCGTAGCCGTCCAGCACTGGCATGTTCAGATCGAGAAACAGGATGTGGCCCCGATCGGCCTCGAGGTAGCGTAGACACTCCTCGCCATCACAGGCAAAGCTGACCAGTACATCCCAGTCGGGAGGCAGGGCTCGGAGCATTTGCTTGCGAGCGACCAGGGAGTCGTCGCAAATCAGTAGCGGGGTGGTCATAGGGACCTTGTTGTCGTTAAAAAAGACCTATGACCGGAGTATATCAGTTGAAGAGAGGCACCACAGGGGTGCCGATGGCGGAGGCGAGCTGAAGGCGCCTCCGCCAAAAACGCCTCAGGGTCAGTGCCCCTCGGCTTCCTCTTCGGTGGGTAGGGTCACCAGGTAGGCGACGATATCGCGCAGCTGGCTGCGATTGAGCAGTTGTCCCATGGGTGGCATGCCGGAGCCGGAGTACTCGGTGGACACCACCTCGGCCTTGGCCACCTCAATGCGTTCTTCGCCATCGACAATGGTCATACTGTCCTGACTCTCGGCCTCAAAGAAACCGCTGACCGTCTGACCATTGTCCAGCGTGACCGACACCCGGCCGTGACCGGCGGGAACCCGGGCGCCCGGGTCCACCAGCGCCTCGAGCAGTTGGCGACGGCTCAGCTGGTCCCCGATAGCGGTGAGCTCGGGACCCACCCGAGCGCCGCGGTGGCCGACCATATGACAGCGGATACACTGGGCACTGTTGCTGTAGCGGAACAGGTTCATCCCCGCATTCGGATCGCCGCCCTCCAGGGCTTCCCGGTACACCTCGAGGGGCTTATTGCGGTTCTTGCTCGCCTCGTAGGCTTCCAGCTCGGCGATCAGGGTCTCGTTGCCGGTGGCCTGGGCCGCCTCAATCACATCCAGTTGCACGGCGGCGGGCAGTTCACCCGTGCGCAGGGCCGCCAGGGATTCACCCAGCAACGCGTGGGCACTGGCATGATCGACATTCGCCAGGGAGCGGTAGGCCGCCTGCTGCTCGGACTGGGAACCCTTTTCCAGCAGTACGCGGTGCAGCTCAACCACTTCCTCTGTCGGCAGGTCGAGCTTGGGCAGCAGGGCCAGCGCGGCCATGCGCACGTCGGTGTCGGCGTCGTTGGTGGCGGTCAGGGCCGCCTGGCCCATGTCCGGGTAGTCCAGCGTGAACAGCGCTTCCAGAGCCGCGGCCCGGACCATCGGGCTGGCGTCGTCTTTCAGGGTTGCCGCCAGGGCGTCGCTGGCACCTTCGATGCCGAGCATGGCCAGGGCACTGGCCGTGGCTGCACGAACCGCCGGGCTGCGATCCTGCAGCAACTCGGCCGACAGGGCCATCAGGGGTTCGCTGGCCTGCTCGCTCGGATGGGATACCACTCCGCGATGACGGCCCGTCACCCGATCAAAGGCCGAGCTCTCCGGCCAGACCGACAGGGTGTGGAGGGCCTCGGCGCGCAGGACCCCGTCGATGTCGTCGCGCTGGGCGAAGCCCAGCAGGCGCTCCACCGAGGCGTCGCCTCCCACATAGAGGTTGGCGTTGATCAGGCGGCGCAGCAGAGGCTCGTTGGTAAATTCCGTGGTTGCCAGCAGCTCGGCCAGGGCCGGCAGCGCGGCATCCACGTAATGATCGTCGCTGATGCCGCGGGCGGCGTTGGTCACCACAAACTCACTGGCATCATCCAGGAAGCGGGCCAGCTCCGGGCTCTGCAGGCGTTTCAGCGCCACCACGGCGGCAATGCGCACCGCTTCGGAGGCGTGAGTCTCCAGGTTGCCCAGCGTCTCGGCATCGCCCATGCGAGCCAGGGCAATCGCCCCCGCCTGACGCAGGTAGACATCCTCATCGTTGTTCGCTTCCAGCATGGCGATTACCGCCGACTGATCCTGCGGGTTGCCGATGCGACCCAGCGCCTGGGCGGCAAAGAACCGCACCCGGGCACTGTCATCGGTCAGCAGGGGCAAGAGGTCCGGGCGGGCGTCGGCAAAGGCCACATCGCCCAACACTTTGGCCACCTGGGCACGAATTTCGGGATCGGTATCGTTCAGCAACGGCAGCAGCACGGCGGCACGGCTCGAGTCCTGACGGGTAAGCTGGCCAATGCCCCAGAGGGCGTGGATACGGGCCAATTGATGATCGCTGTTCTGCGCGACCTCCAGCAGGCTGGCCTGATCGTCACGGGCCGCGAGAGCCAATTGGGCGCGCTGACGCACCCGCATATCAGGGTGACTCAGGTGCTCTACCAGCTCATTCGCACCCAGTTCAGCGAAGTTCGCTTCCAGAAGCGCCTGGGTATTGTCCCGCTGAGCCTGGTCGACGCCTTCGGTGACATCCATTTTCCAGATACGGCCCTTGCCGTTGATGCCCCAGCCTTCGATCCAGTCGCTCATGAACAGGGAGCCATCCGGACCAAAGTCCAGGCCGGTGGCCTGAACACCGCGGAAGATGTTCTGGTCTGACGCCAGCTCGAACGAGGCGCCCTTGGGTTCCAGAGTAAAGGCGTTGATGCCGGAGCGGGCCGCCGAGCCAACAAACTCCACCACGAAGAAGTGGTTGTTCCAGCGCTCGCTCAACGCCGTGCCCGGGTTGTACACCATGCCGGTGGGGCCGGCGTGATAGGGGGCGATGGGGGGCAGAATGTGGGCGGACTGGTCTTCAAAGCGCGGCTTGAAGTAGTCCTCGTCCATCCACACCTTGTAGGTGTTGTTTTTCGGGTCCTTGTATTTCCCCAACTGCCAGTTGGTGCGCCAACCGGTGTCGGAACCGTCAATCAGATAGACCACCCGTTCGTATTCACCCTCATGGTCGCCATCGTTATCGACGGTGATCAGGTTGCCGTATTTATCGAAGGTGAATTCGTGAGTGTTGCGCACGCCATGGGCAAACACTTCAAAGTTGCTGCCATCGGGTTCACTGCGGACAATCACCCCCCGATTCGGGTGGGCGTACTCGTTGCCGTCAACGTCGGTGATATTGGCGCCAATGTCGCCGATCCCGTAGTAAATCCGGCCATCCGGTCCCAGGGTGACGCCGGACATGCCGTGGCCACTGAACCCCACGTGCACCGCGAAACCATCGGAGATGGCCTGCTTGGTATCGGCTCTCAGGTCGCCGTCGGTGTCTTTGACCCGCCAGGCGTTCGGGGCAACCCCCAGGAACAGTTCATCCAGTTCGTTGTGATAGTAGATGCCGCCCAGCACATCGGTCACTTCGCTGTGGAAGTCCTTCAGGAAGCGCCGGCTTTCGTTGGCCCGGCCATCACCACTGGTGTCCTGCAGCAGAATGACCTCTTCTTTGACCACCGCCAGGTCGCGCCAATCCCGGGAGCCGTCGTTGTTGCGGTCGTCCAGCCAGGCATTCTGCTCACTGTTTTCCGGGGCCAGCTCTTGTTTCAGAAACGCCCGCCGATCCTCGACGCTGGTCCAGGTCATGGAAGAGTGTTCCCAGTCCGGGTAGCGGCGGATATCAAACTCAGAGTTGTTGCTGCGGTTGGTCACCGCGGCCCACACCCGGCCCTGATAGTCCACACTGATCGCCACCGGGTCGGCCAGCAGTTTCTCCGACGCCCAGAGATCCGCGCTCAGGCCGTCAATCGGCTCAAGGTTCACCTGACGCATCACCCGCTCGCGGGCGGAATCGGCTTCGGTATCACTCAGGGCAATCACTGCCGCATCGGTATCGCTGAGCGGAGCCACCGCTTCAGACTGAGCGGGCGAATGACGTTGTTCCGGGGTCGGGGAGGAGGTGTTGTCATCCGGCGCGCAGGCCACCAGCAACACGGAGAGGGACGCCGCAACCAGCGGGCGACCGAAAACGGGGTCTCGTTGTTTCATTGCCTTCTCACACATCTTTATGGTTTTGGATGATTCATGCAGCTTGGGCGACCGGTTGGGAGAGCCTGCTCAGAAGCCGCGCTTACTTAGGGTGGTACAGACCACGAGGGAGTATAGGGGAGCGCTGAGAAGATTTATACGTCTTATCAGCTAAAAAATGTTTATGTTTAAAACTCCCCGGGCGTTTTTGTCGCCGATATAAAGAACTCCCGATTACCATCACCGCCCTTGATCGGGCTCGCAAACCAGGTGTTGACCGTCAGTCCCAGGGTGTCGCACTGGGCGCGAATTCGCTGCTCCACCTCGGCATAGAGACGATCGTCGCGGACAATTCCGCCTTTACCGATGCCCGCCTTGCCCACTTCAAATTGCGGCTTGACCAGGCTGAGCAGGTGCCCGCCCGGTTTGAGCAGCGCCGGGAACCCGGGCAGAATCAGCGTCTGGGAGATAAAGGACACGTCCATCACAATCAGATCAAAGCCCTCTGGCGCCTCCGCCAACAGGGTGTCCCTGGGCAGATCCCGGGCATTGATGCCTTCAAAAAACACCACCTTGGGGTGCGTTCTCAGGGCGGGTACCAGCTGATCCCGACCGACATCCACTCCGACCACCCTGGCGGCGCCGGCCTGCAACAGACAATCGGTAAATCCTCCCGTGGACTGGCCCACATCCAGTGCCACCCAGCCCTCGGGATTCAGGCCCGACTGCGCCAGCGCGCCACGCAGCTTCAAACCGCCACGGGAAGCGAACTGATCTTCATCCCCCGGCTCGACGTCCAGAACCTGATCTTCCGACACTTTGGCGCTGGCCTTGTTCAGTACCTGCCAATCGCCGCCCACCTGACAGCGGACCCGCCCGGCCTCGATCATCCGCTGGGCCTGGCTGCGGGTATCCGCCAGGCCACGGCTTACCAGAGCTTTATCCAGTCGTTCCACATTATTGCCCTTCGCTGGGTGGCTCCTGGGTAAGTGAAGACTCACCACCACCAGGTTTCACGCGGGGCGGCGACAGGGGTTGCCCCTGGGCTCTGCGAACGATCCAGCGCAGGCCGGCGCCGATATCCGGGCGCTCCATCTGCAGTTGCGGGGGAACCGGTTGCCACTGACCATCCGCCCGCTCGGCCACCACAAAGTTGAAACTGTAAAAGGGCTCCTGCCCCATGCGCAGGTCGGTAATCCGCGCCATTCCGTCCCGCGCGCTGACCTTGAAAAACCCCTTACTGAACCAGGCGATTCGCTGCACCCCCCAATCGTCCTTTAGGGATTCATACAGCGCCCGGTCGCGTTCGAAGCGATCGAACGCAATGGCACGGTCGCCATCGGCCAGGGCATAAAAGCCCTCGTAATAGTGATCCGGCGCCATGACCAACACCCGCCAGAGCAGCGTGTTGAACGCACTGGGGGTCACCAGGACCCGCTCGACCGGCCAGTCCCGATCCGCCAACTCGCGCTCGACTCGGGTTTCGACCCAACTCTGGGCCGCCATACTCCAGAGCAGATAGCCCGTGGTCAGCGCCAGGCCCCAATGGTTCGCCCGGTGCCGACCGCCCAGCGCCAATAGCAGCCCGACCAGCAATGGTAGCGTGTACAGGGGGTCGATGATAAACAGGCTGGCCACCCCGAACGGGTAGTCGGTAAATGGCTGACCGATCTGGGTCCCGTACACCGTCATAGTGTCGAGCAGCACATGGGTAATCAGTATCAGCCACAGCGCGGCCCACCATCGTCGGAAGCCTCCGGAGGGCATCCAGCGGGTGATCAGCCAGGCAAACAACGGGGAGAGCAGCGACAGATAGAACAGTGAATGGCTGGCGCCGCGGTGATAGGTGACATTGCGGATCGGATCGCCGTAGTCCACAAACGAATCCAGGTCCGGCAGGGTACCGAAAAACGCACCCACCAGTGCCGAGCGCCAGACCGGCACCCGCCGGCCCATTACCGCGACACCGACGGCGGAGCCGAGGGTCATTTGTGTCAGTGAATCCATCTTGGTCTGCGTGCCTCTCAGATCGGCTGCCGGCGATTGCCAAGCGTCGCATTTTACGCAACTGGCGCCGAATTTGTACGCCAGCGCGACTCAAAGCGACACCCGTCCGCCCCAAAAGCGCAGGAAAGCGAGATCGAGATCGCATTTACGGCGAAACGGCTTTGACGGATCCGCTTCGAACGCCTACATTTAGACAACGTTGTCCAAACACCTTGGAGACAACGCCTCGCGGACCGCCAGGGAGGCGCATCCCACCGGGCAATTCGATGTCTCTCTGCCCTCAACCGGTCCAACGATGGCCCGGCCGCACATCCCCTGAACCATAACAATCTGGGAGTCTCTTCATGAAAATCCGTCTACTTTTGATCACCCTGGCCCTGGGCCTGGCGGCCACGCCAGCCCTGGCCTACGACTGCTCCTCGGTGCCGGACTATGCACCGGATGCGACCTACGACAGTGGCGACCGCGCCCGCAACCTGGGCAATGCCTACGAATGCGAGGTCGGAGGCTGGTGCTCCACCGGCGGAGCCTATGCGCCCGGCGAAGGCTGGGCCTGGGACGAGGCCTGGAACCTGCTGGGTCAATGCGATGGCGACAACTCCAGTTCCAGCAGTTCCTCGAGCAGTTCGCTCAGTTCCAGCACCTCATCCTCCAGCAGCACCGCGACCGGCGAAGGCTGCGAGGGACTGGATAGCTGGAATTCCAGCAACGTCTACACCCAAGGTGACCGGGTTGAATACAACGTTGTCGAGTATCGCGCACGCTGGTGGACTCAGGGAGATAATCCCGAGCAATCCGGCGATTGGGGCGTATGGGAAAATCTGGGCGCCTGCGAACCAGCCTCTTCCAGCAGCTCATCGGTATCCAGCAGCAGTTCCAGTTCGGAATCAAGCAGCAGCTCCTCCAGCAGTAGCACACCCGACAATGGCGACGAGCTGGTCGTGGGCTATTTCACTCAGTGGGGCATTTACGATCGCAACTATCACGTGAAGAACATCCACACCAGCGGCTCCGCCGAGAAGCTCACGCATATCGTGTACGCTTTCGGCAACGTCCAGAACGGTCAGTGCGTCGTGGGTGACTCCTATGCGGACTACGACCGGGCCTACGGCGCCGAGGAAAGTGTGGACGGGGTGGCCGACACCTGGGAGCAGGGCGCACTGCGCGGTAACTTCGGTCAGCTCAAACGGCTGAAAGAGATGTATCCGCACATCAAGGTGCTCTGGTCGTTTGGCGGTTGGACCTGGTCCGGTGGTTTTGGCGAGGCAGCGCAAAATCCGCAACAGTTCGCCCAATCCTGCCACGACCTGGTGTTCGACCCCCGCTGGGACGGCGTGTTTGACGGTATCGACATCGATTGGGAGTACCCCAACGAGTGCGGTCTGACCTGTGACAACAGCGGCTTTGATGCCTACCGCGAGGTGATGCAGGCACTGCGCAACGAGTTTGGTGACAAACTGGTGACCGCCGCCATCGGCGCGGGCGAAGCCAAACTGAACGCGGCCGATTACGGTGGCGCTGCCCAGTATCTGGACTTCTATATGCTGATGACCTACGACTACTTCGGTGCCTGGGAGGCCCAGGGGCCCACCGCGCCACACTCACCGCTGAACAGCTACAGCGGTATCCCGCAAGCCGGCTTCTACAGCGACAACAGCGTGCAGATTCTGAAGGGCCTGGGTGTGCCGGACGAAAAAATCCTGCTCGGCATCGGCTTCTATGGCCGGGGCTGGACGGGCGTCAGCCAGGCGGCCCCGGGTGGCTCCGCCAGCGGTGCGGCCGATGGTACTTATGAAAGCGGCATTGAGGATTACAAGGTCCTGAAAAACACCTGCCCGGCCACCGGTACCGTCGCCGGTACCGCCTATGCCCACTGCGGCGATGACTGGTGGAGCTACGACACCCCCGCGACCATTCAGGACAAGATGAACTACCTGAAACAGCAGGGGCTCGGTGGTGCTTTCTTCTGGGAGCTCAGCGGCGATACCGACGACGGTGAACTGATCGAGGCGATCGACACCGGACTATAATTGCGTCACCCACGTGTGAGCTTAGACAGCAGCCCCGGCTGCTGTCTATTTCTCCCTGAGGTAGGCCTCCTCGATATCCACATAATCAACCGGCTGAATGACATAACCCCCATTCTGAAAACGCTGTAACTGCAACCGGTCTTCCCCGATCGAATGCACCACCCCCTCCAGCGTGCGCCCATTGGCGAGTCGAAGTTCCACTGTTGCATCTTTCGCGTTGCGCAGCGCCTCCATGGTGATCCGACCTTCATCGTCTTGCGCTTGCCCGGTATCACCAGACCGCTCCGCTTCACTGTCCGAATCAACGGTCCGCTCCCGGCGCGCTTCCCGCCAGGCTTGGGCTTCGGCCTCGTCCATGACCGACAGGTCCAGGCGGTTCATTGGCCCCTGATTCACCGATAGCTGCATGGGCAAGTAATAGAGCATCAGCTCCGTTGACATGCCACTGAGGTCGTCAGCGTGCAGGCTTCCGCTGGGTTTAATCTGCACACGGAACTGATCCGGGTTGGACAGAAATTCCCGATAGCCATCAACCAGGGTCGGCCCGGCGGTCAATCCAAACTGGTGCCAGACGTCCTGCCAGGCACTCAGATGTTGAGCGAGAAACGCCTCCCTATCCAGACCGGTCTGTTCGGTGCAGAAGGCCGATACGCGCTGAGCATAACCCTCATCCTGATAATCGATCACCACGCTCAGCAGCTGGGCATTGGCCATGGCCATCGCAACAGCCGGCGCATGACGTGACGGCGCGCCAAGGGAAAAGTCCATCTCGACTCGGGTGTTGTTCATCTCCCGCATCAGGGTATCAACGGTCAGGCTCAGGAGTTCGCCATCGCCCACCAGGCGATAATCCACCCGGGTATCCATCACGAATTCGGAGTAGCCCATCTTCACAATATCCAGTGCGCTGAAGGCCGTCCGATCACCACAACCGGCGGCGGCGAAGGAATCCGTGACCCCCAGATTACCGGATTCGGTCACACTGGACAGGGGGATGCGGATGCCATCAAACGACACACCCAGGCGGGTGGGTAATAACTGCTCCCGGGCATCCATGGCCAGGCGATGGACCCCCATCAGCCCACCGGTATGCAGCGAGGCCCGATCGATGCTGACAGCGCTGGGCATACCGGGTACCCGAAGCATAATGTCCTCGACCCGAATATCACCCGACAGGCCAATGACCACTTCGCGATAGTCCAGGTTGCCGCCCATCTGCCCCAACAGGCGAGCGGCATTGTCCACCCGCTGCTCCACCTGCCGCTCGTAGTAGTAGTGACCCCCAAGCGCCGCGATCGCGACGATCAGCAGTATGGCTATGAGTATTCGCTTCATGATATTCCCTGCGTATGGCACCTAGTCAGTAAACAAACCCTGTACTCTAATCGAGCCCGCGCCTTTGTGTTGAGACACCCGTCACTGCCCGATCATAAAAAGTACCGGTGCAGCAGTAACCCGGCGCACACCGCCCAGAGTCCCAGGCTGAACACGGGCAAGACAACCATGACACGCACAGTAACGGACTGCTTGCCGGTTTTACGATCGAGGTACGAGGGGATGGATGGCAACATCCCGGCCAGGGCATCATCAAAGCGGCGCAGGTTCTTCTTGTGATGATTCAGAAACGCAAGCCCTGACTTCAATTTCAGATAGAACATGATGTTCACCACAAACCCGAACACCACCAGGACACTGACAATCCAGTTGTTGGTGGTGGTTGGGTCCCGCTCCAGCAGGAAACCAAAGGCCGTGAGCAGCGCCGTCATAAAAGTGACTAACATACCCAGCTTGGTCCAGTTCAGGTTGTCCTCATGCATGTAGAGGTTGACCGTTCCCTGTTCTTTTTCGATCAGGTGCTGCACCAGCTCGGAGCGGTCCACTTGCGCCATGCGAGTCTGAGGTCGGGTGCCGGTTTTGGAATAGAACCAGATGGACCGGGTGCGAGTCACGCCATCGTAGTCGGCCGGGGGGTGCAGATCCCACAAATGGCCGAAGCCCAGTTTGCGATGGTATTCAATCGACTTGGTGTTCAGCGGCTCGTTCACAACCGCCGCCAGCGCCAGCTCGGTATCCATCTCGTCAAAGAGCGTCTGGTACAGCGCCGACGCCGCGCCGCGCACCTCACCGCTACTGCAGATCTGCTTGATCAGGGTAAATGGCTGGATCACGGAATAGCGCAGGCAGGAATTGATTACCTCTTCGGGTTTGATCGATTCACTTTTATAAGCCAGCAGAAATCCACCCAACTTGCCGTCTTCCTCGGCCACCCAGAAGTACTCGGCGCTGTCCACATACGCTTTGTAGACATCGAGGGAAAAGTTGGATATCAGAAAACCGGTATTTTCGGGGTCTTTCAGATTCTCGAGCAGAAACCGCTCAGCCAGCGCATGCAGCGCCGGCACATCATCGTAGGTGGCCCGCCGTATTGTGATCATCCTGCTGTCTACCTCTGCGTTATTGTTGGCGATCCGATCCACCAAGTTGGTACTCGATGGTTCGGATCGCCTCAGAATCTACAAAGACGACAGGTTACTCGACCGTCACACTCTTCGCCAGGTTGCGCGGTTGATCCACGTCGGTGCCCTTGATGATGGCCACGTAGTAGCTCAGCAATTGCAGGGGCAGGGTATAGAGAATCGGCGCCAGCCAGGGGTGGCAGTGGGGGACGTTGATGACCCGCATGGTCTCATCCGAGGCGAAGTTGGCTTCCACATCGGCGAACACATAGAGGATGCCCCCGCGGGCGCGGACTTCTTCCACGTTGGATTTGAGCTTCTCCAACAGTTCATTGTTCGGCGCGACCACGATGATGGGCATCTGCGCATCGATCAGCGCCAGGGGGCCGTGCTTGAGTTCGCCCGCGGCGTAGGCCTCGGCGTGGATATAGGAAATTTCTTTGAGCTTGAGCGCACCTTCCATCGCAATCGGGTACTGATCGCCCCGACCGAGGAACAGGGCGTGGTGTTTATCGGCAAACTCTTCGGCCAGGTCTTCAATGCGCTCCGCGAGCGACAGTGACTCTTCGAGCTTGGCCGGCAGACCTTTCAGGGCCTGAACCATGTCGGCCTGCTGTTCGGTACTCAGGCCATTGTATTTGCCCAGTGCCAGCACAAGCATCGCCAGACCCACCAGTTGGGTGGTGAAGGCTTTGGTGGAGGCCACACCGATTTCCGCCCCGGCGCGGGTCATAAAGGCCAGGTCGGATTCGCGCACCAGGGAGGAGCCTGCCACGTTGCAGATGGTCAAGCTGCCGAGATAACCCAGCTCCTTGGCCAGGCGCAGAGCGGCGAGGGTGTCGGCGGTTTCGCCGGACTGGCTGATGGTGACCACCAGGCTGTCGGGCTGGACCACGGATTTGCGGTAACGGAATTCACTGGCGATTTCCACGCTGCAGGAGACATTCGCGAGGGATTCCAGCCAATAGCGGGCGACCATGGCCGAATGGTAGCTGGTACCACAGGCGACGATCTGGACGTGCTTCACTTTCTTCAGCAGCTCGGCGGCCCCGTTGCCGAAGGTTTCGTCCAGCACACTCTCTTTGCCCAGACGGCCTTCGAGGGTGTTGGTGACCGCGTGGGGCTGCTCGTAAATTTCCTTGAGCATGAAGTGACGGTATTGGCCCTTGTCCCCGGCGTCGTAGCTGACGGTGGACTCATGCTCTTCGCGCTCGACGGCATTGCCGTCTTTATCAAAAATGCGCACGCTGGTGCGGGTGATTTCCGCCACGTCGCCTTCTTCCAAAAAGATAAACCGGCGGGTCACCGGCAACAAGGCTAGCTGGTCCGAGGCGATAAAGTTTTCCCCAATGCCCAGGCCGATCACCAACGGGCTGCCGGAGCGGGCCACCACCAGACGCTCGGCGTCGTTGGCGTCCATCAGTACGGTGCCGTAGGCGCCGTCGAGCTGTTTCACCGCTTTCTGCACCGCACTCAACAGATCGCCGGTCTCTTTCCGGGTTTTGTGGACCAGGTGGGCAATGACCTCGGTGTCGGTCTGGGATTCAAACTGGTAACCCGCCGCTTCAAGCTCTTTTTTCAGGGCGGTGTGGTTTTCGATGATGCCGTTGTGCACGACGGCCAGTTGGTCGTTGGAGACGTGTGGGTGGGCATTGCGCTCGCTCGGCTCACCGTGGGTGGCCCAGCGGGTATGTGCAATGCCGGTGCCGCCCGGGGTGGGGCTGGCGGCGACGGCGTCGGCCAGTTCTTTGACTTTGCCCAGCCGGCGCAGGCGTTTGAGTTCACCGTTGTTGACCACAGCCACACCGGCGGAGTCATAGCCCCGATACTCGAGGCGCCGAAGGCCTTCGACCAGAATATCCACTACATCCCGCTGCGCTACGGCGCCTACGATGCCACACATAATCTTTCTCCTTTTTAGAACGTTCTAAATGAGTTGTTGGGGTAGGAGTTGGGTACGGGCCTCATGGACACGCCGTGAATACGTCCATGTAGGCTCGGTTACCCGCCGTCCAGGCGGGTAACGGTCCATGAGGCCCGTACCCAACTCCTTTCACGCTTCCAGGTTCTAGTTACCTAAAAGCCTAAATTATTCAAAGCGTTAACTTTCTGATTGCGGTAATTCTTTAGCCCAGTACGTGACGGGGATCGGGTAGATGAGTGCGAGACCGTTACCTGCCTGGACGGCAGGTAACCGAGCCCCCATGGATGGGTTTACGGCGTGTCTCGCACTCATCTACCCGATCCCCACCCCAAAACGAGATGGAGAACTAACTCGCCCGAATGACTTCAACCCCTTGGCTTTCCAGTTGGGCTTTGGCGTCATCGGGAAAACCCGAATCCGTCACCAGATAAGCAATCCGCTCCCAGGGCAATTCAAGGTTGTGGATCTTCCGGCCCAATTTGTCCGATTCCGCCATCACGATGACTTCGCGCGCCACCTCGGCCATTACCTGGCTCAGGCTGTACAGCTCATTAAACGTGGTGGTCCCGCGTTCCAGGTCCAGGCCATCGGCGCCAATAAACAGCTGGTCAAAGTTGTAGGAGCGCAGCACCTGTTCGGCCAGCTGCCCCTGAAAGCCTTCGGATTGTGGGTCCCAGGTACCGCCGGTCATCAGCAGGGTGGGTTCGTTTTCCAGCTCACGCAGGGCGTTGGCGATGTTCAGAGAGTTGGTCATCACCACCAGCCCCTGTTTATGGGACAGCTCCGGCAGCAGGGCGGCGGTGGTGGTGCCGCTGTCGATGATGATGCGATTGTGGTCCAGAATCAGGTCCGCTGCGGCCTTGGCCATGGATTGCTTTCGTTCCGAAACTTTTTCGGTACCCGGGTCGACGATCATTTCCTGGGGCAGGGGCACGGCGCCGCCGTAGCGGCGCAGCAGCAGGCCGTTGTCCTCCAGGGCCGCCAGATCCTTGCGGACCGTCACCTCGGAGGTACCGAAATGCTGGGCCAAGTGCTCGACACTCACCTCACCCGCCTGGGTGAGCATGTCGATAATGGCGCGGCGGCGCTGCTGGGTGTTGCGTTTGTTCATGATCCACTTCAGACGACAAGTTTCGATTTGAAAGATATTCTAGTGGATCGAAAGGGTAATGCAAGGTTTTTCGCAGGTAGGAGGGGGTAGAGAGAAGAGAAAACATCAATAAAAAGCCACCGAGGGCGACCCCGGTGGCGCAACGATTGGGCCTCCTTGCCCTGCTGAGTCAGATGATGATCAACTTAGTAGGTGAAACGGGCACCCAGAGCCCAGCGGGCCTCATAGATGTTCTGGAACACTTTCTGATCCTCAAATTCGAGGTAGGTGTCCTGATACTCTTCATTGATGTTGGCGCCGTTCAGGTACACGGACCACTGATCAGTGATGTCGTAGGTGACGTTCAGATCGAGTTGGCCATAGTCATCCTGGTACAGGGCCTGTTCAGCCAGCGTGGCAGCGCCACCAATAGCGATCAGACGGGGCGAGCGGAAGTTGTACGCCAGACGGGCCGACAACCGGTCGTTCTCATACCAACCGACGATGTTGTAGGTATCCTCCGAGTTGTTCGGGAAGGGCAGCTCTTTGCCCGCCAGGCCGGTGGCGTCCTGCGAGCTTTCGGACAATGTGTAGTTCACATCAAAGCCGAAATCGGACAGGAAACCGTCGGTCAGGTCGCCAAAAGCAACTTTCGCGGCCAGCTCGAAACCATTCACCTCGCCACCGGTACCTTGAACCAAAGCTGAGAAAGGCCAGGGACCGCGGTTAATGCCATCGCTATCCGGTTCGTCCAACATGATGGTATCGGTCTGGACAAAGCTGTCGATTTCGATCCGGTACATGGCGGCACTCACCATTGAGGCATCACCCAAATACCATTCCGCGCTCAAGTCATAGTTTTTGGCGCGAGTGGGATCGAGCTCCGGGTTACCGTTCAGACTGCCATCCACAACGCGCATGCACTGACAGTCGTCATTGAAGGTGCGGCCCACACGCTTGGCACCACCCCAGTCCATCAGGTTCAATGGCTGCATGGTTTCACCGTAGCCGAGACGAACAATCACGTCATCGGTCGCGTTGATGGCGACGTTCAGGCTTGGCAAGACGTCTGTGTAGCTCCGGCGGGTCACGACATCACCGGTATCATAGGACACGCCGGAGTGCGGCACTTGAGCGCCCACTTCATTCTGAACCACGGTCAGGTCGGTTTCGATGACTTTGACCCCGAGATTACCGGTGACAAAATCGTCGTAGTTGAAGTTGACTTGGGTGAAGTAGCTGAACTCATTTAAGCCGACGCTGTAAGTTTCCCCCGGCTGTTCGTACTTGATCTGTTCACCGAAGACGCGCTCCTGGAAGGCCAGCGTATCGTCAAGCTCGCGCGGATCCACAGCCCAGACTCCGGGAATGCCGGACACGGGTCCGAAATCGTCGATCCAGACCACATCGGCATTCTGATCCAGGGTCATCGGTGGAATCAGTGTGTATGGCGCATATTCCTGATCACCGTTTTCGTCGAGAACCGGATCACCATTTTCATCGACCAGGAACTCACCTTGTTGCAGATCGGGATCACACTCCGCGGTGCCCGCGAACTGGTCTACCGCTTTCCATTGCGCCTGACAGCCGGTGTCTTCGAATTCCGCGAAGTAGGAGAAAACTTCGTGATCCACAAAGCGCTCACTTTGGCGCAGACCGACATCAACACTGGTAATACCAAAAGGCTGGTCATCAAAGGCATAGTTCCAGCGAGTGCTGAAGGTGTTCATTGTGGCTTCGTCGTCGGTATTACCCTCGGACGAGCCGGCACCGACGTGGTAGGCACTGATGTCGGCCATATAATCCGCTACCGACTGCTCGCCCAGACCACCGTCGACTGTTTGATCGAAGCCACTAAACGCCGGGTGTTCTCCGGACGCATCGTAGCGGATCTGGAAATCGTTGGTTTCAATACCATTGGGTGAGAATTGGATAAAGCAGCCACCGTCTTCACCCACCGGCTCGCCGGGAATGGCGTTGTCACCCGTGCAATCTCCCGCCGGGCGCAGGCCGCCGGGGCCGGTCACCAGGCTTCCCTGATCAATGCTGAGCAGATCGCCCTCGATATAGCCATGACGCATCTGAGCATCGGCACTGGCGCGGGTCAGTCGAACCTGACCGGTGAGAGCACCACCCATGTCAAAGTTCAACTCGGCGCTGCTGTTGTTGGACTCTTCCAGGTTGTAGTTGGTCTGGGTGAACGACTGCATCCGGTAGGGATTCAGATCGTACATGGTGGTAGTGGCCCAGCTATTGCCTTCGTACTCGAAGCGATCCTCGGTAAGACCTTCCTCCACCGGTAGCGCATAGTGGTTGAAACCCTGCCAGCGGCTATTGTGGTTAAAGCCGGCGCGCCGGTTCCAACGTTCCTGCTTGCTGTAGAAATGATCAACGACCAGCTCTACACCATCCGCAAGTTCCGCCTGGAAAGACAGGTTCAGGCCGTCCCGATGACGCTCTTCCGCTTTATTGAATGCGGTCA
Source organism: Marinimicrobium sp. LS-A18 (assembly GCF_000463525.1). NCBI lineage: Bacteria > Pseudomonadati > Pseudomonadota > Gammaproteobacteria > Cellvibrionales > Cellvibrionaceae > Marinimicrobium > Marinimicrobium sp. LS-A18. The sequence goes on from NZ_AWEP01000006.1 coordinate 142,991, forward strand.
CACCATGAGGCACGGTGTAATAAAAATCGTAGGGGGTGGCCGGACCAATTCCCCAGTAGGTATGGTTGTTGTTGTGCCAACCCAGGTTCCCGCCGTTTTCGGAGGTGTCATTCCAGCCGTTGAAGTTACTGGACAAGTTCTTCTCGGTGGTTACCGCACTGACCAGAAAGCCAACGTTGTCATTTGTCCAACCAACCAAACCACTAACCGTGGGATCGGTCTCCTCGCTGATCGAGCCCTGGTCGACCTCTGCAGAACCAGAGAAAGTCCAACCGTTATCCAGATCAAACGGGCGGCGGGTTTTCAGATCCACAGTGCCGGAAATACCCAGGGTGCTCAGGGTCGCCAGCGGGGATTTGTAGACATCGGCGCCGGAGAACAGCTGGGAGGGCAAGTCACCAAAGTCGGCGCCAGATGAATCGATGGTGGTGGCACTCAGAAAGGTTTCGCCGTTGAGCGAGGTGGCGACATTGGCCAGGCCGCGAATCTGGACCGGACCACCTTCACCGGCGGTTCGCTCCACCTGAATACCGGGAATCCGCTGGAGGGAGTCGGCGATGGTGACATCCGGCAGCTTGCCGATATCTTCGGCGGAAATGGCATCTACGACCGAGGCCGCATCGCGTTTGGTGTTCACCGCGTTGAGCTGGGAGGCGTACACGCCGGTGACCACAATTTCTTCCAGCATGGGCTCATCCTGAGCCTGCACCAATGCGGGTGCGATCAGCAGTGATGAAATGCTGGATGCGAGCAGGGTTTTTCTGAACCCCCTGGGTTTATTGAATGCTTTGCTGCGAGTTTCCATGACGACCTCCTAACGGATCTTATGTTGTTTTGATGGACGTTGTTGGTACTACTGTTTTCTAGCCTATGCTCTTTTTACGCCCGATGGGACAACATTGTCAAACACTTTTTTGTAAAAAGTTGTTCCGGTACCACCCGCCGGTCAATCCAGGCGGGTCGAACGACTGACGTTGTTGTCCAGACGGGTGCGCAACATCACCGGTGCCTGCTCGGCCGATACCGGCGCCTGGAAGGCTTGCCAGTCCAGGCCATTGGTGCTGACTTCGACCGTCAGGCCGGGCAGGGCGGTGTTCACCTGCAATTGGCCGTTTTCCCACCGAGCACCCGGAGGGGCCAGATACGCCTGGACACCGGATTCGGCGAGGCGCGGTAATTCGCGTTCCGCCAGGGTTCGGGCGAACACCGCAAATTCCCGGGCGCGAGCCTCGGCACTGGAAGAGTCCCCTTCCCATTCGGCTCTGTGCCAAGCGCGCTCGGCCAAGGCGAGCAGGCGGGGGTAGACCATGCGCTCGAGCTGCTCCGGGGTACGGATGGTTTCGGTCCAGACCTGGCCCTGAATGCCGAGGATGTTGTCCGGTTGTTTCAGGGGCGGCAGGGCGCGCCCCACTAGCGCCTCGAGGTTGTCGATGGGCGCGCCATTGCGGGTGGTGTCGGCGTTGGCGTAGAGGTGTTCGGGCATGTATCCGAACACTTTGCGGGTATCGGTGTACCGGGTGGCCCAGTAGTAGCCACGCTCTTCGGGGTGTGCCTCGTATGGATGATCGAAATAGAGGTGAGTACCGTGGGAGAGCACCACTTCATAGCCGGCGTTCGCCAGGCGGTAGGCCCGGTCGGCCACGCCCCATTCCCAGATGTTATCCCAGGCGTTGGCGATGACCCGATCGTTGTCAAACTGGCTCCGGTTGAACGGATTGTTCGCGTCGTACATCAGGCCGTCTTCCCAGCCGGCGAGGGCCAGGCCCCGCTTTTTCGCCAGCGCGGCAACGCGGCTGACAAAGTAGGGCTTCAGATCTGCAACACCGGCAATGCCTTCGCGTTCGGCAATCAGATCCCGGCAGGCGGGGGAGCCGGTCCAGGAGCCTTTGCCCACCTCATCGCCTCCCATATGGAAGATGTTCAGCTTGAGTCCGGCGTCACGGTACATCTGCTGCAGCTCGTACATCACCTTGTCCACAAAGGCATAGCTGGAGTCCAGGCAGACATCGATGGAGTTGTCGGTGTAGTTCTGTACGGTCATGTAATCCGAGGTGTCCTCGGGGTGAGACAGCAGGTACTGACGGGCGGCCTCCGGTTGCTCCGCGGCCATCAAACGGCGGTAACGGGCGTCCATGGACTTGATGGCCGCCCGGGCATGACCGGGCATATCGATTTCGGGGATAACTTCAATGTGCCTTGCGGCGGCGTACTCGAGAATCTCAATAAAATCGTCCCGGGTGTAATAGCCATTGCCACTACCACTTTTATGCGGCCCGGTGCCCAGTTGGGTGAGCAGGCAGTCGGTCTCTTCCGGATCAAAGCAGCGTTCACCTCCCACCTCTGTCAATTCGGGCAGGCCGGGGATTTCCAGGCGCCAGCCTTCGTCCTCGGTCAGGTGCAGATGCAGCTTGTTGAGCTTGTAGCGGCCCATCTGTTCGATCAGGCGCAGGGTCACAGCCTGGCCGTGGAAGTTACGGCCCATGTCGTAGTGCATCCCCCGCCAACCGGCGCGGGGCGCATCGAGCACGGTGAGATTGGGCAGGGTGACCGAATCGCTGTCCATGGTCGCCGGCAAGAGTTTCAATAAACTCTGAAGGCCGTAGAAAGCACCGGCATTGTCCCGACCGGTGATGCGGATCTGATCGTCGTCGATTTCCAGCCGGTAGCTTTCCGCCTGTTCCGGTAGATCGGTATCCTCAGACGCCACCCTCAGGCTGATTCTGGGGCCCGAGACCGATTCATGGTCCGCCGCACGCGAGAATTCAGCATCGAACAGCGTCGAGAGCTGCTCCGCCAGGTAGTCAGCCTCTGAGCTCAGACGACCGGCGTAGTGAATGGTCCAGTCCGGCGAGAGAGTCGCGCTGCCCCAATGGGTTTCCAGGGACAGCGGCTTGGGAATGATGCGCTGGCGCACCGCCTGATCGGACACCCGCTGCGAGTGGGTGGCCCGGTTGCGTTCGTAGCGGCGCTCGGCGGTAGCAATCGGCACCTGATCCTGGGCCGAGCGACGCTGCTGGGCCTCCCGGTCGAATACTTCGACAAAGCGGCTCATGTCTTCGGTGTCGGTATTGGCAAACACCGCGGGTTCGCTACCCGGGCGATGAATAAAGGCGCGGGGCATAAAATCGGTATAGGCCGCCATGGCCGAGGAGGGTTCATAGAACAGCTCCAAGGACTCTCCCGGGGCGAGGCCCGGGAAGTCCTCGGTCGGCGCTACCCGGTGTAAATCCCCCTGAACATGGGTCAAATGCAGGCCGGCCACGGTGGTGTCACTCACCCGACGCACCGAGTGGAAATACAACCGCCAGTCACCGGTGCCCTCCGGCAGCGCCACGTCGGAACGGTTGTGCAGCCGGATTCGGGCTTGTGGGCCATCTTCTCCGATGTTGCTGACCACGGCAAAACGCCATTCGGTCTGGGCCGCAAATGCCTTCAATTGGGCGTCGCTGAGTGGTTGGGCAAGGCTGCCCACACTGGCAAAAAGCGCGACTGACAGGAGCAGGACGGTACGTACTATCATTATTGATCTCCACTTGGGGCATGGTCCAAGGTGGAGCATAGCTTACAACGGACAACGTTGTCTAACTAATTATGGATTCTTTCCTGGTTAGGTCAGAAAGTGCTTATCCCAGTTGCCTCCATGGTTCGATACAGCAGTCGGGGCCACAGACTTTCATCGGCGTAGGCGGTGTAGTCCAGGCTGTACTGTTTGCCGGATCGGTTATGCCAACGATCATCAAACCATTGCGCGGCTGCGGTTAACGGCTCAGAGTCGGAAGATCCCCGCAGTACAACGCTGGTTTCGAGATTCAGGCTGTGCAGGTTGCGGCGAGTGAAATTGGTGGAGCCCAACAACATCCGTGCCCGACTTCGGCTATCTTGATGCATCAGCCATTTGGAGTGGCACTGCTCACCGTGTGTATCACACCACCGAACCTGGACCCCGGCATTGACCAGCCCGTGGGCAACGGGGCGATTGGGCACGCCATTTTTTTCGCGCCCGAAGGCGTCTTTGTTGGGGTCGAGCAACACCCGCACCTTAACGCCGCGCTGTGCGGCCTCCTGCAGAGCCCGAACCAGGTGTCGGTCCGATAAATAGAACATTGCCAGGTCCAACCGCTCCCCCGCGGCTGCGCCATTGATGATGTCCAGAGCGGCTCGCTCAACGGCACGCTCGGTCACCACCTGAACCGACAGGGCAGAACCGGCGACTTCACCCTCAGGTCGATCCAGGGACGGCCTTGGCTCGGGTCCGCCAGAGAAGGTAAGAACGGCGGCTTCACTGTCGAGCAGGTCCCACGCCGCCTGACCACCGAAGCGCAACGCGACATTGCCGTGGGCGCTGCTTCCGTCGTGGGGGTTGGCCGATGTAACCAGGGCAGTCAGCTCGTTGTCCTGATCGGCGATAATCAGTTTGCGATGGTTGGCCTTGAAGTTGATCAACGCCAGGTAACTGCGCAGAGACACCCGACCCTCCCCAAATGGATTGGGTAGCGTATCCGTTTCGGTGTTTCCCCAGGGCTGAATAAAAGGACGCCAGAACGCGGAGTAGAGGGGATTGCTGTCGCGCAGCCTGGTGAGATCGGTCAGGGTCACCGAGATGCCGGCGGCTTCTAACCGTTGGAAATGAGGGGAGGGCAAGCCACCGTACAAGGTATTCAGGGGATCACTGATCACCAGAATCTGAATCTCTGGGTGACGGCGTTTTTGGGCGATAAGCCGGTCGGTCAGCTCGTCGGACAGCGCCCGATGCGTGTCGGTCAACTGCCCCTGGTAGGCATTGAACAGAAACATGTCCACGAGAATGAACCGTTCCGCCTGATCGACCAGACGGAAGACCTCGTCAAAAATTCGCTGCTCGGTTTGTCGTTTCCCCTGCGGATCGATATAGGTCCGATCGGCGAGAAACTGGACCCGGGTTGCCCCTCGGGCGGGGGCTTCCATGCTGATACCTTCGGGGAGCGGCCTGAAAGCGCCGCACAGGCCCACCGCCAAAACCACAATCAACAGCAGCCCGAACATGCTGCGAAATGGGCGACGAATGATCGCCCCCGGTACCCATTTAGTCATCGATATTGCGTCCTTTCTGGTGACTCTTTGAGTCAGTCTTTTTTACTCGGTCTCTGCCAGCCCTGAATGTTACGCTGGCGGCCGCGGGCAATCGCCAGTTCCTCATCGGGAACGTCTTTGGTGATGATCGACCCGGCACCCACCGTCGTGTTCTTGCCCAACTTGACCGGCGCCACCAGCGCGCTGTTGGAACCGATAAAAGCATTGTCCCCGATTTCCGTGAGGAATTTGTTGACCCCGTCGTAGTTACAGGTAATCGTGCCGGCGCCGACATTCACACCGGAACCGACCTTGCTGTCGCCGATGTAGCTCAGATGGTTGACCTTGCTGCCTTCGCCAATGGTCGCTTTCTTGATTTCCACAAAGTTGCCGACCTTGGCCCCATCGGCCAGTAAGGTGCCCGGGCGCAGACGCGCAAAGGGCCCGATGGCGCAATGGCTGGATACCCGTGCGCCCTCAATCACCGAGTTGGCTTTGACTTCAGTGCCCGCGCCGATCACGCAGTCTTTCAGGTAGCAGTTGGGTTCTAGGTGCACGCCATCTTCCAGCATGACCTCGCCTTCAAACACACAGTTCACATCAATGACCACATCCCGCCCGACGGTCAGCCGGCCACGGCAGTCAAATCGAGCCGGGTCCATCAGGGTGACCCCTTTGACCATCAACTCTTCCGCCTGACGACTCTGGTAGTACCGCTCGAGGGCCGCCTGCTGTTGACGGTTGTTGATGCCTTCCACCTCTTCCGGTGTGTCCGGCTGAGCCACATGAATGCCCAGGCCACTTTGGCGCGCCATGGCAATAATGTCGGTCAGGTAGTACTCACCCTGGGCGTTATCGTTACTCAGTGCCGGCAGCCACTCGCGCAGGTGTTTGGCTTTAGCAGCCATAATTCCGGTGTTGATTTCGGTGATCCGGCGCTGCTCGTCGTTGGCGTCTTTGTATTCAACAATCGCCTCAACCTGGCCGGCAGCATCGCGCAGGATACGTCCGTAGGCCCCCGGGTCGGGAAGATTCACGGTCAGCAGGCCGATGGTGGTGTCGGTCACCGCCTGGGCCAGCTTTTCCAACGTCGTTGCCTGAGTCAGCGGCACATCGCCGTAAAGAATCAGTACCGTCGCATCGTCACGAAAATGGGGCAGGGCCTGGAGCACCGCGTGGCCGGTGCCCAGCTGTTCGGTCTGGGCCACAAAGCGGATATCGTCGGCCGCCATGCGGGCCTCGACCTGTTCGGCGCCATGGCCCACCACCACCAGAATCTGATCACTGCCCAGTGCCCGGGCGCTGTCGATCACATGCTGCACCAGAGGGCGGCCGCCCACGGGATGAAGCACCTTGGGCAGGTTCGAGCGCATCCGGGTGCCTTTACCGGCAGCGAGAATGACGATATCAAGGGGGGTGGTCATGCGGCGACTCCTTCAACAAACCGTTGATCAGGACAAATTAGGGGGAACAATCGTAGTGTGACGGACGTAAAAAAAGGGCGGCCGATCAGCCACCCTTTTCTGTTGCCAATGCCATGCACGGCGAGGCCTACTTGTTGCTGCCCAACTTCTTGCGAATGGACTGCAGAGTACGCAATTGAGCGGCGGCTTCCGCCAACTGAACCGCGGCCTTGGAATAGTCGATCTCGCCAGACTGGTTGGTGAGCTCTTTCTGGGCGGTTTCTTTGGCTTCCTGGGCGGCTGCTTCATCCATATCATCAGCGCGCAGGGCGGTATCCGCCAACACGGTGACGTGGTAAGGCTGCACTTCCAGATAACCACCGGAAACGTAGTAAATCTCTTCCTCACCATTGTCCTTGACGATGCGCACCGGGCCCGGCTCAAGGCCGGTCAGCAAAGGAGCGTGACCATAGGTCACACCCAGGTCACCCAGGGTACCGGTGGCCACGATCATCTTCACCAACCCGGAGAAGATTTCCCGCTCTGCACTGACAATATCGCAGTGAACTGTCATAGCCATATTTCTGCCTCTAACGCTTCAGGGCCAGTGGCCCGGCATTGCCGGGCCGGCGGGTTACTTTTTCTTGGCCTTGTTGGCTTTCTCGATGGCTTCTTCGATGGTACCAACCATGTAGAACGCCTGCTCCGGCAGATCGTCGTACTCGCCGTCGAGAATGCCTTTAAAGCTGCGAATGGTGTCTTTGAGGGACACGTAAACGCCCGGTGAACCGGTGAATACTTCGGCCACGTGGAACGGCTGGGACAGGAAACGCTCGATTTTACGGGCCCGGGATACGGTCAGCTTGTCTTCTTCTGACAGCTCATCCATACCCAGAATGGCGATGATGTCCTTCAGCTCTTTATAGCGCTGCAGTACGGTCTGAACACCGCGAGCCACTTCGTAGTGCTCCTGACCAATGATCAGCGGGTCCAGCTGACGAGAGGTGGAGTCCAGCGGATCAATGGCCGGGTAGATACCTTTAGAGGCAATGTCACGGCTCAATACTACGGTCGAATCCAGGTGAGCAAACGTAGTCGCCGGAGACGGGTCAGTCAGGTCATCCGCGGGTACGTATACGGCCTGTACCGAGGTGATGGAGCCGGTCTTGGTGGAGGTAATACGCTCCTGCAGAACACCCATCTCTTCAGCCAGAGTCGGCTGATAACCTACCGCAGACGGCATACGACCCAGCAGTGCCGATACTTCGGTACCCGCCAGGGTGTAACGGTAGATGTTGTCGATAAACAGCAGAACGTCCTTACCTTCGTCGCGGAACTTCTCCGCCATGGTCAGACCGGTCAGAGCAACACGCAGACGGTTACCCGGTGGCTCGTTCATCTGGCCGTAAACCATCGCTACCTTGTCCACAACCTTCGAGTCGGTCATTTCGTGGTAGAAGTCGTTACCTTCACGGGTACGCTCACCCACACCGGCGAATACCGACAGACCGGAGTGCTCTTTGGCGATGTTGTTGATCAGTTCCATCATGTTCACGGTCTTGCCCACACCGGCACCACCGAACAGACCAACCTTACCACCCTTGGCGAACGGGCATACCAGGTCGATCACCTTGATGCCGGTTTCCAGCAGCTCGTTGGACGCGGCCAGTTCTTCGTACGCCGGGGCATCGCGGTGAATCTGCATGCGCTCGTCTTCACCGATGGGGCCGGCCTCATCAATCGGGTCGCCCAGGACGTTCATGATACGACCCAGGGTTTTGGTGCCCACCGGAACCTTGATCGGCTCCTTGGTGTTGCTCACATCCAGACCACGACGCAGACCTTCAGAGGAGCCCAGGGCAATGGTGCGTACCACGCCGTCGCCCAGTTGCTGCTGCACTTCCAGAGTCAGGTCTTGCTCGGTGACTTTCAGTGCATCATAGATTTGCGGCACGGCATCGCGCGGGAATTCCACGTCGATCACGGCGCCGATAATTTGTACGATACGTCCGCTACTCATTTCCGGTTCCTCTTGGTTTCAGATCCGGCCGACTGTCAGTGAATGACGAGGGCAGCCTGAGACTGAAGGTTTTAACTCAAAAAAGGGTTCTCAGCTCTGGGCCTTAAGAGGCCACGGCGGCGGCACCGCCCACAATTTCCGACAGCTCCTGGGTAATCGCGGCCTGACGGGCTTTGTTGTACACCAGTTGCAGGTCACTGATCAGGTCACCGGCATTGTCGGTGGCGCTCTTCATGGCCACCATACGCGCGGCCTGCTCACAGGCGCCGTTTTCAACCACTGCCTGATACACCTGAGACTCGATATAACGAATCAGCAGACCGTCGAGCAGTTGCTCGGCGTCCGGCTCGTACAGGTAATCCCAGTGGTGCTTAAGCTTTTGGTCTTCTTCGGCCACCAGCGGCAACAACTGCTGAACTTCAGGTTGCTGAGTCATGGTGTTGATGAATTCGTTACCGACCAGGTAAAGCTTGTCGATCTTGCCTTCGCCAAACGCGTCCAGCATGACCTTGACGCTGCCAATCAGGGAAGCGACGGTCGGCGCCTCACCCAGATCGCGTGCGCTGGCTACCACATTGCCGCCGTGGCTGTTGAAAAACGCACCGGCTTTGGCACCCAGCAAGCAAAGATCCACTGCCACACCCTGCTCGGACCAGGACTTCATGGACTTCAGTGCGGCCTTGAACACGTTGACGTTCAGGCCACCACACAGACCGCGGTCACTGGAGACAATGATGTAACCCACCCGTTTGACTTCGCGCTCTTCCATATAGCGGTTTTTGTATTCGGGGTTGGCGTTGGCCAGGTGACCGACCACGGCACGCATGCGCTGGGCATAGGGCTTGCCCCGCTCCATACGCTCCTGAGCTTTACGCATCTTACTCGCGGCGACCATTTCCATCGCGCTGGTAATTTTCTGCGTGCTTTTAATGCTCGAAATCTGCGTCCGAATCTCTTTTGCGCCTGCCATACTCAAAGGCCCTCAAGCGTGAATGAAGCGGTGCCTTTCGGCACCGCCGGTCTTACCAGGTCTGAGTGGATTTGAACTTGTCCACCAGGGCTTTCATCTTGCCTTGCAGCTCATCGTTCCAGTTGCCGGTTTCGTTGATTTCTTTCAACAGGTCGGCACCTTCGCTTTCAGCGTAGGAGAGCAGGGCACTTTCAAAGTCCAGAACCTTGTTTACTTCCACGTCTTGCAGATAGCCTTCGTTGGCGCAGAACAGAACCAGTGCCATCTGGGCAATGCTCATCGGCGAGTACTGATTCTGCTTCATCAGCTCGGTCACACGTTCACCGTGCTCCAGCTGAGCCTTGGTGGCCTCATCCAGGTCAGAGGCAAACTGGGAGAAAGCCGCCAGTTCGCGATACTGAGCCAGAGCGGTACGAATACCACCGGACAGTTTCTTGATCACTTTGGTCTGTGCGGAACCACCCACACGGGATACCGAGATACCGGCGTTCATCGCCGGACGGATGCCCGAGTTGAACATCGAGGTTTCCAGGAAGATCTGACCGTCGGTAATGGAGATCACGTTCGTCGGTACGAACGCCGATACGTCACCGGCCTGGGTTTCAATGATCGGCAGCGCGGTCAGTGAGCCGGTTTTGCCTTTCACTTCACCATTGGTGAACTTCTCAACGTAATCGGCACTGACTCGTGCAGCGCGCTCGAGCAGACGCGAGTGCAGGTAGAATACATCACCCGGGTAGGCTTCACGGCCCGGCGGACGACGCAGCAGCAGGGAGATCTGGCGATAGGCCCAGGCCTGCTTGGTCAGGTCATCATAAATGATCAGCGCGTCCTGACCGCGGTCGCGGTAGTACTCACCAATGGTACAACCGGCGAAGGCCGCCAGGTACTGCATGGCCGCCGGATCCGAAGCGGTAGCAGCCACCACAACGGTGTGATCCATGGCGCCGTGCTCTTCCAGCTTGCGAACCACAGAAGCAATGGAGGAGGCTTTCTGGCCGATGGCCACGTAGATACACTTAATACCGGAGTCTTTCTGGTTGATGATGGCGTCTACCGCAATGGCGGATTTACCGATCTGACGGTCACCAATGATCAACTCACGCTGACCGCGACCGATCGGCACCATGGAGTCAACCGCTTTCAGACCCAGTTGAACCGGCTGGTCAACAGACTGACGCCAGATAACACCGGGAGCCACCTTTTCAATGGCGTCGGTTTCTTTGGTGTCAACCGGACCCTTACCATCGATCGGGTTACCCAGTGCATCGATGACGCGGCCTTCCAGCTCGGGGCCTACCGGCACCTCCAGAATACGTCCGGTGCACTTACAGGTCTGGCCTTCGGCCACACCCAGGTAGTCGCCCAGAATTACCGCACCGACGGAGTCGCGCTCCAGGTTCAGTGCCATACCGAAACGACCGCCTTCAAATTCGATCATCTCGCCGTACATCACGTCCATCAGGCCGTGAATACGCACGATGCCGTCGGACACGGAAACCACCGTGCCCTGGTTGCGGGCTTCGGCGGACACATCGAGTTTGTCGATGCGCTGCTTGATAATGTCGCTAATCTCGGATGGATTCAGCTGCTGCATGCTTTTTTCCTCAATCCTACGAATTGATTGCTTTGGCGAGTTTTTCTAACCGACCGCGCATCGAGCCGTCGATGACCAAATCACCTGCTTTAACGATAACGCCCGCCAGAAGCTGTTCGTCGACCTGGGCCCGGACGCTGATTTTGCGCTTGAGCTTGTCGCTGAGAGCCTGAGCCAGTTTTTCCTGCTCGGCATCCGCCAGGGTGAAGGCGGTGGTCAGCTCGACATCCACCGACTGCTCCTGGGCGTGCTTGAACGCCTCGAACAGTTGCTGAATTTCCGGCAACAAAATCAGACGCTTGTTCTGGGCCAGAAGCTGAACGTAGTTGCGCACTGGCTGGCTCAGTTCGTCACCGCAGGCCTCGATCAGAACGTCGGCCTGTTGTTGGGCCGACAGTGACGGTGACGCGATACGATCGGCCATGGTGCCGTATTGGCTGGCGCCGGCCAGAGTCGCCAGTTGCTGGGCCCAACCGCTCAGATCCTGTGCTTCCAGCGCGTATTGAAACGCCGCTTTGGCATAGGGTCGGGCGAGGGTAGTCAGTTCAGCCACAGTTCACCTCACTTAAAGATTGGCAGCCAGTTTGTCGATCATGGACTTGTGCTTGGATTCGTCAATTTCCGCTTCCAGCACTTTCTGTGCACCGAGCAGAGCCAACTGGGACACTTGGCCACGCAGCTTCTCTTTGGCACGGTTCACTTCCTGCTCCACTTCGGCTTCGGCCGCGGACCGGATACGCTCGGCTTCTACCCGAGCCTGGTCTTTGGCTTCTTCAACAAGCTTGGCGGCGCGCTTATTGGCGGACTCGACGATACCGGCCGCTTCCTGTTTGGCTTCGCGCAGGGTCTTGGCGGCTTTCTCTTTCGCCAGTTCCAGATCCTTGTCGGCGCGATCCGCGGCGGCCAGGCCATCCGCAATGCGCTTCTGACGCTCGGCCATTGCGTCGGTGATGAACGGCCACACGTACTTCATGCAGAACAGCACGAAGAAAATAAACGCGATGGACTGTCCGATTAGGGTCAAATTAATGTTCACGCCGATAACCTCTGTTCCAGTAACGCTTTTGGCTTTAACCGTGTGCGCTCACAACCGGTGATGCACACGGATCGGGTTTCTGGGAGTTCGCGAGGTCTTACGCCAGGCCCGGTACGGTAACGAACAGGATGTACATGGCGATACCTACACCAATCATCGGAACGGCGTCCAACAGACCGGCGATCAGGAACATTTTGCCCTGCAGCATCGGAGCCAGTTCCGGCTGACGAGCGGAACCTTCCAGCAGCTTACCGCCCAACAGAGCGAAGCCGATAGCGGTACCCAGTGCGCCCAGGCCAATCAACAGTGCAACAGCAATCAGTGCCATACCCATGGTAGTTCTCCTCAGTTTTAAAAAAAGATAAGTGAGTTGTTCAAAACGTTAGTGCGTAAACTGGTCTTCGTCTTCCACATGGTGCGCCATGGCCATGTACACGATGGTCAACACCATGAATACGAAGGCCTGCAGGGTAATCACCAGAATGTGGAACACCGCCCAACCCCACTGCAGGAAGCCGCCGAAAATACCGATGATCAGGCCGGCGGAATACATGGTGGCGATCAGGATAAAAATCATTTCACCCGCATAGAGGTTGCCGAACAGTCGCAGGCCCAGAGAAATCGGCTTGGCGATCAGGGCAATGGACTCCAGGGCAAAGTTGATCGGAATCAGCAGCAGGTTCACATACCACTTGTCGGTATGGAAAGGGTGCAGGGTCAGTTCTTTGACGAACCCCATAAAGCCTTTTTTGACGATACTGAAGCCGATCATCAGCAGGAATACGGTAAAGCCCATGGACAGGGTGATGTTCGGATCGGTGGTGGGCACGATCTTGAAGTAGAAGTGACTGTCGCCGGCGATCCACATCGCCAGTGAGGGAATCCAGTCCACCGGCACCAGGTCCATCAAGTTCATCAGGAACACCCAGACAAAGATGGTCAGGGCGAGCGGGGCGATCATGGCGTTTTTATGCTGGAAGCCGTCTTTGACGGTTTTGTCGATGAACTCGATGATGATTTCAACAAAGTTCAGCAGACCGGTGGGAACCCCCGCGTGGGCCTTTTTGGCCGCCCAGCGGAAAACGCCGATAAACAACAGACCGAGACCGATGGACCAGGCCATGGAGTCGAGGTGAATGGCATTGAATCCCATGGCAGACATGGCTTCGGAACATTTGGCCACCGTCCAGCCGGTGGTTTCCTGCACCTGATAGCCGTCACAGTAGGAGCCTTCCGGCAGTTTGCCATAGGTCCAGTTGGTCAGGTGGTGCTGAATATACTCGGTAGTTGTGGGAGTGTACTCTTCCGCTGCCATCCAAATAGTCTCTTTGTGTGAGTTCAACCTAGCCCTGGTGACGCGCCAGGGTGCGGGCGGTGACCAGACTGGCGCCCAGGTGTGCACCGGCAAATGCGATAAAAAATGCCGCCAGATGAATCTCTTTCACCTGCATGAACACAGCCGCAAACAATGCCGCCGTGAGTAAAAACTTAATGGTTTCCGCCCGGTAAATGGCTTGCACCGCGGCTCCGGACTGCCGGGCACCGCCCAAGCGGCGGAAACTGTACCAGGCAAAACAGGCGCCGGGGAGGGCGCTGACCGCAATTCCCCAGAGCGCTGACAGGCCCAGTCGGGTCTCAAACAGCCAAAGGCTCCCCGCTGCGATGAACAGCAGCAGCCAGAACAACAACAAGCGCGAAAGAACCGGAGGCCGGGCAATCGACTGTGTTCGGCGCTGTCGTGATGGCGTGGCGTTTATCAAAAGCTCGTCTGTTCGACCTGAGTGTCCAGCCCAGACGCCAAGCGACCGGGCCGCAGCATTATAGGGATAAAGCCCCCCCGCTTCAACCTGAGTCGGAAGCATTTACAACGCCGCTAATTATCGGATAATTCTCACTTTTTGCCGTTTTGACCGATTACTCAAAAAACCCGCTATTTGATGTGAGCGAGAATGCCGTCGAGCTCGTCCAGATTGTTGTAATTGATCACCAGCTTGCCTTTGCCCTTGGCCGTGTGTTGAATGGCCACACCGGCGCCCAATGTCTCCGAAAGCTGTTCCTCCAGGCGGCGAATATCCGCCGAGGGCGCAGCCGGCTTTACTGTGTTCTTGTGCTTCTGCTCCTGAAGATTGCGGACCAGGGTCTCGGTTTGCCGGACCGACAGGGCCTTGCCGACCACCTGACGGGCCGCGACCCGCTGATCTTCGGGCTCCAGAGTGAGCAACGCCCGGGCGTGGCCCATTTCCAGGTCGCCATGCTCGAGCATGGTTTTGACTTCCTCGGTCAGGGCAATCAGGCGCAACAGGTTGGTCACCGTGGTGCGGGATTTGCCCACCGCTTGGGCCACTTCGCCCTGGGTCAGCTCAAATTCTTCCTGCAGCCGCTTGAGGGCCATGGCCTCTTCGATCGGGTTGAGATCTTCGCGCTGGATGTTTTCGATCAGCGCCATGGCAATGGCGGCTTCGTCGGGCACATCCCGGATGACTGCGGGAATCTTGTCCAGACCCGCCAGTTGAGTGGCCCGCCAGCGACGTTCACCGGCGATGATTTCGTATTTTTCCGGGGCGATAAGCCGGACCACGATCGGCTGCATCACGCCCTGGGCTTTGATGGAGTCCGCAAGTTCTTCCAGTGCCTCGGGGTGCATGTCGCGACGGGGTTGGTAGCGCCCGCGCTGAATCATTTCCACCGGAATGTGGGCGAGCCGGCCATCGGCCAGTGCTTCCTCGACGGCCTGAGGCGAATCCGGAGTGGGTGTATCCGCCGGAGCCGGCGTCACGCCCGCCCCCAGAAGGGCATCCAAGCCTTTGCCTAAGCCTTTGCGTTTTCCCGCCATTACCTTGCCCTGCTGATGATTTGCTGTAATTCAGTGATGGTTGCTTCAGGAGTGCGCTGCGTGAGCAGCGGCCTTCTCGTCGTTTTCGTTGCGCCGGATGATTTCCCCCGCCAGTGCCAGGTAGGCGATTGCCCCCTTGGATTGGCGGTCGTAGCTGAGCACCGGCTGCCCGTAACTGGGCGCTTCGGCCAGACGCACGTTGCGCGGAATGCAGGTCCGGTAGAGCCGGTCGCCAAAGTGCTGGGAGAGCTGGGCGGAAACGTCGTTGGTCAGGCTGTTGCGCGGGTCATACATGGTGCGCAGCAGGCCTTCGATTTTCAGGTTGGGGTTGAGCAGTTCCTGAATCCGGCCAATGGTGTTCATCAGGGCCGAGAGTCCTTCCAGCGCGTAGTATTCACACTGCATGGGGATGATCACGCCGTCGCAGGCGGTCAGGGCGTTGACCGTGAGCATGTTGAGCGAGGGCGGGCAGTCGATGATGATGTAGTCGAATTCGTCTTTAATCGGTTGCAGGCCGTCCCACAGGAGGCGTTCTTTGCCGTCGAGAGAGAGCATTTCCACTTCGGCGGCGGTGAGGTCGCCGTTGGCGGGCAGGAGTTTGAACTGTCCGGATTCGGAGGTCTGCAGGCATTCGCGGGCGTCGGCCCGGCGGGTGAGTACGTCGTAGACGGTCAGTTCCAGTTCGCTTTTGTCCACACCACTGCCCATGGTGGCGTTGCCCTGGGGGTCCAGATCCACCAGCAGGACGCGTTTTTTCGTCGCCACCAGGGAGGCGGCCAGGTTGACGCAGGTGGTGGTTTTGCCCACCCCGCCTTTCTGGTTGGCTACCGCGTAGATTCGGGTCAAAGCGTTATCCTTTGGATTATTCGAGAAACAGGATCAAAGCCGGGTATTGTGTGGCAAGCGAGGGCTGGGGACAAGTCCGGATGTGGACGTAAACCGTCGAGGAGGCATCACGACCGGTTGGGAGTGGAGTTTTACTTCACAGGACACGCCGTAAACCCATCCCTGGGGGCTCGGATCGCGGGTCCCCCGCTCTACGGTCCTGTGAAGTAAAACTCCACTCCCAACCTCCCTGCCAAGATCGGAACTTTGGGAGAGCGCGAAACACGTGAATATTGCCAATGAGGGCCGCTACGGGGTACACCCTTCCAAGACCGTGGAGCGGGGGACCCGCGATGCGAGCCTACAGGGATGTATTCACGGCGTGTCTTGGAAGGGTGTACCCCGTAGCGGCCCGGGCGTGATGCCCTGGACGTACTAACTCAACCTCATCTCCAACAAATGCCGCTCCCCCTCATTGCCGGGGACCTGCAACGGGTGGCTCTGAACCAGCTCAACCCGATCCTCCACTTCCGCCAATTCAGCCTCTGGATACACCCCTTTCATGGCCATAAACAGGCCTTCTGACGAGAGTAAGTGCTCACACCCGGATACCATATCCGCCAAACTGGCAAAGGCGCGGCTGATCACGATGTCGAACGGTTGGTCGGGCCGGAACTGTTCGACACGGCGGTTTTCCACGCTGACGTTATTGAGTTTGAGCAGGGTTTTGATGTGGAACAGGAACCGGGTTTTCTTGCCGTTGCTGTCGAGCAGGGTGATCTGGCAATCGGGTAGGGCGATGGCCAGGGGGATGCCGGGCAGGCCGCCGCCGGTACCCACGTCGATCAGCCGCCGGGGGGTTCTGGCCTGCACATGGGCCAGTACGCTCAGGCTGTCGAGCAGGTGCCGGTCGAGCATGGCGTCGATGTCGCGTACTGCGGACAGGTTGTAGGCCCGGTTCCACTTGTGGAACTCCTGCAGGTAAGTCAGCAGTTGCTCCGTCTGGTGTTCGGTAATGGTCAGGCCCAGCTCGGCAATGCCCGCCGTCAGCCGGGCCTTCAGGGGTTCGCTCATGAGGCTTGGGAGGTCTCCCGCTGCAGCAGGCCGCGCTTTTTCAGGTGAATCAGCAGCAGCGACACCGCCGCCGGGGTCACGCCCGGTATGCGCGAGGCCCGGGCCAGGGTTTCTGGACGGGCGGCACTCAGTTTCTGCTTCACTTCGTTGGACAGGCCCTCGACCTTGTCGAAATCGAATTCGGTCGGAATCAGGGTCTGTTCGTGGGCGCGCAGGCGATTGATTTCGTCCTGTTGGCGATCGATGTAGCCCGAGTACTTGGCATCAATTTCTACCTGCAGTGCAACGCGCTCATCCGCCACCGGTTCGCCTTTCAGGCCCGCCACATCGGGGTAATTCAGCTGCGGGCGCTTGAGCAATTCAAACAGGCTGTATTCCCGGTTGAGCGGGGCGTCAATTTTGCTTTCCAGTGTCTTGGCCGCGTCGGAATCGGCCTGAACCCAGGTGGTTTTCAGACGCTCCTGCTCCTGGGCAATACCATCGCGCTGGCGGCAGAATTGCGCCCAGTGGTCGTCGTCAATCAGGCCCATGGCCCTGGCCTGTTCGGTCAGGCGCAGGTCGGCGTTGTCTTCGCGCAGCAGCAGACGATATTCCGCCCGGCTGGTGAACATCCGGTAGGGCTCCTGGGTGCCCATGGTAATCAGGTCGTCCACAAGCACGCCGATGTAGGCCTCATCGCGGCGCGGGCACCAGGCGTCCAGGTCCCGGGCGCGGCGGGCGGCGTTGATGCCGGCGAGCAGGCCCTGGGCACCGGCTTCCTCGTAGCCGGTGGTACCGTTGATCTGCCCGGCAAAGTACAGGCCGGCAATGGCCTTGGTTTCCAGGCTGTAATTCAGGTCCTGGGGATTGAAGTAATCGTACTCAATCGCGTAGCCCGGGCGGGTGATGTGGGCATTTTCGAAGCCTTTGATCGAACGCACCAGCTCCAGCTGCACATCGAACGGCAGACTGGTGGAAATGCCATTGGGGTAGAGTTCCTGGGTGTTCAGCCCCTCGGGCTCGATAAACACCTGATGCGAGGATTTGTCCGCAAACCGGTGAATCTTGTCTTCAATCGACGGGCAATAACGCGGGCCAATGCCCTCGATAACCCCGGAATACATGGGGGAGCGGTCCAGCCCGCCGCGGATGACGTCGTGGGTGCGCTCGTTGGTATGGGTGATCCAGCAGCACACCTGCTGTGGGTGCCAATCCCGCGAACCGCGAGCCGACATGACCGGTCTGGGCTCGTCGCCCCACTGCTCCTGCAGCTCACTGAAATCCACACTTTTGGCATCGATGCGCGGCGGAGTGCCGGTTTTCAGGCGATCAACGCGCAGCGGCAGTTCCCGCAAGCGGGCCGCAAGGGTCTGGGCCGGTGGATCGCCGGCCCGACCGCCGGCGTGGTTTTCCAGGCCGATGTGGATCTTGCCGCCGAGAAAGGTTCCGGTGGTGAGCACCACGGTGGGTGCCATGAATTTCAGCCCCATCTGGGTAACCACACCTTCGACGGTATCGCCATTGACGATCAGGTCATCGGCCGCCTGCTGAAAAATACTCAGATTCGGCTGGTTTTCGAGCTGGTTGCGGATGGCGCTTTTGTACAGCGCCCGATCCGCCTGAGCACGGGTCGCGCGCACCGCGGGCCCTTTGCGTGAGTTCAACACCCGGAACTGGATACCGGCACGGTCGGTCGCCATGGCCATGGCGCCACCCAGGGCGTCGATTTCTTTCACCAGATGGCTTTTGCCAATCCCACCAATGGCCGGGTTGCAGGACATCTGCCCCAGGGTGTCGACGTTATGGGTGAGCAGGAGGGTTTTACAGCCCATGCGAGCGGCCGCCAGACAGGCTTCGGTGCCGGCGTGACCGCCGCCGATGACGATGACGTCAAAGCGCTCGGGGTAAATCATAGCTGGAGGCCTCCGGGGCCGTACCGGTGAAAAAGGGCGAGCATTATAGGGCCTGAATCGGATTTGTACAAAAGTTGTTCAGTTTCTAAACAAAGTCAAATTAATCAGTTATACAGATAAGTATTAAATAAATAAGTTAATAGATAAGTTAGTTAAGTATTTAATGCTGTTACTACTAATGGTGAGCCAAAAATCTGTGTAGAAGTCTAAAAACTGTTTATCAGACAATGACTTAGCGTAATAGTAACCCACGGGACAAAGCGCGGGTAAGGGGCTGACAAGCTGACCGCAAGCTGGTGACGAAAAGCCGAGTTATACAGAAAATCGGCAAAGCTCGAGTTATCCCCAATTTCATAGCCAGCTTTTACCCCCAGACGTTCACAGGGTTATCCCCAGCAAAAGTTTGAATTCACTAAAAATCAATCGGTTATGGGTGAAACCTGTGAACAAGTGTGGATAACCGTCGTAAGTTTACGGGTTGAAGTCGGCTAGGGCTGTGGGTAACTATTGTCCACAGGTGTGAATAACTCGCCCGAGGGGGCGAACAGGCCCTTGGGGATTGATTACCACCGGAGGCTGCTATTAAATAAATTCAGCGCCGCAATAGCTCAGTCGGCAGAGCAACTGATTCGTAATCAGTAGGTCGGAGGTTCGATTCCTCTTTGCGGCACCACCTCAACCGTCTTTGCACGAGTCCCTGGAGAACCTATGTCCCCGCCGAAAATGCCACAGGTTGCCCGAACGGTATTTCAGTTCTGGTTCGAAGAGCTGACGCCCAGTCAGTGGTTCAAGAAAGATTCAGTGTTGGATCAGGCGATTGGTGCGAGGTTTGGCCACCTGCTGGAGCAGGCCAAGTATGGCGAGTTATGGGCTTGGCGAGATACGCCGGAAGGGCGTCTGGCGGAAGTGATTGTGCTCGATCAGTTCTCCCGCAATATCTATCGGGATCGTCCGGAGGCGTTCGCTCAGGATGCCCTGGCGCTGGTGTTAGCCCAGGAGGCGGTGCGGCAGGGGGCGGACCAGGCGCTGGAACCACTGGCCAGGGCCTTCTTATATATGCCTTATATGCACAGTGAATCGGCGGTGATTCATCAGCAGGCGCTGACGCTGTTCGATCAGCCGGGATTGGAGAACAACCTCAAGTTCGAGATTCGCCACTGGGAAATCATCGAACGATTCGGACGTTATCCCCATCGCAATGACATACTCGGGCGGGAGAGCACGGAGGAGGAGCGAAAATTTCTGCAGGAGCCAGGCTCGTCGTTCTGACCGGGTTATTTACCGATACAGAAGGAGGAGAAGATACGCCCGAGCAGATCATCGGGGGTGAACTGACCGGTGATTTCGCTCAGGCACTCCTGAGCCTGGCGCAGGTCCTCGGCAAGCAGCTCCCCGGCGGCGTGAAGCTGCAGTTGCTCCCAGCCGTTTTCCAGAGCGGTTCGCGCTCTCTCGAGGGCGTCCAGGTGACGGCGGCGGGCGGTAAAGGTGCTCTCGCCCGCATCTTCGAAGCCCATGACGCTTTTCAGGTGCTGTTTGAGCGCTTCCACACCCGCACCGCTGGCGGCACTGATGGCCAGGCAGACGGGGTGCTCCTGGCGCCGTCCTTCTGGCTCGCCGGTGAGGTCGATTTTATTGCGAATCAACGTCAGTTTGCCGGGGTCGGGTAGTTGCTGGACAAACTCCGGCCACAGGGCGGCCGGATCAGTGACCTCTGTGCTCTGACTGTCCACCAGCAGCAGGATCCGGTCGGCTCTATGAATTTCCTGCCAGGCCCGCTCCACCCCAATTTTCTCCACCTCATCCGGAGTGTCCCTCAGACCCGCGGTGTCGATTATATGCAGGGGCATACCGTCGATGTGGATATGTTCGCGCAGGACGTCCCGGGTGGTGCCCTCGATGTGGGTGACAATGGCACTGTCCCGTCCGGACAGGGCATTGAGCAGGCTGGATTTACCCGCGTTGGGTTTGCCCGCAATCACCACATTCATTCCGTCGCGCAATAGTGTGCCCTGACGGGCCTGGGCGAACACGGCGTCCAGCCGCTGGCGAATGTCGGCAAGGTCGCCGGCCACTTTGCCATCGCTGAGAAAGTCGATTTCTTCCTCGGGAAAGTCAATGGCGGCCTCCACGTAGATGCGCAGGGCGATCAGGGCTTCCACCAACTCGTTGACCTTGTGCGAGAAAGCGCCTTGGAGCGAGTGCAGGGCACTGCGGGCGGCCTGCTCGCTGGAGGCGTCAATCAGGTCCGCAATGGCCTCGGCCTGGGCAAGGTCCAGCTTGTCGTTGAGAAAGGCGCGCTCGGAAAATTCCCCGGGACGGGCCAGTCGCGCGCCCCGCTCGCAGGCGCTGCGCAACAGCCAGTCGAGAATCACTGGGCCGCCGTGGCCTTGAAGCTCGACAACGTCTTCTCCGGTAAAGGAGTGGGGCCCCGGGAAAAACAGGGCAATGCCCTGATCCAGGGCTTCACCCTGGGTATTCAGAAACGGAAGGTAATGTGCGTGACGGGGTTTGAGGGGCTGCGCGGTGATCTGTTCGCCGATCGCCCGGGCTTGGGGGCCCGACAGGCGGATAATACCGACACCACCGCGACCCGTGGCGGTGGCGATGGCGGCGATGGTGTCGGTGGGCGTCAGACTCACGAGTTTGCTTTTTACCCCTCGCGTTCAATCTGACGGGTAATAATGTACTGCTGGGTAATGGACAGGGTGTTGTTGGTTACCCAGTACAGTACCAGACCCGCCGGGAAGAACAGGAACAGGAAGGTGAACACAATGGGCATCAGCTGCATGATCTTCGCCTGAGTCGGGTCCGGCGGTGTCGGGTTCAGCTTGAACTGAATGAACATGGTCAGGCCCATGAGCAAAGGCAGCACATAGTAGGGGTCCTTGACCGACAAATCCTGAATCCACAGGAAGAAGGGCGCGTGGCGCAGCTCGACACTTTCCATCAATACCCAGTACAGCGCCAGGAACACCGGCATCTGAATCAGAATGGGCAGACAACCCCCCAGCGGGTTCACTTTTTCCTTTTTATAGAGCTTCATCAGCTCCTGGGACATTTTTTGGCGGTCATCCCCATAACGCTCTTTCAACTCGGCCATTTTCGGGCTCAGCTTGCGCATCTTCGCCATGGACCTATAGCTGGTGGCGCTTAGCTTGAAGAATGCTGCTTTAATAATAATTGTCAAAGCAATAATTGCTAAACCCCAGTTGTTCAGGAAGCCGTGCAACCAGTCCAAAACCGTGAACAGCGGCTTGGCGATCCACCAGAGCCAGCCGTAGTCGACGGTCAGGTCCAGGTAGGGGGAAATCTGTTCCAGTTTTTGAGTGTCTTTGGGGCCAGTGTAGAACTCGGCGGAGATCTGTCCCTGGCTACCGGGGGCGACTTCCGTGCTGGGGCTGGTAAAGCCGAGCAGGTACATGTTGCGATTACCCAACTGACGCAGATGGTAGTTGTGGGTCTGGCCAGCGTCCGGTACCCAGGCGCTGACAAAATAGTGTTGCACCATGGCTACCCAGCCACCTTCTTTCTGGGTTTTGAAGGTCTGTTCGCTCAGATCCTCAAAGTCCAGTTTCTTGTACTTTTCTTCGTCCGTGGTGATGGCGGCGCCCAGGTAGGGGTTGATGGCAAAGAGTCCACCTGGACCGGCGCCGGCGGACGAGTTATCGCGTTTGATCTGGCCGTACAGATTGGCCTGCCAGGGTTCGGCGCTCTGGTTGTCGATGAGGTATTCGAGTTTGACCAGGTATTCACCGCGCTCGAAGGTATAGCGTTTGGTGATGGTCACATCACCCTGTTGATAGGTCAGATCCACCTGAAGTTGATCGTCGCCCTCGGCCAGTTGGTATTGTTGTTGGCTGGACTGAAAGACCGGGCGTTCGCCGTCCCGGGTATCGGTGGCGTTGCGCCCGACCAACCCGCTCTGGGCGACATAAGTTTGGGCCGCGGTGTTGTTGAGCAGCACATAGGGGTTGTCCGGCTCGTTGAGCTCAGCGTAATGCTCGCGTAGGGCGGAGTACACCAGGTCACCGCCGCGCGGATCGATGTCGACGATCAGGGTGTCGGTCTCGACACGAATGGGTTGGCGGGCGGTGTTCGACTGGCTCGGGACCTCGGCATCTTCAGCCGAATCCCCCGGGGCTGAAGGCAGCTCGCTGGCGGTATCGGTTGCATCCGGAATGCCGCTGTCACTGTCGTTGGAAGCGGTCTGCTCCGAGCGGGTCTGGCTGGAGGTTTCAGCGAGGTTTTCCTGAAAGTCGTTGTAGCGGATAACCAGAGTGAACACGACGGCGCACATGGCCGTGATTAACAGGGTTTTTTGCCAATCCATCTTTATTTACTGCCATCAGTAGGGTGTGAGTGATTGGGGTGGGCCGGAACAGGATCCTCGCCCCCTGGATGCCAAGGGTGGCATTTTAATAGTCGGCGAACGGTCAGGTAACCCCCGCGAAGGAATCCGTGACGTGCGATCGCCTCTTCCGCGTAGTGTGAGCAGCTTGGATAGAAACGGCACTGATTGCCCACCCAGGGACTGAGTAGGTAACGGTAGAGCCAAATCAGTCGAAGTGCCAGCCAACGCATGGGATCAACCTGTTGATTCGGGGGCGGAAGCCGCCAGTGCTTTGCGGGCAATGCGCAACCACTGTCGGTCCAGTTGATCGATTAGGGTGCGGTTATCCAGACTGTCCATGCCCTTTCGCGCCAATACAATAACATCAATACCGGAAAAGTTCGGTGGTTGGCGACGAAAAGTTTCCCGAATAAGACGTTTCATCCGATTGCGTTCGGTGGCGTGGCGGATGTGTTTTTTGGCGATGATCAACCCGAGGCGAGCAGCGGTGTGCTTATTGGGTCGTGCCAATATCAGGAAATGCTTGTGGGAGGCGCGAAACGGGGCGTCCGCGAAAACCGCTTGAAAGTCGTCAGAGGTAAGCAGCCGATGTGCTTTGGGAAAAGCCTGGGAAGCCACTTAACTCTGACAACTATAAACGGTGCAGCGCAAAGGCGGGCACGCTTATACGGCCAGAGCCTTGCGACCTTTGGCACGACGACGAGCCAGTACAGCGCGACCGTTTTTGGTGGCCATGCGAGCACGGAAACCGTGGGTGCGCTTACGCTTCAGTACGCTGGGCTGAAATGTTCTTTTCATGGAAGTAACCTGCCGTTCGAATTCCTGGTAAACCCGCACCAGGCGGGAAAAGAGGCGCGATTTTATAGAAAATCGGGGCTAAAGGCAACGGATTGATGGGGGTTTCTCGGTTTTTCTGCCTAAATAAAACAGGGTATGCAGTTATTCCCGGTTATGCGGTGCTTGTCAATAGGATAATAACAGGTTATCCACAGTATGTGGTTAAAAAATGACCGGTTTTTAAGGCTGTATCTGTGGGTAAAGGTAGAACGGTTGCTCAGATAACTTATTGAAAAGACACTGTTAATAACAAAAATTATGCGGAAAAAAAGATTCCCGGACTGTGGATAACTACTTTTATAGAGAGTACACTAGCATCCGTTTTTTTGGATAATAATGCACCGGGGGGAAGCGGTTTTGCCGGAATCTGTTTGGAAACTTTGCGCGTCGAGTCTACAGGATGAGCTGCCTCCCCAGCAGTTCAATACCTGGATACGGCCGCTGCAGATAGATGCCGATGCGGAATCCGGGCAGCTCAGGCTTTTGGCGCCCAACCGGTTCGTGTGCGACTGGGTCAACGAGAAGTTTCTGCACAGAATTCGCGAGCTGGTTGAGGATTTTCAATCCGACCAACCCCTCAGTGTAGAGGTGGGTATCGGTTCCCGCCCCGGGGGCGTCGGGACACGACGCCCGGTCAATCAATCCTCGACCAGGCCGGTGTACCCGCAGGGACAACCCGGCACCGGAGCCTCCTTTGGTGAATCCCAGGGAGCGGAACCGTCGGGTTTTGGTCGAATGGGCGGATCCGCACCCAGTGAAGCGCCGGCGGGGCAGAGGCCCGAGGCTCCACCGGTTGCCGAACCCGCCCCTCAACCATCGGTCAATAACACGGTTGAGGTAGAGGGGGCACTCAAGCACAACAACAACCTCAACCGGACGTTCAACTTCACCAGCTTTGTTGAAGGTAAGTCCAACCAATTGGGGTTGGCCGCAGCACGGCAGGTGGCCGAGAACCCTGGCGGTTCCTATAACCCCCTTTTTATATATGGCGGTGTCGGCCTGGGTAAAACCCACTTGATGCAGGCAGTGGGTAACGCGCTTGTCGACAAGAATCCCAACGCCAAGGTGATTTACCTGCACTCGGAGCGGTTTGTGGCCGATATGGTCAAGGCGCTGCAGCTCAATGCCATCAATGACTTCAAGCGCTATTATCGTTCTGTCGATGCACTGTTGATTGACGATATCCAGTTTTTTGCCGGCAAAGAACGGTCCCAGGAGGAGTTCTTTCACACCTTCAACTCGCTGCTTGAAGGTGGCCAGCAGATCATTTTGACCTGCGATCGCTATCCCAAGGAAATCAATGGCCTGGAAGAGCGGCTGAAAAGTCGTTTCGGCTGGGGGCTGACGGTGGCGGTGGAGCCGCCGGAGCTGGAAACCCGGGTGGCGATTCTGATGAAGAAGGCCGATCAGAGTCACATCGATTTACCCCACGAAGCGGCGTTTTTTATTGCCCAGCGTATTCGCTCCAATGTTCGTGAGCTGGAAGGCGCTTTGAAACGGGTGGTGGCGAACGCCCAGTTCACCGGGCGGCCCATTGATGTGGATCTGGTGCGCGAAGCGCTGAAGGATCTGCTCGCCTTGCAGGACAAGCAGGTGGGCATAGATAATATCCAGCGGGTGGTGGGTGAGTACTACAAGATCAAGCTGAACGATCTGCTGTCCAAGCGACGCAGCCGCTCTGTGGCTCGCCCGCGCCAGGTGGCCATGGCCCTGGCGAAGGAGTTGACCAACCATAGCCTGCCGGAAATCGGCGAGGCGTTTGGGGGGCGGGACCACACCACCGTTTTGCACGCCTGTCGCAAAATAAAACAGATGCAGGAAGAGGATGCGGATATCCGGGAGGATATGAAGAATCTGCTGCGCTCCCTGACGACTTGATTGTTCACCGTGAATCCTTGATTCAGGAAAACACCTAACAGGAATAACAGGAAGAGACCCAATGAAATTTGTCGTGTCCCGCGAAGCTTTGTTGAAGCCCCTGCAACTGGTGGGAGGGGTGGTAGAACGCCGCCAAACGCTGCCGGTGTTGTCCAATGTGTTGATGGTGATTGATGGTGAACAGTTGTCCCTGACCGGCACCGACCTGGAAGTGGAAATCGTCGCCCGGGTGCCGCTTGAGGCCCCGGCCGATGCCGGTGAGGTCACGGTTCCTGCGCGCAAATTGGTCGATATCTGCCGCTCTCTGCCGGAAGGTGCCAGCATTGAGTTCGCACAAGATGAGCAGCGGATGGTGGTAAAGAGCGGCCGTAGCCGGTTTACCCTGTCAACCCTCCCGGCCAGTGACTTCCCCAACGTGGAAGATGGCCCCAGCGATCTGCAGTTTGCCTGCCCCCAGCGGGAGATCAAGCGGCTGATCGAGCGCACGGCGTTTGCCATGGCACAACAGGATGTCCGCTATTATCTGAATGGCATGCTGTGGGAGGTCAAAGAGGGTCAGTTGCGGGCCGTGGCCACCGATGGTCACCGGATGGCGATGTGCACCCGCCCGGTGCCGGTGAGTGTTGAAGATACCATTCAGGCGATTCTGCCCCGTAAGGGTGTGTTGGAACTCTCCCGTCTGGTGGATGATATCGACGATACCGTGGATGTCACCTTGAGCGCCAACCATATCCGGGTGGCGACCGGCGATTACACCTTTACCTCGAAGCTGGTGGACGGCAAGTTTCCCGATTACGAGCGCGTGCTGCCCCGCGGTGGCGACAAGGTGGTGTTCGGGCCCCGGTCCGAGCTCAAGCAGGCCTTTGGTCGCACCGCCATTCTGTCCAACGAGAAGTACCGCGGTGTACGCTTGTTGCTCGACGATGGGGTAATGACCATTGTGGCCAATAACCCCGAGCAGGAAGAAGCGGAAGAGCAGGTGGCGGTGGATTACAGCGGCGACTCCCTGGAGATGGGGTTCAACGTGAGCTACCTGCAGGATGTGGCCAATGTCATTTCCGCAGATCACATCAAGATGACCCTGTCCGATGCCAACAGCAGTGCGCTGCTTGAGGAGCCCGAGGATGGAGATTCGCTTTACGTCGTAATGCCGATGCGCCTCTGATAGAGGCGTCTCGGCGCCCTTTATGTCTGTATCCCGCCTGAGTATCCAATCTTTGCGAAATCTGGAGAGTGTGAGCCTGACTCCCTCTCCACGCACCAACCTCATTTACGGTCAAAACGGCTCCGGTAAAACCAGCGTACTGGAGGCGGTTCATACCCTGGCCCTTGGCCGCTCGTTCAGAAGTCACAAGCACAAGCCGCTGATTCAGTGGGGCAGGGAGCAATTTACGGTGTTTGCCGAGATTCAACACCAGGGAAGCCGCATCCCGGTGGGCTTGCAACGCGCGTTGACCGGAGAGGTCAACTTCAAGGTAAATGGCCGGGCGGTCGGCTCTCTGGCGGAATTGGCTGCGGTACTTCCTCTTCAGGTCATCGACGCCCATACCTTTCTGCTTCTCGAGGGAAGCCCCAAGGTCCGTCGGCAGTTTATGGATTGGTTGGTGTTCCACGTGGAACCTTCGTTCTTTCCCGCCTGGAAGGCCGCACAGCGCTGTCTGAAACAACGCAATAGCCTGTTGCGACGTGATAGAATAGAAACCAGTGAGTTGAGCGTTTGGGACCGTGAGTTGTCCAATCTCACTCAACAGATCCACGAGTGCCGTGAGAAAACCATTGAGCGATTCCGGCCGGTTTTTCTCAGGTTGCTTGAAGAGTTTATTCGCATCCCCGGCGTCAGCCTGTCCTATCAGAGAGGGTGGGATAAAAACCGCTCCTACCAGGAAGTGCTTGCGGATAACTTCGAACGGGACCGCCAAATGGGGTATACCCAATCCGGCAGTCATCGGGCTGATCTTCGAATCAATGTCGAAGGGCAACCGGCGGGGGATATTTTGTCTCGAGGTCAGCAGAAGCTGGTGGTCTGTGCGCTCAAAATCGCACAGGGTTACGTTTACGCGCAGGAAACCGGCGGTCGGTGTATTTACCTCGTCGATGATCTGCCGGCAGAGCTCGACGGGGATCACCGGGCTACGTTGGTGGATTGGCTCGATAAGCTTGAGACTCAAGTATTTATTACCGGTGTTGATAAGCCGTCGCTTTTGGCGGATTGGCAAGACCGGCCAGACGCTATAACCAGAGTGTTCCACGTGGAACAGGGGACTGTCACCGCGGACGTGAATACCGAACAGCAGTGAAATCGGAGCTAGTTTATGTCAGAAGAGAAAAATTACGACTCGTCCAGTATTAAGGTCCTGAAGGGCCTGGACGCGGTCCGCAAACGGCCCGGTATGTACATCGGCGACACGGACGATGGTTCCGGCCTGCACCACATGGTGTTTGAGATCGTGGATAACTCCATTGACGAGGCGTTGGCCGGTCACTGTTCGGAAATTCGCGTTGTCATCCACCCGGATGAGACTGTCTCTGTCTCCGATAACGGTCGCGGTATTCCCACCGAGATGCACGAAGAGGGTGTATCGGCGGCGGAGGTCATCATGACTGTCCTCCACGCAGGCGGCAAATTCGATGACAACACCTATAAAGTGTCTGGTGGCCTGCACGGTGTTGGGGTTTCGGTGGTTAACGCCCTGTCCGAAGAGCTGAAGCTGACCATCCGCCGTGGCGGCAAGGTCCATGAGCAGGTGTATAAGCACGGCGTTCCTCAGTCGCCCCTGGCCATCGTGGGTGAAACTGATAGTTCGGGCACCGAACTGCACTTCAAACCGTCGGCGGAAACCTTTACCAATATCAAGTTTGAGTATGAGCTGCTGGCCAAGCGCCTGCGGGAACTGTCGTTCCTGAACTCCGGTGTTCGCATTGTTCTGAAGGATGAGCGCTCCGGGAAGGAAGAGGTTTACCAGTATGAAGGCGGTCTGAGAGCCTTCGTTGAGCACCTGAACGCCAACAAAACCCCGATCAACAAGACCGTCCACATTGTCTCTGCTGAGCGGGAAGACGGTATTGGGGTGGAAATCGCCCTGCAGTGGAACGATTCCTTCCAGGAAAACCTGTTCTGCTACACCAATAACATTCCCCAGCGCGACGGCGGCACCCACCTGGCGGGCTTCCGCGCGGCACTGACCCGTACCCTGAATGCCTATATTGAGCGCGAGGGCCTGTCCGCGAAAGCGAAGGTATCCACTACCGGCGACGATGCCCGGGAAGGCTTGACCGCGATCATTTCCGTGAAGGTCCCGGACCCGAAATTCTCCTCCCAGACCAAAGACAAGCTGGTGTCTTCCGAGGTGAAGACCGCTGTAGAGCAGGAAATGAACCAGATTTTTGGTGAGTATCTGCTGGAAAACCCGAACGAAGCCAAGGCGGTCGTGAGCAAGATGATCGACGCCGCCCGCGCCCGTGAGGCGGCCCGTAAGGCCCGGGAAATGACCCGTCGCAAGGGAGCTCTGGACATTGCCGGCCTCCCCGGCAAGCTGGCGGACTGTCAGGAGAAAGACCCGGCACTGTCTGAAGTCTACCTGGTGGAGGGTGACTCCGCCGGCGGTTCCGCCAAGCAGGGCAGGGCACGCAAGACCCAGGCGATCCTGCCCCTGAAGGGTAAGATCCTGAACGTTGAGAAGGCCCGGTTCGATAAAATGCTCTCCAGCGCCGAAGTGGGCACCCTCATTACCGCTCTGGGTTGCGGTATCGGCAAGCAGGAGTTCGATCCGGACAAACTGCGTTACCACCGCATCATCATCATGACGGACGCCGACGTAGACGGTTCTCACATCCGCACCCTGTTGCTGACCTTCTTCTTCCGTCAGATGCGCGAGCTGATCGAGCGGGGCCACGTCTACATCGCCCAGCCGCCGCTGTATAAGATCAGCAAGGGCAAGTTCGAGCAGTATCTGAAGGATGAAGCCGCGCTGACCGCGTTTTTGACCCAGTCCGCCCTGGAAGGCTCCAGCCTGCACGTCAACGCCGACGCTCCGGGCATCAGTGGTGAAGGGTTGGAGAAGCTGGTGTACGAGTATCGCTCGGTCATGGATACCATTGAGCGCCTGTCCCGTCTGTATCCGCGCGAGATTCTGGAGCAGATGGTGTACCTGCCGACCCTGACGCCGGAGCACCTGACCGACCAGGGGCATATCCAGCAGTGGTGCGATCAATTGCTGGCCCGTCTGAGCCTGGATACCCGCGATGGTAGCCAGCGGTATCTGATTACCGTGCGCGAAGACACCGAGCGTCACCTGTTCCTGCCGCAAATCGAGATCATTGCCCACGGCCTGTCGCACCACTACCCGTTCACCCACGAGTTCTTCCACTCCGGTGAATACAAGGCGATCATGTCCCTGGGGGAGAAGTTGGTTACCCTGATCGAGGACGGCGCCTATATCCAGCGCGGCGAAAAGACCCAGGCCATCAGCAGCTTTGATCAAGGTCTGGAGTGGTTGATGAAGGAATCCCGCAAGGGCTACAACGTCCAGCGCTATAAGGGGCTGGGTGAAATGAACCCCGAGCAGCTGTGGGATACCACCATGAACCCGGAAACCCGGCGTATGCTGCGGGTAACGGTGCAGGATGCCATTGCCGCCGATCAAATCTTTACCACCTTGATGGGCGACCATGTGGAGCCGCGCCGGGAGTTCATTGAATCCAATGCACTGGCCGTGGCGAACCTGGACGTCTAGGAATCAGCCACAATTCCTGGTGGGTGCCATAAAAAACGGCGGGTAGAGTCTCTACCCGCCGTTTTTTTAGAGCCATAGATATAGTTTAATCCGGACTCTCTGATAAGTCTGGCGTGGTCCACTCAACCCAAGGCGCTAAAGCGTCCTCTTCCGCGAGGGTGGAGCGGAAGACCCCGGTGTTTCCGGGCCGGTCGAGAAGAAAGCGATTTACAAACCCCTCCAGAAGGTCGCGTTGATGATCGGGGAGGGCGCAGTGGCGATGACCGCCGTTCTCCGAGTAGACAATATTGGCTTCGACGCCCAGGGCACGATAGATCTCCCTCGCCGCTGAGGTTCCTATATAGGCCGGGATGGGGCCCAACCAGTCGATGTCGTTGTCCAGCACCAGTAGGCCGCGCGGTGCCACCAACCCCATGAGCTGGTGGTGATCGAAGGGCAGACGGGTGACCTTGTTGTTCCCAAATTCACTGCCGAAACCGGCCCGAAACCAGGGCTGTTCACTGGCGGCATGACTCAGGGTCTGAACGTTAACACCTTCCTCCGCCATGGCCTGAGCCACTCGCCAGGCGACCGCACCACCGGCGCCGGATTCCTGGGGAATGGTCAGTGCGACCCGCTCATCCAGTGCTCCGGCCAATAAGGCGCCCTTGCCATTACGAGAGCAGCCGGTAACGGCCAAGCGGTTCGCCGCTATCAATCCCTCATCCGATTCCTGTAGCACGTCGATCAGTCGGCTCACGCCCCAGGCCCAGGCGGTCATTGAACTGGCACTGTGGTCCTTACCGTACAGGTCGTAAAACAGACCATTTCCTCGTGAATTCGCGCCACTCTGGGCGCCCAGCTCATTGTTATCTACACTGATAATTGCCACGCCTTTGTCGGACAATAACTTACTGTCCAGCGTAGCGGGCCCGAGGGTGATGATGGCCGGGTAGGGCGCCTGGCCAGCGTTGGGAAGCGTCACCGAGGCGTTGAATTCTATTGTTTTGCCTTGATGGTGGACAGTCACAGTAACGGACTTCGCGGAGACCCGACCACTGACCTGCTCCGGCTTGCCGGGCTTGATTCCCGATTCATACTGCTGTACCTGCTGCAGGGTTTCCTGGCGACGGCAGCGCCACTGGTCCCGCTCGGTAATGCGGTGTCCATCCAACCCCAGAAACGGATCGGGTAAGGTTTTGATGACCCCCAAGTTGGAGGCGTCGGGCAGTGTAGGTACAGGGCAGCCTTCGCCTGAGTTTTCGGTAGTGACAGGGCGACGCTCACTGGAGCTTTGCATCGTTCCACCGCCCGCACAGGCATTGAGAAGGCTGAACGAGAGTGTCAGGGTGGCGAGGCTGGAAACCATCGACTTTATTTTATGATTCATCAACACATCCTATTGTTATCATCAAAGGGTTTTAGGGAGTGAGTAAATTCGCTCCGCCTCTTGTTGTCAATATGAATATAAAGTTGTCCAAAAGGTGACTACGTCACGTCTTCACCCCGGGGGGTTTAGAGGTGGAGTATGAGCACAGGGTTGTTATAATCAGTACGACTATAACAGCCTGGTTCCTGACGTGTACCGGCGCCACCTTTAATTCAAAGAGAGTTTAATAACGATGAAATACCGGGTTGGAGCATTGATGATGGGGGCGGCGCTCAGTTGTGCCGCCGTTCAGGCCGAAGTCACCCTGCCACGCTTGATCAGCGATGGCATGGTGCTTCAACGAGACACGGAAATCCGGGTATGGGGCTGGGCCGATCCGGACGAGGCAGTGAGTGTTCACTTTCAGGGTTTCACGTGGCAAACCGTTACCGCCGACGACGGGCGCTGGCAGCTGACCTTGCCAGAAATGAAAGCCGGCGGCCCCTATGAGCTGGCGGTCAAAGGTGAGAACACCCTTACCCTGGAGAATGTTCTGGTGGGGGACGTGTGGCTCGCCTCCGGTCAGTCCAATATGGAGCTGACCATGGCCCGGACCAAACCGCTTTACGCCGAGGAAATGGCCGAAGCGAATTATCCCGAGATCCGCTTTTTTGAAGTCCCTGACCGCTATCAATTCAAACACCCCGAGCCGGATCTGGACGGCGGTGAATGGCTGTCGGTGACTCCCGAAACCCTGCCGGGTATTTCCGCGGTGGGGTATTTTTTCGCCAAGGACCTGCATCAGCAATACGACGTGCCGGTGGGTGTGATCAATGCCGCCCTGGGGGGATCACCGTCGGAAGCCTGGTTGAGTGAGTCCGCCCTGAAAGCCTTCCCGCACCACCTGGAAGAGGCCAAGCGCTGGCGGGATGATGACCTGATCGAGCAGGTCAGCTCCGCGGATAACGCTCGGGGTCAACAGTGGCGTGAGCGTCGGGACGAACTGGACCCCGGCTTCAAGAACGGCGAAGCCCTCTGGGCCAAGCCGGACGTTGATGACAGTGACTGGGAAACGGTGACGCTGCCCGGTTTCTGGGGGGAAGAGGGCAAGGCCAACGGTGTCTGGTGGCTGCGTAAAACCATTACCCTACCGGAGGACTGGGCCGGTGAAACGGCCTTTCTGGAAGTGGGCCGCCTGGTGGACGCCGATGTGACCTACCTGAATGGCGAGCGCGTCGGACAAACCGGCTACCAATACCCGCCGCGCTGGTACGAGGTGCCAGAAGGCCTGCTCAAGGCGGGTGAAAACGTATTGACCGTGCGCCTGACCAGTGAGAATGGTCGACCGGGTTTTGTGGAAGACAAGCCCTATGAGCTGCGCCGGGAGGATGAAGTCATCGACCTGACCGGTGAGTGGAAGGTCAAGCAGGGTGCGCAATTGGACAATCTGGATCCGCCCACCTTCATCCGCTGGAAACCCATGGGGTTGTACAACGGCATGATTGCACCGCTGACCGATTATGCCATCAAGGGTGTCATCTGGTATCAGGGCGAATCCAATGTCGGTCGCGAGGCGGAGTACAACGAATCCTTCCCGGCGGTGATCAACGAGTGGCGTCGCCAGTGGGCGCAGCCTGATCAGCCGTTCATCTTTGTGCAGTTGGCCAATTACCTGGAAACCCGGGAGGAGCCGGTGGACAGTGACTGGGCCCGCCTGCGCGAAGCGCAACTGAACACCTTGCGTGTCCCCCACACCGGTATGGCGGTGGCTATCGACGTCGGCGAGTGGAACGATATTCACCCGCTGGATAAGCAGACCGTGGGTGAACGGCTGGCCCTGGCTGCGCAGGCGGTGGCTTATGATGAAGACGTGGTGGCTTTTGGTCCGATCTACACCGGGATGGAAGTGGATGGACGCCACGTCCGCCTGAGCTTTGAGCATACCGGCTTGGGGCTGGCCTCCTGCAACGGTGAACCCTTGGCCGAATTTGCCATCGCCGGCGAAGACCGCGACTTTGTCTGGGCCGATGCACGTATCGAGGGTGATACCGTGGTGGTACAGAGCGCTGAGGTTCGCCGGCCGACGGCGGTACGCTATGCCTGGGCGGACAACCCGGATCAGGCCAACCTGTGCAATCGCGAGGGCCTGCCGGCGACTCCCTTCCGGACCGACGATTGGCCTAGGAAGTGATCACTCACTATCGGTAATCAGTCGACGGGGAGGGCGGTGCTGTTAATCGGACTTTTCAATACGAAGGACGAATGCACACCGCTCACCCCCTCGATCCGGGTCAGCTTCTGCAACAGAAACTGCTGATAGGCATCCATATCCCGCACAATCACCTTGAGCAGGTAGTCGGCAGACTGGCCGGTGATCAGGTGACATTCGAGCACTTCCGGATAAGTCGCAATCGTATCTTCAAAGGCGCTGAACCGGTCCGGGGTGTGCTTGTCCATGCTGATTTCAATAAACGCCATCAGGTTCAGCCCCAGCTTGCGGGCGTTCAACAGCGCCACATAGCCATCGATCAGTCCATCTTCCTCCATCTGTTTCACCCGGCGTAGGCAGGGGGAGGGTGAAAGGCTGATGGCTTCGGCCAGTTCCTGGTTGGTAATCCGCCCCCGATGCTGCAGGGTGTCGAGGATCATGCGGTCGTAACGATCGAGTTTAGTGGTCATGGGGATACAATATTCTGATTACGGTTAAATTGTTGGCATAAATTGCCAATACTGGCGTTATCTGAGTCATCTTAGCAATTTATTGGCGGCCTGTAAGCCATATACTATCCCCAATGCCTGATAACGGATGAGCGGCGGGCCACAAGCCCACCCCGGGGATGTCTCTCACTGCTACCCGCAGCGTTCTGCTCCCCACTGAACAGCCTACCCGGCTGAACGTCACCGCTCTCCTCGGGCAACCTTTTAAACCCATGTTTGTGCCTTAAACCGAAGTTTGCGCCAACGGAGCCGAGCCATGATTGCCCACCCCGCCAAAAAATACCGTCGTTTCGAGCCCATTCAGCTCCCGGACCGTCAGTGGCCCAACAAGGTCATTGATCAGGCGCCGATCTGGATGAGCACCGACCTGCGCGATGGCAATCAGGCCCTGATCGATCCGATGAATGTGGACACCAAGTTGCGCCTGTTCAAAGCCCTGGTGTCGATCGGCTTCAAAGAAATTGAAGTGGGCTTTCCTTCGGCCTCCGACACCGATTTCAACTTTGTACGTCGCCTGATCGAGGAAGATCACATTCCCGATGACGTCACTGTCGAGGTGCTCACCCAGGCGCGCCAGGATCTGATCGCCCGCACCGTGGAATCGCTCAAAGGCGCGCGCCGGGCCATCGTGCATATGTACAACCCCGTGGCGCCGGCGTTCCGCCGGATCGTCTACAAGACCGACAAGGCCGGCGTCAAAGAGATTGCCGAGCGCGGCACCCGCTGGGTGAAAGAGCTCACCGAAGCTCAACCGGGCACCGAATGGGTGTACCAGTATTCGCCGGAAGTGTTCTCCAGCACCGAAGTGGAGTTCGCCAAAGAGGTGTGCGATGCGGTCTCGGCGATCTGGCAGCCGACACCCGAACGCAAGATGATTTTCAACCTGCCGGCGACCGTGGAAATGTCCACGCCCAACACCTACGCCGACCAGATTGAGTGGATGCACCGCAATCTCAACAATCGCGAGAGCATCATTCTGAGTGTGCACCCGCACAACGATCGGGGTACCGCCGTGGCGGCGGCCGAGCTGGCGGTCATGGCCGGCGCCGATCGGGTGGAAGGTTGTCTGTTCGGCAACGGCGAACGCACCGGTAATGTGGACCTGGTGACCCTGGCCATGAACCTCTACTCCCAGGGCATTCACCCGGGCCTGGACTTCACCGACATTGATCAGATCCGCCAGTTGGCCGAAGAGTGCACCCAACTTCCGGTTCATCCGCGCCATCCCTATGCGGGTGAGTTGGTGTTCACCGCCTTTTCCGGCTCACACCAGGATGCGATCAAGAAGGGCTTTGCGGTGCAGGACCCAGAGGGCTATTGGGAAGTCCCTTATCTGCCCATTGACCCGGCCGACCTCAACCGCAGCTACGATGCCGTGGTGCGGGTGAACAGTCAGTCCGGCAAGGGCGGTGTCAGCTTCCTGCTTCAGCAGCAGGCAGGCTATGAATTGCCCCGTCGTCTGCAGATCGAGTTCAGCGGCGTGGTCCAGAAAGTCAGTGACACCTCGGGCAAAGAGGTGGCCAGTGGTGATATCTACAAGCTGTTTGATCAGGAGTACCTGCAGGTCAATGCGCCTTATGTGTACACCAGCAGTCGGGTCAGTGATGGCGAAGACGGCGTGGTGAACACCCTGATCCTGGGCAAGTTCCAGGGCCAGGAAGTGGAGTTGACCGGTACCGGCAATGGCCCGATTGATGCCGCCGCCAAGGCCCTGGGTGAGCACGCCGGTCAGACCATTACGGTGGTGGATTACCACGAGCACGGCCTGGGAGCCGGCTCCGATGTGGCGGCGGTATGCTATGTCGAAGTGAAAGTGGGTGATCACAAGCCGGTGTTTGGCGTCGGGCAGGACAAGAACATTGTCGCGGCCGCCATCAAAGCGTTGATCAATGGTGTGAACCGGGATCTGGGAATGAGCGCCTAAGATCGATCGGTGTTCTTCTTACACCACTAGCAACACCCGTAAAGCCAGGTCGAAATAACGGCCTGGCTTTTTTATGCCTTTGATGTTTATGAAATGCTGTTACATGCGCCAAAGTGCCTTAGTAGCCGTATTTTGTGACTTAACTCAAGTAAAGTCGTCTATTTTGCGTCGAACCCTTTACCCCATGTAACACCTGTGCCATTATTTGATTGCGCAACCATTGGGTTGCCATTCCAATACAAGAACCCTGTTCTAACAATAAACATTGAGGGAGTTTGAGAATGAAAGTATTCCACCTGAGCCCGCTCGCCCTGGCGCTCGCTGCTGCTGCCATGCCCGCTGCCCACGCCCAAGACGAAGGTGCTGGCGCTCTGGAAGAAGTGGTGGTCACCGGCTTCCGCCAGAGTCTGGAACGCGCGCTGGACATCAAACGCGATTCCGCCAACAACGTCGAAACCATTGTCGCTGAAGACATGGGTAAAATGCCCGACCTCAACCTGGCCGAGTCCCTGCAACGGGTCCCCGGTGTGGCCATCACCCGCGAGGGCGGTGAAGGTCGCAGCATCACCGTGCGCGGCCTGAGCCCGGATTTCACCCGCAGTACCCTGAACGGTATGGAAGTACCCGGCAGCGCCGGCGGCCTGGACTCCTCCGGCGGCGTCAACCGCGGCCGCTCCATGGACTTCAACATCTTCGCCTCGGAACTGTTCAACCGCATCGACATTCACAAGTCGCCCAAGGCGTCGGTGGAAGAGGGCGGTCTGGCCAGTACCGTGGAGCTGTTTACCGCCAAGCCATTTGATAACCCCGGCCTGAACGCCAGCGTCAGCGGCCAGTTCACCGTAGATAACGTCGCCGACGAAGCCGACCCGCGCTTCGCCGCGCTGGTGAGCAACACCTTTATGGACGACACCGTCGGGGTGCTGTTCTCGGTGGCTCACTCCACCCGCACCGTGCGTCAGGAAGGTTTCGGCACCGTGCGCTATACCTCGCCGTTTGCCAACGGCCAAAGCTGGGCGGACACCAGTGGTACCACCATCAACGGCACGCCCGACCCGGATACCAACCACCCCGAATACACTCAAGGTGACGATCCGCTCGACTACATGTGGACCCCGCGCCTGCCCCGGATGGACTACTTCGGCAACACCCAGGATCGCACCGGTGTGACCGCCGCCTTCCAGTTCCGCCCCAATGATCGCCTGGAATTGGGTCTGGACATCGTCGGTTCCGAGCTGTCGAACGACCGCGAGTCCTACAACTACTTCGCCCAGTTCCGGAACACCTTCGATGAAATCACACCCACCAGTGTGACCCTGGATGCCGCCGGTCGTCAGATCGTCGCCGGTACCTTCCAGAACGTGACCCCGCGTTCGGAAAGCCGCGGCCAGTTCTCGGAAACCACTTTCCTGCAGACCGTATTCTCCGGTAAGTACGACCTGAGCGATCGCACCGAACTGAGCTTCATGTTGGGTAACGCCAACTCCGAACACGATGAAGAACAGTACCGCTTCAACCTGACCGCCTCGGAAGGTCACGACTTCACTTTCGACTTCGGTGCGGATTCCGACATTGCGGAGATGAGCTACGGGTTCGATATTCTGGAGCCGTCGAACTACTTCTTCTCCGGCCCGACGCTGCGCAAAGACGTGGTGGACCGGGACAACACCACCTTCCGCCTGGATCTGGAAACCGAGCAGGGCGGCGCCGTGTTCAAAACCGGTTTTATCTACAACGACCGGGAAGTGGACTCTCTGCGCTACAACCCGACCGAAGGCACCATCGATGCACCGGATGAAGTGACCTCGGATCTGGCCACCTCACTGACCGGTATCGGTATTGATGACTTTGCCAGCGGCCTGGATGCCCCCGGCGGCTTCCCGCGCGACTTCCTGATCGCCCACTTCGACAACACCATTGAAGCCTACGGCGCGGGTCAATTCACCCCGGTACCGGTGGACGCCTCCTCCTGGAACGTACAGGAAGAGACCATGGGCCTGTACGGTGAAGTGGACTTTGAAACCAGCGTGTTTGACCGTCCCTTCCGGGTGAACACCGGCCTGCGTATCGCCCGGACCTTCATGACCTCCAGCGGTGCCACCGAAGACCCGGTCACCGGCGAGGCGATCCTGCTGTCCGAGGACAACGCCTACACCGACGTGCTGCCCTCGACCAACATCGTGTGGGAAATTGAAGAAGACCTGCTGTTGCGCGCCAACATCTCCCGCAACATCACCCGTCCGGGGCTGGGCAGCCTGTCGCCCACCGTGACCGGTGTGACCCCGATCAACGGCAACATCAGCCGGGGTAACCCGAACCTCGACCCGATGCGCGCCAGCGCCGTGGATCTGGGCCTGGAGTGGTACTTCGACAGCGAAGCGCTGCTGGCGGTGACCCTGTTCCACAAAGACATCGAAAGCTTCATCAGCGGTGACGAAGTGGAAGGACCGCTCACCCCGGAGCTGCGCCAGATCGTGTCCAACTACCCGGCCTACGACCCGGATTCTCCGCTGTTTGAGCCCAACGCGGTGGATATCAACGGCTCGGCCTGGTTTACCTCCCAGCCGGTCAACGGCGATGGCGCCCAGCTCGATGGGGTGGAGATCGCGTATCAGCAGCCGTTCACCTTCCTGCCGGCACCGTTCGACAACCTGGGTATGATTGCCAACTACACCTATGTGAGCTCCGAGGCGAACTTCGGTTCGGTGGTGAGCACGTTGCCGGGCCTGTCGGAAGAAAGCTACAACTTCACGCTGTACTACGAGACCGATCGCTACGGCATCCGTGGCTCCATCAACGGCCGGGATGACTACATCACCAGCCCGAATGGCAGCAACGGCAACGCCCAGGAAGCGACCACCGGTCCAACCCGTCTGGACATGTCGGCGTTCTACAACATCACCGATGACCTGAAGGTGACGTTGGAAGGCATCAACATGACCAACGAGACCGAGCGGTTGTACACCACCGGTCCGCTGGGCGACATGAACCTGGTGCGTGAGTACAACACCACTGGCCGAGAGGTTTACCTCGGCCTGCGTTACAGCTACTGACCCTCGACGGCTCGCGCCTGCGAGCCGGGCTGTAGCTGATGAGCGCCACCCTCTGGGGTGGCGCTTTTTTTTCGCCTATACTCCCGGTATCGGCACTGCGAACCTGGCCCCTGAATGATTACAAACCGTACTACGACAACCGTGGCAACGCTCGGGCTGCGGGCGCTTCTTTTGTGGCTTGTCCTGCTGCTGATCAGCACGGCGACCCACGCTCGGGAGCCTGTGATTGACATTGAGGGGCTGACCCAACAGTCTCTGGTGGATCAGGTCGAATTTCGGCCTGCGGCACCCGATGTGACCCTTGAGGAGGTTCGAGCCGACACGGGTTTCCGGCCGTTGCATCGGGCCGACATCAATCAGGGGATATCGGGCCAGGCCTACTGGTTACGCACCCGGTTGGTTAACACTCACAACAAACCGGTTTCCTGGATACTGGTCCACAAAACATCCTATCTAGATCACATCGAGCTTTATACCCGTGATGCTACCGCCTCAAAGTTTGAACGAGCGCACCTGTCCGACCGGGTCCCCTTCCATGAACGCCCGATTGATTACCGCACCCTGGCATTTCCAGGTCAAACAGGAGGCGATAGTTACACGGATATATATCTGAAGGTCTACTACGACAAGCCGGACTCGGTCAGTCTTCAGTTTACCCTGTATTCTCCGGAAGCATTCACTCAGGCGGTACAGTACGAAAACCTGTGGTTTGGTGCCTATTACGGCGCCCTGGCCGTGATGTTGTTTCTTGCGTTGATCATTGGAACTCTGCTGCGTCGCCCCAGCGTTTTCATCTATGCGGCATTGCTACTGGCCACCGGTTGGAAGTGGACGCTGTTGAACGGATTCGGCTATCAATACCTTTGGCCTGACAGTATTTATGGGCATAACGAAGGCTTCCATATCGCGTTCTTATTATTCGCACTTTGCGCGACCCAGTTCTCCAAGTCATTCCTGAATACCCGCGTTCATTTCCCGCTGGGCCATCGTCTGTTGCAGGTGATCCAGTTTGTGGCACTGGCGGGCATTGCTGTGCGCCTGATGGGCGCCTACGAGCCGGCGTTACACATCGCGTTTATCACCTTGGCAGTGATTGCATTCGTGCTGCCAGTCATCGGTGCTCACGCCTGGTATAGCGGCCTGCGGTACGCGCGCTGGTATTTTCTCGCCTGGCTGTTGTATTGCGTCAGCTTGCTCCTGACGCTGGCCAGTGCTTACCTGAGCATTGTTCCCAATGGCATGTACGCACTGACACTGTTGCAGGTCGGAAGCCTGCTTGAAGCGGTATTTCTGACCGTCGCATTAACAGAGCGCCTGCTGAACCTGGAAACCGAACGGCGCAATGCGTTGGCACTGGCCAATCAGGATCCGCTGACCGGTCTGGGTAACCGACGGTTGTTGCAGAGTGAGTACGAAGGTTTTATCGAAAATGGTTCCGCCCGCCGGAAACCCATGTACCTGATCATGATCGACCTGGATTATTTCAAGCAGATCAACGATCACTACGGCCACGATGCCGGAGACCAAGTACTGAGAGAAGTGGCACGGTTGCTCCGGGCACATTGCCGGGACACCGATGTCTGCATTCGGTACGGCGGTGAGGAGTTCGCTTTGTTGGTGCGAACCGAGGGAGTACAGTCGGCACGCGCTATTGCCGAGCGAATCCGCGAAGAGTTTGCCCGAACGCCGACGCTCTACGAAGGACACTCCATCGCACACACACTCAGTTGCGGTGTGACCCCGGTGCAACGTCACGGCCAGGCGCTGAGCGTCAATGAGATGATGAAACACGCCGATCAGGCGCTGTATGAAGGCAAAGCGGCAGGACGCAATTGCACGGTCATCTATCGTGACAGCCTGTCGAATCCCTCATTACAGACTATTCAATGAGACCCTGAGCCATGACTGACTATCTGCGGAAAACCCCTATGGAGGTTCTTAGTGAGTGATACCGATCTGCGCGACCACCTTGCGGTTGAGCGCACCCACCTGGCCAACGAGCGTACCCTGCTGTCCTACATACGCACGGCGCTGTCCGTCATCATCGGTGGTGGTGTGGTACTGCAGTTCCTACCGGAACAACCGGTTCTGAACGTGCTGGCCTGGATCGCCATTTTCGGCGGATTGGTCATGGCGGGAATTGGCGTCTACCGTTTTCTCAAGGTCCGCCGCGAGATTCCCAGGGTACAGTCCTGACGTTGCCGCTTATCCTCCATTTTTTGAAATATGCAGGACAGGCAGCTAGCCAATGTTCAATTTAGCGATGACCAGATTCATGCAGATCGACTCACTCAGAGGAAGCGCAATAACCCGCTACCAGTAATCACAAAGCAAGATGGTCGCGCATTCAGATCCTGGTCGAGTGTTGGGATTGGCGTTTTAACACATCAAAAATGATTAGGTTGCGTAGCCTAACAAAGGGCCAAATAGCGAAAAATGGCTGGCGCATAGAACCACAATCTATTAGGAAGGCGCTGTTAGTAATAGTTGGCTCTTTAGCCAAAAATCACCTCAGTTGGCCTTGAATTGTGCCACTCCCTGTGCAAAGATCTTTAGGTAATGCTCAAAAAAAGTCTGTAAAACCTACCACAATCAACCTTATAAACAGACGAGTTGAGCGCGATAAAAACCGATAAAGCAGTACAGGACAATCCGTACAGACACGTACACTAAAAATATCAATCGGATTCTAAAGCGGCATCAGTCCGTCTGAATCTCAGAAAAAGCTTCAACCTAAATAAATTAAAAAGTAGTAGTCGAGGGAGACAAAATGTTTCATAAACGTATGCTGTCACTGGCGGTTTCGCTGGTGGCTGGTGGTTCCCTGCCCCTTATTGCCCATGCTCAGGACGATCAGGCTGCCGAGCCCATGCTGGAAGAAATTCTTGTCCAGGGTGTTCGAGCTGCAGAGCTGAACGCTCGAGAAATTGAGCGTAATCGGGACATCTTCAGCTCCGTCATCTCTCAGGATGACGCAGGTAATTTTGCTGATCAGAACGTCGCTGAAGCGCTTCAGCGCCTTCCGGGTGTTACTATTCAGAAAAGTGACGGCCAGGGCGAATTTGTGAACGTCCGGGGTCTGGGTCCGAATTTCGTTGGCGTAAGCCTGAACAATTCTGAATTAGCCTCTTCAAGCACCGATAACCGTTCTGTCGCACTTAATTCGATTCCTGCTGACTTGATGGGGTCCATTGAAGTTTTCAAATCATTGACGCCGGATATGGACCTGAACTCGATTGGTGGCCGCGTCAACGTGAACTCAGTGACCGCGTTCTCCCGCGGTGAGGATAGCCTCAGATTAAGCCTTCAAGGGGCTATGCATGAGCAGCGTGGAGAATTTTCGCCG
Source organism: Marinimicrobium sp. LS-A18 (assembly GCF_000463525.1). NCBI lineage: Bacteria > Pseudomonadati > Pseudomonadota > Gammaproteobacteria > Cellvibrionales > Cellvibrionaceae > Marinimicrobium > Marinimicrobium sp. LS-A18. The sequence continues at coordinate 185,878 of NZ_AWEP01000006.1, forward strand.
AAAGCGACTATCCAGGCGACTAAACTTCTCGCTGATGAAACGATTGGTATTGCGGTTTCCCTGTCTCACGAAGAGCGCGCTACCGAAGTTAATCAGATATTTCACGATACCAGCAACGACCTTCGATTCTTGCGCGTTTCTCGGCCACAGCTCGGTGATGACAGCAACAATCGTGAAAATAACGCCAGAAGCTCTCTGGAGTACCTGCAGGAAGGTGTAGTCGATCCTTATATCGATGAGCCGAGAATCCTGGCTCCCTGGGAGTTCGAGGTCCGTCAAGATGAGAGCGTACGCACTACTACGGCGGGTACCTTTAACGTGGAGTGGCGGCCAACCGACAATAGCGAGTACTTTGTTCGCTATGACCACTCAACCTTTACCGATGAAGAGCTGACCCTGCGGGAGTACTTCCGTTTTGGGCAGGGTGATGCACGGTACGTGTCCTATGTGAACCCTGAAAATAACAGCTTTGCCGTATCTGATACGGATTTGCAGCAGCACGTTTTCATCCAGGAGGCTGAAGATAAGACAACCACCTTCGCTCTGGGTGGCGAAAACAATATTGATCTGTGGACGGTGGACTACGAATACCATAATTCAGTGGGCGAGCAAACCAATCCGGATGACAGAAGGGTACAGTTCCGAATTCAGTCGCTCCCAATGTACGCGCGGTCCTTCCAGGACGATATCGAGGCTCAGGTACTTTCGCGCACACAGATTCGCGCCTTGGCTGAACAGTCCGGTGCTGTAATTCCAACCTCCGGTGTTCCCGGAACTGGTGGCTATGCAGGTTTCCCTGGTTATGAGCTTGGAGAGCGTCGACAGGAAGCCTTTGTTTACGACGGGATATATCTGGAGGACGGCTTCCGCGAAGACGACGTTGAGCAGTTCAAACTGAATATCCGTCGTGATTTTGAAGGCGGCTTTGTCAACTACTTCAAGGCTGGTGTTCTCGCCAAAGAGCGTACCCGGAGCCGGGATCGCGCTCGTTGGAGTGTAAACCCGAGTGACTACCCCTTTGCTTGTGAAGGTGACGAAGAATGTCTTACCTGGGCAAACACGGGTATTGGTCGCGGCGATTTCGAAACCTATACACCTAGAAATCCTCGCTTCGATCACGATTTCATAACAACGGCTGATGCCGAAAATCTTCTCGATATTACGCGCCAAATCCCCTTGAACTTGGACCCGAATAGAAGTGGCCAAGCGAGCAAGAGCGATAACTACGCAATCTATGAAGAGAGCAATGAAGCTTATCTGATGGGTGAATTCAACCTGACAGATAACATGTGGTTGATTGCTGGTGCACGGTATGTAGAAACCGAGTTTGGTTCTACAGGTTGGTTCACTTTGCGTCACGATCGCTTCCAGCAGGAAGACGGCGTCGTTCGGGATATCGTAATGCCCCTCGGAGACCCAACAACCGGCGGGTTTGTCGTCAATCAGTACGATGGTGTATATCCCGGTCTGCATTTGCGTTGGGAGCCAAGAGACGACCTGTTGGTGAGAAGCTCCCTTTGGACCAACTACAATCGTCCTGACTACGATGACGCCAGTGCAGACGCCGGATTTGACGGTCGGGTTTTCCTGAGCGCAGCGGACCCGATTGAAGGCCGCGATAACTGCAGTGATAACCTTCAGGACGATTTGGGTGCGCCTAACGATGGTTATGTCGAGTTCATTTCGCAGAACTTCACCCTTTGTGAAGGAAACGCCTTAGAACTGGGCAATACTGATCTGAAAGCCATGGAAGCCACTAACTTCGATGCGTCGGTCAGTTGGTATGGTCCCAACGGTCACTTCGCCGAACTCGCCGTTTTCTATAAGCAAATCGATGACTTTATTGTTGAAGTAAGGGGTATTGATGTTGCGAGAAACGATCTTCCAGGTTCAGTTAAAGTGGCTTTGGATCGCATCGATTCGTCGGATGGAGGTGATCCGTCCATTACCGAGAACGTGTTCCGCATCGACCAGGACCATGTCTTCCAGGATGTAAATACCACGCTCAACGGGGATACGTCGTCAGTGTATGGTGCAGAAATCAGTTACTCCCGTTACTTTGATAACAATTTCTTTGTTAACGGCAACATGACATTGCTTAGCAGTACCGCAGACGCAGGGGAGACGGTCCGTGCAGACGATATCAGACTGCCGAATCAGGCTGACCTGACCGCAAACCTGACCTTGGGTTGGGAAAATGAGATGTTTTCTGCGCGTTTGATTCAAAATTATCGTAGTGAAGTTCTCAAGCAGATTGGTTCCTGCTCTGCCGCAGACATCCAGACTGACCGGGAGTGGGCGGCGCTGAATGATGCCAGTAACCCCGATGCGCTCGAAGGTGCCACGGGTTCAGGCGTTGTTTACCCGGAAAATTGTCGGCGCTGGGCAGATGTGTTCCACGATGAAATCTTTGGCCTAGATTTCAAGGCCACTTACAACCTGAACGAAGACATTAAGTTCTACTTCGATGTCCTGAATGTGACAGAGGATGTAGATGTCTTCTATTTCCGTGGTAACGATTACTCCAACGGACCGGTGATGTATGAATCGGAAGGTTTGGGTCGCACCTTTCAGGTGGGGGCTACCATACGCTTCTGGTAAAAGAACTCATGGTTGATTGCTCTGCTATTGCGTAGAGCAATTAACTGGGGTGTAGAGAGATATCATTAGATAAAAACGTAGGAGATCAACCGATATGAAACTTAAATTATTAGCAGCATTAATGCTGGGTAGCACCCTGGTCGCTTGCGGTGGTAGTAGCGGCGGTGGTGGTGGCGGGGGCGGTAATGACGACCCCGATGACATCCCACAAGATGATCCACCCGAGGAAGGCACTCAGATTGAAATTCAAGCTGAAACCTTGCCTCTGGTAGAGAACTTCGAAGCGACCAGTACGCTTGACTTCTTCAGTGACTCCTACAAAGCACTGAATACTCCAGCATCCAACACTATCGTGGATGAGGATGGCAATGAATCCACGCTGACCGATCCACATCCTTCATTCTATTACCCGACCTGCTGCTTGTGGGCTGAAGACCCCGACACCGGGGAAGTGTCCATCGGCGAAGTTGATCCTGAGTCTACCAGTTGGATGGCGGGTAACGGCTATCTCGCATTGATTGACAGTGCTCGCATGAGCATCGGTCAGATTCTGTCCGATTTGACGGACGAAAACGCCAACGACAGAAAGAGCGATACCAGTGATGGTGCCGAAGGTGCTACCGCTGAGCTGGGCAGCTGGGGTGAGCTGGATCTGAGCGAACCCTACCGCGTTTCTTTCTGCTTGAACGACAACGGCCCCTGGGGCTCTGGTTTCAGTAATCTGGAGCTTTACGTCGACAACAACAGTGGTGGTCGCCAAGCTGACTCACTCTGGAGCACTGCTTCGTTACTGTTGCGAGAAGAAATCGGTACTTTCCAGGCCGGTAATCGCGTAGTCGTTGATGTTCCTGGTGATGCCTACATGATGGATAATGAAGGCAACCGTGTCGGAGATACCATTGCTGTTATCCCGGCACTGGATGGCGATAGCATGCCTGTGGGTACTCCCACTTCTTACTTGCAGCTGCGGGTGAGCAGCGGCGGTTACGCGGTGATCAGTAACCTGGTGGTAGAGCATCAGGCGGGTGATGCCGTGGAATACGCCACCTGTGAAGTCAACGAAGAGTATGTGCAGCCTCCGCAGTTCGAAGGTGTTGCATTCGAAGGTCTGCCGCTGAGCGTTAACCTCGACATGACATTCGAAGAGTTCTTCGGCGAGGAAAACGAAATCTTCCTGGCTTTCCCGGATGATTTGACCAAGCCGTTCTACAACCCGCGCGCTGGTTCTTCCCGCATGTATGTTGCGAATAACGCGATTACCTGGGGCGATGGTCGGTTCTATGTTGGTCATGATGAAGGCACCGGTCTGGAGGCCGTCGGCGGAATCGACTTGAGCCAGCCATATACCGTCAGCTTCACCGTCAACAAGGCGAACGATGCTGGTGGCAATTTCATGATCTACGTGAACAACACTGAGTCTGGCACCGGTAGTGCAGAAGATGGTTGGAATTCAGTGCATGAAGACGCTACTACCATCTACTCCGCTACGCTGGACACCCTCACAGATGGTCAGGAAGTAGTCATTGAGTCCGATGTGGGCACTGCTACTTCTTTCTTCCAGTTCCGCTGTGATTCAGGCTGTGGTCAGCCTGAGGGGCCGGATTCTGAGCTGGGCATCACGCTGAGCGATATTGTAATCCAGTATCAGGACTCTAATGGTGGAGACGCAGGGCTGATCAATGAAGCTTTTGAGGGCATTACATCAGAAGACTTCTACAGCACTGAATATCGCCATGTGTCCACTGACGCTAGTACCTCTTTCTATTATGAGACCGGTGGTACAACTGCTGTGATGGATGGTGTTCTGAGCTTTGATTCTTCTCGGATCACTGCGGGTGACCGGACTCGGGCCGCCACTACGTCCGAAACCACTGAACCCCAAGGTGATATGGATCTGAGTCAGCCGTTCCGCATTCAGTTTGATGTGGTTGCGGTAAACACCGTTCCAGTGGAAGAAGATGCAACTGCGAACTTCTTTGTATATCTGGATAACAATACGACCAGCTCAAGTAACTCTCTGCATGACTTCGATTCTCGCATCGTTAATGTAGATTCTCGTACCTATGAAGCTGGGCAAACCTACGTCTACGAGATTACTGAAAATCTCGGTACGACAGAGTCGTTCCTGCAGTTCCGCTGCGAGTCCGGCTGCGCCATCGACATCGATAACTTGATTGTTGAGCCGATGTAAGAAGGGCGACCCAAGAAAAAGGATTTTCTTGATACCCTAAACAAAAGAAGCCCCGCGTTTGCGGGGCTTCTTTTGTTTGGACAGCCGTTTAAGGTCAGCCTTTGATCGACCGCAACAAATCCCGCGTCAGAATAATCCCTTCCGCTTCCGAGTGCTTATCGCCCTCGTACTCAACGCCCACCCAGCCGCTGTAACCCACGGCCATGACGATATCCATCATCCGGTGAAAGTCGATGCTGGTTTCATTGCCCTGAGCATCAAAGGCATAGCTCTTCGCGCTCACCGCTTTGGCATAGGGCATAAGCTCGCGCACGCCCTGATACTTGTCGTAGCTTTCGCCGGTGTCGCGATTGATGGTGAAGTTGCCGAAGTCGGGCAGGGTGCCCACCCGGGGGTGGTTGGCGGTTTCCATCACCTGGCTCAGCCAACGGGCGTTGGAGGACAGACCACCGTGGTTTTCCACCAGTACGTTCAGGCCCAGGGGTTCGCAGTACTCCGCCAGCTTGACCAGGCCGTCGGCCGCGCGCTCGCGCTGTTCGTCGTAACTGCCCTGGCTCTGGGCGTTTACCCGGATGGAGTGGCAGCCCAGGGCGTGGGCGGCGTCGGCCCATTTTTTGTGGTTGTCCACGGTCTGCTTCCGATCGGCTTCGGTGGGGGCACCCAGGGCGCCTTCGCCGTCGATCATGATCAGCAGGCTGCGCACGCCCTCATTATCCGCCCGCTGACGCAGGTCCTGGACCAGAGCGTCGGAGAGGTTGTCCTTGTAGAACTGATTGACGTACTCGACGCCGCCAATCCCGAATTCCTGCCGGGTGATGGCCGCGAAGTCCATGGGGTTGGCGTCTCCGCTGAAGAAGCGGCGGTGCAGGGACCACTGCGCCAGGGAAATATCGAAGGTATTGCGCTTGCCGATCAGGCTGCCACATCCGGGCAGGGTGGAGGCCGCTGCAACGGCGGCACCGAGGGCGGCGGCGCCTTTCAGGAATTGGCGGCGGCCTGGCTGTATCCGGTCCATAAGTCCTCACTTTATTGTCGATTTTGAATGGTTGGGTCAGTCTAGCGAGCATTTTTTGACCGTGCAACCGGTTTCATTTGTTGCACAGGTGGGTAATAATGGCTCGCCAGTGGGGGCAGTGTACCCCGAAATTGATCAATAACGATAAGGTGTGGTTATGGCGACAACCAAGGTCAGCGCGACCATTCTGGGAGCGGGCAAGCAATCGCATACCTACGATGCCATCGTCATCGGCTCCGGTATTTCCGGGGGCTGGGCGGCCAAGGAACTGTGTGAGCAGGGCCTGCAGACGCTGGTATTGGAGCGGGGCGGGCACATCGAGCACATTGAAGATTACCCCACCGCCCACAAAGAGGCCTGGGATCTGCCCCTGTTCGGGGAGATGTCCGCGGAGTTCAGAGCCGCCAACCCGGTGTTGTCGCGCTGCTACGCGGTCAATCAGGCGACCGCCCATCACTTTGTCAAAGACGCCGAGCACCCCTACCTGCAGAGCAAACCCTTTGACTGGATTCGCGGTTATCAGGTCGGTGGCAAGTCGCTGATGTGGGCGCGCTGGGTGCAGCGCTGGAGCGATTTCGACTTTGAGAGCAACGCCCGCAACAGCGTCGGTGTGGACTGGCCCATCCGCTATCAGGACCTTGCCCCCTGGTACAGCCACGTGGAAAAGTTTGCCGGTATCAGTGGCAACCGCGACGGCCTGCCGCAGATTCCGGATGGTGAATTCCTGCCACCGATGGAAATGAATGCGGTGGAGAAACACTTCAAGCAGTCCATCGAAAGTCAGTTCCCCAATCGTCATCTGGTGATGTCTCGCACCGCGAACCTGTCGCAACATCACAATGGACGCGGGCCCTGCATGTACCGGGCCCGTTGCGCCCGGGGCTGCCCGTTTACCGGGTATTTCAGCAGCAACGGGGTAACCCTGCCGGCCGCTGCGGCCACCGGCAACCTGACCATGCGCCCACACTCGGTGGTGCACTCCATCATCTACGACGAGCAGAAACAGCGTGCCACCGGTGTCCGGGTAATCGACGCCGAAACCAAGGCGGTGACCGAGTACTTCGCACGCATCATTTTCGTCAACGCCAGTACGCTGAACACCACCCTGATTCTGAAGAATTCCACCTCCGAGCGCTTCCCCAACGGTCTGGGTAACGACAGTGGGGTGCTCGGGCACTACCTGATGGATCACAACTACCGCGCCCGGGCGAGTGCCGAAGTGGAGGGACTGGAAGACCGTTACTATTACGGCCGTCGTCCCACCGGCACTTATCTGCCCCGGTTCCGGAATATTTTTGATGATAAGCAGGATCAGTACATCGGCGGTTTCTCATACTCCGTGGGCGCCTACCGGGCGCAGGGTAATGTCCAGGAGGGTGACGCTCCCTTCGGCGCCGAGTTCAAACACAAGATGAGTGAAGTGGGCCCCTGGCGGATCAATATGACCGGCATGGGGGAGTTTCTGCCGCGCTTTGACAACAAAGTGACCCTGAGCAAGGACCAGACCGATGCCTGGGGCATGCCACTGCTGAATATGGACTGCGATTATTCGGACAACGAGCACCATATGACCCGGGACATTCGCGACAGCGCCGCCGAAATGCTGGAAAAAGCCGGCTACAAAAACATCCAGACCGTTGACAGTGAGCAGGCCCCGGGGCTCGCCATTCATGAAATGGGCACCGCCCGCATGGGGCGTGACCCCAAAACCTCCATGCTCAATGGTCACAACCAGCTGCATGCGGTGCCCAACGTGTTTGTGACCGACGGCGCCTGCATGACCTCGTCCGCCTGCCAGAATCCGTCCCTGACCTATATGGCATTGACGGCCCGGGCCGCGCATTACGCGGTGGATCAACTCAATAAACGCAATCTGTAAGGGGGCGAGATGAATCGCAGACAGGCATTACACACGATGATGGGTGCGCTGGGTCTGGTATCGGCCACCCAGGTGTTCGGTGCGTCCGCCTTTTTAAGCGGCGCATTGCCTACGGCCGTTCAACCCGTGCTGGCCGAACCGGAGGTGGCACTGCTCAGTGACGTTGGTGAGACCATTCTGCCCAGCACCGAGGATTCACCCGGTGCCAAAGCCGCCGGTATCGGCGCTTTTATGCAGGCGATGGTCAGCGGTTACTACACGCCGGCGGAACAACAGGTTTTTCTGCGAGGATTGGCCGATCTGCAGCAGCGCAGCCAGGCTCAGTTCAACACCGATGTTCGGTCACTGACACCGGGTCAACGAGAGCAATTGTTATTGGCGCTGGAGCAGGACAGCGACGCCGATTATTACCGGATGATCAAGCAGTTGACCCTCTGGGGCTACTTCGCCTCGGAGGTGGGTGCCAAGCAGGCATTGCGCTTTGCACCCATTCCCGGCCGTCATGAGGGAGATGTAAAAATTGATCCTGGCACCAAGGCCTGGGCCAACTTACTCCCCTGAGGGTTCGTCCGCCCGGGAATGCCCCAACAACCAGCGGTACAGGTCTTCGCTGCGGTACACCCGGGTCCAGGCATCGTGGCCCATGTCCTCGTGGTTGGTAAAGCGCACCGCGGGGTGTCCGAGCTTTTCCAGCTCGTTCAGCCCGGGGTAAAAATGCTCAATGGTGACGACCGGATCACGTCCGGCAGCGAACGCCCATAGGGGGAGCTGGTGTTCCGCGATGGGTGCCATCAGGTCCGGATGGCCCCAGCCCACCACCGGGCTGATGGCCGCAAAGCGCTCCGGGTGCTGGCTGGCCATATACCAGGTACCGAAGCCACCGTAGCTCAGGCCACTGAGATAGACCCGTTGTTGATCCACCCGGTAGTTGGCCTCGATCCGATCGAGCATCATGATCAGGTCGTCTTCAATGCGATCCCAGCCGTTGGGCAGGGTGGGGGGAATGTCGTCCATGGAGGCGGGTGCAGGCACGCCATTCATGGGCTCGGGCGTCGGGAAATCCGCCGGGCGGGGTGGAACCCCATCGGCCAATCGTTGGGGTATTTGAGACGGGTCCCGGTTGCGCAGGTAATCCGCGTGCTCATCCATTCCGAACATGGGGAGCTGGGGCACGATCATGATGAACGGCAGGTCCCGCTTCTGGATCCAGGCTTCGTACAGCGGCCCATGGGCCAGTACATAGTCCAGCTCGTCCCGGCCATTGCCTCGCTCACCGTTGCCGTGCAGAAACAAAAGCACCGGCCAGTCCTTCCCGGTTTGAGTTTCATAGCCTCTGGGCAAATACACGAAAAACTGCCGCTCGCTGCCATCCAGAGCGCTGGTAAAACTCAGGCGTTCCAATTGCGGTTCGGAACCTTCGGATTGGCCGTGGGGTTGGAGGCTGCAGGCCGTCAGCAGCCAAACACAGAAAGACAGAGTTATGAGTCGCATGGTATGACCTCGTTTATGGTTATAACTACCGGCTAACCATAGCAGAATAATCTGATAAATGGCCCGGGAAGTCGCCCAAAGGAGTAGGTTGCTTGCTACAATTGGCGCAATATTCAACAAAAACGGCGCCGCCATGTCTCCCAGTCGCTCCTTGCATTTCTTGCTGGTGGCCATTGCCATTACCTTGCTGGCTGTGGCCGCACACCCGCTGATTCCCGAGCGGCAGCACTCACTGGTGCCCCACGCCGACAGTACCATCATTCTCGCACCCTACGGTGACGCCATGCAGGGCGGGCCGAGCCATTCGGAGTGGGTCGGGCCGGAGAAGGATTACCACTGGCGCTGTCGGGTTGAGCCCGAGGGCGATTACGTGTTCTGCGGCATCAACCTCTTGTTGTCCGAAGACAATCTGCACGGGTTGGATCTGACCGACTTTGAGGCCTTCGAGCTACAGCTGGAAACCCCGGGTCATAACCAGGACGTGCAGTTCTTTATGCGCCATTACGATGAGCGTTACTCCAACCCGGACGATAACAACAGTGCCCAATTCAACAAGTTCGACATCAAGGCCGGAGAGTTGGGGGGAACCCTGAGAATCGGTTTTGATGAGCTGTCTCTGGCAGATTGGTGGAGCAGTGCTCGAGACCTGCCGCGGGATCTGCGACGTCCCGCGTTTCACAACGTGATCGCCGTGGGTATAGGCTACGCCCAGCACCTTGAGCCCGGGAACTACGATGTGATCATCAAGGAAGCGAGTTTTGTCGGTGAGTGGATCTCGGCCGCCACCTGGTACCTGAGCATTCTGCTGATCTGGCTGGTGGGGCTGGGTGCCTGGGGCATCCATCGGTTGGTTCTGCTGTCCCGGATTACCCGGCGCCACCGTCGGCAACTGGATATCCTCTCCAATCGCAATGCGCAGTTGAAAGAGGAAACCGACCGCTACAAGCAACTGTCCACCCGCGACCCGCTTACCGGGGCCTACAATCGTTACGGTTTTGAACAGCGTCTGTCCCAGATGATTCACCAGAACGAATTCCAGCCCATCTCATTGATCCTGCTGGATGTGGACCATTTCAAAACCTTCAACGATACCTACGGTCATGATGCCGGGGACAAGGTTCTGCGCCAGTTGGTGAACCTGTTGGATCAGTACACCCGCAAGCAGGATGTGCTCTGTCGCTGGGGCGGTGAGGAATTTCTGCTCCTGTGCCCCAACACAGATGCCAAAAGTGCGGTGGTTCTGGCGGAAAAGATCCGGCAACTGGTTTCCGAGGCCCGGATTGAAATGGACGAGCAGGTACGTTTGACCGCCAGTTTCGGAGTCTGTCAGATCCGTGCCGGTGAGCCCTATATCGATGCCTTTGTCCGAACCGATCGGGCGCTGTATCAGGCCAAGGACCAGGGGCGTAACCGGGTGATGTTGTGCCCGGAAGCTATGGTGGCTGATACTCGCTGAACCCAACACAGATGTAAACGGTTGCACACAAAATACATAGCCTTTTCCGGGTGCCAGAATTCAGTGTCTGACAGTCCGGCATGCTCCATGAGAATCGGTTACATCCATTGAAATGGCACAACCCACGCGCTTGACGTCCCCCGCTCCGCGTTTCATATTGATCCTATCAGCCCGTATTTCAACAAACGTAAAGCCACTGTAAACCCGCGTTGTTTTGGTGGTATGCTCAAAAAATAGGCGATTGGTGAGAAGGTCGCCGGATAAGTATTTTCAATAATTATTAAACGCAGTAACCGAAGTGAGAGTAATCAACCATGACTATCAACAAGCTTGCCCTTGTTGCGGCCATCAGTGCGCTGCTGTCCGCCTGTGGGGGCTCCGACTCCGACAATCCTCCGTCCTCAAGCTCATCTTCCAGTTCGAGCAGCAGCACCAGCTCATCCTCCTCGTCCAGTGGACCCAACGAATACGACGGTGACTGGGCCTCCTGCGAGCGCCTGAACACACCTCAGGGCTTCGCCACTCTGGGTGACGGAGTAACTGGCGGCGCCGATGTGGGTGCGGGTAACCATGAAGTTGGCGTGGTCACCGGCGCTCAGTTGCAGAATGTTCTGACTGACGAACAGTACGCCGATCTGCCGCTGACGATTTATATTGACGATCTGATCACTTGGGACAATTCCAACGGCGGCATTAAAGTACGCCGTGAGGATGTGACCATTGTCGGTCGCACCGAAAGTGCCGGCTTTGAAGGCGTAGGCCTGGAGCTGAGCCACGGGGCCAGCAACATCATCATCCGCAACCTGGAAATGCGCTACGTTCCGCAAACCAATGGTTCCGGTGACCTGATCAGCATGGATGGTCGCGATGGTGCGGTAACCAATGTCTGGATCGATCACAATGAGCTGTATAACAGCCTTGAAGCGCCGGAAGAGGCGGGTTGTGGTCTGGACGAAAACTGCAACAAGGATTATTACGACGAGTTGGTCAGCGGCCGCGGTGCGGTACAGAACGTGACCATCTCCTATAACTACATGCACGATAGCTGGAAGACCTCGCTCTGGGGCTCGTCAGATGGCCCCGAGGAAGATGCCGGTCGAACCATCACCTTCCACCACAACTACTGGCACAACGTGAACTCGCGCTTACCGCTGTTTCGCTATGGTGAAGGGCATGTGTTCAACAACTACTATCACAACGTGACCGGGTCAGGCATCAACTCCCGTATGGGCGCCGAGATGCGAATTGACGGAAATGTGTTTGAGAATGTGAAAGATCCGATTGTTTCGATTGATAGTTCGGAGGTCGGATTCTGGGATGTTGAGGACAACATTTTTGAAAACATAGACGCCGACGGAAGCTGTCCGAGTACCGGCAGTGAATGTCGGGGTGCTCAAGACGAGTCCACAACGTCCTATATCCCGGGCTACGCGTACGACATCATGCCGGCTTCGCAGGTAAGGGAGTACGTAGTCCCAATATCGAAAGTTGAGGATGAAGCGATGGCTAATGTAGGGGTAGGTGTAATTGACGAGTGTCTTGACCTGCCGGAGCCTGATGGTGGTAATGACGCCCCAGCGTTCAATACCGACCCCCAAGATCCTCCGGGCGCCTGGAGCGTATTTGATGGTGAGCTGGCTCCGGATGCCGATGGTTCCATCGCGCTGGAAGCGGGCGGCAACGCCAGCTTTGAGCTGGGGGGCGATACCGACATGGATTACTTCACCGTCAACGGTGATGGAACCATCGATATCGACACCACCAGTGATGTCAATCTGCGCCATCACGCCACGCTGCGCGGCGTTTTGCCGGAAGGGTATCCCAAGTACTTGACCGTCGTAGCCCGAGTGCAGGGTTATAATGAGGAGAGCCGGCTGCTCGAAATCGAAACCGCCTTTGCCGATGAAGGCGAAGCGGGCAGTCGTTTGAAAACCCTGCTTCGAAATCAGGAAGGCGCGGTGGGTATCCAGTTGGAAGATGCCGATCCGGTCAACGACAATTCGCCGGACTATTACGATCAGTTGGATATGACGGCGTACCACACTTACCAGATCAGCGTGACCATGAACAGTGCAACCCACGGTAACGTGCGTATCTTCGTGGATGGTAACGACGAGCCGGTTATCAGCCTGTTGGATGTTCAGATGCGGGCGGCCAGCAGTGCCGGCGACAACTTTGTGCGCATTGGCGATGGCGGTGGTCATCCCTACAAGAGCAAGATTGATTGGCTGGTTTGGACCACCGAATCTGATTACTTGCCCAGTGACCTGAAAGGCGCTCTGCCTGAAGGGTTGGGAGACATTACCGGCTACGCAGCCGACTAACGTTTACTGAACCCGTTTCGGGCCTGCCTTGCCCGAGACCACAACAGGAACCCCGCTGTACGAGTGTCTGGCACTGCGAAAGTGGGGTTTTTTTATGGCAACAATAAAATAAAAGTGAGAGAACCATGAAAACAACCCATCCATTACTTTATCTGCTGTTGGCACTGACGTTATCCGCCTGCGGCGGCTCGGACAACGACGAAGGCGGCAGCAATCCATCGAGTAGCTTGGCATCGTCGAGTAGCGAGGACAACAATAGCAGTAGTAGCGAGAGCAGCATGCAGAGCTCCAGCACCCTGAGTTCTTCCAGCTCGTCCAATGCCAGCTCTGATGACCTGCCCGATGCCGAACGGCTGTCCTGTGATCAGGCCAATCAGGTCCAGGGTTTCGCTGCGCTTGGTGACGGCACCACGGGCGGTGCCGGAGGCGGTGAAGTGACGGTGAGCACCGGCGCCGAGTTGGCGTCGGCGCTGGACAACAAGGGCAGTCAACCGTTGATCATCTATGTGGACGGCACCATCACGTCGGAGAATTCGCCGGACGATAAATTCAGCATCAAGGATATGAATGATGTGTCGATTATTGGCGTGGGCAGCAATGCGCTGTTTGATGGTATTGGTATCAAAATCTGGCGGGCGAACAATATTATTGTGCGCAATCTGACCATGCGCTACGTCAGTATCGGTGACAAAGACCACATCAGCCTGGAAGGGCCGGCCAGTCATGTCTGGATAGACCACAATACCTTTTACAATGACTTGAATACGAACAAGGATTTTTACGACGAGCTGGTCAGTGGCAAAAAGAACGTGGACAACGTGACGATTTCCTACAACATTCTACGGGACAGCTGGAAAACCTCGCTGTGGGGCAGCAGCGACTCGGACAGTGCGCACCGGAGGGTAACCTTCCATGGTAACCATTGGCTCAATGCCAATTCTCGGTTACCTCTGTTCCGGTTTGGTGAAGGCCATATTTTCAACAATCATTATGAAGGCGTGATCAGTACCGGCATCAATTCGCGAATGGGTGCGACCATCAAGATCGACGGCAATCTATTTGAGGACTCGAAGAACCCGATCGGCTCCTGGTTCAGCGACGAGATAGGTTATTGGGATCTGGGTGAAAACCAATTTGTGAATGTCGAGTGGGTTGCCGCGACGGATGGTGATGTAACGGCCGGGCCGGATCCGGAGTCCACCGTCAGTTATGAGCCGCCTTACGATTACACCCTGGTCCCACTGGAAACGGTGGCGGATCATGTGGCGGTCAACGCCGGTGCCGGAGTCATCGCCGACTGTCTATAAATTTCACTGTGCGTTCAAGGCTGGGCGGGCCGAGTCCCGCTCAACTCATCGCCGCCAGAACATCGGGCTGAACAGCACCAGCAGAGTGAAGACTTCCAGGCGCCCCAGGAGCATGGCAAAAGTCAGAATCCATTTAGCCGGGTCGCTGATGCTGCCAAAGTTGCTGGCAACGGCACCCATACCGGGCCCAAGGTTGGTAATACAGGCGCCCACGGCGGAGAACGAGGTTTCGAGGTCGAGCCCGGTCATCAGTAGCAATAAAAACATCACGATGTACATGACCACGTACATCACGAAAAATCCCCATACCGCTTCAATCACGCGATCGGGAACGCTGATTTTACCCACCTTGATGGGCATGACGGCATTGGGGTGAATCAATCGGTTGATTTCGCGCACCCCCTGCTTGTACAGGAGCAGTACCCGTATCATTTTCATGCCGCCACCGGTTGAGCTGGCACAACCGCCGAGGAAGGCAAGCAGGAACAGCATATAGGGAAGAAAAGATGGCCAGCCGGTGAAATCAGCAGCAAAGCCGGCGGTACTGAGCGTTGAGGCCAGGTTATAAAAACCCAGAACAAAGCTATCCTTGAAGTTCATGGTCTGACTGAAGTAAAGAAAGCCAACCGTGACCGCCGTGCCGGCTATGATCCAGCCGAAGTAAAAACGGAACTCCGCATCGGCCAGGTAATGGCGCAGACTTTTTTCCCGCCATGCCACGAAATGGAGCGCAAAGTTGGCGCCCGCGATCAGCATGAATACAGAACAGATCAATAGAATGGCTGGGCTATCGAAGTGACGCAGACTGGCGTCGTAGCTTGAGAACCCACCGTTGGCCACGGTGGAAAAACTGTGCCCTAGCGATTCAAACCAGGTCATGCCCGCGAGCTTATACGCAAAGAAGCAGGTAATGGTAAAGCCCACGTAAATCAGAAACAGCGCCTTGGCGGTTTCGGTAATACGGGGTGTCAGCTTGTTGTCCTTGACCGGACCGGGCGCCTCGGCCCGATACAGTTGCATCCCGCCAATGCCCAACAGTGGCAGAATTGCCACCGCGATCACAATAATCCCGATGCCGCCCAGCCACTGAAGCTGGTGGCGGTAATACAGAATGGAGGGGGGCAGGGCGTCCAGTCCACTGATGACCGTTGCCCCGGTGGTGGTCAGCCCTGACAGGGATTCAAAAATGGCGTCGGTAACGGACAGATCCAGCCCCATGGAGAAATACAGGGGGATGGCCCCGAAGGAACCCAGCACAAACCAGAACAGCGCGGTAATCAGAAACCCGTCCCGGGTTCTCAGGTCCTGATGCCGGCCGCGCACCGGCAACCAGGTCGCCGCGCCGGCGCCAAAGGTGATGACAAAGCCGATCAGGAAGGTCAGATAATTCTGATCGTGGAACCAGAGCGAGACGCTGATGGGCACCAACAACGTCAGGCTGAACAGCATCAGCAGTACGCCCAGAACCCGTGCGATGGTGGCAAATTGCATGGTCGTCCCGACGCTAGAAGAAAGTAAAACCGACCTGGAAGAGCTTTTCCAGGTCGCGAATATGCTGCTTGTGCAGCAGGAACACAATTACATGATCGCCCGGCTCCACCACCAGGTGGTCGTGGGCGATCAATACTTCACTGGTTTCATCGTCTTTCTCCCGCACGATGGCCCCGATGTTGGCCCCTTCGGGCAGGTCGATGTCTTCCAGTGCCCGCCCCACCACTTTGGACGACTGACTGTCGCCGTGAGCGATCAGCTCAATGGCTTCCGCCGCGCCACGGCGCAGGGAGTGCACGTTGACCATGTCGCCCCGGCGCACGTGGGTGAGCAGGCTGCCGATGGTGGTGGTCTGGGGCGAGATGGCGATATCGATCTCCCCGCCCTGGACCAGGTCCACGTAGGCGGGGTTATTGATCAGCGCCATGACCTTGCGGGCACCGAGGCGTTTGGCCAGCATGGAGGACATGATGTTGGCTTCATCGTCATTGGTCAGGGCGAGAAACACATCGGTGTCTTCAATGTTTTCATCGAGCAGCAGGTCCTGATCCGAGGCATTGCCCTGCAGCACGATGCTGCGCTCGAGCTGTTCGGAGAGCTGGCGGCAGCGCCGCTCATTGTGCTCCACCACCCGAACGCTATAGCGGCCCTCGAGTTTTTTGGCCAGCCGCAAACCGATGTTGCCACCGCCGGCGATCATCACCCGCTTGTAGGCGGTTTCCAGCCGGCGCAGTTCACTCATCACCGCGCGAATGTCATTTTTTCCGGCAATAAAAAAGACTTCGTCATCCGCCTCGATGACGGTGGAGCCGTGGGGCACAATCGCGCGATTGCGTCGATAGATGGCCGCCACCCGGGTGTCCACATTGGGCATGTGCTGACGCAGAAAGCGCAGCTCCTGGCCGACCAGGGGCCCGCCGTGATACGCCTTGACCGCCACCAACTGGGCCTTGCCGTTGGCAAAGTCGAGCACCTGCAGGGCGCCGGGCTGTTCGATCAGGCGGAAGATGTAATCCGAGACCAGTTGCTCCGGGCTGATCAGCACATCGATGGGGATGGCGGTGTCGGTAAAGAGTTTGTCGTAGGTCAGGTAGGCGTTGGAGCGCACCCGGGCAATTTTGGTGGGCGTGCGGAACAGACTGTGAGCCACCTGGCAGGCGACCATATTGATTTCATCATTACTGGTGACCGCCACCAGCAGGTCGGCATCTTCGATACCCGCCTGCACCAGCACGTCCGGGTGAGAGCCTTCACCGGTCACCACGCCGATATCGATCCGGTCGCGCAATTCGCGCAAGCGCACGTCGTTGGTGTCGATCACCGTGATGTCGTTGGCTTCGCTGGCGAGGTGTTCTGCCAGGCTGCCGCCGACCTGTCCGGCGCCGAGAATAATGATTTTCATAGGCTAGCTTGAGTCCCCTGGCGTCGCGCGTCGTGATTCGGCGCGATCACGCGTTCAGGCAGTGTGACCGAAAGCCGTATTCTGCCTTAAACGCTGTGGTTTTTCTCCCCGATCTTGCGCAGTCGGGCGTAATAGAAACCGTCGTGGCCATTGTCCTGTGGTAAAAGCTGGCGACCGCAGGGTTGTGCGAGCCCCCAGTCCACCTCGAACGTATCGCACCGGGCGTCCGGATGTTGCTGTACAAACGCCTCCACGACCTGGGTGTTTTCCTCCGGCAGAATCGAACAGGTGGCATAGACCAGCACGCCGCCGGGCTTCAGGGTGGACCATAGCGCGCTCAGCAGGCGTCCCTGCAAAGCACTCAGTCGGTCGATGTCGGCGGCCGAGCGCAGCACTTTAATATCCGGCTGACGCCGGATGATGCCGGTGGCCGAGCAGGGGGCATCGAGCAGAATGCGGTCGAAGGCGGTGCCGTCCCACCATTGGTCCGGTTGGCCGGCATCGCCGCAGCGCAGGGTGGCCTGCTTGCGGAGGCGGTCGAGATTCTCCTGCACCCGGTTCAACCGGCGCGCGTCGCTGTCCAGGGCGACGACCTCGGCCAGGCCCGGTTCGGTTTCGAGGATGTGTCCGGTTTTTCCGCCGGGGGCGCTGCAGGCGTCCAGCACCCGCTGTCCGGGTGCCAGTTCCAGCAGTTCGGCACTGAGCTGGGCCGCTTCGTCCTGGACGCTGACGCCACCGTCCTCAAAACCGGGTAAGGCCGTTACCTGACAGGGCGTTTGGAGGGTAATCCCGACCGGGCTGAAAGGGGTGAGGCTGGCCTCGATGTCCTGTTCGCGCAGCTGCGACAGGTATTCCTCCCGGGCAGCGTAGGCCGGATTCACCCGAAGGGTCAGGGGCGGGTGACCGTTATTGGCCGCGACCACAGCCTCCGCCTGCTCGGGCCAATGATGGCGCAGGCGTTTCAGCAGCCAGTTGGGATGGGCAGTGATAAAGCGGTCATCGTCCGCGAGTGCACCATCCAGTGCTTCTCGCTCGCGCTGAAAACGCCGCAGGACGCCATTGACCAGGCCTTTGGCCCAGGGCTTTTTCAGCTCGCGGGTGCTCTCCACGGTGGCACCGATCGCCGCATGATCGGGGATGCGGGTGTACAACTGTTGGTAGAGCCCGAGCAGCAGCAGCGCCTGAACGTCCCCGTCTTTGGGTTTGAGCGGCTTGTCCAGCAATTGACCCAGGTAGGCGTTCAGGCGCGGATACCAGCGGCAGGTCCCGTAGGTGAGTTCCTGCAGCAGCGGGGCGTCGCGCTCCGGTACCCGGCTCTGGTAATCCGGCAACAGGCTCGCCAGGGAGCCCTGCTGGCGCAACAGGTCGGCCAGTAACTTGGCGGCCGCCGTGCGCACCTTCATACGCCGGGCTCCGGTCGGGCAAGTACTTCGCCGGGGGTAAACAGATCGGCCCGGCCGCGCAGCAGTTCGGCCACCGGCAGGGCTTTTTTCCCGGGTAATTGCAGGCGGGTCAGCTGCAGTTGGCCTTCCCCGCAGGCCACGCCGATACCGGCTTCGCCTACAGACAACACGGTACCGGGGGCTTCCGGGCCGTCGTGGGCGAGTGCCCTGGCTTCCCAGACCCGAAAGCTGTCGGTCGACTCGGCGCGGCGGGTATGGCAGATCGGGAAGGGGTTGAAGGCGCGCACCTGTCGGGCCAGCTCGGTGGCCGGGCGTGCCCAGTCCAGCGCCGCTTCGGCCTTGGTGATTTTGGGGGCGTAGGTGCTTTGGGCGTCATCCTGTGCTTCGGGCTGGGCACAGCCCTGGGCCAACTGTTCCAGAGCCGTCATCAGGGCGGGGCCGCCGAGCTCGGCCAGCCGGTCGTGCAGCGTGCCGGCGGTGTCATCGGGACCGATGGGGCAGTGGGCTTTGACCAACATGTCGCCGGTATCCAGGCCCACATCCATCTGCATGATGGTGACGCCGGATTCGGCATCGCCGGCCTCAATAGCGCGCTGAATGGGCGCCGCGCCCCGCCAGCGGGGCAACAGCGAGGCGTGCACATTGATACAACCCAGGCGCGGTGTGTCGAGCACGGCTTTCGGCAGTAGCAGGCCGTAGGCCACTACCACCATGATGTCCGCGTTGAGGGCGGCCAGCTCGGCCTGGGCCGGCTCGGATTTCAGGGTTTCCGGCTGGAATACCGGTAAGCGGTGTTCCAGGGCCAGGGCTTTGACCGGGCTGGCCTGCAACTTCTTGCCTCGTCCGGCGGGTCGGTCGGGCTGTGTGTAAACACCCACTAACTGGTGTGGCCCTGCCAGTAGTGTGCGCAGGTGATGAGCGGCAAAATCGGGAGTGCCTGCGAAGACAATCCGCAGGCCGCCGAGGGAATCAGAGTCGGACATGAGGCTCGATGAGGTTGGGGCGGACCGCAATCAGGCCCGCAGACGGTGTTGTTTTTCCAGCTTCTTGCGAATGCGCTGACGCTTGACCGGGGAGATGTAGTCCACGAACAGCTTGCCGTTCAGGTGGTCCAGCTCGTGCTGAATGCACACCGCCAGCAGGCCATCCGGCTCCAGCTCAAACGGCTTGCCATCACGATCGAGCGCGTTGACACGCACTTTTTCCGGGCGCTCCACGGTCTCGTAAAAGCCGGGAATGGACAGACAGCCCTCGTCATAGGGGCGCAGGGTCTCTTCATCCAACACCGTGACTTCCGGGTTGATGAACACCATCGGCTGGCTCTGATCTTCGCTCACATCGATGACCACGACCCGCTCGTGTACGTTCACCTGAGAAGCGGCCAAACCCACGCCGGGCGCGGCATACATGGTCTCGAACATGTCGTCCACCAACTGGCGGATGCGGTCGTCCACCTCGGCGACCGGCTTGGCCACGGTGCGCAGACGAGGATCGGGAAATTCCAGAATCTCGAGTTTCGCCATAATCTTTGTGACAAACCTCTAGTAAAAGAAGAAAAAGCGTTGCTAACATGATGATCGCACAGCGTTTACTTGCTATGCTTCGGGTAGCGCGCGGGTGTTGCGCCGCCAATAATGACGACAGCCGCTACGCGTGTTGTCAGCTCTGTGTCAGGATTATAACCGGTATGGGCCTTTTTACCCTAATTCAATAGGTACCAATACGCCTCGAGGGTCCCCAGGGGATCATTGAAGCGGGCTGAAGGGTTCCAATGCACTCCCGGGCCTAACAATACAGGATCGGTTTCTATGAAAAAGTTGATGCTGGGGCTCCTGCTGGTCCCGCTGTTCGCCATGTTGAGTTGGGCGGACGAGGCCGCGTTCCGGAGTGACCATCCGGACGAATACATTGTCCAGAAGGGCGATACGCTCTGGGATATTTCCAACCGATTCCTCCAGACCCCCTGGTTATGGCCGGAAATATGGCACGTAAACCAGCAGATTCGGAACCCTCACCTGATCTACCCGGGCGATGTCATCTCTCTGGTGTACATCGATGGCGAGCCCCGATTGACCGTGGATCGCCCCGTGAAGCTGGCTCCTGGTGAGACCAAGCTCAGTCCGAGTGTCCGGGTGCTGCCCCGCGACGAGGCAATCAGCACCATCCCGCTCGACCGGATTAACAGCTTCCTCTCGCGCAGCCGGATTGTCTCGGAAGAGGAGCTTGAGGCGGCGCCCTACATGGTGGCCGGCCCCGAGAAGCGGATCATTGTGGGCGAGGGCGATTACGCCTACGCGCGTGGCGACTTCGAAACGGACATGACCAACTACGGGGTGTACCGCAAAGAGGAGCACTTCCGCGACCCGATCACTGGCGAATATCTGGGCACTCACGCGCAGAACATCGGCACGGTTCGCGTGGGGAATACCGACGAGGACATTACCCGTGTCCAGGTGCTGACCTCTCGGGAAGAAATCCGTATGGGAGATCGGTTGCTGCCCAGTGAAGAGCGCACAATCGAATCCAATTTCTATCCCAGTGCGCCCGATGATGAGATCAATGCCCTAATTCTTGCCGTTGAAGGTGGCCTTAGCCAGGTCGGCAAACTGGATGTGGTCATGGTGAACAAGGGCGATCGCGAAGGACTGCTGGTGGGTAACGTGCTGGCGGTGTACAAGCGCGGCGAAGTCACCCGCGACCCCGTGACCGGGGAGCGGATTACCCTGCCGGACGAGCGTGCCGGCCTGGTAATGATTTTCCGCACTTTTGAAAAGATGAGCCTGGCTCTGGTACTGGAAGCCGAGCGCCCGCTGGCCGTAAACGACAAACTGCTTAACCCCTGATTCAATCAGATCTGGGATTGTTAGACCGCGCGGCCCGCCTCCCGGGCCGCGCATCATGGATGACACGAGGACCTCATGGAAGAACACCATTTTTCCCACCTGTTATTGCAACGACTGCCCGGCGCCGGCGCCGCCAAGCGCGCCCGCCTGCTGGAGCACTTCGGCTCCGCCGGAGCGGTCATAGAAGCCTCCCCCGACGTGCTCAAAGGCTGGCTGGACCCGGAAGCCTGCGCGGCGCTGGGCGATTACCAGCGAAACCCCAGTGGTTGTGCCCTGGCCCGAAGTGCGCGAAAGGATCTGGATTGGCTTGCCGAGCATCCCGAAGTCCAGGTGCTCAGCCTGGAGGATGACGATTACCCACCGCTGCTTCGGGAAATTCGCCGGGCACCCCCGCTGCTGTTTGTCCGCGGTTCCGTGACCGCCCTGAGCATGCCGCAGATCGCCATGGTGGGGAGCCGGAATCCATCCACTGGTGGGCGCGATAATGCCCGCCAGTTCGCCGCCTTTCTGGCGGGGCGGGGCTTTGCCATCACCAGCGGCCTCGCCATGGGGGTTGATGGCTTCGCCCATGCCGGCGCCCTGGATGTGGAGGGCGTTACCATCGGTGTGGTCGGCACGGGAATTGATCGCGTCTACCCGGCCCGGCACCGTCAATTGGCGGATGATATTGTCGCCAACGGCGGGGCCATCGTGTCGGAATTTCCCCTTCGGGCCAGTCCCCAGCCCTCGAACTTTCCCCAGCGCAACCGGATCATCAGCGGCCTGAGTGGTGGCACCCTGGTGGTGGAAGCCGCCCTCAAAAGCGGCTCCCTGATCACCGCCCGTTACGCCCTGCAACAGAACCGGGAAGTCTTCGCCATCCCCGGCTCCATCCATAACCCCCTGGCCCGGGGCTGTCACCGCCTGATCCGCGAGGGCGCAACCCTGGTGGAAACCGCGCGGGATATTGTCGAGCAGCTTGGCGGTTACCTGGGGTATCAGAGCGATCTGTTCAGCGCCTCGTCGGAAGCATCTCTGGAGCTGACAGACAAAGAACAACGGGTGCTCGAAGCGCTGGGTCACGATCCTAGAGATCTTGATTCACTGGCGGACGACAGTGACTTGGAGGTGGGGGAGCTCTCGGCACTGCTGATTGGTTTGCAACTGAAGGGTGCAATCACCGAAACTGCGGCGGGCTTTGAGCGTACGGCCTTGGCGAATCTGTGCGATTAGGCGCCTTTTCAGTAAACTACGTCCTTTTATGTCCCCGTTGAGAGGATTCGCCCACGATGAGCACCACTTTTCCCTGGAGCACCAACCCCCGCATTCAGCGGGCGGCCAAGCGAATGCGCGCTGGTGGCGTGGTCGCCTATCCCACCGAGGCGGTCTGGGGCTTGGGTTGTGATCCCAACAATGCCGAAGCGGTGGCGCGGCTATTGGCGCTGAAAAGCCGCCCCTGGGAAAAGGGTCTGATTCTGGTTGCGGCCCGCATCGAACAGTTCGCGCCCTTGGTCGAGCGCCTGGATAGAGGAATGCAACAACAGTTGCGGGAGACCTGGCCGGGGCCCGTGACCTGGTTGGTGCCCACCGCCGGCCTGGTGCCCGAGTGGATCAGCGGACGTTTTGAATCGGTGGCGCTGCGGGTTACCGACCATCCGGTGGCCGCGGGCTTAAGCCTCGCCTTCGGCGGCCCGATCGTCTCCACCTCCGCCAACCCGGCCGGCAAACCCTCCGCCCGCACCGCTCTGGAGGTGCGCCGCTATTTCAAAGACCGGCTGGACGATGTCACCCCCGGGCGTGTCGGCAGACGTAAACAACCCTCCCAGATTCGCGATCTGTTGACCGGGGAAGTTCTCCGTTAATGGAACTTTGCTGTTTTCTGCCGTGCTAGACTGCGCGCTCAGTGCACACTAGATGGCGCTGGTGAAACAATGACCAGGACTGGTTTTATGGAGATCAATATGAAAAAAGTGATTTTGGCTTCGGCCTTGGTATGTGCAGCGGGCGTGGTGCAGGCGGATCAGCGTCCTCAGTGGAATCAGGTGTCAGTCGCCTATCAATCAGCGGACGTTGAGGGTGAAACTGTGACCGGCTTTGGTTTGGGTGGCTCTGCGCTGCTGTCGGAGAATATTTTTGTGGCGGGCGCGTTTTCCCGGCTCTCGGACGATGTTGAATTGTTCGGCGATACTTTGGAAATGGATCTTAATACGGTTTCCTTTGGGCTTGGCTTTCGTCATGGATTGTCAGTGAATACGGATCTGTTTGCTATCGTGAGCTATGAGGATATAGAAGTTGACGCTGCTTACATGGGAGAGTCCGGAAGTGCCAGCGACAACGGTTACGGATTGACAGGCGGCTTTCGCTCAATGCTGTCTGAGTCGTTTGAGATTAGCGGCTCACTGGGTTACGTCAATATTGACGATGAATCAGAAACCTCTGTTGCAGTCGGCGCTGATTACTTTTTTACCGACACGGTGTCGATCGGATTAGGCCACGCGATGGCAGACGATGTAGACACCACCAGCATCAGTCTTTCCGTCTATTTTTGATCGACTCACTCCGGGGCCGAGCGTCGACCCCGGAGTGGTATTTCTCTCTGTCTTAACGGCCATTCGTATTATCTTTTAACTCCAGCACCGCGCAGAACGCTTTCCGTTCTTTCACCCAGCTTGGCGCCTGCATACGTATTCAATCGATTGCAAAAGGTGTATTGTGGTATTTTCGGCCACTTTCCCCGAACTCGGCCCGCTCCCTCCGGGCGTCGCCGATCGATCGAATAACGTAAACGGAGCACCCCATGAAACGCCTTTATACCCTCCATCGCACCGCACTGCTGGCCACGGCACTGGGCAGCCTGCTGCTCAGCCAGGCCTGCCAGAAAACTGAACCGGCGCCTGAATTCCAGGCCGCCAGCCCGGCGACGCTGGAGGGCGACATGATTGCCTTTCGCTCCACACTGGATAACCGGGCTCGCATGCTGACCGTGCGTCAGCCCGATGACATCAAATTGGCGTACGACGTGGAAACCGGCAACCTGCACCAGGCCTGGCGGGGCACGGTGCACTTTACCGGCGCGGTCTTCGATACCCGACACGGCCCCCAGCCCGTCTCCGAGGGCGACCTCTACCTGACCCAGGATGCCCGGTGGCAGACCGAAGGGGCCAGCGTTCAGTATGGCGGTCATCGTTATTCCGGCGATCAGCTGGCACTGCGTTACGACGTTGAAGCGGATGGCTGGAAGGCGACGGTCTGGGAAAAGCCCAGCGCCCGGCTGGAGGAGCAGAGCCTGATCATCACCCGTGAGTTCGCGGTCAATGGTCTGCCCAAAGGGCTGGGCTTGACCCTGACCGGCCTGGCCGAGGCGGCGGACCAGTCATTGGTCGGCAGCGGTGAATGGCAGGGCAGTCAGACCCTGCGGCTGAAAAACGGCGTGACCCGGGTACAGCGCACCTTTACCGATCCGACTCGGGTCGAGCGACCGGATGAAGCGGGCGAAGGCGACCACCCCGGCCAGACCCTGGTTGAAGGCAGTGACTGCGCCGCCTGTCACAACCCGGAAATCAAGACGGTGGGCCCCTCCTACCAGTCAATTGCCGAGCGCTATGACAATACTCCGGACAACCGGGCCATGCTGGCTAAGAAGATCATTCTCGGGGGCGCCGGCAACTGGGGAGATGTGCCCATGAGCCCGCACCCGGACCTCAGCCAGGAAGACGCTGAGCAAATGGTCGACTACATCTTCTCGCTGCAGGAAGAAACGGAGGGAGAAACCCGCTGGAACCTCGATCAGCCGGCCACCGACACGCTGGAACTGGTGGCGGAAACCCCCAGCGATGCCAGTGGTGAGGGAGCACTGGTGTACCGTCACCGCTTCAGTGGCGATCAACCCAATATTGAAAGCCTGCGTGGCACGGCCCCGTCCGAAGTGGCCCGGGTGTCGCGCATTCACTTCCCGGACAAGGCCTCGTTCAAGCCTCTGGATTTGCGCTTCGCCCTGCAGGTAAAAACCCATCTGAAAGTGGACGAGACGCTGGAGACCGAGCTACGCCTGATCAGTGATGATGGCGCGGTGGTGTACCTGAACGAGGAGCTGTTGATCGACAGCTGGGGTTTCCATGGTCCCGAGCCGGAAGATGCCAGCGTTACCCTTGAGCCGGGGCTCCACGCACTGGAGGTGATTCACTTCCAGAGTCACGGCGGCGCGACCCTGTCGATGCAGTGGCGCAATCCCGAAACCGGCGAATTTGAAATCATCCCGGCGGAGATGTTGCAGATCCAGGCCGCTGATCGCCGGGACGTGGTGCCGGTGATTACCGATCCGGAACGGGTCAAAACCATTCCCGGAGACCAGACCAAAGTCGCCGGTGTACATCCGGCCTTCGATCGCTTCCAGGCCCGCCCGGACGAGTTTGAACCCATGGTCGGCGGCATTGATTTTCTGCCCGATGGCCGGATGGTCATCACCACCTGGGATCCGGAAGGCTCGGTGTATATCGTCAGCGATTACGACCAGGGGCCCGAACAGGCCAGCGTCAAGCGTATCGCCCGGGGCCTGGCCGAACCGCTCGGTGTGAAGGTCGTGGACGGTGATATCTACGTGCTGCAGAAACAGGAACTGACCCGCCTTGAAGATGTGAATGGCGATGAGATCATCGACGTTTATCACTCGGTATCCGCGGACTGGTCCGTGACCGACAATTTCCACGAGTTCGCCTTTGGCCTGGAATACCAGGACGGCCATTTCTACGGCACTCTGGCCACCGCGATTCTCTCTGGCGGTGCCAGTGCTGATCCCCAGGCGCCGGATCGTGGCAAGGCCATCAAAATCCGTAAAACTGACGGGCAGGTGGAGTTCGTTGCCCACGGCCTGCGCACGCCGAACGGCATTGGTTTTGGTGTGGACGGCGAGCTTTTCATCGCCGATAACCAGGGCGACTGGTTGCCCGCCAGCAAAATCGTCGAACTGACGCCGGGGGCCTGGTACGGCTCGCGCTCGGTGGACTTCGAAGGCACCGCCGACCTGACCGAAACCAAACCGGTGGTCTGGCTGCCCCAGGACGAAATCGGGAATTCCCCAAGTGAGCCGGCGCCGCTGAATGTCGGCCCTTACCAGAACCAGATGATCCACGGCGAAGTGACCCACGGCGGCATCAAGCGGGTGTATGCCGAGCGGGTGAACGGCCGTCTGCAGGGCGCCGTGTTCCGCTTTATCCAGGGGCTGGAAGCCGGCGTCAACCGCCTCGACTGGGCGCCGGATGGTTCACTGATCGTCGGTGGCGTCGGCAACCCGGGCAACTGGGCCGATGGTGAAAAACAGTGGTACGGACTGGAGCGTCTGGTCTACAACGGCGAGACCGCCTTTGAGATGCTCAGCGTCAGCGCCCGCTCCGACGGCTTTGTGATCGAGTTTACCGAGCCGGTGAAAGCGGGTCAGAACATCGGCCCCGAGGATTTTGAAATTCTTCAGTGGTATTACGAGCCCACCGCCGAGTATGGCGGTCCGAAAAAGAACGTCACCGAGTTGCCGGTGGAAGGTTTTGCCCTGTCGGAGGACCGCAAGCGGGTGAGCTTCAAGCTCGGCGGACTCAAGCCCGACCATGTGGTGTATTTCCGTATCGCCCGGCCCTTTGTCAGTGAGACCGACAACAGCCTGTGGACCACGGAAGCCTGGTACACCCTCAACGCCATTCCGGAAGACCAACCGGTGGCGCTTGAAGGTCGTCAGCCCCAGCACAATCAACTGACCGAGACCGAGCAGTCCGAAGGCTGGGAGCTGCTCTTTGACGGCAAAACCCTCAACGGCTTGCGCAACTACAACGCCGATACCCTGGGTGAGCGCTGGGTGGTGGACGATGGTGCCCTGCACATGCAGGCCAACGATGGTCGCCCCGGTGGGGATGTGGTGATCACCGACGAACCTCTGGCAAGCTTCGAGCTGTACCTGGAGTGGAAGCTGGCGCGCAACGGCAATAGCGGCATCATCTACAGCGTGGATGAGTCGCCGGCGCTGGAGGCGCCCTATATGAGTGGCCCGGAGTACCAACTGCTGGATAACATTGGCCACCCGGACAGTGAAATCTACACCCATCGGGCCGCCGATCTCTATGACCTGATTGCCGCCACGCCGGTCACCGTGAATCCGGCCGGCGAGTGGAACCGCACCCGTCTGGTGGTGGATAATGGGCGGATCGAGCACTGGCTCAATGGCTTTAAAGTCGTGGAAGCCGAGATGGGCACACCGGAGTGGGAGGCGATGATCGCCGAGAGCAAGTTTGCCGATTGGGAGGCCTTTGCGGCGACCCCGGAGGGGCATGTGGTTCTCCAGGATCACGATGACCCGGTGTGGTTCCGTAATATCAAGTTGCGGGAATTGCCGTAGGGTTTGGTAACGGCGGGTGCGGCCTTTGGCCTTACCCGCCCTACGCAACCTATATGGGGCGCGTTAATTGCGAAACACGCGTCACCGCAGGACACGCACGTCGTACCGTTTTGAGGTGGGTCTTAACCTCCGTTCGGCCACATACGACCCACGTTAGAGCGCGTGCAGCCGCTCGCGTAGGGCGGGTAAGCGCGCAGCGCGCACCCGCCGTCACCCAACCTGCCGATTCAGCCGCTACAACTCAATCCGCTTACCATCCTCCCGGGCGGATCTGAAAATTGCCTGGACAATGCGAATATCCCGCAAGCCTTCCTCACCGGGCACCATGACCGGCATGTCCTGCAAAATTGCCCGGGCATCATCGTCCATCTGTGCGGCTTGTTGATTGGCGATGGGTTTGTCCAGCTTTTTCCCATCACTGGTCGCCCCCTGCACCCCGTTGTAATTCGACATGGGCTGTAAATAGTAAGAACCCTCCGCGCAGGTCACCTCCAGCTTATTACCCGGCTTCACAAAACTGGTCATACACTCCGCCACCGCGCCGCCCGGAAACTCCAGCGTAAAGTGGGTGGTGGAATCCACTTCGGTGAAGGCTTCGGGGTGGGTAATTTCATGTCGACCGGACACCGTTACAGGCTCCTCACCGGCTGCATAGCGCGAGCCATTGAGCGGGTACACGCCCATATCGTACATGGCACCACCGCCCATATCAGCACGCATCCGCCAGTTGTCCGGCGAGCGATTTTCGCCACCGGAATAGGCTGCCATCGCCTCAATGCGCTCGATCGCCCCGTAGGGTTTGTCCTTGGCAAACTGCATCACCGTCTGGGTATTCGGCTCATGCTGCATCCGGTAGCCGATGCTCAGCTTCACCTTGTTTTTACGGCAGGCATCAATAATCTCCTGACACTCCGCCTCATCCATCGCCATCGGCTTCTCACACCACACATGCTTCCCCGCATTGGCGCCGATCACCGAAAACTTCTTATGCAGACTCGTGGGCGTCACCACGTAAATCACATCAATATCCGGGTTATCGGCGATGGTGTGCATGTTCTCGTAGTTGTACACATTGGCGTCCTTGATACCGTATTTTTCCTGCCACACCGGAATCTTCTCCGGGCTACCGGTGACAATCCCGCGCAACTCACAGTGTTGGGTCAGTTGCAGTGCCGGCGCGAGCTGGTTGGTGCTGTAGCCACCGAGACCGACCAGGGCGACGCCCAGCTTGCGGGAGGGATTGCCCAATAGGTGGGGGGACCAGCCGGACGAGAGCAGGGCGGTTGAGGCGCCGAGGCCTTGTAGGAAGCGGCGGCGGTTGAAGTTGGGGTGGGGCATTGTGGAAACCTCCGGGTTGGGTTACGGCGGGTGCGGCCTTTGGCCTTACCCGCCCTACGCAAAGTAACGCAGAATGTGGCACTGAGGGGCGCTGCGAGGTGAACCCTTTCAAGACCGTAGAGCGGGGGACCCGCGATCCGAGCCTACAGGGATGTATTTACGGCGTGTCTTGAAAGGGTTCACCTCGCAGCGACCCGGGCTTGAAGCAACAAAAATAGCTGGATACTAAAACGCTTTGTCTCAACGGGACGTCATAATCATTCTGACCATAACCCAGTTTAGATCACTCTGGCCATGAATTTCGCCTCTGTGGGTTCGGGCGCGTACAATACGCCCTCAATCGACAGCGCGAGACTCACCATGCCCACCGAAAACGCCCCCGACAAACAGGCCGTCAAAGACTACCTGCTCGGACTCCAGGACCGCATCTGCGCCGAACTGGAAACCGAAGACGGCGGTGCCCGGTTCATACAGGACGAATGGCAGCGCGAACAGGGCGGCGGTGGCCGCTCCCGGGTGCTGACCGAAGGCAACGCCATCGAAAAAGGCGGCGTCAACTTCTCCCACGTCTTCGGCGACCAGATGCCCGCCTCCGCCACCGCCCACCGGCCCGAACTGGCCGGGCGCTCCTTCGAAGCCATGGGTGTCTCCCTGGTCATCCACCCCAACAACCCTTACGCCCCCACCAGCCACGCCAACGTGCGCTTCTTTATCGCCGAAAAGCCCGGCGCCGAACCCGTCTGGTGGTTTGGGGGCGGCTACGACCTGACCCCCTACTACGGCAGCGACGACGACTGCCGTCACTGGCACCGCACCGCCAAAGACGCCCTGGACCCCCACGGCGACAATCTCTATCCGTTTTTCAAGAAATGGTGCGATGACTACTTTTTCCTGAAACATCGCGACGAACCCCGGGGCGTTGGCGGCCTGTTCTTCGACGACTTCAACGAACTGGGCTTCGAGCGCAGCTTCGCGGTGATGCGCGCCGTGGGCGACAGCTACCTGCCCGCCTACCGCCCGATCCTCGCCCGGCGCAAGGACACCGAATACGGCGAACGCGAGCGCAACTTCCAGCTTTACCGGCGAGGGCGTTATGTGGAATTCAATTTGGTGTATGATCGCGGCACTCTCTTTGGTCTGCAGACCGGGGGGCGCACGGAGTCGATACTGATGTCTCTGCCGCCCCTGGTGCGCTGGGATTACGACTGGCAGCCGGAGCCGGGCAGCGCCGAAGCGGCGCTCACAGAGCACTATCTGCAGGCCAGAGACTGGATCGAATAACAATAGCTGGAAGGTTGTATGACAGACGCTTACGCCGTATTCGGCGATCCCATCGCCCAGAGTAAGTCCCCCTATATCCACCGTCAGTTTGCCGAGCAGACCGGGGAAGATATCGCCTACACCAAACAACAGGTGGCCGAAAAAGACTTCGAGCAGGCCGCCGATGCGTTTTTCGCCAGTGGCGGCAAAGGCCTGAACATCACCGCCCCGGACAAACTGGCCGCCTATGGTTATGCGGCCCGCCTGACACCGCGTGCCCGCCGCGCCGGTGCGGTGAACACCCTGGTAAAGCGAGCGGACGGTACCCTGCTGGGCGACACCACCGATGGGATCGGCATGGTAAACGACATGCACAACCTCGGTTGGGAGATAGCTGGCAAGCGGGTGCTGATCCTGGGTGCCGGGGGGGCGGTGCGCGGCGTACTTCAACCGCTGATGGAGCAGGAGCCCGGCTCGCTGACCATCGCCAACCGCACCGTGCACAAGGCCGAGCAACTGGCCAAAGGGTTTGCCGACCTGGGCGTGATTGAACCGTTGGGGTACGAGGCCTTGAGCGGACGTCAGTTTGACCTGGTGATCAATGGCACCTCCGCCGGCTTCGGCGGCGAACTGCCGCCCCTGCCCGAGGAGCTGCTGGCCGAGGGTGCTGCCTGTTACGACATGATGTACGCCGCCGAACCGACACTGTTTCTGCAGTGGGCCGAAGCCCACGGCGCTGCCCGACTGACCGATGGCCTGGGCATGCTGGTGGGACAGGCGGCGGAGTCCTTCTATCTCTGGCGCCAGGTGCGCCCGGAAGTGGTCCCGGTGATTACCGCGCTGCGCCGGAGCCTGTCTGCCAAAAAAGGGGCGTAAGCCCTGTCGGCTTTGCTGTAAGATAAATAGCATTTATGGTCGGTAAGGCGCGTCGGCGCGTATACCCGGCTTTCCAACCACAGCGAGCAAGGTAATGAGCAGACTAGAGGGCGGCCGCAACCTGACCCATCAGGTGACCTACCAACTGGGCGCAGCCATTGTGCGCGGGGAGTACAGTGTCAATGATCCCCTGCCCACCGAGGCGGACTTGTGCGAGCAGTTTGATATCAGTCGCAGCGTAGTGCGTGAAGCGGTGAAAATGCTCACCGCCAAGGGGCTGATTTCTTCCCGGCCCCGCCAGGGCATTCGGGTGCAACCCAACCATCGCTGGAACATGTTTGATGAGGACGTTCTGGAGTGGACCCTGAGCAGCCGCCCCTCCCTGTCGCTGCTGCGCGAGTTCACTGAGCTGCGCATCGGCATCGAGCCCGAAGCGGCCATTCTCGCCGCCCGGAAGCAGAACCGGGAGCGGATTGCCGATATCGAAAAAGCGCTCTTGCGCATGGAAGCCGCCGAACGGGGCAACGATGACCCCCTGGAGGCGGACATTGCCTTCCACTCGGCTATTCTTTTGGCCAGCGAAAACCGCTTCTTCATTCAGCTGCGCAATTTCATTCAGACCGCGCTGCGCGTCAGTATCGCCTCCACCAATCAGATGAAAGGCGTTACCGTGGCCAGCGAAGCCGACCATCGGACGGTGTACGAGGCGATTGCGCGCGGTGATGTGGAGGGCGCGGGCAAGGCTGCTGTTGCCCTGTTGGAGGAAGCGCTCCACCTGATCGACGCCGCGATTGCGGCTCGCCGCACCGAAACCGCCTGATTTTCATGTCTGCAGGAACCCTCCCCCATGTCTGATTCCGACACGCCGGGCAAGCCCCGGCGCAGCACACAGAGCTACGGCAAACTGGATAAGGACGGTTTTATCCACCGCTCCTGGATGAAAAATCAGGGGCTGCCGGATCATGTGTTCGACGGTCGGCCGGTGATCGGCATCTGCAACACCTGGTCGGAGCTCACCCCCTGTAACAGTGGTCTGCGGGAGCTGGCCGAGTACGTCAAACGCGGCGTCTGGGAAGCCGGCGGGCTGCCCCTGGAGTTTCCCGCCATGAGCCTGGGGGAAACCCAGATGCGCCCGACCGCCATGCTGTTTCGCAATCTGCTGGCCATGGAAGTGGAAGAGTCCATTCGCGGCAACCCCATTGATGGCGTGGTGCTGCTCGGGGGCTGTGACAAAACCACCCCGGCCCAGATCATGGGCGCCGCCAGCGTCAATCTCCCGACCATGGTGGTGTCCTCCGGCCCCATGCTCAACGGCAAATTCCGCGGCCAGGACATTGGCTCGGGCACCGATGTCTGGAAGTACTCCGAGGCGGTACGCGCCGGGCAAATGAGCATTGATGACTTTATTGCCGCCGAGAGCGGCATGTCCCGCAGCCGGGGCGTATGCATGACCATGGGCACCGCCTCCACCGTGTCCAGCCTGACCGAGGCCATGGGGCTGAGCCTGCCCTTGAACGGTACGCTTCCCGCTGTGGATGCCCGCCGTCAGGCGCTGGCGCACCTCACCGGGCGGCGCATGGTCGAGCTGGTGAAGCAGGATGTCCGCCTCGCCGACATCCTGACCCGGGAAGCGCTGGAAAACGCGATTGTGGTCAATGCCGCCATTGGCGGGTCCACCAACGCGGTGGTGCACCTGCTGGCCATTGCCGGGCGGCTGGGGATCGAGCTGGCACTGGATGATTTCGACCGGCTCAGCCGGGACATTCCGCTGCTGGTGGACCTGATGCCCTCGGGGCGTTTCCTGATGGAAGATTTCCACTACGCCGGTGGCCTGCCTGCCGTTATGGCACGTATCAAGAACAGGTTGCACACCAATGCGGTGACCGTCTCGGGTACCGCATTGGGGGACCAGATTGCGGGCGCGCAATGTTACAATGACGACGTCATCCGGCCGCTGGACAACCCGGTGAACCCGGATTCCGGCATCTGGGTGCTCAAGGGAAACCTGTGTCCCAGGGGCGCCATCATCAAGCCCAACGCGGCGACGCCGGCGCTGTTGGAGCACATCGGACGGGCCGTGGTGTTCGAGAGCATCGAGGATTACAAGGCGCGCATCGATGATCCGGATCTGGACGTGGACGAACACTCGGTACTGGTCCTCAAGGGGTGTGGCCCCAAGGGCTACCCCGGTATGCCGGAAGTGGGCAATATGGCCCTGCCGAAAAAGCTGCTCGAAAAAGGCGTGCGGGACATGCTGCGTATCTCGGATGCCCGCATGAGCGGAACCGCGTTCGGCTCGGTGATTCTCCACGTTGCGCCCGAATCCAGTGCCGGCGGCCCCCTGGCGGTGGTGCGCAATGGCGATGAGATTGCATTCAGTGGCAAAAACCGTAGTCTATCGCTCAGGATCAGCGACGCCGAGCTGGCGCAACGGCTGGCCGAGTGGCAGGATAGCCGACCGGAGTCAGATTACACTCGCGGCTATGCCAAGTTATATATTGATACCGTGCTCCAGGCCGATCAGGGCGTCGATCTGGACTTTTTGAGGGGCGCCAGCGGCGACCAGGTGGACCGGGAATCGCATTAATGACTGAATACACCCGTTATGCCAGTCTTGCTCACCGCTCGGTATTCATTACCGGCGGGGCGACCGGAATCGGCGCTTGCCTGGTGGAGGCCTTTGCCGCCCAGGGCAGCAATGTCGCCTTCGTCGACCTCAATGAAGAGGCGGGCAACGAGCTGGCCGAGCGGGTGCGTGCCGAACACGACGCCCAAGTGGTATTCCGCCGCTGCGATGTCACCCGGATTGACGAGCTGCGCGCCGCGATTCGTGCCCTCGCGGACCAGTGTGGCGACTTCACCGTACTGGTGAACAACGTCGCCAATGATCAGCGCTACGACCCCCGTTATCTGTCTGAGCAGGCCTGGTACAACAGCCTGGCGGTCAACCTGCACCCGGCCTTTTTCGCCGCCCAGACGATCCAGCCCCTGATGGCCCGGCAGGGCGGCGGGGTGATCATCAACTTCAGCTCCATCAACGCCCTGTTCGGGCCGAGCAAGCTGCCCAGTTACAACACCGCCAAGGCGGCCCTGCTGGGGCTGACCAAGTCCCTGGCCCGGGATTTCGGCTCGGACAAGATCCGGGTGAATGCGATTGTGCCCGGCTGGGTGATCACCGAGCGCCAGCTCAACAAGTGGCTCACGCCGGAGGCGGAAGCCTGGTGGATGGATCAGGTGTGCCTGAAAGAGCGGATTCTGCCGGAAGATGTCGCCAACTTGACGCTGTTTCTCGCCTCGGACGACGCCCGGATGATCACCGGTCAGAAGTTCGTTATCGATGGTGGGCGGTTGTAGCTGAGTACGCGGCGGATGCGCCTTCGGCTTATCCGCCCTACGCGAGCTGCCGTGGTATCCGCCGTAAACACACCCAATTCCCACTTTTCCCCCTGAAATCCCTACATCGGCACTCGCAGTCGATGCGGATTATCCGCATAATAGCCGCTCGAAAAATTCCGGCGGAATCCGTGCATTCATCGGCAATACTCTTCGGCGTACCTCCCAATAGAACGCAGGGCGGCGAAGCGGGCGTAGGGGCGTCCACACCGCACCCGCCGGACAATAATCACATAATATGGAGTGCAACATGAGCTTGTCACCACTTGATATAACCACCTTTGCCGTTTACTGCGTGCTGCTGGTCGGCATTGCCTGGTGGGTTTCCCGGGAAAAAGCCGGCCACGAAAAAAACTCCACGGACTACTTTCTGGCGGGTAAATCCTTGCCTTGGTGGGCCATTGGCGCCTCGCTGATTGCGGCGAACATTTCCGCCGAGCAGATCATCGGTATGTCCGGCTCCGGCTTCGCCATTGGCCTGGGCATCGCCTCCTACGAGTGGATGGCAGCCGTCACCCTGCTGATCATCGGCAAGTACTTCCTGCCGATCTTCCTGGAGAAAGGCATCAGCACCATGCCCCAGTTTCTGGAGCAGCGCTATGACAGCCGGGTGCGCACGGTCATGGCGATTTTCTGGCTTGCCCTCTATACCTTTGTGAACCTGACCTCCATTCTGTGGTTGGGTGCTCTGGCGATCAATGCCATCACCGGGCTGGATCTGGTCTATGGCCTGAGCTTCCTGGCGGTGTTCTCCATCGGTTACTCCATCTACGGTGGCCTCAAGGCGGTCGCGCTGACCGACATCATCCAGGTGGTGCTGCTGATCATCGGTGGCCTGATGGTGTCCTTCCTGGCGCTGGACCAGATCGCCGAAAACGCCGGCGGTTCCGGTGCTTTCCAGGGCTTCTCCATCATGCTGGCGGAGATTCCCGAGAAGTTCGACATGATTCTGGACCCGAGCAATGAGCACTACATCAGCCTACCGGGCATTTCCGTGCTGGTCGGTGGCCTGTGGATCATGAACCTGTCTTACTGGGGCTTTAACCAGTACATCACCCAGCGCACCCTGGCCGCCAAGAGCCTGGCCGAAGCGCAGAAGGGCATCGCCTTTGCCGCCTACCTGAAAATTCTGATGCCACTGATTGTGGTGCTGCCCGGTATGGCCGCAGCCATGCTCAAGCCGGATCTGGCCCAGCCGGACCAGGCGTACCCGGAAATGATGAAGCTGGTACCGCAAGGCCTGCTCGGCATCACCTTCGCCGCCCTGGTGGCCGCGATTGCCTCGTCCCTGGGTTCCATGGTGAACAGTATTTCCACCATCTTCACGATGGACATCTACAGCAAGATGATCAACCAGAACGCCACCGAGCATAAAAAGGTCATTATTGGCCGCTCCGTCGCCTGCCTGGCGATGTTGATTGCCGTGATCATCGCCCGCCCGCTGCTGGGTAACTTCCCCCAGGCGTTCCAGTTTATTCAGGAATTCACCGGTTTCTTCACTCCGGGTATCGTCACGATCTTCCTGCTGGGCTTTTTCTGGAAGCGCGCAACCGCGACGTCAGCACTGGTCGCGGCCATTGCCTCGGTCGTGCTCTCCGCGCTGTTCTGGAAGTTCATGCCCGGCCTGCCGTTTATTGATCGGGTGGGTATCGTGTTTATCGCCTGTGTGGTGCTGGCCATCGTGATTACCCTGATCAGCGGTGCCAAAGAGCAGAGCAATGCCATTCACCTGGACAACATCGATTTCAGCACCCGTACCAGCTTCAATGTGTTGAGCATCGGTGTGGTTCTGATCCTGGTCGCGCTGTACAGCGTCTGGTGGTAAATCGTGCGACAGCCCGAGTGTATTAAAAGCCTGCCAGTCGGGAATGTTCTGGGAGAAGGGGTGCTCTGGCACCCCGACCAGCAGTCCCTCTGGTGGACCGATATCCTCGGTTGTCGTCTTTACCGCTATCACCCCGACTCGGATTCCCTGACCGAGTGGTCCACACCCGAACGGCTCACCGCCTTCGGGTTTGTGGCGTCTTCGCAAGCTACTTCACAAACTCCCCAGACCCTGATCGCCAGCTTTGACCAGGGCTTTGCTCTGTACACGCCAGAAACCGGCGACTGTCACTGGTTGGCCCACCCCGAAGCGCACAAACCGGGCAATCGGTTCAACGATGGCAAGGTTGATCGGCAGGGCCGTTTCTGGGCCGGCACCATGGTGGAAGCCGGGGACCCGCTGGCGGATGAGGATGGCGCCGCGCTCTACTGCTGGACGGCTGACGGCGATGTGCAGCCGCATTTACGGGGCCTGGGCATCAGCAATGGTTTGTGCTGGAGCCCGGACAGTCGCACCGCTTATCTGTCTGATTCCGCCCGGGGGGTCTATTACGCCTATGACTTCGACGCCCACAGTGGCAGTTTCAGCAACCGTCGAGTGTTTGCCCTGGCCCCTGAGGGCACTGGCCACGATGGCAGTTGTGTGGATGCCGAAGGCAATGTCTGGAACGCCCTGTTCGGCGGCGGCCAAGTGGTGTGTTACTCCCCCGAGGGAGAAGTATTGCTCGAGCTGGATGTACCGGTCAGTCAGCCCACCTGCGTGGCTTTTGGTGGCCCGGATCTGTCCTGGTTGTGTATTACCACCGCGCGGGAAAATTTATCGGAGGCGCAGTTGGCCCGAGAGCCCGAGGCGGGGAATCTGTTGATTTACCGGACCGATGTTAAGGGGTTGCCGGTGGATTTTTTTCGGGGGTAGGTTTGCGGGTATTTACGGCGGATGCGGCCTTCGGCCTTATCCGCCCTACGCAAACGTTTCTACCACCCGTAGGGCGGATAAGGCCGAAGGCCGCATCCGCCGTCACCCAACCCAAAGTTGCCACAACGCTTCATCCCTTCCGCCGATCCAAGGTCCTATACCCCAACGCCTCACTGATATGCACCGTTTCCAGGGACTCACTCCCCGACATGTCGGCCAGCGTCCGCGCCACTTTCAAAACGCGATGATACGCCCGGCTCGATAACCCGAGCTTTTCAATCGCATCCTCCAGCAGGTTTTTATTGGCTGGCGTCAGCGCACACACCCGCTCCAGCTCGGGCACACTCAACTGATGGTTGGCTTTGCCCTGCCGGTCCAGTTGCCGCTGCCGGGCGGCAATCACCCGGTCGCGCACAACGGTACTGCGCTCGCCTTCACCTTTACTCTGCAGCTCCCCGCGTTTCAGTAACCGAACCGGTACGTGCATATCAATGCGATCCAATAGCGGACCGGAAATCTTGTCCCGATAGCGGCGAATCTGATCCGGCGTGCAGGTGCAGTCGCCTTCGGCCGCACCGTGGTAACCGCAGGGGCAGGGGTTCATGGCCGCAACCAACTGGAAGCGGGCCGGGTACACCGCCTGGGCCCGGGCGCGGGAGATACGCACTTCGCCGCTCTCCAGGGGCTCGCGCAAGACTTCCAGCACATGCCGATGAAACTCCGGCAGTTCGTCCAGAAACAACACCCCGCTGTGCGCCAGGGAAATCTCCCCTGGGCGCGGATTGGAGCCGCCGCCCACCAAGGCAATGGCCGAGGCGGTGTGGTGGGGCGACCGGAAAGGCCGCACCCGGTTGCTGTGACTTCCTGCACCGGGGGCCACTGAATATACCGCCGCCACATCCAACCGCTCACGATTTT
Source organism: Marinimicrobium sp. LS-A18 (assembly GCF_000463525.1). Classification (NCBI taxonomy): domain Bacteria; kingdom Pseudomonadati; phylum Pseudomonadota; class Gammaproteobacteria; order Cellvibrionales; family Cellvibrionaceae; genus Marinimicrobium; species Marinimicrobium sp. LS-A18. Next base: position 224,164 of record NZ_AWEP01000006.1, read on the forward strand.
CCAGCGGAGGCAGTATGCCGGGCAGGCGACTGGCGAGCATGGTTTTGCCAGTCCCCGGCGGCCCATACATCAACAGGTTATGGCCGCCGCTGGCCGCGACCTCAAGAGCCCGCTTGGCCTGTACCTGGCCTTTGACATCACTGAGGTCAAAATCCAGAGTCGGTTCGTCGGTGGCATCGAGCGGCCCTTCGGTCTGGGGCAAGCGCTCACGCTGGTGCAGGTGCGCGCACACCGAAAGCAGGTTTTTCGCAGAGAACACGGGTGTGGAATCACACAGCGCGGCTTCCTGGGCGTTGTCGGCGGCGACCACCAGATGCCGTTTGGCATCGCTGGCAGCCAACGCCGCAGGCAGGGCACCGGTGACCGGACGCAGCTCGCCGGACAGGGCCAGCTCACCCATAAATTCACAACCGCTCAGGCTGTCTTCGGGAATCTGACCGGAGGCGGCCAGAATGCCCAGGGCAATCGGCAAGTCAAACCGCCCGCCTTCTTTGGGCAAATCGGCGGGCGCGAGGTTGACGGTAATCCGTCGGGCGGGAAATTCCAGGTGGCTGTTGAGAATGGCACTGCGCACCCGATCCTTGCTTTCTTTCACGGCGGTTTCCGGCAGGCCCACCATATTGAGTGCGGGAAGGCCGTTGGACAGGTGAACTTCGACGGTAACCAGTGGGGCCTGGACCCCGAGTTTTGCGCGTGAATAGACTACGGCGAGCGACATGAGCAATCCTTGCGTGTGTGAGTGTATTGCGAGAAGAAATATACCTTACCGAGCCCTATTGAAAAAGGAACCGTGTTCCGTTTTTTGGATCGCTATACCCTGTAGCGTTACACCACGCCTCCGGTCCAGTGCGGTTCGGGTAAGTTGTCGACGCCCATCAGCCGCGCAACATCGCCAAACAGGTCGTGGGTGCCGAAGCGGCGGTAGCCGTTGTTGATGCCGTCGCCGCAGTTGATCACCCTGCCCATGGACAGCGCCCCGCCGGCGCCGCCCGCGAGAGTCACCGCACCGGCGCCGCCGCCGTGTTTGGAGCCGTCGCCCACTTCTGAGAACATCACCACCAGGGTATCGCTCAGCAAACCGGCCGCATCCAGTTGTTCCAATGTGTAGGCCAGCAGGGAGTGGTACCAGCGCACCTGGGCGGTGTGGGGCACATCGCCGGGGCGGTGGGAGGCGCTGTGGCTGGAAAACTCGTTGTACCAGCGGGTAATGGGGGTGACCTCGCCGCCGTTCTCGGTGGCCTTGATGCCCTGGTCCATGGCCTGCTGGGCCATCTGCCAACACTCATCGAAGGAATAGTTGACCAGGTTGCCGTTTTCATCGCCCTTCGACAGTTGCAGGGTGGCGACCCGGTGCAGGCCACAGGAGAAGGCGCCCACCACATTGTCGATCTGGGCCCGGCACAGGGTTGGAAACTGTTGCCACTCGTCCGCTGACAATTGCTGTTCCGCCATGGCGTAGGGATCGGCGGGTTTGTCGGTGCTGAGGGCGCAGTCGCCCAGTTGCGTTCCCGCGAGGTTTTTCAGGCGCACCAGCGCTTCCCGGTGGCGAGTAAGTTTATCCTGCCGCGCCTGGGACAGGGTGGCGTCTTCCAACTGGTCAAAATCCGACAGCAGGGTGTCGTACATGGCCTGCAGTTGCGGGTCCGGTTCGCCGCCACCGCCGTCCCCCACCCGCAGTGCCAGTTTCTCGGCGACGTCTTTCGGGTCGTTGTTGGGGATAGGCCTTTGCGTGGTTGTGTAACCCCGAGGCTTGGAGATCATGATGTCGGATTTTGGACCGGTGCGCACACCCAGGCTCAGGACGCCTTCATCGCCGAGCTGTTCGGCAATCAGGTGGTCGATGCTGGCACTGTCGGTGCCGATCTGGTTGTTGCCGGTGAGGATGCCGCGCATGTCATTGTAGTGAGCCCCGGCGCCCTGACCGATGTCCAGGGTCATATTTTGCAGCACGGTCAGGTTCTGGTGCCAGGGCGAAAGTGGTCCCAGGCCAAAGCTCAGTTCCTGGGAGCCGGCGATACTGCCCTCGCCCTGGGTCGGGCGCCAGTTGTAAGGCACCACGCCGTTGGGATAGTAGAGAAACAGTACCCGCTGTGCCAAGCCCGAGGCGGCAAGGACTTTCTGTCCGAACAGTTGGCTGGCAAAGGGTAACAACAATCCGCCCTTGGCCAGGGACATCAGAAACCGGCGACGCGATCGATTGGTCAGTGTGTTCATGGTGGTCACTCTCTCTTATCGACGCTGAATGAAACTGTCGGACAGCACCAGGTCGCGCAGCATGTCGCGCATGCCACCGCCGTTGCGCAGGTCCTGACTGAAAGTCTGGATATTGAGCTCATCGCTATCGCCGGACTCTTCCCGGCCCACCACATAGCGGTAGAACTGCCGGGCAAAACAGGCCTCACCCTGACCACTTTCGGCAATCAGTTGGGCCAGCTCGGGGATCGAGTGGTAGGTTACCGCCTCGCTGTCTGGGTCAAGGGTCGTCTCGGGCGAGTAGAGGCTTTTGATGGAGCCGGAGGCATCGATCTCTTCGGTCTCACCATTGCCCAGAGTCTCCATGGCCCGGTACAGGCCCTGGCTGTCGAAGCGCTCAAAGCCAAAACCCACCCCGTCGATAAACTGGTGGCAGGCGGCGCAGGCCGGGTCATTGGTGTGCCGCTCGGTGGCGTCCCGATTGCTGTCGGAGTCTTCAAATTCGACATTGAAGTCCGCCGCGGCCGGTGGCGGAAACTCCTGGCACATCAAACTTTCCCGCACATAAACGCCGCGCTTGATGGGAGAGGGATTGACGGTGTTGGTGCGTGAGGCCAGGAAGCTGGCGTGGCCGAGCAGGCCAGCACCCAGGCGAGGATCCGAGCCGTCGTAGGCGCGCTCGGACCAGCCGCCGCTGGTGGTGTCCGGAAGACCGTAGTGCTCGGCCACCAGATCATTGGCCTGGGTGTAGGGCGCGAGCAGCAGTTCGGCGTAGGGGGCGTTGGACTCAATGTTGGCGAGTACAAAGCGCACGGTTTCCTCTTTCAGCGCTTCGACCAGATCCGGGTTGTTGATGCCCGGGAAGCCGTACTGATTGTTGATCAGCCAGCCGCTGATAAAGCGGCGCAGGCCGCGCTCCGAGCGCGGATCGCTCAGTACGTGATTGACCGCCTCGGACCGGCTGAAGTCCTCATCCGCGGCCATGGCGAGTAAGGTGTCATCCGGAGTGGTGGCCCAGAAAATGTAGGCCAGAGAGGTCACCGTTTCGTAGGCATCCAGTGCAAAGAGTCCGGTTTCACCGTCCAGCTCGCCCAGCTCGGAGCGGTACATGAAGTGCGGTGACATCAACAGCGCCTGCAGGGCCCGACGACCGCCGTCGTCGTTGTCGTACAGGGCGGCGTAGTTGTCCACTTCGGTCTGGGTTAGCGGACGACGGAACAGTCGCTTGCCGAACGCCTCGACGGCGCAGGCCGCGTCGTCACACTGTTCGGCCAGTCCCATAAAGGTGTAGCGGGTGATCGCCTGCTCGGCGATCTCACTGGCCACCAATTGATAGCCCAGGGTTCGGTCGTAGCCCGCCGAGAGATAGGAGGCGGTGGTGAAATTGCGGTAGCGACCATCGGCGGGGACGGTATCCATCAGCGCCGCCGAGAAGTTGATGTTGAATAAATCGCGCACGCTGTTGAGGTATTCCTCTTTGGTGAGCAGGCGAAGGTTTCGGCTATCCAGAGTGCCCTCGCCGCAGTTGCCGTCGGTGCACAGAGAGGGCTGCCAGGCGTCGGCGAGCACCAGGCGGGCGATTTCGAAGGCGCAGTCACCGCTCTGTTCGCCGTCGCAGGCGCCGGGATTGTCCATGGGCATAAAGTCGGCGATGTAGCTGGCCAGAAGATTCTGGTTCCAGGTGTCGTCCAGGGCATTGATGGCACCGGCCACGCCGCCTTCACCGTTGTCGCCATGACAGCTCTGGCAGTGTTGGCCATAGAAATCCCGGCCTGCCTGGTAGTCGTCTTCCTGACCGGCAAACAGCGCCTGGATCGAGACGTTGTGAGCCGGCATTACCAGCTCGATAGTGGCCGCGGCGGGGTTGCCGACTACATAGGCGCGGCCTTCGCCCTGCCACCCGGAAAACTCGGTCCCGAGAGGCGCCTCGTGGGCGGCGATGGAAACCACCGTGCCGGGGGTGAAATCGCGCTCGGCGTTCTCGGTGCTGCCACCAATTACCGACAGGCGATAGGTTTCGCCGCCGGTGTCGCCGTGGGCATTCCAGGGTTCCCATTGGCCGTCGCTGTAGCTGGAAGATTCCTGGATGTCGTTGAGGTCATCGGTCTGGGCGCCGGCGCCGTTGTTGAAAATCACGTTCAACTGGCCCTCGGGGAGGGCGTCCGGGTCCTGGTGGTAGAACCACCAGCCGCCGTCATCCGGTCCGTCCATTGGCGCGCCCGGCCATTCGTGCAAAGGCTGGTCCCCGCCGGCTTCGCTGGTCCAAAGGTAGATATTGACAGTCTCCCAGTTGTTGGGGTTGTCGTAGCGCAGGGACAGGGCGGCGTCTGCCTCGGTGAGGGTGGTTTGCGCACTGAATTCGTCCAGAGTGGCGCGCACGGTGGCCTCACCCGGGGCCAGACGTTGCACCAGGCCGGTGTCCGATACCGACACGACGTCGCCGCCGCTGATCACTTGCCATTGAACCTCCGAATGAACATGAATTTTGGTGTTGTTGGGACCCAGACCGTAGGCCACCAGTTGTTGCTGATCGGTGAGTGCGGTGGTCTCCGGGGAGATGGCCAGCCCGGTCAGGGAGGTGTCGATAGACACCACCTCGATCTCCAGACTGGTCGATTGCCCGTTGCTGCTGAGGGTGACGTTGGCGGCACCGGCACTGAGGGCGTTAAGGGTGACCTGGTTGCCTTCGATGGCTTCTACCGAAAGCACCGATTCGTCACTGCTATTGACGCTGTCGATGCTCGACACCGGTGCGGTGAAGCCATTGTCGTAGCGTGCCTCGACGCTGAGCGTAAACGTATCATCCGGGTTGACCCGGGTGTCGCCAAGCAGGCGCAAATCGGTCGGTTGAGCGTCGACGGCGTCGATCCATTCGGCGAACAGGGTGTCTGCTGCGGGGTTGGTGTAACGGGTGCCTTTGGGCATGCGGTTGCCGTCGGTAACCTGGTACAGATGGATCAGGCTTTCGCCGTGATCAAAGGGCTTGATCCGGTATTTCCCGCCGGTGGTCTGAACGTTGAGCAGGCGCATGTCCTCCAGCGGCTGGTCGTAGCGCAGGTTCATGAAATCGCTGTTGTGGCAGTGCGCGCAGTTGGTATCCAGATAGGCTCTGGCACGCGCCTCAAGCGATGTGTTCTCGTCTTCAAGAGACGCAAAGGCGGTGTACTGCTCGGCGGCACCAATGTTGTTATCGAACAGCCCGATCCGGTTGAAAATATCCAACTGGTTCTCACCTTGCTCACTGAACGAACGGTTTAACTGGCGGGAGTGCAACGCCAGGGGTTCGCGACTGCCATTGCCCACATGACAGGAGCCGCAATCGGCCGAGGATCGTACCGTGCGGGTGCGTCCTTCGGCATCGGTATTGTCGAGGGTCAGGGTTTTGGTCACTCGTGTGGCCTCAGTGCCCTCGGCGTTCCAGTGGTAATTCACCGCCTGCCAGGTTCCGTTCGCCTGGCGGAAGAGAATTGCCGTGGTAAAGTGACGTTCTTCGCCATCAGCGTCGGTGATGCATTTATGTTTGATCAGCACCGAACCGGTGGGCAGATCCCACTGTTCGGTGTCGGCAAAGGCGATGGTTTCGTCGTTGGGGATGTGTAAGAAGTGTTGTACCGTCGCGCCGTCGAACCAGCCTTCGGTGTTGACCTTATAGGGGATGACGCCACTTTCTGGTACCAGGGGCGAAAGACTCTGAAACAACCCGGTGGCTGATAAGGTGTCCGGCAAGGCGGCGCTGTCAGCGTCATCGTCCACCAGTCGGTAGATGGTGGAGTTGCCTCCGAACTCGACACCGTAGGTGGATACCAACAATTCGTCGCCGGACAGGTCGGTGCCGAAGGAGGCGATGTTTTCCGGGAAGGCGTCGCTGACCAGGGTTTTCTCTTCGTCTTCGGCCATGGCCCAGATTTTCTTGGTGACGTAGTCACCGAACACAAATCGTCCATTGAGGCCCGGTAACTGGTTACCCCGATAAACCAGACCCCCAATGATGGAGTAACCGGTTGGGTGTTCGTACCCTTCGATGGGCGGTTCAAAATCCGTGGCGCACTCCTTGAGTGGATCGCCCCCGAGTTCGCCCCGGTTGTTCAACCCTTCGCACACCGGCCAACCGTAATTCTTGCCGGGCTCCACGCGGTTGACCTCTTCGTAACCGGATTGGCCGACTTCGGTTTCCCACAAGGTGTAGGGCGCTTCGGTGTCAAACGCCCAACGCCAGGGGTTGCGGTGCCCGTAGGACCAGATTTCCGGGCGGTAACCGGATTGATCCACAAATGGATTGTCATCGGGTACGCGATAGTATTTTCCGTTTTCAGCTTCGGTCAATGGCTCGATCCGAATGAACGTGCCGAGCAGGTTGCTGGTGACCTGAGCATTGTTGTTGGTACGCGGATCTTCGTCGAACGAGGTGGTGGCGCTATGTCCGTAAGCGCCGTCGCCGATGCCCAAATACAGATAGCCTTCTTCGGGATGAAACTGCATCATGCCGCCCTTGTGATCTGGACCGGGTTGTTCAACGCGCAGTAGTACCCGGGCGGAGTCATCCAGCACGGCAGCGGGGTTGGCTGGATTGTCGATGGTCCAGCGCTCAAGCACGGCATCGCCGTACTGACCGTCGGGGGTACGTTCGTTATCGTCGGCGCCCTGAATGTAATACAGGTAGATAAAACCGTTGCTGGCGTAATCCGGATCCAGAGCCATGCTGAGCAGACCCTGTTCGTGATAATTCTTGACCTGATCTTCAATGTCGATCAGAGAGCGAACCTGATCGGGCGTTACCTCGGGATCGTCGGGAAAAGCGTAGACCTGCCCGGCCTTGTCGACCACCATCATCAGGCCACTGACCGGGTCGGGCAGGGTCATCACCGGCGAGGCAAACTGATCGATCAATCCGGGGTAGGCGATCTCAAAACGATAGTTGCCCTCGGACACATTACCTTCCACTGGCAGAGCGTGGGGCTCGTTCAGCGTGGGGCGTTGATCAAGATCATCGGGGGTTTGCCCGATGGGCGGCGGGGCGTCGTCCGGATGCTCATCAAGTCCACAATCGGTCAGGCTATGCCATTGATCGCCGGCGTAGCAGGGCGCTCCGTCAAACAGCAGGTCGGCGGTTTGTGCCGCACCGTTATCGTTGAAAATAACGTTGAGAGAGCCTGGCAACTGATCGCTGTTCAATCGATTGACAAGGTCGACACAATAAAAGCCCTTCTCTTTGTTCATTGCCAGACCAGGCCAATCGGTGCCCTCGTTCAGCGCATCGGCAGGGGATGCATTCCAGTAGTACAGATGCGGTTCGCTGTATCCCTGGGCATTCTCGAAACAGAGTCGGGTATTTTCGGAGCTGGTATCGTCGGACGTGGTGTCGGCAATGCTGACCTCAATGGAATGATCGGTATCGTCGAACGCGATATCGTAGGTGCCCGCGCCATCGACGATCGGATAGTCCTCGGCTGGGTAGGCTTGGCTCCAGTTGTCGTAACGGCTGATTTTGAAGCGGGGATTGTCATCGTCGAAGGTCTGGGTGGTTTCCCAGTGGCCGCTGTCCGGATTGTAGGTCATGGGGGTGAGCCCCCAGTCATTGGGCGTGCCGCGAAAATAGGCTTCGGGCCACTGCTGGGCGGTAGTGGTGTGCGTCAGGGCAAGTAGCAGGGCAGCCGTACAGAACGCCATGGCCTTGCGGACAGCAAGTCTCTGGATGCGGAGCATAATGATTTTCCGTTTTTTACGGTGAACAATTATTATCGTTAGCGTTTTTTCATCCGTGGCTGGCCGATGTTGGTGCTCGACTTGAGCATCCACTAGGCCAGAGAACAGCACCCGTCACAGGGGTGGTACGTCAGTGTTTATTGTTGCTGTGTGAGCGTTCAGCTCGGAGCCGATACCACGTTTGGAGGGAGCAGCAAGCTGCTATCAGGGACTACAACATTCGGCGCGTTGTGCGGGAATTCTAGTGACGGAATTGTGACGGTGGCAATATGAATACGTATGCAACACCCTCAAACTGTCATAGTGTTTGAGGGTTGAATGGCAGGATTCACGGCAGGCGGTTAGGTGGGAAGTGTCGGGTTACGCCTTCGGCTAACCCGACCTACGGGAGGAGCTTTCCAGCTCGGCGAGTTGTTTCTCCAGTTGTTCCAGACGCTCGCGGGTGCGTTGGAGTACAGCGCTCTGGGCGTCAAACTCTTCGCGGGTGACCAGATCCATCTTTCCGAGCGCGGACTGCACGGCGGCTTTGATTTCCTGCTTGGGAAGCATGTCCTGCAAGCCCGGCAATTTGCGGTCAATTTCCTGAAAGAACTTCTGGGCAAAGTCGTTAATCATAGGGGCGCTCGATCATGCTGGGGAAAACCCCAGTGTAGCGTGTCGGCTAGCGGCTGTCAGTGCTTGCGATGGTACAGGCGCATGGCCAAGGGGCCAAAAGTGAGGGTCAGTAGCGCGGGCGTGAGCAGGGCTATGCCCAGTGAAAACGCCACCAGCTCACCAACCATGGCGCCGCGCATCGCGGAGACCAGATGGGATACCGGGTTCAGTGCCACCAGAGTCTGGAGTAGTTCGGGCATGGTGGCCGGGTCCACATAGATATTGGACACAAAGGTCAGAGGCATCAGCACCAGCCAGCTCAGGGTCATGACCGCGCCGGGGGTGCGCAGCAGTAGGCCCAGGACGGTGAAAATCCAGCCCAGTCCAAAACCAAAAATGTTCAGTAGCACAAGCGACAGGAGCACGCCGACAATACCCTGTTGCGGGCGATAGCCAAGCAGCAGTCCAATCAGAACCACAATCAGCGAGGCGCCGGTGTAGCGCAGGATATCGCCGAGCATCGCACCGACCAGAGGCGCGGGTGCCCAGATGGGCAGGGACTTGAATCGGTCGTACACGCCCTTGGACAGATCCCCGTTGAGGGTGACGCCGGTGTAAATGGACGTAAACACCACGGTCTGAGCCAGAATGCCGGGCAACAGGTACTGGAGGTAGTCACCGGTGGAACCGGCCAGGGCACCGCCAAAGAGGTAGGTAAACATGACCGTGAACATGATGGGCGTGACCAGCACATCAAACATCTGCTCCGGGACATACTTGATCTTGAGCAGCGCGCGCCAGCCGAACGCAATGGTACAGGCGATGGGTCCGGCGGGGGCCGGGCGATCGAGTGCACGGATACCCCGGATGAGCGCGCGGGCGGAGGAAGATCCACTCATTGGGAGGCTTCCTCTGGATCGTTCTGTGGGCTTACGGTGTGCCCGGTCAGGGAGAGAAAGACTTCATCAAGGCTGGGCTGGCCCATGGAAAAGCTATTCAACCCGATGCCCGCCTGGGGCAATTCGGCCAGCGCCCGGGTGGCCTCGGAGCTGTCCGAAAGTTGCACCGTCAGGCTGGCCGGATCGGCTTCCAGATGCACCAGGCTGTCGAGATGACCGGCCAGGATCAGCTGTGCCTGTTCCCGCTGGGCCGGGTCGGTCAGTTGCAGATGCAGTACGTTGCTACCGACCGAGGCTTTGAGCTCCCGACTGGTGCCTTCGGCAATGACGGCCCCCTGGTCGATGACGGCGATGCGCTCGGCGAGTTGGTCGGCTTCCTCCAGATACTGAGTCGTGAGCAGCACGGTAGTGCCATCGTCCACCAACCCGCGCACAATGTCCCACACCTGATTGCGGGAGCGCGGATCCAGGCCGGTGGTGGGTTCATCCAGAAACAGCAGGTCTGGTGTGATGATCAGAGAGGCGGCAATATCCAGACGGCGACGCATGCCCCCGGAATAGGTTTTTACCTGGCGCCGCGCGGCCTCCTGAAGATCGAACGCCTTGAGTAATGTGTCTGCGCGCACGCGGCCGCCGAGCCAACTGAAGCCCTGCAGCCGGGCGAGCAGGGTCAGGTTTTCCCGGCCGGAGAGATCCTCGTCCACCGAGGCGAACTGTCCGGTCAGACTGATGCGGGCGCGGACCTGCTCTGCCTGATGGACCAGATCGTGCCCCAGTACCCGGGCTTCGCCACCGCTGGGTGGCAGTAAGGTCGAGAGCATGCGCACGGTGGTGGTTTTGCCGGCGCCGTTGGGGCCGAGTAGGCCATAGACACTGCCGCGCTTTACCTGGAGGTCGATCCCACGTACGGCGAGGGTGCTACCAAAGGCCTTGCGCAGCCCTCGGGTTTCGATGGCAAAGTCGGGTGTCGAATCCATGAAGTCGGGTCCTTCGATGACGCTGTTGCTCAAAGGGGCAAAGCTAGCATGATCGTCGGTAGCAAACTGTGAGAAATTGTTACGCGATACTGTGCCATTGCTTGACCGTGCGGCACACCTTGTCCACCGGTTGGGGGGCGCAGAACAGATAGCCCTGCATCTGATCGCAGCCGGCGGCCTGCAGCCAATCTCTCTGTTCCTGGGTTTCCACGCTTTCGGCGATCACCACTTTGCCCAGATTATGTGCGAGGTTGATCATGGCGGTGACCAGGCGTTGGTCGTCAACGCTGTGGTTCAGGGCGGCCAAAAAGCGGGAATCAATTTTTACCGCCCGGATGGGCAGACGTTGCAGGTGCAGGAAAGAGCAACTGCCGCTGCCAAACTGGTCCAGGGAGAACTCCAGGCCCAGGTGCGATAGGGGCCGCATGCACAGGCTGACCAGATCGAGGTTGTCCATCAGGCTGGCTTCGGTGAGCTCAAACTCCAGATTCCGGCCGGGCACATCAAGCTGATTCAGGGTCCCCGCCAGCCGGTGTACCAGCTGTTCATCCCGGAACTGGCGCACCGAGAGGTTGACCGCCATGCGCAAGTCCAGCTGACATTCGCGCTGCAGCAGGCGCAGGTCCTGGCAGGCACGGTCGACAATCCAGTAGCCAATGTCGTTGATCAGGCCGGTATCTTCAGCAACATTGATGAATTCTTTGGCATCGAGCAGGCCGCGCTCCGGGTGCTGCCAGCGCAGCAGTGCCTCCATGGCGACAATGTCCCCGGTATTGAGGTCGATGCGGGGCTGGTATTCCAGACTGAGCTGATTCAGTCGCAGGGCGGCCCGCAGGTCGGACTCCATCCGCAGTTGCAGGCGCACGGCCTTGTTCATGGCCTCGGTAAAAAAGCGGTAGCTGCTGTCGTCCTGTTGCTTGGCCTGATACATCGCCATATCGGCGTTCTTGAGCAGACTTTCGGCATCGCGGCCGCCGTCCGGGTAGACCGCGATGCCGATGCTGCAGCCGATGCGCATTTCGTAGCCGCCAATATGATAGGGCGCACCGATACGTTCGATGATTTTCTCGGCAATATGGGCGATGTTTGCGCCATTATCGGTGTTTTCCAACAGCAGGGTAAATTCGTCGCCGCCCATGCGGGCAACCGAGTCGCTGCGGCGCATGCATTCCTTGAGGCGGTCCGCGCACACCCGGATCATGGTGTCGCCGGTGTCGTGGCCGAAACTGTCATTCACCTGTTTGAAGCCGTTCAGGTCTATGAACATCAGTGCGAACTGGCCCTGATCCCGGTCCGCCAGGCGGATGGCGTGTTCGAGCCGGTCGCGGAAGAGGATGCGGTTGGGGATGTCGGTGAGGGTGTCGTAGTGGGCCAGGCGACTCAGGTGTTGCTCGGTGCGCTTGCGCTCGATGGCGTAGCGCAGGGTGCGCTCCAACAGCTGGGTATCGATATGGCCTTTGATCAGATAATCGGCGGCGCCGGCGCGAATGGCTTCCCGGTCCACCTCGGTTTCCATCTCGCTGGTCATGACCACGATCGGGGTGGTGCAGGCCTGGGTTTTGGCGGCGGTCAGCAGGTCCTGAGCGGTGTGGCCACTACCCCAGTAATAGTCCAGCAGTACCAGGTCGTAGTCATCGCCAAAAATGGCGGGCAAAGCGCCATCAAGCCGGTCGTGCCAGACCAGCTGATAGTCGGTGTGGTGAATCTTTGACAACAGGTCGGCCAGTAACAGGTACTCGCCTTCCTCGCCGTCAATAAAGAGGATCTTTACGATTCTGTCCATTGCCCGATTCCATGGTTCCTTTGGTATCGTTGGGGGCATCGCAGGGCTTCAGTGCGCTCAACCTTGACGCCGCCGACCCGGCCGCGCGAGGCGATCCGGTTCTCGTTGTTTATGACCCAATACTCATCAACCTTGACGGACCACACAGCATGAAGAAATCCGCGCCAGTTGAGGACTTTACACCACCTATACCGCATAATAAACCACTTTCGCGGGGTGCCAATGGCCGCTGGTCGGGCAGTGACACGTGCGTCTCTGCGGGTGCTTGCGTGCCCTTGGCGCCCTGCTACAATGCCGGCCCCCCGTGTCAGCCACGCCTGATGACGCCACGCACTGAATTGGTGAGGTACTGTGCCCAAGCTCAATCCCCGTCAGCGAGAAGCCGTACACTATATTGATGGCCCCTGCCTGGTGCTGGCCGGGGCGGGCAGTGGCAAAACCAGTGTGATCACCCGCAAGATTGCCTATCTGATTGAGCAGTGCGACCTGCCGGCTCGCCATATCGCCGCCCTGACCTTTACCAACAAGGCCGCCCGGGAGATGAAGGAGCGGGTCAGCTCGCTGGTCAAAGGCAGTGCCGCCAAGGGGCTGACGGTCTCGACCTTTCACAATCTGGGCCTGAATATCATACGTCGGGAGTATAAAGCCCTGGGCTTCAAACCCGGATTTTCGATATTTGACGCCGAAGATGCCCGGGCCCTGCTCAAGGAGCTGTTGCTCAAAGACGGCGAGCTGGACAGCGACCACCTCAACCGGGTGCAGCATCAGATCTCCAACTGGAAGAACGACCTGACCGATCCGGCCGAGGTATTGGCTATGGCCCAGAGCCCGGGCGAGCAGACCATCGCCCGGGTGTACGAGCGCTACAACCAGGCGCTCAAGGCCTACAATGCGGTGGATTTCGACGACCTGATCCTGATTCCGGTACGCCTTTTCCAGGACCACCCGGACATCCTCGCCCGCTGGCAGCGCAAAATCCGCTACCTGCTGGTGGACGAGTACCAGGACACCAACTCCAGCCAGTACCTGCTGGTCAAGCTGATCGTGGGCGTGCGCGGCTCGCTTACCGTGGTGGGGGATGACGACCAGTCGATCTACGCCTGGCGCGGCGCCCGGCCGGAGAACATGAGCCTGCTCAAGCAGGACTTCCCGGCCCTGAATGTGATCAAGCTGGAGCAGAACTACCGCTCCACCAGCCGCATTCTGAAAGTGGCCAACCACCTGATTGCCCACAACCCCCACGAATTCGACAAGGCATTGTGGAGTGAAATGGGCCTGGGCGACCCGATCCGGGTGATCCGCTGCGCCAATGAAGAGGCTGAGGCCGAGCGGGTGGCCACGGAAATTCTCACCAGCCGGCTGCGCTACCAGCGTAAGTTCCGCGACTACGCCGTGCTGTACCGGGGTAACCACCAGGCCCGGCTGCTGGAAATCAAACTGCAGCAACACCAGATTCCCTACAAAATCAGCGGCGGCTCGTCCTTCTTCTCCAAAACCGAAATCAAGGATGTGATGGCGTATTTACGCCTGCTGGTAAACCCGGACGACGACAACGCCTTTTTGCGGGTGATCAACACCCCGCGCCGGCAGATCGGCACCAGTACCCTGGAAGCCCTCGGGCGGTACGCCACTGAGCGACACATCGGGCTGTTCAGCGCGGTGAATGAACTTGGGCTGGAGAGCCAGCTCAACGACAAGGCGCTCGAACGCCTGCGCCGGTTTGTGCACTGGATGGAGGGTGTGCATCAGCGCTCCCACGGCGACAACCCGATCGGCGCGATTCGGGAAATGCTCGAAGACATGGATTACGAGGCCTGGCTGCACCAGAACGCCAGTACGCCCAAGGCCGCCGAGCGGCGCTGGGAAAACGTTCAGTACCTGGTGGACTCCCTGGGCAAGACTCTGGCGCCGGGGGATGACGACGATGAGACCACCATCAAGGAAGCCATTGCCAAGCTGGTGTTGCGGGACTTGCTCGAGCGTCAGGAAGAGGAGGACGAGCTGGACCAGGTGCAGCTGCTTACCCTCCACGCGTCCAAGGGGCTGGAGTTTCCTCACGTGTTTATGGTGGGCCTGGAAGAAGACCTGTTGCCCCACCGGAACAGTATCGAAGATGGCAATATCGAGGAAGAGCGGCGCCTGACCTACGTGGGTATCACCCGCGCCCAGAAAACCCTGACCATGACCCTGGCCCACAAGCGCAAGCAGTTTGGGGAAATCTTTGAAACCACGCCCAGTCGGTTTCTGGAGGAGTTACCGCCGGAGGATGTGGAGAGCGAAGGATTCGGAGAGCTCAGCCCGGAGAAGAATGTCGCCAAGGGCGAGGAGACGCTGAGCAGTCTGCTGGGGATGTTTGATTAGATCGCCCTAGTGGCGCGAAGGGCGGATAAGGCCGCAGGCCGCATCCGCCGTAAACTTCCGCTAAACGATTAACTGCTCTCTTCAACCATATAATCGACGGTCGCCTGAATCTCTTCATCAGAGCAGTCGCTGCACAAGCCCATGGCCGGCATGGCATTGAAACCGTTGATGGCGTGGTCGTACAGTGTCTCGGAGCCCTTCTCAATGCGGCTTGCCCAGTCGTCCACGGAACCGAGCATCGGCGCACCGGACACGCCAGCATCGTGGCAGGTGGAGCAGGCCGAACCGTAAATTTCTTCACCGGAGCGCGGTTCACCGCTGCTGGCACTGGCCACGGGCGCTGCCGCGCAATCGTCACCGGCCATGCACACCTTGCCTACCGGGGCCAGGCGGTTTTCGATTTCTTTGGACACGTTACTGGACTGAGCCACCGCCAGAGCGGAGAGCAGACCCAGACTGGCAGCCAACAACAGGCCGATGCGTTTCTTGACTAGACTCACGGTGCTTCATCCTCGTTGTGAGAGGCAGTGCCTCTTTGGACTATTTGGGGCGATCACCGGGCGTAGCCCGCCAACCGCGAGGGCGCATTATAGCCACAAACCGTCGCTCAGGTGAACCAAAGCCCGTCATTCGGCGGGCTCGGGCACGGCCCCGGCAATCAGCAGGTAAACGGACAGGTTGCGGGTCCAGCGGTCCATCAGGCGACTGAAGTGGCGGTAGTTGGTGACCCGGTTGGTCCATTCCATGGCCTGTCCGGTCAGGTTCTGGGTTTCCCGGTGGTCGATGAACTGCGCCAGTACCTTGCCGTTAGGGTCTTCCAGTACCAGGTCAAAGGTGGCGTTTCCGGCTTCGCGCGTGTAGTGGCGGGTGATCCCCGGCCGGCTCAGGTCCGGTGCGTAGATGTTCAGGTCGCGCAGAGTGGGGCGGAAAATCATGTCCGCCTCTTCGCGGTTCTCGGTGAGGGTAACCCCGGTTTGCTCACTCAGCCCCTCACGGAGCGCTTCGTCGAGGAAGCGACCGTAATCCTCGTAGATGCGATCCAGGTCCCGCTGGGTGTAATCAGCCCTTCGGTCGCGCAGCCAGTAATCGCTCAGGGCGACCTGGGCCGGTTCGATATAGAGGGTAGTGATCCGGGGCAGGCGCTCGCCTGGGGGGAGAAACACATGATCAAAGTTGCCGGGCTGAGCCGGGCGCAATGAGTCATCTGCCAGTGGCAGGGGCGATTGCTGGGCGCAGGCCGCCAGCCAGAATGTCGCGACGGCCAGCAGGGCGGCCCTCGACCAGAAGCGGAGTGAGATAACGCGCCGATGTGTCATACAGACCTCCCCAATCACACAACAGTGAATACGCCATACTATGTCGGTTAGACGTCGCCCGGGTGGTATTGTTGCGTAAAAAACCGTTATGAATTTGTAGAAGCCGGTTTATGGTCGCCGTTGCGATGCCGGGCGAAGTAATCCCGGGCGGCCCGGTTCACCCGGGGGGCGAGCAACAGGGCGGAGACCATGGTGGGAATGGCCATGGTGGCATAGAGCCCGTCCACCAAACCCACCACCGCGCGGAGGCTCACCACGCTACCGAGCACCACCAGAGTGGCGTAAATCCAGATGTAGTGATGTTGATGTTGAGCCCCGATCAGAAAGCCCAGGCATTTGCTGCCGTAATACCAGAAGGTGAACACGGTACTCAGCGAGAGCAGGGCCACCACCAGTACCAACAGATAGGCGCCGACGTTGGGGAAGGCGGTTTCGAAGGCCCGGGCGGTGAGGGTCACTCCGTCGATACTTCCGTCTACCTGCCAAGCGTCGGTCACCAGTATGGCCAGTGCCGTGCAGGTACAGACCAGAAGGGTATCGATCACCGGGCCCATCATGGCCACCAGTCCCTCTCGAATCGGCTCTTTGGTTTTGGCGGCGCCGTGGGCCATTGATTCGGTGCCGATGCCCGCCTCATTGGAGAAGGCGCCCCGGCGCACGCCCATCAGAATGACGGTACCGATGGCGCCACCGGCGGCGGCCTGGCCGCTGAAGGCGTCGGTGACGATCAGGTGCAGTGCGGCCGGAATTTCGCCCAGGTACTGGATCAGCAACAGGAGGGTCATCCCCAAATAGAGCAGGACCATGACCGGCACCATTCTCAAAGTCACTTTACCAACGCGCTGGACGTGTCCGGTAATGACCAGCAGCACCAGGGCGGCGATGATCAGCCCGAGCGTGAGGTCAAAGGCGAAGTGGTTGCTTTCGCTGGCGAGCCCGGCGGGGATGGCCACCACATCACGCACAATCTGTACGAGTTGGTTGACCTGAAAGGCGGGCATGGTGCCCATCAAACCGGCGACGGCGAACAATGCGGCGAGCGGCCACCAGCGTTTTCCCAGGCCTTCGCGAACGACGTACATGGGGCCGCCCTGCAGCCGACCGATGCTGTCTTTGCCCCGGAACATGACGGCGAGGGAGCAGGTATAGAATTTGGTGGCGACGCCGATGACGGCGGTGACCCACATCCAGAAGATGGCGCCGGGCCCGCCCATGGTGAGCGCCAGGGCGACGCCGGCGATGTTGCCGAGGCCCAGGGTGCCGGAGAGGGCGGTGCTCAGTGCCTGGGCGTGGGGAATGTCGCCTTCGTCGTCGTGGTGGTCGTAGCGGCCACTGAGGATCTGCAGGGCGTGTTTGAAGTGTCGGTAGGGGAGGCCACGGGAGTAGGCGACGAAGAAGATGCCACCTCCCACCAGCAGTATCACCAGGGGCATGCCCCACATAAAATTCGCAAACGCTGTAAATGCCGCTTCCATCATTCCGCCGCAAACTCCCCCGCCTCATACCGCGCCAAAACCCGCTTGGCGTCTTCAAACTGCGCTTCGTGCACCCACAACGACACCGTGCTTCCCGCCGGCAACTCCCCCGCGGCTCCGGGCAAATATTCACCGCGGATTTCGCAATCAATCCCCTCGGATTCGAGCAACCCCTGTACCAGGTGCGCCTCAATGTTGTTTTCCGGCAAATAGACTTCTTGCATGGCGGAGTGCCTCGTGGGTGTTGGTGGTTGGGCGATCAGCTTTGTTGTTCTTGGAGGTACTGGTCTTTCAGCGCCACGTAGTTGCTGGCGGAGTATTTGAAGAATTCGCGCTCGCTGTCTTTGAGTGGGCGGGCCTGTTTGCAGGGTGAGCCCATATAGAGGTAGCCGCTTTCCAGGCGTTTGCCCGGCGGTACGAGGGTGCCGGCGCCGATGACCACGTCGTCTTCGACCACGGCGCCGTCCAGTATGTTGGAGCCGATGCCCACCAGGATGCGGTTGCCCAGGGTGCAGCCGTGCAGGGTGACCGAGTGGCCTACGGTGACGTCGTCGCCGATGGTCAGCGGGTAGCCGTCCGGGTTGAAGGGGCCGGCGTGGGTGATATGCAGGCAGCTGTTGTCTTGAATACTGGTCCTTTCGCCTATACGTATACGGTGCATGTCGCCGCGAATGACCGCACAGGGCCAGACGGACGTATCACTGCCCAGGGTCACGTCGCCGATTACCACGGCGGCCGGGTCGACGTAGACGCGCTCGCCCAACGTCGGGGCGACGCCCTGGTAGCGGCGCAG
Source organism: Marinimicrobium sp. LS-A18 (assembly GCF_000463525.1). Lineage (NCBI taxonomy): Bacteria > Pseudomonadati > Pseudomonadota > Gammaproteobacteria > Cellvibrionales > Cellvibrionaceae > Marinimicrobium > Marinimicrobium sp. LS-A18. Next base: position 242,258 of record NZ_AWEP01000006.1, read on the forward strand.
AGCGGGCGAAGAGGGAGCAGATGCGGTCATGGGTTACCTCATACAGTGCATCGGACACGGAGCGTCGGCTGGAGCGGGCGTCTACCCGCCGCCGCGTAACGATGTATCATGGTAGCGTCCCGGGCCGCCGAGCGCGAATGTTCAACGCGATCAACCCGTTTTTTGAGTCACCGACACAGAGTTTTGGAGCGATAACCTTATGGCCAACCCCCTGCTGGAAACCCACGAATTGCCCCCGTTTTCAGCCATCAAGCCGGAGCACGTGGAGCCGGCCATTCGCCAGTTGATCGACGAAAACCGCGCCCATCGCGAGCGGCTGCTGGACGGGCTGGATCAACCGACCTGGGACAACTTCGTCGCGCCGCTGGAAGCCGAAGAGGATCGCCTGGAGCAGGCCTGGTCCCCGGTCAGCCACCTGAACGCCGTGGTCAACAGCGAGGCCCTGCGCGAGGCGTACAACGCCAGCGTGGCGCTGCTGACCGAATACAACACCGAAGTGAGCCAGGACAAGCGCTTGTATGAAGCTTTCCAGGCCATTGCCGACAGTCCGGAGTACGACCAGCTGAGCCAGGCCCAACGCCAGTCCATCGACTACGCCCTGCGGGACTTCCGCCTTGGGGGTGTGGCCCTGGAGGGCGAGGCCAAAAAACGCTACGGCCAGATCAAAAAACGCCTGAGTGAGCTCTCTACCCAGTTTGCCAACAACGTGCTCGACGCTACCCAGGCCTGGTACAAACACTTTACCGACCCGCAGGATCTGGCCGGCCTGCCCGACTCCGCCCTGGAACAGGCCGCTCAGGCCGCCAAGCAGAAAAACCTGGAAGGCTATGTCACCACCCTGGACATCCCCTCCTTCCTGGCGGTCATGACCTACGCCGAAGACCGGGCCCTGCGCCGGGAAACCTACACCGCCTTTGTGACTCGTGCGTCCGCGGAAGGTCAGAAGGCCGATGGCAGCAGTGCCGCCGAGTGGGACAACACCGCGATCATCGATGAGACCCTCGCGTTGCGCCATGAGCTTGCGCAACTGCTGGGCTTTAACAATTACGCCGAGCGCTCCCTCGCCACCAAGATGGCGGACAGCACCGAACAGGTCATCAACTTCCTGACCGAGCTGGCGGAGAAGTCCAAACCCCTGGCGGAGCAGGACGTTCAGCAACTGAAAGCCTTTGCAGAAAAAGAAGGCTGCACCGACCTGCAAGCCTGGGACCTGGCCTACTTCAGCGAAAAACTCCGGCAGGCGGACTATGCCCTGTCCCAGGAAGAGCTACGCCCCTACTTCCCGGCCGAGCGGGTGATCAGCGGCCTGTTCGAGGTGGTCAAACGCCTCTACAACATCGACATTGTGCCGGTGGCGAGCTTTGATAGTTGGCACCCCGACGTGCGTTTCTATCAGATCTACAAAGACGGTGAACACATCGCAGGCTTCTACTTCGACATCTTCGCGCGGGAAAACAAACGCGGCGGTGCCTGGATGGCGGACTGTCGTGTGCGCCGCCAGACCGCCAGTGGCGTACAGCGGCCGGTCGCGTTTCTGACCTGCAACTTCACCCCACCGGTGGGCGAGACGCCGTCACTGCTTACCCACGATGAAGTGACCACCCTGTTCCATGAATTCGGGCACGGCCTGCATCACATGCTTACCCAGATCGACGTCGCCACCGTCAGTGGCATCAACGGCGTGGCCTGGGATGCGGTGGAGCTGCCCAGTCAGTTCCTGGAGAACTGGTGTTGGGAGCCGGACGTAGTGCCGTTGATCTCCGGCCACTACAAAACCGGTGAGCCGCTGCCCAAAGACCTGCTCGACAAACTGCTGGCGGCGAAAAACTTCCAGTCCGGCATGCAGATGGTGCGGCAGCTGGAGTTCTCCCTGTTCGACTTCCGCCTGCACGCGGAGTACGACCCCAATAACCCGAAAGCGCCCCAGCAACTGCTGGATGAAGTGCGCGATCAGGTGGCCGTGATCAAGCCACCGGCGTTCAACAAATTCCAGAACAGCTTCAGCCACATATTCGCCGGCGGCTACGCGGCGGGTTACTACAGCTACAAGTGGGCCGAAGTGCTCTCCGCCGATGCCTTCTCCCGATTTGAGGAAGAGGGCATCTTCAATCGGGACACCGGGGAAAGCTTCCTGAAAGAAATCCTCCAGCAGGGCGGCAGCCGCCCGCCCATGGAGTTGTTCGTCAACTTCCGCGGCCGCGAGCCCAGCATCGCCCCGTTGTTGCGCCACAGCGGCATCGACGAGGAGGCTGCCTGATATGGCCTTCAGCAAAACGCCCCGGTTTATCGCCGGGGCCGTCTGCCCCCGCTGCTCCGCCATGGACCGCCTTCGCGTGTACAACGAAGACGGCACCGACTACCGCGAATGCGTCGACTGCGGCTTCAAACAGGAACAGCACATCCAACCCCAGGTGCGGGAAATCGAAACCCGCGTCAACACCAGCCAAGAAGAGCGCAAAGCCCAGGAGCAAGTGGTCAAAATACTCCCTCTAGACGACGATAACTAAACCGCCCCTATAGTAGTACCCGTAGGGCGGATCGGTCCGACGTTTCGGAGCGCAAAGCGCGCATCCGCCGTAATAGTCCTTACAACCAAAAACTTGCAATCCCCACCCCGCCTGCTACCTTACCCAAACAACCAAACACGCCCCGTTGCCACATGCTCTCTGAAATACTTTCTACCAAGAGAATATGTCGCACTACGGGCGGTAGCGTGCCTAAACGCCGGTCTGGCACATTAATCCGCAAGTGCATCCAAGGGGCTGCGCGTTCCCGCATAATGCTGCCCCAACACATGGGTATAAATCTGCGTCGTCTTCACATCGTTGTGGCCCAATAGCTCCTGCACACTGCGTATGTCATAGCCACTTTGCAGCAAGTGCGTGGCGAATGAATGGCGAAAGGTGTGGCAGTTCACTTTCTTCCCGGTGACCCCCGCCGCCTTTACGGCACGCACGGTAAGCGACAGCCGGTCGAAGCGGACATCCTGAACGCGCAGACGCAAGCACTCCGTAATTCGTAACCCACTGCCGTATAGCAGGGAAATGATAAGTCGGTCTCTCTCTGGCAGTTGGCGCAAAATCTGGCTTACTTCACGCTTTGTCAGTGTGGTGGGCAGGTGACGCTGCTTGGTTGCCAGCTTGAAATCGAGTTCGCCCAGCTCTACTTTGAGAACCTTATGGTAGAGAAACACCAACGCATTCAATGCAACTTTCTGCGTATTGACGGCGACTTCTTTTTTAACGGCAAGCCAGGTAAGAAACTCTTTGACTTCATTGGCGCCCATCTTTGTGGGATGCTCTTTACCATGGAATATGATGTAGCGGTAAATCCAGAACAGATAGGTCTTCTCGGTTCTAAGACTGTATCCGCGCAGACGGATCTCGCCGCGAACCATTTCCAAAAAGGGGCTTTTTCGCGCCATATGTATGTCCTCCTTGAATAGAGCATGATATCTGTATATATGTACAGTATATTTTGCCGGTGCGCAAATATAATGCTCATATTGTCTTTCTTCTATGCTCGTTTTTCGCGGAGATAAGTTAAAAAATCTAATTAAAACAGTTGGTTACGTTTTCGGCTTGGAAGATTATCGCGCATGCGCCAGAATGATATTGCGCATGCGCGAATTTCTCCTAAATGAGAAGTTCTGATTTATTAAAAACCATTTGAGAATCAATAATCTATCCTTTGTTTTTAATGTACTATCTTGGGATAAATAGCGCGCATGCGCGATATACAAATGTTAGCGAGACTAGCAAGTGGAAGAAATAACATTTGGGGAAAACGGAAGGCAAGCGGATTGGTGGGGGTACGGAGACTACTCCTGTACTGCTCCAGAAACCGGTCGTAGGATTCAACTTCCGTATGCCGGCGAGCCTCCACACGGAGACTCGTATCACAATTTATTCATCGAGTCCAAGACGATCAGAGGGTACGTTTGGTCCGGCTACCTCTTGTGGTCGACCTGTGGAAGGTATTTTACATGTGACTGGCTTGAGGGGATGGCCGGTCATTTTCAAGGTAAGGTGTGGTACTCCACACAAGTTACTAGGGCCACTGTCGTTATAGACACGGCGTTGCTTTGTTTTAAAGTATTGCTCACCCCATCTTATCGGGAGTTGCGTGAAGTACTACGGAACGAGGGTGAAGAACAATTGTGGAAAATTCTCTTTGGTACGAGTGGTACCGGATGGGAGGAATTTCGCTAACAAAGCAATTATGTACGCCACAGCAAGCTGTGGCCGGACCTCCGTTACGGCGCCTTGCGCCTTCACTTCGGCCGCATATTGCGGCGTTAGCTGAAACGTGATATCGACCATGAGAATACTCATAGCGTTACTTTTGTACATTCCGTCAATAGTGTTTGCATGTTACTGCGGAAGCGCAACGATTGAAGAAAAAGTTGCTGAGTCAGACTTCATATACGTTGGCATAGTTGTTAAATCGTACATGGACAACGAAAAGTTGATACACAACACTTTAGTTGTAGATGAGAAAATTAAGGGTGACCCTGAATCTCTCTCTTTTACCAATGAAACGCTGGAAACTAGCCTTTGCGCTCAATCAACGTCTGTTGGTGTTCGTTACCTGGTTTTTGGCAATTACGGCTCGCCAGTTCATTTGTCCTCTTGCAGCTATACCCAGTCGTTGCATATATACGGGTCTGAAGGGCTTGCATCCGTCAGAAAAGCAGCTAACAAACGCGTCAATTAGGACGCTCGCAAGCTCGCGCCTATTACGCGGGCGTTATGTGTGAAAGCGAGTATGACAATGGAAATCGCCGTTATCAGAGCTCTTCAGGTAATAGGGGTAGCGCTAGTTCTTTATAGCTGCTATCTGCTAATCGTGGAAAAAGTCCAGCTCTCGGCTTCGGGTATAGAGTATGGTTTAATACTTTTTGGTGTTGGTTGCTCTGCTAGCGCAATCCGGTCCAGAAGAGCTCATAAGAAGCAACGCAATGTTTAAGAAAAAGGGGATAATCCGAACCTTATGATGATCATCCCACATAACCAAGCGTACCAGTTCGCCACCGCAAGCGGCGGCAGGACGCTCGCAAGCTCGCGCCTCTGTACGTGGCGTTATGCGCCATGAAGAATATGCGACTACTAATTGTTTTAATGTTTCTGGGGTCAGTTTCAACTCAAGCGATAGATGCTTGCGGTGAACACAATTATTGCCCTCCACAGGGGCTGGTACACGTTATGGTTTCCCCAACCATTTCAAGCGAGAACCAGGGATTATGTGATGGCGCATCGTTTAATGTTCAGTTTTCCCTTAAAGAGGGGCGCCCTATTGATGTCATCCTCGAGTCTGGCCCAGTCGCTTTGAGGGCCGCAATAAGACAGAGTTTTAAAGAATGGCGTTTTGGCGCCACCGAAGAAATTGAGAATGTAGTGGAAAACATTAGTTTAAACTCAGACTGCTCTCTAAGAGTCGCGGAGATACCATGGTAGTTTCGCATAACAATCGTATTATGGCGCCACTTCGTGGCTGGGACGGCTTACACTTCGCTCGTTCCTCGCTACGTTGCAGCCGCCCCATATACGGGCGTTAGGCAGAGACTCGCATGAGTATTGGGTACATATACGTTTTGAGCAATCCAGCGATAAAAGGGATGGTGAAAATCGGCTTTACTCGCGGTGATGTCGACACGCGAGCTAAGGAGCTTTCCGTGGGCACTGGAGTTCCTGCCCCATATGAGGTAGAACATTTTCATTTAACAAAGGATGTAGAGCTACTTGAGCGAGCCGTGCACGCAAAGCTTGCTAGTCACCGAGTGAACGATAATCGGGAGTTCTTTTCTATTTCAGTCACGGAGGCAATAAGCGTAATCTCAGAGCTCGTAGTGGAGCCTGTAGTCCGCTATACGTGTGATAAAAAGCAACGTACGTGTAAGAGGTGTGGCCACAGCTTCCTGTATCGAGGTGAATATTTATTGTGCCCTTCGTGCGGGTTCTAGCTTTGCCTAACAAAGCCATCAAATTCGCTCCCTTCGGTCGCCGGACCTCGTTTCACTCGGCCGTTTATGGCGGGCGTTAGTGGGTCTAAGCGTGACGTTGGCTATATGAGGAAAATCAAGTTACGGCGACGTAATTTCAAAGCAGAGAAAGAAGACTTTTACCGTAGGAACGGTGAAAAGATAGATGAGTTGTTGGCGATTTGTAAGCGCTACCAAGGGGAGTACATTCCGGTCTTTCATGGGCCAGGAAGTTGGGCAACTACATACTCAAATGAGTTCGTAATGGCTGCTTCGGAGCTCTACCAGCTGTTTCTTCATAGTGGCCTTGGGCCTCCTGAAGCACTGCTTTCTGAGGCATTTCGTAGCGCTGAAGTATGCTCATGTAGGGGCAAACGTATGACAGCGGATAGAGTTGAATACCTATATGAGAACCACATTAAGAGCCGTATCCACAAAGACCACTAACCAAGCCATTAAGTTCGCGCACTTTGTGCGCCGGACCTCGTTTCACTCGGCCGCTTATGGCGGGCGTTACGCATGGAGTAGCATGTGAAGTACATTTACCTATTTATACTTTTGGCGTTCCCTTTTGAATCAGTTTTCGGTGAGAATTCAGAGTTTGAAGAACTCAGGGCGGCGTCTGAAGCTCATTTAAGTCAACTTGATGGTGAATGGCTAGGAGAAATATCTGGACTCGAGCTTCAGGGGGACTATCCCGATCAGCCTTACAAAAGCGAAATTATTATTAGAATAGACGGAGATGAGGTTCTAGTCGGAGCTAAAAGGGGAGACAATTGGTACGAGATGCCTTACGATTTTAAGATCATCCGACATAAAACCCATGCCATTGTCTACGCGTTTGCGGCAAAAGACGCGTGGGTAGAGGCTTTCAACTTTACTATTACCTTGAATAGCGTCAATGAAATGGCCTTAGTATGGTCACGAGTAGTAAATAACTATGTGCTGCCGGTAGATGACTGGGAAAGCAGAGGTTACTTCCAAGGATTCTCGCTTCTTGAACGCCAATAAGCGTAACAATGCCATCAAATTCGCTCCCTTCGGTCGCCGGACCTCGTTTCACTCGGCCGTTTATGGCGGGCGTTAAATGCTTATGAAAACATTCCTGCTAAATGGCGATGAAGGCCAGCTCATTGGGTTCGAGATTTCAAATTCGTTCCTCTCGTCTAGCGGTATCGCAAAGTACATTCGTCGAATCAAGGGATGTGAGGTTGTTGGCACGCGTCGATGGTTCTCTGCTGATGAAGTTCATGTTCACTTTTTATTCTCTGGAAAACGTTTTATCGTCTGGGAGCCCTTTGGAGATAATAGTCGTTTATGGGTTGGCCCGGAAGACGGGGAGGTGACTCCGCCAGAAATTATTTATGAACTGAAGGCGAATTTTGAGGGCACAAGCAGAGTGAGTATTTCACGTTGATTCGGGTCGCATTTAACCAAGCCAATCACGGCGACAGCTTTTTCGTTGCGGCTTCGCCTCCACTACAAAGCTGCGCGTGTTGGCGGCGTTATGGGTGCTCGGCTATTTGCTTTTAGGTGGGTTTCGGTCGAGTCCAGCGGCTTCGTACCAAGCCAGGGTAACCGGCATTAGAGCTTTCCGGTTCATCGCAGGCTTGGCAGTTTCGCTCTCGGTGGAGCTCGGAAATTAAGAGGTAAGCGGCTGCATCATCGCTACTGGCGTGGTGTGCCAATAAGAAAAATTCGGGCGGCGGAAAGTGCTCAGCTCTCTCCCCGCATTGTTCGGGCTGTGGCTCCGCTAGCGCTATGCAAAGTGCTAATAGTAGGTTGGGAGCGTCGCAGCCATAACCAAGCGCATCACTACACGGCCTGTCGGCCGTCGGATGCGCGCAAGCTCGCACCGGTGTGCGCGGCGTTATACGCAAAAAGGAAATCACACATTGCACCTAAAAAAAGTATTTTTAATTTTAATCACGATAATATCTATTTCTAATCACTCCTATGGAAACGAAAAACTTATGGAAGCTAAAGGAACATTCGAAGTAAAGCTTGACCCTCAAAGCGATTTAGAAGCCCCGGCAGGCCGAATGATCATAAACAAATCTTATAGTGGTGACTTTGTCGGCACTGGAAAGGGCCAAATGTTAAGTAAGCGAACTCCCTCTGGATCAGCAGTATATTCAGCTATTGAAGAAGTAGAGGGTAAAATCTCTGATTTAAGTGGTAGCTTTACTCTTATTCACTTAGGGTCTATGTCCAGCGAAGGTCAAAGTCTAGAAGTCAAAATCGTAAATGGATCAGGCACAGGTGATTTCGAGAATATCAGTGGTACTTTAGATATCATTCAAGCTGATGGTAATCACTCATATGTGCTTAATTACAGCCTATAAATCGTATAACCATACGTGTCAGTCGGACAGTTTGTTCCGCGGCTCTTTTTTTGCTGGCCGCTACGCTAGCAAAAAACGCCACTCCACAAACTGCCGCTGCACTCTGCGTTATTTTGCCTTGGTCTAGAGCAGAGGAAAAATTGAAGGTTAAGAATACTATCTCAAGAGTCGCTTACGCATTGGCAGCCCTAGTTCTTCTCATTGGAACGGGTTTTTCTTGCGCACTCAGGGATGGACTTGGACCAGATGCAGTAGAGTCACATGGCCTATTGGCGGTGGAGCGAACCATAGAAGGAGCGTGGCCAGTATTAATAGTATCTGCAGCAATAGCTTTTTTTGCATATAGGTGGGGCCGTGAAGCAAAGGCCAAATAACCATGCGTACCAGTTCGCCTCCGCAAGCGGCGGCAGGACGCTCGCAAGCTCGCGCCTCTGTACGCGACGTTAGAGGAAACCATGATTCGGAAATTTGTATTCGGAATGGCTTTAGTGGGGGCGGTGTCTGGTTGTGCTCCTATGGTCGTAGAGGGAGTATGTGCTATTGATGCAGCCATTGAGCTGCCAGACCTTGATAAACGAAATTTCCAGTACACTATTAGCCTTACAAGTGGTGCTGGTAGTAAATCTTTGCAGAGAGAATTTACTTGTGAGGGCATTAAACGTGTATGCCTTGGCGGAAACTGGGCCGTTAAATACGAGATGACCAAAGGAGCAGGCAATATGGATCATGAATTTTCCTCTCACAAATCAATTAGATTTAAACCTCCAACATGCTATTCAGCCACCCGAAATACAAGTGTTCCAGATGAACCCGTACTTCCATATAGCACTGAGTTAGTTGTTGGAGGTGATACCTTCAATCTTAAGTTTAAAGATTTGACTAGCCCGAATTCTGTCAGTGCCGTTGGTGTTCAGGTAATAGGTTATGAGCTTCAAGAAAAATAAATCCTCTAACAATAAGCATCAGTTCGTGCCTTCGGCACCGGACGGCCTTACGGCCGCCGCTGTGCTTAGACGTTATGCATACAGGAGACCGTCATGAAGGAAACGGGAAAAATCAACTATGTTGAGATCCCCTCAAGGGATCTTGAGGCAACGAAGGCATTCTTTACTTCGGCTTTTGGATGGTCATTCGTCGACTATGGACCCGAGTATGTGGCTATTGAGAATGCCGGAATTGATGGTGGTTTTTACAAATCCGACAAAGTATCTTCACCCGAGAGCGGTAGTGTACTGGTCGTTCTTTATAGTTCGGAACTTGAGGAAACGCTCACAAAGGTCACATCGTCAGGCGGCAAGGTGGTTCAGCATATATTCGATTTCCCAGGCGGCCGGAGATTTCACTTCACTGATCCAAATGGAAATGAGTATGCTGTTTGGTCTGAGCCCGATGCATAACCAAGCCATCAAATACGCTCCCTGCGGTCGCCGGACCTCGTTTCACTCGGCCGTTTATGGCGGGCGTTAAAGCTCAATTATGAATAAACTACTTGCCATTTTGATCCTATTATTTATAGCTGGGTACGCACCAATACCTCATGCTGCGAAGGTTAAGCCAGAAATGCGTGGAACCATTCTATATAACGGCATGCCGGCTAAAGGAGCAGAAGTTCGACAATGTAGAATTTTCCAGGATGGAAAATGCCAGACGTTTACAGCAGTAACCACTGACGAAAATGGAAATTTCAAGTTAAAAGCAAGAAGAGAATTTAGGTGGTATGTAACCCTTTTTGGGGACGAGATGTTTGGGTATGGCTTCACCGTTTACTACAAAGGTAACTCTTATCCTGGTTGCACCGGTAACGATTTGGGTGTTTTGTCTGATGTTAGTCATATAACCTACGAACTTACCTCAAAAGAAGAATGCAATTTACATCCAGGCGGGTAAGCTTTAACAAAGCAAGGCACGGCGACGGCTTTTCCGTTACGGATGCGCCTCCACTACAAAGCCGCGCGTGATTGCGGCGTTATTTTGCCTTGGTCTAGAGCAGAGGAAAAATTGAAGGTTAAGAATACTATCTCAAGAGTCGCTTACGCATTGGCAGCCCTAGTTCTTCTCATTGGAACGGGTTTTTCTTGCGCACTCAGGGATGGACTTGGACCAGATGCAGTAGAGTCACATGGCCTATTGGCGGTGGAGCGAACCATAGAAGGAGCGTGGCCAGTATTAATAGTATCTGCAGCAATAGCTTTTTTTGCATATAGGTGGGGCCGTGAAGCAAAGGCCAAATAACCATGCGTACCAGTTCGCCGCCGCAAGCGGCGGCAGGACGCTCGCAAGCTCGCGCCTCTGTACGCGACGTTAACTGATATGAGTGATTATTCACGAATAGCCATACTAATCGTGCTTACGGCGGTTGGATGTACGATGAAAGGAACTCCGCGTATCGTGGAGAATGGATGTAAGTATCAGATAACAGCAGAAAATTACAAAGAAATACGCGCAAATTGCTCAGGGTTCATTAAATCCGAGCACGCAGAAGAGGTCATGCGGCTTCGTAATGAAGATGCGCTCCGAATCGCCAAATCTTTACCCGTCTCGTACGAGGCTGTCGCGCTGGGGGCTTTACTAAATAATGAAAGAGAAAGGTATTGCTTAAAGATATTTGGTACGTCACCCTCAAGTTCGCTGGCGGATTCGATAAGAGAAGAGGATGAACTTTTAGATTGCGAAGAAAGAAAGATACCCCGTGTCACCATAGACAGAATCGAGAAAGCTGATAATGGCGGGTATCGTACTTATATTACTTTCGATTGCGGATTGACTGGAAGGTGTCAGTCTGGGTGGTGGCTTTACTTGGAAGAGGTTTCACCGGGAATGTTTGAGGTGATCAACGAAGAGTTAGATTGGATTACTTAAAATGGCAGTTAACAATAGCGTGAAAGGCGATGCTCGTACCTCGCGCGATTTACGCAGGCGTTAACTGGATATAGCATGAAGCAATCTATTGCGATACTTATAGTTGTTTTTAGTTCTCCTGCCTGGGCGTGCTCATTCGCTAGGACGACTGAACCTTTCGAGGTAAATGGTCCTGGATCAATAGAGCCTCGGCGTACCGAATTTGAAGTGGCGGAAATTGTTCGGGGTAGCGATGATGGAAATCCGCACTCCTGCTCTGATGCGGGTGTCATCACCTTGAAAGCCTTAGATCCTCCAGCGGAGACGGGGTTCATATTTGAAGTAGTTAAAGGCGAATTTGAAGACCGTCTTTTTACAGAGGAGCCAATAACACCTGCGGACTTCAAAGAACCCGGTGAGTTTACGTTTATCTGGCTTGATGGCTCTAGCTATGAGCAGGGGCCCTTTGACATCGTAGTGCAAGTAACACCGATTTCAAGAACCGGTAATGTTGGTGAGCCTACAACATTGAACGTTTCCCATCCAGGCACCAAAAAGCCGTGGTGGCGGTTCTGGTAATCCCAGTTAACAATCCAAGGCAGTGAGACATATTTTTGCTTCGCTGCGCTCAAAACGCAAAAATATGCCCCTGCTTGGGGGCGTTAACCTCATGGAGTACTGCGGATGAAGTGTAAAATGTGTGGACTAGAGAAACCGTTGGTTGATGCACACATCATCCCTAGAAGCTTCTATGAGCCCCTACAGGAGAATGGTCAGACTCCGAGAATCGTTACCGATATCGCGGGAGAGTACCCTAAAAGGTCCCCTACTGGAGTCTACGACAAGGAGATCGTGTGCCAAAAGTGCGAACAGCTGTTTTCTCCGTGGGACGATTACGGAAATAGTTTCCTGAATCAAGAAATGAAGGACGGGCATTATATAATAAGCGAAGGCGAAAGGGTCGCTTACAATTTTGGAGGGTGTGATTATCAGAAACTGAAGCTCTTTTTTCTATCAGTCTTGTGGCGGGCCTCAGTGTCAAACCAAAAAATCTTTCACAACGTCCGGCTTGGACCTTTTGAGGGTAAGTTGAGGAGTATGTTGCAATCAAAAGATCCCGGTGACAATAGGGAGTTTGCCGTTGCCCTCTCTAAATTTGATGTTCCAGCGAACCAGACAGGAATACTTGATCCAGACAAAACTCGATACAATGGTGTAATTCATTATCGGCTCTACATGGCTGGGTATATGGCAATCCTCAAAGTTTCAAGGCAAGTAGGAAGCACGTTTGGAAAATTATACATTTCTCCAAATAGTGATGTTCTGTGCATAATTAGGAACTTTGAACAGAGTAAAGAGTTGCATGCTCTTCAGCACGTGGTGAAGAATGCAAAAAGACCTAAAGAAGGCTAACAAGCCATTAAATACGCTCCCTTCGGTCACCGGACCTCGTTTCACTCGGGCGTTTATGGCAGGCGTTAGAGGAGTAGATTTGAGATACTTATTGATTGCCATTCTTCCGTTCGTGCTGTCTAGTTGTGTAACTCAATCAGATAGCGAGTTCACTGAGGAAGATATTGCTGACTACGAAAAAGCGGTTGCTGAGTATGAAAAATACTCTTCTATGGAAACTCCGGCCTCTTGGGGAACCGGGAAGAAGTGGATATTAATATATGTCAGAGACGATGAAATAGTCAATCGTTTAATCGTTGAACCCACCAGCGAAAGTGTGAAATCTTGGGTATCTGGCGACTGGAAAAAGCTTAGTGTGTTGTTTGAAGAGGAGCCTATGGAGTTCAAGCACTTTTCAAATATCATCTCCGCATATGAAGTAAATGGTAAGCTGTTATCCATAATGATGGCAGCTAATATTACTCATACAAAAAGCGTCGAAGGCCGATTTGAGGAAGATAGTTTTGTTGGAAGTGTCGAAACCAACAACCCATATTGCTTCGATCCTCGGGGTTGCAAGCACGAGCCAGTCAAAGTTTATGGGGTACCGTTGTTGTGAGTTGCAAGACCATCTTGAATTCCCTAGTGTCAAGTTTGAAGTGCGACAGAAGTAGCTAAGCATAGTATAACTCCGAGGGTGAACGATATTGATGACGTTTGCGGGGACGGGAGTTCAACTCGTTGGCAATATGATCGCATTGTTGTTGAGTTAAGTGCTCCATGGACGTTCCTTTAGGGATATATTGTCGAATCAGACCATTGACGTTTTCGTTGCTTCCCCTTTCCCAGGAGTGGTAAGGATTCGCAAAGTAGAACTTGACCGAGCTGTGCGCCTCAATGTTCTTGTACTGATGAAACTCGGTGCCGTTGTCGGCGGTGATAGTCTTGAAAAGCAGGGGGTCTCGACTGATCAACCGCTTGGTCTTTTTATTCAAGGAACGTGTAGACCGATCTTGAAGCTTTCCAATCATGAGAAATCCGGTTTTACGTTCCACCAAGGTGACAATACAGTCGGTTGACCCTTTACCCATGACGGTGTCGATCTCCCAGTGACCCTTATAGCGGCGGGTTTCTACAGTTCTAGGTCGTTCTGTAATGTGACGCTTGTCAGCCAGTCGACCCCTGCTGTCGTAGGCTTTGTAGCGCTTTCGACGAACCTTGGGAGATTGACGAAGATGTGTCCAAAGGTTGCCGCCGTTGGCCTTGTCACGCCAGATGTACAGGTAAATTGTTTCATGGGAGAAGCAGGGCTGGTTCAAGCGACGAAGATAACCCGTAATCTGCTCGGGACTGTACTTCTTCCTAAGTAGCTTGCGGACCACTTTGAAGTCGTCGTCAGAGTAGTGACTGTTTCGTCTTGAACGCCTCCTCCTGGCGATTGTGCGGCGCTGAGCCTTGCTGGGCCGGTAGGCCCCATCAATATGAAAGCAACGGTTTCGGTCCAGCTCGCGATAAAGAGTGCTTCGGTGCCGACCCATGTGATCGGCAATCTTTTGCATGGAGAGGCCTTGTAATTTCAGTGTGGAAAGGACTACCCTTTCCTCTGAGGTAAGCTGTTGGTATTTCATAGGCTTTTTCAACTTCTTGGCGGGAGTGAAAAAAGACTGATACTACAGCTTGCCTCTCTTATTTTGTAGATTGTCGCACTTAGTATATGAATTCGGGTTCTCTAACAAACCAAGGCAGCGGGACATGATTTTGCTTCTCTGTGCTCAAAACGCAAAAATATGCCCCTGCTTGGAGACGTTATGTGTATGAATAGATATACCTCATTACTATTGCGCTACGTGTTCGTCTACCCGTTGTATCAAGTGGCGGCTATGGCGGTAGCGACTGTCATTCTCAGTTTTCTATTGGGCTGGAGTTTTGAGCAAGCAAAGAACGTCTTTATAGTGCTGGGCATTACAATGTGGTTGGCGTCATTTATCATGCATTGGCGAATAGGCGCTTATGCTTTAGGTGGGCTGTTAAATCGCAATGAATAAGCAGGGTGAATCAACACATAACCAAGCGTACCAGTTCGCCGCCGCAAGCGGCGGCAGGACGCTCGCGAGCTCGCGCCTCTGTACGCGGCGTTATGTGATTTGAGCGACAGAAATGTACAAACGTCAATTCATACAGGTATTGCTTCGTACTCTGACGTTTCCATTCGTTGGCTCTCCTATTTATGGTATTAGCATGGGAATAAAGTACGAAAGTTATTGGGTTGCATTGGAGAGTCTCCTGTACTGCTTCATTTTTCTGGCCATCATTTACATATGGATAAATAGAGCGCCCCTTAAATCGCTGGCTAAAGGCGACAGGTTATAGATGAAAACAAAATCCATAACCATGCCATTAAATTCGCTCCCTTCGGTCGCCGGACGCTCGCAAGCTTGCGCCGTTTATGGCGGGCGTTATGCATAAGGTACAAAAAGACATGAGCTTTGAATTTTCGTCATCCCTATATAAAAGGTTCCTGTGGGTGGCCGTGTGCGGAATACTGATATGGGATGCAATAAACTACCCATTCCTGTTTATGGATAAATACAGAGTTCCTACCGTAATGCTAGTAATTGTCTCGCTCGGTATAGCTCTAAAAGTATCCATATTAGTCACTTTAATTAGAAAAAAGGGACCAATTAAGCCCTTGGTTGGGGTGTGGGGTGCTCTTATGATTGCAGGTGGTCTATTTGGTTTCGTTTCTATTCTTGCGGCTACAGAACAGCAATCAACTATCCTCATTTTAGAGAAATCGCTTCTGCTAATGTTCGGCTTGGCACTTGTATTGCCTTTGGCCAAATTTATTCGTACATCGGTCAATGCATAACCAAACCATTAAGTTCGCGCACTTCGTGCGCCGGACCTCGTTTCACTCGGCCGCTTATGGCGGGCGTTATGCAAAGAGTGATCATGACTGAATACCAGGAAGAAATACTCGCTTACTTTGGTTATTGGCCAGTGTTTTGCGATGGACAAGTAGTTTCTTTTGAACGAAATGCAGATGATATCGCATTGAAAATCAATTACATCGACACAGACAAGGCACTTGGGGCGCTTGTAAAAATGACATTCCACGGTGTTTCTGATGTTGATCTGTCGGAACATTTACCGGGCAGTGTCGTAGACACATTGAAAATACTGAGCGGAAATCTGCACCGTGTTAGCATCGAACCGTGCTATGGATTGGGTGGCAGCTTCAAATGCAAGAAAATACGGGCGAGTATCGTAAATGCATAACCAAGCCATTAAGTACGCGCACTTCGTGCGCCGGACCTCGTTTCACTCGGCCGCTTATGGCGGGCGTTATGCCTCACCAAGCCTTATGAAATATTTATCGTTATTTTTATTTATAGTGTTGCTTTCCGGGTGTGCAGGCGGCCATTACTATGTGCAGGATGATGATCCTAATCGTACATTGAAAGTTTTGTACAAAGACGAGCATCTTTGGATAGCGATCCATGCGATGAATGGTAGCACTTCATCCCTAATGTTTGCAGCTAGAACTGACAATAACGACGTCTCCCTCACAGTGGAATCAGTTACCCTATCAATTCAAGCTGACGAAAATCATGTAACGCCAACCACCTCCACGTTTGCTCCGAGATCAGTAGCCCTTACTAAAGGGGAAATGTACTCTATGACGGCAACTTACGAATTTTTAGCCCCGCCCGAGGAGATTAGGGCTCACATACAGCTTAGAGCAGTATCGGATGGCCAGGAAATATCAATTGATGAGATAATTACGCTAAATATTGTTGAGTACGGTTTTTGGGGGGCCCTAATGAGCATCTAGGCATAACAAAAAGCTGCACCTGACAAATATTGCTACGCTCGTTTTTGTGTATGTCGCGTAGCTCCATTTTACACAAAAACGCTCTCCGCAATATTCGCAGGTGAGCTTGGCGTTAGGCATCCGAGTTCCCCAAGAAAAGTAGACACCTAATCCCCACTTAACGGAGGGTGTCATTATGACCAAGAAGACGAAGAACAAGTACAATCACTACACCGAGGATTTCCGGCGTGAGGCGGTTCGCCGCGCCGATGATCCCAACACCAGTGCCGCCGAGGTAGCGAAAGAGCTCGGTATTCACCCCGGCCAGATCTATAACTGGCGTCGGCAGTATAAACGCCTGTCCGATAAGCAGTTCAATAGCGTCCAGGGGGTGGATTACTCCATGAAAGAGAGCGAAGAGGTTCGCAAGTTAAAGCGACAAGTGGCGGATCTGAAAGAGGAGAACGAGTTCCTAAAAAAGGCGACGGCGTACTTCTCCAAAGACAAGTGGTGAGGTACGCTTTCATTGAGTCGCTTCGAGGGCAGCACACGGTCCAGAAGATGTGTCGTTGGGCGCGTGTTAGCCGCTCTGGCTACTACAAGTGGCGCTCTCGGGCGCCCAGCGCGCGCGAGCTGAGACGATTGAACGCGGAGCGAATGCTCACCGCCTTGTTCAACCGCTTTAAAGCGCGCTACGGCTCGCCGAGAATGACGGTGGAGCTTAACGAGAGCGGCTTTCCCATCAGTGAGAACACGGTGGCTAAATTGATGGAAAAACAAGGGCTTAAAGCAAGGAACGGAAAGGGCTACAAGTACTTTCCTGATGTGCTGGCCAGGAACCACGTCAGTGACAACCTGCTCAGGCGCAATTTCTCCGCCAGCAAGCCTAATGAGAAATGGGTGTCGGATATCACTTACATCAAAGTCGAAAAAGGCTTCGTGTACTTGGCGGTTATCATGGACCTGTTCTCGCGCAAGATTATCGGCTGGTCACTCGATACCACCATGACCAATCAGCTCATCATGGATGCCTTTAGAATGGCCGTAGCCTCACGAAAGGTCGAACCTGGGCTGATATTGCACTCCGACAGAGGGGTTCAGTACCGGTCAGGCGAATACCAGGCGCTCTTGCTGAACGAGGGTATTCGCCCTAGCATGAGTCGCAAAGGCAACTGCTGGGACAACGCCGCAATGGAGTCGTTCTTCGCTCGGTTCAAAGTTGAAGCGCTATACGCCGAAGATATCAGCACTAAACAGGAGGCGTATTCCTGCGTTTTTGATTACATTGAGCTATTCTACAATAGCCACCGGCGACACAGCTCATTGGGCTACAGAAGCCCAAGGGCTTATGAGAATGAGTATGCACAGATGTGCGCTTAAATCAGTGTCCACTTTTGGTGGGGAAGATCAGCATCCGAGTTCCCCAAGAAAAGTAGACACCTTCTACAGTTAGAGTGGAATCCCCCAATGAGGTGGACACGCATGTATAACCCCGAAGAGGAAAAGGAGCGATACCTGTAATAAACACGGGGAATAAGATGCAAAGGTACTAGGAAAGGTAAACAGCCCGCCTCCAGGTGCACAACAGGGCACATTAAGGATTGCCCCTTTTCAACCTGCTTAACATTCCGCCAAGACGCGTCAAATAGCCTCGTCTACATACTGCATGTGAACCTTCTTTGAGTCTCTCCAGCGAACAATGCGTTCCACCGCCCTTTCGGTCATCTGAGTTTTATAATTCAGAGGAAGATCAACATATCCGAGTTTATGGTCCTCGGAGGAAAGGTCGACCAGTTTGTGCACGAAAACGCGAAGGTAGGGATCCTCCATACGGCTGCCTTTCTTCCCGATGTAGTTTGCGTGCCCCTCGATGATAACGTAAAAGCCGTCAAGATCATCTTCAAAGCCCGTAACCCGGAACTCGTTATCTTCGACAGTCACTTCAAGGCCATCGAGCGGCGTCATTAGAGCTCCAAGGTAGCTTACAGGCTCAACAGTAACATCATCGTCTTTTGCTATGAGTCGCTTCGCCTTGGTTACATCACTGACGCCATAAGCCAGGTAGACCTCCCCTTTCTCAAGTTCCGGAAAAATGTCGTTGTGCTGCCTCAGCTTGGAAGCTGCATGGGCCCCGATCACTTTAGGTTTTCCCCACTGGGAGTAGTGAGCTGTAAGGTTTAATTCATCCACCACTTGCTGATGAAACATCACTACGCCGCTAGCAGAAATAACCACCGTAGAGAGCAATCCGGCCGCTAGCGATCTGAGCCTGCCACTCCGTGCCACCAGATAGATTATGCCTATTAGGACATCAGCAACGACCATCGGTACAAACAAAACTAGAAAAGAAGTGTCGATCTTGAACTGGTGTTTCAGCACCATCGCGATAACAGCGAAGAGCAGGGGCATACCGCCGACATACATAAAAGGGAGAATCTGGCGGGTAAACACCATATACGTAAACATACGATTTTCCTTCAGCTTTTGGAGGCGCTAGATAGTACGGTAAAATTGTGAATAATGCATCGCTTAGGGCAGCATTCTTTGTAATTTGGTTGAGTGCGTCGCGAAAATCATGGATTACATTGAGTTCTATAGTGAAGATGGTCTATCCTGATCCTTGAACTATCTATCGCCCAACGAACATCAACCATTGAGCCCAAAGTGTCCGTGAAGGTGGTTCAGGTTCCTTTTCCGGACGTCGTTTAACTCGGCCGGTTATGGCGGTCGATATGTGTTCTTCACCTTCAGGTCATACAAGGAAATCCTATGAATAAGCATAAAGGGTCGTGTCTGTGTGGCACAGTGAGGTTTGAGGTGCAAGGGGACTTCGACAGCTTTTACCTGTGTCATTGTAAGCACTGCCAAAAGGATACTGGATCAGCTCATGCGGCAAACTTGTTTTCGCTGTCAGCCAGCCTGACCTGGTTATCGGGTTCAGACTCCGTGACGGCCTTTAGACTTCAGGGTACTCGCCATAGCAAAAGTTTCTGTCAGCTTTGCGGTTCAGCACTGCCCATAAGTGATGGCACAGGGCTACTCGTTGTTCCCGCCGGGTGCTTAGATACAGAAGTGTCTATACTACCAACCGCTCACATCTTTACATCCAGCAAAGCGGTTTGGGATAGAGAGCTGGAGGTACTGCCAACGTTCGAGTCGCTGCCTGGTTGAGGCGCCACCATGTAGGATTATAGAAGCTGCACCTCGGTTAGTGTTTAGGGGCATTTAGAGGGGAGACAACGTGGACGATTTTCTAGCAGATGTAGCGGCCTGGTGTGCAGTGGTCATTGAGGCGATAGGCATTGGAACGATTGCCTTGTTTGCGCTATACGCATTGTTCAATGTGGTACTCAGATTGCTCAAGCGAGAGAGCCTGGATCTTATTTTCCTAGAGCTTCGTCAACTATTGGGTCGGGGTATACTGCTTGGACTTGAGTTTCTGATCGCCTCAGACATCATTTATACGGTGGCGGTAGAGCTTACCTTTGAGACCATTGGTGTACTGGCCATCGTGGTGTTGATCCGTACGTTCCTCAGTTTTACGCTTGAAGTGGAAATGTATGGTAAATGGCCCTGGCAGAATAAGCGCGAGTAACAGCTGCGCCGTTTACAGAGCGCTTATTCTGCGCCTGCCGGGCGGTTATCAGTGTCTGAGTCTGGCTCTTCCTTCTCTTCATTTAACCAGGTGCCGCAGTGTTTGCAGTACTTGGCGTCACGCTCATGTTGGTTTTTTCCGCATCCCGGGCATGCTTCATCGGAATAGCGGTCCTCGCGCAGTGACCGAATGACTTCTGCGGAAAATACACCGGCGGGCAGTGCGATAATTGAGTAGCCCGCGAGCATGATCATGACCGAGATGAACTGCCCCAAGGGGGTGACCGGTGAGATATCGCCGTAGCCGACGGTGGTCAGGGTGACGATACCCCAATAAATGGAGGTGGGGATGCTGGTAAACCCGGCCTCATGGGGTTCGATCAGGTAAAGAAAGGTGGAAAAAATAGTCACCAACATCAAGATGGTGAACAGGAACAGCATTATCTGGCCACGGCTTCGCTTCAGTGCGTCCAGCAGTAAGCGCCCCTGACCCACCAGGGCCATCATTTCCAGAACCCGGAATAACCGTAGTGTTCGTAGCAATCGAATGACCACCAGTGTCTGAGCCCCGGGGAGAATCAGCATCAGCCAGGTTGGCAGAACGGCCAGCACGTCGATGATGCCATAGAAGCTCTTCAGGTAAAGCAGGGGTTTATGCAGGCAATAGATGCGCAGCCCAAGCTCCAGAGTGAACAGTAAGGTGATCACCCATTCGGTGTAATAAAACAGGGTGCCGAACCGTTCGTGATATTCCTGAACACTGTCCAGCAGGATAACGCCGACACTCATGAAGATGAGAATCGCCAGTAAGATATCGAAGCCTTTGGCTATCGGGGTATCGGATTCAAATATGATCTGAAAAAGGCGTGTTCTGATTCCGACATCGGCGGGCTGCAATGACGACATGGGCTGATTATCCTGTAAACGGGCTCCGTAGCGTGAAGGGCAGCATAGCACTACCCGCGGCGGTGCCCAAAGGTATGTAGGGTTGGTTCCGTGTCTGCGCTCACTTGACAATGCGTCTATACTGTATCCGGTTGCGTACTCATTTTACCTGTTCGGCGCTGTTTCTGCCGAAGTAGTCACTTACCGTACGATAAGGACAAACCCATGACTCAAGACGCGTCAAAGGCTGGTGTTGGCTCCACGGTTCTGATACCGGTTTTCATTCCCGCCGTCATTGTAATCCTCCTGCTGGTGGTGGGCACCATCAGTAACCCGGAATTGGCCGGTAAGGCCTTTGCCACCACCCTGAGCTATATCACGGAAACCTTCGGTTGGTTCTATATGCTCTCCGTGGCGTTTTTCCTGGTGTTCATCGTCAGTATGGCGGTTACCAAGTGGGGACACATCAAACTGGGTCCGGATCACGCCGACCCCCAGTACAGCTTTCCGGCCTGGTTCGCCATGCTGTTTTCGGCCGGTTATGGCATTGCGCTGCTGTTCTTCGGTGTGGCGGAGCCGGTGCTGCATTTCGCCTCCCCACCAGATGGCGCGGCGGAGACGGTGAACTCCGCCAAACAGGCGATGCAGATTGCGTTTTTCCACTGGGGTTTTCATATCTGGGCGATCTATGGTCTGGTTGGCCTTGTCCTGGCGTACTTCGCATTTCGCCACGGCCTGCCACTGTCGATTCGATCGGCACTTTATCCACTGATCGGTGACCGGATTTATGGGCCGATTGGTCACGCCGTGGATGTGTTCGCCATTCTCGGTACCATGTTCGGTATTGCGACCACGCTTGGCTTATCGGTGGCGCAAATCAATGCCGGTATGAACTATTTATGGCCAGAGATTCCGATAAGCGTAACTGTTCAGATTATTGCGATTGCGGTAATTACCTGCCTTGCCATATTTTCAGTGGTTGCGGGGATGGATAAAGGCGTAAAACGCCTGTCTATCCTGAATATGCTTCTAGCCGTGTCGCTGATGATCTTTGTGTTTATCGTCGGGCCGAGCGTACACATTCTGGAAACCTTTCTGCAGAACACCGGCAGTTACCTGAATAACATTGTCGAGAGGACGTTCAATCTGCAGGCCTATTCCCGTAGTGACTGGATTGGTAACTGGACGCTGTTCATTTTCGGCTGGACCATCGCCTGGGCGCCGTTTGTGGGTCTTTTTATCGCCAAAATCAGCCGGGGGCGCACCATCCGTCAGTTTGTGGTCGGGGTGATGCTGGTGCCGTCGGTGTTTACCTTCATGTGGTTCTCGGTCTTCGGGGATACCGCGTTGAACCTGATCATGAATGAAGGCTATACCACGCTGATTGGCGATGTGCAGGCGGACCATGCCACGGCGCTGTTCAAGTTATACGAGGCGCTGCCTCTGAGCTCGATTGTGTCCTTTATTACCGTGATCTTGATCATCACGTTCTTTGTCACATCGTCGGACTCGGGTTCGCTGGTTATTGATTCATTGGCGTCGGGCGGTGCCATTCATACCCCGGTCTGGCAAAGAGTGTTCTGGGCGACGTCGGAAGGGTTGGTGGCGTCGGCGTTGTTGTTGGCGGGTGGTCTGAGTGCCTTGCAGACCATGACCATCGCCAGTGCCCTGCCGTTTTCCATCATCATGATCATTGCGGCGGTGGGCATGTGGCGCGCGCTGGTCATTGAGGGGCACCACCATCGCAGTCTCAAGACGGATGTACAGCAGCGCTTCTCCGGCACCTCGGGTAAAGGGCTCTGGCGCCGTCGCCTCGCCGGCCTGGTGAACTTTCCGGATGAGGCAAAAGTCTGGGAGTTTATGACCACCACGGTCAATAAAGCCATGCACCGGGTTGAGCGCGAGCTGACCAAGCAGGGCTGGTCCGCCGAGACCCATGTGGACGAAGAGCATCATCGCCTGTACCTGGAAGTGGTCAAAGAGGATCAGGTGGATTTCATTTACGAAATCCGGATGCTGGAGCACCTGCTTCCGGATTACGCCTACCCGGAAATGCCGGACGAGGAGACTCAGCGACATTACTATCGCGCGGAAGTGTTCTTGCGTCGCGGTGGGCAGCTCTACGACATTTACGGTTTTGATCAGCAGGACATCATTACCGACATTCTCGATCAGTTTGAGAAGCATCTGCACTTCCTGCACATTTCTCCGGGAAGCCTGCCCTGGCGGATGGAGGAGCACGACGACCTGCTCAGCACCCCGCCGGAGCCGCCGGAAGAGGAGCCCGGTGTTCAGAACACTGAACGGGCGGCCAACCCTGAGTCCCGTCAGGACGGATAAGGAGTGCGTATGTCGATGACTGCAAAACCGTTTGTACGCGGCACGCTGTGTGCCGCCTTGTCCTTCAGCGGCGCGGCTCACGCACAGAGCGATCCTGAAGTGGAGGCGCTGATCGAGGAGATCGATCGGCTCAAGGAGCGGGTAGAACAGCTTGAGGAGGAGTCGGTCCGCAGCGACTCGGTTCGCGATCTGGGGGACACCTCCGGTGGCTCTGGGGAGCAGGCAAGTGCGCCTGAACCGGCGGTGCATGTCGGGGGCGCCCTGCGCTTTAACATGGTGCACCGGGACTTTGTGGACAGCTCCGATGGAAAGCGCGGCGAGAGCGGGCTGGATGTGTTTCGCCTGAACGTGGACGGGGAGATCGACAACATCCTGATCTCCGCCGAGTACCGCTATTACTCCTATATGCACACCCTGCACCACGGCTGGATTGGCTACGAATTTGAAGACGAGAGCCAGCTTCAGTTTGGTGTCCATCGGGTGCCCTTCGGTCTGCTGCCATACCCGGCCCACAACGCCTGGTTCGGCGTTCCCTATTATGTGGGGCTTGGGGATGATTACGACATGGGCGTGAAATACCAGCGCTCCGATGGCCCCTGGAGCTGGCATCTCGCGTTCTACAAAAACGAAGAGCTCAATGATGCGAGCAACCCGAACCGCTATTCCTTCGACCTGATCCGCGCTGATGATCAGCAGAATGAGGAAATCAACCAGTTCAATGGTCGTGCCGCCTATACCTTTGGCCTGGGCACCGCCTGCGAAACGGAACTGGGCGGGTCCGTACAGGCCGGCGAAGTGTACAACGCCACCACCGACCGGCGTGGCGATCAGTGGGCGGCGGCGGCGCATATGGACAGCCGCTGCGGGCGCTGGAACCTTCAACTCAAAGGGATGAGCTACCAGTATGATCCGGTCAATCCGGCCGGCGTGGACAACAGCGTAGTGACCCTCGGGGCCTTTGCCGGTACCTACGACATTGCCAGCGAGGCGGATATACTGGTAGCGAACCTGGCCTACAATGTGCCGTCGCCGTGGGAGAGCGTCGACAGCATTACCTGTTACAACGACTACTCCCGACTTTACAAAGGCCAGGCCGGCGTTCTGGATTCGCAGATCAACACCACCGGCTGTGCCATCGGCAGTGGCCCCCTGTTCACTTATGTGGACTATATTCTCGCCAACAATATGGCCTACTTCGATAACGGTTCTCTGGCCGGTGGCGGTGAAGACGAATGGCATGGCCGTTTTAACGTTAATATCGGTTTTTACTGGTGAGCTTTATGAGACAGCGATTCAAGATAACGTCCGTCATGGCGCTGACCCTGTCCCTGTTTGCGTTTGAGACGGCGGCCCAGGATGAGCTGAATGTGGTGTCCTGGGACGGCGCCTATGTAAAAAGTCAGATCCTCGGTTTCATTCGCCCTTACGAGGATGAGACCGGTATCCGGGTCAATGTGATTCAGTACACAGGGGGTATCGAGGAAATCCGTCGTCAGGTGCGCGCCTGGAATGTGAAGTGGGATGTGGTGGATCTGGAACTGTTCGATGCCATCCGTGCCTGTGAAGAGGGCCTGCTTGAGCCCATTGACCCGGAGAGCCTACCGGCCGCGCCGGATGGTACGCCGGCGAGTGAGGATTTCATCAATGTCAGTCTGATGCCCTGTGGCGTGGGTAACGTGGTGGGCTCTACGGTGGTCAGCTACGATCGGGAGCAGTTTGAAAAAGGCCCCGAAACCCTGGAAGACTTTTTTGACCTGAAACAATTTCCCGGTAGACGCGGCCTGCGCCGCAGCCCTCAGGGGAACCTGGAATGGGCACTGGTTGCAGACGGCGTTCCCCGGGGCAAAGTGTATGAGGTGCTGTCCACCGAAGCCGGTGTCGACCGAGCGTTCACGGTACTGAACCGGATCAAACCCTACATCGAGTGGTGGGAGGAAGGTGAAGAGGCGATACGGCTGCTGGAAACCGGGCAGGTGGTCATGTCCTCGGTCTACAGCGGTCGGGTGGATGACGCTGTGCAACGGGGCGAGCCGCTGGAGATCCTCTGGGATCATCAGGTCTGGTTTTACGACGTCTGGGGCATACCCCGCCACGGTCGCAATACCGAGCAGGCCATGGACTTTCTGAAGTACGCAACGTCCACGGAAAGTCTCGCCGCCCAGGCCCGCTATATTCCCTACGGGCCGGTTCGTCAGTCCTCGCTGGCCTTGCTGGAGCCCGAGTTGCGCAAACGGTTGCCCACCTCGGAGCAGAACCTGAAAACCGCGATCGAGCTTGATGCCCACTGGTGGTCGGACAACCTGGACCGCATTGCCCCGCGCTTTGAACGCTGGGCGGAGCGCCCGGTGATGGTGCCCAAGTCCCTCCCTCGATAGAGCCCCGCTAGTGGCACCTTACGGGGTGCCACTTTCCCCGCCACACCTGCACCGAAATAAACCATCTGTCGTCAAAAACATCCCTTTGATCAATATTTAATCTTTTCGCGTTTTATTTGTGATCCTGAAAAAAACTCCCCCCGTATAGCGCAATGTAGTTCAACAGTAATGCTAACAATCAGGAGCTAACACCATGAACGCGCTATTGAAATATACAGGAATATTGGGCCTGTCTATGAGCTTGATAGCTTGTGGCAGTGATAATGATGATCCGCTTCCGATCCCGGAGCCAGAGCCCGAACCGGAAGTGAATACCGTCGTTGACGTTGCCGTCGACAACGGTAATTTTACCACGCTGGTCGCCGCCCTTGAGGCAACCGGTCTGGACGAAACCCTCGACGATCCAGAAGGCGAGTTCACGGTGTTTGCCCCCACCGATGATGCCTTTGCTTTGCTCGGTGAAGAAACCATCAGCGCTTTGTTGGAAGACACCGACACCCTCTCGGACATTCTCCTCTACCACGTAATTTCCGGTGCTGAAGTGGATTCGACCGGTGCCGTGGCCGCCGCGGGAACCACCGTGGAAATGGCCAACGGTGATAGCGTCGGTCTGTCCCTCTGGGGCGAAGACCTGCTGGTCAATCTGTCGCTGGTGACCATGGTGGATGTGGAAGCCGACAATGGCGTGATTCATGTCATTGACGCGGTGCTGATGCCACCGGAAGAAAACGGTGATCGCGAGCAGACCATTGCCGACCTGGCGGTCGCTACCGAAAGTCTGTCAACTCTGGTAACGGCTCTTGATACCGCCGGTCTGGTCCCCACCTTCGACGACCCGGATGCAACCTTCACGGTATTTGCTCCCACCAATGCGGCGTTTGAAGCCGTCGGTGAAGAGAACCTTCAGGCCCTGCTGAATGACGAAGAAGCGCTCACCGCGGTTCTGAGTCAGCACGTCGTGTCTGGCGCCGAAGTGAATAACGTGGGCGCATACGCCGCAAACGGCACCAGTGTGGAAACACTGGGTGGAGCGGAAATACCCGTTGCCATTAACGACAGCCGTATGCTGACCGTCGGTGGTTCCGTGGTGTCTATGACCAACATTTACGCCAGCAACGGTGTGATTCACGTAATCGATTCTGTGATCGTCGGCGACGTTGAATTGCCGGCTCCGCCCATGTCCATTGTTGATGTGGCCAGTGACGCGGGTAACTTCGAAACGCTGATCGCGGCTTTGGAGGCGACAGGTCTGGATACCACTTTGGCCGACCTGGATTCGTCTTTCACCGTGTTTGCGCCGACCGATGCCGCCTTTGCCGAGCTGGGTGACGACACCATCAATGCCCTGTTGGCAGACACCGACACTCTGTCTGACATCCTGCTGTACCACGTGATTGCCGGCGATCCGATTCTGGCTGATGCCGCCATCAGCGTCGCTCAAAGCAATGACTCCGTGGTAGAGATGGCCAATGGTGATGGCGCCGGTCTGTCCTTGTCAGGAGAGAGTCTGCTGATCAACACTTCTACCGTGTCTACCGCCAACGTTCTGGCCGACAACGGTGTGATTCACGTGATCGATAAAGTGATGATGCCGCCGGCGCCTCAGACTGTCGATGCAACCATTGCAGGGGCTGCAGTCGCACAGGATCGCTTCTCCACGTTGGTGACTGCACTTCAGCAGGCAAACCTGGTAGCGACTTTGGACGACCCGGATGCGACTTTTACCGTGTTCGCACCGACCAACGCTGCATTCGACAAAATTCCGGAAGAAGACCTGAATGCGCTGTTGGCCGATCAGGAGGCGCTTACTGAAGTATTGCTGTCTCATGTGGTCAGTGGCGCTGCAGTAGATTCCGTAACGGCCTACACTCTCAACGGTGCTACCGTGGAGACAGCGGCAAGCAACAACATTAGCGTGGAAATCGTGGATGGTATGTTGCAGGTCGGCGGTGCCAATGTCACCGAAGCGGATATCAACACCACCAACGGTGTGATCCATGTTATTGACACCGTGATTATGCCTCCGGCTCAGTAATGCTGGAAGATGCCCGCCTGAGAGGGCGGGCGTCGGAAACGTGCTTGGCCCCGGTATCGAGAGATACCGGGGTTTTTTTATGGTCCCTGCTGACGATTGGACGATACCGCGGCCCAGGGCGTATAATGTCGTACAAATAAAAACGTAAACGCTGTATTGATGATTGATTTCTTTGGGAGAACGAGTGATATGAAAATTGCATTGATGAACGAATTCAGCCAGGCGGGCAAGAACCCGATTGTGCTGGAGCAACTGAATGCCGTGGCCGATGACCTGGGCCATCAGGTGTTCAACGTGGGTATGAACGGCGACAATGACCACCGCCTGACCTATATCCACCTGGGTATCATGGCCGGCCTGCTGCTGAACTCCAAAGCCGTGGACTTCGTGATCAGCGGTTGCGGCACCGGGCAGGGCGCCCTGATGTCCCTGAATGCGCACCCGGGCGTGGTCTGCGGCTACTGCATTGACCCCTCTGATGCCTACCTGTTTGCCCAGATCAACAACGGCAACGCGCTGGCACTGCCGTTTGCCAAGGGCTTTGGCTGGGGCGCGGAGCTGAACTGCCGCTACATTTTCGAAAAGGCCTTCACCGGCGAGAAAGGCCAGGGCTACCCGCCCGAGCGCAAAGAGAGCCAGGTGCAGAATGCCCACATTCTGGATGGCGTAAAAGATGCCATGTCCAAGGATTACCTGGACGGCCTCAAGGCCCTGGATCAGGAGCTGGTCAAAACCGCCGTGACCGGTGAGCGCTTCCAGGCGTGCTTCTTCGAGCACTGTCAGGATCAGGCGCTGGCCGATTACGTGCGCAGTGTGCTCGATGCCTGATTGAAACATCCGGCTCGCTGAACCAAAAAACCCCACCACTGAGTGGGGTTTTTTGTGCCTATCGCCAAAATCAACGAGACCTGCCCCTGTGTCTCTGCTATAACTAAGGCTGATCGCATAGCGTCGCCCGGGGTTCCGGGCGACCTCATTCATCGGCGGTAAGGACTCCTCGTTTGCGACTAGGTAACGTTGGTTTGGCGATGCCCCGGCGGTGGGGCAGGCGGGCAGGGCTGCTCCTATTGGCCTGCATTGTTGCCTTGCCGGTGATGGCCGCGGAGTCCCGCAGTGAGCCAGAAGCGCCACACCTGCGGGTTGGCGTGTACGAAAATCCCCCCAAAATTTTCCTCAGTGAAACCGGTGAGCCCTCGGGCATTCTCGGCGATCTGCTGCTTCATATCGCCGAGCAGGAGGGCTGGCAACTCGAGCCGGTGGCCTGTCTCTGGCAGGCTTGCCTGAGCGCCCTGGCCAACGGTGAAATCGACCTGATGCCGGATGTGGCTCTGACCCCCTCGCGGGCCACGCGGTTTGATTTCCATGAGATTCCCGCGCTCCTGAGCTGGTCCCAGATCTATGTCGCGGCCGGGACGGAGCAACCCACCAGTTTGCTGGAGTTACAGGGGCGGAGGCTGGCGGTGCTCCAGGGCTCGGTGCAGCACGATTATCTGATGACGTTCTTCTCCGGCATGGAGCTGCCGGTCCAGTGGGTGCTGGTGGACAGCCTGGAGGCGGGCTTTCAGGCGGTGCTGGACCAGCAAGCCGATGCGGTGGCGGCGAATCAGTTCTACGGCGATCAGCGAGCCCAGGGAACCGACCTGGTGCGGGCGCCGGTGGTGTTTTTGCCCAGCCGGCTGTATTACGCGGTGACCCCCGGGCGACTGCCGAAGGTGTTGACCACCATCGATGACTATCTGGACCTATGGCGCAATGATCCGGGGTCCCTGTATTTCGAAACGCTGCGTCGCTGGGAGCCCCGGCGGGAGTCCGGGCCTCTGCCGACCTGGCTTTGGTGGAGCCTGGCCGGTCTCAGTGCCATGCTGTTGGCCGCGCTGCTGTTCAGTGCGCTGTTGCGCCGCCAGGTGCAGCGCCAGACGCAGCAACTGCAGAAAAGCGAACAGAAGCTGAGCACCATTCTCAACAGTGTGCAGGCGCATATCTATATCAAGGGAACCGATTTTCGCTACCAGTATGTCAACCAGAAAGTCGCCGACCTGCTGGGCGCTGCACCGGAGACCATTATCGGCCGCCGCGATGAAGACTTCTTTGATGCCGACACCTGTCGTCTGCTGAAGGAAAACGACTGTCGCGTGTTGCTCCGGGGAGAACGCTTTTCCAATGAAGAGGTGAACCGGATCAAGGGCCAGGAAGCGGCCCATGTCTTTCTCTCGGAAAAGTTGCCCCTGCGTACCCCGGCGGGGGAGATTTACGCGCTCTGCGGTATTTCCACCGATATTACCGAACACCGCCAGATTCAGGAGCAGCTTCACCAGCTGTCGTTCTTTGATGCCCTGACGGGCCTGCCCAACCGGCGGTTGCTGCTTGATCGGGTCCGGCACGGGCTGTTCAGCAGTACCTGCACCGGCTACGACGGGGCCCTGGTCCTGCTGGATCTGGACAACTTCAAAAGTGTGAATGACTCTCTGGGACACGATGCCGGCGACCAGCTGCTGTGCGCAGTGGCCGAACGCATTCAGCGCAAGCTGCGCGCCACCGACACCCTGGCGCGCTTCGGCGCCGATGAATTTGTGGTGCTGCTGGAGGACCTGGCGCTGCAGCCGGACCGGGCCGTTGTGGCGGTGCGTAACCTGGCCGATGAGTGGCTGACCGCCCTGGCCGAGCCCTTTGAGCTTGGCGGCGCCCCCTATGTGATCAGCGTGAGTCTCGGGGTTGCCCTGTTTTCCGATGCCGGTGAGGACACCGATACTCTGCTCAAGGGCGCCGATCTGGCGCTGCAGGCCTCGAAACGACTGGGTCACAACCGGCTGCAGTTTTTCAATCCGGCGATGCAGGTGGCGATCAATCGGCGTACTCAGTTGGAAGGGGCGCTGCGTCAGGCCATCGAGTCGCGCCGCCTGGCGTTGCATCTGCAACCGCAGGTCAACACGCGCGGCGAGGTGGTGGCCATGGAAGCACTCGCCCGCTGGGAGCATCCCACGCTGGGGATGATCTCCCCGGCCGAGTTCATCCCCCTAGCCGAGAGCACCGGTCTGATTGTGCCTCTGGGGGAGTGGGTGCTGGAGCAGGCCTGTGCCTACCTGGCGGATTGGCAGGGGGATGAGCTGCTCAAAGGCGTGGTCCTGGCGGTCAATATCAGCCCGGCGCAGTTCCGCCATCCGAACTTTGTGGATCACCTGGAAAACACCCTGGACGCCTCGGGGTGCCCCCCGGAGCGGTTGGAGCTGGAGGTGACCGAGAGCCTGTTGATCGATGAACTGGACCAGGTGATCGAGCGGATGGAAAGCCTGCGGGCCCACGGCATCCGGTTTGCGCTGGATGATTTCGGGACCGGCTATGCCTCCCTGAGTTACCTCAAGCGATTGCCACTGCAGTTGCTCAAAGTGGACCAGTCGTTCGTCCGGGATCTGCTGACCGATCCAAACGACGAGGCCATTGTCCGCACCATCATTGCCCTCGGCCAGAGCCTGGATCTGGAAGTGCTCGCCGAGGGGGTGGAAACCGAGGCCCAGGCCAGACGTCTGGAAGCCCTCGGCTGTACCTTCCTGCAGGGTTATCTCTACGGCAAGCCCGCACCGCTGGAGCAGTGGCGCAAAGACCAGCGACTGGCCGTCACCCCACTCAATTAACACCGCTGTCATTGGATTGTCATGCTAGTGCGGTTGCATAGGCGCCATGCACCTGATGATGGCCTGGATGAGATTGGGTGGGCACCTGCTCCGAGCACTGCCCACCAACGGTTGGCGCGCCTGCTGGTGGCGCTGGCCCCTACTGTTGCTGCTCTGGTTGGGCAGCGGCCTGCTGTTTCTCTGCCACGCCCTCGGTTTCCTGCTCGATGAACTGCTGTTTCGCGGCTACCGCCGTGTCGCCGTGCGCGCACCGGTGTTTATCGTGGGCGTACCGCGCAGCGGCACCACCTTTCTGCAGCGCCGCCTGGCGGACGATCCGGCGTTCACGACCCTGACGCTGTGGGAGTGCCTGCTTGCGCCGTCGATTTCCGAGCGCTATTTTTGGCGCTTTGTCGGTTGGTGTCTGGCGCCGCTGCAGCGCTGGATCGGGCGCTGGCGCTGGGCGGCCATGGATCGGGTGCACCGGTTGGCCTGGCAGGAGCCGGAGGAAGATTTCCTGCTGCTGTTGTACCGGGGGGGCTGTTTTCTGCCGGCGTTGCTGTGCCCTGGGGCGGAGCGCTATTGGCGCCTGGCCTTTTTTGATGACGCGGTGCCGGCCCCGGAGCGCCGCGCAATGCTGGCGTTCTATCGGCGCTGCCTGCAGCGGCACCTGTACTTTCACGGCCGTGACAAGCGACTGCTGAGTAAAAACCCATCCTTTACGCCCTGGATTCAGGATTTGCGCGCCGCGTTTCCCGACGCCCGCTTTATTGCCTGTGTGCGTCGCCCGGAAGAGGCGGTGCCCTCCCAGTTAAGTGCCTTGCGCCCGGTGCTGCGTCTGTGGGGCGGTGATTCCGTCGCACCGGAGCTGAGCGAACGGATGATCACCGTGCTGCACGGCTATTACCGACGGGTTCTGGCGCTGCGCGGGGCGCCCTGGGTGCAGGTTCTGCCGCTGGCCGAGCTCTCGCGGCTGGATACCCGGGGGTGGTTCCGGCTCTACGCGTTTCTCGGCCAGCCTTTGCCCTCGGGGGGCGCCGTCGCGTTCCGTGACGAATCGCGCCGCGATGCCGGTCCGGGTCACCGCTATGATCTGGCGGAGTTCGGCCTGAGTGAGGCCGGCATTCGTCAACGTTTTGTGTCTGTCTGGCCTCACCCATGAGCGGAGTCGTCCTATGAGCCCTGAACCGCGCCACCCTTTGCTGTTGCCCGAGGCCCTGCGGGTGGCGGTCGTATCCGACGCCGCGCCCGGCCGAAACGGAGTGGGTGCTTACTATCAGGATTTGATGGAGCAACTGGCACCGGAGCTGGAGCGCATTGTGCTGTTTTCGCCCCGGGTGGAAGGGGGCCGCTGGCGCGCGGGGCTGGCCTTGCCGTTGCCCGGTGACCGTACCCAGAAGCTGTGCATTCCCAACCCTTGGGCGCTCCGGCAGGCGCTCCGGGAGCTCGCGCCTCAGGTGATGATTGTGGCCACGCCGGGGCCCTACGGGCTGCTGGGGGCGCGCCTGGCGAAATCCCTGGGGATTCCCGTACTCGCGGGCTTTCACACCGCCTTTGAGCAATTGACCGAACTCTACTGGCGGGGCTCATGGCGGGGCCGATTGGTCCACCGGTTGTTCGATCGCTCCCACCGCTACCTGTTTGCCCGGTCCCGCTCGGTGCTGGGCAATTCCCGGGATATGCTGGAACTGGCCCAGCGGATGGGGGCGCCCTCCACCGGGTTGATCGGCACGCCGATTTCGGCCGAGTTTGCCTGCACGCCCCGGCGCCCCTACGGCGGTCAGTTGCGTCGCGTCCTGTTTGCCGGCCGGTTGGCTGCGGAGAAAAACCTCACCGCGGTCATCGAGGCCGCCCGGGTGCACCGGGATATGGTGTTCAGTATTGCCGGCGACGGGCCGCTGCGTCGCGAGCTGACGGACGCCGCCCGTGCCTGCCCGAACCTGCGCTTATTGGGTTGGCTCGATCGCGAGGCGCTGCGGGCGGAAGTGGATGACCACGACCTGCTGCTGTTGCCCTCACACTTTGAATCCTTTGGCACCATCGCGTTGGAGGCCATGGTGCGGGAGCGGTTGGTCATGGTGTCCTCCGGCTGTGGTATCACCCAGTGGCCCGAGCTGTGCCCCGGCCTGACCATCATCGACCCGTCACAGAGTGCGGCCGAGGCGCTGACCCAACTGCGCGCCCGCACGCCCGCCGAGCGCCGGGAGCGGGCCTGCACCGCCGCGCAGGTGGCCAGTGCGCTCAATGAACGCTGCCTTGCGCACTGGTGTGAGCTGCTGACCCATACCGTGGCCCAGCGCTCGACGCTACCGTCCGTCCCGCCGCCCGCAGTCGCCTCGGTGCTGGATTGACGGCCATGGAAGCGTTGCTGTCCATCCACGATGTGATGCCGGAGACGCTGGATCGGGTGGAGGCACTGCTGTCCATGGTGCCGGTGTCGGCCCGGCCCGGCACTGTGTTACTGGTGGTACCGGGCCGGGATTGGCGCCCCGGAGATCTGGCCCGCCTGGGTTGCTGGCAGTCCCGGGGGCTGGAGCTGGCGGGTCACGGCTGGTTTCACCGGGCCGAACGGGTCCGGGGCTGGTATCACCGCTGTCACGCCCGTCTGATTTCCCGCCAGGCGGCGGAGCATCTAAGTCAGCCGCGCGCCGCGCTCAGGGCACTGTTGGTCGACAACCACCGTTGGTTTGCCCGCCATCGTCTGGCATCCCCGGAGCTGTATGTTCCGCCAGCCTGGGCGTTGGGAGATCTGCAGGGTCAGGATCTGGCCGAGTCGCCCTTTACCTATGTGGAAACCACCTCGGGACTCCTTCACACCGCCAGCGGCGTCCGGCGGCGGTTACCGCTGGTGGGGTTCGAGGCCGATACCCCGCTGCGGGCCCTGGGGCTGCGATTCTGGAATCGCTGCAACCGGGGGTTCGCCAGTGAACGCCATCCCCTGCGCATTGCGTTGCACCCGGGCGATGCCGAGCTGCACCTGGCCGGGGATCTGCGCCAGACGCTTGCGCCCCTGACCCGATGTATCGATTACCGGACGCTGTTCTGATCCGCTTCGCTCATAGTGCGCCGACGAGCGTCACAGAGTCGTAACAAATGATCTCTATGCTGGCGCGCCTGTATCCAAAGGGAGTCCGTGTATGAGACTGCGTTGTTTGACCTGGGTCGTGTCAGTCTGGTTGTTGTCGTGCGGTGCCATGGCGACGATCACGCCGTTTGCCTCCGGAGAAAGTGGCCTGCTGTTCAGCCTGCACGGGTCCAATACCATTGGCGCCAGCCTGGCCCCCAGGCTCGCGAAAGATTATCTGGTTGCCAAGGGCGCAACCGAGGTCAGCGTTCGAGCTCGCACCGAGCCCAACGAATACCGGATTGAGGGCCGGGTGGCTGGCCAGACCGTCTATATCGACGTGGCCGCCCATGGCTCCGGTACCGGCATGCGCGGTCTTGCGTCCGGTGAGGCACAGATCGCCATGGCGTCCCGCCCCATCAAAACGTCGGAACAGACACTGCTCGCGGACTTTGGTCCGATGCGTCACTTTGACGCCGAGCATGTGGTGGCGATCGACGGGCTGGCGGTCATTATCCACCCCAGCAACCCGCTGGAGGCGCTGACAGTCACCGAAATAGCCCGCCTGTTTTCGGGCAAGATTCGTAACTGGGCGGAGTTGGGTGGACCGAATCGGCCGGTCAGCCTCTATGCCCGGGACAACAAATCGGGTACTTGGGACAGCTTCAAGAGTATGGTGCTCAAGGGCGATTACTCGCTGGATGCCCAGGCGCGCCGCTTTGAGTCCAATGACCGATTGTCCGATTCGGTCTCGGCGGACCCGGGGGCCATCGGCTTTGTGGGGCTGGCCTCGGTCCGTCAGGCCAAAGCGGTCAGCGTCTCCCAGGATGGCATCAGCCCCCTGGGCCCGGAGCCGCTGTACGTGGCCACTGAAGACTACGCGTTGTCCCGGCGCCTGTTTCTGTACACCCTCCCGGGCCAGACTCCGCCCCTGGTGCGGGAGTTTATCGGGTTTGCCCAGAGTGAGGCCGGCCAGCGTCGGGTCGCGCAGGTGGGCTTTGTGTCCCAGAACCCGGTGAGCCTGAAGCCGACCCTTCATCCCGATGCACCGCCGGCCTACAGTGAGCTGGTTCGCCACGGCGAGCGACTGTCCATCAACTTTCGCTTTGATGCGGGCAGTTCACGCCTGGACAACAAGGCCCAGTGGGATGTGGAGCGGCTGCGCCAGTTTATGAGCCGGCCGGAAAATCGCGACCTGCAGCTGCAGTTGATTGGTTTCGGGGATGGCCAGCAGTCGGAGGAGCGGGCGCTGATTCTGTCCCGGATGCGTGCCTTACGGGTGAAGTCGGCGCTGCGGGCCCACGACATTCACGCCGCCTCGGTGGTGGGTTTTGGCGATGACCTGCCGGTGGCCGATAGTCAGGAGGCCGGGCGAATCAAAAACCAGCGGGTGGAAGTCTGGTTGTTTGATCCCGCGGTCTCGACGGTGGTGAACGGCGCCAAATCGAGCTTGCTGGAGCAGCGGGCTTCGCCTGATTCCGAGGCGGTGTCCAGCGTCTGGCCCGGGCGCGCCCAGTAACCGACACTTCACGGCGGGCGGCCACCCGATGGTAGAATCCTGATTCATCCATCGGGAGATGTTTATGCCCAGGCCAACTCACTGGCTTTTGTCGCTTATTGTCGTATTTCTGGCCACGCCCGCGCTTGCGGGAGAGGTGAAAGTGGCGGTGGCAAGCAACTTTGCCGGGGTCATGGAGCCACTGGCCACGGCTTTCTCTGAACGCACCGGCCATCAACTGCGCCTGTCCTACGGCAGCACCGGCAAGCACTACGCCCAGATTCGCCAGGGCGCGCCTTTCGATGTGTTTCTCGCCGCCGATGAGGCACGCCCAGAGCGACTGGAGGCCGAGGGTGTCGGCGTACCCGGTACCCGATTTACCTATGCCACCGGCGTCCTGGTGCTCTGGAACCCCACCGGCGAGATTGCCGATCCAGTGCAGTCCCTGCAGCAGGCGCGCCGTATTGCCCTGGCCAACCCGCGCCTGGCGCCCTATGGCCGGGCGGCTCAGGAGACCCTGCAGGCAATGGGGCTATGGGAATCCGTGGGCACCGGGGCGGTGCGGGGTGAGAATATTGCCCAGGCCTATCAGTTTGTGGCGACGGGCAATGTGGGCCTGGGGTT
Source organism: Marinimicrobium sp. LS-A18 (assembly GCF_000463525.1). Lineage (NCBI taxonomy): Bacteria > Pseudomonadati > Pseudomonadota > Gammaproteobacteria > Cellvibrionales > Cellvibrionaceae > Marinimicrobium > Marinimicrobium sp. LS-A18. The sequence goes on from NZ_AWEP01000006.1 coordinate 278,650, forward strand.
TATTGCCTTGTCCCAGTGGCAAACCCGTCCGCAGGGCGACTATTGGCTCGTGCCCGAAACCCACTACCAGCCCATCGCGCAGCAGGCGATCCTGCTGCGTGATACGCCGCCGGCCCGCGCCTTTCTCCGGTTTCTGCGCAGCGATAGCGCCCAGACCCTCATTCGCGACGGCGGGTATCGCTAAGCCACCCGGTTGCGCCCGGCCTTTTTGGCGTTGTAGAGCTGCTCATCCGCATATTCCACGGTGGCGCTCAGCTCACCAGATTGGTGGCAGACCGCCGTGCCGAAGCTGGCGGTCACCCGGTGGGGAGCGCCTTTGATGGGGAAAACGGTGTTCGCCAGTTTGGCCCGTACCTTCTCGGCCACAATGCGCACATCCGTCAGCTCGGTTCGGGGCAGGAAGATCAGAAACTCCTCACCTCCGGTGCGGCAGGCGACGTCCTGTCGGCGCAAGGTCTTGCGGAACAGGCGGGCCACCTCTTTGAGCACATCGTCTCCGGCCTGATGACCAAACTGGTCATTGAGCTGCTTGAAATGATCGATATCGCACATCACCACACCCAGAGGCAGAAACTCGTCGGGAGTCTGATTCAACCGAGGTTCCAGGCTGGCATCGATAAAGCGCCGGTTGGGGAGCCGGGTGAGCGGATCGGTGTTGGCCTGCTGCTCGCGGGAGAGTTGCAGTGCGCTCATTTTGTGATGACTGCGTTCGCGGAAAAAATCATTGATTCCGGCGGCGATCACCATGATCACCAGCGAGGCAAAAAACCGGGTGGTTTCCTCGGGCCGGTACTCCGCGTGAATCCAGTCCGGCATGAACAGCATCACCGCAATGGCAAGCAGGACCAGAGTATTGCCGATCAGGGCATTGCGTACCCCCAGCAGCCCGAACAGTATTACCGGGAAAGGAAATATCCAGTACAGGGCAGTATTCTCATGACCACCGTGGTAGATCAGCGCCAGCACAAAACCGACCACCAGCACGGCTTCAATCTTACAGGCAAGGTCAATGTCGCCGGTGCGATGGTAGTAGGCGACGGTGAGCAGAAACGTCAGCGAGGTGCCGAGCAGCAGGGACGCCAGTGCCACATTGCCGGACATCAGGTGGGGCAGGCCGTAGAGCAGAATCACCGTGCCCGAGATATAACTCACAAACGACAGGATGTATTGCCGCCGGTCCTTGTCGACGTTCTGGGCCTGGGCCTGACTTTCAAATACGTTCATCAAGTGCAACCGGGTTGAGGTGGCGCGATTATCATCAGTTTGCTGAGCTCCAATATCAAGCCTAGCTCAGCGAATGAGTCCTGTCATGCCTGTCTGCACGGGCTTTGCAAACGCCCGGTCCGTGCTAAAGTGGCCGTCATCAATAGACAGACAGAGCTGCTGCATGATTCAAAGCGCCGACTGGGTGGCCCTGGGGATAACCCTCAAACTCGCTGCCATCACCACTGTTATTCTGCTGATCGTCGGGACACCCCTGGCCTGGTGGCTGGCGCGCAGCCGTTGGCGCTTCCGGTTTCTGGTGGAGGCCATGGTGGCCCTGCCGCTGGTGCTGCCTCCGACGGTACTGGGTTTCTATTTATTGTTGCTGTTGGGGCCTTCTGGCCCCTTGGGGCAGGTGGCCCAATGGTTTGGCGGTTACTCACTGGCGTTTACCTTCACCGGGCTGGTGATTGGCTCGGTGGTGTATTCGCTGCCCTTCGTGGTGCAGCCGCTGGCCGGCGCGTTTCAGTCGTTGGGGCAACGTCCTCTGGAAGTGGCGGCCACCTTGCGCGCCGGATTCTGGGACCGCTTTTTCAGCGTGGTGGTGCCGCTCACGCGCTCCGGATTTCTGACCGCGGCCGTACTCGGCTTCGCTCACACTCTGGGGGAGTTCGGTGTGGTGTTGATGATCGGCGGTAACATCCCCGGGGAGACCCAGGTGGTGTCCATCGCCATTTATGACCACGTGGAGAGCCTGGACTACGCCCGTGCCCATGTCCTTTCCGGCGGGCTGTTGCTCCTGTCGTTTGTGCTGTTGCTGACGGTGTACGGTTTCAATCGACACTTGAGCCTGGTGAATCGAGGATGACGACAACATCGGATACCCAAGGGTTGGCCCTGCACTTTCAGGTCCGTCGGGGTGACTTCGAGCTGGCCGTGGACCTGCGCCTGCCGGGGCGGGGCGTAACCGGCATTGTTGGTCCCTCCGGGTGTGGGAAAACCACCTTGCTGCGGGCGGTGGCGGGGCTCGACAAAACGCCGGGTGGACGCCTCCATCTGGGCGAGCGTTGCTGGCAGGACGGGGCGCAGTTCCTGCCCACCCATCGGCGACGTCTGGGCTATGTGTTTCAGGAACCGAGCCTTTTCGAGCACCTGTCGGTGCGGGGCAATCTGAATTATGGCTGGCGGCGCACCCCGGCGGCTGAGCGGCACTTGTCGCAGGAAGAGCTGATCGAGTGGCTCGGCTTGGCCCCCCTGATCGATCGGCCGGTCAGCGGCCTGTCCGGCGGGGAGCGTCAGCGGGTGGCCATCGCCCGGGCCCTGGCCACCAGCCCCGAGCTACTGCTGATGGATGAGCCTCTGGCGGCCCTTGATCCGACCAGCAAGCAGGCGATCATGCCCTATCTGGAAACACTGCACGATCGCCTTGAGATTCCGGTGCTGTACGTCAGCCATGCCCCGGAAGAAGTGGCTCGCCTGGCGGACCACCTGGTGTTGATGGAGCGGGGACGGGTGTTGGCGGCGGGGCCGCTGGCGGAGCTGATGACCCGGGCGGATCTGCCCCTGGCCCGGGCCGACGATGCCGCGTCGGTGTTGTCCGGCACGGTGGCGGCGCATGATGACCACTACGCGTTGACCCGCGTCGCGCTCAATGGCGGCACCCTCACGCTGGCCCGGCAGCCCCGTTTGGAAGGGCAGAGTGTGCGCCTTCGGGTGGCGGCCCGGGATGTGAGCCTGACCCTGAGTCAGGCCCGGGACACCAGTATTCTCAATTGCCTGCCGGTGCAGGTGGTGAACATCGAGCCTTACGATAACACCCGCGTAACCGTGCATCTGGACTGCTCAGGCCAGCCACTGCTCGCCCGAATCACCCGCAAGTCCGCCGATGATCTCGCGCTCTCTGGGGGCCAGACGGTGTACGCCCAGATCAAAACAGCCGCCTTGTTGTAAATTTTTTTTGAACCGCTATGGAGTGAGGTGCAACTACCTCTTCGGAAGCGCCTTGTGTTGATTACGGTGCGCTAATAACCGAAGAGGACATCACCATGACCACACTCCAATCCAAAACCCAATCCTGCCTGAAAGCGTGTTCAGTTGCGTTGCTGGCGGGCAGCCTGTTTGCCTGCGGTGGAAGCAATAACAACTCCGCGCCAGATCCCGTTGTGCCGGACCCAGAACCGACCCCGGAAACCATTGATCTCAGTTTTATGATTCAGACGCACACCGGTGCACGTCTGTCGGATGTCACCGTGACCCTGGATGAGCAGAGCGCACAGAGCGATGTTTCCGGTCGCGTCGAGTTCAGTCCGGAGAGCCAGACATCCTATCGGGTGCGAGCCGAAGCTGATGGTTTTGTACCGCAGGTGCTGCGAGTCAGTGGTGAGCAGGATGGCATCATGCCCATTCGGATGGTGCCGGTAAAACAGACGCTGCCGGTGGATGACATTGAAGCGGCCCGCACTTTGAGCGCTGTGGATCTTGGCGCCCGGGTGACCTTCCCGGCCAACGCCTTTGTCACTCCCGATGGCGAACCCGCCTCCGGTGAAGCCAGGGTTCAGATTACTCCCTGGGATATCACCAGCGATGAGCTCAATGCCATGCCCGCCAATGGTCAAGCGACCGATGCCGGCGGTGAGTCGGTCGAGCTGATCAGCGCCGGTATGATTACCGTGGACGTGCACAACGCCGAGGGTGATTACCTGCAGATCGCACCCAACACCACCGCCGAGATCCAGATGGATCTACCGGTGGCGAGTATCAACAATGAGCCATTGTCGATCGGCAGCACCATTCCCATGTGGCACTTTGACGAAGACCAGGGCCTGTGGATTGAAGACGATTCCATTATTGGCACCGTGGTCGCCTCGGCCACCTCACCGGTGGGGCTGGCGGTCTACGCTGAAGTGAGTCACTTCTCCACCTGGAACTGGGACTTCAAATTCGAAAACGGCGGCAGCATCAATGTCGAGTGTCGGTTGAGTGACAGTACGGCCATTCCCTGCGGTATCAGTGCCGGCGTAACGCTGGATGACGGCTCAGTGTTTACCCGCAACGGTTACCTGCCCGAAGGTGGCTCTACCATTGTCAATATGCCCAACAGTGCCACCATTGACTGGTACGCGACTTCCGACACCGGTCTGATTGGCGAGAAAACCACCGATATGTCCGCCGATGTGATTATCGAGTTGGAAGACCCGAGCAGTGAAAATGTGGTGCGCTGTGAATTGCCGGACGGCACCGGCGTGGGCTGCTCGGTGACCCTGACCGATGGTACTGAAACCCTGACTCAATCTGTTCCGGCGGGAGGTGCCACCATTGTTACCGGTTGGGACAATCTGGATGAGAACAGCGAGTTGACCTGGACCGCGGAAACCCCCTTTCCGATCAGCGTGGGTGGTCAACAAGTCATCGCCGAAGGTACGGCAACATCCGGCATAACCGGAGACGTTGATGTGGCCCTCGCAATCACGCCGATTGATGAAGTAGAGGTTCAGTGTCTGGGCGAGTCCGGTGTGTCGATTCCCTGCACCGTTGATATCACCGCGACCTTGTCCGATGGCACGGTGTTCACCGATACCGATATTCTGATTCAGGACAGCCTGGCAGTAGCGGTTCCCGCTGAGGCGACTCTGCTCCAGTGGACAGCCGAATCCAACGGCGCCTTCAGCCAGAATGGTCAGTTCGTCACCATGGCCGGCAGCATGGAAACCAGCCTGGTCAGTAGCGTAGCGCTGGTGCTGGATGAAACCGTGGTGCAGGGTCCCGCAGCGCAGAGCATCGAAATTTCCTGCATCAACGGTCCGGAGACCTCGGCGACCAGCTGTGATATCGATGCTTTCCTGGAAGGCAACCGCGCGGGTTATGTCGAGCTGGGTGAGTACGAAGCGGTAGCGCTGAGTGATTCGGTCACTCTGGAGTTCCCGGAAGGTCTGGCCGACGAAAACGAGTGGGTACAGGTGATGGTCACCGGCGATGATGGGTCCACGGCTTACACCTTCTCCCAGTATGGTTCCCTGACCGACGATGAGATGATTGAACTGGAGCTGCAATGTTCGGATGCCGTCGGTGGCGTAAACTGCCCCCAGTAACCCTAAACCACAACCTTTGATCTTCAGGCCGGCTGCTCGCAGCCGGCTTTTTTATGGAAGAGCGTGTCTACATCAATGGCGCGTCAGTTACACCAGGTTCCCACCTGCACCAACCCCCGGCCAAAACGATCATCCCGCCCCGTGGGCCCCAGGTCTTTGACCGCTGCCATTAGATCCGCACCTTGCTGTCGGGCCAAAAGAGAGGCGGCTGTGACCAGCGGCGCGGCGAAGGAAGTGCCGGTGTGGTAGCGTCCGCCCGTCTCGCCATCGGCGGCCCAGATATCCATGCCCGGTGCGGCCAGATCGATGTAGTCGCCCCGGTTGGCATCGGGGTACAGGCGCTCGGCGGCGTCCACGGCGGTTACGGCGATCACACCGGGCTGGGCGGCGGGAAAGCTTGGCGGTGCCTCCGGCCCCTGATTACCAGCGGCGGCAATCAGCAGGATCTGGCTGCCCAGCAATTTTCCCAGGGCCAGTTCAAACACCCGGTTGCGCTCACCGCCCAGGCTCAGGTTGATGGCCTGTACCTCCTGGCTGACCAACCAGTCCAGCGCGGATAGCAGAATTTCGGTGCTGGTGTCGGTACGCTCTCCTCGCTGGCGGAACACTTCGGCGGCCCACAAGGTGCTGCCGGGCAGCAGACCCGGGGTTTCCGAGTTGACGCTTCCCACCAACAGACTGGCAACCGCGGTACCGTGCAGTGCTTCGGCCGAGGTGCCGCGCACAAAGTTGCGTCGGTTCAGTTGGCTGTCCGTCAGGGCAGGGTGCTGGTCATTGACGGGGGTATCGAGCATGCCAATACGGAATTGACCGCTGCAGGCGCTGGTATCTTCTGGCCAGGCGATCATCTGCTGGGCGTAGCGGCGCCGGGCGTTGAGTAACTGGTAGCGCTGGTTGGTGTCCAGGTCCAGATCCGGCAGGTCCTCTTGCACCTGAGCGACCAAATCGGGTGTGTCGGTCCCCGGAGGCAGACGGAAAACGCTGATCACCAGGCCCAGGTTGTCCAGGCGCTGACGGGATTTGACCCGCAGTTGGTAGCTTTGAAGTTGCCGGGCTGCCGATTGCGCCTCGGCCATATCCGCACTCACCAAAAGTAATTCGCCCGGCTCGTAGGGTAGCGAGTCCGGGGCCGGGGGGACGGGATCGTTTGATGGTGCTGGGGGTGGCACCGGCGGCGGTGGCGGCGGTGCGCGCCCGAGGAGACTGCCACCGCGCTGGATTGGCGGTCGAGTGGGCTCCGGTTCGGCGGCTTCCGGTTCCTCGCGATCGCTTGACGTTGACTCTGCCTTTTCGGTCACACTGACTTCGGGTTCGGGTTCGGGTTCGGGTTCGGGTTCGGGTTCGGGTTCGGGTTCGGGTTCGGGTTCGGGTTCGGGTTCGGGTTCGGGTTCCCGCTCGATCACCTCTGCTTCCCGGGGCTTCGCCGGAACCGGCCGGGTGAGTTGTGGTTGAGCCTCTGCCTCTTCTATCGGACGCTCCTGTTCTACTTCTGAAGTCTCGGTTGTCCGATCGAGCGTCTGTACGGCGGTTTTGCGCTCTGTGTCTTGCACCGCTTCCCCGCGCCTGAGTTCAGCGGCGCGTTCGCGGTCGATGGTGATACTTTCCCTTGCTTTTTCCCGGTCCTGATCGTCCTGGGCCAGCAGTGTCACCGGGCAGAGCGCCAGGCTCCCGAGACAAAAGCAGGATGCCAGCCGTAGCGCTGCCCTCATGGTGCGATCACCTCATCCACAAAATCGTAGGCTCTCAGTGCATCCACCGCCGCCTCGATTGAGGCATCTTCCGGTAGCCCCAACTGGATAATGCCAAGGGCGCTGGGTCCGGAGACAATACTACCGTTCACGCTCAATACCGCCGTCTGCACATCTGCCATGGTGGCGGCCGGGTCGAAGACCATCTGGACCCGTGGCCCCTTGGGCGCTTCTTCGCCGGAGGCGGGCACCATGTCCACCGCTGAGCCGTCGTCCCAGGGTTCCGGCCCCAGCAGCAGGGCGGCCTGCACGGCCACAATCACGCTGGCGGCGATGGCTACCGGGCGCCAGAAATTCTTCCGGGGCAAAACGGCGGGTACTTGGGGTTGTTTGGCGTCCTGTTCGGCCCGAATGGCTTTCTGTAAACGTGCCAGTCCCAATTCGCCAGGGCCGTTCGCCGGTTCGCTCTGAACCGTGCTTCTCAGCGCTTTCAGGAACTCGGCTTCCCGGGCCAGGGCAGGATCGTCCGCCATTTTCTGTTCGAGTACGCGGCGTTCCGCCTCCGGCAGTCGGCCGTTGGCCCACAGGTTCAGTTGTTCATCTATGTCTTTCACGATGACCTCATGGCTCTGGCCAGTTGTTTCTTCAGTAAGTTTTTGGCGTGGTAGACGCGGGACTTTACCGTTCCTTCCGGTACGCTCAGGATACGGCCAATCTCCGCGTAATCCAGTTCTTCAAAAAACACCAGGTGCAACACCTCCCGGTGTGGGGGCGACAAAGTCTGCATGCCGGCGCGTACCCGTTCCGCGTCTTTGACCGCCGAGAGAGCCTGCTCCAGATCGGCCGTCGGGGTCTCATCCGCCAGGGTGTCATCCACCTCGATAAATTCCCGGACGCCCAACTTGCGCCAGTGGGTCAGCACCTTGTTGTGGGCGATGCCGAACATCCAGGTGGTGACCTTGGAGCGTCCCGCAAAACGGGCCGCCGAGCGCCAGACTTCCAGCATCACCTCATTGAGTAGGTCGGCGGCCACGAAGGAATCGTTCAACTTGGCCATCAGGAAGCGGTACAGCCGGGTTTCATGGCGGCGGTAGAAGGCGCTCATGGCCTCCATCTCGCCGCCGGCCATCGCCAGTAAAAGTTGTTCGTCGGTATCCTGTTCCGATAGGGCCATAGTGATTGTCCGTGATTATTCTTCTTCGGTGCGCAGGGTCTGTAGGGGGCTGGCGGCCAATACGCGGCCGCTGGCATCCACCGCCACCACACGCCAGGAATAGGGTGTTCCCGATTCCAACCGATGCAGCACCGCCGATGACAACCGGGTGCTTCGGGTGTTGCCCGTCAGTACCATGCCGGTGGTCGGTTTCTGGGTGAAGCGTCCGGGTACCCGGTCCGGTCCGGGTCGCTCGTCGGCGGCATCGGGCTCGGGCGGCTGGGCGTAAAATTCCAGCTGATAGGCGTGGGTGGTGGCGATCGCCGGCCAGGTAAATTCGGTATCGGCCCCCAGGGTGGCTGCCCCTGCCCGGGCGCCGTTCAGGTGCGGTACCCACTCGGCTTCATGGGTCGAGCGGCTGCTGACCTGGTAGCGCAGCACTATGTCGTTTGGCTCCCGCGTGCCGTTCTGTTCCAGAGTGGGGTGTACCAGATGCAGGCGCAACAGGTACAGGCCGGGCTGATCGGTGGGCAATCTCGGGCTGCGCAGGCTCGACTGCTGACCGGCTCCAAGATATTCGCGCACATTGTCCAGGCGCCGAAACACCGGTTGGCCACGGGTGGTGGCGGGCGTCGCGACCTCCCACACCGCCTCCAGCAAGCCGGCCCGGTCGTAATGGATGATCGCTTCGGCGTGCAGCGCCTCATCCCGTGAGACCGAGGCCACTGGCGCGCCATCGTCAAAGCGCAGGGCGAGCCGGCGGAGGATCAGGCCGCTGGCGGTCACCTCTGAATTTTCCGGTAAGGAGCGCGCGGTATTGGGCAGCGGAGCGGCAGGGTCGGCCAGGCGCAGTGTCTGCACACCGGTGACCGGAATGCCGTTGACGCTGAACGGGCGCACGTAGGACAGCTCGCGTGCGCCCTGAGCGGCGGCCTGGGTACTGATAGCGGCGGGGACGGTCAGGGTTTCACTGAAGCTGAACGCGGTCGGCTGACCATCGGCAGAGCCGGAAATGCGCTCCATCAAGGGCCGGCGAACCATCCCCAGCGGCTCGCTTGAGGCCGGGTCACCGAGCGTAAAATAACCCACATCCGAGCTGACATCGCCAATGCGATCAAAAAAGGCGCGCCCCCGCCAGACCACTGACAGGGTGGTATCGGTGCCGATCACCACCGGGCGGGCGACCGAGCAGGGTTGCATGGAAGAGCACAGCTCCACCTCCTGGGCGGAGGAGGGTAGTGCGTATCCCAGCGCGAGGAGACAGAGGAGCGCGAGGCGATAGCCGATCTTGGCTGAACGCTTGAGAGCGGGTCGGTTCATGGTTGAATCCCCGGATAGGTCACCGGTAAATGGGTGCGCAGTTCAATAAACGCCTGATAGCTGTTCACCGAGTTGGGCAGCACGAGCTGATCCCGGTAATCATTGCGGGCAATGGACAGAATCAGCTCCACCCCCGGGCGATGACCTTCGGCTTCGCGTAGACGCCAGTTGAGGTTGGCGTTGAGGTAGGTGGTCTGGTCCCACTGGGCATAGAAGGGGTCGTCCCGGGCACTGGTCTGGTTGAGCCCCATGCTGAAGCTGCCCGCGAGGCGTTCCGGAACAAACGTGGCGTTGGCATCGAACGAATAAATGTGCCGGTCGGTGCTGAGGTTCTGTTCCGGGTAGGTGGTGTGTTGAAGCTCCCATCCGATATAGAAGTTGTAGTCGCTGTTCAGGTACCAACCGGCGTCCAGCCGGGTGGCCCGGGTGCGATTGTCGGGCTGCCAATCGGTGCCGTCCTCCAGGGTGTCATAGTGAATGGCGGCGGACCATTGCAACTGTTCTTTGCTGAAGGCGGCGGTCAGCTCAGCGCGCCGGGTTTTCAGGTCGTTGGCCAGGTAACCCTGGGGGGTGTAGTCATCTTTCAGGGTGGTGCCGCCGAGGTTGAGCGAATAGGTGGGTTGGCCCAGCAGGGTCAGCAGGGTATTTTCCGGAAGGTCATAGTCAAAGTAGGCAGTGCCCAATTGCCACTGCCGGGTTTCGGAAATCGCGTATCGGTCATCCTCGGTGAGGTTTGATTGTTCCACCGCGTAGTGGCCATCCCAGGTCCATTTGTCTTTGGTGGCATCAAAGAACGCGCGCTCGAGCTTTTTGTCGGCGGGGGCGTGACGGTTGGCGAGGCTGCGAAACCAGGTGCCCATTTTTCGGGCTTCCAGCCCCAGCCGCCAGTCCAGCGCATCGGTGCCCGAAACGGTCGGGTCCAGCACCAGCAGGGCCGACCAGGCATCGCCCTGTTCCGGATCGAACCCCTGGTACATGCCGTCAAAATCGTATTCGCTTTCTGCCTGCTCCAGACGCACCCGGAGCTGACGCTGGAAAAACAGGCCGTCCAGGGTAAGGTTCCAGGCATCTCCTTCGTGCACTAACGGGTCGGCATTGGGGTCCAGGCTCCCGTAGTCCGGTTGACTGACTCGCCCGGACAGGTGTTCACCGGCAAGCATCACCTGGGTGGTATCGCTGCGCCAAGGCCAGAATGTCAGCCGCCCGCCGGTCATGCGGTTGTTTTCTTCATCGGTTCCGAGGCCCGCATCCACACCCACCGTCTGGCGGCTGGCCGCTTGATAGATCGACGCGGTACCGTCCCAGAGGGGCAGTTTGGCGCCGGTGGAGACGCCGCGGCGTTCAAAGCCGTCCTGAATCAGGCTGGCGGCGGTGAGTTGCTGGTCGCCCAACGCCAGGTGGTAGCGGTCGAATTCGCCGCGTAGCTGAAACCGGGCAAGGTCCACACGCCGGTCGGCGATGGCCAGGGCCCGGTCGTTTACCGCCATCAGGTCCAGATTGCTGCTCAACGTCCAGCGATCGCCGCTGAGTTCGGATTCCAGATGGCCGCCGCCCTGGGCCCGAAAATCGTCGCCGCCGATGCCCTCGCTCTCCGCCACCCGCTGGCTGAGCGCCAGATCGAGTTGGCCGTCGACATGGGCCGAGCGAAGTCCGCTGGAGTGGCGCACCTCGACCGACCAGTAACCCAGCTCCTGCACCTCGCCCTGGTTGCCATAGAACATCAATCGTAGTTCGTGGTGGCCGGGCGCTAGTGGGCGCACCGGGACATAAACCCAGCCCTCGGTGCGACGCTGTGCCAGAGCAGAGACGTCCATGCCGTCCAGCTCTAGGCTCAGTTGTCCCGGGTCTGCGGGGAGTGCGTCGGCGGCGAGCGTGATACGCAGCGGTTCGCGCGGTTGGAAAAAACCGTCGATTTTAGAAGGGGCCAGCCGGGCGTCAGCCTGGGCAATCGCGTGGGCGCCACTGAGCATCAGCCAACCGCCGAGCAGCAGCGTCAATGGCGTTGCGCCCCGTCGCTTCGGCGCCGGTGTTGTCAGGGGGGGAAATCGGGCCATCCAGTGCTCGCTCTGCAAGAACCGTCGTTATCGGTGAGTTGCAACCGATCCGATGCGGGTTCAATGTTTTTCAGTTATTTTTGCAGTGGGCCACTCACACCCTGCCCCTACCTCGGGTTAAAGCTACACGAAAACGGGTACGCTTCCAAACACAGCGGTCGCATCCCGAGACCGGCGTCGCATTTCACCTGCAAGGAGCTCCACGGGTTTGGGCGCTGACCGGCTTCAGCCCGCTTCAAGCGAACGCTTCCGATACTGGGAAGGCGTTTGTCCAACATGCTTTTTGAATATGGCGTTGAAGGTCGATTTACTGGTGAAGCCTGCGTCTGCCATGATTTCCAGAATGGTGCGAGCGCTGTGGTCGGGGTCGATCAACAGCTGTTTGGCGCGCTCCACCCGGTAGCCGTTGATAAACTCAAAGAAGTTTTTCCCGAAGTGCTGGTTGAGTATGCGCGAGAGGGTGCGCTCGGGTAGGGACAACTGCCGCGCGAGTGATTCCAGTGATACCGTGCTATCCAGATACGGACGGCGCTCCGTCATCAGGGCTTCCACCCGGCGGACCTGCTCGGGTTTGTAGGGCTCGGTGTCGTTGCCTGGCGCGCGCTCGGGCAGGCCGCTGAACAGATGGGTGTAGCGAATGCTGATAAACACCAACGAGTTCACGAACACAAAGTTGAGGTAGTTGCTTGCCACCCCGGTCAAATTGGCCAGATTGGCAGGCATATATTCCGCCGTGAGGTGCACCCCGAGCTGCCAGCAGGCAATCAGGACAAAGCCCAGAATGATCCAGGTCAGCCAGCGACGCTCGCTGACCTCGACATTGGCATAGCGCTGCTGGAGCTGGCGGCGATAGTGCCACAGCAACAGCAGGCAGTAGCCGCCGTAGCCGATGACGCTCAGGTGCCAGAGGGTGACGGTGTGGCTCATCAGCGAAGACCAGATGAAATCCAGCTCGCGCATCAGCGCGACCTGCTCGGCGGCGGGGCGCCAGTGATACTGGCTGAGCATCATCAGGGTGGCCAGTACCGCCGGTAGCAGGTGCAGCCCGTGGTACCAGCGAAAGCGGGTCTGTCGGTACAGCACGGACAACACATAGGCATAGAGCAGAGGCCCGATGAGCCAGTAGCTGAAACTGCCCAATAGCAGCAGGTTCGGGTTCCATTCCAGAATGAGTTGGCGCAGCGGGTCACTCCAGATCAGCAGGGTATCCAGGTAGCGGATCGCGCTGGCCAGCAGAAGACCGATCAGCAAATAGGTGCTGCGTATGGCGGGGCGGCGGGTGAAGAACAGCAGAGCGGCCAGCAACAGATACTGACTGGCGGACATCAGCAGTACCAGGTCGTGAATGTTGAAGAGCAGTGCGTCGTGGGTCAGGTTTTTCAAAGGCCCGTCTACCGCCTCTGTCATAAAGTGATTCTTTGCAGCCCAAAAGTAGTGGGATGTCCGCAGAGGTGCGAAGTCCCGCCCACCGGTATTCGGACGTGCGGTTTTGTGTTTCCGCCGTAAGTCGGGCGCGTGACTGTCTGTCCGATGATACCGTCATGGACAGGTCGGGACTGTAACCAGTTGCCGACGGCTCCACAAGCGCCGGGCCGGTTTTGAGTCTGTCCCCGGCGCCTCAGCATCCACCCAATAATAAGGTCATACCATGTCAACGAATGTTTCGATCATTGTCCGCGCCTGCCTGATCAGCAGCCTGTTCAGTCTGGTGGCCTGCGGGAGCTCCGGCTCCACGCCCGAGCTTCCGAGCTCCAGCAGCGAAGCGAGTTCCAGCAGCAGCTCGGAAACGTCCTCCAGCGCCAGCGCACCGGCCATGACCGCGCCCGATGACCCTCTGGAGCCCCACGCGACGGTGGCGGAGATGGGTATCGGTATTAACCTGGGTAACACGCTGGACGCTTACCCCAATGAGGGCGACTGGGCGCTGCCCGCTCAGGAGCAATATCTGGAGGATTTCAACGAGGCGGGCTTCCAGCATGTCCGCATCCCCGCCACCTGGGATGATCACACCGCTGAATCCGCCCCCTATGCGGTCGACAGCGAACGTATGAATCGCGCCGAGGAGGTGGTGGACTGGGCGCTGGACCAGGGCTTCTACGTCATTCTCAATGCGCACCATGAGCGCTGGATCTGGGAGGGTGAGGGCCTGACCGAGGAAAAGCGGGCGCGCTTTGAGGCCATCTGGACCCAGATCGCCGAACGGTTCAGCGGCAAGTCCCACCGGCTGATGTTTGAAATCCTGAACGAGCCCATTGGCCTGAGTGCCGAACAGACCAATCAGTTGAAAGCGGACATCCTGCCCATCATCCGGGCGCAGAATCCGACCCGCTTGGTGATCATTTCGGGGCACAACTATAGCGGTGTTCACACTCTGAGTGATATCGACCTGCCGGACGACGATTACCTGATTGCCAACTTCCACTCCTACGACCCCTGGGCCTTTGCCGGCCAATGCACGCGCCGGTGGGGCAGTGAGGCGGATCGATCGGAGTTGGCCCAGATCTACGCCACCGCCGCCGCCTGGCGAGAGCAGAGCGGTGTGCCGGTGATGCTCAATGAGTTTGGGGTAGCGAAGTTCGACTTCCAGAACCCGGAGAACGTCTGCGAGCTGGAAGACCGGCTGGCGTACATTGGCCACCACGTGAACCTGGCGATCGAGAATGGTATCCCTGCTACCTTCTGGGATGACGGCGGCTCCTTCTCCACCTACGATCGTGAGGCCGGAACCTGGGGGCCGGAGAAGGATGTGCTGGTTGCCCCCAACAATCCCTGAGCATTACGGTTCCCGCCCCCGGCTCTATCCGACCGGGGAGCAGCCGGTGTCCGGTGCCATTCTGGTGCAGTATCTGGAGTTGCACGGGCACGTGCTTCATTTCAGTGCCCGCAATAATATTCTGTTGCGTCCGCTAGCGGTCGCCATGAACCTGGGACTACACTTTACAGAAGGGACTCGCGCGGTTGGGAATGGCTGGCATGGGAATTGCCCATCTGAGTAGTGTAGATGGGCTTTTGCGGTGCGGTGGCCGAGTGGTTTCAGCGGCGAAAGAAGTCCTGCAAGAGACACAAGAGACAACCTCGATTCACCGGTGAGGGGATGCACGATGCGGGCCCTCCCGATTGACAGGACAACAGCGAATGGCCAAAAACTTGTATATGCTGCCCGAGGGTTTACCGGAGCCGCAGGACGATGGTGCCTGCGATCACCTGCAGGGCATGACAGTGCCCAGTCTGGCGCTGCCGAGCACCGGGGGGGAAACGGTAGACCTCAGCGCAATCAGCGGCACCGCCGTGGTGTTCTTTTACCCCATGACCGGCAAGCCGGAACAGCCGCCCATGCGCGGCTGGAACAAAATTCCCGGGGCACGAGGGTGCACCACCCAGTGTTGCGCATTCCGGGATCGGTATCCGGAGTTCCAGCAAATGGGGGTGGAAGTGTTTGGGGTGAGCGCCCAGCCGCTCGAGGATCAACGCGAAACCGTCGCGCGCTTGCGCCTGCCTTACCCACTGCTCAATGACAGCGAACTCAAGCTTGCTCAGGCACTGGAGCTGCCCACTTTCGATTACGATCAGTCCCGGTACATCAAACGGTTGACGCTGTTGATCGAGGGCGGCGTGATCCGGCAGGTGTACTACCCGGTGTTTCCGCCCCACCTCAACCCCACGGATATTCTCACTCGGCTCAGGCGTTGAGACGCAGGCCGATATCCAGGTTGGCCGCCAGGCAGGGCCAGCGACGCAGCTCCTCGGACCAACCCCGGTCCCGGTGCTGCGCGATGTAGGCGTTGAAGTTGTCGCCTTCGAACGGGTACTCGTTGAGCAGCAGTTCGGCGGAGAAGAGTACCGCCTGGTCCAGCTCGTTGGCGAACGGTTCCCCAATCAGTTCATGGGCAATGACGTTAGCGCGGGTGGTATCCATGGGTGCCAGAGGAATGCCACAAGAGCCGATGAAACGGTCGTTGACCTCTTCAAGCAGGCGGTGGGCCAGATAGGCTTCGTCCAGCAATGCCACCAGATGACTGCGGCCACTGACCAGATCCGGTGGAGACAGAAAATAATCGCAGGCGATATTGAGCAGTGGCGCCACCCGATCATTGATCCCCGCCTCCCGGGTGAGGGCGTCGATGGCTCCGATAAACGCCGGCACGTGCTCGACATAGCGCACCACGAAGTCGTGCAACGCCGCCTCGGCCTGATGAGGCGGTAACTGAATCGCCACGTGCAACCGATCCGCCCGACGCTGAATAATCCGGCTCAGTTGCCCTGTCTCCAGGTCCTGTTGTTTCGCGGCCTGAATCAGGGCGCGAATATCGTCGAGTGGTCGCAGACACATGACCTTGGCATGAACCTCCGGGCCCGTGATGGTAAATGCTCGATGAGTGTGGCGGTGGCGGTATTCACCGCGGTTGGCGTCCAGCCAGGGTCAGTCGGGTGTCGACTCGGCCGGTAATGCGTCGGCGGGGGATACCCGCAGAGCGAACAGTCGCACGGCGTGTGCTCACCCTTAAACTTAATTCAAAACCCGGTAAATACAAGGCGGTTTTAAGAGTGATTGCTTATAACCGTTGGCGAAAAACGCATGGAAGGTTACTTGGGTCAGGCCGGTAGCAGCCAGCGGCGACGACGATTCAGGTAGTAATACACCGCACCCAGGGAGATTCCCCGGGCGCCGTTAAAGGCCAGAAAGGCCAGCCAGAGGCCGTGGTTGCCCAGTGGCTGCAGCCACCACCACAATGGCAGAAACACCACCAGGGCCGATCCGACGACGGAGTACTGCATGATCGCGGTCCGGCCGCTGCCCAGGTAAACCCCGTCCAACTGATAACCCCAGACGCCCACCAGAGGAACCAGACAGATCCAGAGGTAGTGCGCCCGGACCTGTTCGAGGACCGGCTCCAGGCTGGTGAACAACCCGGGCCACCAGGGCGCGCCGGCGATGAAAACCAGACTGATCAGCGCCGCGCAGGCCAGGGCCCAGAGGGTAGTCAGGCGCACCGTCTGGCGCAGAGCGTCAGCCTGACGGGCGCCCACCGCCCGACCCGCCAGCGCCTCGGCGGCGTGAGCGAAGCCGTCCAGGGCGTAAGAGGTCAGCATCAGGAACTGCAGCAGAACCGCATTGGCCGCCAGTATCTGGTCGCCCAATCGGGCCCCCTGGGCGGCAAAAAAAGCGAAAACCAATAGCAGACACAAGGTGCGGACGAACAGGTGGCGATTGACCTGCAGCAGTGCCCGGTAGGCGTGCCACTGGCGCAGATGGAGCCGGTCAAGTTGTCCCGGCAAGCGTCTCAGGTGGTGCCTGAGCAGGCCCAGACCGACCAGCAGCCCACCATACTCGGCCAGCACACTGGCCCAGGCGGCACCGTCGCTCTTCATCCCCAGACCCAGAATCAGCAGGGCGTCGAGCAGGATGTTGAGCAGGTTGGTGCTCAACAGAATCATCAACGGGCGCCGGGTATCCTGGCGGCCAATAAACCAGCCGATCAGGGCGAAGTTCATCAGGCTGGCCGGGGCACCCCACAGGCGGATCTGGCCGTAACTCTGGGCCAGCGCGGCCACCTCCGGGCTGGCTCCCATCCAGCCCAGTGCCGTGGGGATCAGCCAGGGACCGAGGGCGATGATCGGCAGCGCCAGGCCCAGGGCGAGTATCAGGCTCTGGGCGAGCACCAGGCGGATGGCGTCATGGTCTTCCGCGCCGGTCGCCCGTGCGGCCACGCTGGTGGTGCCCATGCGCAGAAACCCGAAGGACCAGAACAGCAGTGTCAGAACACTCGCCCCCAGGCTCACGGCGCCGAGATAAACCGGGCTGCCCAGGTGGCCGAGAATGGCGGTATCCACCGCGCCGAGCAACGGAATGGACAGGTTGCTCAGCATCATCGGCCAGGCGAGTTGCCAGATCTGTCGGTGGTTGGGGCGGGTATCGGTCATGGCGGCAGTATCAACTTGGTGGTAGCCGTTAGGGCCTCGGCGGAGCGGGAGTGTACCGCCTGCCTACTCAACAATAAATAAACGCTAAGGGTATAAAAGCATTGACTTTTTTTTGTCGCTATGGCCTCCTTGTTGCCGGTGGTTGCGATATTTAGCCGCAGTGCACTGGCCGTACCCCGCCACACGAACCCGTTGGTTGTTCAGCCGACATTGACATCTTAACCCTGATTGCCGATGACTGACGGCAAGTGAGGGAGTGTCGTATCGTGTGTCGGTTGGGCCGGGCACCTGTCCCGGCGCTACCGAGCGGTTGATTCCGGGCCGTGGGGCGACGCGTCGCAACGGTGGGGCATTGAAAGAGCCCCGGTAGTTTCACAATAAACATAAGCTAGCTACACGGAGAATTTGGGCGATGTTTAAACGAGCGCATAGGCGGTCCGCCTGGCTGCTTGCCCCTGCCGTGCTGATGACCAGTTATCAGACCCTGGCAGACGAGGTTGAGCGTTGGAAGTTTAATATGACCGAGGGGGTAACGCCGGTCAGTCGCGAGATCCAGGGTCTCCATATGGAGATGTTCTGGTGGTGTGTGGCGATTGGTGTAGTGGTCTTCGGGATCATGTTCTACAGCATGATCATGCACCGCAAATCCCGCAACGTAAAACCGGCCAATTTCCACGAACACGTCGGCCTGGAGATTCTCTGGACGGCCATTCCGCTGGTGATCCTGGTCATCATGGCCATTCCTGCCACCAGCAGTCTGATCAAACTCTACGATTCCACAGAAGCGGAAGTCGATGTCCTGATTACCGGGTATCAGTGGCGCTGGAAGTATGACTACGTCGAAGACGATGTCAGCTTTTTCAGCAACCTGAGTACCCCGCGGGACGAGATTGAAGGCTTTGCACCGAAAAATCCCAATTATCTGCTCGAAGTGGATGAGCCCCTGGTGCTGCCGGTGGGCCAGAAAGTCCGTTTCCTGATTACCGCCTCGGACGTGATTCACGCCTGGTGGGTGCCGGATCTCGGGGTGAAGAAAGACGCCATTCCCGGCTTCATCAATGAATCCTGGGCGCTGATTGAAGAGCCCGGTATCTACCGCGGTCAGTGCGCTGAATTGTGCGGCAAGGACCACGGCTTTATGCCGATTGTGGTCGAGGCGCTGCCCGAAGAAGAGTACAACCAGTGGCTCGCGGACAAGAAGGCCGAGGCCGAAGAGCTGGCCAAACTGACCGAGCAGACCTTCAGCTTTGACGAGCTGTATGAGCGTGGTGAAGATGTCTACGGCCGCTGGTGCGCCGCCTGTCACCAAGCGGACGGTTCCGGGGTTCCCGGGGTGTTCCCGTCTCTCAAAGAAGGCAGTCTGGCGGTCGGGCCCATTGAGGATCATATCGATGTGATCGTGAACGGGGTGTCCGGCACCGCGATGCAGGCGTTCGGCGAACAGCTCAGCGAAGTGGACATCGCAGCGGTGGTGACCTACGAGCGCAACGCCTGGGGCAACAACATGGGCGACGAAGCCCAGCCCATTGATATCTATAACCATAAACAGGGCAACTAGGAGGTATCGCAATGGCTCACGGCCCCGCAAAAGGTATTACTCGCTGGTTGTACACCACCAACCACAAAGACATTGGTGCAATGTACCTGTGGTTCAGCTTTACCATGTTCTTCCTGGGCGGCCTGTTCGCCCTGGTGATTCGTGCTGAGCTGTTCCAGCCCGGTCTGCAGATTGTCGAACCCAACTTCTTTAACCAGATGACCACC
The DNA here is from genome assembly GCF_000463525.1 of Marinimicrobium sp. LS-A18. Taxonomy (NCBI): domain Bacteria; kingdom Pseudomonadati; phylum Pseudomonadota; class Gammaproteobacteria; order Cellvibrionales; family Cellvibrionaceae; genus Marinimicrobium; species Marinimicrobium sp. LS-A18. The sequence goes on from NZ_AWEP01000006.1 coordinate 297,842, forward strand.
ATGCACGGCCTGGTGATGGTCTTTGGTGCGGTCATGCCGGCCTTTGTCGGCCTGGCCAACTGGTTGATCCCGGTCATGATCGGTGCCCCCGATATGGCGTTGCCGAGGATGAACAACTGGAGTTTCTGGATTCTGCCGTTCGCGTTTTTGATGCTGGTGTCCACGCTGTTTATGGAGGGCGGTGCCCCCAACTTCGGCTGGACCTTCTACGCGCCGCTGTCCACCACCTACGCGCCGCCGTCGGTGACCTTCTTCATTTTTGCCGTCCACATCATGGGTGCCAGTTCCATCATGGGGGCGATCAACATCATCGCCACCATCATGAACATGCGCGCCCCCGGCATGACCATGATGAAGATGCCGCTGTTTGTCTGGACCTGGCTGATCACCGCCTTCCTGCTGATTGCGGTCATGCCCGTATTGGCCGGCGTGGTGACCATGATGCTGATGGACATCCATTTCGGTACCAGCTTCTTCAACGCTGCCGGCGGCGGTGACCCGGTGCTATTCCAGCACGTATTCTGGTTCTTCGGTCACCCCGAGGTGTACATCATGATTCTGCCGGCCTTCGGCATTATCAGCGCGATCATTCCCACCTTCGCGCGCAAGCCGTTGTTCGGCTACTCCTCCATGGTGTACGCCACCGCGTCGATCGCCTTCCTGAGCTTCATCGTCTGGGCGCACCACATGTTTACCGTGGGTATGCCCATCGCCGGTGAGCTGTTCTTCATGTACGCCACCATGCTGATCGCCGTGCCCACCGGGGTGAAAGTGTTCAACTGGGTGGCCACCATGTTCCGCGGCGCCATGACCTTTGAAACACCGATGCTGTTCGCGGTGGCCTTTGTGATTCTGTTTACCATTGGCGGCTTTTCCGGCCTGATGCTGGCCATTGCCCCGGCGGATTTCCAGTATCACGATACCTACTTCGTGGTCGCGCACTTCCACTACGTATTGGTGCCCGGCGCCATCTTCTCGATTACCGCTGGCGTCTATTATTGGCTGCCCAAGTGGTGTGGCCGGATGTACAACGAAACCATGGGTAAGACCCACTTCTGGCTGGCGTTTATCGGCCTGAACCTGACCTTCTTCCCCATGCACTTCTCCGGCCTGGCGGGTATGCCCCGGCGGATTCCGGATTATCACATGATGTTTGCCGACTGGAACATGATCTCTTCCGTGGGCGCCTTCCTGTTCGGCGCAGCACAGGTGTTGTTCTTGTACATCGTGGTATCCACCATTGTGCGCGGCAAGCCGGCAACCGCCAAAGTGTGGGATAACCCGGAAGGTCTGGAGTGGACGCTGCCATCACCGGCGCCGTACCACACCTTCAGCACGCCGCCGGAAATCAAGTAAACGGCATCATCAAGGGGGCATGGTATGAAGTGGCTTTTCCCCAATAATCCGACCGCCGCACTCAGCGCCAAGCTGGGTGTGACGGTGGTGGGCATGTTCGTCTTTGCCGTCTGGATCATGCCGCCCTTGTACGATGCCTTCTGTGAAGTAACGGGCCTGAATGGTAAGACCGGTGGCCGCTATGAGGCGACCGATTCCGGTATTGATACCAGCCGGACCATCAAGGTCCAGTTTGTGTCCACCAACAATGAAGGTATGCCCTGGGAGTTCAAGCCCGCGGTGCGCACGGTGACGGTTCACCCCGGTGAGCAGAAGCGGATCGACTATCTGGCCCGGAATCCGACTGACAAGGACATGGTCGGTCAGGCGATTCCCAGCCTGGTGCCCTTCAAGGCGACCAATTATTTCCATAAAACCGAGTGCTTCTGTTTCGAGCAGCAGCCCTTGGAGGCAGGGGCGTCGGCGGAGCTGCCGATGTTTTTTATTGTCGACCGGGACATCCCGAAGCACATCAACACCATCACCCTGTCCTACACCTTGTTTGATGTCACGGACCGGTTTGGTGATGACCACAATGACTTGGCTAGTTTGAAACAATAAAAACGAGCGCGGAGTAATCGATATGGCGACAAGTGAAGGAACTTATTACGTACCGGAACAGAGCCGGCTGCCCATCTGGGCCAGCTTTGCTCTGTTTCTGACGGTCTTTGGTGCCGCGAACTGGATGAACGGCAATGCCTCTGGCCCCTACCTGTTCCTGGCGGGCGGCCTGGTATTTGCGGTTGTGCTGTGGAACTGGTTCGGTTCGGTGATCAATGAAAATATGGCCGGACTCAACAGCGCCCAACTCAAGCGCTCCTATGTGTGGGGAATGGGCTGGTTCATTTTCAGTGAGGTGATGTTCTTTGCCGCGTTCTTCGGGGCGCTCTTCTATGTGCGTAACCTGGCGCTGCCCTGGCTCAGTGGTGAAGGCAGTAATGCGGCGACCAACGAATTTCTCTGGAATGGCTTCGAAGCCGCCTGGCCGCTGATGACCACACCGGATATGGCGGTCAATGGTGATGCGGCGTCCATGCGCGGGCCCGAGCAGAACATGAGCTTTTCCGAGGCCGGTTCACTCTGGACCTGGCTGCCGTTCTGGAACACCGTACTGCTGTTGACCTCGAGCGTGACGGTCCACTTCGCTCACAGCGCCATCAAAAACAATGCCCGCAAAGCGTTCAACTGGTGGCTCGGCGGCACCATCGTGCTGGCGATCGCCTTCCTGATTCTGCAGGTTGAAGAATACGTTCACGCCTACACCGCCATGGGGCTGACACTGGATTCCGGCATTTACGGCACCACCTTCTTCATGCTCACCGGCTTCCACGGCATGCACGTCTTCCTGGGGACTTTCATGCTGGCGGTCATGTGGTTCCGCTCGGTGCTTAAAGGTCATTTCAAACCGGATGATAACTTCGGTTTTGAGGCTGCCAGTTGGTATTGGCACTTTGTCGACGTGGTCTGGGTCGGTCTGTTCTTCACGGTCTATATCTTCGGTTGATGATATGCCCTGGCTCGCGTCTTAAAGACGCGAGTCCCAGGGAGCTGAGCTGGTCAGAATGCCGCTGTAGAAACCGTAGAAAACACACAGCATCATCACACTGGCCAGCACGATACGAATGCCCAGGGCGTAGAGTGTCCGTTTGGATTCCGGGACCCCGGCGTCCTTGAGCAGAAAGCGCAGGCCGCTGGTGAGGCTGACCAGAACGCCGACAAACAGCACCAGGATAATGATTTTAAGCCACATAAAAATGCCTGTTGTTAAGCGTGTTGAGTGGTAAATTGTATTAGAACGGCAGCTCCCTCCACTGAGCGTCGGTGAGAGCTCCCCGAGGTATCCAGTGTGAACTCCCAGCCAACGTCCGCCGCGCCACAGTGTAGCACTGCCTTCCACTGGAAAGTCACGCTGCTGTGCCTGCTGACCTTTCCCGTCCTGATGGCGCTTGGCTTCTGGCAACTGGACCGCGCCGAGCAGAAGCGGGCCCGGGAAGCCGCTCTGGATGCGGTGCGCACCCAGCCGCCGGCGACCCTGCCCGGCACCGACCTGGCCCAGATCGAAGAGCAGCGCCGGTTGTTACTGCAGGGACACTACCTGACCGGGCACAACTGGCTACTGGACAATCGCCAGCGCGACGGACAAGTGGGCTACGAAGTCATTACGCCCTTTGAGTTGAGTGACGGGCGGATCCTGTTGATCAATCGGGGTTGGGTGGCGGCGGGCGAGCGCCGAGCCGATCGCCCCGACCCGCCAGCGCCGGAAGGGGAGCACACCCTGTTCGCCCGCTGGCAGGCGCCCAGTGACCATCCACTGCTTGATGGTCGCACAGCGGATGCCGGCTGGCCCAAGGTGATTGTCGCCATCGACCCGGAGGCCATGGTCGAGGCGTTTGAATCGCCGGTGTTGGACCATTACGCCAGGCTGGATGACGGCAGCCCGGGTGCCCTGATCACCGGGTGGCAGGATCTGGAAGTGAGTGCCGCCAAACACCTCGGTTATGCGGTGCAGTGGTTTGCCATGGCGGCCGCCGTGGTAATCTGGTTGCTTGCGACCCTCATGGGCCTGCGCAAAGGCAGGCGTACAACAACAGCGAACTCCGCAGAATGCGGTAGCGGGAGTAGCCCTAATGACTGATCAAGATCCGAACGAACGCCAGCGCCAATTCAAGCGTCGGGGCCAGATCACCGCCATTGGTTTGATGACGGTGGTGGCGCTACCCATGCTGATTGCCTACGTGCTGTTCCAGACCGGTGTCGGTATCCCCGACGGGCAGGTCAATCAGGGCAAACTGTTGGACCCACCCCAGCGTTTTACTCAGTGGCAGCCAGAAACCCTGGCGGGCGAAGCCTGGACGCTGGATCCGGAACAGAAACGCTGGCGCTACGTGATCCCGGTGGACGCGGAGTGCGGTGAGCGCTGCCAGACCAATCTGTACCTGACCCGTCAGGTGCACGTTCGTCTGGCGGATAAAGCCTATCGGGTCAAACGCATCATTCTGCCGGTCGGCGGGGAGCCTGCGGACGCACTGCTGGAGCAGTGGCGGGAGGAGCATCCGGGCACCGAGGTACTGCGCCCGGAGGAAGCCGCGATGATGGCATCACTGGCGGACACCAACCTGCCGGGTAATCCGGTGAGCGAAGGCCGGTACTTTCTGATGGATCAGGAAGGCTTTGTGATGATGGCCTATGGCCCCGATCACACCGGTAACCAATTACTGAAAGACATCAAGCGCTTGCTGCGCTACTCCTACGAAGATTGATGGTCCGAGGAGACTGAATCGTGGCGCCAATAAACAATCAACAAAAACACGGCTATCGCTGGGCCCTGTTTGCCGCCGCTCTCTGCGCGGTGGTGGTGGTTCTGGGGGCATTCACCCGGCTGGTGGATGCCGGCCTGGGCTGCCCCGACTGGCCGGGGTGTTATGGTCATCTGACCTGGCCGAGCTCGGACGAGCACGTGGCCAGGGCCGAAGCCCTGTTCCCCGAAGCGCCGGTCGAGCACGATAAAACCTGGCCGGAAATGGTGCACCGGTATTTTGCCGGTACCCTGGGGCTGGTGATTCTGGGTATTACCCTGGCCACATGGCGCTTTGCCGCCCGGGCGCCGGCCATGAACTACCCGCGTTGGCACGCTACGGGCCTGTTGGCCCTGGTGGTTGTGCAGGCCGCCTTCGGCATGTGGACTGTTACCCTAAAGCTCTGGCCGCAGGTGGTGACCGCTCACCTGCTCGGAGGCTTTGCCACCTTCAGTCTGCTCTGGTTGCTGGCGCTGCGCCTGCAGAACCGCCCCTGGAGCCTGTCCAGCAACAGTTATCGACGCTTGGTTGGGTTGCGCCCGCTGATCTGGCTGGCGCTGATGGTTGTGGTCATGCAGATTGCCCTGGGGGGCTGGACCAGCTCCAATTATGCGGCTCTGGCCTGTACCGATTTCCCCACCTGCCACGGCGAGTGGTGGCCCGATACCGACTTTGTGCGGGGCTTCAATTTCGCCCAGAGTGTCGGCCCCAACTACCTGGGCGGTCTGCTGGAAGGTGACGCCCGTACTTCGATCCATCTGACCCACCGCATCGGTGCCCTGGTGGTGACCCTGGTGCTGCTGGTGCTGTTGTATCGCCTGTGGCAGGTGCCACTGAGTCACGCGCGGCGTTTGGCCGGAGTGATTGGCCTGTTGCTGGTGGTGCAGATCACGCTGGGCATTACCAATGTGCTGGCGTCACTGCCGCTGTCGGTAGCGGTTGCCCACAACGGGGTCGGTGCGTTACTGTTGCTGAGCCTGGTGACTCTGGCCCACCGGAGTTATTCGGCGATACGAATCTAGGGGTATAAAAAGCAGGAATCCCATGGCGAAAATAATTGATAACACGCGCACCTCCGGATCCAGCATGAGCTGGCGAGATTATTACGAACTGTGCAAACCCAATGTGGTGTTGCTGATGATCCTGACGTCGGTCATCGGTATGCTGTTGGCTGTGCCCGGTATGGTGCCGTTGGACGTGCTGCTGATCGGCAACCTGGGCATTGCGCTGTGCGCCGGTTCTGCCGCCGCCGTGAACCATCTGGTGGATCGCCATGTGGACCAGAAAATGGCCCGCACGTTTAACCGCCCCGTGGCCAAGGGCCGGGTCGAGCCCCTGCAGGCGGCGATGTTCGCCCTGGTCATTGGCAGCCTGGGTCTGGCGCTGCTGGTCGTTTTCATCAACACCCTGACCGCCGTGCTCACCCTGGTGTCGCTGTTGGGCTACGCCGTGGTCTACACCCTGTTTCTCAAGCGCGCCACCCCCCAGAACATCGTCATCGGTGGTATCGCCGGTGCCGCGCCCCCGCTGCTGGGGTGGACGGCGGTGACCGGTGAAGTTCACGGTCATGCGCTTCTGCTGGTCCTGATCATTTTTGCCTGGACGCCCCCGCATTTCTGGGCCCTGGCGGTGCACCGCAAAGACGAGTACGCCAAGGCGGACATTCCCATGCTCCCGGTGACCCACGGCGAGCAATACACCAAACTGCACATCCTGCTGTACACCGTGATCCTGGTGCTGGTGACCATGCTGCCCTATATCACCGGCATGTTGAACTGGCTGTACCTGCTCGGCGCCCTGGTGCTCGGAGCGGGTTTCCTCTACTGGTCCCTGGCGCTGATGTTCAGCAAAAAGCCCTCGGTGGGGATGGATACCTTCAAGTACTCCATCGTCTACCTGATGGCGTTGTTTGTGGTGATGTTGCTGGACCACTACCTGCTGCCCGTGCCGACCGACTATCTGCGCCTCTGACCAATCCCTGATGTACCGGAGTCAAGCCCGTGAGTGACACTGCCCCCAACCCCGACCATCGCCGCGCTCGACAGCAGCGCGGTATCCGCCGCACTGTGGCTATTCTGGTTGCTGTCGTGGCAGTGGTCGTGGGCTTGCAGGTCTACAAGGTCACCCGGGAGCCGGCCCTGGACCGGGAGGCACTGCGGGAGCAGGGCACCCTGGTGTTCGAGCAGCCCCGTCGGGTCAGCGCGTTTGAGCTGGTGGATCACCGGGGTGAGCCCTTTACTCCCGAGCAGTTGCAAGGCCAGTGGACCCTGGCGTTCTTCGGTTTCACCCAGTGCCCGGACATCTGCCCCATGGCGATGGCGGAACTGGCCCGGACCATGGACGAGCTCCCGCCGGAGCTGGCCGAGCGCACCCAGGTGCTGCTGGTCACCCTGGACCCGGCGCGGGACACTCCGGAGGTACTGGCGGAGTACGTGCCCTATTTCCATGAGGACTTTGTTGGCGTCACCGGCGAGTTCCTGACCCTCAAACGACTGGCCAATGAGGTCAATGTCGCCTTTGCCAAGGTCACTCAGAGCGACGACGATTACACGGTCGATCACAGCGGCAATATTGTCCTGTTCAACCCCATGGGCGATTACCACGGTTTCTTCAAACCGCCGTTTGATCCCACCCGGCTGGCGGAACACTACGGGTCCATCGTCGAGGCATTCCCGCACTAGCGGATGCATTGACGACACGGCATCGAGCGGTGCCAAGTCGGTGACCCTGTTGGAGAGACGGCCCCATGTCGCTATCGTCCCACACGACCCATCAGGCCCGAACGTCGTCCGGCGTCAGTCTGTGGCTGCCCCTGGTGCTGATCGTCAGCCTGTTTTTCATGTGGGGCGTGGCGAACAACCTCAATGACATCCTGATCACCCAGTTCAAAAAGGCTTTTGTTCTGAGTGACTTCGCGTCGGGCTGGGTCCAGTCCGCGTTCTATTTCGGTTATTTTGCGCTCGCGATACCGGCCGCGGTGGCGATGAAACGCTTTGGTTATAAAGCGGCCGTGATCATTGGGCTGCTGCTGTATGGCCTGGGCGCGAGCCTGTTCTATCCGGCGGCGCTGGCGCACGAATACAGCTATTTTCTATTGGCGCTGTTTGTCATTGCCAGCGGCCTGGCCTTTCTGGAGACCTCGGCCAATCCCATGATCGTCGCCATGGGCGATCCGGAAACCGCCGAGCGACGCCTGAATTTCGCCCAGTCGTTCAACTCCCTGGGAACCATTTCCGGAGTGCTGATCGGCCGCGAGTTTATTCTCTCCGGGGTGGAGCACAGCCCCGATGCGCTGGCGCGGATGAGTGAGGTCGAGCGCACGGCCTTCTATACCAGTGAGGTTCAGGCGGTCGCCGGCCCCTATCTGGCGATCGCCGCCGTGGTGTTTTTCTGGGCTCTGGCGGTCGCCTGCGTGCGTTTTCCTCCCTTGGGAAGTGGATGCGTGCAGGAAAAGCGGGAGTTCCGGTTGGCGGATTTTCGGGCCCTGCTGAAAGAGCGCTATTACCTGTTTGGCGTGGTGGCGCAGTTTTTTTATGTCGGTGCACAGGTGTGTATCTGGAGCTACATGATCCGCTACGGTCAGAGCGCTTTGCCGGGTGTGGGTGAAAAGGCCCTGGCCGATTATCTGGCGGCGTCTCTGGTGGCGTTTATGGTCGGCCGCTTTGTGGCCACCGGGCTGATGGGACGGATTGCGCCGGCCCGTCTGATGTTTGCTTACGCCCTGATCAGTGTCGGTCTCTGTGCGGTGGCGATATTGTGGCCCACACACCTGGGGCTACTGGCGCTGGTGTCCACCAGCTTTTTCATGTCTCTGATGTTTCCCACCATTTTTGCGTTGAGTCTGAAAGGGCTGGGGCCCCTGGCCAAGGCGGGATCGTCACTGTTGATCATGGCGATCATTGGTGGGGCGATCATTACCGCCCTGATGGGTCTGGTTTCGGATCTCACGCGTATTAACATTTCGGTCGTGGTCCCGCTGGGGTGTTTTCTGGTGGTGGCGGCCTTCGCCCGGCGTTCGGTGCGGGGTGCTGGATGACCGGTCTGGGGATCATCGACGCTCACCAGCACTGCTGGCAGTTGACGCGGCCCGAGTGTTCCTGGCCCACGCCGGACCTGCGGGCCATTTATCGCGATTTCGGTCCGCAGGACTTCTGGCGGGAGGCCGCCCCCCGGGGTGTGGTGGGCTCGGTTCTGGTGCAGTCCCAGCCGAACGAGGCCGATACCGATTATCTGCTGACGCTGGCCGAGCGCTGGCCCTCCATCCTCGGCGTGGTGGGCTGGACAGACCTGACCCGGGAGGCGGCCCCGGGGAGAATCCGGGCGCTGGCGCAGAATCCGTGGCTGAAGGGGTTGCGGCCCATGCTCCAGGCGTTGCCAGAGGACGACTGGATTCTGCATCGGGCCAACCAGGACGCGCTGTCCGCCATGGCGGTGCAGGGGTTGGTGTTCGATGCCCTGGTGTGTCCGAGGCACTTGCCGGTTCTGCTGGAGCTGGCCCGTCGGCACCCGGATCTGACCATCGTGATTGATCACGGCGCCAAGCCGGATATCGCCCGGGGCGGGCTCGGTGGCTGGCAGCAGGGGCTCAAGGCGCTGGCGAGCTGTCCCCGGGTGTATTGCAAGCTCTCGGGGTTGGCCACCGAGCTGGCGCCGGGTCAGCCCTGGGAGGAGTTGCTTCCCTACCTGGATTCGGTACTGGAGATCTTCGGCCCCGAGCGGGTGCTCTGGGGCAGTGACTGGCCGGTGCTGAACCTGGCCGGAGACTACAGCCGCTGGTTGACCCTGGCGTGGCACCGGGTCAATGCCGTTACTCCGGGGCAGGAGGCGGCGGTGTTCAGGGGCAACGCCCGAGCGGTATACGGCCTGGCGATTTGAGTCTGGCTTTCCAAAAAAAATGGCGCGTCGCAGGGCGTTGCCGTGAACGATCGGCCTTGGGATATTCCAGAATGAACGACGACAAAAACCGCAATAAAACCGCAAACGGCGAGGCGGACGCCGAACGCAAATACAAGGCGCCTGCGCTGGAAAAAGGTCTGGATGTGCTGGAGCTGTTGGCGAGCCGTCGTGAGCCCATGACCACCTCCCAGATAGCCGCCCATCTGGGGCGTTCGGTGAGCGAGCTGTTTCGGATGGTGCTCGCTCTGGAGTACCGGGGTTATATCGTGCCCGCCGAGGGGCGCGATGGTTATACCCTCAGCAACAAACTGTTTACCCTGGGCATTGCCCGGGCACCCACCAAAACCCTGATTGAGCTGGCGCTGCCGGTCATGTCCGCGCTCGCCCGGCAGATCGGCCAATCCTGTCATATCGCCACGGCCTCCGGCGATCAGATTGTGGTGATCGGTCGCATCGAAAACCCGGGAGATCTGGGGTTTTCGGTGCGGGTCGGCTACCGGCGGCCCATGATTCAGGCGGCGTCCGGGTTGGCCCTCTACGGCTTTCAGAGCGGCGACACTCAGGCGGTGATGCGTGAACAACTGGCGGCGGCGGGCGAGGAAGCCCTGGCGGAGTTTATGGCCCGGGCCGAGGCGGCCCGGGAGCAGGGGTACGTGCGCACGCCCAGTGACTTCATCGACGGGGTGACCGACCTGTCGGCGCCGCTGATGGGGGCGCGGGGCGCTGTCGCGGCCCTCACCGTGCCGTTCGTGCGCTACCAACCGGAGCGGTGCACGGTGGACGAGGCGCTCAGTAAGCTCCGTGCGGCAGCCACCGAGCTGTCCACCTCGCTCAGGCAGCACAGCCTGTAGCCATTGCCCGGACCGTCCCGCCGCGAAAAACCGGTTGACAGAGTACCGATTTTTACTTTTACTTGTGATCTGGTTTTTAATTATAAAAACTTTTCGCAACGCTTCGGGCGACTCAAAAAAGGGCTATTGTGACGCACTCCTGTTCTCTGCAACGCCGGACGCTGGGCCGCACGGCAATGACTCTGCCGACACTGGGGTTCGGTGCGGCACCCATCGGCAACCTCTACCGCCCCCTCCCGGAGGAGCAGGCGCAGGCTGCGGTGGCGCAGGCGCTGGCGGAGGGTATCGACTACTTTGATACCGCCCCCCATTACGGTTTTGGCCTGAGCGAGCAGCGCCTGGGCCCGGCGCTGGCGGGGCGGCCGGTTACCCTGTCGAGCAAAGTGGGGCGAACCCTCCAGCCCGTTGATCCCGGAGCACGCAACGAGGTCCGCTTCGGCTTTGCCGGGGCGGCGGATTTTACCCCTGTCTTTGATTACGGTTATGACGCCGTGCAGCGTCAACTGGCGGCGAGCGCCGAGCGCCTCGGGCGGCTTCCCGATATTGTCTACGCCCACGACCTGGGCCCGGTGACCCATGGCGAGCAGGATGGGTGGTTCTGGCGGCAGTTTCGCACCGGCGGTTACCGGGCGCTGCAGGAGCGCAAGGCGGCCGGAGAAATCCGGGCGATCGGGTTGGGCGTCAATGAGGTTGCCGTGTGCGAGCGGGCGCTGGCGGAACTGGATCTGGATGTGTTGCTGCTCGCCGGCCGTTACACTCTGCTCGAGCAGGACGCACTGGTGCGCCTGCTGCCCGAGTGCCAAGCCCGGGGGGTGTCGGTGGTCGTCGGCGGCGCCTTCAACTCCGGCGTGCTTGCCACCGGGGTGCACACCGCCGGCCCCCACTATTACAACTATGCCCCGGCGCCGGCCTGGGTGATCGATCGGGTCGCCGCGCTCGAGGCGGTGTGCGCCGAGTTTGCGGTGCCATTGCCCGCCGCCGCGCTGCAATTTCCCGCCGCCCATCCGGCAGTGGCATCGGTGATTGCCGGCTGTGCCAGCGCTGCGGAAGTGAGTCGCGCGCGCGTCTGGATGGATCAGCCGATTCCGACAGCGTTCTGGGACGCATTGAAATCCCGGGGCCTGCTCCCGGAGACGGCGCCCTGTCCGGTGGAGGCTTCTTGAACCATGTCCGAGACCACACCCGTTTCAACCGATGCCCTGATACTGCTGCACCCGGACGACAACGTACTGGTGACCACCCGCAGCCTGCCCGAGGGCACCGAGATTACCCTGGATGGTCAAGCGTTGGTGTTGAACAGTGCACTGCCGGTGGGTCACAAGCTGGCCCGTCACGCGCTTGCAGCCGGCGACAGGGTTCTCAAGTACGGGGTGCCGATTGGCTCCCTGTTGGCCCCGGTGGCACGGGGCGACTGGGTGCATATGCACAACCTGAGCAGCGATTACCTGGCCAGCCACACCCGTGCGTCCGGCGGCCAGATCAGCCCACCATCACAGGAGCCGCCCCGTGAATGACTCCATCGCTCCGCTTCGGGGTTTTGTCCGCGCCGATGGCCGCAAGGGTATTCGCAATGTGGTGCTGGTCGCCTATCTGGTGGAGTGTGCGCATCATGTCAGCCGCCGGATCGTCCAGCACTTCGACGACCTGGATGTACACTTGATCGGCTTCCCGGGCTGTTTTCCCAATCAGTACGCCAGCAGGATGATGCGCGCGCTGACTACCCATCCGAACGTGGGTGCGGTGCTGCTGGTCTCTCTGGGATGCGAGAGCATGGACCGGGACGGCCTGCGAGAGCACATCGCCGCCTCCGGCCGACCGGTGGACCTGCTGGTGATACAGGAGGCCGGTGGCACCGCCGCCACTATCGCGGCGGGGATCGAGAAGGTCGAGGCCATGGGTGTCGAATTGGCCGGTCAGACTCCGGTTCCCATGGCCCTGAACGAGCTGGTGGTGGGCACCATCTGCGGAGGCAGCGACGGCACCAGTGGCATCACCGCCAACCCGGCCGTGGGGCGCTGCTTTGATCGTCTGGTGGCGGAAGACGTCGCCTGCGTCTTTGAGGAGACGGGCGAGCTGATCGGCTGCGAAAACATCATGGCGCAGCGGGCCCTGACCCCCGAACTGGGGGAGCTGATTCAGGCCTGCGTGGCCAAGGCGGAGCGCTACTATCGGACCATGGGTTTCGGCAGTTTTGCGCCGGGCAATGCCGATGGTGGACTCACCACCCTGGAAGAAAAATCCATGGGGGCCTATTCCAAATCCGGCGCCTCGCCCATCAGCGGCCTGATCAAGCCCGGCGATGTTCCGCCCGCGGGCGGGCTCTATCTGCTCGATGTGGTGCCCGATGGCGAGCCCCGGTTCGGCTTCCCCAATATTGCCGACAACGCCGAGATTGTGGAAATGATTGCCAGTGGTTGCCACCTCACGCTGTTCACCACCGGCCGCGGCTCGGTGGTGGGGTCGGCCATCTCGCCGGTCATCAAAGTGTGCGCCAACCCCGAAACCTACCGCCGCCTGAGCGGGGACATGGACGTGAACGCCGGGCGGATTCTCACCGGCGAGGCCGGCCTGGATGAGGTGGGAGAGGAGATCTATCAGCGCGTCAGAGCGGTTGCCGGCGGCGAGCGCACTGTGTCCGAAGCTCTCGGGCATCAGGAATTCATCCTGACCTACAAATCGTTTGAACCCATCGGGCCCGGCTGCTTGCCGGTGCGCCAGGGTTGAGGCATTCATCACGCCCGAACCGGGTGCTATGATCCCACTGGCCAATAAACACAATGAGGACAATACCCATGATTCGAAGGACTCCCGCGCTTTTACTGATGCTACTGGCAACCCTCTCGGGCTGCACCACCTCCGGCGAGCCGGACCACAAGACTGACCAACAGGAGGCCACCGTGCCCGCCTTGACCCTGGCGCCTCTGGAAGAGGAGTGGGCCATCGACTGGTGGATGCCCCGTCACGAGGAAAAGCTGGCCGCCCGGGCGAGCGATCCGGAACTGGTGTTTCTGGGCGACTCCATTACCCAGGGCTGGGAAGGTGAGGGGGCCGAGGCGTTTGAAGCGACGTTTGGTCAGTGGCGCACCCTGAACCTGGGGTTCAGCGGCGACCGCACGGAAAACGTGCTTTGGCGGCTGGAGCACGGGGAAGTGGAGGGCATTGATCCGAAGCTCGTGGTGATGATGATCGGGACCAACAACACCGGACACCGGATGGATCCGCCGGAGGATGTGGCGGCCGGGGTCACGGCGATTGTCAACGAACTGCGCCGCCGGTTGCCGGACACCAAAATTCTTCTGCTGGCCATCTTCCCCCGGGGGGAGACACCCGCCGATGAGATGCGGGCCAACAATCGCGACATCAATCGGATGATCCGTTCTCTGGCGGATGGCTCCGAGGTTTTTTACGCCAATGTGAACCGGGTGTTCATGGACGGACAGGGCCAGTTGCACTCCGACATCATGCCGGACCTGCTGCACCCCAACGCCGAGGGCTACAAGCGCCTGGCGGAGGCGTTGAAGCCATTGGTCCAGTCCCTGATGACCCGAGGTACGCTGCCGGCGCAAGAGCGCTGATCCCAGTCCCCGTGCCTGCCGGTGCTCACTTCCGGGAGATGGCTCAGGCGGCCTGAGCCGTTTCCGATGACGCCAGCGCCTCTTCGGGGGCGCTGGTGTGCCACTGCACCTGATCACTGTAGTGCAGCAGATGAATCTGCCCCTGGTGATCTTCCAGCAGGGCGGTGCAGCTCTCGATCCAGTCACCGGTGTTGGCGTAGTGCATGCCGTTCTGCTCCAGCAGAGCTGCGGCGTGGGTATGCCCGCAGATCACCCCGTCAAAGCCCCGCCGCCGGGCCTCTTCCATGGCCTCGGTCTGGTAGGTCTCAATCGCCGCCCGGGCGCCTTTGATATTGCTTTTGATCAGCCCGGCCAACGAAAAGTAGGGGCGACCGAACCAGCGCCGGAAACGGTTGGACCAGCGGTTGATGAACAGCAGCAGCTCGTAGGCCAGGTCGCCGCCAAAGCGGGTAATCCAGCTCAGGTTGATATAGGCGTCCATGGCATCGCCGTGCATGATCAGCCAACGTCGGCCATCGGCGCTCTGGTATTCGTGCTCCTCGGCGATTTCGATCGGCCCGAACAGGTCGCCGTCGAAGCGCCGCATGGGCTCATCGTGGTTACCGGGCACGTAGATCACCCGCACGCCTCGCCCGGCGAGCTCATAGAGCTTGAGCATCACCTGGTAGTGTTCGGCGGGCCAGCAGAAGCGCTTTTTCAGCGCCCAGAAATCGATCACATCCCCCACCAGATAGAGCGTGTCACACTGGATGTCGTCCAGAAAGCGCAGCAGGTACTGGGCCTTGCAGTCCCGGTTACCCAGGTGCAGGTCGGAAATCCAGATGGTTCGGCTGTTTATCAGTGGTGAAGGGTGTTTGGACGCCCGGTGTGGGGCTTGCATTGCGGGAGAGGTTGCGTCGGTCATTGAGGGTGTCCCGTCGGCCTATGATGCGAACAGTCTGGCGATGGGCAATGACGAAACGACAACAATGCGATGAAAATTTGATGACAGGAGCGCACTGCGGCGCCCCGGGTCGGGTCAGTGAGGTTCGTCGCTCTGGCTCAACCAGTCCAGCACCGCATAGCGGCTCTCCAACATATCCCGATACACTTTCAGCACCTGGGGGTTGGGATTGGTCTGGCTTTCGAGGCGGTGGAGGCGGTCGGTAAGGAAGGCGATATCCTGATGCACCTTCGCGGCGATAGCGTCACCGCGCACCGATTCTCTGCCGATGACGACGTTGGGGCTGGCCATAAGCACGTTCCTTCTGCACAACGTGAGTAGATAACCCAGTATTGCACAAAAATCGCACAATGAAAGCCGTCCGACGAAAATAATTTGCCCGGCTAAACTTCCGCCCGGCGCAGCAACGAGAGGACAAACAGCCCCGTGGCGCACAGCACGATGGAGGGGCCCGCCGGGCTGTCCCAATAGAAGGACGCCGCCAGCCCCCCGAGCACCGACAGCGCGCCGAGCAGGCTGGCGCCCAGCGCCATGGTTTCCGGGGTGTGGGTCAGCCGGCGGCTGGTGGCGGCGGGGATGATCAACAGGGCGGTGATCAACAGCACCCCGACCACCTTCATGGCGATGGCGATCACCAGGGCCATCAGCAGCATCAGAGCGGTGCGCACGGCGGTGACCGGAACCCCTTCCACCCGGGCCAGATCTTCATGCACGGTAATCGCCAGTAGCGGTCGCCAGAGCAGGAACAGCAGGACGGAGACCAGTACCGAAATCACCCAGATGGTGACCACATCCCCGGCGCTGGCGGAGAGGATGTCCCCGAACAGGTAGCCCAGCAAATCGATGCGGCTGTTGGTAAACAGGCTCACCATGACCAACCCCAGCGCCAGGGTGGAGTGAGACAGGATCCCCAGCAGGGTGTCAGTGGCCAGAAACCGGTTGTGCTGCAGAGCCACCAGAATCAGCGCCAGCAGCAGGCAGCCCAATGCCACGGCAAGATTCAGGTTGATGTTCAGAAGCAGCCCGAAGGTTACCCCGAGCAGTGCGGAGTGGGCCAGGGTGTCGCCAAAATAGGCCATCCGGCGCCAGACCACGAGTGCCCCCAGGGGGCCCGCGACCAGAGTTACTCCGAGGCCGGCCAGCAGAGCATAGAGTAGAAAGTCAGGCATGCCGGTGTTGGTCCTTTTCCACAATGTTGCCGTGATCGTCGTGGGTGTGATCGTGATGGTGGGTATAGGGCGCCACCAGGGGCTTGGCGCTCTCGCCGAACAGGGCAATATACGCCGGGTCGTTGGTCACATGCTCGGGGTGTCCGTGGCAGCACACGTGCTGATTCAGGCAGATGACCGTATCGGTGGTCGCCATGACCAGGTGCAGATCGTGGGATACCAGCAACACCCCGCACTGGCGCTGGCGACGGATATCATTGATCAGCCGGTACAGGGCTTCCTGTCCGGTCACATCCACTCCCTGAACGGGTTCGTCCAGAACCAGGAGATTCGGGTCGCGCAGCAGCGCCCGGGCGAGCAGCACCCGCTGGGTCTCGCCGCCGGACAAGTTACTCATGGTGGCCCCGGTCAGCGACTCAATGCCGGTCAGTGCCAGGACCTCGTCCAGGGGCAGGCGAGGTGTGCCGCCCAGGGTGAGAAAGCGTTTGACGGTCAGGGGCAGACTCGGGTCGATATGCAGTTTCTGGGGCATATAGCCAATGCGCAGCCCCGGGCGGCGTTCGATCAGGCCCTCATCGGGCTGGATCAGCCCGAGTACGCAGCGCACCAGGGTGGTCTTGCCCGCGCCATTGGGGCCAATGAGGGTGACGATTTTGCCCGCTTCCAGGGTCAGGTCCGCACCCTGAAGAATCTCTCGTCCGCCCCGGCGCACCCCGACTTGGCGGGCGGTCAGAAGAGGTTCACTCATGCGCATGCTCCCGGCAGTCGGGGCACAGGCCGGTCACCTCCAGGGAGTGGCCTTCCAGTTGAAAGCCGGCGTTGTCCGCATTGGCCTGAATGGCATCGGTAATGGCGTTGCTTTCCATCTCCACGGCGACGCCGCAGGCCCGACAGAGCAGAAAATGACTGGGGTGGCGGTGTTCCGGGCTGGGGCAGCCGACATAGGCGTTCAGGCCGTTGATCCGGTGGATCAGCCCCTGCTCCAACAGGAAATCGAGCGCCCGGTACACGGTGGGGGGAGCCACTCGACGGGTGGAGGCCTCCGCCAGCTGATCCATCAACTGATAGGCGCCCAGGGGTTTGTGACTTTGCCAGACCAGCTCGAGCACCTGCTCGCGCAGCGGCGTCAGGCGCGCTCCGCGCTCGGCGCACAGGCTGCGTGCGGACGCCAGGGCACTGCGCACGCAGTGGCCGTGGTTGTGATGTCGAAAGGCGATGGGGGTGTCGGTCATGGCCGTGCCTCGAAGCAAATGCTTTACTGCAAAGATGTTACACTATAACCTTTTACGCCCAATCACGCGAGTGTCTGACTATGCTGCCACCCAAGCCCCTGTTGTCATCCTGGTTTGCCGGATCTGCCGGTGGACGCGGCGTCGGGTATGCGCTGCTTTTATTGTGGGCTCTGGCGGCACCGGCCCGGGCCGAGGTCGAGGTGTTGACCAGCATCAAACCGCTGGCGCTGATCGCCGAGGCGGTGGTGGGGGACCAGGGCCGGGTGAGTCACCTGTTGCCGCCCAACGCCTCCCCCCACGACTACCCGCTGAAAGTCTCCGATATGCAGCGACTGGCGCAGGCCGACCTGGTGCTCTGGGTGGGGGAGGAGCTGGAAACCTTTTTGCGCCGCCCCCTTGGCAACCTGCCCGACGATCGACGTATGACCCTGATCGACTTGCCGACCCTGCACTGGCCGGATCGGGAGGAAACGCACGAAGGTCACGGCCATGAAGCCGATCATTCGGACGGGCATCATCACGACCACGGCGGCCGGGATCCTCATCTCTGGCTGAACCCGGAGAATGGGCGGGCGATCGCCACCGCGTTGGCCGAGCGACTGGCGGTATTGGCGCCGGCCCAGGCCGAGGGCTTCCGGGCCAGAGCCGCGGCACAGGCTGAGGTGCTCGAGGCGCTGGATCAACGCCTCGAATCCCGGCTGCATCCGCTGAGTGAAAGACCCTTTGCGGTGTATCACGAGGGATACAGCCATTTTGTCAGCCACTACCACCTGAACCAGGTGGCCTCGGTCACCCTGTCCCCGGAGCGGCGTCCGGGGGCGCGACATCTGTACGAGCTGCGCCAGCAATTGCAGGGCGCTGTGTGCCTGTTCACCGAACCCTATTACGATATGAGCTCTGCCCGCAGCCTGGCGGATGAGCTCGACCTGAAACTCGGCGAGCTGGATCTGCTGGGCGCGACCGAGTCGACCGACACTTACCCTGAGCTGCTGGAAGCGCTCGGCGAGGCGGTGGCGACCTGTCTGCAGTAGCCGAAATGCGGGACAAAAAAATCCCCACCGGGCCAGAGGCCGGGCGGGGAGACAAGCGAGGAGAGTAAGTCGTTACGACGCCCGGTAGCAGCCACCGGGCGGGGAGAATACAAAGTGCCCGCCGGAGACGGGCGCAAGCGAGGGGTTAAAGGTCCGCCTGCAACTGACGGCTGAGCTTCTCGTTCAACCGCTCGTTGAGTTTTGCTTCCAGTTTCTCGTTCAGTTCCTGGGACTGCTTCTCCAGGTCCTGACGCATCAGGGTGTCCTGTTCGGTGCTGTCGCTTTCCGGAAGATCCCACTGCATGGCGACGCCGGCTTCTGCCGCGGCGATGGCCATGTTGGGTTGAGCGCCGGCAGTAACCCCTTCGGCGGCCGCGTTGGCGGCAAACAATACAGATACGATCATCAGGCCAAGTGTCTTCATGGTTTCGCCCTCCATGGGTTTCCCCAGATGGAAGCTGCTCACCTTGGTATAGAGCAGCTTGTGAATGTGTGTTTAGAGGGATCGCCTCTATGTGTTACCTATAGTAACACAGTTGTTACTATAGTCTAGTGGTATTTCATACTGATGATAAAAATGTGAGCGTTTTGTTAAGTAATTCGCATAGTTAGCGGTAATTCTGGAAGTGAAGCCTCAAAAATCACCGGGTAACAAGCCAGTAACAGACATCTGGTTATAAGGCGCGGCTGAATCCCCGCTCGGTTTTGGGGTATGCTTGCCCACAACCACATAGGATTAGACGCACAGCGTTGCAATTCAGATTCAGACTCAGAGACAAGAGACCTTATGACCCAGAAAGCCCCCCTGGTGTTGGTGGACGGCTCCTCCTACCTCTATCGCGCCTACCACGCCCTGCCGCCCCTGAATAACGCCAAAGGCCAGCCCACCGGGGCGGTGAAAGGTGTCATCAGTATGCTGCGCCGGTTGCTCAAGGACTTTCCGGAGAGCCCCGTTGCGGTGGTGTTCGACGCCAAGGGCAAGACATTCCGCGATGAGCTGTTCGCCGAGTACAAATCCCAGCGCCCGCCCATGCCCGATGACATGCGCCCCCAGGTCCAGCCGATCAAGGACATTGTGGAGGCCATGGGCTTACCCCTACTGGTGATTGAGGGCGTGGAGGCCGACGATGTGATCGGTACCCTGGCCCACCAGGCCAGCGAACAGCAGCGGGATATGATTGTGTCCACCGGTGACAAGGACATGGCGCAGTTGGTCAACCGCCACATTTCCCTGGTCAACACAATGACCGGCAGCCACCTCGATGAAGACGGGGTGCGGGAGAAGTATGGTTTTGAGCCGCCCCTGATGATCGATTACCTGGCCCTGATGGGGGACAAGTCTGACAATATTCCCGGCGTGCCGGGGGTCGGGGAGAAGACCGCCCGCGCGCTGATTGAGGGCCTGGGCGGCCTGGATGCAATCTACGACAACCTGGAGGCGGTGCGGGAACTGGGTTTTCGCGGGGCCAAAAAGATGCCGGAAAAGCTCGAGGAGAACCGGGATCAGGCCTACCTGTCCCGACAGTTGGCCACCATCAAAACCGATGTCGAGCTGGACCTGAGGCCGGAAGATATCGCCCGCGGGGAGCCCGACAATAACCGCCTGCGCGAGATCTTCACCGAACTGGAGTTTCGCACCTGGGTGGCGGAGCTGGAGCCGGCCGCCGAGGAGGGGGAGGCGCCGGCGGCCAGCGAGCCCGAGGTGGCGGTGGATTACGACGTGGTGACCGAGCAGGCGTCGCTCGATGCCTGGCTGAAGGCGCTCAAGAGTGCCGAGCTGTTTGCGTTTGATACCGAGACCACCAGCCTGCACGCCATGGAGGCCAAAGTGGTCGGACTGTCATTTGCCGTGGAACCCGGTAAGGCGGCCTATGTGCCCCTGGCGCACGATTACATGGGCGCGCCCGATCAGCTCGATCGGGACTCGGTGTTGGCGGCACTCAAGCCCCTGCTGGAGGATCCGAAAAAAGCCAAGGTGGGCCAGAACCTCAAGTACGACCGCAATGTGCTGCGCAATCACGGCATCGAGCTGCGCGGTATCGCCTTCGATACCATGCTGGAATCCTATGTGCTCAATTCCACCAGCGGCCGTCACGACATGGACAGCCTGGCGCTGCGCTACCTGGATTATCGCTGCACATCATTTGAAGACATTGCCGGCAAGGGCGCCAAACAGCTCACCTTCAACCAGATCAAAATTGACGACGCGGCCCCCTACGCCGCCGAAGACGCCGATGTGACCCTGCGCCTGCATCGCCGCCTCTGGCCCGAGCTGGAGAAAAACGATTCCCTGAAGCGAGTGTTCACTGACCTGGAAATGCCCCTGGTTCCGGTGCTGGCCAATATCGAGCGCAACGGCGCGTTGGTGGATGCCAAGGTTCTGGGGGAACACAGCCGGCAGTTGGGTGAGCGTCTGGCGCAGTTGGAAAAAGAGGCCCACGAAATCGCCGGTCGGCCCTTCAACCTGGGCTCGACCAAGCAACTGGGGGAAATCCTGTTCGACGAGCAGAAGTTGCCGGTGCTCAAGAAAACCCCCAAAGGCAAACCCTCCACCGCCGAAGAGGTGCTGCAGGAGTTGGCCCTGGATTACCCGCTACCCAAACTGTTGATGGAGTACCGGGGCCTGAGCAAGCTCAAGAGTACCTACACCGACAAGCTTCCACTGATGATCAACAAGGCCACGGGACGGATTCACACTTCCTATCACCAGGCGGTGACCGCCACCGGTCGGCTGTCCTCCTCGGACCCGAACCTGCAGAACATCCCCATTCGCACCGAGGAAGGCCGGCGCATCCGCCAGGCATTCATCGCTCCCAAGGGCTACAAGGTGCTGGCGGCGGACTACTCCCAAATTGAGCTGCGCATCATGGCGCACCTGTCGGAGGATAAAGGACTGCTGAACGCCTTTGAGCAGGAGCTGGACGTTCACAAGGCTACCGCCGCCGAGGTGTTCGGTACCGAGCTGGACAAGGTCACCCCGGAAATGCGCCGGCGCGCCAAAGCGATCAACTTTGGCCTGATCTATGGCATGTCCGCCTTCGGTCTGGCCAAGCAGCTGCACATTGGTCGCCAGGAAGCCCAGGAATACATCGACCGCTACTTCGACCGCTACCCCGGGGTGCTGCGCTATATGGACAATACCCGAGCCCAGGCCCGGGAGCAGGGCTACGTGGAAACCCTGCTGGGGCGGCGTCTGTACCTGCCCGAGATCAACGCCCGCAACGGCAACCTGCGCCAGGGCGCCGAACGCACCGCCATCAATGCGCCCATGCAGGGCACCGCGGCGGACATCATCAAGGCGGCCATGATCGATGTGGACCGCTGGCTGCTGAAGGAAAAGCTGGACGCCCGGATCATGATGCAGGTGCACGATGAACTGGTGCTGGAAGTGGCCGAAGGCCAACTGGACGCGGTGCGCGAGGGTATTGTCGAGCGGATGTCGAAGGCCGCTGACCTGAAAGTACCGCTACTGGTCGAGGCCGGGGTGGGGGATAACTGGGATCAGGCCCACTAAATTCTGGCCCTGTGATGCCGCGGGTAAAAAAATTTTCAGGTGGAGTGAACTTTCGGGGAGGATGCCTGGTCCGATAAAACATGAACAGTGTGTTTCATGTGCAACTCCCCTAACGTGGCATGACGCCACTTGGCTAACCGCTTTACTCAGCTACCCCGACCACTGGTCGGGTTTTTTTTGCCCGTCGATTGTGTGGCGCCGAGGCTTTACAAAACCTGACACACTCCGGGAGGCGGGGCCGGAACTTTCCTGAATGACCATCGTCTTACAGAACAGACGCAACGATTGCAGTCTTTCATCCGCTTAACTGGCGCCACCCCAAGGGTGCCAGTCATTGCCCCCGGCGGCCGCCCCCTGGTCGCCGGTTTTTTTATGTCCGGGGCTCAGACCCCTCACTTTCCTGTGCAACTTCCTGCACCGGCGTCAGCCATTCGGTCAGCTTGCGCTTCAGGTCGTCCACCCCGGTGCGCTTGAGTGATGAAAAACACTGGGCGGTCACCAGATCGCTCACGCCCGCCGCCTGCATCTGCTTGCGCACGGCCAGCAGGGTGCTGTTGGCCGGCCCCCGCTTGAGCTTGTCCGCCTTGGTCAGCAGGATATGCACCGGCATCTCCACTTCCACAGCCCAGTTGATCATCATGGAGTCAAACTCCTGCATGGGGTGGCGGATGTCCATCAGTAGCACCAGCCCCTGCAGGCAGTCGCGTTCCTGAAGGTACTCGGACAGGTTGCGCTGCCACTCCTCTTTCATGGCCCGGGCGACTTTGGCGTAGCCGTAGCCGGGCAGATCCACCAGGCGCTGGCCTTCGCCCACGCTGAAAAAGTTGATCAGTTGGGTGCGCCCGGGCGTCTTGCTGGTTCGGGCCAGTTTGGAATTGTCAGTCAGGGTGTTGATGGCACTGGATTTGCCCGCGTTGGAACGCCCCGCGAAGGCGACTTCCAACCCGTTCTCCGGTGGACACTGATGAATACTGGGGGCGCTCTGTTCAAATGTGGCGCCGCGGAAGTTGATCTCTGTGGTCATAAAACCCTGCAAAAGCCTGTGTTATCCCATATAATGCGCGGTGCCCCCGTTGGGGCCCCGGCGCGAAAAGTGGCCCTGGGGCCGGGTGGGGCAGCCGATTGTAGCCCGTAGGCGGCCAAATGTCGCCCGAACACTGCGGAGCGGGCCCCACAATAAACGAATTGACAGGTTAGCCAATGAAATATTCAGTGAAGCATTTGCTCCTCGCGCTGGGCGCACTGGTTTTGGTTCCGGGCGCAAGCGCCGCCGGTGACCCGGAAGCGGGCTCCGAAAAAGTGGCTGTATGCGCCGCCTGCCACGGTCAGGATGGTAACAGCCCGGCGCCGAGCTTCCCGAAGCTGGCCGATTTGGGCCAGCCCTATCTGTACAAGCAGCTTCAGGACATCCAGGCCTGGGATAATGCCACCGGAGAGGCCAAGGCCACGACTGGCCGTGAGGTGGTGCAGATGACCGGCATGCTCAAGGGCATGAGCGATCAGGATCTGCAGGATATTGCCGCTTACTATGCCAGTCAGAGCATGCAGTTGAGCGGTGCCCAGGAAATGCAGGTGCAGGTGAACTCGGGCGCTGAAGTTGATGCGCTGGCCCTGGGTGAGCAGATTTACCGCGCCGGCAATCAGGAGACCGGTGTGCCGGCCTGCATGGGTTGCCACGCACCGAATGGTCAGGGTAATGAGCCGGGTGCCTTCCCGCGCCTGGGTGGCCAGTACCCACAGTACATTGAGGCCCAGCTGCGCGCCTTCCGCGCCGGCGACCGTATGAATGATGGTGAGTCGATGATGATGCGTCTGAGCGCCAAAAACCTCAGTGACGCCGAAATCAAGGCGGTGGCGAACTACATCGGCGGCCTGAACTGATTGCACGGCGGGAACTAAATCCGCCGGTTCGGGCTCTGAGTCACGTTGACCGGGCCCGAGCCCTCCGATAATGAATAACGTGGAGCCAACTATGCGCATTGTGTTAGCTGTTCTGGCGATGATGGTATCGCTGACTGCCGTTGCCCAGACCCCCGAGAGCGGAACCGACTATAAAGAAGGCGAGCATTACGAGACCCTGGCCGAGCCGGTTCCCACCAGCACCTCGGACAAGATTGAAGTGGTCGAAGTCTTTGCCTATACCTGTGGCCACTGCTACAACTTCGAGCCGCTGATCCGTGCATGGAAAAAAGAGCAGAAGGATGATGTGGCGGTCGTGCAGACTCCCGCCATGTGGAACGCCACCATGGAGGCCTATGCGCGCGGCTTCTATACCGCCAAGGCCATGGAGCTGCTGGATGAAGTGCATATGGCCGTGTTCACCGCCGTGCATCAGGAGGGCAAACAGTTCCGCAGTGCTGAGCAGTGGGCCGACTTCCTGGAAACCTATGGCGCGGATCGCGAGCGGGTACTGAACACCTTCAACTCGTTTGGCATCACCAGCCAGGTGCGTCAGGCCGACGCCCGGGTTCGCGGTTACAAGATCACCGGCACCCCGGAAATGGTGGTCGACGGCAAGTACCGGGTCAGCTCCAGGATGACCGGCAGCCACAGCGAGATGCTGCGAGTGGTGGACCACCTGGTTGAACAGATTCGCCAGGGAGCGCTCTGAGTTTCAACGCCACTGTCTCGATAGACTGACAACGCCCGCTCCCAGAGCGGGCGTTGTCGTTTCCGGGTCAGGAAAAAGGTCGTTTTGGCCGACAGTGCGGGCGGGGAACGGCTATACTGTCTGGGCAGTTTTCAGCAAACGCGGGATTTTTCATGACCCTCCGAACAACGGACGACGATACCTGGCGAGAAAAGTACCTGGATGCTCTGGACGCCCACGACGCGCTTGAGCGTCAGGCCGATGACCAATACCAGCGACTGCGCCGGGCCCTGGTGCAACTGAGCATTATTGCCGATGGGCAGGACCGCCAGTTGGACGAATTGCTGGATGAGCTGCGCAAAACCCTGCGCGGCGACCAGGCGCTGGAGCGTCTGCCCGAACTGACCGATCGGCTCGACGAGAGCGTCAGAAGTTTTGAGAGCCGAAAAGAGTCCGCCGATGTTGAGATCCTCGACGCCCTGACGTCTCTGGTCAAGCAACTGCAATCCCTGGGGCCACCCCGGGAACTCAAGCGCGAACTGAATCATTACCTCAACCGGTTGCCCATGCGCAGCCAGAAGTTCTCCCTCTTCCCGGCTCTGCTCCAGCAGCTGGCGGACCTGCAGCAACAGGCCCTGACCCTGACCCGGGAAGCCAAGCCCGGCCTCTTGGGCCGGCTGCGGGGTGAGCGGGCGGCGGAGCCGGGCTCAAGCGAATCCCTGTGCGATGAGATCAGTCAGGTACTCGAAGGCCTGATGAATGCCGTGAACACCGAATATATGGGGCCAGAGACTCTGGAGGGCATGATGGTGCGCCTCAAGCAGGGCATCCCGCTGAACCAGTTGCCGGGCTTTCTTGAGGAAGTGCGGGACCTGATCATGCACTCCTGGCTGGCGGCCAACCGGGTGTTTGCCGGCTACCTCAACTCGGTCAACCGGGAGCTGGCGGAGATCGCCTCCCTGATTGATGGTGCGGCCAATAGCCAGGCCAGCCAGCGCGAGGCGGGGCGCAGCCTGTCCGAGCAGATGGCCGAGCGCTGCAAATCCCTGGCCGGTAGTGTCGAGTCCGCCCGTGATCTGGCAGAACTGAAAAGCCAGGTGGCCTCCCAGTTGGGGCAAATCCGCGAAAGTCTGAGTCAATACCAGCGAGCCGAAGCCGACTCGGAGCCGCTCACCGATCAATTGGCCCAGCTTGCCTCCCGGGTCCAGCAGATGGAGCACGAAGCTGAGGAAAACCGGGAGAGTCTCCGTCGTCATCAACACAAAGCGCTGCACGATCCCCTCACACAGTTGCCCAACCGGGAAGCCTACGACGAGCGTTTGGCCCACGAGGTCAAACGCTGGGAGCGCTATGGTCATCCGCTGACCCTGGCGGTCTGCGATGTCGATCATTTCAAGCGGATCAATGATCAGTTCGGTCATCAGGCCGGCGATCGGGTACTCAAGGTGATCAGCAAAGCCATTCGTCGGCGCCTGCGGGAGGTGGACTTCTTTGGTCGCTACGGGGGCGAAGAGTTTGTGATTCTGATGCCGGAAACCCGAGCCCAGGACGCCCTGCAGGTGTTGGATGATGTGCGCGGGGCACTGGCGGATACGGCGTTCAACTATCGCAAAGAGCCCTTGCAGATCACCATCTCCCTGGGTATCTCCGAGTTCAGGGAGGGTGATACCGCCGACCAGGTGTTCGGTCGGGCCGATCAGGCGCTCTACGCGGCCAAGGCCGCGGGTCGCAATCAGTGTCAGATAGGCTAGAATGACGGATTCTGTGCCAGCCGGTTTCCGGTTGGTTATCGGCTTTTGGCCAATGAGGATGTTATGACCCTAATTGCACGGGTAGTGGTGGCGCTTGTGGCCTGGTTACCGGCGGCCGTCATCGCCTCGTCGCTCACCATCACAGTGACCGATGACGGGGGACAGCCACTGGCGGATGCGGTGGTCACCCTCTACGCCGATGACGACCGCTCGAGTACTGAGACGGCCCCCGAGGCGGTCATGGATCAGCGTGATCGCCAGTTCGTCCCCCAGGTGCTGGCCGTGCGCACAGGTACACTGGTGCGCTTTCCCAACAGTGACAACATTCGTCATCATGTGTACTCCTTTTCCCCGGCCAAGCGCTTTGAGCTCAGGCTGTACCACGGCACCACCGCCGAGCCGGTACAGTTTGATCAGCCGGGCAAGGTGGCGCTGGGCTGCAATATTCACGACGCCATGCTCGGCTACATCTATGTGGTGGACAGTGAGCGGTTTGGGGTCACGGGCCCCGATGGGCAATGGACTTTCGACGCGCTGCCGGAGGGCGACCTGGAGGTGCAGATTCAACACCCGCGCCTTGTCGAGCCGTTGACCAGGACTCTCACGATCACTGGAGCGTCCCGGAGCGAGACGATTGCGCTGGATGGGTTACAACCCGATCCCCGTCAGCAAGCGCCACAAACCGATCTCGAGCGGTTGTTTGACCGTTAAGGCCAGGGGCTGATCTGATGCGCACTAGCTACCTCGCCAAAGTCCTGTTACTGCTGCTCGGTCTGGTCCTACTGGTCGAGCTGTCTTCCTATACCGCCACCCGACTGGTGGTACGCGACACCGTGACCGACAATGCCCGCCTCGAGTTACAGCGTGGTGGCGAAGTGTTCGCCGAGTTGATCCAGGCCCGGGCGGAACAGTTGTCCCTGTCGGCGGAGGTGCTCACCGACGACTTCGGCTTCAAGGAGGCAGTGGCGGTGGCCGATGCCCCCACCCTGGTGTCCGCCCTGGAGAACCACGCCGCCCGGATCAATGCCGATATCGCTCTGGTAGCCGATCAGCAGGGCGACCTGGTGGCCAGCACCCAGCCTTTATCCGAGGCCAGTTGGAACTATCTGCGGCGGTACACCCAGGTACAGGAAGCTCGGACCCAACAGCGTTCCCTGATGATTGATGGCCGCCCTTACCAGTTTGTCATCTCCGATGTACGCGCCCCCTTACCCCTGGGTGTGGCGGGCCTGGGCTTTGAAATCGACAACCGGCTGACGGAAACCCTCAAGCGCCTGACCGGTCTGGAAATCTCCTTTGTCAGCCTGGAGGAGGACGGGGCCCGCTATCTGAGCGGCACACTGCCTGGCTCGCAGCGACAGGCATTGCTGGGCTGGTTGAGTGAAAGCTCACCGGCGACCGAAACGGTCATTACCACCGAGCAACACATGACCCTCATGCTGCCAGTGGCGGAGCAACCCACGCCCTTGGCGGCGGTGCTGCAGGTACCCCTGGAACAGGTCATGGCGCCCTTTGCCCGGCTCAACGGCCAACTGCTGTGGATCGCCCTGGGCTTCTCCATCATTGCCGCGCTGCTGGCGGTATTGCTTGCGCGCAGCGTCACCCAGCCGGTGAGCGCGCTGGCCAACGTGGCCCGCCGTATCGCGGGGGGTTACTACGACACGCCGGTGCCGGTGCGCTCCCGGGATGAGCTCGGGGAGCTGGCCCAGGGATTCACCCGGATGCAGAGCGCCATCGCCGAACGCGAGCAACAGATTCTGTATCAGGCCCGGCACGATCAGCTCACCGGCCTGATCAATCGCAGTCAGCTGTTTCCGGAGCTGGAGTCCGCGATAGAAAAAGCCACCTGGTCCGAACAGCGCTTTACCCTGATGGTGCTGGATATTGACAACTTCACCCGGGTGAACGATGCCCTGAGCCCGGAAATGGGCGACCGGGTATTGGCCGAAGTGGGGCGGCGCCTGCTCGATCAGGCCGGCCCGGACGATCGGGTCGCACGCCTGGGCAGCGATGAATTCGCCCTGATGCTCTGGCAGGTCGGCGAGGACGAGGTGCAGACTCGGGCGGAGGCGTTGCTGGAAGGCTTTGCCGACAATATCCAGTTGGACGACCTGCATCTGGGAGTCGACATCAACCTCGGGGTGGTGCTCTATCCGGACGATGGTGACCAGCCTGAGACGCTCCTGCGCCGAGCCAACCTGGCCCTCAATCAGGGCCGCCTGGAACAACAGCGCATTACCCGATATGAAACGGGCTGGGACGAATCCCATCTGCGCCGGCTGGCGTTGTTTGGTGAATTCCGCCAGGCGCTGGAAGACTCGCAGTTGGACGTCTACTACCAGCCCAAACTCTGGCTGGACGACAGCGGCACGCTCGGCGCCGAGGCCCTGGTGCGTTGGCGGCACCCGGAGATGGGCATGATCAACCCGGAGGAGTTTGTCGCGGTGGCCGAAAGCACCGGACAGATTGGCCTGCTCACCCGCTGGGTGCTGCGCCG
This sequence comes from Marinimicrobium sp. LS-A18, assembly GCF_000463525.1. Lineage (NCBI taxonomy): Bacteria > Pseudomonadati > Pseudomonadota > Gammaproteobacteria > Cellvibrionales > Cellvibrionaceae > Marinimicrobium > Marinimicrobium sp. LS-A18. Next base: position 326,582 of record NZ_AWEP01000006.1, read on the forward strand.
GGCCATCACCCAGGCCGCCAACTGGTCGGTGCCGGCGCACCTGTCGGTCAACCTGTCGGCACTGGATCTGCTCGATGATGACCTGCCCGATTTTGTCGTCGGTCTGCTGAGCGAGACCGAATTGCCCGCCGAGCGCTTATGTCTGGAAATTACCGAGAGCGCCATCATGCGCGAGGCCGACAAGAGCCTGCACAACCTGGAGCGGTTGCGGGCCCAGGGCATCAGCCTGTCGATTGATGACTTCGGCACCGGCTATTCCTCCCTGTCGCAGTTGAAAAAGCTGCCGGTCTCGGAGCTGAAAATCGACAAATCCTTTATTCTCAACCTGGACCAGAGTGAGGATGACCAGTTGATTGTCCGCTCCACTATCGACCTCGGCCACACCCTGGGCCTGACCATCACCGCCGAAGGGGTGGAGAATCAGGCGATCGAGAAGCTTCTGGTGGCCTTGGGTTGTGATCGGGTTCAGGGTTTTTATTACAGCAAACCGCTGCCGCACCAGGATTTCCTCGACTGGTTGTCCGGTGCCGAGCGTCTGGAGGTCAACGCGTGAGAGTTCGCTACTGTGTACTGCTACTGATGGCCCTGTGCGGAACCGCTGGCGCGGACAGCCAGCGTAGCCAGCTGTTGGCCACCGGTGGCGCTACCACCCTGGAAGGGGCCGCCGGCGGCGGAATTGTACCCATGGCGGTGCTCTCCGGTTACGGCACCCGGGAAGAGCAGGGTGGCACGGTAACGGCCAGCCACGTCAGCACCGGCGACTATTCGTTGTCGGTGCTCGGGGCGAGCTGGAGCTGGCGCAACCGGGTCGAGCTGTCTCTGGCCGAGCAGCGCCTGAGCCACCAGCCTCTGTCCGAACGATTGGGGGTCGGGCCCTCGAGCATTCGCCAGCGGGTTTTCGGGGCCAAAGTACGCCTCCTGGGTGACCTGATTTACACCCGATGGCCCCAACTGAGTCTCGGCGTTCAACACAAAAAAAATCGGGACTTTTTTGTGCCCTCGGCGGCGGGAGCCCGGGATGATTCGGGCACCGATGTATACCTGAGCGCGACCAAACTATTGCTCGGCGGCCTGGCCGGTCGCAACCTGCTGCTCAATGCCACCGCCCGACACAGCAAGGCCAACCAACTGGGGTTGGTGGGCTTTGGCGGTGACCGGAACAACGATGCCGAGTGGTTGGCCGAGGCCTCCGCCGGGGTGTTTATCAACCGCCATTGGCTCGTGGGTGCCGAGTACCGGCAGAAGCCTGACAATCTGTCTTTTATCCGCGAAGATGACTGGCAGACCGCCTTTGTCGGCTGGTTTCCCAACAAACAGATCTCGGTGGTGGGCGCCTACGTCGATCTGGGTGAAGTGGCCAGCTTTCCCGACCAGACCGGCTGGTATCTGTCCGTCCAGGGGAGTTTCTGATGCGAGTGTCTTTATTAGCGCTGGTGCTTTTCCTAAGCGCCTGCACCTCAACCGGCGGTGACCGAACGCTCTACCAGGCCCTCGGTGGCGCTGAAGGCGTGGATGCCATTGTTTACGACCTGATCGTGCGCATCGCCGACGACGAGCGGGTGGTGGACCGTTTTCACAACGTGGATATCAATCGCTTCAAGACCGGTTTGGAAACCTACATCTGCAGCGTCTCCGACGGCCCCTGCGACTACACCGGCGATTCCATGCGGGTGGTGCACGCCGGCCATCAGTACACCGATACCGAGTTCAATACCATCGTCGAGTTGTTGATCGAGGCGATGGAAGCGCAGGGGGTGGCGACGCCGACCCAAAACCGCCTGCTGGCCCGCCTGGCCCAGGACTACGAAGACGTGGTCTATCACTGACGGCGGCCGAACCGGCGATTGCGCTCCGGCCAGAAAGTGTTATAACGTAACATTTTCACGAATGAGCAGGAGCGCGTCCACGCCATGACCACCGCCGTTCCCACCAACATCATCACCGGTTTTCTGGGGGTGGGTAAAACCACCGCCATCCAGCACCTGTTGCGCCACAAACCGGCCGGGGAAACCTGGGCGGTGCTGGTCAATGAGTTTGGCGAAGTCGGCATTGACGGTGCCCTGCTACGCGACGGCGGCGCCCGGGTGCGGGAGGTGCCCGGCGGTTGTATCTGCTGCGTGGCGGGCCTGCCCATGACCGTGGCGCTCAATCAACTGTTGGGGCGGGAGCGCCCGGACCGGCTGTTGATAGAACCCACTGGTTTGGGACATCCGGCCCAGATCATGTCGACACTGACCGGCCCCTTTTACCAGCAGGTACTGGACGTGCGGGCGACGGTGACGCTGGTGGACCCGCGTAAGCTGGCCGACAGCCGCTACACCGACAACGAACACTTTCAGGATCAGATCGCCATCGCCGATGTACTGATCGCCAACAAACAGGATCTTTGCGGTGAGTCCGACTGGACGCGATGGGAGGCACTGGCGGCTGGGGCGTCACCGCCCAAGGCCTTGGTCGAGCGGGTGCGCCAGGGCGCCATTGATCCCGCCTGGTTGGAATGCCCGCGTTCGGAGCGGCCGTTACACCACCCGCACCTTCACCAGAACAACCCTCTGAAGGCGCCCACCGCGCCAGTGGAAACCCTGGCCTTTTTACCGGACGGCGAAGTCATGGCCCGGCGAGTCAATCAGGGCCAGGGACATTACAGCGTGGGCTGGGTGTTCCCCCCGGACTGGGAGTTCGACTATGACCGACTGTTCAGTTGGCTCAATGGCTTGAGCGTTGCGCGGGTCAAAGCGGTGATGATTACCGGGGACGGTATATTCAGTTTCAATGGTCAGGACGATGTGGTCAGCGTCAGTGAGCTGGACGAAACCCCGGACAGCCGCATTGAGTTGATTGATGATAAGCCGATTGATGCGGATGAAGTTGAGCGCACGTTGAAATCGCTAGTGGCGTAGGGCAACGGCGGATGCGGGCTTTGCCCTTATCCGCCCTACGCACATCTCGGAGGTTGCGTAGGGCGTGGTAAGCGAAGCGCACCCGCCGTAACCCAACCGTTAAGCGCTCACCCAACTACTCGGTGTACTCCACAATCTCCGCCGCGTCCATCGCATACACCGACAGCGCCATATCATTCTCGGTGCGCTCAAGCTTCAGGGTCCCGGACACCCAAAAAGGCGTGTACAGTGCATCGAGCTGGAAACCCTCCGGGTAGCTCACGAAAATGATCTGATTGGGCGGCGGGGGCGGCACATGAATGCAGGCTCCGTAATACGGCACCAGGAAGAACTCGCGGATGTTCATCTCGTCGTCGAACTCCAACGGCACGATAAAGCCTGGCAAACGGATATCGGTGTTGTCGAATTCCGGCCGGGTGTTGGTGGACACCAGAGCGTCCTCCCAGGTGCGGCCACCCTCGCTGGCGGTGTCGCCCATGGCCTGAGCGATGGCATTTTCGACCTCGCCAGCCAGATCCCGGTCCTGAGGGCGAAGCGACTGGTTTGCGGGGTCTTCCGCCAGCTCCTCATCGCTCAGGTCGCCGTGATCGACGGTGGGCATGGATTCGAGCAGGCGCAGATCCTCCTCCGGCATCAAGTCGGTCCACTCGATGGTTTTCGGGGAATCCGCGAACGAATTGAGAGTCCATAGGACACCGAATATCAATGCCGCGCTCAGGTACCGGGGACGATGCATCTTCTAACAACTCCAACAACAGCTTTCAGGATTATGGACACTGACCACAAAAACACCCCAATGACTCCGGCCATCGCCCTGCGTGATGTGCAATTTGCCTGGCCCGGACAAAACACGCCCGTACTGGATATTCCGGACTTCAGTCTGGCGCCCGGTGAGCGCCTGTTTCTGTACGGTCCCTCGGGCGCGGGTAAAACCAGCCTGCTCAACCTGCTGGCGGGTATTGTCCTGCCACAGCGGGGCGAGGTGACCCTGCTCGGGCAGTCAATGGCCGCGCTTAGCGGTCGCCAACGGGACCGATTCCGGGCCCGACACATCGGGGTGGTGTTTCAACAGTTTAACCTGATTCCTTACCTGACCGTGTTGACCAATGTGTGTCTGGCCGCGCATTTCGCCCGCCGGACACCGGAAGACGGCACCCCGGCGACCCCATCGGACGTCCGGGAGCACGCCCGGGAACTGCTTGGTGCCCTGGGTTTACCCCCGGAAATCGCGGAGCGGCCGGCCAGTACCCTGAGTGTCGGTCAGCAGCAGCGGGTGGCAGTGGCCCGGGCCCTGATTACCCGTCCGGAGATTCTGCTCGCCGACGAACCCAGCTCGGCCCTGGACAGCGACCACCGGGACGCCTTTATGGAGGTGATGCTCCGCCAGGTGGCCGACACCGGCAGTACCCTGATATTTGTCAGCCACGATCGCTCCCTGGCAACCGCGTTCGACCACCAGCAGGATCTGCGTGAGCTGTCCCGGGTATCCATCGGGGAGGAGCTTTGAGATGTTGACTCAGATTGCCCGCGCCAGCCTCTGGAACCGTCGTACCACCGTGGCATTGACGCTATTGGCCCTGAGTATCGGTGTTGCGCTGCTTCTGGGGATCGATCATCTGCGCCATCAGGCCAAGGACAGCTTGCGGCAGACCCTCTCCGGCACCGATCTGATTGTGGGGCCACGAGGAGGCCAGACCAACCTGCTGCTCTATTCGGTGTTCCAGATGGGGCAACCCGGCACCAGCTTGAGCCCGGACGCGTTTGAGCGCCTGGCGCACCACCCGATGGTGGACTGGGCGGTGCCGATTGCGTTGGGCGACGCGGTCCAGGGCTTCCCGGTGTTTGCGACTCACTGGTCCTACTTTGAGCGTTACCGCTATGGCCAGGACCAGCCTCTGGTGTTTGCCGAGGGCCGGCCTTTTGCCGCCCACAGCGATGATCAAGTGGTCCTGGGCGCCGCGGCCGCCCGCGAGCTGGGTTACGGGCTAGGGGATTCGCTGGTGGTGGCCCACGGCAGTGCCGGGGTGAGCTTCACCCACCACGACGATCATCCCATGACCGTGGTGGGCATTCTTGAACCCACCGGTACGCCCGCGGATCGGCGGGTGCATATGACATTGCTTGCCATGGAAGGCTTACATGGGGGTGAATTACCGGATGCTCACGATGACCATAACCATAACCATGACCATGGCCATGGCCATGCAGAGCATGAAACGGCCGGGCACGACGACCATGACCATGGGAGCCATGCCCATCATGATCATCATCAGCAGCACTCTGAGGCACCCGACCAGTCGATGGAGCCGGTGCCGGGCAATATCAATGCGGTACTGCTGGGCCTGAAAAGCCGGCCCATGGTCTTTGCCCTTCAGCGGGAGCTGAACACCGCCCGGGAGGAGCCCATGACCGCGATCCTCCCCGGTGTGGCGCTGACCGAGCTCTGGCAACTGCTGGCGGTCGCGGAAAATCTACTATATCTGATCAGCTTCCTGGTGTTGCTGGCCACGCTGGCGGGGATGATGACCATGCTGCTGGCGTCCATGGGGGAGCGGCGAAGGGAGCTGGCCATACTGCGCACGGTCGGTGCCAGCGGCCTGACCCTGGTGCTGCTGATCGAGCTGGAGGTCGCGCTGATCACTCTGCTCAGCCTGGTGCTCGGAACCCTGTTGCTGATGGCGGGATTGGCGCTCGCCCAGCCCTGGCTGGCCAGTGAGTTCGGATTGTTTATCGCGATTAATCCGATGAGCGCACAGACCGCGTATCTTATGCTGGGCATACTGGGGCTGGCCCTGGTGATGGGGCTGGTGCCGGCGCTGGCGGCTTATCGGCGCGCCCTGGCGGCGGGGTTGAACCCCCGCCAGTAAGCCCGCCCGGCCAGGCACAAAATTGTCCCCAAGGGGATCGTAAATTACGCTATTGTTAGGACTGTGTGGGCCGGAGTTCGAGCCCGACGTTGGAGAATAAGGGAGAAGGTTATGGTTTTGCTGTCCATTGTATTGCTGTTGGTGGTTATCGGTGTGGTCATCTACCGGCGCATTCCGCTGCCGTTGGGCTCCGCTGCGGTGGCCCTGACCTGGTATCTGCTGGGTTATCTGACCCCGGCCTTCTGGTCTCTGTGGCTGGTGGTGCCACTGGCGGCGGTTCTCCTGATTCTCAACGTTCCGGCGCTGCGCCGGCCCCTGTTGTCCAGGCCGGTGTTTCAGGTGCTGGGCAAAGCCATGCCGAGCATGAGCACCACCGAGCGCGAGGCGCTGGAGGCGGGCACCACCTGGTGGGAAAAAGACCTGTTCAGCGGCCGCCCCGACTGGCACGAATTCGCGCAGATCGGTTTGCCCCAACTGACCCAGGAAGAGCAAAGCTTCCTCGATAATGAAGTGGAAGAGCTCTGCGGCATGCTCGATGAGTTCGACATCCACCACAATCGGAAGGATCTGCCGGAGGAGGCCTGGCAGTTCCTGAAAGACAAGGGCTTCCTCGGCCTGATCATCCCCAAAGAGTTTGGTGGTAGAGACTTTGGGCCCTACGCCCAGAGCCGGATCATGAGCAAGATCGCCAGCCGCTCCGGCACCACCGCCGTGACCGCCATGGTGCCCAACTCCCTGGGCCCCGGTGAGCTGTTGATGAAATACGGCACCGACGAACAGAAACAACGCTGGCTCCCCGGGCTGGCCAACGGGACCGAAATCCCCTGCTTTGGCCTGACAGGGCCGGAAGCGGGCTCCGATGCCGGCTCCATTCCCGATGTGGGGATCGTCTGCAAAGGTGAGTTTGAAGGCCAGGAAGTGCTGGGTCTCAAACTGACCTTCAGCAAGCGCTGGATCACCCTTGCACCGGTGGCCACCGTGGTGGGCCTGGCGTTCAAACTGCACGATCCCGACGGTCTGCTGGGTGATTCCAGCAAATCCGACTACGGCATTACCTGTGCCCTGTTGCCCGCCAACCATCCGGGTGTGGAAATCGGCAAACGCCACCATCCCGGCTCGCCCTTTATGAACGGTCCGATCAAGGGCAACGACGTGTTCATTCCCGTGGACTGGATCATTGGTGGTGCGCCGATGGCCGGCAAGGGTTGGCGTATGCTGATTGAATGTCTGGGGGCCGGGCGCGGCATCTCACTGCCGGCACTGGCCACCGCCAGTGGGGAAATGCTCTACCGCACGGTGGGGGCCTACGCCCGCATCCGTCGTCAGTTCAATACCGAAGTGGGCAAGTTTGAAGGGGTGCAGGAAGCGACGGCGGACATCGCCAGTTGCGCCTACACCATGGAAGCCTTCCGTCAGATGGTCACCAAAGGGCTGGAAACCGGCTCACCCTCCGTCATGACCGCCATGGCCAAGTACCATGCCACCGAAATGATGCGCCGGGTGGTCAATCACAGCATGGATGTGGTGGGTGGTCGCGCCATCCAGCACGGCCCGCGCAACTTCCTGGCGTTGCCCTACCAGAGCGTGCCGGTGGCCATCACCGTGGAGGGGGCAAACATTCTGACCCGCTCGCTGATGATCTTCGGCCAGGGCGCCATGCGCTGCCATCCTTACCTGTTCGATGAGCTCCAGGCCATTCAGGCCAGCGATCAGGAACAGGGGCTGAAAGATTTCGACAAACTGTTTATCCGCCACATGGGGCACCTGTTCAGCAACCTGTTGCGGGTCAAACTGTTTGGCATTACCCGCGCCCGGTTCAGCGGGGTGCCGGAGAATGCCAACGAGTTCAGCCGCCGTTGGTACCAGCGCATCAATCTGTTGAGTGCCGGCCTCGCGGTCACCTCGGATATGGCCCTGGGCATTCTCGGTGGCGACCTGAAGCGCCGCGAGCTGCTCTCCGCGCGACTGGGTGATGTGCACAGCCAGCTGTTTATCGCCTGTGCCATTCTGAAATACCATTCAGCCCATGCCCGTACCGATGAAGAAGATGCGCACGCCGACTACGCCTTGCGTCACGCCCTCTACACCGCCCAGGAAGCGCTGTACGACTTCTACCGCAACTTCCCGAAACGCACCCTGGCCTGCGGACTCAAGTGGATGGTGTTCCCCCTCGGGCGGGTGCTCACCAAGCCCGACGACAACGCCATCCGCACGCTCGGCGGCTTGATCCTGGAAGACAACCCGGTGCGCAAAGCCTTCCGCCCGTTTGTGTATGAAAACGATAAGGCCGACGACCCCATTGGCCGGGTGGAAACCACCTACCAGATGTTGCTGTCACTGGAGCCCACCTGGAGCACCTTTGTTCGCGCCCAGGCGAAAGGGGAGCTGACCGGGGAAACACTGGATGAGCGACTGGATGATGCCGCCGCGAAAGGCCTGATCCGCAACGAGGATATCGCCCGGCTCAAAGAGTACGATGCAAAACGCTACGATTGCCTGCTCACCGACGCGTTCGATAAGCTGTAGAAAGACGACGAAAGGTTTCTTCTGGTGGCGGATGCGCGCTTGCGCGCTCCGATGCGTCGGACCGATCCGCCCTACGGGGAGGCTCGCAAGGTTTGCGTAGGGCGGATAAGGGCGAAGCCCGCATCCGCCGTAAATTATACTTTCCCCAAAACAAAAAAGCCCGAGCGCTAGCTCGGGCCTCTTTAATGTGGCGCACCTGGCAGGATTTGAACCTGCGACCAACGGCTTCGGAAACCGCTACTCTATCCAACTGAGCTACAGGTGCGTGTTCTGCGGGCCCAACACCCGAAGAGGGGCGGATTTTACATAAGCGAGCGGCGTTCGTCTATCCATCAGGCCGTGGTTGGCGCTTTTTCGCCTTCCAGATCCCGTAAATCCAGCGTCTTGGCCAGCTTCACCGTTCCCAGACTCTCACTCATGGTCCCGAACGGAAAGTCCGTCAGCATCCGCTCCAGTCGCGGCAGGCAGCGATGCAGGTTGGTGTAGTGACGAAACCGCGAGAACCAGCGGGCGTTGGGGATCCGGGGTTGCTCCGGGTCGATCTCCCAGGGGTGGAGGTAAAAGATCTGCGGTTTCTGGCCACCGTTGCTGGCCTTGCGGAACAGCCAGCGGGATAGGGCATAGGGATATTGGCGGAAATAACCTCCGCCGGCTGCGGGCACCGCCTGACCCAGCACTTTGGCGGTGGTCAGCGGAAACTCGGTCAATTCGGCACCGCTGGACGTAATGATTCGGTAGGGCTCTTCAGGGCTGCCCGGAATACCGTAGTTATCATGTCGGGTCGGGAAAATACTGGAATCCCAGGTAAAACCCAGCTCTGCCAGGATATCCAGCGCCCAGAGCGATTGACGGGTGATGGAGTAGCTCGCCGCCCGATAGCCGGTCACCGGCTGACCAGTGAGGTCCTCCAGAATGCGCTTGGAGCGGGAGGTTTCCTCCCGGAACAGTTCGGGAGTCTGGGTGTAAATCAGCCGATGACTGTAGCCGTGGGAGGCGATTTCATGGCCCTGGGCGTGAATCCGCTTGACCAGCTCCGGGTGCCGTTCGGCCACCCAGCCGAGAATGAAAAAGGTGATTTTGATACCCGCCTCATCGAACAGCTGGAGGAGCCGATCGGTATTGGCTTCAACCCGCGACGGCCAGTGCTCCCAGTCCTCGGGTTTGACCACGTCAAAGAAAGCGGCGACCTGGTAGTAGTCTTCGACGTCGACGGTCATGGCGTGGGTGACGGGAGATCGTTCCATGTAGCACCTTCTCAACAAGGCGGAAAACTTGGGTTACGGCGGATGCGGCCGTTGGCCTTATCCGTCCTACGCCTACTGCTGTGGGTTGTGTAGGGCGGATAAGCGCGTAAGCGCGCATCCGCCGTCACCCAACATTAAACCTGATAATAATCCCGATACCAACGCACAAAATTCTCAATACCCACTTCCACCGGCGTGCTCGGCTTGTAATCCACATCCTCGATCAGCGCGTCCACATCGGCGTAGGTATCCGGCACATCGCCCAACTGCAGTGGCAACAGGTTCTTCTCCGCCTTCTTGCCCAGGCAGTCTTCCAGCACCTCAATATACCGCAGCAGCTCCACCGGGCTGTTACTGCCGATGTTGTAAAGGCGGTAGGGCGCCTTGGACGTGGCGGGGTCCGGCTGATCACCGCTCCAGTCCGGGTTGGCTGGGGCCACATGATCGAGGGTACGGATCACGCCCTCGACGATATCGTCAATGTAGGTGAAATCCCGACGATGGTGGCCGTAATTGAACACGTCGATCGGCTCGCCAGCCAGAATCTTGCGGGTGAAAATGAACAACGCCATATCCGGGCGTCCCCAAGGGCCGTACACGGTGAAGAAGCGCAGCCCGGTGGTGGGAATGCCGAACAGGTGGCTGTAGGTATGGGCCATCAGCTCGTTGGACTTTTTGCTGGCGGCGTAAAGGCTCACCGGGTGGTCCACGTTGTTGTGCACCGAGAAGGGCATCGCCGTATTGGCGCCGTAGACCGAGCTGCTGGAGGCATACACCAGGTGCTCGGTGCCGAAGTGCCGACAGCCCTCCAGGATATTGATGAACCCGGTGATGTTACTGTCGATGTAGGCCTGGGGGTTTTCCAGAGAGTAACGCACCCCGGCCTGGGCCGCCAGATTGACCACCCGGTCGGGCTTGTGATCCTTGAACACCTGATCAATAGCGGCCTTGTCCTGCAGGTCCGCCCGGATATCGGTAAAACCCTTATGGGGGGTAACCCGCGCCAGGCGGGCTTTCTTGATGTTCACATCGTAGTAGTCATTGAGGTTATCGACCCCAATCACCTCATCGCCCCGCTCCAGCAATCGCAAGGCCAGATGGTTGCCAATAAAGCCGGCGGTGCCGGTAACCAGTACTTTCATGTCAGATCTCTGTTGTTAAGTAAGGAGATGATGATTACAGGCGTCCGTCCACCTTATCCTTGGGCAGAATGTGTTTTACATCGTAAAGAACGTGACCAGGCTTGCCCAGCGCGCGAATCGCCTCAGGACCCATGGCGCGGAACTCCTGATGGCCCACGCACAGAATGATGGCATCGTAATGGCCGGGTTTGGGGGCGGACACGAGCTTGAGGCCATATTCATGTTCGGCCTCTTCCTGGTCGACCCACGGGTCGTACACATCCACATTCGAGTGGTATTCCTGGAACTCTTCAATGATATCCACTACCCGGGTGTTGCGAAGATCCGGGCAGTTCTCCTTGAAGGCCAACCCCATGATCAGCACGTTGGCGTCCACCAGGTGCAGCTTCCGCTGGGTCATCATCTTGACCACCGAGGCGGCGATAAAGTGGCCCATCCCATCGTTGATGCGCCGGCCGGCCAAAATCACCTCTGGATTGTACCCGACCTGCTGCGCCTTGTGGGTCAGGTAATAAGGGTCCACACTGATACAATGCCCGCCCACCAGGCCGGGCCGAAACGGCAGAAAGTTCCATTTGGTACCTGCGGCCTCCAGTACCTCGAGGGTATCGATACCCAGCCGGCTGAAAATCAGAGAGAGCTCGTTCACCAGGGCGATATTGATATCCCGCTGGGTGTTCTCAATAACTTTGGCAGCCTCAGCCACCTTGATGCTGCTGGCTTTGTGGGTGCCCACGGTGACTACCCGGCGGTACAGCGCGTCGACATAGTCCGCCGCTTCCGGGGTGGAGCCGGAGGTCACTTTGACAATGTTGTGTACTCGGTGCTCTTTATCGCCAGGGTTGATTCGTTCCGGGCTGTAGCCGGCAAAAAAATCGCGGTTGAAGGTCAGCCCGGAGCCCCGCTCGATGATGGGGACGCAAACCTCCTCGGTACAGCCGGGATAAACCGTGGACTCAAAGATGACCAGGCTGTTTTTTCCGATGACGCGCCCCAACAGCTCGGAGGCCTTCTCGAGAGGAGTAAGATCGGGTTGCTTGCTGTCGTTGATGGGTGTCGGAACCGTCACAATGTAGACGTTGCAGGCTTTGATGTCGTCTTCGTCAGAAGTGAAGCTCAGCCATTCGGCGGCGTGAAGCGCCTCCGGGGCGACTTCCTGAGTGTGATCCCGACCGCTTTTCAGCTCGGCAATCCGCTTTGGACTGATATCAAACCCTCGGGTCTGAACTTGCTTTCCAAATTCGGCCGCCAGGGGCAAGCCGACATAGCCTAGGCCGATAACGCAGACAGTGGGTTCGGTAGCGAACATAAGGCATTTTCCTTGAGCAAACGGGTATATCCTGCGCGTGTCAGGCACGCTTTTGACGCTTTAACTTAGCATATTTTCAAGGTTCAAAGCTAAATTGCCGGAGGACCTTTTTAACTGTCGGAAATCTTGTCACTTTTGTGGTCAAAAAGCCGTTGTGAGCGGTCGAGAAACTCCTTGAAAACCCGCTATAATGAGTTGCTTCCAGTTCAAAACACACCCTTAAAAGGACGCGGGTCTTGTCTTACATTCGGTTGAATAAACACTACATCCATTTGCCCTACGTGTTCCTGGGAGCCGTGGAGTTTTTACTGCTCCTCGGCGCGGCTTGGGCGGCGCGGATCTGGTATCTTCAACTGAACAGTCTGGCCCCGTTATGGACCGAGTCCTGGGCGCCCGAGTTTCTCTTTGCAGTGGTCTTGAGCTTTTGTACGCTCTCTATGGGGATTTATCCCGCCCTGGTACGCGAGGGCTATTCAAGCATGGTGCTGCGCACTCTGGTCAGTTTTTTCCTGCTGGCAAGCCTGGCTCTGTTTGCCTTAGCCGTTTTTACGCCAGAGGGATTTTTACCGCAGGGGGTGGTGTTCTGGGGGGTCATCTTCTCAACGGCTCTGGTTCTGCTGACCAGGGCCGTTTTCCTTAAGTTGGTTGATACCAAGGAGCTTAAGCGCCGGGTAATCATCTATGGAGCAGGCTCCCGCGCCCAGCAGCTGTTGGACAACCTGGCTCCGGAAAAAGACGTGATTGGGGTGCAGGTGATAGGCTGCATTCCCGGTGAGCAGGAGACTCCAGTGGTCGATCAGGCGCTGATCATGCCTGTTCCCAAAGACTGGCTTGGCTTTGTGAAGGCGCACCGAATCTCTGAAATAGTCGTATCTCCGGATGAGCGACGTCAGCGCGAGGGCGGCGGGTTCCCGCTGAATGAGCTGATCGACTGCAAGTTGGCAGGCGTTTCCAGCAGCGATGCGCTGGCCTTCTGCGAACGTGAGCTGTGTAAAGTGGATATCAGCCTGCTCAAGCCGAGCTGGATGCTTTTCTCGGATGGATTCAAGTATTCAAAGCGTCGCTCGATTGCAAAGCGGTTATTCGATGTTGGCCTTGCGTCGATCTTCTTCTTGATGTTGTGGCCGTTTATGCTCCTGACCGCAGCGGCCATTTTACTGGAAAGTGGGCGGCCAGTTTTGTATTTCCAGGAGCGGGTAGGGCTCAATGGCAGAACGTTCAGGATCTACAAGTTCAGGAGCATGTGCCAGAATGCCGAGAAGGAGGGAAAAGCCGTTTGGGCTCAGAAAAACGACAGTCGGGTAACCCGGGTCGGTGCTTTTATCCGGAACACTCGTTTAGATGAGCTCCCTCAGTTATACAATGTGCTGAAGGGAGATATGAGTTTTGTGGGCCCTAGACCCGAGCGACCTGAATTTGTTCGGGACCTTGCAGAACAAATTCCGTTCTACGAGATGCGCCATAAGGTTAAGCCGGGGCTCATGGGGTGGGCTCAGCTAAAGTACTCCTATGGTGCATCCGTAGATGATGCCCGAAATAAGCTGCAGTACGATTTATATTACACCAAGAACCACAGTTTTCTGATGGACATGCTGATCATGATTCAAACGGTCGAAATTGTTCTTCTGGGTAAAGGTGTCCACTGATGCTGTATGAAAATTTCAAGGGGATTTGGCACCATGAATAACGTGTTGCGTTCAAAATTCGGTATCGGCCTGTTTGCATTATTTATCTTCGCGCTATCGGCCTGTTCTAACAAACCAGTGGCACCGCCGCCCCAGAGTAGTGGTGTACTGGATGAATATCGTATCGGTGTCGGTGACTCTCTTCGCATCAATGTCTGGCGCAATGCAGAGCTGTCCAGTGACGTTCCCGTCCGGCCGGATGGCATGATCTCCTTGCCGTTGATTGGGGATATCAAAGCGGCCAGTCGCACCACGGAAGAGTTGGCGAGCGAGTTGACTGAAGCGCTTACCACATACGTGCGAAATCCGCAGGTAACAGTCATCGTCACTAACCCCAGCAGTTCTGACTTTCAGCGCCGGGTGCGGATTACTGGAGCGGTACAGAGTCCTCAGTCAATGCCCTATCGAGAGGGCATGACGGTACTGGACCTGGTTCTGATGGCGGGTGGTCCGAACGAGTTTGCTTCGGCGAACAAAGCAAAGTTGTACCGCCGGGTCGATGGCGAAGTCAAAGTGTACCCCATCTATCTGCGTGACCTGATCGAGAAAGGACAGGTACAGACCAACTATCCTCTGCAGCCGTCGGATATCGTGACGGTTCCGGAGAGGGCGTTTTAACGTCGGGATTTCTTTATGGATAAAACCTTCATCATTGACCTACTCAAATCGCTGAAGTTCGAAGCCATTCGATTTCGCGTGTGGGTGGTTCTGTTGTTTATCGCTGTATCATTCGGCCCTCTGGTTGTGGGCTACCTTTGGCCAAACACTTATACCACTCAGGCCACTCTGTATGCTGATGAGACCAATATTATTGAGCCTTTGCTCAAAGGAAGGGCTTCGGTTACCAGTATCGATCGATCAAAACAGGCTCAGGAAACCCTGTACACCCGTCGCGTTCTCGAAAAAGCAGCTGAAGAGGCCGGGCTGATTACGCCACAATCCTCGGAAGACGTTCGGGCGAGTGCGGTTCGCCGGTTACGCAGCGGTCTTACAGTCCGGCCGGATGGATCAAACCTGTTCAGAGTCAGTTATAGCTCCAATAACCCTGACACCGCGTTTTCGGTACTCAATAGTGTTGTCAATGTGTTCATTCAGGATACGGCACGACGCAAGCGGGAAGAAAGCGTCGGAGCGTTCAATTTCATTGATGGCCAGGCAGAATCCTACCGTCGCCAGCTGGAGTTGGCCGAGCAGAAACTGAAAGAGTTTCGGTCCCAGAATACCGACGGCACTGAAGGCCAGGTAACGGCGCGAATCAATCAGTTGAGAAACGATATTGAAAGTTTGAAGCTGGAAATAGAGGACTCAGAATCCCGAATTGCGTCCATTGAGGAGCAACTGAGTCAGGAAAGTCGTTATCAGGTGGCCAAGGGTCAGGCAGAACGGATGCGAGAGCGGCGCAGAGAGCTGGTTCGGCAGCTTGACCAGCTGCGGATGAGTTACCAGGATAGCTATCCGGATGTCGTATCGGTTCGGCAGCAGATTCAGGACCTGGATGAGGAGATCGCGGCGTTGGAATTTGCCGGAGAGTCCTATAGCGTTGGCGAGGCGGTAGAGAACCCGCTGTACGAAGAACTGCGCAAGCGTCAATCGGCCGTGGAAGTAGAGCTCACGGCCCAGAAGCGCCGAATGGAGTCCCTGGAGATGATGTTGGAGCGGGAATACGATCGGGCCGAGAGGGTGGCGGCAAACCAGGCCGAGCTGTCGGAGCTGACCCGGGATCTGGACGTGATACGGGACATCTACAACGAAATGTTACAACGGAAAGAATCCGCCCGCCTTTCAATGACCTTGGACATTGAAGGGCAAGGCGTGACGTATAAAATACAGGATCCCCCAGCCTTTCCTCTGGAGCCGTCCGGGCTGCGCTATGTGCATTTTGCCTTGGTGGGGCCATTTCTCGGATTCATGGCGCCACTCGGGTTGTTGTTCATGTATGTATTTATTGATCCACACTACCGATCCGCCCGGACCCTGCAGCAGCAGATGCCGGAGGGCGTTGACCTGATCGGTGTGATTCCACACTATCATACTCCTTTGGCATCCCGCTTACTGCGTAAGGATATGGTTCTTCTGCTGGGGTTGTGCATACTGGCAATGGCGGCTTATGTGGGCTTGTCCATTACATGGTATGACGTCAAAAATTGATGCAGGGAGTTCGAGATGAATGAGAAGCGCGTGGGGTCAGATACCCATCAGTCCGCAAAGCCGGAACTCGAGTTGCGAGCATTTGTTGAGAGGATCGAAACTGTGAAAGATGATCATCCACAAGATCCTCTGATTCGAAGTGCGGTTTCAGAGCATCGTAAACGAGAACAGATCAAGAGTATGGCCACTCCTGTAATCTGGACGCAGGATGAGCTTTACGAGAAGAAAGTGGTGTTCACAGGAATGCGCCAGCGAGAATTGCTTAACGCGTTTAGGGAAGTTCGGATCCGGATTTTGCAGAAAAGCAAAACAGACAATGTGGTTATTCTGGTTGCGTCAATTACTGACGGCGGAGGAGGCAGCTTTGTCTCGTTCAATCTGGCGGCCACCTTCGCATTGGATCGTCATAAAACGGCTCTGTATGTCGATTGTAACCCCTACAAGTCCTGTGCGGATCAGTACACTGTTACACCTATTGAAGCAGGGCTGACTCAGTATCTAAACGACTATACGGTGCCTTTGAAGCATATTATCTACCCTTCGGGCGTTGAGCGCCTACGTGTGATTCCATCCGGAAAAGGTAGTGAGTCTGCTGCTGAATTTTTTAATTCCAAGCGAATGGAAGTATTGATATCAGAAATCAAGACACGATACCCGGACCGGTTTATTGTGCTTGATGCTCCGCCTGTTCAGACCTCTACCGAAGCGCGTATTCTGTCGCAGTATTGTGACCATGCTTTACTCGTGGTGCCCTTTGGAAAAACGACGCAGTCGGATGTTCTGTCGGGTATTGATGCTGTCGGTCGAGACAAGTTTCTGGGTTTAATCTTCAACCATTAATCGAGCGCCTGTTCTGTTATAGGGCTGTTTAAAAGGAGTTGTACGATGACTACGTGTACTGTCTACCGATGGTTACCGACATTCCGTCGTTTCACTCCTTGGCTGATGCTCAGCGTCATCTTCGCGTATAACTTCTCTCACGCGAAAGGGACTCTGGATGCCAGTATCCGGATTGATAGCGCACACTCGGACAACGCCAGAAAGGCCTCTGAAAACCCGGTCTCCGAGCGCCAGGATGAGGCGTCGCTTCAAATTGGCGGTGAATACGAGAACAGCATTCTTCAGCTCACTGGAGGGTATCAGGCCAGTGAGAGGCGATTCGACAAGGGATCGCAGGAAGATCGAAGTCTTTTGGAGGGTAGCGGTGAACTGACTGTGGGGAAACCTTACCACCCTGCCGATCTGGTGCTGAGGCACAGTCGTCGTATGGTCTTGAATGCCCCGGATGAGCTGGACTTGATCAGTAATAATGATGAGCGGGAAATCGTGAGTGCGATACCGCGCATTCGGTGGCAACTGACAGGAGCCGACCTATTGATGGCTCAAGGTAATCTGACCGCCGTGGAATACCGCTTCCGTCCCGAGCGGGATTCCACACGTTCCGGTGGTAGCCTGATTTGGTTGAGGGATCTCTCCCAAACCGACCAGTTAAGGTGGACGGCGCAGATATCCGATGTGGAATTTGATGCCGTGCCCTCAGCGGATTACCGCTACGAATCCCTGGATGCAGCGTACCTGGTGGACCTGCAACGACTGAGCTACCAAGTTCAGGTTGGCTATAACCAGACGGAATCTCAGCAAGACGACGGTTTTGGCAGCCCGACATACCATTTGCAAGCTACTTATGAAGCCGGTTTGAGTGAGTGGGAGCTCAGTGTGCAACGCTTTATCACCGATAACTCTACCGGTGACGGTAATGTCGGTGATTTTGGCGGATTTGACCCCGGAGATTCTTCCGCTGGAAATCTGGATCAACTTGAGAGAACACGCGCTCAGCTTCGTTGGCAAGGCGAGCAGTTGTGTGAACGCTGCACGTTGAGCCTGTCGATATACCACCAATCGGACGATTACAGAGTCGAAACCGAAGACCGGTCGGAACGAGGCGGACGGATCGGGTTCGGGTATGCCTTGAGCCGCAGGGCGACTCTGGACGTGTCCTGGCATCGGCGGGAACACCGCTTTGAGGAGGTTGTGGCCCGTAGCGATTATCAGCAGGAAACGCTCTATGGAGGGATCGCTTATCGCTTCGCGTCCGGGCTCGAGTGCGATCTCTACGTGCGCGAAGAAGATCGTCGTTCGGACCAGGGCGGCCGTGGATATGCGGAAACCCGGGGCGGCATTGGCATAGGTTATACGTTTTAGCTTCTGTATGAGACGGCGAAGGCATTATGGCGGGTACTTCTACATTCGAGTATTCCTAAAAGATCTAACAAGAAATGTTTTTAATTTAAATCCATTCCATATAACGGGAAGTTCTAGGCACCGCTGTTTATAGCTTGACGCTTCTTCACCTTTTTTGTGTACCAGCTCTCGTATTATAAAAAAACTTGTTTTTAGTCATGATTTTGCATGAGTCCAATGGTAAAAAGTGCGTAAGGATTTTCGACGGGATGGAGATTTAAACCACTTTTTACGAATCGGCCTTCGGCCCGGAATAGTACTCATGCAAACCCGAGTAGGTTTTACGTCCTTCATATCTGTGATTGGCCGGCTCAAGCTGCCCTTGCTGTGTCTTGTCGTCAGCGGTGCTCTGACCGCCTGTGGTGGCGGCAGTGCCACCGGTGAAACGACTAATCGCCTGGAGAGCAAAGCCCCGGAAACCACCGATTCCCAGCCGGATACCGATACCCCTTCGGACGAGGACTCTCAGGCAGACGCTCCGGCCCCCTCCGAAACTGACGACAGTGTGGATGATCAGCCAGTTGGGGACGATGAGGCTGATGCTGAGGGCAGTGGCGACAGCGTCGATGATGGGACTGACGACGATTCATCTGGCGGTTCGGAAGACGATGGTTCCACCGCCGAAGACGATGACGCGACCGCTGAGGGCGACACCGATTCAGGTTCATCGGATGAGAACCTGTCTGAAGTCAGCGGACTGGTACGTCTGGAATGGGATGCACCCCAGTCGCGAGAGAACGGAGAATATTTGGAGCTTTACGAGATTGGTGGCTATGAGCTTCGTTACCGGAAAGCCGGAGACAGTGAATACGAGGTCATTCCTGTGGAGGACGGTGCTACTGAGTCCCATGAATTTGACGATCTGAGTGGTCAGTACGAATTCTCCATCGCCGCGTACGACACTAACGGTCTTTACAGCGAATTCGTCAACCTGTCACCCGTCCCAAGCAACTGACCTACTGGCCGACAGGCACTCTGCATCTGGAGAGCGCCTGTCAAATTTCCCGGCATCTTTTAACACCCCGCCCGTCGTGTATACTTCTGCCATAACGCCACTATAAGGCCGACTGGCTGAAGGGATCTATATGCACACTCCGCGTTCAAGCTTGCTCCCGGTTACGTTTCTCTCCCTCCTTCTTGTTTCTTTATTGTTCTCTGGTTGTACCAAAGATAACGATGTCCAGCAGGCAGAAGACCACTTGAAGCGCTCCGAAGCCTACCGAGCGCAAGGGCAATTCCGGGCAGCGATCATTGAAGCAACCAATGCGATCAACACCGATCCTGAGGGCGTGCAATACCCCGTCGCGATGGCAGAAATCTACAACGAGCTGGGGGCCGGGCGGCGCGCATCCGAGCTTCTTGAAGATTACGCCGGTGAATTTCCACAAGAGGTAGCGCTGACGTTGGCGGAGGCCTATCTGCTCCAAGGAAAGTTCCTGTCTACGGAGGAAACCCTGGCGGGCTTTTCGCCGCGCACTACGGAAGAAGACCGGCGCAAAGAGCTCTACTTGGCGGACGCCTTACGACTGCGGGGGAGCCTGGAAGACAGCGAGGCAGCGTATCGGGCACTGCTTCAGGAATATGAGGGTGATCTGGAAATAGAGCTTCGCCTGGCCGAGAACCATATATACCGAAATCAATGGGCGCAGGCTCGGGAGCAGCTGGAACCATTGCGTCAGCAGCACCCTGAGAACTGGCAAGTCAACAAGGACAGTGCGGTGATCGCATTGCACGACAATCAGCTGGAGCGAGCGGAGCGGCTGCTGACCCAGGCGCTGATTCACGCACCCCAGGCGGACATTATGCGGCCAGAAAGGGCGTCCATCCTGGAATTGTTGTCGGAAACCCTGACCGCGATGGGACGCGTGTCGGAGGCGTTGGTTTACCGCAAACTACTGGCCGAAGAGTCCCCGGCCTCCGTGGAAGCCCAGCAGCAGCTTCGCGAGGCCACCGTAGCGGCAGAAAGCGGTGACTACGCGCGCGCTGAGAGAATACTGCAGCAATTGCTCGAGGAGAACCCTGACAGTCAGGCGGCCGCGCTATTGCTGGGAATGATCAACCTCAGTCAAGGCAACCTGGATGTGGCGGCACCCCTGCTCAGCCGTAGCGTCGATGTAGAGACTGCCGATACCGAAGCCATTCAGGCGGCAGCGATAGCGCAGGCGCAAACCGGTAATGCAGGCCAGGCTTTGGCTACCTTGCAACGTTCCCTGAAAGCCCGCCCGGACGAACCTGTACTACTGTCCATATACGGGTTATTGGCATTGGGTCAGCCGGAGCTGGAACGTGAAGGGTATCTGAGTTTGCAAAAAGCACTGGCACGTGACCCGCATCGCGGTGGGTTGCGCCTCGCCCTGGCGCGTTACCACTGGCAACGAAACGAACCCGAACAGGCCATGGCTCAACTGCGCAGCGGTTTTCAGTATCAGCCGGCTGACTGGGTTGTCACGGATGTCTATATAAACCAGCTACTGGCGCGGGGCGAGTTGGATGAGATGGCTGAAGCACTGGAAACACTGCAGCAGGCCGCCCCCAGAGCCCGTGAAACGATGCTATATCAAGCTCAATACCAGTTCCGTAATGGCGGCCGACAAGAAGGCATCCGGACGCTTCGTCAGCTGTTACGTGAGCATTCTGGCTACGCTCGCGGCCATGCTGTGCTGGCCCAGATGCACTACGAGAATGGAGATACCGACTCGGCATTGGCAGCCATTGACCGGGTATTGGCTTTAGAGCCAAATAATTACCAACCGCTTCAGGCCGGTATCACTATCATTACCGAGAGTTCTTCCGACATTGATCCACAGCAGTGGTTGGGCGAAATGGTCGAAAGGTGGCCAGCAGTGCAGGCAAACGCCAAAGCATTGAGTGCCATGTTATACCGGGATCAGGGGGATCTGCGACGAGCTGCCTCGGTCCTGCGTACCTATGAAGGAGAGACCAGCGATTATCTGAATCAGATCACATCGCTCGTATACCGTGAACGATCCCGACAGTTGGCAGCCGATGGTGACTACGCCTCTGCCCGGGTCCTGTTGCTCGATGCATTGGAACGATTCCCAACCAGTAAGGTGCTAAACCTGGATCTTGTTCGTCTTGACTTGGCCGAGCAGCGCCTGCAGCAGGCCGAAGTGTTGCTTCAGGATTTGCAGGCGCGTCACCCCGGGGATCCTGAAGTTATCCTTCTCTCTGCCCGTTTAACGCAAGCCAGCGACGGAGATGCGGCAGCCTACAAGGCGCTCAGATCTGCATGGGAGGAGCAACCGGACAGCACGCTGGCCATTGCCCTGCTGGGGCTGACCCGAACAGAGGCACCAGAGGCGGTGGAAGCCTTCCTGCGAGAGTGGGAAGAGGCCGAACCCGAGAGCAGGCCGCGTCTACTCTACTTGGCCGACCAATATCAAAGTGCGGGCAATGAGCAGGCGGCCATGGAAGCTTATGAAACCTTGCTGGTCAACAATCCCGATGACCCCATTGCATTGAATAATCTGGCCTGGATGTTGAAAGATCGAGACCTGGCGCGCGCGGCTGATCTGGCTGAACGAGCGGTCACGCTACAACCGGACAGCGCAGCTATTTTGGATACCTACGGCTGGCTGCTACATTTGAGCGGTGATCGCGATCGTGCTTTGGCGCAACTGGAGCGTGCTGCCGAACTGGCGCCGGCGTCTTCGGATATTCAGAAGCATCTCGAAACGGTGAGGGCTCAGAACTGAGTTGTCGAGCTTTGGAATATAAGTCGAAAAAGCTTACATGGCGTTAGAAAATTGTCCCGCGTCTTTCGGTAACGCACTGAAAATAAAAGGAATTTATGAGTTGGCGTGCTACTTGCAATTTGAATACGGACTAGGGCTGGATTCGCTCAGCAGACTCTGCCTAGTAAGAGTGAAACAGACAACTCAATTTCAAAGGACGGATAGTATGAAGACCTTTACTAAATCGTTACTGACTGTCGCTGCGTTGACGTTTGCAGCTTCCAGCAGTGCCGCAGTGCTTGATTTCAAAGTACAGGACCTTGCTGATAACCCAACGGCGGGCGTCGATTTTGTCAACTCCCTGTACTCCGTTAAAGCCCAGGAAAGCTTTGATGGCATGGGTGATCCGACGGCTGCCAGTTATACTGGTGATCATCAGACTTCCTGGGAAAACCGTGCCAGCTCGTTCAATACCAGCGTTGGAACCTTCGAACTGGTTCAGTCCGGGCAGACGGCAGATAATAACGTACACAACGATCAACTGATGATTGAGAGTGTACGCACCGGAGAATACGGCCGGAACCAGGGCGTTACGTCCGAACAGGATTTCTGGCTGGATAGCAACGATGCCAAGGAAGTCAGGTGGACCTTCGGAGCCCCATTGACAGGCTATGCCAATGCCCTTGGCTTCTACCTGTACGACGCCTCCGACATCTCAGCTAACCTCAAGATCATTTTCGATAACAATGACTATGTGACCATCAAGTTTCCAGAACTGAACGGGAACGTCAAATATGTAAGCCTCGTTAGCGATATGAATATTCTCAACGCTGAACTGGTGTTCCAGAATACCACCAGTAATGATGGCTGGGGAATCAATGACGTGACCATTGGCACAGTTCCTGAGCCTGGCACTGTGGTGCTACTCGGACTTGGTTTGCTGGGCCTGGGTGTCGCGCGTAGACGTATCGCCAAACAATAATTGTTTACGTCCAGTGAAAAATGGCCGGCCAAGTGTCGGCCATTTTTTTATGATGGACGCTATTGTATGGTTTCTGGGCACTGGATTCGTTACTATCATTGTTCTGATTGGTTAATTGGTTTCGCGCGCATGGATGTCTTTACCGGTGGAATTACTCCATCCTCTCGAATGGTCCGGTATCTGCCGCTTGCGATTATTGCAGTGTGGTTGCTGGCCTATTGGCCAACCTTTGCCGCACTTTGGCAACGCTGGATACAGTGGGACGAAGCGGTTGCCCACGGCTTACCCGTCTTTGCAATATTTGTGTATTTCATCTACCGCCGGTTACCTGAACTGACCGAGCTGAAAGCTGGACTCTGGGAGCGATTGGCGGCGCTCTGCCTGCTGTTTACCGGCTCCGGACTCTGGGTAATTTTCTATCTGATCAGTATCGATATACTGGCACAACTGATTCTGCTGCCGTTGCTGCTACTGGCATTCAGTGCCGTGTATGGATTCCGGATCCTTACTCGCTTTGCGTTGCTCTGGCCGTTCTTTCTGTTTGCGCTTCCGGCCTGGGATTACCTGAATGACCCCTTGCTATTCCTGAGTAGCGAGTTTGTCGGAGTCATGGTTCGTATCGCGGGAATGCCAGCGGTCATTCAGGGGAACAGCATCTTTATACCCTATGGCCACATCTTGATCGCGGACGGCTGCTCAGGCTTGCGGTATCTGGTGATTGCTCTGGCGCTGGGATATCTGGTCGCGCTGCTGAATCAATATCGGTGGGGGAAACTCTGCATAACCCTGACTATCGCGGGTATCCTGGGGTTGATCACCAACTGGATTAGGATATTCATTCTTATAGTTGTGGGCTATAAAACGGAGATGCAAAGCTCTCTGATGGCGGACCACGAATACTTTGGCTGGGCATTGTTCGCGCTGATTGGGTTGCCCGCGCTTTTTCTTGCACCGGTTGTAAAGTCGTCTTCGCAACGTTTATCAGACTCGCTACCGGAAAAGCCTTCCTTAGCGGGCCTGATTGCCATGGTCGGAGCGTTGGCCGTCGCTCCCATGATGAGTTCCTTCCTGCTTGCCGACGGCTCTGTTCCGGAGATAACCCCGATGCTGGCAGGTATGGGTACGCCTCGAAGCTCAACACCTCTGCTGGTGTCAGCACCGGACGCCGACAGAGTCGAAATTATATACATACCTGATCGCAATCTCTACGCGCGAGTGGACCACTATCGGCAGACCCGGCAAGGCCAGAAGCTGGTCCCGTACATAAAACGGCTGTACGACAGTGGTCAGTGGCAGCCGGTTGCCAATGAAACCAGAATGCTGGCCAAAAAGCCCGTGGAGTGGACCGTTTTCCAAAAAAAAGGCAGTCGGGAACAGGTGGCTCAACTACAATGGATGAAGGTGGGCCCCTACCATAGTAGTTCGGTGGTGCAGGCAAAATTGTGGCAGATACCGGCTCGCCTGGGAGGGCACCGACAGTTTCAAGTTGTTACCCTCCAAAGTTCATGTTTAAACCGTGATTGTGATTCCGTCCAGCACCGCCTGGAAGCCATGGCCAGTGAGCTTCTGCAGAACGAGGTCCGCCCGTTATGACAATGCCAACTTTTTTCTGGGCCAGCGTCGTTTTGATCCTCTATATATATATCGGTTACCCGCTGCTCATGCGTCTGCTGCCGCGAAATCCAGTGCGTATAAGAGAGAGCGCCGAATTGCCCTCTGTTACCGTTTTGATCCCTGCATATAACGAAGCGGATGTAATCGAGCAGACAGTAAGAAACAAGCTGGAACAGGCGTACCCAAGTGACAGATTGGAAGTAATTGTTATTTCAGACGAGTCAAGTGACGGCACTGACGAAATCGTCCGCACAATCGCCAATCAGGACAGCAGGGTCAAGCTCCTGCGACAAGAGCCTAGACAGGGAAAAACCGCTGGATTAAATCGGGCGGTTGAGGAGGCAGCAGGCGAAATAATTATTTTTTCCGATGCCAATAGCCAGTTTGCTTCCGATGCGTTAAAACACCTGGTGGCTCCGTTTTCCGATGATTCGGTGGGTTATGTCACCGGAAAAATGGTGTATGTAAATGAGGAGGGCAATCTCATTGGCGATGGTTGTGGTGCCTATATGCGTTATGAAAACAGCCTTCGCCACTGGGAGAGCAGGGTATCCTCTGTGGTTGGAGTGGATGGTGGTGTCGATGCCGTACGCAAGTCACTCTATCAACCCATGAGCCCAGACCAGTTGCCCGATTTTGTACAGCCTTTAAAGGTGGTCGAACAGGGCAAGCGGGTAGTTTACACCGACAGTGCTCTTCTGCACGAAGAGTCACTGAAGGACTCTCAGAGCGAATTCAAAATGCGTGTGCGAGTCTCACTACGCGCCTATTGGGCCATGTGGGATATGCGCCACCTCATGAACCCACTGCGTTATGGTGTGTTCAGCCTCCAACTCATTTCTCATAAGCTGCTTCGCTATCTCGCCTTTGTTCCATTACTTGCGGCGCTGGTCAGTGGGCTAATACTAGCGGATGTACACTGGATATACGCTCTGGCGAGCATCGTACAAATCGTTTTCTACAGCGTAGCAGGTTATTCCATTGTCGAAGGCGGATCCGGAAATCGATTGGTGAACCTGATCAACTACTTCAGTCTGATTAACACGGCATCAATGATCGCCTTTGTAAAATTTGTCAAAGGTGAAAAAATCGTTATCTGGAAACCACGTGGTGGCTAAGTGGGACTCTGTATGAAAGTAGCTATACTGGTTGATTCGCTCAGCAGCATTGCGGCGGGAAGTGAACGACAGATTTATAAGCTTACTGAGGGTCTGGTAGAGAAGGGGCACGATGTAAGACTAATATTGCTTCGACATACTGAATTCTCTAGAAAGTCTTTGAAACTGAGCTGCACTGTAGAGTGTGTTTACGCTCACAAACTGTTAAGTTTTGAAGTGACAAAAAAGATGCTTAGGCTGAGAGCCTCTCTGATCAATGATGGTGTAGGGCTGGTGCATGCCTTTTTTCCGGATGCTTGCCTTCTGGCCCCGCTTTACTTGAAACATCCATTATTGAAAATTGTAACCTCTCGTCGAGATATGGGCCTGATATATCAGGGGAAGCCTGCATGGTTGTACCGAATCCTCGGATTCCGAACTGATGCTGTCGTGTCGAATTCCGTTGCGGTCTCTAATCTCGTTTCTGAGAAAGAAAGAATAGCTGAAAATAAGCGTATCGTAATTTACAATGGAATTGAGCCCTATAACGCTGAATTTGGTTTGAAAACGGATCAGCTCTACCGAAGAGAATCGTCAGTTAAACTGATTCTGGTGGCCAACATAAAGCCAGTTAAGAGAACTTTTGATTCGGTTGTCGCACTGCATAAAATGGTATCTGAAGGGAAGGATGTCGAGCTCGCCCTAGTTGGGAAAGTACAAGACCCTGATTATGCGCAGAATATAAAATCGTATGTTGAGCGTTACCACTTAGAAGGAAATGTTCGGTGGTCAGGACAGGTTGACGAGCCTAGGCGTTTTCTGAAACAGGCCGATATCGGGTTATTAATATCAGAATCAGAGGGATTTTCTAACACGCTGATGGAGTATCTTCAACAAGGTTTAGCCTCGGTGGCGACTAGCGTTGGGGGGAACCCTGAGTTGATTGAAAATGGGAAAACGGGTTTTTTGATCGATCCAGGGAACACCGAACAGTTGGTAAATTCTGTTGAATGTCTTGCTCAGAACTCGACACTAAGGAAAGAAGTTGCTGATAAGGGTAAGGAAATGATCGATAGAAAATTCTCGGTCGGCGCTATGCTGAAAAACCATGAAGCTCTATATGAGAATATTCTGGGTTGTACTAAAGAGGGTCGAGTCCATGTTGAACATTGATAAATGGATTGGCCGTATGGCATATAAGGCGTGGGATTTGAAGGAGGGAGGTAGACGTCTCAGGGAATATAAAAATTTACGTGAACAGGAGTATGTCCCGGAAAGTCAGAGGCAGGAATATCAGTTTCAACGTCTTCAGAAGCTCTTGAAGCATGCCGGTTCGACAAGTCCTTGGTACACGAAAATTTTTGAGTCTTCGAATTTTGACCCGGCTGCATTAGCCTCTATTGAAGACTTACAACAACTTCCAATTACAACCAAATCTGATATCCGGAATAACCTACCTGAATTCATCAGCGCCGACTACGTGATGGATGTTCTGAATCAGGCTAAAACTGGAGGCTCTACCGGCGTTTCGCTGCGACTGTACTTTGATGCACGCTGTCAGCAATGGCGCAATGCTGCCCAAATGTATGCGGACAGTATGGCGGGCTGGGAGCCAGGATGCCGCGTGGCCGCCATTTGGGGGAATCCGCCAAAGGCGACGACCTTGAAGGAGCGTTTACGTGCCTATCTCCTTGAAAGGACAATATACCTCGATACCATGGATCTGAACCCTAAGACTATGGGCGCCTTTGTAGATAAATGGCGCCGGTTCGAGCCAGAAATTGTATTTGGTCACGCACACTCTATTTATTTGTTTGCCAAGTACCTAGTAGATCTAGGTATAGAAGACTTGAGACCAAAAGGTGTGGTGGCCACTTCCATGATGTTGTTGGACTCCGAGCGGACTGTGATTGAAAAAGCCTTTGGTGCGAAGGTGACAAACCGTTATGGCTGTGAGGAAGTGGGGCTTATCGCCGTGGAGTGCGAACAGCACAATGGCATGCACATCAATAACCCCCATATTATTCTTGAGTGCCTGACAGAAGATAATCGACCCGCTGCGCCCGGCGAACCGGGTAAGCTGGTGGTTACCGATCTGAATAACTACGGTATGCCTTTAATACGATATCGTGTGGAAGATGTGGGTGTTCTGGGGGAGGAAATCTGTGCCTGCGGTCGCGCCGGATCAATCCTTCAGCGGCTGGAGGGACGGGTAGCGGATTTTCTAAAGAAGCCCGATGGCGGCCAGGTCGCGGGTGTCTCGTTGGTAGAGCGGACATTGACCAAAGTATCAGGAGTAGAGCAGATGCAACTGGTACAGGAAACCATGAATGAAATAAAAGTCCTTCGAGTGAAAGGAAAAGAGTTTTCTGAGAATACCGACGGGGACTTGATTACAGAATTTCGTCAGGTTTTCGATGACGACGTCACCTTGACTATTATAGACGCAGACCATATCCCCCAGGAAACATCCGGAAAGTACAGGTTCTCGATATGCAAAGTATAAGCCTGGATCGCCCCCTGGTCAGCGTGGTGATTGCCACTTATAACATGGGTTGCTATCTGGATCAGGCAATTGACTCAGTTCTTGCTCAGAGTTGGGATAATGTCGAAGTTATTGTAGTCGATGACGGATCGACCGATGAAACGGCAACGTTAATGTCGCGTTATAAAGATGATATACGAATCAACTATATACAGAACGAAAACCAAGGGCAGCCGCGAGCGAAAAATTGCGGTATTCGACATGCATGTGGCGATTACATTGCCTTCTGCGACGCCGACGATCTTTGGCACCCCGATAAGTTGTCACATCAGATGCCCCTGTTCGACGACCCGGAAGTGGGGGTAGTATACAGCGAGGTCAGCAATATCGATGAATATAATCGTCGCTATGAGCAGCCCCCTCCCTATGTTCGCTATCAAGGATCGGTAACCAACCAACTATTGATCCGTAATTTTGTCCCGTTTGGAACAGCCGTTATTCGCCGTGAATGCGTGGAAAAAAGCGGAGCATTTGACGAGCAATTTCGAATGGGAATCGATTGGGATCTCTGGTTGCGTTATTCCCTCGACTGGAAGTTCGCTTACACTCCGGAGAAGACCTATATCTACCGGGAATGGTCAGGCCAGATGTCCAACAACTATCGGGGGCGGTACAAGCACGCCTTACGCATTCTCAGGAAATTCGTTGAAAGCCAAGGTGCGAGCCTTCCTGCGAGGACGCTGAGAAGAGCCTGGGCGGATACTTACATCAACCAAGCCAATGCAATTGTGATGCATGAAGGTAAGTTCTTGGAGCCTTTAAGCATCTACGCGAAAGGAATCGGCAAGGCGCCTACCTACTGGTATGGCTGGAAGTCGCTAATAAAATGGATGATTGGTCGGCACAGGAAAAAACCTGCATGAAACAATCGTTGGCGAAATGGTTGGATTCGTTGGGAGTACTATCGTTAAGCCGGACTCTGCACCGATATCGACCGATTATCCTGATGTACCATCGAGTTCTGGATAACGAATTTATACCAGGTGTTACTCCAGAAATATTTGAACTCCAGTTGCGCTATTTGAAAAAGCATTTCAACATCATATCCATGAATCAATTGGTGTTTGATATTGCTCACAATAAAGTTCAACCTTACAGCGTAGCGATAACCTTTGATGACGGTCATCAAGACTTCTACGATAATGCCTGGCCACTACTACGAAATTATTCCGTACCCGCTTCACTGTATGTGACGACAGGATTCATAGACAAGCAGTGTTGGCTGTGGCCTGATTACCTTAGACATATATTGATGAATACTGATGCGGAAGGAGTTAGGATACCGAACGTTGGAATACTTCCGATAAACCCAGACCAACTGTTGAACACATGGAGTGCGATAGGTGATTACTGCTTGAAATTGAACTCGGAAGATCGATGGCCTTTTCTCAGGGAGTTGTCGGTTGACCTGGGGATTAATAGGGAAAGCAATCCAGAGCCGCCATTCGCTCCGTTGACCTGGGACCAGCTAAGGAGCATGCATAAGGAGGGCCTCGACGTTGGTAGTCATACGGTTTCCCACCCAATTCTTAGTCGCCTGGAGAAAGACAAGCTACGTACTGAGTTAGTGCAGTCCAGCATTCGTATTGAAAAGGAGTTGGGCGCACGGCCGACAGGTATTTGTTACCCTAACGGATTGGCTCAAGACACCTCTCAGGTTGTTGAAGAGCATGCTAGGCAGCTGTATCGATATGGACTTGTTGCCTATCCGGCACAGGTTTCACCAGAAAAAATTATGCATCTGGGGCGTTGGGCAGGCCCCGACTCATTATTAAGATTCAAACAGGTGATGAGTGGTTTGACGTGGAATGATAATCATCTAGGTGAGTATCGGTGAAAGTAGTTCATGTGATAGATAGTGGCGGATATTACGGCGCTGAGCAGATGCTGTCTCATCTATGCAAGGCGCAGATTAAGTCGGGAGTTGAAGTTGAGGTAATAAGTATAGGGAAAAAGCATGAGAAAACAAAAGAGCTAGAAAATAAGCTGTATCAGGAAGGCGTGTCTTGTAAAGTCATGAGAGTTAGCCCTGTATTAGTATTCCTATTATCCATTAACATTATTAAATATTGCAGAGATAATAATGTCGATGTAATCCATAGTCATGGATACAAAGGTAATATTCTATTGGGGTGGATTCCTAAGAAGTTGAGACCTTGTCCAGTCATAACGACAGTCCATGGATACACGAAGTATAGAAAAATGAGTAAACTGGCTATTTACTACTGGCTAGATAAGTTATCACTAAAAAAGATAGATCATGTTGTTTTGGTGAGTGAGCCAGTAAGAAATCTCATAGATAGCTTTGTATCGAGTGAGCGATTATCAATTATTCATAACGGAATACCAGAAATTTCGGATAACTATCGACAGTCAACCCCTTTTCAGCCAGTGGGATCTTTTAAGATTGGGGCCTTGGGGAGATTATCTGAAGAAAAGAATTTTTCGACATTAATTAAAGCAATTCCATTAATAAAGAGTGCCATCGGAAATTTGAGTCTTGTTATTCACGGAGAAGGACCAGAGCGAGAGAACCTTGAAAAATTGATTGATCGTCTGAAATTGTCAGACGCCGTTTCCCTTCCTGGCTACACGAAGGATGTAGATAAATTCTTCTCGAGTATAGATGTATTCATTAATTGTTCAATAACCGAAGGGATGCCGATCAGCATACTTGAGGCTATGAGGGTTGGCGTTCAGATCGTCGCATCCGAAATACCTGCGAACCGATATGTACTAAGCCCTGTGGCCGAAAAAGATTATATTGTAGAAAATAGTGCTGATTCAATCGCCGATGCAGTTGTCAAATTATATAGGGAGAGTGAAGTTAATAGATCAGAAAGGTCTCGTAGGTATCAGCGTTATTTCGCCAATAACTTCACCGTTGAAAAGATGGCTGAAAGTTATCATGAATTGTACCGGAGAGTGATACATGGAGATAGGTAGCAGAGGCGTTTGGATTACGTGGGAGATTCAGCCTAGAAATCGCAGTATGGCGGAACTTATCGGAGTTGATCTATACGAGCTTATCTGTGACAAGCCTTGGCCTTTACGCTATCCATTCTTGATAGCGAAGACTACTCGTATTCTAGCGATGAGAAAAGCTAAATTCGTTTTCGTACAAAACCCATCTCTGGTACTTGCGCTGTATGCATCCTTAATCAAATGGGTACTACGTTTCACGCTAGTTGTCGATTTCCATAACGGCGGAATGTACCCCTTGGAGGGTAAAAGTAAGCTCCTCAATAGAATTGCAAGGTTAGTGGCGAGGTTGAGCGATGTGGCTATTGTCAGTAACGACAGCTTAGCTGAAACAATGACAGTGTGGAATGCGAGGCCTATAGTTTTTCCGGATCCGATACCGACGATATACTTCGGGAAAGAGCGGAAGGCTATGGAGGATAGCTATGTACTATTTATCTGCACTTGGGCTAAAGATGAGCCTTTCATGGAAGTAATAGAGGCTGCTCGAATTCTCGGCGATGAGTACCAAATTTATATTACTGGTAAATATGAGAAATCCCTTAACAGTGAGGATCTGAAGGACGTTCCAAACAACGTTAAATTATTGGGATTTGTGTCTGATGATGATTACGTTAACTACCTATTATCAGCCTCAGTTGCCATAGACCTGACTTTACGTGAGAGTTGTCTTGTCTGTGGGGCTTATGAGGCGATATCCGCGTCTGTTCCCATGATTGTTAGCGAAGATAAAGAGGCAAGAAAAATATTTAGCAAAGGATTTTTATTTACCAAAAATAAAGCATTAGATATTGCAAATTCAATTAAGCGGTCTTTTGAAGATAGGATAAATCTGGTCGAAGACATTAAGCTTTTAAAAGCAGAGCGGTTGTCTGAGTCTGAAGTATGCAAGAAACGCCTGATTAGCGCGTTGGGTATAGAATGATTAGTGCTCTAGAGCGCATTGCGGGAATACCTAAGAATCCGCTCGGTGTAGAGCGAGAAAGGCCGGTATTTCTTCTGGTTATATTTTTAATGTATATTTTTGCTCACCAACTTAAACTTAATACTAGAGTGGATATACTTGGTCAAATCCGGTTTGAGTTTATTCTAGGACTGTCGTTAATACTTATTTCGTTTTACTATATTTTTACAGAAAGAACCATAAAAAGTAGAAAAGCATCTTATAGCAAAAATACTGCAATATTTTACATACTCTATCTCGGTCTATTTGTGATCTTTTCATTTGATCGATCTTTATCATGGTCGGTATACATGGATCGGGTTTTAACATTCTCATTATATGGGCTCTTCATAGTTGTATTTGTACGTTCTCCTAGGTCCCTAATGTTTTTCATTCTGGTTTACCTTTTGGCGTGCTTAAGATTAGGGTATGAGGGGTTCCATGGATGGATAACCGGGTCCATGGTTTGGCAGAACCAGGGCATCATGAGGCTTCATGGCACTACAAGTGTACTTCTTCATCCGAATTCGTTTTCGGGGTTTGCTGTGGGCTTATTGCCTTTTATATATTATCTATTTAAACCGTCGACAAAGTACGTGCGGATAATGTTGGTGGGATTACTTATATTTTCAGTCATTATTATTATTTATACGGGATCGAGAACCGGGTATGTGGCCACTATTCTCTTTGTTATGTACCTGTTCAGGAACTCAAGAAATAAAATCAAGTACGGAGTGGCGCTTTTTCTGGTGGCCATAATATCAATTCCATTTATTCCAGATCAGTACATAGACCGATTTAGCACGATCTTTACTCAGGAGGAGATTGAAGGCCAGTCGATGGATAAACGAAAAGAAATTATAAAAGATGCTGTTGAGGTATTTAAAATGCACCCGATGGGGGTTGGCGTCGGTGCATTCCCTATCGCCAGGGATCACTATTTTGGGAGAAAGCAGGATACACACAACCTATACTTAGAAGTGTTGACTAATTCGGGATTTATAGGCCTTGGTATATTCTTGATTCTTGTAATATCCATATATCGCCTAAATCAACATACCTTGAAATCCTGTTTATCGTTAAGGAATGATGGACCTATTGCATTAAAAGGCGAAGACCTAATCAAGATGGAAGCTGTGGTTAAGGCTGTAAATGGATACTTGGTGGTCAGGTTGATTCTGGGTTTATTTGGGATGGATATGTATGAAATTTATTGGTGGTTTATCTTGGGGATCTCAATTGCCTGCGCCAACTATATATCATTCTGTTATAGTCAATCCAATTTCTCAAACAAAAATGTACTTAAACTTGATTAGATTGGGAGCTTGTTAACAGATAATTGGCTAAATTATATACTACTATGCGCGCTCGTATCCACGTCGGGTCTGCTACAGGAAGGGCGGTTGACGTTTAAATTGATGCCGCCGAGATCAGGAGCTTTGGCGGCACTGCCATTCCTTTAGTTTAATTGAGGTATTTTAGATGAAATTGGTGTTGAGCGCATTTTTTGCATTGGGTGTTGTTTCGATGTCGGCAAACAGTGCACCAGTTGTAGAGTCTATAGATTTGTCCGGAGATTCATCAGAACCTACTGTAATTACGGGCCAGAATTTTGGTGATTTCGACGGCGAGATAGTAAGCTGGGACGACTTTGAACGTCAAAGTTTAGCTGATCCCATTGGCCGGACATCGCCGATAAAGGGTCATGATTGGTCAACTATTTACGGCTATGATGGTCAAGGCATTGTGATTGATGACACAATGTCTGTCAGTGGTGAAAAAGCAGTGAAGGTGGATTGGAGTATCGATTCTCATAGCATTCGCGCTTTTGGGTGGGCAGGGAAGGGGCCATATAATGAGCTATACATCACGTATTGGAGATATATGGAAGGTGATTTTGATCATACTTCTGATAACCATAAACAATTTTATTTATATGGTACTGAGGACGGGTTTCCTCAGTTGATGCCTTTGTTGCCAGGCGGAACGTCAAAATGGGGCGTATACAACAATGTTGGAG
Source organism: Marinimicrobium sp. LS-A18 (assembly GCF_000463525.1). Taxonomy (NCBI): domain Bacteria; kingdom Pseudomonadati; phylum Pseudomonadota; class Gammaproteobacteria; order Cellvibrionales; family Cellvibrionaceae; genus Marinimicrobium; species Marinimicrobium sp. LS-A18. The sequence goes on from NZ_AWEP01000006.1 coordinate 360,522, forward strand.
ATGGAGATGTATCTTGGGGAGATCGCAATAACATTAATACCGAGGGATGGAGTTGGAGCAACACGCAAGAAAAGCTACAACGTTGGGAGTTTTACACAAAATTGAATAGTCCATACTCTGAAAGTAACGGAGTAATTCAAGTCAGAGTTGACGGAAAGCTCGGTATTGACACTGAAAGCTATAGGACGCGATATGTTAATGGTGAGTTTACTGACTTTCGGCTGGGGCATATGGCGCAAGGATTTAGTGATACAGCCAAAGCCTGGTTTGATGATCTGTATATAGCGACAACCAGAGCGAGGGTAGAGATTTGTGATTCAAGCAGTTATGAGAGCTGCAGCGTTAAACATATTCAGTACGTAAGTCCTGACGCGTGGCTTGATAATCGCATTGAGGTAAGTTTACGAAATGCCCATTATTTTAAAGAAGGCCCCGTTTATCTTTATGTGATAGATAGCGAAGGGAACGTTTCGAATCCAGCATCTGTTCCTAGACCAGTGATGAATTAACAAAAATTAATAGATTGTTTTAAATTACTCTTTGTAAACACTAGAATCACTTTTGGTTCTAGTGTTTTTTTTATATGAAGAAGAAAGTACGTCTTTTATGTTATTAATGTGCTCTTCTGTCCCGCCAAGACTTAATGCATACCTATGACCAATTTCTGCTAGTGCTTCTCGTTTCTCGGGGTTGATCCACAAATCATTAATAGCTTCCTTCATTTCTGAGGATGAACCTCTTTTAACAATGATTGCCTTGCCGTCGTCGATCAATAAATTGCTTGATGGGCCGGATGATACAATTACTGCTTTTCGAAGCAGCATAGATTCCAAATAAACTGAAATTCCTGCTGGCTGTATACAGTCGGAGTCTATCGGTATTACTACAAATGTACACTCAGCTATCATCTTGTTCCAAGTATCTTTATTAAAGTCGTGAGTTACTATTTCTACATTATCCGGCTTGTGCTCTAACGAGATTAACGTTTTATGAATTTTTATATGCTCTTTTTCTGGAACAATGACTTTAAAGTTAATTGCTAGATCTTGAGCAGCCTTGAATAAAGTGTTGTAGTCTCTATGACTGGCTCCGCATGATAAAACATAGTTTTCGTCCTTAATTGAATAGTCTTTATAAAAGTCGTAATTATTGGATTTGAATGGTATGTAGGCTGTTGTCCTGATCCCATAGTATTTTTCATATGCAGAGGTATCTTTATGGACGCAAAGCACATTTTCAGAAAACTTGAAGAGAATACGTTTCACTCTGGATATAATTTTACTAACAACTGATTTAGGCTTTTTAAGCAGTAAATCGAAATAGTATATATCTACTTTCGGACAAAGTATCTTAACCATTGCGTAGAAAGCAAGGTCTTTAGTTTTTGGTTGAAATATAAGAATTGAATCTACTTCATTTTTTTTAATGAATTCTATTTTATCAAAAATTAAATTAGTAAAACTTAGAAATCCATGTTTTTCTTTTTCGTCTTCTTTAATAAATGTCACTCTTCTATCAGAGTACTTTGTTAAATCTACATTGCAGAGTACTTTCATAGCCCTTTCCTAACCAAGATTCCGTCTTGTATAAATTAAGAACAATATTAGCATTCTATCTGTTCTTATAGTTAGATTTTTTATGAAGAATGCGCGCCTTACGGGGTGAATCTATTTAGATACAGTTAGCGAAACCATTATTCTCACTCTGTTTGAGGAGATCAGTGCCCTTGCTTCTAGTACTTCGCAGTCCTCTCGTCGGGTTTTAATGAGTGCACCGATACTGTCGCCTTCTTTTACATCGTTCAAAGAAAAACTTCAGAGTGCGTTAAAAACTGCCTTCAAAAACAATAGGTTACTGATTTGTTCTCTGTTGGCGTGCTATTTGCCTAAGTTTAAGTTGCAGCCAGTTCGCGACTACCCCTTAATCTTGTAAGGGGGGACTTCGTGATTACTGGTATATGACGGATTATTTCAATAGGCGCCCCCGAAATGCTACTCTTTGAATCTGAATCGGTATTCTCCCAAAATACGCTGAAATCTGCGGTGATTGCTGTGGTTTTCGGTTTACTAGTCTCAGTGCCGACGTGGGCTTTAGATATCGTCAAGTCCCCCGGGCCGGATCGAGCGGGGGCAACGTTATTGGACGGTGAGGTTGTTCGTGGCGACCTCTACGCCTTTATTGATACGAACTCGGGAATCAAGCGGGTGCGGTTCTACGTAGATGGGACGTTGGTCCAGACGGAGGGGGTGGCGCCATGGGACCTGGCGGGCACTGAGGCTAACAATAATGTTAAACCGTACAATACGCTACAGCTCTCCGACGGAGCCCATGATATCAGTGCGGCGGTAACACTGACTGACAACTCGGTCATTAATGTCAGCGCGCAAGTTCAGGTGGATAACCAGGGCGCGGTCCTGGAGCCTGATCCTGCGTCCTATTCTGAAAAGCTTTACAGTCCTGCTGCGGTTAGCTGGCCTTTGACGGTGGGTATATCCGACGGGAGCGCCACGTCGGTGTCGCTCGTTTCCGATCAGCCGTGGCTGACCTTTGAAAATAGCTCTGGTTCGGCCCCCTTCTCAAGCAATGTGCTGATTGATACGAGTAGCCTCTCTTTCGGCGTTAACACCGGCACTGTCACGGTTTCCGCCGATGGGGTCGACACCGTGACCATCCCCGTAGAGGTGGAGCTTGTTCAGGGAAGTGGTGCTTATCAGGTGCTGGTATCTGGCAGCGCGAACCGGTCCTCCGCGAGTGCGTTGTCCGGCCAGGCGTTGGACGGCAACGCCTTTATATTTACAAGTCCGGACGCGGGCGTTAAATCCGTGGCGTTCTTCTTGAACAACCCGACCCACTCAGGTAGCGCGACTAAAATTGAGGGTGTGGCTCCGTTTGATTTCGCCGGAACGGCAACCAATGGCACGGCCTTGCCATACGATACCAGTCTACTGCCTCCCGGCAATCACTCTATATCAACCCGGTTGACATTGACTGATGGGACCGTCGAGTATGCTTCGGGCGAGTTTACTGTGGGTGGTGAGGGTTTCTATTTCCAACCGGATGCTCTGAATTTTATGGTGGTTGAACCCGAGCTAGGCGACACGGAAAGCCTGGTCATTGATCATCCCATGGGGGCGAATGAGATTTATACCATCAGTTCCACAGCGGACTGGTTGACTATCAGCCCAGACATGGAGGTGGCGCCGTCCACTCACACAGTCAGTGTCGATGTTACAGGGCTCGAGCCGGGTAACTATCAGGCGCAGTTGGTTGTGGAGGGCTCGACTACCGAGACTATTCCTGTGACGCTGAGCTACCAGGATCTGGCCTCGAATACATACGGCTTGCAGGTTAGTACGTCCAGCAGCCGATCAGGGTCGGTAGACCTTGGCGGTGCAGAGCTTTCCGGAAACGTCTACATCCACCTCCAGCCTGAGCAGGGGGTGAGTAAGGTTGATTTTTACCTGAATGCATCGTCGTCCGGTACGCCCACCAAGGTTGAGCTTGCCCCGCCCTACGACTTTGTCGGAACCGCTTCATCCGGAGCGGCTCTGGCCCTCGATACCAACACCCTGCCTGACGGAGAGCATCTGATAACCACGGTGGTTCACAAGTCCGATGGTGGGCAGGACATGTTTGTGACCGATTTTACGGTCAAGAATACCCTTGATCCGGCATTTACCCTGTCACCGAGTGAGATTGTCGCCAGTGCGTTTGCCAGCGATGGCACTATCAATGAGATCCTGTATCTGGGATTGAACGCCTCGGCCGACGGCTCAAGCCCGAATTATGTTGCCACAACCGATGTGTCCTGGTTGTCGGTGGAGCCGGCATCAGGCGTCGCCCCCGATGCCCTGACGGTGACTCTGAATCCAGCGGGCTTGCCGGGCGGCACTTACGAGGGGCAGGTCACGGTCAGCAGTAGCCAGTTGCCGGATATCAGTATCCCCGTGTCGCTGACGGTTTTGGATGGTCTGCCGTTGCTGGTTGCCAATCCGGCTTCAATCAGCTTGACCGTGCCTCCTGAATCTGGAATTCACACTACGTCTTTTGAGCTGACAGCCAGTGATGATTCCTTTGCGAATTATCAGGATTCCAGCAGCGCAACCTGGTTAACGCTGGAAGGAACCTCAGGGACAACGCCTGAAACCGTGACCTTGAAAGTGGACTCCGCCGGCTTGGCACTGGGGCTGCACCAGGCAGAGCTGACATTGACCGCAGGCGGCTATGCTCCGACCAAGGTGACAGTGACGGTTGAAGTTACAGATGCGAACGTCTGTAGTCCGGTTGACTGTAGCGAGATTCGTGTCGAACTACCTTATGTACTGGAGTTTGATGAAGACCGGGGCGGTGTTGAAGACATATACAATGGGGGCACCGGTTTCACCTACGTACTGCCTTCCAGCAAAATCAACGCTTACTTGCCTGAGAATATGGAGCTCGATACTTTCGGTGGCGTGCTGGACATAACATCCTCCAGTGGCATTCTTCACTTGGACGTCAATAATCAGGCCAATCCAGTGGGTGTAGGCTTCCCGGGGCCCAACCAGATTACCAAAATCAGTACCCAGATCAACGCGCCAAGCCCGGGTACTGGTAAGTACGAGCAGGCAGGCCTCTGGTTCGGCTATGACGAGGATAACTACGTCAAGTTGGTGCAGAACTCGTTCCCGGGTAATCCAGTGGTCGAGTTCGCCTATGAGAAAGATGGCGTGGCCGTCAAGTCGTCGTCGGGTGTGGTGGGCAACCTGAGCAATGGGCGGCTGGACCTCGAGCTGATTGCCAATCCCAGCACGAGGACGGTCACGGCGTACTACTCAGTCAATGGTGGCTTCCGGAACGAGCTGGATACCTTCAATGTAGAGACCGAATTCTTCAGCTTTGATGCTGCGGGTATCGATCCGGTGATTGGCACCCGAAGCTTTACTGGCATAATGACGACTCACCGTCACGGCGCCTCTCCGATCACATATGAATTTGAGCGGTTTGCCGTCGAAGCGACCGAATCGGAGGTTGCTGAAACTACCTTTGATTTTGTGCGTAAGTCGCATGATATCGACTTCCCGACCAGCATGGTTTGGGCCCCGGATGGCAAGCTGTATGTCACCGAGCTGTTTGGTACCATTCACGCCCTGACCTATGACGATGATCTGAATGTTGTCTCTGATGAGATCATTACCAGCCTGGTGGATACGCTCGGTCCGCGTCTGACTCTGGGGATCACCCTTTATGACGATGACCCAACGGATGATAGTAGTTACTCGCTGTGGGTCGCGTCTTCCAGTCCTTCCGTCAACAGCGGCGTAGTGAACTCAAGCACGGTGACACGGTTGTCAGGTACCAATTTCGAAGTGGTCGAGCAGGTTATTACCGGCTTGCCTCGTGCGATCGCCAACCATGCGATTAACAGCCTGCACTTCGGGGCTGATGACAAGCTCTATATCGCTGTTGGCGGCAATACGGGTGCGGGATCACCGGTGATTGAGCCAACGGAGTTTGGGGACCGAGCCGAGCAGCCACTGTCAGCTGCCATCGTGGTTGCTGATGTGTTCGCCGCAGGTTTTGATGGAAGTTGTTCTAATGAGCAGGATATGTATGGGCCCGCTCCATGCGATGTGGTGACCTATGCAACTGGCTTGCGCAACACCTATGACTTTGTATTCCATTCAAATGCGCAGATGTACGCGACCGATAATGGTCTGGGTGTCACGGGGGCGTTCCCGGATTCTCCAACGCCAGACTGCAGCGGTCTGTCTGATGCGACCCCGGTAGAGGAAGGGGGTAACAATCCGGGGCCACAGTCTGACGCATTGTATCGGGTTCAACAGGGTGCATATTATGGCCACCCGAACCCCTCACGAGACGAGTGTGTGTTCGGAGACGGCTCTTATCAGGGCGTGGCCCCCCTGCCGAACTACGAGCCCCGCATCGGGGACCTGGGTATGAACGCGTCCGCAAACGGCATCATCGAGTTTCGCTCAGGACGGGCATGCGGCAAGCTCGAGACCAATTTGATGGCCGTGCGTTACTCGCTGGGTGATGATATCGTCCGCGTTCAGCTGTCAGAAGATGGAATGAGTGTCGAGTCCCAGGAAATACTGGTCTCCGGGTTTAATGATCCATTGACGTTGTCCGAGCATAATGGAGACCTTTTCGTTGGCGAGTTTGGCTCAGGAAAGGTGACGGCCTTGAGGATAGAGCCGGTTGCCTGCTGGTCAAACGGGCAGGCGATGCCGGAGCAAATACTGGATGCGGGTAGTGTCGTCTACGATGGTGATCTATACAGTGTAGCGGGCAAACTGTCTTCTGGTCCTATCAATTCTCTGTATCTCTACAATCCTGTGGTTGATCAGTGGAGCTACGTCACAGAGAAACCGGGAGCCGCCGTTGAGAACCCGGCAGTGACTACCGATGGCACCTATCTGTATGTGGCGGGTGGGTCTACAGGACCGTTCTCCGGAGCAGTTGCGGAGTTCTGGCGCTATGACCCGTGGACTAACAATTGGTCGCAGTTGCCGGATATGCCTATTGCGCTCGGAGGCATACAGGCGAAGTATCTCAATGGCCAGATCCTGGTTGCGGGCGGAATGAATGGTCAGGGTGCCTCCGTCAACTCCCTGTTGATCTATGACGTTGCTTCCGGCAGTTGGTCCAGCGGCCCGAACATGGTGCAGCAACGGGACAACGCTGGTACGGCCGTGGTGGATGGCAAACTCTATGTGATGTCTGGCCGCTACCGTCTATCAGGTGGCGACACGATCAGCGAAGGGCTGCCCTCCATGGAGGTATATGATCCGCAAACCATGAGCTGGACCATGAGCTCCATGCCGAGGGGTCGGCGGGCGTTTGCGGTAGGGGAAATAGATGGTAAGCTTCAGGTTGTTGGTGGAGAAAGTAACCCCGGTGCGCCAGGAGACCTTTACCACGAAGTCGATGTGTATGACCCGATAACGGGTGAATGGTCTCAGTTGGATGACGCACCTGCTCCGAGACATGGCCCCGGATTCGGAACCATCGACAACCGTCTGATTGTTACCGGTGGGGGAGGTGCCGCAGGCTCGTCCTTCACCAATACCACTCAAGTCCTCACGCTCGACTGACGGTAGAGAAGTAGCTTTAAACCGGTGCGGATACTCCGCACCGGGTTGTTTCACAAGGGAGTTGATTAAAGGCGCCATGCCCAAAGCATCTGTCATTATCCCCGCTTACAATACAGCGGGGTACATAGAACAAACTCTGGATTCTATTCTCGCCCAGTCCTACTCTGATTTTGAGATTATCATCATTGATGATGGTTCGACAGACGGGACCGCTGACAAAGTCAAAGCGTATAGCGATTCAAGAATCAGGTACTACTATCAGGCCAACAGCGGAAGACCCTCAGGCCCGAGAAATAAGGCAATCAACCTGGCTCAGGGCGAGGTCATTTTCATTTTTGATTCTGATGATGTGATGTTACCCAACAAGATAAAAGCCAGCATGGAGGCTTTGGACGCCGCCCCAGAGGCGGGTATGGTATTTACGGGCTTCTGTTGTGTCGGCGAAGATAATGCCGTCATAAACCCCAGTTTCCTTGGTAATTACCACACGCTCAACAACCTTCCGAAGTCGGCCGTAATGCGTGATGCCTGGTTAATTCGATCTTCCGAGGCTGCCGCTGGCCTGGCCTATTCAAATTTTGTAGGCACATCGGGTGTCGCCATCCGTCGCCGTGTGTTTGATAAGGTGGGTTTCTTCGATACGGATGTCAGAAATGCCGATGATAAGCTGATGTGGTCGGCGATCGCCGACCATTATGACTTTATCTATATTCCGACGGTGTACCACCAGTACCGGGTTAGGCAGGGCAGCATATCATTGCGTAATATTGCGGAAAGGGCTGACGGCATTATAACGGTACTTCGCAAGATGAAAGAGTACGATTTGCCACGCCACTGCTATAAAGAGCTGGACCGGCAGATTTCCAGAAAGTACTTCGAGCAGGGCTATGATTATTTCCGGAGATACGAATTTTTACGGGCCAGAGAGTCATTCAAAAAATCTTTCTCGATTCGCCCAGGGAAAGACTCCTTGTGGTACGGATTGCTTTCGTTATTGCCCATCGCAATGGTTAAAAAGCTGAAACATTGCAAAAGTGCCATTCGGGTCTGATGGAGTCGAACTTCTTAGGTTAAGGCCTCAACCAGCTCAATACTGTTATCGTTGAATTTTCGTGCAAAAAGCATCGGTCCGGAGCCGAAGGCGTCGTGCCCCTCGTTGATAATGCAGGATGTCAAAGTGGGAAGATGATCAACTGTCAGAACTTCGGGGCTGGCGGCGTTGTTTCGCCAGTCTGTATAGGTCAGATTCCTGGTAATGTGCTTTTGGAACGGCGAGTTTCCCAGGATCGTATGGAACAGCATTTCATCCGGGTAGTGCGTATTCCTGAAGTACTTGTAGAGTGTCGGGTTTCGTTCAATGACGTCGGCAATGTGCTGGCAGGCCTCACGCGTCAACGCCCACCAGGTTGAGCCACCATAGGGTGTGAAGGAGCCGAGTGCCTCTGCGTAAGTCCGGGTTTGAGGCGCAAGCCCGGCTTTGGCAAGAAGCTTGAAAGTCACCCGGTGAATGAGAGATCCACCTTCGTGAATTTTATAACGGGTCAGACGCCTCAATGGCTTTCCGGCCTCCTCATCGGGCATCCGGGTAATATTGATGTATTCCCTGTTGCCATTCTGAGTAAAAAATTCGACGATTTGATCAATGGGTTTTACCGGATAGTCGGCGCCACTTAATAGCACCAGGCGATCGAAGTGAAGCGGGTGCTGGACCGCCTGTTCGATTAACGCTAGTATGGCCATTATCATCGAAAAGTCACCCCAGTAAACTTTATACCGGTTATTACTCAAGCTCACACTGGGAGCGTCCCGGAATGTCGCGGGAAGGATTGTTGACTTCTTGTCGATGTGTAGAAAACAATGCGTATTCTGATGTGAAAGGGCACTGATCAGACGGCCCAAATGGTTTGGGTTGTTATGCGCAAGAATTAGAAAAGCAACTCTCATTATGAAATCCGTTGTCGGTGGTATTGCAGTTCTGCCCAAGTGGACGCTAGATTCGCTATTTAAAGTTAACTTGAGTGTAACCCGAACGTGCGGTAAGGCGAAAGAGCCCGCTTTCCTCCATCTTCATCTTTATCCAGAGTGACCAGCTCCCTGTAAGAGTCATCTATGTCGGTAGCCAGAACATTGCTTGCGGGATCGATTACCCGTGTAACGCAAACCGTGATCAGCATGCTTGTGGCATTTTTCATGATGCCCTTTCTGGTCGGGGAGCTTGGGGATCACTGGTATGGTGTCTGGACGGTCATCGGTAGCCTTGCCGCGGCGTATCACCTGTTCGATATGGGGATGGCGGGAGCGATCACTCGCTATGTCAGTTACGCCCTTGGCCAGAATGATGATCATGACGCCAACAGGGTGATCAATACCTCCCTCTCTGTCTATGTGGGGATTGCGCTGGTGCTCACCTTGGTCAGCGCATTGGCGGCCTGGCTCGCGCCACAGTTTCTGTCAGAGGGCACCGAGAACGTTGAAATCATTCAGTGGGTGATGCTGATTGTCGGGGTGTCGGTCGCGCTGGAGTTCCCTTTCAATGCACTGGCTGGTGTCGCCAGTGCCAAACTGCGCTTTCATCAGGTGGCGCTGGCCCGTATTGTGACTACACTGCTTGGCGCGGGCTTCACGGTTTACGCTGTCAAGCAAGGTTACGGCATCGTGGGAATCGCGGTGGTGAGTTTTCTGACAGCACGACTCTCCAACCTCATGTATTTTCTGATCTGTAGGTCAGCTTTTCCGGAGTTGAGGTTTGGGCGTAAATGGTTTTCCGGCAGTAAGCTGAAAGAGCTGTTTGGCTATAGTTTTTGGGCGTTTATTATCGCCATTGCTTACCAAATGAGAAACAATGTTGATAACTTTGTGGTCGCAGGTGCGCTGTCGGCAGCTATGGTAACGCACTATTACATCGGCGCTCGATTGGTGGAGTTTCTGGGGATGATGCTCAGTCAGGCCACCAATATGTTTGTTCCGATATTCACCCAGTATTTTTCCCGAGATGATCAGTCGGAACTTCGGGAGAAATTGATTTTTGTCACGCGAATCAATTTTTTTATTGCATTAATCTGTGCCGGAGGGCTGACCATACTGGGCGATGCCTTTATACGCAGCTGGATGGGTGACGGATACCGTGACGCCTACTGGGTCATGGTCATTCTTTTGATCGGTCGTATGATCGGGTTTGCGAACCATCCGTTAAACTCTGCTTTATACGCAGCGAACAGACACCATATAATTGCAAAAATTGATGTCATTGAAGTGATAGTCAATCTGGTGTTGAGTCTTATCCTGGTTCAATACCTGGGTTTGATTGGGGTGGCTCTGGGAACCATGATACCTTTGGTGTTCTTCCGGATTATTTTTCTACCGCTGTATGGCTGCCGTGCTATTGGCATATCAATGCTGGATTACTATCGAAGTTTCGTTCGTCCAGCGTTGGTAGTAATGCCGCTTTTGATAGCGTTCTACGCACTTATGCAATGGACTTCCACGCCCAACTCGCTTCCTTTGATATTGATCGTCGGCATGTTGGGAGGAGGCCTGATCGCGGCGCTGGGTGTCCGGGCCAGCTTCCCTGTCCATGAGCGTAAGATGCTGGGAAAACTTATCCCTCTACCAGGTCTCAGGCGACTGTTCATCGGAGTCTAACCGAGGTCGATGAGGCCTTTGGCTAACTGAGGAAGGTCTTTCCATGAGCCGCTTTTCAGTGCATTTTTGAGGTACCGCTTATAGCGGCTTCTGACGTCAATCGAGAGCGCGCGGCGTCGTTTAGGGTCGGCCTCAATAGCTTTGAGCTTGGCCCGACTGATAAAATAGTACTTGGACATTTTCAGTTGGTTAGAGGACATGTTGCTTCCGTGCATGCGTCGCTTGAACAGGACGTCAGTGGTGACGACGATTGGCCAACGGCTTGCCACTCGGTAATTCAAATGAAAGTCTTCACAGGAGAAGAGGCTCTCACAGAATCCGTCCAACTCACGGACGCTCGTGGTTTGGAACAGTGGCGAGCTGGCAATGGTAAAGTTTTCTTCCAGAAGAATATCGGCGGCCTGCCCAGCATCGAACCGGTGGCAATGGCCGCCAGATTGATTGATCACATTAAGTAGGGCAGTGCATGTCGAGAAGTGATCATCTCCGTTTGAAGTGCCGCCGAAGTTCTGGTAATTGCCTATAACCGCTGCGGCGTCCGGGTACTTTTCGAACAGACCAACCTGTTTCTCGATTTTGTCGTTGGTCAGGATGTCGTCACCATCCAGAAATGAAACAAAACGTCCTTTTGCGGCTTTCAGCCCCGTGTTGCGGGGTACTGAGCAGTTGCCACTGTTTGCCTGACTGATGACCTGTATCCTGGGCTCGTACGCTTTGGCAATGTTCAGAGTCTGATCGCGGGAGCCGTCGTCTACCAGTAGGACCTCAATATTCGAATAGGTTTGTGACAGTGCGCTGTCAATCGCTTCCCGGATATGACGCTCTTCGTTGTAGGCAATGATTACGATGGTCACTAAAGGATTGGTCATGATGAGTTCACTTCCCGGTTGAAAACAGGCTGTTCAATGTCCTGAGGGTGGCAATTGAAGGTTTTTGCAGGATAACCGTCTGCAGTCGGTGTTTTTTGTTGGCTATGTGACGCTTATAATCGGTATGCTTTCCTTGGCCAGCGAGGCAATCATACCGTTGTCCACTTTTGACTGCTTCTTCAATTCCGTAACCCAGATGCAGTGCACCAAGTGACAGTCCTGTAGTTCCAGAAGTCACATAGCCCGACTGAAGGTTATAGCGCGTTCCTTTCCAGATGATATCAAAGAGAACGGAAACAATAACCCCCTCGAGTTTCAATACATCCAGAACGATAGTTCCCCCCTCATCCTCGAGGCTGGCGGTGAACTGCAGCAGGAAGCGAATGGAGTCCGGTGAATAACAGGGTTTGCCCCAGCGTGAGATGTGTAATTGATTCAGAGCATGAATAAACGGCTCTATCCGATCCTGCGGCCAACGCTCCGCCAGAAAGCCACTCTGTGACTCTAGACGTTGGCGTTGGTGAAAGTAGCGGCGTCTCGTACTGCCGCTGAGGCCATCGCAATACGCCTTGAAGCTCGGACTTTCTATGCAATACGCAGGCTCATCTCGTTCAATATAAAGCGGCCATCGGGTAGCTTTGGATAGCGACCGGATTTTCTCGTAGCAGGGGGCTTCAATCAGAATATCCGGAAGGATAAACTGACTCCAACTTAGCGTCGTTAATGCGTTTCTTAAGCCTTCTTCGCCTCCGCACTGCTGCATAAGTTCGTTCATATGGTTGTATTCGGAGCGCGGGGTATGAATGGCGCCTGCTCCCGTCCCCGCCAAGCAGAGCGTTTTAGCGGGAAGCCAGCGCTTTAGCTTGATTGTGGTTCTGTACAGGATCTCCAAAGGATCTCGGCGGCCGCCCAGGTCAATAAGTTCGACACCGGGATGCTTCCCCCAGGTATCAATCCATGCCTGAACCCAGCTTCGGGTTCTGAAGACGCTTGGCATGGGAAGGCAATGACCGTCAGTCATAATAGTCTGGAGTATCAGCCTTGGAGCAAATTATGCGCACGTTGAGGTGCGTAACGCCGATAATCCGCCCCACGGTAGCTATAGGTTAGGTACTGTGTTGCTACCCAACGGAATGTCGTGTTTCTTGATCAAGTCATAAAACGTCGGCCGGGTAATACCCAGAAGCTTGGCGGCGGCCGAGATGTTGTTGTCGGTCATGGCTACCGCCCGGAGTATGGCGTGGCGCTCGGCTTCCTGACGCACCTGGCGCAGGTTGAGCGACAGGTCTTCGCCGTCGGTGACCAGGCCCAGGTCGTCTCGGGTAATGTGTTTGCCGTCGGCCATGATGACCGCGCGTTTGATCTTGTTTTCCATCTCCCGGATGTTGCCGGGCCAGCCGTAACATTCGATGGACTGGACCGCGTCAGGCGTGAAGCCTTTGATCTTCTGATCGTGCTCTTTGGCAAACTTCAGCATAAAGTGCCGTGCCAGTAGCACTTTGTCGCCTTGCCTCGTTCTCAGCGGGGGAATCTCGACCGTCATCTCGCAGATTCGGTAGTACAGGTCTTCACGGAAGCTGCCTTCGTCTACCATCTCCTGCAGGTTTTTGTTGGTCGCACAGATGACCCGGACATCCACCGGAATTTCCTCGCGGCCACCCACACGCTCAATGACCCGTTCCTGCAGAAAGCGCAACAGTTTGGATTGCAGATTGAGCGGCATGTCCCCGATTTCGTCGAGGAACAGGGTGCCTTCGTGGGCAGTTTCGACTTTACCCAGGGTCTGTTTACCGGCGCCGGTAAAGGCGCCTTTCTCGTAGCCAAACAACTCGCTTTCGATCAGGTTTTCCGGCACGGCGGCGCAGTTGATCGCGACAAAGCGCTTGTTACGCCGTGGGCTCAGGTGGTGGATGGCCCGGGCCATGACCTCCTTGCCGGTGCCACTTTCTCCCAGCAGGGTACAGGTGACGTTGGTGGGGGAGATCTTTTCCAGCATGCGGCAGATTTTGAGCATCTGGGGGTCGTTGGTGACCAGGCCTTCCAGTGGGGTTTGCTGGAGGCGGGCCAGGCGGCGGTTTTCTTCCTCCAGCTCAAAAATGTTGAAGGCGCGCTGGACGATCAGGTCCAGCGTCTGCGGGTCCACCGGCTTTTCGTAGTAGTCGTAGGCGCCCATCGCCACTGCGCGGATGGCGTTGTCGTGATCGGTTTTCCCGGTCATGACGATAATCTTGGTGGTGGGGGACATGCGCAGAATGTCCTGAATGCACTTGAAGCCTTCGTCCACACCGTCCTGGTCGGGGGGAAGGCCGAGGTCCTGAATGACCACGGGTGACTCGTGCAGCCTTAGGGCGGCGATGGCATCCTGCCGGTTCTCGGCAAATACCGTTTCGTAATCCTCGAAATGCCAACGCAGCTGGCTCTGCAGGCCTCGGTCGTCCTCGATAATCAACAGGGTGTGCTTGTTGTTTTTACTCATAATGCCTTAGCCTTTTTGCGGAGGTGTGTTCACTCCGTGGGGCCGCTCCCGGCGGTGGGCACCGAACCGGCCATGTTCGTTTTACTCTTGCGTGACCGGTAAGGTGACGGTCACGGTGGTTCCTTCGCCGACGGCGCTGATCACATTCAGTGTGCCGCTCAAGTCATTAATATACTCGCGGGACAGGTAGACGCCAATCCCCATACCCTTGCCGGACTTGGTGGTTTCAAACGGCTTGAACAGCCGGTTGTGAATGAAATCCCAGTCCATACCGCTACCGGTATCCTCGATGGCAATCACCGCTTCGTGATCGTCGCACCGGAGGGTGACGTGAACCCGGCCGTCGTCCGGCGTCGCTTCAAGGGCGTTTTTGATGAAGTGGGTAAAGGTCATTACCAAACGCACTTCGTCCGCTTCAATGTACCTTATATCGTCGCTGATTTCAGCCGTCAGCATGGGTTTTTGTCGCCAACATTCGGCGACGGCTTTTTTTACAATGTCGTTGATCGACAGGCGGGTAATCAGGTCTTTACCGTCGGTACGCAGCTTTTTGAGGAGGTTGTTCATCCGATCGACGGAGTTGCTGATGGTATGAATGGCATCGTCGATGAACTCGGGTTTGTCCTTGTGTTTTTCCGCGTTTCGTACCACCAGTGCCTGCTGGGCAATCAGGTTGTTCAGGTCGTGAATGATGAAAGCCACGAGCTTGTTATAGGTGTCAAACTGGCGTCCCTCGGCGAGCTGTTCGGCCTGCTGGTGCCGTTTGAGGTAACTGGCCAGTTGGCGTCCCATGGTTTTCAGCAGGTCCAGGTCCTCCCAGGTCAGGGAGGCGTCCGCCACCGGCTTGGTCAAAGCCATGAACCCGATCAGTTCGTCACCGACAATAAAGGGGAACAGCAGCCACAGATCGGGAATGTTGTGCACCCAGGGCGGCAGGTATTCGTTGTACTGACTCAGGGCGAGGTTGTCGCCACTTTCGGGAAAGAAAACCCACTCGGACTGTAAAAAAGTCTGACAGAAAGGGCTGTCCACCGGCTCTTCCTGAAGATCAATGTAGCTGGGCAGGCCACTTTGATAGACCGGTTCGTAAAAGCCCTGCTTGCGAATCCAGATGGCGCCGCCCGGGGTTTTGGTCACCGAGGCTACCGCAAAGAAAGCCCGTTCATTGGCTTCGCTGGTTTCCGCCGGCTGGGCCAGATAGTTGATCAGGCGCAACCATTCACTGCGGTAATCGTACTTGTGCCGGAACAGGTGTTTGTTGATCAACACCGACAGGCGGGAGCGGATGGTGGTGGACGCGAATACGGTGGTGATCAACAACACCGCACCGATCAACACCAGACTGTAGATGACAGTCCCCCAGTTGCCGCCATACAGGCGCACGTAGTAACCACCAAGGGCGAGAATGGTAATCAGCACCCCGACGGCAATCAGGGAGGTGGTGTAAAAGGCAATCGGTCGGGACAGCGTAAAGTTGGCCGGCCGGTCATTGCGCTGGAGAAGCAGCAGGCCGCCGAGGGCCATAAACAGACAGGTGGCAATGGAAACGGCGGCCCGGGATTGCCACAGCAGCGGATCAATCTGCTGGAAAATCAGAGCGTGGGTGAACAGATAGATGTCGTACAGAAACAGCGCTGCCAGGTTCATGCACAACAGTTTGATCTGCCGATCGTTGCCGGCGGCGTAACGGAATAGCTGCTCTACACTCACCAGCCCGATCACCGCCAGGGACAGGGTCAGCCATGCCTCCAATGAAAAGATCATTTCCAGCTGGGTGACGGACGCGATCAGGGCGAACAGGGTCACCGGCCAGCCGATCAGAAACAGAATTTTGAGGCTTCGGGGCAGGGCACTGTTGGAGGCGCTGGCTTTCAGTGTCAGATAGACCGAGAGCGTCCAGATGTTGTAGTGCAGACACTCGAAGAAAAACGTCCAGTGAGTGGCCGGCCAGGGTTGATTGATGCCGGCGACGATGACCAGCAGGTTCAGGGTGTGTACTGCCGCCGCGGGGGCGAAGATGGCTGTCTTCTGTTCTTTGAAGAACTGATAGATGTACGTCAACGTCAGCAGCGCGGCGACGACGGCAGCGCTCAGGTACGCCATAAAGGTAACGTTGTCGTATTCCATCAAAATCAGATTCCTGCCTTCTTTATTCCTTGAGCATATCACAGTGCCCGTCTGGCACAGCAGGTGCCATTCTAAAGCGGAAAGCGGTGCCAGTTCCAGTTTGGTGCAAAGTTGGTGCGCACCGGGGCGGTGCATGCGCCATGTTGGTGCGAAGTGGCTGGTTGGCGCGCGACCCCCAATCCTGAATATTCCCTAAGTCTTTGAATAATAAGTTTTTTATCTTGTTGGCCTGCTCTATGCACTGTCCGGGGTCAGGCCGGCAATATCAGCTGTTTTTTTCAACTCACAATCCATAAAGACGGGGAAAATGCAATGGAAGAAAATATTTTTCATTTGCAGTATGCGATCGACACGTTTTACTTTCTAGTATGTGGGGCACTGGTCATGTGGATGGCCGCGGGCTTCTCAATGCTGGAGGCGGGTCTGGTCCGTGCTAAAAACACCACAGAGATTCTGACCAAAAACGTCTCTCTGTTCGCCATCTCATGCATCATGTATCTGGTGTGTGGTTACGCCATTATGTACGACGGGGGAATTTTCCTCTCCGGTATCCAGAACGTGGATGTCGCCTCTACCCTGGGTGAGTTCTCCGAACGTGGTGACTTCACCGGTGGTTCCATCTATTCCGGCGCTTCTGACTTCTTCTTCCAGGTCGTGTTCGTGGCTACCGCCATGTCCATCGTCTCGGGCGCCGTCGCTGAGCGCATGAAGCTGTGGGCCTTCCTGGCTTTCGCCGTTGTCATGACCGGTTTCATCTACCCGATGGAAGGTTCCTGGACCTGGAACGGTGCTGATGTCTTTGGCATGTATAACCTGGGCGACCTGGGCTTCTCTGACTTCGCCGGTTCCGGTATCGTCCATATGGCCGGTGCGGCTGCGGCTCTGGCCGGTGTAATCCTGCTGGGCGCCCGTAAAGGCAAGTACGGCCCCAACGGTGAAGTGCGCGCCATTCCCGGTGCCAATCTGCCGCTGGCTACCCTGGGTATGTTCATCCTGTGGATGGGCTGGTTCGGCTTCAACGGTGGTTCGGTGCTGAAACTGGGCGATATTGCCAACGCCAACTCCGTTGCCATGGTGTTCCTGAACACCAACGCCGCGGCGGCAGCTGGTCTGGTGGCTGCGTTGATTCTGGGCCGCATCCTGTTCGGCAAGGCTGACCTGACCATGGCTCTGAACGGTGCTCTGGCCGGTCTGGTAGCGATCACCGCTGAGCCTTCTACCCCGAGCGCGTTGGGTGCCAGCATCATCGGTGCCATCGGCGGTATCATTGTGGTCTTCTCCATCGTGGGCCTGGACAAGCTGAAGATCGACGATCCGGTCGGTGCCATCTCCGTACACGGTGTGGTTGGTCTGTGGGGCCTGCTGGCAGTACCCTTCACCAATAGCGACGTCAGCTTCCTGGGACAGATCGTGGGTGCACTGACCATCTTCATCTGGGTATTCGTGACCAGCCTGATCGTCTGGGGCATCATCAAAGTGGCCATTGGCCTGCGGGTCACCGAGGACGAGGAATACGAAGGTGTGGACCTGTCCGAGTGTGGTATGGAAGCGTATCCGGAATTTGTCAGCAACAAGTAAACAACAGCCGGGGGTGTTCTGCAGCCCCGGCGTTCAAGCCACTTGCTTTCGAGTGGCGGGAGATGACCCAAACCGCTGTAACGTGTATCTTAGTGGCATAGGTCACTTCAACACCGTCACTTTAAAGTCGTTTACGTAAGGAATTCACAATGAAACTGATCACTGCTGTAGTAAAACCGTTCAAGTTGGACGACGTGCGCACCGCACTGTCCGAAGTAGGCGTTCAGGGCATGACGGTCACCGAGGTCAAAGGTTTTGGCCGCCAGAAAGGTCACACCGAGCTGTATCGGGGTGCCGAGTATGTGGTGGACTTCCTGCCCAAGGTAAAGGTCGAGCTGGCTGTTGACGACTCGCTGGTCGAGCAGGCGGTGGAAGCCATTACCAAGGCGGCGCAAACCGGAAAAATCGGCGACGGTAAGATCTTTATCACGCCGCTGGAGGAGATCATCCGTATCCGTACCGGCGAAACCGGCCCGGACGCGATCTGACCCCGATTGCTCCAATACCAACCAAAACCGGCGCCTCAGGGCGCCGGTTTTGGTTTATGGGGAACGAACCGCTCAGTCCCCGGTTCGCGCCAGGATGGCATCCACTTCGGGCCTTAGTTGGGCCACATACTGCCGATGGCGCAGTATCATAAAGATGGGTAGCACCACCACCATGATGATTCCCCCGGTTACCGGCCGCCCCAGCCCCAGAGCCGGTCCCGCCACCAGCGCGATAAACAGCGATACCGCACAGATCCACACCAGGCTGATGACATTACCCCGCCAGTGGGCCAACTTTCTCTCCGGAGCATAAGCGCGCTCATGGGCTTGCTGCAGAATCGCCGCCTGTTCTTTTTCGGGCCGCTCTGCCAGTTGGGGGAAGTGTTTACTCAGTAACCGAACGTTCATAACTGCTTCCGTTAGTGGTTGAAGGTGCGCCAGGGGCGCGCTCTACAGGGTGGTCTGTGGGACTATACGCCGGTTTCAACGGTGTCGATGTGTCGGAACGATCTGAGGACACCCGCCGGTAATAACCAAAATTTTACCCCGGTTCCCTGCTAAGGTAAAAAAAGCCTAAAAACACCACCAAAAACTCATGACGTCGTCGTTTTCTTGCGCTATAAATTACGCGAAAACGGGTCAAAATCGGCCACTCGAAAACGGTCGTTATGGCCTGGGTTGACGTGCAACTGGCGTGGTGGAGGTGTCACTATGGCAAGTCAATATCCCCTTAACGACAACGATGTGGATGATGTGCTCGAGGATGAAGACAGTGCCGACGAGGAGGCGCTGGATGAGTCTGAAGTAGAGCTGTCGTATTCCGCTAAATCGGAAGCCCATGAGGACTTCAGTGTGGCCGCCCGCCAGCGGCTGCGCGATGAGTTGGCTCGCCAGGTGGAGGCCTTTCTGGCCCGGGGTGGGCACATCAGTGAAATTCCCTCTACCCTGAACAATGCGCGGCCGAAGAAGCCGGTGTCGGATTATGGTGATCGGATGATGTGATGGGGTGGTTGGGTTACGGCGGATGCGCGCTTCGCGCTTATCCGCCCTACGCGAACTGCGGAGGTATGCGTAGGGCGGATAAGCGAAGCGCATCCGCCGTAACCCGACTCGGCAGCATCCGCCGTCCCCACCCTACGCCGCTACCCCGAATCAACTATTCCGCGACTTGAAGGTCCGGATCGCCTCGTTAAACTCCGCCGCAAAATCTTCCAGCGCTGAAATTTCCTTCCGCTTCTCACCGCCACTCATGCGGGCACAGCCCAGGTACTCCTCCATGGCCTTAACGTAAGCTTTCACTTCATTGTTGGCTTTGACCATCTGAGCGGTTTCCGCTGTCATCGGGTCAGGAATGGCCGGCTTGGCGTCCGGGGCGCTACATGCCTGAGCCAGGCCAGGCAGACTGAGGGTGGCTACCACACTGCAAAGAAGTAGTTGTTTTTTCATGACGCTTGTTCTCTCTGGCTTATGGTTTTTGGTGCGCTGTCCTACAGCTTGAAGCGGTTCACCAGGCTGGTGAGTTTTTCCGCGGTTTCCGCCAGGCTGCTGGTGTTGGAATTGATCCGGCTGGAGCTCTCCGCCGTGCTCAATGCAACCTGGGAAATACTGTCGATGTTGCCTTCAATCTGTTGAGTGGCCGAGCTCTGCTCCTCAGAGGCCACCGCCACCTGGTTGGTGCGATCGCGAATCACGCTGACCAGCTCGGTAATATCCACCAGGGAACTGGTGGCTTCACCGGCTTTCTCCACCGATGCTTCCGCCTGGCTGGTACCCTCGGCCATCATTTCCACGGCTTCTTTGGCACCCACCTGCAGGCGCTCGATCATCTCCTGAATTTCGGTGGTGGAGCTCTGGGTGCGGGAGGCGAGGGTGCGCACTTCATCGGCCACCACAGCAAAGCCGCGACCCTGCTCGCCGGCGCGGGCGGCCTCAATAGCGGCGTTCAGGGCCAGCAGGTTGGTCTGTTCGGCCACTCCACGGATCACATCGAGTACCGAGCCGATGCTGACGGTTTCTTTGTTCAGCCGGTCAATGACTTCGGCGGCCCGACGGATTTCCGAGGCCAGGTTCTCGATCTGGCGGGTGGTAGCATTCACCACCTGCTTGCCATTGGCGGCGGACTGATCGGCCTGGTGCGCCTTCTCGGCGGTTTCGCTGACGCTCTCGGTTACGTCCTGCACCACATTGGCCATCTGCTTGATGGCCACCACCACCTGTTCGATTTCGGACTGCTGGTTTTTGATGGCGTTTTCGTTTTCGTTGGACAGCTGGGACACCATGTGGGCGTTTTCGCTGACTTCCTGGGCGGTGTCGGCCACACTGGCAATGATGCTGTGCAGGCGCTCCACAAAGGTGTTGAAGCAGGTAGCCAGCTCGGCAATTTCATCGCTGCCGCTCACCGGCAGGCGCCGGGTCAGGTCGCCCTCGCCTTCGGAGATATCCCGCAGGGCCCGTACCACCTGATTGACCGGCTTGGTGATGCTGGCCTGAACCAGGTAGGCAATCGAGGCGGCAATGATGCTGATCACGATAATGAGGATAACGGCATCGCCCACGGCCTCGCCGACCAGGTTGTCCAGTTCGCTCATGTCCACGCGGGCGGCAATGGAGCCGATCTGGGTATCGCCGTCCATGATAGCTTCGGTCATCACGATGTAACCGTCTTGTTCGATCATGCCGGGTTGGCGGGCCGTGCGGGGGATATCGCCGGGCAATTGACCGCCCTCCTGGCCACGAACGAACCAGGCAAAGGGTTTGCCGCCACTGTAAATCACCGCGTTGAGTACGCGCTCACTTTCCGTCAAGGCTTCCAGTGAATTGGTGACCGTGGTGGTGTCCCCAAAGCTGATGGCACCCACGTTGGAGGCCCCAAGCACCTGGGTTAGCGTACGGGTGTCTTCAATAATCGTCTCTTCCGTGGTGGCAAGCCCGGCCCGGACGGTAACCACAGTGGTCACAATGACCGCCAGGATGCAGGTCAGGGTGACACTCAGAAGGATTTTCCATTTCAGCGATAGATTGTTCACGATACCCTCATTTTTACTATTAATGGCCGACGCGTTGTTCCCGCTGATCCGGAAAGTGCTCCGTGGCGTATTTTCTCGCATTTTGCCACAGTGGTTCCGATCAGACACGGAATGTTCTAGAAAAAATTGTGATAAAAATCCTGAGGTTCGCTGATTCGGAGCATAGCGAACCCGGTATCAGACCAGAATTTGGGCTAATGGACCTGATGGCGGGGCGTCCTGCTATAGGGTTAGCGGCCGGAAATGATTACTCTTGAGAGCTTCTTTGTCGGCGCTGCTCGGGTGGGGGCACTTGCCTGACGTGGGTTGCGGGTGGTTCGGGGTTGCCCGACAGAGACTGGGAGCTGGATTCAAGCAGGCCCCCCAGAATACCCAAGGTAAAATCCAACCCGGTGCGGTCGGTGTCGGTCACCTCAATGACCTGTTCACGCTCCAGGCTGGGGTAGGCCCCACACTGCTCGCCCAGCTGGCAGATGATGCCGTCGGCGTCGATATCGGAGCCCGCGACCACAGAGTAGCGGCCCGGGAGTACGCCGGTGATCTCGAAGGTAGCTTCTTCGTTGGTGGTGTCCGTGGGGAGGGCCACCGCCTGGTAGGCCGTGCCTTCGGCGTCGTCCTGATCAATCAGCAGCACGTAGGTTCGCGTGAGCTGGCCGGTGGTTGAAACCGTGCCGACCTCCATGAAGACTTCCAACGTAAGTGTGCTGTCGCTGTCCACGGTGAACAGCACCCGACCCCGATAAAAGCCCGGGCTGTCTTCCAGGGACGCGCGGTCGACGCTGACCCGGTAACGGCCCAGGCCATTGGGCTCAACCTCAAAAGGCTCGACCGCCAGCCAGGGTACCTCGGTGTCAACGGTGATCGAGCCCGGCTCTCCCTCTCCCTCTGAGATCAATTCGACCAGCGTTTCCGACGTGGTACCCAGGTTGACCCGGGATGGCTGCACGTTCACCCGCGCCGGCCATTGGAAATCGCCATTGACGATGCCGTAGGCGGTGCCGACCGCCCGTTCGGCGTCAATCTGGCCATAGCCCAGCTCATCGCTGCGTGTGCCATCCCCCGACGTCAGATCCCCCTGTTCCAGCAATACGGTAAATTCCGAGGCGGTCAGTCCTGGGTATACGGCTTTCATCAAGGCCGCGACCCCGGCGACATGAGGCGCCGCCATGGAGGTGCCCTGGTAGGACAGGCTGTAACCGGGCTGAATGGCGCCGCTACCGTCGCGCTCCGCACTGGTGCTGAGAATACCGTCGGGGATGGCATCGCCATTGGCGTCTTCCCCGAGGTTGCCGCCGGGGGCGACCAGATCCAGTGTGTCCCCAAAATTGGAGTAGGGGGCGCGCAGGCCGGCGACAGTGGTTGCCCCCACGGAAATGACGGTTGGGTAGCTGGCGGGAAACAGCGGCTCGGAGGTGTTTTCATTGCCGGAGGAGGCGACGATCACTATGCCCAGGGTCTCATTGATCTCCCGAAAGGTGTCCGCTTCGATCTGGGAGTTGCCGGGGCCGCCCAGGCTGAGGTTGATGATATCCGCCGGGCGCTCGGGCAGGGTGCCGCTGTCGTTGTCCAGCCCGGCGGCGTACAGCACGCTCTGCAGGATATCGTAGCTGGTGCCACCGCCGACCCCCAGGGCGCGAAGCGGCATAATCCGCGCTCCCCAGGCAATCCCGGCACCGCCCCGGCCGTTGTCGCTGGCCGCCGCCACCGTGCCCGCCACGTGGGTGCCGTGCCAACTGTCCGGGTTCAGGCCATCGCCATCGCCCGGATCGTTGGGGTCCGGATCAATACCCGGTTGGTTGTCGTTGGCGACCTCGTCGTCCCGGATAAAGTCATAGCCGTCGAGCAATTGCCCCTGCAGATCCGGGTGTTCGAGCAGCACGCCGCTATCCACCACCGCGACAATGGGCGCCTCGCCGCTCTCTGGAGTCCCCGTAGTCAGATCCCAGGCGCGGGGCAGGTTAATGGCGTCGTAGTGCCACTGCAGGTTGTAGCGCGGGTCATTGGGTACGCGCTGGGCGTGGCGCCGGTAATTGGGCTCCGCCCGGGCGACGGTCGGATCCAGACGCCGGGCCTTGATGGCCCGCAGGGTGGTGAGCTTCTGGTAGGCGGCGGGGTTGCGTTGGCTGAGGCTGGCCAGGGCGCTGCCCGGACGATGGGCCGCACGGGCGCTAAACGGCGCACTGTGTTCCAGTTGCACGCGCACCCGGTTCGCCGTGTTCAGGCGCTTCTGGCCGGTCTCGGCGGGTATCACCAGCATCTGTCCCGGCACGAAGTCGCCGCTTTGAGTCTGGCTCAGATCGGTCTGCGGCGCGGTGCTCTCGGGGAGCAGGCGCAGTATGTACTTGGAGGTGCCCTGGGCCGCCGTGACTTCAATCAGGTAGTCCCCGGTTTCGCCTATGGTCAGCTCCTCAAACTCTCCGGTACCGATGGAGCTGCCGACCAGTTCCTCTGTGGCGGATGAAAACAGGTACAGATCCAGGTCGCCCTGATAGCGGGGTTCGTCACCCTCCGCCGGGGCGTAATCCACCACCTGCAACTGGATCAGCTGTCCCTCCTGAAGGCTGACCCGATAGTAATCCGCCGGGTTGGCGGTGTCGGCGAAGTGCGCCGGGAAGCGCGGGTCGATGTCGGCGGGTTCGGCGGTAGCAAAGCCGTCCAGGGTGGTGCGGTTATTGATGAACTGGGGGGTGTCGAAGCTGTCGTTCAGCACCAGCTCGGTGCTGGCGTCATTGAGTGTGCCGTCAAACTGATTCAGGGCTGTGGCGTTCAGGGTGCCGCTGACGGTGTACACATCCGGCTCAAAGCGGGTGGTGATAGTGCAATCGGCGGTGACCTCCGCCACGGTATACCGGTCGTCTTCAAGACTGCCGCCACAGCCGGAAATGCTGGCCAGCCGGTAATCCTCGGCGGGAAGCACGGCAAACTCGGTGATATCCTCAATGGTGACCAGGGCAGACTCTGGAGACAGCGTGCCCGAGCCGATTATCTGGGTGCTGATCTGATAATCGCTGAGTTCAAAGCGGGCGCTGACGGTACAGTCACCTTGAACCGCATCGGTGGTGAAGATATCCTGGGTGCGCTCGCCGCCACAGCCGGTAATGCTCTGCAGCTCGTAGCCCGGCTCGGGGGTGATGGTGAAGCTGGTGGTCTGGCCCTCCTCCACCTGGCGTTGGCTGGGCGTAATCTGCCCACCCGTATTGTTCTCCGCGCGCACTTCGTAAACCGTGGGCCCCGGATTGCCGCTGCAGGCGACCAGTGCCATTGTCAGGGCAAATGGCCAAGAGGCTCTGGTGATGACAGACATAGCGAATACCCAGCCGGTGGATCAGTCTTTAAAGGCTAGTATACGTCTGGGATATACGACAGGTTGTGCGGTGGGTGGCAAAATGGTGTGAAATGCGCCAGCGGAGCCACATAGGCAGGCGAAGGGTGCGGGCTTCGGCTCCGAGACGTCGGGCGGACCCGCCTTACGCTGTGGTAGGTTTGGGCCTGGTTACGGCGGATGCGGGCTTCGCCCTCCGAGGCGTCGGACCGATCCGCCCTACGCATACCTCCGCAGTTCGTGTAGGGCGGATCGGTCCGACGTCTCGGAGCCGAAGGCGCATCCGCCGTTAGCCCAGTAGGTCGGATTAGCGCGCAGCGCGTAATCCGACAAACCGCCCCCGAGGCGAGGGCGAAGTACCTAAGATCTATTTCTTGAGACCTTTACCCGTGGCCGCCCACATCAGGCCGCCATAGATATGCTCCAGAAACAACCGGTCTCCATAGGTGGCGGGAATATGCCCCAGGGCGGTGTAGAAGGCGCGGCCGCCATCATACTCGTGGTACCAGGCCATGGGCCGGAAATCCATGTCCTGGCTTTCCTTCTCGCCCCACTTGGCGTAAGGGTCATAGCTATCGCCATCCACGGACAGAATGTAGTTCAGCGTATCGATGCGCTCGGTGCCGAACTCATAGAACTCATCGGTCCACCAGAACTTGTCGGGCATGCGCTCCAGACCCGGGAATTTGCGATCCAGTACTTCGAGCTCAGCGGTCTGGTTGCGGGGGTGAATGTGGAACGTGCGGCCCACCATCTTGGTGTACCAGTCCCAGTCGTATTCGGTGTCCGAGGCGCTGTGGATACCCACGAAGCCTTTGCCGGACTGGATGAAGCGCTCCATGGCTCCCTGCTGTTCTTCGTTCAGGATATTGCCGGTGGTGAGCAAAAACAGGATAACGTCGTATTGTTCCAGGTTCTCGTCGTTGATCAGCTTGGCATCTTCGTGCCAGTCAACGGCGAACTCGTGCTTTTCGGCCATTTTGCGAATGGCGGCCACGCCTTCATTCACGGATTTGTGATGAAACCCATCCGTCTTGGTGAACATCAGGACTTTGAACTGCGGGATGGACTGGGCCTGGACGCTGGTAAAGGTAAACAGCAGACCGAGTACGCAGGCGGCGGTAAACAGATACTTCTTGAGCATTGCCGTGGATCTCCGGGTGTTGGGTTATAGTTAGTGTGACGCTATTGTGCCTTGGGTTGATGAGTATTGGAAGGTTTGGGTTATGGCGGATGTGGCTGGGCGTGGTTACGGCGGATGCGCCTTCGGCTTATCCGCCCTACGCGAGCTGCCGTGGTATGCGTAGGGCGGATAAGCCGAAGGCGCATCCGCCGTAACCCACCGTCACAATAACCTCCGCAGGCACGCGTGGGGCGGATCGGTCCGACGTCTCGGAGGGCAAAGCCCGCATCCGCCGTAACCCAACTATTCCGCCTGCCGAAGCAGCGGCGTATCCAGTACCTGTGATGGTTTACCCATCACCTCGGCCACCACCTCCAAAAACATCCCGGTGGTCACCGTGCGCTTCTCGATCAACACCCGCGTGACGTCATCCAGCGTGCGCTCGCCGTCGGTCACACTCTGAATTTCCCGGTCCAGCTTATCGAGCAGCACCACCGCCCGGGCACTGGTGGCACCGGCCGAACGTTTCTTGCGCAGGGTTTTCACCTCGCTACCCCAGTCGGCCAAACCTTCCATAATTCGCGTGCGTCGGGCTTCGGTCAGCGACCCGGCCCGATACAGCAGTTCCACCGCATAAAATTCCGCCAGCCCCTCGACCAACCAATCGCTTCTATCACGGCTGTCGATCCGGGTGACCACATGGATCAGCTCGTGAATGACCGTGCTGGTGCCGTTTTCGCTGACCATGGGTCGGTCGCCGTGCAGGAACAGGGCATTGGGCCCGGACAGGGCACCGCGCCACATGGGGTCGCCGTGGCCGATGACCGCGAATTTGGGGGGCGCGGTTTGAAACGCCTGTTCGACCTCGGGCCAGACGTTGGTGATCAGGGTCACCACATCCATCCGCCGCAGGCTGCTGCCCTTGGGCGCACTGACCACCAACTCGGTCTCACCCAGCTTCTCCCGGCGGGTGCCCAGTTGTCCGGCAATCATCCAGCCAGTGGGCCGGTCGAAGCGCCGCTCGGGGTTGTCGATCCGAAACCGGCGTGCCCCCTCTTTATCCCAGCCGGTGGTGACGCTGGTCCAATGCTTCGGTAACGAAAATTCCAGCCAGGCCTCGGCGTAAACCTTACCTGCTGTCCGCACGCGGGCCGCCGGAATGATGTCGTCGCCCCGAAAGATGGCCCAGTTCTCGGTCATCAGAGAGTCGTACTCGCCCGGGTCGCGCTCGTGGGACACTTCTACGTGCAGGGTTAAACGGGCGTTGCGCTTGGGCGGCGTCCAGAGTGCGCGATCGTCTTCGATTTTCAGCTCGCCGTTGGCTTCCAGATTGGAATAGCGGCCGGAGCTGAGATCAAAATCCAGTAATTTCAGCAGGCCCCGGTGGTCGCTTTCAATCACCACCTCGGCGCGGTCGTGCTCGGGGTTTAAGGTGACGTGGTAGTGGATTGGATAGGTGGGGTTCTCTGCGTTGGCCGCGAGAGAGATAATGAAGATTAAAATTATAGAGAGTAATCGCATGCAGTTCGCCGGTAGGTGGACGTTTGGTAACGGCGGATGCGGGGTCTAATCGCTGCGCTAGGCCCCTACGCGGACTGCCGTGGTATCCGCCGTAACCCAACTACGAATCTATCCCCAACTCATCCCACAACGCATCCACGCGTTGTTTGATTTCGGGGTCCTGCACAATAGGACTGCCCCATTCGCGATCAGTTTCACCGGGCCACTTGTTGGTGGCATCCAGCCCCATCTTCGAACCCAAACCGGATACCGGCGAGGCAAAGTCCAGATAATCAATGGGGGTGTTATCCACCAGCACGGTATCCCGGCTCGGGTCCATGCGGGTGGTGATTGCCCAGATGACATCCTTCCAGTCCCGCGCATTGACATCATCATCCACCACAATCACAAACTTGGTGTACATGAACTGACGCAGGAACGACCAGACGCCCATCATCACCCGCTTGGCGTGACCGGGGTACTGTTTCTTCATGGTCACCACCGCCATGCGGTAGGAGCAACCCTCTGGCGGCAGATAGAAGTCCACAATTTCCGGGAACTGCTTGCGCAGAATCGGCACGAACACCTCGTTCAGTGCCACGCCGAGAATGGCCGGTTCATCCGGCGGGCGGCCGGTGTAGGTGCTGTGATAAATGGGATCTTTGCGGTGGGTGATGCGCTCCACGGTAAACACCGGGAAGCGATCCACTTCGTTGTAGTAACCGGTGTGATCCCCAAACGGCCCCTCATCGGCCATATCGTCCGGGGCCAGATAGCCTTCCAGAATAAATTCGGCGGAGGCGGGCACCTGGAGGTCGTTGGTCTGGCTTTTCACCACTTCGGTTTTATCGCCCCGCAACAACCCCGCGAACCCGTACTCGGACAAAGTGTCTGGCACCGGGGTGACTGCGCCAAGAATGGTGGCCGGGTCCGCGCCCAGCGCGATGGAGACCGGGAAGGGCTTACTCGGGTGGGCTTTCTGCCAGTCCCGAAAATCCAGAGCGCCGCCGCGGTGGGCGAGCCAGCGCATGATCAACCGATTCTTGCCGATCTTCTGCATCCGGTAGATGCCCAAGTTCTGTCGCTCTTTTTCCGGGCCCCGGGTAATCACCAGCGGCCAGGTGACCAGCGGGCCGGCATCGCCGGGCCAGCAGGTCTGAATGGGGAGCTTGTCCAGATCCACCGCGTCGCCTTCCAGCACCACTTCCTGACAGGGCGCCTTACGCACGACTTTCGGGCCCATGTTCAGGACCTGTTTGAAAATCGGCAGTTTCTCCCAGGCGTCTTTGAAGCCTTTGGGGGGGTCGGGCTCTTTCAAGAAAGCGAGCAGCTTTCCCACTTCCCGCAGGGCTTCCACGGAATCTTCACCCATGCCCAGTGCCACCCGTTCAGGGGTGCCGAACAGGTTACCCAGCAGCGGAATATCGTAGCCCTTGGGGTTTTCAAACAGCAGGGCCGGGCCACCGGCACGCAGGGTGCGGTCGCAGATTTCCGTGATTTCCAGGTAGGGATCGACTTCGGCGGTGATGCGTTTGAGTTCGCCGCGTTGTTCGAGCAGGTGGATGAAGTCTCGGAGGTCGCGGTATTTCATAGGCGAGGGGCGTGGAGGCAGATTATGTTAGGGGCGTTTTGGTAACGGCGGATGCGCGTCGTGGTGTGGTTACGGCGGATGCGGCCGTTGGCCTTATCCGCCCTACGCCTGCCACGGCAGGCCGCATCCGCCGTTGCCCAACGTTTACTTCCGCTTCATGGACAGGAAGAACTCATCATTGGTCTTGAAGTCCTTCAGCTTGTCCACTAGGAACTCGGTCGCGGCCACGTCTTCCATGTCGTGCAGCAGGCGGCGCAGAATCCAGGCGCGCTGCATTTCATCTTCCTTCATCAACAGGTCTTCGCGACGGGTGCCGGAGCGGCGCACGTTGATGGCCGGGTAGATACGCTTCTCGGCGATTTTCCGATCAAGGTGCAGTTCCAGGTTGCCGGTGCCTTTGAATTCTTCGTAAATCACTTCGTCCATCTTCGAGCCGGTGTCGACCAGCGCGGTGGCGATGATGGTCAGGCTGCCGCCCTCTTCAATATTCCGGGCCGCACCGAAGAAACGCTTGGGGCGCTCCAGGGCGTGGGCGTCCACACCACCGGTCAGCACTTTACCGGAGGAGGGGATCACGGTGTTGTAAGCGCGGGCGAGACGGGTGATGGAGTCGAGCAGAATGATCACGTCTTTCTTGTGTTCCACCAGGCGCTTGGCCCGCTCGATCACCATGTCGGCGACCTGCACGTGACGGGCCGGCGGCTCGTCAAAGGTGGAGGCGACCACTTCGCCGCGCACCGAACGCTGCATCTCGGTCACTTCTTCCGGACGCTCGTCAATCAGCAGAACGATCAGGTGGCACTCGGGGTTGTTGCGGGTAATTGCCTGGGCAATGTTCTGCATCATCAGGGTCTTACCGGCTTTCGGCGGTGCCACGATCAGGCCGCGCTGGCCTTTGCCGATGGGAGAAATCAGATCGATGATGCGCGGAGTCAGATCTTCGGTGGAGCCGTTACCGGCTTCCAGGCGCAGGCGCTCATCGGGGAACAGGGGGGTGAGGTTTTCAAACAGGATTTTGTGCTTGGAGCTTTCGGGCTTGTCAAAGTTGATCTCGTTGACCTTGAGCAGGGCGAAGTAGCGTTCGCCTTCCTTCGGGGGTCGGATCTTGCCCGCAATGGTGTCGCCGGTGCGCAGATTGAAGCGGCGAATCTGGCTGGGGGAGACGTAGATGTCATCCGGGCCGGCCAGGTAAGAGCTGTCGGCCGAGCGCAAAAAGCCAAAGCCATCCTGCAGAATTTCCAGGACGCCGTCGCCGTAGATGTCTTCACCGCTTTTGGCGTGGCGCTTGAGGATATTGAAGATGATGTCCTGCTTGCGCGAACGGGCCATGCTTTCCAGCCCCATTTCCCGCGCTATGTCGATCAGTTCTTCGATGGGTTTGGTTTTCAGGTCGGTTAAATTCATACAGTGTGACTTTGGTGTGAAGGTTAATGGATTTGTTGTTGCACGAAAATTGTGATTCTGAGCGTGCGGGACTGGCGGTGCCGGGGTGCTGTTATCTCTGCTTACAGGCTGACTGCAGGCCAGGGTGGCTGAGCCACAGAGCGCCGAAACAGGGAGAACAAGCGGGAATTTATTGGAAATCAACTGGCGTTTCAGTCAACTCCCCGGAGCTGCCCATCGATTTGGCTGGTCCATCGATCTGGATGGTGGTTCAGAGCTGAATCAAGGCCGGGCAAACATCGAATGAAGGGAGTATAGCGATAAACGCCGGGTAGTGCAAAGGCGCCGGTCTCTGCTCGCCGTGCGCCCGGCAGCCACCCGCCAGGCGGGGGCTGCCGACGGGGTTCGGGCTTACAGAGCGCCTTCGATAAACTCGACCAGCTGCTGCTTGGACAGTGCGCCCACCTTGGTAGAGTCCGGCTCGCCGTTCTTGAAGATGATCAGCGTCGGAATACCACGGATGTTGAACTTGCCCGGGACTTCTTTGTTGGCGTCCACATCCATCTTGGTGATCTTGATCTTGTCACCGTGGGTGCCGGCCAACTCGTCCAGGATCGGAGCGATCATTTTGCAGGGACCGCACCAGGCCGCCCAGAAATCCACCAGAACGGGCTTGTCGGACTTCAGAACTTCGGCGTCGAAGCTCTCGTCAGTGACGTGCACAATAGCGTCGCTACTCATAAAGCTGTGTCTCCAAATCGGTATCGTGAGTGAAGCGGTGTCGACCGCGCCAAGCGGGTCGTGGCCGCTTTATACGTGTGCCAGCATAATAAGGATTGCACCGCGGCCAGGCAAGGGGCAAAAAGCAATGGCGCTTATAAATGCCAACAATATAAAAACCTATGCTGGTAGTAACGTTTAATTATATATGGGGGTGATTGGCGGAATTTCAATGTCCCTGGCGGGTTCAGTCCCGGTACTCCTCAAGGGCCTCGAAGGGGCGGTTCAGGTCCTCAACCCGGGGGGCCAGAGCGTCCAGGTCCTCATCGTCCCCCTCGACCCTTGAGGCCGCAGTGGGCAGGAGCACCCGGAAGCACACCCCGGCGACATCCAGCGGCGTAAAGGTGAGCTTGCCGCCTTTGCGCCGGGGCTGCACCTCCAGGGCCCAGCGGGGGGTGGCCGGGTTTTGCGGATCCAGCCGGGTCTCCCGGCCGCTGGAGGGGTCCAGCTCAAGGGCGAGGGTGTCCTGACTGCCCGTCGGAGTCAGCTCCACGCGGGTGATGGCCTGGTCGAAATCCCATTCCAACGTCGCGGCTCCCGGCTCGGAGGAGGCGCTGAGGGTCTGGGCCCGCCGACACTGGGGCTGGCCGTCTTCGTTCAGGGTGACTTCAATCACTTCGGTGGTCAGCTGGCCGTCGGCCAGGGCGATGCGCAGGGAATAATAGGCGGGCCGGTTTTCAACGTTCTCGACCTTTACCCGACCTTCATAGCCCTTGACGATCTCCTGGACAAAGAACAATCCGAGCCCCTTGCCGTGGTGCTCCCGGGCGCGGCGGGTGGAGTAGCCGAGCTGGAAAATCTGCTCCATGGCGTCGGGCTCGATGTGGGGGCCCCGGTTGTACACCGCGAGCTCGACCCGGGCGCCCTGCTGGCCGAGGGTGAGCGCGACCCGGTTGTATTTGGATTTGGCCTTTTTGCGGGCAAAGAACTGGGCGTTCTTCAGCAGGTTTTCCAGCATCAGGACAAAGTGGTTTTCGTTGCCGAGCAGGCTGTCGGTCGGGTCCAGATAGGCCCGAAACTGGGGGTCGTCGTCCAGTACCAACCGCTCGGTTGAGCCCTCATCCAGGGCTTCGAGCCGGCTCGGTGATTCCTGCAGCAGGGGCGCGAGTGCCTTCAGTGTGGCCCGCCTTGGCCGGTAATCCGGGCGGTGGGGTACGGCTTCGGAGGCGTCATCGTTCAGCAGGCGCTGGTAGTAGTGCTCCTCACACTCGCACAGCTGGTTGCCGATGTGCAGGGCAATATTGTCCGTGGTGGACAGGTCCAGCAGGTCCCACAGATAGCGCATCGCCTCGAAGGCGTCGCGGTCTCGGCCATGAGTCTCCTCGTCCGGATATTGGTCCTGTTCCAGGTGACTCTGTAAGGCGGTCTGCACCTTGTCAAAGCAGATGACTCCGTTGTGACGCACTTCGGCGGCGATGCTTTTGAAGTGCAGAAACTTTTCGTCGTACTCGATATATTCCAGCAGCTTCTCGCTGATAAACAGTTTCAGTTTGTCGGCGTGACCGGCATAGGTGTGGGCTTTGAGTTGCAGTTGTTTCTTGCTCTGCCAGACCTGGTTCAGCTCGGTGCGCAAGCGCTCGATATCCCGGTCAAAGGCTCGTAGGCGCCGGCTGTGATGGAATACGTCGCGCAGGATCAGCAAGGCAAAGATCAGCAGCGCCGCCAGTTTGATCTCCAGCTCCTGGACCAGTGGGTGCAGACGGTAGCCCTCGGGCATCAGGCCCAGTTCGCGCAGTAGCTGGGGCTCGCCCGCCGCCAGCAGGTAGGCGCCCAGCGCCAGCCCGGCCAGGCTGCTCAGCCAGGGAAAGGCCAGCCGGCGCGGGCGTACCGACGGCGGATGGGAGGCAGTGTTGAGGGTAGTATTGTCGGGGTCGGCCACGGTGTGGCTCCTTACTCTGATTGGACCGGCTTCCAGCAATAGGCACCCAGGTCCCCAAAGGTGACGATCCCTTCGCCTCGCTGACACAGGGCCATGAAGTCCCGCTCTGGTTGGGCCTGCTGAACGGCGTGGCGCAGGGTTTTGATGTGCTGGCGGTAATTGGCGTAGGAAAACCGCTCCGGGTCGGCTTCCAATCCCTGGGCCATCTGCAGGGTGGATACCGGCCGGGGGGAGGCCTCCACCAGGTAGCGCAGAATTTTCCGGGGCGTCGGGCCCAGCGGACGGCGGGGATTGTTGGGGTTCATCAGCTTGTGGCCGTGCCAGAAGACTTCCCAGGTGAGCTTATCCAGGGTCAGGGGCCCGCTGGTGAGCTGTTCGGTTGTAGGTGCTTCGCGCTGGCGCAAGGCGGCCTTGATGCGCCAGCACAAGACCGCTTCGATATTGCGTTGATGCTTGGCGATAAAGTCCTGAATGCCTCCCTGCTCGAACGCGCTCTGCTCAATATCCGTGCCGCTGTACTCGGACAGATAGACCTGGGGGACGTCGGGCCATTTGCGCTGCAGTGCCCGGGATACCGAGGCGCCGGCGCTGTCCCGGCCGTTCATTTGAGCGTCCAGCAAGGCTATATCCGGTGCCTGGCCGGCGCCGCTCTGCTTGATGTGCTGACAGGCCGCTTCGGCAAACCGGAATACCCGCACACGGGTGGGCCGACCATCAAAATCGGTGGCCTCGAGCACCGGCTGGAACTTC
Source organism: Marinimicrobium sp. LS-A18 (assembly GCF_000463525.1). Taxonomy (NCBI): domain Bacteria; kingdom Pseudomonadati; phylum Pseudomonadota; class Gammaproteobacteria; order Cellvibrionales; family Cellvibrionaceae; genus Marinimicrobium; species Marinimicrobium sp. LS-A18. The sequence continues at coordinate 394,153 of NZ_AWEP01000006.1, forward strand.
TCGATCCAGTGGGACTGATCTTCAACCCAGAGTATGTCTGCCATGGCCAAAGTGTAGCATTGGCTGCCAGAAAGGCTGTGATGGCGGTCACTGTTGGGCAAAGCCGCCCGCTTCTGAGGCGGTATAAACCGCCTTGCCTTACCAACTCACCGATTTTTCACCGACGTTCGAGATACTTCGACTCAAGCCAATCCGCTGGTTGGCACATTCATTGATTCGGAGGATTCATCATGTTCAATCAACTACTGACCCTCTGGTCGGATTCGCCGGCGCTCTCGCTGGCAATCTGGCTGGTGATTCTGGTGGTGGTGCTCTATCTGGGGCGCCGCCACGCCCATCAACTGTTTCGCGCCAGTGGCCGGGCCGTGCATGGCGCCATGCGCCTGTGGAGCCGGTCCATTGGTCAACTGGAAGATCGCCTGGTGGCGCGCAACCGGGACGTGCTGCTGGCCATGGGGCGCCGCTCGGCGGAAGCCGCCATTGAGCGGGACTTCAACCGGGTGCACACCATCATGGAGCGGGATCTGAGCCGCTACCCCAATCTGCACCGCAAGATTGCCGACGCCATCGAGAAGATCGAGGCCGACTATCAGGAGGCCAGCGATGCGCCGCCTCTACCACCGGCCTGGTCGGAGGTGATCGAAACTGTCTCCGGCCTGCCCGGCAGCAGTGACCCGGCGGTACACAAGGTGTTGGAAAATATCCGCGAGGTGATTGAGGACGCCCATAAAGAGACCTTGAAGCTGTACCAGAAAAGCAGCCGCGAGCGGCACCGGATTCTGGCCGGCATGCAGCCCCAGTGGCGCTCCCTGGATCAGAACCTGAGCCAGGTGAAGCAGACCATTGATGGGCTGGATGAGCGCAGCAAGACCATTGATGAACAGATGCAGGAATACGCGGCGATTCGCGCCGGGGAAGACAAAGCGGTGAACTCCCTGACCGCTTCCTCCATGACCCAGTTCCTGATTGCCGGGCTGGTCTTGGCAGTCGCCCTGATGGGCGGGCTGATCAACTTCCACCTGATTGCCATGCCGATGTCGGAAATGGTCGGCAGCAACAGCTACGTGGGGTCCATGCGTATTTCGGACGTCGCCGCGCTGGTGATCATTCTGCTGGAGGTGGCCATGGGGGTTTTCCTGCTGGAGTCCCTGCGGATCACCCATCTGTTCCCGATCATCGGCAGTATGGACGACCGGATGCGTCGGCGGATGATGATTGCCAGCCTGACGCTGCTGACCATTCTGGCCAGTATCGAAGCGTCTCTGGCCTACATGCGCGACCTGCTGGCTCTGGACCGCGAGGCGCTCAACCAGACCCTGACCGGTGCCGCCGTGGTGGAAGCCCAGTTCCGTTGGATTCCCTCCATCGGGCAGATGGTGCTCGGCTTTATTCTGCCGTTCGTGCTGGCGTTTGTGGCGATTCCGCTGGAGTCGTTCATTCACTCCCTGCGCACTGTGGTGGGGGTGATGGTCGTGGCACTGCTGCGGGGGCTGCGTCTGATCGTCCGCCTGGTGGGCGGCATGGCCAATCACCTGAGCAAGATGCTGGTGCATCTGTACGACATGCTCATTGTGGTCCCCCTGGCCATCGAGCAGTGGGTGAACCGCCCGCGTTCCAGTGAGCGCAAAGCCGACCGCGAGGACCCGCCCTGGGATGACAGTGAGGATCTGGAAGCGACCAAAGTGTTGGGGGTGAAGCCATGAAGCGAACTGTGGAAACAGCCATGAGGCGTAAGACGGAGACAGCCATGAAGCGTACGACGAAGACAACCATGAACCGTTATTACGGTTGGCTCCGGCGCGGCGCTGTCCTGGCCGCGCTGCTCAGTGCGCTGGGCATGATCAGCGCCTGCAGCGACACCCAGCGGCCGGATAACCGCGCCGTGTATCTGCTGCTGGATACCTCCGGGACCTACACCGAGGAGCTGGACAAAGCCCAGTCATTGATTGCCTATCTGCTGGGCAGCCTGGACAGTGGTGATTCGATGGCGGTGGCCCTGATTGACAGCGGCAGCTTCACCGAGAAAAACATCGTCGCCAAAGTCACCTTTGACGAGCGTCCGAGCGTGGCCAACGGCCAGAAGCGGGCCTTCAAGGAAACCCTGGATGAGGTGTTGGGGGGTATCGAGCGAGGTGCCGCCAATACCGACATTACCGGTGGCGTGATTCAGGGCCACGATTACCTGACCGAAACCGGCGCCGGGCAGCGCTACCTGTTCGTGTTCTCCGACCTGGAGGAAGACCTTCAGGAAGGGCAGATCCGGGACTTTCCCATCGACATGTCCGGGGTGGAAGTGGTCGCGCTGAATGTCACCAAGCTGCGTCGGGACAATATCGACCCCCGGGACTACGCCAAGCGCCTGGAGCACTGGCAGGGCCGGGTGGAATCCGGCGGCGGCCAGTGGCGGGTGATCAATGATCTTGAGCGTTTGGGCGAAATGATTCAGTGGCGTTAGTAGAGGCATTGGTGGATGAGTCCGAGTAGGTCGGATTAGGCCAAAGGCCGTAATCCGACACAATACAGACGCCCTTGTCGGATTACGGCCTCCGGCCTAATCCGACCTACGTGGGGTACGGTTGTCCCGCCCCGGCTTTGGATATACCGTCTAAACCCGGAAATGCGCGATCTGTGTTGATAAATGCCGCGACAACTCATTGAGATCCCGCGCGGTTTTGGTGGACCCCTGGGCGCTCTGGTGGGCGCCCTGAACCAGCTCCACCACCCGCTCGATGTTCTTGTTAATCTCCTCGGCGGCGTAGCTCTGCTCCTCGGCCGCCGTGGCGATCTGGGCATTCATCTCACTGATGCTGGCCACGGCCCGGGTAATTTCGGCAATCGCCTCACCGGCCTCCCCGGCACTGGCCACGGTATTCTGGGCCTGCTCCTGACTGGCGGTCATGGCGGACATGGCGTTGGCAGCGCCGGCCTGCACCGCATCGATGATTTCCGCAATCTCCCGGGTGGAATCCTGGGTCCGACGGGCCAGGGTGCGCACCTCATCGGCCACCACCGCAAAGCCGCGCCCCTGCTCACCGGCCCGAGCCGCCTCAATGGCGGCATTGAGGGCCAACAGGTTGGTCTGCTCGGCGACGTTCTGAATCACTTCGAGCACACTGCCAATCCGGTTGGTTTCACCCTCGAGCTGACGCATGGCCTCGGCCACGGAATTCACATCGTTGGACAGATGATTGATCGAATCCAGCGTGGACTCCATCACCGAGCGCCCACGTCGCGCCCCCTCATCGGCCTGATTGGCCGCCTCGGCGGCCCCGGAGGCGTTGTTGGCCACCTCCTGCACCGTGGATGACATCTCATTGACCGCTGTGGCCACCTGATCGGTGGACTGTTCGGTTTCACCGGTCAGCCGGGTGATTTCATCGGCGTTCAGATTGATGTGCTCGGAGGCGCGGTTGAGTTTGAGCGCCGAGTCTTTTACTGAGCCGATGACGCCGCCCATCTCGGACTGTAGCCGGGTCAGGTTGTCGCTCAGTTGTCCCAGTTCATCGGCCCGCTGGATACGCACCTTGCCGGTGAAATCCCCCTGGGCCATTTCCTGAATATGGTCCATGAGAACTTTGAGTGGGCGCAGGAAGGCGGCCCGCAGCGTCCACCACAGCAACACCACCACCAGCAGGGCGACGCTCGCAATGGCCACTTGCGACCAGAAACTGACCTGGGCGCTGCCCTGTTCGACCTCGCGGGTGAGGGTGGAGACGGTGGTGCTGATGTGTTCTGCAGCGTCGTTCAGCAGCCGACTGGGCTCCCGGTCGATGCCGGAGACGGCGTTATCGCCCACTGTCGGGTCGTAGTTGTTGGCGCTGAAGGCTTCAAAGCCGGCGCGGTATTCGCGGAACAGTGTCTGGTGGGCGTCGAGAAAGTCGGCCACTTCCTGGCGCACGGGGCCCTGTTCCATTTTGCTGAGCAGTGCCTGCCCTTCGTCCTGGATGATGTTGTGCTGTTCTTCGAACTGGTTCCAGTACCGGACGCGGCGACTGTCGTCGTAGCCACGCAGGAGAACGTTTTTCCATTCCTGAACCTGGACTTTAAAGTCGAAGTTCATCTGGTTGATGGCTCGTTCCTGGGCGATGTTGACGGTAATCAGTTCGTTGTACCGATCCAGCCGCTGGTTCAACTGACTGATGGCGATCACCGCCGTCACCAGCAAGCCCCCCAACCCGAGCCCCACCACGGCCATCAGCCGAGTCTGCATGCTGCGCTTGATCCAGTTCATGAAAGCTTATCCTTTGATTGGATTGAGTGTGGGGCATTGAATCCGGTCACTTGAGGGGTAGACCGTTTGTAGACCCGCCGTGAACCCGGTCCCTTCGCGCTCCCGGCGCTTCGGGACACTTCCTACATCCATGTGGGTCGTCCACGGGGGCTTCTCGTCGACATCCATGTCTCCGAGAGTCTACAAACGGTCTACCCCTCAAGCGCCCTCAGTGCCAGCATCAACTGCGGTGGCAAATGTACAGAGGTTATAGAGGCGCTATCGGCAGGATGAGGCCAATCTTAAGAGTTGCTGTTCGCGATTAAGTCCGAGTAGGTCGGATTCGGCCGAAGGCCGCAATCCGACGTCGAGTGCCAAGCGTCGGGTTACGCGCTGCGCGCCAACCCGACCTACGCGAATTTGATGTGAAGCGCGAAAGAGGGTGGTGAGCGTTTAGGTTTGTCGATGGCACTGAGGTCCGGGGTGGGGTGTATCTATCCCGGACCGTAAGCGGAGGGACTCCGCGCGTCGAGCCCCCAGGGATGGGTTTACGGCGTGTCCGGGATAGATACACCCCACCCCGGACCGGACTCGCTTCGAAGCTAAGAGGCTATCGCAGTTAATACTTGGGCTTGATGGTCTTCACACCCTCAGCGGTGCCCAGCAACAACACATCGGCGCCGCGTCGGGCGAACAGGCCGTTGGTGACCACCCCGGCGATCTGGTTGATCTCCGCCTCCAGCTTCTTCGGCTCCATGATCTCCAGATGATGCACATCCAGAATCACATTCCCGTTATCCGTCACCACACCCGTGCGATACACCGGATCGCCGCCCAGCTTCACCAACTCGCGCGCCACATAAGAGCGCGCCATCGGAATCACCTCCACCGGTAGCGGGAAAGCACCCAGCACATCCACCCACTTGCTCTCATCAGCGATACAGACAAACTCCCGGGATACCGCCGTGACGATCTTCTCCCGGGTCAGCGCCGCGCCACCGCCCTTGATCAGCTCCAACTGGGCGTTGCTCTCGTCGGCGCCATCAACGTACACCAGCAGCTCGCTGACCTCATTCAGGTCATACACCGTGATGCCCAGCTTCTGCAGACGCTCCGCCGAGGCATCCGAGCTGGCCACGGCGCCCGCGAAATCGTCTTTGAGCTTACCGAGGGCGTCGATAAAGCAATTGGCGGTGGAGCCGGTGCCCACGCCGATGATGCTGTCGCGCTGAAGTTTCGGGGCGATGTAGTCGACGGCGGCCTGGCCGACTGCCTGCTTGAGTTCGTCCTGGGTCATGGTCACCTCGCTGTTGTGGATGCGCGCATTATACGCGATGGATGCCAGCGGTTCGCAAATTGTTTACCATGGGGGTTTGCCGTCTCACACAGCTTTGGTGCAATACACTCCTATGCCCGACTCCTACATCAAACGTATCCTCAATGCCCGCATCTACGACCTCGCCGTCGAGACGCCACTCGACCCGGCGCCGCTGTTGTCCCAGCGCACCGGCAATCAGGTGTTGCTCAAGCGCGAGGACCTGCAGCCGGTGTTCTCCTTCAAAATCCGGGGCGCCTACAATAAGCTGCTGCAACTGAGCCCGGAGCAGAAGGCAAAGGGCGTGATTGCGGCCTCGGCGGGCAACCACGCCCAGGGGCTGGCGATGGGCGCTCACCATCTGGGTATCAAGGCCACCATTGTGATGCCGCGCACCACGCCGCCGATCAAGGTGGACGCCGTGCGCGCCCGTGGAGGCAAGGTCGTTCTACATGGGGACAGCTACGATGAAGCCTCGGCCCACGCCAAAAAACTGGTGGAAGAAAAGGGCATGACCTATATCCACCCGTTTGACGACCCGGACGTGATTGCCGGGCAGGGCACGGTGGCGATGGAGATTCTGCGCCAGTACCCGGGCCATATCGATGCGATCTTTGTCGCCGTCGGTGGGGGTGGTCTCTGCGCCGGTGTGGCGGCCTACGTGAAATACGTGCGCCCGGATGTGAAAGTCATTGCGGTAGAGTCCGATGAATCCGCCTCGCTCAAGGCCGCGATGGAGAAAAAGCGGCGGGTGACCCTGCCCCAGGTGGGTATTTTTGCCGATGGGGTGGCGGTGGCCCAGATCGGCAAAGAAACCTTCCGGGTGATCCGCAAGACCATTGACGGGGTGATCACCGTTAATACCGATGAGATCTGTGCCGGTATCAAGGACATTTTTGAGGATACCCGCTCCATCGCCGAGCCTGCCGGTGCCATCAGCGTGGCGGGCATGAAGAAGTATGCGGCGGAGAACGGCATTACCGGTCAGACCTTCGTTGCCATCGATTGCGGGGCGAACATCAACTTCGACCGGTTGCGCTACATTTCCGAGCGCACGGAAATCGGTGAGCAGCGAGAGGCCATTCTGGCGGTCACCATTCCGGAGCGCCCGGGTGCCTATAAAGAGTTCTGTAAGGCACTGGGTAAGCGCAATATCACCGAGTTCAATTACCGCTACGCGGATAGCCAGGAGGCGAAAATCTTTGTCGGCATCCAGGTGGGCAGCGGCGGCCACGACCGCGCCGAGCTGGTGTCCGAATTGCGCGAGCAGGGCTATGACCTGGTGGATATGACCGACAACGAAGTGGCCAAGATGCATATCCGCCACATGGTCGGCGGGCACGCGCCGAACGTGGGGGATGAAATGGTATTCCGCTTCGAGTTCCCGGAGCGTCCGGGAGCGCTGCTCGCCTTCCTCAATCGGGTGGCCGGGCACTGGAATATTTCCATGTTCCACTATCGCAACCACGGCGCCGCCTATGGGCGGGTGTTGATCGGTATGCAGGTGCCCAAGAAAGAGCGGGCACAGGTGCGCAAATTCCTGGATGAAATCAATTATCCCTATTGGGATGAAACCGACAATGAGGCCTATCAGTTCTTTCTGAGCTGAGGTGCTAATCCGATCTACTTCACGGTAGGGTGGCATAAGGGCGAAGCCCGCCATCCACCGTTAAAACCGCAAAACCCGCCCTAAAAATGTGATTTTCAACACATTTGCCTCAAAAAACGTCCATTTTTCCGACGTTTTTCTTGATCTGTCACGATTTTCGACTAACCTTAGACTTCGTTGCGATAAAACGGTACGCCAACAGGGAAATTTAGTTCTGGACGGATGTCGATTAACTGAATACCTGAACGGTTAAAAAAGAAGGTTCCGAATAAAATGAAAACCGATATCGTTACTCTGGTCATTTTTGTGTTCTGCCTGGGCGTGCTGATCAGTGCGCTGGATCTGGGCAGTTGGTTTGGTGATGACGACAGCAGCGCTGCCTCGGTGGTCCTGCAACAGGCCGATAATTCCTAGCGCCCGTCGCTCTCAGCAACACCCACCTCTTATCGAACAACACCCCGATCGGTTACCACCGCTGTCAGGGGAATATCCCATGGTTCAATCGGCAGCGCGGGTACTTCCTGACAGGCGTGCGCCAGACCAAACAGGTCCGGGCCGTACCCGGGGATGTGACCGTCATCGGCCTTGAACGCGAAGGTCCGATCGTAGAAACCGCCGCCCATGCCCAGTCGCCCTCCGTTCGCATCGAAGCCCACCAAGGGTAGCAATACCAGATTCAGAAAGGGTGCCGCCAGGCGCGGTTCCCGGTAGGGATTCGGTTCCGGAATACCATAGCGGTTGGGGTAGAGCGGGGTGTCGCGCTGCCAGAGCACAAACCAGAGTCGCCTTGGTTGAATGGGGTGTAAGACGGGCAGGTAGCACTGCTTACCCAACTGCCAGGCTCGCTCCACAATGGGGGTGGGATCAATCTCGCCGTCATTGGGCCAGTACACGGCAATCCGCCGACTGCGAATGAATTCCGCCGTGCGACTGATCTGGCGGGCCACTGCGTGGGCGGCGTCCCGGTGTTCCTGGGCCGTCAGGCCATTGCGGCGGGCGCGCAATCGTTGGCGCAGTTGTTTCTTGTCCGGTGCGGGAAATTCGGAAATCGTGCTCAAGGGCGAGACGTCCGCGGTTGAATCGTCCGAAAGGAATCACCGGACCCAAACCGGACCGGCGAGAGAAAGGAGAACCCCAAGGTGCCGCTGTCAATTGGGCCTTGAACCCTAAGGCTCAAGGTGGCGATGTTCGCGGTCCATCAGGCTTCCCGTTCGCGCGGTAATGCTCAACAGGACCTACAGAACAACGCCTGTACTGCGGTTATCGGCTCAAGGACGTGTTGACTGGCGAACACCCCAGGGCGTGCTTTCAGTATAACCCGGAAGTCGGGGGGCAACGCAACCGGATTCGGCACCGGCAAAAGGTGGGGGCTCAGTGCTGCTCGAACTGCTCCAGGCTGCGATCGATTTTGTCGTTCAGACGCTGCAGTTCGTTCTGGTCCAGATCCAGCGAGGGCTGTTGCGGTTGGCGTTTGGCCTGCAATAATTCGTGGCTCAGGTTCAGGGCCGCCATCACGGCGATCCGTTCCAGCCCGATTACCGACCCGCTGCGCTTGATGGCCCGCATGCGCTCATCGAGCAGTTCAGCAGACTCCTGCAGTGCCGCGCGCTCCTCTCGGGGGCAGGCCACCTGATAGTCTTTATCCAGAATTTTCACGAAAACCGTTTCGGTACTCACGAGTCAGCCTCCAGGCTCTTCAGGCGCGTAATCATGGCCTCTACCCGGCCGCGGGCCAGCTCGTTTTTCTCGATCAAACGCACCCGCTCCCGCTGCCAGTCATTGGCTTTGGCCCGCAGTTCGTCGTTCTCCTGCTGCAGGCGTTCACAGACCTGGATCAGACGATCCATCTTCGCTTCCAGGGCTTCTAGCAGTTCATCGGACATGATTTCGGGGACCGGGTTCATTATTCGCGTGCAGCTACTATATTGCGCCCTTCGCAGAGGGTCAATCTTCGCCCCGTTGGGTTACGGCGGATGCGGGTCATACCGCTGCGCTCGGCCCCTACACGACCTGCCATGGTATGCGTAGGGCGGATAAGCCGAAGGCGCATCCGCCGCAACCGTACTCGACGACATCCGCCGTAACCGTACGTGCCGCCGTCAAATCGGGATTCGTGTTAGCATATCCGGTCAACGACACGAGGTGCCCATGACGACCGAACCCGAAATAACCCCCCTGAGTTATGAACAATTGAGCGAGCTGTTACAGCCGCTGGGTATTCTGATCAACCCGGCGGAATTGCAGGGGCTGTTGTGCGGGAAGTTCTGTGGTGGGGCCAAACCGGATGAAACCGAATGGTTGCTTGAGGCGGTGGAAGAGCTGGACTTTACCCAGGCGCCAGACGAGTCGGTCCGCAATGCGCTGACCCAAGTGTACCGGGATACCCGGGCGCAACTGACCGGCAACGGCTTTGCGCTGCAACCGCTGCTGCCCAAAGACGAGCGGGAAATCACCCTGCGGGTGCAGTGCCTCGGGCAGTGGTGTCACGGTTTTCTGGTGGGCTTTGGCAGCGCTGGGCACGCCGGCGACACCAACCTGTCGGACGAAGCCCGCGAGGCGCTGGAAGATCTGGCGGCCATTGCCCAGGTGGAGCTGGACGATGAAGAGTCCGCCCGTGAAGCCGAGAACGATTACGTCGAAGTGGTGGAATATGTGCGCATGGCCGCGCTGTCGCTGTTTATGGAGTTTGGCGCGCGGGCATTGGTGGATGCCAATGTGCCTGGTGCCGAGGCGACCCAGGACCCCTCGGCGGATGAACCCCCGACCCTGCATTGATGTCGTTACCTCTTTTTCGCGTTATCTAACGGCTGAGCCCTAAGGTCGATCCATGAAAATCACACGTCAGGAGTTCGCCCGTCGGCGCAAGGCGCTGATGGAGGTGATGGAACCCAACAGCATTGCCATAGTGCCCTCGGCGCCGGAACGTCAGCGCAGTCGCGATACCGAGTACCCTTACCGCCAGGACAGCGACCTGCACTACCTGAGCGGTTTTCCCGAGCCCGGCGCGGTGTTGGCGCTGATTCCCGGGCGGGAGCACGGCGAGTTCGTCCTGTTCTGCCGCGACCGGGACCCGGACCGGGAAATCTGGGACGGCTACCGCGCCGGACCCGAAGGTGCCTGCCGGGATTACGGCGCTGACGATGCGTTCCCCATTGATGACATCGACGATATTCTGCCGGGCCTGCTCGAAGGCCGGGAGCGGGTTTACTACGCCATGGGCAAAGATCGGGAGTTTGATCGCCAGGTCATGGACTGGGTGAACAGTATCCGTGCCAAGGTCCGCTCCGGTGCCACCCCACCCGGGGAGTTTCTCGATCTGAATCACTTTCTGCACGACCTGCGCCTGATCAAAAGTGCCGCCGAGCTGCGCCTGATGCGCCAAGCCGGGGAGATTTCCGCCCGGGCGCACAGTCGCGCCATGCGCTACTGCCAGCCGGGGGTGATGGAGTATCAGCTCGAGGCGGAGATTCTGCACGAGTTTGCAATGGCCGGGGCGCGCTTCCCGGCTTACAGCAGTATTGTGGGCGGCGGTAAAAACGGCTGCATCTTGCACTATATTGAAAATAGCGCCGCACTGAAAAACGGTGACCTGGTCTTGATTGATGCCGGCTGTGAGTACGAAACCTATGCCGCGGATATCACCCGGACCTTCCCGGTCAACGGCACCTTCAGTGCGGAGCAGCGCGCTCTGTATGAATGGGTCCTCAAGGCGCAGCGGGCGGCGATTGCCGAGATCCGCCCCGGCAACCACTGGAACCGTCCCCACGAGGTGTCGGTCCAGGTGCTGACCGAAGGTCTTGTAGAGCTGGGGCTCTTGCAGGGTGAAGTGGATGAACTGATCGCCAACGAGGCCTATCGCGAATTCTATATGCATAGGGTCGGCCATTGGCTCGGGCTGGATGTGCACGATGTGGGCGACTACAAAATCGATGGCCAGTGGCGCCTGTTGGAGCCGGGTATGGTCATGACTGTGGAGCCCGGACTCTATGTGGCGCCGGACAATGAGCGGGTCGCCCGGAAGTGGCGCGGCATCGGGATTCGGATTGAAGACGATGTGGTGGTGACCAAAGAGGGATGCGAGGTTCTGACCGACGGTGTGCCCAAGGAGCCGGATGACATCGAGGCACTGATGGCCGATGCATCGCGATCGCGGTAATGACCGCCACTGTTCCTGTGTGAGGCCTGTCCATGAATGAATCGCTTGCCCTGCCGGACTACGACATCGCCATTGTGGGCGGTGGCATGGTGGGGTCTGTGTTGGCCGGACTGCTGTCCGCCAGCGGTGCCGGCTGGCGGACAGTGTTGATCGACGCCCGCTCTCCCGACGGGTTGGTGAGTGATCACTACGCGCCTCACTATGACAATCGCTCCACCGCCATTTCCGCTGGCAGCGCCGATATTCTGCAGCGTCTGGGGCTATGGTCTCGGCTGAAAGCCCACGCGACGGCCATCACGGAGGTGCATGTGTCCGATCAGGGGCACCTTGGCGGGGCCCTGATTGACGCCCGTGAGCAGGCCCGGGATGCCCTGGGTTACGTTCTGGAAAATGCCTGGCTGGCACCGACCCTGCGAGCGGCGGCCGATGGCGCGCCGGAGGTCCGGGTGCTGGCCCCGGCGCAGGTGACCGGCCTGTTGCCGGGGCGGCACCTGAGCACCCTCACCCTGAAGGGTGAGGGTGCCCCGGGAACGCTCACCGCGCGGCTGGTGGTGCTCGCGGACGGAGGCGCTTCCGATCTGCACCGTCGGTTGGGCATAGAGCAGGTCCGCCGCGACTATCAGCAGCATGCGGTGATTGCCAATGTCTCGTTCGAGCGACCTCACAGGGGTCGCGCCTACGAGCGCTTTACCCCCCGGGGGCCCCTGGCGCTGTTGCCGCTGGATGAAAGCCCGCAGGCCCGTCGGGCCGCGCTGGTCTGGACCCTGCCCCCGGGCGAGGCCGAGGCACTGCGCCGCGCCCCGGAGCCGGAATTTCTTGACGCCCTGCAGCGGGCCTTCGGCTGGCGTCTCGGGCGCCTGACCCGGGTCGGCGAGCGACAGTCCTGGCCGCTGGCGCTGGTTCAGGCCCAGGAGCAGGTGCGCTCGCGGTTGGTGTTGCTGGGCAACAGTGCCCACTATCTGCACCCGGTGGCAGGGCAGGGGTTCAACCTGTCACTGCGCGATGCGGCGGCCCTGGCGGCGGTCTTGCGGCGGGCGCGTCTGGAGGGAGGTGATCCCGGGGCGCTGCCCGTGCTGAATCGTTATGTGGCGCAGCGCGCCCAGGATCAGCGTCTGACCATACAGCTGAGCGATAAACTGGTGCGGGTGTTTTCCAACCGCCGTCTCGGTCTGATGGCGTTGCGTCATCTCGGGTTTGTCGGGTTGGACTTTCTGCCCGGGGTAAAAGACTGGTTTGCCGCCCAGACCATGGGCACGGCCGGGCCGCGTGCGCCCTGGGAACCTCCCGTTCAACGGCTGTCGGAGATGGGGCCATGAGTGAAACCACGTACGATGTCATTGTCGTCGGTGCGGGGCAGGTCGGGGCCACCCTGGCACTGAAACTGGCGCCCCTGCTGGCGGCCCGTGGCCTGCGCCTGGCGCTGGTGGAAGCCAGCGACGCCGAGCCGGCCGTGTATCGGGGGGAGCAGTTCGATCCCCGGGTGGTGGCGCTGACGCCGGCGTCCCGGCGAATCTATGAGCAGTTGGGCCTATGGCGGCACATAGAGGCCGAGCGGGCCTGCCCCTACCGGGATATGTTGGTGTGGGATGGTGAGGCCAGCGGGCGCATCGGTTTTCACGCGGATGAGCTCAACTGCGACCAGCTGGGCCACATTGTGGAAAACAGCGTTCTGGTGCGCCACCTGCGTCAGGCCTTGACCTACCAGTCCACGGTCGAGTGGTTCCGGCCGGCGGCGGTGGCGACCCTTAAGCAGCGCAATGACGGTGCCGTATCGGTCGGCCTCGACACCGGGCACACCCTGGTTGCGCCTTTGGTAATTGCCGCCGATGGGGCTCACTCCCGGGTGCGCGAGCTGGCGGGTTTCAATATCCGGGAGTGGCCCTATGAACAGAGGGCCATTGTCACCACGGTGCGGACCGAGCGTCCCCACGGCCAGACGGCCCGCCAACGCTTTATGCGCACCGGGCCACTGGCATTCCTGCCCCTGCGCTGCCACTGGGGGGAAGTGGATGCCGGTGAGCACCCCTGGGATGAGCACTACAGCTCCATCGTCTGGTCCGCCGATTCGGCTCTGGCTGACGAACTGCTGGCCCTGGACGACACGGCATTCTGCGACCGCCTCGGACGGGACTTCGAATACACCCTGGGGGCGGTCACCGGTACGGATCGCCGCCACGGTATTCCGCTCTACCAGCGCCACGCCCGGGATTACATCCGTCCGGGCATCGCCCTGGTCGGGGATGCGGCGCACAGTATCCACCCGCTGGCCGGTCAGGGGGTGAATCTGGGGCTGAAGGATGTCCAGGCCCTGTATCAGGAAATTGAACGGGCGTTGACTCGCGGCCTGCCGCTGTCGGAGCCCTCGATACTGCGCCGTTATCAACGCCAACGCCTGGGGGATAACCTGGGCATGATGGCGACCATGGAAGGTTTCAAACGACTCTTCGGCAGTCGCTCTCCCGCCTGGATCGCCCTGCGCAATAGTGGGCTCCGGCGGGTGGATAATCTGCCACTGATCAAAAACACGCTTGCTCAAAAAGCCATGGGAGTATGAGCTGCTATGAATATCAACCCCCATCTGGAACTGTCCAACCTTCTCAAAGACCTGGGTGTGAAGCCCGGGGATACCCTGATGGTGCACGCATCGCTGCGTTCACTGGGGGAGGCCATGCCCGCCGATATCGTATCGGCGGGGCTGCGCCGGGCCCTGGGGCCCGCGGGTACCCTGGCAATGCCCACGCTCAGTTACGAAACGGTCAACGCCGAAAATCCGCTGTTCGACACCGAGGAAACCCCCTCTTGTGTCGGCAGCCTGAGCGAGGCGTTCCGTCGCCAGCAGGGTGTGGTGCGCAGTCTTCATCCGACGCACTCGGCGGCGGCGATCGGCCCCAATACCTCGGACCTGCTCGTGGGTCACGAAAAGGACCATACGCCCTGTGGTGAGCATTCGCCTTTCGCCATCTTGCCGAAGCTCGGCGGCCGGATTCTCTTTCTCGGGTGCGATTTCACCGTCAACACCATGATGCACGCGGTGGAAGAACAGGTGATGCCGCCGTACCTGTTGGAGGATGAACCCGTGGACTTCATCCTCACCGATGCCCGGGGCCGTCAGATCACCAGCGCCGTTCGCTGTCACAGTTTCAAAGGCTATGTGCAGCGCTATGATCGTCTGGAGGCGTTGCTGCCTGAAGGCGCGATCAAGCGCGGCCAGCTGCTCGCGGCCGACTGCATGTTGGTGGATGCCCAGGCGGCCTGGGATGCGGCACTGGCCGCCATCAAGAAAGATCCTCTGTACTTCGTGGACAAGGAGTGACGCCGACTATGCCGTTACTCACCCCCGAGCGTAAGCGCCGACTGGACCTGTCACTCAATGCGATGTTGATCCTGTGCCTCTTGGTTGCCGGTGCGGTGTTTCTGGGCTACTCACAGGGTTATGGCCTGTTGCTGGCCCCGGTGGGCTGGGCAGTGGCGCTGGGGGTTTTCCGGCGCTGGCGCTGGGCTTACTTCGCCAGCGCCGTCTGGGCGCTGGCCTGTTACCAGTTGGCCAAGGAAGGACTGGAGTTTGAAGTACTGAAGCGCGTGGTGATGATATTCAGCATGCCTCTGGTGGTGCTCTCCATCTACCTGCACGAAGTGCTCGCCCGTCGGTAGCGCACCCATGTGGTGCCCTACACCTTTTTCGGCACCCTGTGAGTGCCGTTCGCTGCCGCTTCGGAACCCGCTCAAAGTTTCATCAAATTATGCTTGAACTGCCCGGAGCGAAGTGCTTTAATTTTTTTGCTAGAGATTGTGAACGGCCAAAGGCTAGGCTCCCGCGAGGCACCCTCCAGTAACTTTGTTCGACCCTTCCCTTAGCACAACCCCTGGGGTTGTTTCACCCCGGCTTTTGCGTTGCTCGCCCAGGCGTTGACCAAGGTCGGTTTATGTCAGGCAGGTTCGTCGATGTTTTCGGATCTGCATTTGTTTGCTAGACGAGGAAAGTATGTCAGATCAACTGGTATCAGGTGTTGTTAAGTGGTTCAACGACGACAAAGGTTATGGTTTCATCGAGCGTGAAGGTGGTGCAGACGTGTTTGTTCACTTTCGTGCCATTAATGGTTCAGGTCGTCGCACGTTGAAAGAAGGCCAGAGCGTCACTTTCGAAGTGACCCAGGGCCAGAAGGGACCGCAGGCGGAAAACGTCACACCGCTGTAATCTGACCGAACGCAATCACCTGCGCGGCCGCCGGTTCCGGCGGCCCGCATTGGGCCAGAGTGCTCTTCGCTCTGGCTTGCCCCCGCTGCTTTTCGCTCGCGTTAAGCCACACGTTTCTTATGCTGAAAATTTTTCTCTCGGGGTGGTTCCGCGAGTCACCAGACGGTATCCTTCGGGTTTGTCCGGGAATCATGAATTCATGCTCGATTTGAAAGCGTTGATCTGGCTGACCGTTCTGGGCCTGTTCATTTATTACAGCTGGCGCGCCTTTCAGGCGAAAGACCGGGCGTTCATCGCGGCCCGTCGTCACTGTGAACAGATGCAGGTGCAGATGTTGGATCAGAGTGTTTATCTGCGTAAGCTCTGGATCAAAAAAGACGCCCGGGGTCGCCCCGGTTTATGGAGAGCGTTCTATTTCGAGTTCACCGTCACCGGTGGTGACCGCTACTTTGGCCGGGTGTTGATGCTCGGTCGACACATCCAGCGCGTTGAGCTTGACCCCCACCGTTTGCATTGACCCCTGAATGTCTCCCCCAAATGATAAAGGTGATTGTGTGACTGATAGGATCGGCGGCTGGCAGCGCAAGTCGACGCGCTGCGTGTATGAAAACCCCTGGATTAAAGTGTCCCACGAGGAGGTGATCACTCCGGCTGGTACGGATGGCATTTATGGCGTGGTGCATTTCAAAAATACCGCGGTCGGTGTGGTCCCGATTGATGAAGAAGGCAACACCTGGCTGGTGCGTCAGACCCGTTACACCATGGGTGAATATACCTGGGAAATCCCGGAGGGCGGTTGTCCCCGCGATGAAGACCCATTGAGTGCCGTCAAGCGTGAGTTGCAGGAAGAGGTGGGGCTCTCGGCCCAACACTGGGAGATGTTGCAGGAGCTGCAGTTATCCAACTCGGTCACCGACGAAACCGCGATCATTTACGTGGCTCGGGATTTGCAGACCGTCGAGCAGAGTCTGGATGATAGCGAAGATATTGAAGTGAAAAAGTTACCGCTCACCGAGGCCATCGCCATGGTAGATCGCGGCGAAATCACCGATGCGATTTCGGTGGCCGCATTGTTGCGGTTAGCACGATAGTGGGGGAGCTTAACGTTGGGTTACGGCGGATGCGCTTTGCTTATCCGCCCTACACGACCTGCCGTGCTATGCGTAGGGCGGATCGGTCCGACGCTTCGGAGGCCAAAGGCCGCATCCGCCTAACCCAAGGTAATTACCCCTCCATCTCCTCCAATTCCTTCCCTTTGGTCTCATGCACCATCATCAACACAAACACCACAGAGAGCGCGGCGAAGAAGGTGTAGATACCGTAAGCGGCGGATAAACCAATGCCCGCGAGAAGAATCGGGAAGGTCCAGGTGACCAGGAAATTGGCCAACCACTGGGCCAGACCGGCAACCGCCAGACCGGAACCGCGAATCTGGTTCGGGAACATCTCCCCGAGCATGATCCACATCACCGGGCCCCAGGACAGGTTGAACAGGAACACATAAGCATTCGCCGCAATCAGGGCCAGCAGGCCGGCATTGTCGGACAGGTTCAGGTTGCCGGTTTCCACGTTCACCGGTGCGCCGGCAAAGGCATAGGCGACCAGGCCCAGAGTGATGGCCATACCGGCCGAGCCAAACCACAGCAGAGGCTTACGACCGATCTTGTCGACAAAAAAGAAGGTGATCAGACAGGCCGCGATACTGATACTGCCTGAAATGACGTTGATGGCCAGCGCGTCGTTTTCGGAGAAGCCCGCTGCCTGCCAGAGTACTGCACCGTAGTAGAACACCACATTGATGCCCACGAACTGCTGCAGTACCGCCAGGCCGATGCCGATCCAGACGATGGTGCGCAGCTTGCCGGTCTGTTTGTTGATCAGGTCGGACAGCCGCGGGCGGTGATGGTCTTTGGCCAGGGAGGTATTGATTTCTTCGACTTTGGTCTCGGCCGTGCTGCGCCCATACAACCGGGCCAGTACGCCACCGGCTTTCTCCATCTTTCCAGACGCCACCAGATAGCGGGGACTTTCCGGAATAGCCAGAAGAGCAAAGAAAAATATAGATGCCGGGATCAATTCCATCCAGAACATCCAGCGCCAGGTTTCAAAACCCAACCAGAACTCCCGGGTGGAGCCGCCGGCGAATTTGGCCAACAGGTAGTTGCTGAAGAACGCCATGGTCAGGCCGGTGATGATGGCGATCTGCTGCACTGAGGTGAGCATACCGCGGTAGCGCGCTGGAGCCACCTCACTGATATAGGCCGGTGCCATGACGCTGGCGGCACCTACGGCGAGACCGCCCAGAATGCGATAGATGACAAATTCAACAGTGCCACCAGCAACGCCGGAGCCCCACGCGGACACGATGAAAAAGACCGAGGCGACGATCAGCAGGGAGCGACGTCCGTATTTGTCCGCAAGGTTACCGGCAAAGAAGGCGCCGACGGCGCAGCCGAGCAACATGGACGACACGCTCAACCCGGTACCGGCACTGTCGGAGTTGAACGCGGTTTGCAGGCCTTCGACCGTGCCGTTGATGACGCCGCTGTCAAAGCCGAACAGAAAGCCGCCGATAGTGGCGACGCAGCTGATCAACACAATAAACAGCGTACTTCCCTGTTCAGGGTGAGTTGCATTTGTAGTCATGGAGTGAATACCTATGGTTTTTTTGGGTTCCAAAAATTGCCAGACCGTGGTTGTTATCGTCGAACTGGTTGTTGCCCCATGTTGACCTGAAACTGACCGTAGGCGTGGCGCCCGGCGGCCAGTCCCTGTGCAACCCGGCCATTATTGTCTGTCTTTAAGGCCGGGTGCGTGTGTAGCTTATCAGGGCAGAGCGCGATACACCATGTTACTGAAGCGCACTTTACCTTCACCGGCCGCGTAAAGGGCCGGGCGCAGACTCATAAAGCCATAAGCCACATTGTGGTGGTAGCCGGAGACTTCCATCTGGGTCGGATACTTGATCCAGGTTTCCCCACCATCGGTACTGGTGTGGATGGTGAGAATGTGCCGGTCATTGGTGATCCGCATCCGCAGTTGGGTGTCCATGCCGTCGGGCTTGGGGGCGGTGCGCTGGTCCATGCCGTAGCGGTGCAGGACGAAATGCGCCTTGTTGACCCCAACGCCGGCGTAGAGCTTATCGTTGTAGAACACCATGGCGCCGGCCTGAGCGCCCTCGTCAAAGTCGATATCGACTTCAAACTGATAGGAGTGATCGCCGGCAATGAAGGTCAGAGGCGAGCTGTTGCTGGGTGAGTCGCCCTTGGCCTCCAGCTCCAGAACGCCAGCGTCGTGATCGTAGTGCACCCGTTCGTTTTCGGTAATATCCCCTCGGAAAAAACTGTACTGGATGCCGAACTTGTTGGTGCTGAAATCATCGGAAAGGGGGATGCCGTGCTTGAGCGCGGTGCCACCTTCGGGCTTGGGAATGGGCTGACTCATGTCGTAGCCTTTGGTGACCAGCCAGCCATCGTCGGTCCACTCCACCGGCTCCATCAGGGTCTGACGGCCCAGTGTGTAATAGCCGTTTTCATAACCGTGGTACATCATGTACCAGTCACCGTCGGTCGGGCCTTCCACCAGGGTGGCATGACCGCGGGACCACCATTTCTCCGCGGCGCTCTCGGTGCGCACAATCGGATTGTGGGGCGAGTCTTCCCAAGGGCCGTGGATGGATTTGGAGCGGGCGTGAATCACCATGTGACCCGTAGGCGGGCCGGCGGTGCCGCCGACGGCGGTGATCATATGGTAATAGCCGTCGTGCTGCATGATCTTGGGCCCTTCCTGGCAGTCGCATTCCACGTCCCAGTGCTCGGGATAATCCCAGGCGTCATAGACGTGCTCCATGTCGCCGGTAATGCGCAGGCCATCGTCAGATAGTGGCACACGATAACCGGCGGACAGGAACAGGTAGCGCTTGCCGTCTTCACCCACGGCGTGACCGGGGTCAATCAGGTCGTTATCCAGCGCGATCGGATCGGACCAGGGGCCTTCGATATTGTCCGCATAGACCACATAGATATTGTTGTTGCCCGGAAACTTTGCCGGAATGTACAGGTAGTAGCGTCCGTCGTGCTTGGTCAGCTCCGGCGCCCAGATGCTGCCGACATACTCGGTCAGGGCCGGGCCAACCGGCTCCCAGTTCACCAGGTCTTTGGAGTGCCAGATCGTCAGGGCCGGGTAGGCCTCAAACGAGGAAAATGTCATGTAGTAGTCGTCGCCGTCTTTCAGAATACTCGGGTCGGGACGATCGCCGGATAGGATGGGGTTGAGATAAGTACCGTCACCGAGATCCGCCTGGCGTTGACCCTCGTAGGTGGTCTCCCATTGCTGGCAGTGTTTGACGTAAGGGTTGCCCAGGTAGGGACTACAGTCTTCGGCGTCGGTTTGGGAATGATCGGGGTTGTTGGCCGATGTGCAGGCGCCCAGTAGCAGCGCTGCCCCGGCAAGGGATAGCCATGTTTTCATTGTTTTTCTCTCTCATGTGTCTGGTGTGTTCCCAGATCGGGTTTATTTTTTGTTTCGGTCTAGTAACTCTTTGCTTGTGCTACTTGCTTGGGATCTCCATTGGGTTGGGTTGAAGGTCTGAGACCGGAGCGACGGGATGGCATTGTCTGAAAACGCATGAATACGTCCCTGTAGCTCGCGCGCTTCATCCCTGAAGCGAGCGTTTCAGACAATGCCACCCCGCCGCTCTGGCTGCCAGTCGCTACCACCAGGTGGTGGCAGCGGGGTTGGGTTTTCTTAGCGTACGAAACGGTTGATGATGTTTTCGTACAGCTCTTGCTGGCCGCTGGTCTGCTTGGGCTCGCCCAGGGCGTTGCCAATCTCGGCCAGTTGCTCCAGAGTGAGTTTGCCCTGCTCGAAGTCGGCACCTTTGCCGTTGTCGAAAGAGGCGTAACGCTCGGCGCGCATTTTCTCCAGCGGCGACTTCTGGATCAGGTCGTCGGCGATCAACAGTGAGCGGGCGAACACGTCCATACCACCGATGTGACCGAAGAAGGTGTCGTTCAGGTCGGTGGAGTTACGACGACGCTTGGCATCGAAGTTTACGCCGCCGCCCTGGAAGCCGCCGTGACGCAGCAGAACCAGCATCATTTCAACGGTTTCGTTGATGTTGTACGGGAACTGGTCGGTGTCCCAGCTGTTCTGGTAGTCACCGCGGTTGGCATCGATGGAACCGAGCATGCCGGCGTTGGCCGCGGCCTGCATTTCGTGGTCCATGGTGTGCTGGGCCAGGGTGGCGTGGTTGGTTTCGATGTTCAGTTTGAAGTCTTTGTCCAGGCCGTGATGACGCAGGAAGCCAATGACGGTTTCGCTGTCGAAATCGTACTGGTGCTTGGTGGGCTCCATCGGCTTGGGCTCGATCAGGAAGTTACCCTTGAAACCGTTCTTGCGGCCGTAGTCGCGGGCCATGGTCAGGAAGCGGGCCAGGTGCTCCTGCTCGCGCTTCATGTCGGTGTTGAGCAGGCTCATGTAACCTTCGCGGCCGCCCCAGAACACGTAGTTCTCACCGTCCAGTGCAATGGTCGCGTCCATCGCGTCTTTCAGCTGGGCGCCGGCGAAAGCGACCACGTCGAAATCCGGGTTGGTGGACGCGCCGTTCATGAAACGCGGGTTACTGAACAGGTTGGAGGTACCCCACAGCAGTTTTACGCCGGACTCTTTCTGCTTGGCTTTCGCCAGCTCAACCCAGTTCTGCAGACGCTTCTGGGTTTCCGCGCGGGAATCACCCTCTTCAATCACGTCCACATCGTGGAAGCAGTAGTAGGGCACACCCAGCTTGGTGAAGAATTCAAACGCCGCGTCCAGCTTCATGCGGGTGCGGGTTTCGTGATCCTTGCCTTCACTCCAGGGGAAGTGGAAGGGGCCGGGGCCGAAGGGGTCGTGACCCGCGCCGCAGAAAGTGTGCCAGTAGCACACGGCAAAGCGGAAGTGCTCTTTCATGGTCTTGCCGGCCACTACGCGGTTCTCATCGTAATACTGGAACGCGAAGGGGTTGTCGGACTCGGGGCCTTCGTAGGCAATTTTGCCAACGCCGGGGAAATACTCTTTATCGCCTAGGGTGATACTCATGGTAATGACCTTTTGTGCTTTGTGTGAAAAGAGGTGGGCGGCGGTGGCGCCACCGCCCGGTTTTGGGTGTCCTTATCGGGCCTCGGCAAGGCGGCGCTCGACCGCCTCACGCCAATGGCCATAGAGTTCCTGGTAACGGGATTGCAGCGCTGCCTCCGGCTCGAGAATCGCTTTGCGGGTCAGGGTGCGGAACACATCCTCACGGGAGGTGTAGTAGTCGCAACCCCAGGCCGCGGCCCGGGCGACGCCCTCGGCACTGTCGGTCTGATACAGCTCCAGCGGAGCGCCGGTCAGGTTCACAAAGGCGCTGCTGAAAATCGGACTCAAAAACATGTTGCTGTGCCCGGCGCGCACCACGCGGGTTTCCGCGCCCAGGCCCTTGATCAGATCAAAACCCAGGTTCATGGCGTAGGCCACGCCTTCCTGGGTGGCGCGGGCGATGTGGTTGACGCTGTGACGGTTCAGGTCCAGGCCATCCATCTGGGCGGACAACAGCTTGTTGCGCATGATCCGCTCGGCGCCGTTCCCGAAAGGATAGACGTTCAGGCCGTCACTGCCAGGTTCCACGGATTCGCCCAGCTCGTTCAGTTTCGGGTAGGAGACTTCACCGCCGGCGCTCAGCACGCCGCGCAGCCAGCTGTTCATCCGACCGGCGCCGTTGATGCAGGCCAGCAGGCCCTTGTGCACTTCGGCCTCGCCTTTGTTGACGTGGCGGAAGGTGTTGATGCGCTGATCGGGGTCGGCAATGTTCTTGTCGGTGACCGCATAGACCACGCCGGAGGTGCCGGCAGTGGTGGCCACATCGCCCGGCTCCAGCACGTTCAGACTCATGGCGTTGGCCACCTGGTCGCCGGCGCGGAAGGCGATTTTGGCGCCGGGGTTGATGCCGAGTTCGCGGGCGGCCTGTTCGTTCACTTCGCCCTGCACGCCCAGGTTCGGGACCTGTTTGGCCAACAGGCTTGGATCGATATGCCAGTGCTTGAGCAGTTTTTCGGAGGCTTTGTTTTCGGCAAAGTCCCAGAACACGCCTTCGGACAGGCCGGAGGCAGTGGTGGTGCACTCGCCGCTCAGTTTGTAGGCGATGTAGTCGCCGGGTAGCAGAATCTTGTCGATTTTGGAGTAGGTATCCGGCTCGTTTTCCTGCACCCAGCGCAGCTTGGCGGCGGTGAAGTTGCCCGGGGAGTTGAGCAGGTGCTCCATGCACCAGTCTTTACCCAGTTCCTCAAAGGCTTTCTCGCCGGTGGCGACCGCGCGGCTGTCACACCAGATGATCGAAGGGCGCAATACCTCGCCTTGCGCATCCACCGCCACCAGGCCGTGCATCTGATAGGAGATGCCGATGGCGCCAATCTTGTCTTTCGCTTCGGGGTGCTCGGCCCACATCTGGGCGCAGCCCTGACGCACGGCGTCCCACCAGGCTTCCGGGGACTGTTCCGCCCAGCCGGACTGCGGGGCGCTGATGGTCATTTCCTGGGGCGGGTAGGTGGCGCCCACCACCCGTTCGCCGGTTTCGCCATTGATGACGGCCAGTTTGACCGAGGAGCTGCCGATGTCTAATCCTAAAAAGTACATAGTTCTACTCTTTCTGTCTGTTGGGTTTGAGCCGCTTGCCGCCCATCTTATAGTTTAGTTGACTACCAGTAAATCGGTGTTGCTCGATTCAGGCCATCCGTTCCGCCGACTGATTCTGCGCCTGGCCGGAGGTATCGGAGCGCGGTGGCGCGGTGGAATCTCGCACGATCAGCCGGTGCTCCACGATTTCCGGTGCCTCGCCAATATCGTGGCCCTCAATGGCGCTGATCAGACGGCGCATGGTGCGCTCGCCGATCTCTTCCGTGGGCTGCACCACGGTGGTCAGGGGCGGATCCATGATGGCCGCGTAGCGGGTGTCATCGAAGCCCACCACCGAAATGTCTTCGGGGACGCGCAGCCCCCGGCGTTTGATTTCATAGATTGCCGCCATGGCCATTTCGTCGTTGGCGCAGAAAATGGCGGTGGGCGCCTCCGGCAGGCTGAGCAACTTGCGGGTGGCCCGCCGAGCACCGTCGATGGTCTGGTCACCGTTGACCACCCACTCCCGGTGTTCGCCCTGGGGGCTGGCTTTCATGGCATCGAAGTAGCCCCGCTCCCGGTCCCGGGTCAGCAGTGAGCCGCGCGAGCCGGCGATAAAGCCGATGCGCTGGTGACCGAGCTGGAGCAGATACTGGGTGGCCTCACTCGCGGCGCGACGGTTATCGACCCGTACGCTGGGGATATGGGCCATTTCATCGGTGACGTTTTCGCAGCCGAGCACGATCGGCGTGCGCCGTGCCTGGGTGGAGTACTGGCTGGTGCCGGAGAGGGGCGAGGGGCTGGCGAGCACGATGATGCCATCGGCCTCCTTGGACATGACCATCTTGCAGTAGTCATCCAGCTCGGGCTGGCTGCTGGCGGTCTCTCGGATCAGGATCGAATAGCCGGTCTCCCGTGCGACCCCATTGATGCCGCGCATCACGCCTTCCCAGAAGGGCAGACCCACGGATTGGAGCACCACCAGAATCAGCCCGGTCTTGCCCCGACGGAAGTTGCGGGCCAGGGCATTGGGGGCGTAGCCGGTTTCCTCAATAGCCGACTGAACGGCGGCCAGGGTCTTGGGTTTGACCTGGTCAGGGCTGTTCAGGCACCGGGATACCGTGGAGATGGATACCCCGGCCAATTTGGCCACTTGCTTGATCGACACGGTTTCGCTCCGTTAGCGCTGTGTGCTTTGACGCCCCGGCCGGGATGAGACTATTCATAAAACGTTTATGAAAACGTTGCCATTCCGGCTTATGGTCGTAAAGACACTGAATAAGGCAGATTATGGACCCGTTTTTAGGTGGTTGGCAAGTGGCTGAGTCAAAAAAATAGAAACGTTTTCATTTTGGGCTTGTCGGCAGGACTCGGATCCTCTCGGTGAGGGGGGGGTGAGATGTGGACTAAGGGGGGGAAGAGAGGGAAGGGCCTCCGACTGGAGGCCCTTGTTGGTTATTGATCAGTCGTTCTTGATAGCGGAGTAAGTGGTGGTGCCGGAGCAACTGAAGTCACCCTCGGTGTAGGTCCACTGGCCGGTGCCCTCAATCGTAAGCCCTACCGGATCGCCCACACCATTGATAGTGGCGCTGACAGAGTTGGTGGTCTGGCCGTTATCCTCATCGTAGGTCCCGCTCCAATTGACGGAGGTTCCGTCCAGCGTGCCACTGAACTCGGTGCCTAGGTAGTCGATCACGGTCAGATCCGTGCCGCTCTGCTCGATCGTGTAATTCTCGACGTAGCTCTCTTCGAAGTCAGAGCCGCACTCGGTGGCATCCTCAGTGACACTAAAGGTCCAGGTACCATTGAGATCAATTGTAGTGTCGCTCCCGCCGTCGCTACCATCGTCGGTGCCTGAACCACCGCCAGTGCCCACTTCTACACCGGTGGGACCAATCCGCTCAAACGCTTCCGGCTCTTCATTGGGGTCGTTGGTTCCAAACACCAGGGTATTGCTGTCGGCGTCGAAGGTCAGGGTTTCCACGATGTCCCCACCGTCGGGGCCGCAGGCGGTTTCTCCGGCGGACAGGTCGGGGCAGGGGTGAGAGAAGCCGCTGTCGCCATTGGTGTCGGTCACCACGGTCCAGGTGACGGCGCTGGTGTCGGTCTCAATACTGTAGGAGCCGCGCTCAATCCCGTCGGAGGGGGTCTGCGGGTCGGTATCTTCTTCCAGGTAAGCGTACATGCCATCGGCAAACAGGTGCAGAAGCAGGAACTCGTCGGCGTCTTCCATAAACCAGGTGCCCACCCGGCCATCGGTGTCGCTGTAGAGACGGGTAAACTCAATGACTTCGGCACCGTCGCCTTCGCTGTCGCAATCGTCGCCGACGCCGGTATCGGCGCCCAATAACAGCTTGTCGTCGCCGGGATTGTCGCCAGTCACCAGATCAAAGGTGAACAGGCTGTCTTCCTCTGAGGCGCAGGTGCTACCGGACAGACCAATCTCACCGTTGTAGTCGCGCACGTTCGACAGGGTGACCCGGCCGTTGTTGATGTTCCAGTCGAGATCGCCGACTTCGAAACCATCCATTTCCGGCCAGTCTTCGTCATTAAAGATGGCGAAGCGACCATCGGCAAACAGGGTCAGCACGATAACAAACTGTTCTTCCACATCCGCCGCCGAGGTATCCACGTAATACCAGCTACCCACAGCCTGGTCGCGCACATCGTCGATTGAGGACTGCAAGTGAGCCTGCGCGTCCTCGGCGGTTACCAGTGCGGTGTTGTCGCTGCCGGAGTTGGCAACCAGATCGGCCACCTGATCATCGAAATCCACGGCTGAGAAGTCCACCGCCGTGGCAAAGTCGGCGGCCTGGCTGGCGATGTCGATGCCGTTGCTGGCGTCGCCGTCAAAATCGAGGGTCTGCAACAGGCGAGCGATATTGGTCGCCACCACATCGGTGGGGTCATCGGTGCCAGCGATGGTCAAGGGGGTGATGACGCCGCGTGCGGTGGTTGGGGGGAAGCTCAGATCACCGATGGAGAAGGTCACGGTATCGCCGGGCTCAAAGGTAAAGCGGCCCTGGGCATCGGTGGTGCCGGTGACGCCGCTGGGCGCGTTGGTGAAGGTTACACCCGCGACCGCGCTGTCGACAAAGGTGCCGGTACGGCTGCCGGCAGTGGGCTCGTCGTCACTGCCGTTATCATCGTCGCTACCGTCGTCGTTGCCGCCGTCATCGTTATCGTCGTCGTTGTCATTGCCACCGTCGTCGTTGGTGGGTGGGGTGTCACCGCCGCTGCTGCCGCCGCCGCAAGCGGCCAGCGTTATCAGGGCGAAGCTCAATAGTAAGGTTCGAATGAATACAAGCATGATCTGGCTCCAATATGATTATGAGAGGTCGGTACCGAATCCCGGTCCGGACGGGTCCCTGTCGCTGCCGATGGAGCGGAACAGCGGCTCCGGCGCGAAGCTGTCGCTAAACTCCTCTCGGCAGTCTAGTACAGGTGGGGCAGGGGGGCATCACCCATTTGAGGTATGACGGACCGGAGGTGGCGGCGGCCCGACCGAAGGTTTGGCAAAAACCCCTTGCACTCGGGGCCCTAACACTGAACAATTCCCGTTTCGGCGGAGGTCAGATTCCGCACGCCCCTCCGTCCTGTGACGTTGAGTGACGACTGCAAGGTGATCAATGACAGAGCTGTACATTTTGCGCAATCAGCATGGGTATTTTCTGGGTAAACAGAAAGATTGGCTGGACGGTCGGGACCGCGGCGCCCTGTACAAGACACCCCACAAGGACGAGGCCATCAATCTGAAGGTGGAAGTGAGCGCCAAGGATTTCGAACAGCGGATTCATATTCTGCCCTGTCAGCCCGACGAGCGTGGTCTTCCGGTGCTGGCGGTGGATGACATGCCCCCACCGCGGGCCCGAGTGAAGCCGGTCCGGGCAGACAGTGCCGAGCTGGCGCCGGAATCTTCGCCCGAGCCATCCGAGTCCGCCCCAGAGGCGCAAGACTAACGCGTTTTCAACACCGGCCGGTTCGTGCTGTAAAGGAGCCAACCTTGTCCCAATCCGAGCGTTTCCGCCATCTTCTGACGCACTTCGCGTCAACCGCCAATCAGACGCTGGGCGGTATTCGCCGGGGCGTGGAAAAAGAGAGCCTGCGGGTGACGCCCGAGGGCGAGCTGTCCCAGGCGGTTCACCCCAAGGGGCTGGGCTCGGCGCTGACCCACCCGCATATCACCACCGATTACAGCGAAGCGCTGCTTGAGTTCATTACCGAGCCGTTCACCCGGGTCGATGCATTGCTCAAGCAGCTGGATGATATTCACCGTTACACCTACAGCGTGCTGGACCGGGAGCTGCTCTGGCCGGCCAGCATGCCCTGTGCGCTCAAGGGCGAGGACGGGGTGCCGGTGGCGCTCTATGGCAGCTCCAACAGCGGCAAGATGAAAACCGTGTACCGCCTGGGGCTGGCCCACCGCTACGGGCGGGTCATGCAGACCATTGCCGGAGTCCATTACAACTTCTCGCTGCCGGACGATTTCTGGCGCACCCTGCAGGGCGAAGAGGGAGATACCGGCTCCCTGCAGGATTTCAAAACCCGGCGTTACTTTGACCTGATTCGCAACTTCCGGCGCTATTCCTGGCTGTTGATCTATCTGTTCGGCGCCGCCCCTGCGGTCTGTCGTTCATTTGTGCGCAATCGGCCGCACAAACTGGTGCCGTTTGAGGGCGATGAGCATACCCTGCACGCCCCTTACGCCACCTCGTTGCGCATGGGGGATCTGGGTTACCAAAGCGATGCCCAGCAACAGATGATTGTCTGCTACAACGATCTACCCTCGTACCTTCAGACGCTGTGCAAAGCCATCACCCAGCCTCACCCGGCCTATCAGGCCGTTGGCGTGAAGGGTTCAGATGGCGAGTACCAGCAGCTCAACACCAGTCTGCTACAGATCGAGAACGAGTTTTACAGCAGCGTGCGCCCCAAGCGCACCACGCGGCGTGGCGAGACGGCGCTGCAGGCGCTTCGGCTGCGCGGCGTTGAGTACGTCGAGGTGCGCTGCGTTGATCTGAACCCCTATGAGCCCCTGGGGATCAGTGCCGAGCAGATACATTTTCTGGATGCTTTCCTTCTGCACTGCCTGCTCTCACCGAGCCCGAAAGCCGATGATCAGGAGTACCGCAACATTCAGGAAAACCAGGCGCGGATTGTTTACCGTGGCCGGGAGCCCGGCCTGATGTTGTGTCGCGGTGAGGGTGAGGTCGCAATGGCCGAGTGGGCCGGGACGCTACTGCAGGAGATGGACGCCTGTGCGGGGCTGCTGGACCAGAGCGCCGGTGACGGCCACTTCCGGTCAGCGGTGGCGCAGCAGCGCCGTAAGGTGGAGGATCCGTCCCTGACGCCCTCTGCGCGAGTGCTAGAGGATATGCGGCGGGTCAAACTGACGTTTTTCCGTCACGCCATGGGACTGGCCGAGAAGCACCGGGACGCGTTTCTTGAGCGTCCGCTGGAGCCGGAGCAGCAGGCCGCCTACGCGCAAATGGCTGAACAGTCACTGAGCGACCAAGAGGCCGTCGAGGCGGAAGATCAGATCAGTTTTGAGGACTATCTGGCAAACTATTACCGCCAGTACCAGGATTGCGGCTGCGCAAATCCGGTTACCGAGGTGTAGCGCTAAATACAAACGCTTCAGCGTTGAACCACGAAGTTCCTGAACAGCAGATCCCGGACCACATCCTCCCGGCCTTCCTCCTGGGCAAGCAGCGCATTGGTTTCCGCCAGTGCGGTCTGACGCAGTTGCTCGCGTCCGCTCTGAGTGTTGATCTCCTCTTCCCCCTGGCGACTGAACAGCATCACCAGGTGGTGTCGTATCAGGGGCATGTGGTGGCGGATCACGCCGGCATCCCGGGATTGATCGAGACGCAGTGAGACTTCGGCGCGCAAATACTTGAGCCGCCCCGGCCCGCCGTAATTGACCACCAGGGGTTCGCTCAGCGGTACGTAGAGCTGGCCGTCTTCCTGCTCCTCTTCCTGGGCGCTGGCAGGCCAGCTCAACAGCAGGCTGACGCTGAGCGCCAGGGACAGAAAAAAGCCTGCCGACAGTCGGGAATACGCATGCTTGAAGATCGACATCGAAAAACCTACCGGTGATTCATTTTGGGTTTCTGTGCGCTAAATGGTGGCGCGCTCAGGGCGTTATTGCGTACCATTGTAGCCTAAAGGCGGCGCAGCCATAGCGCCTTGTTATGGCCCCACGAGAACTGATTATGCCATTGACCATTCGTATGACCAACCTGCTCATCGTGCTCGCGGTGGTGGCCATGATGGCCGTTGCACTGTATATGGAGCACGCCATGGGGTTGGAGCCCTGCCCCCTGTGTGTCAGTCAGCGAATTTTCGTCATTCTGGTGGGCGTCTGGGCGCTTCTGGCATTTTTACACCATCCGGGACGTATCGGCCGGGGTATTTATGCGGGGTTGGGTGTGCTGTCGGCGATCGCTGGTGGTGCCGTGTCCAGTCGCCAGCTGTGGCTGCAAAGCCTTCCGGCCAGCGAAGTACCCGCCTGTGGTCCGGGGGTGGATTATATTCTGGATACCTTCCCGCTGCTGGATGCACTGCGGGTCATGCTCACCGGCGACGGCAATTGCGCCGAGGTGGCCTGGTCACTGTTCGGGATCAGCATTCCCGGCTGGACGCTCATTGGATTTATACTACTGGGGCTTGCACATTTGTGGCAGGCCCTGCGTCGGCGCTAAATCGGGCGTCGATGTTTCACTCGGTTAAGGACGGGTTATGTTAGACAACTGTAAAGATGCAAAAGAGCGCTGGGGCGGCGTGAGTACAATCATTGATCGCTGGCTGGAAGAGCGGCGCAAAATGCTGGTTCAGTTTTGCGACCTCAGCGCCCTCAAGGCCGGTGAGGCCGACGATGAGTTGCGAGGCCATAAGCTGCGCCACCTGTGCGAAATCATGGTGGATTACGTGTCGGCCGGGCACTTTGAAGTGTACGACCAACTGATCAAGGAAGGTCGCGAATTCGACGATGAAGACGCGCTGAAAGAGGCCAGCCAATTGTTCAAAGTGGTGGACCTGACCACCCAGGAAGTGCTGGACTTCAACGACAAGTATCTGGAAACCGATGACCTGGAAGCGTTGGATCGGGACCTGTCGACACTGGGTGAAACCCTGGAAACCCGGTTTACCGCTGAAGACCGCATGATTGCCGTGTTACATACCGCACACAAAGATCTGGTGGCCTGATCCCCGATCACTGAAATGAGCGAGACCCGCCTATGCGTAACGCTGCGTCCGTGGTTCGTCACTTCTCCCGCCTGGGCCTGTGCTCGCTCCTCGGGCTGACGCTCGCCGGGTGTGATCGGCCGGCAGAGCCGGTGGCCAGCCTGGAAGTGGCCTCCCGCAGTGTTCAATCGGGCGCCCTGTCCCGCAACGGGGCCTGGGCGGTGGTCGGGTCCGGCTATCAGGGCGGCAGTCTCTGGGCCCTGGACACGGATGAGCGTCGCTATGACTGGAATCACAAGGCCGACAGTCTCACCCTGATCACCTCGGCAAGCTTCTCGCCAGAGGGCAACTTCGCCCTCACGACCGATGAGCGCACGCTGGTGCTCTGGAATCGTCAGAGCGGCCAGGCCGAACAGTACTGGAGTAGCCCGTCGGAGATTCTGGCCAGCGACCTCGGACCCGAGGGAGAGCACGCGCTGTTGGGGTTGGCCGATCATCGCGCTTCGGTCTACAACGTTCGCCGTGGCGGCATTATCCGCAACCTGCACCACAGTGACCGGGTATCGGTGGTGGCTCTGAGTGCTGATGGCACCCGCGCCCTGACCGGCTCCGATGCGGGAACCTCCACCTTGTGGAATCTCGACACCGGCGACCCGATCGTCTCCCAGCAGCATGACTCCCCCATCCAGTGCGTGGCGATGAGTCCGAACGGCGGTAAAATGCTTTCGGCGGCCCGCTATGAAAGCCCCAGACTGTGGAATGCGGAAGGCGATCTGATCTGGGAGTTGCCGCTGCCCGAGGAGCGGGTCAAGCGCGGCACCCAGGTGACCGTGGCGCGCTTCAGTGACGATGGTGACTGGCTGTTGACCGGACAGCCGTCCGGTCGGGTCGATCTCTGGGATTTGCAGCGCCGGGCGGTGGTGTACAGTTGGCAGTTGCCCAAGAGAAAAGCCTTCCATCCGACCGCGGTGGCGGTGATGGACCTCGCTTTTACCGACAACCCGGACGTTTATCGGGCGCTCAGCTCCGATGGCTTTGTGCACGATCTGACGTACTGATCGCTACCGGTTTTTACCGGACATAAAAAAAGCCGCCCTTTTGAGGCGGCTTTTTTTATGACGGAAACTGAATCTGTGGTTATTCAGCGCCTTCGCTATCAGCATTTTCGCTGTCAGCACTTTCACTTTCAGTGTCGGTCTGGTCGTCAATCTCGAGCAGCTCCACTTCAAAGATCAATGCTGCATTGGGTGGAATGGGACCATTGCCACCGGGGCCATAGGCCAGATCGGAGGGGATGTACAGTTCGTACTTGGAGCCCTCAGACATCAGCTGCAGCGCCTCGGTCCAGCCGGCAATCACACTGTTCAGTGCAAAGGTGGCCGGTTGGTCGCGCTCGTAAGAGCTGTCAAATTCAGTACCATCGAGCAGCCGGCCGCGGTAGTGAACGGTCACGGTGTCGTCGGCTCCGGGTTTGGCGCCGTCACCCTCTTCCAGCACTTTGTACTGCAGCCCGCTGTCGGTCTGACTCACGCCCTCAGCCTTGGCGTTTTCCGCGAAGAATGCTTCAGCTTCCTGCTTGTTAGTTTCCGCGGCCGCTTCCTGCTCGGCTTCGCGACGGGCCATTTCCTGCTCCTGGAAGGTCTGCATCACTTCGCGCATCTCTTCCTCGCTCAGGCGCGGCTCTACGCCGTCACGCTTGTCGCGCAGGGCCTGGGCAAAAGCCTCGGGCTCAATGGTCACGCCACCTTGCGCCAGATTTTCGGCCAAATTGGTGCCGAAAACGTAGTTGACCTTCTCTTCCAGGGTTTCCAGTTTGGCGGTTTCGTTCTCGGGTTCGGCCTGATTGCAGCCAACCATCAGAGCGGTTGCACCGAGCAGGCCCGCGATCAATCGTACATTGCGTTTCATGCGTTGCACCTTCTTTTATAGTGGTTTGTCAGTCTGCCCGCTTAGCCAGCGGTGTCAAAGAGCGCTCCATGGTAACCCAAACCGGAGGGCAATGGGCGCCTTTTTGCGGCGCTAACTGGCCACAATGAGAACCCGTTGGTCCACATTTTCGCCGGTAGGTTCCATTGAGCGCGGCAAATGGCGAAAATTTTTGCCAATCTGGCCCAATTCGGTGTGCTGCCATACACATTTTTGCCCGACGATACTACAATACCTGCACAGGTTTACGCGGTTAACCGTTCACTTTCCAACTGCACAGGAATTTCACTATGGCTGCCAAGAAAAAAGCTACCGTCAGCGTGTCCGATCTGGAAAAGCAGGTCGAAAAAGTCCAGTCGCAGCTGGACCAGGCGCGTGCCAAAAAACTCACCCAGGCTGAGAAGGCCGCTGCCCAGGCCAAGAAGACCCTGGATACGGCCAAGCGCAAGTTGAAAACGCTGCGCAGCAAAAAGGCCTCCGCCGGTAAGGTCAAGGCTAAAACCGCCGCCGCCCAGCAGCGGTTACGCAAGGCATCCGATGCGGTAGTCGCCCAGCAGAAGGTGGTGGATAGCGCACAAGCCACTCTGGATGAGGCGAAGCAGACACTGGCTTCGGCCAAGGCGGAAAAGAAGCAGGCGGATCAGTTGGCGCGTGAAATTCGCAAAGCGACCCGCGCGGTTGAGAAAAAAATGAACAAGAAGGCGGCGAGCAAGCGCGGTGCGCGCAAGAAAACCGCCAGCGCTGGTGCAAAGAAAACCACCGCTAAAAAAGCCACCGCAAAGAAGGCAGGCACCAAAAAAGCCGCCGCCAAAAAGGCCGCGGCGAAAGTGACCACCAAGAAGGCGAGTACCAAGAAGAAAGCGGCGGCCAAAAAGGCACCGGCAAAAAAAGCGCCGGCCAAGAAAGCGGCCAGTAAAAAAGCTGCCACAAAGAAAGTGAGCACCAAAAAAGCCGCAAGCAAGGCATCCACGACCCAGTCGACGGCCCCCAAAAAGGCTGCGGCCAAGAAAGCTCCCGCCAAGAAAGCAGCGGCGAAGAAACCGGCCGCCAAGAAGGCACCTGCGAAAAAGGCACCGTCCAAACCAGAGCCCCAGAAGCCTGCCACACCGGAAAGCACCCTTCCCGCAGCGGGCGCGACCAGCGAGAGCAACGCCGGGGTGAACCGCAACCCGGAGGCACCACCGGTACAGCCGGCCCAGGAGCATCCCCATGAGCCGGTTCCCGGTCACCAGAGCACGGAGCTGATTGAGCCGACCGACAAGCCCAAGGCCGAGCCTGTTCCGGATCGTCCTGCATCGGGCAGCCTGTTTGGTCGCGACTTTTTCGACAGTGATGACAAATTCTAGGGGCTGAGTCTATCCGGGCCGCAGGCCCGGGCAAGGCCAACGAAACACGACTCTGGAAAAACGCACAACGGGAGGCTCAGGCCTCCCGTTGTGCGTTTGGGGCTTGTGTTGGGCTCAGGCGCGGATCAGTACCTCAAGCATCTCCCGGACTTTGTCGTCGGGAAGATGTAGTGCTCGAGCATAGACGGTCAGGTTGGCGCCCGGTGTCACCGACGCTTTGCGCTGGCTGCCGAGCCAGGTGCGGGCGAGTTTTTCCAGTCGGGCCTGAACGGCCTGTTCGGCCTGCAGTTCGGCGGCCTTGATCGCCTGACGGCTGGCTTCGATGGTCCGGTCTGACGTGCCGTAATGGCGCTTGATATGCTGGCGCATGCGTCGTAAGGGCTCGACGATCTCCGTACGCCAGGGGGCGATGTAGGCCTGGGCAAGGCGCAGCCGGGTGTCGTTGATGAGGAAGCCTTCCTGTTCCAGCCAGCGCAGCCAGAGTAGAATATTCACATCGCCGCCCCATCCATCCTGCAGGCTCAGACACAAAGACTCCACACCCGGCTGCTGGTAGAGCTGGAGCGAAAAATCCCACAAAGGGGTCTGGAGGCGGGCGAGGTTCATTGCCAATGTCCTGTTGGGCCACTCAACGGCCAGCCGGCCATTCAGAACGTGTAGAATACGCGCCATGATCCAATTACAGCAAGTTTCCCTGCAGCGCGGCCGGCAGTTTCTGCTCGATCACGCCGACCTCACCCTTTTCCCCGGTCAGAAGGCGGGCCTTATTGGCCCCAACGGTAGCGGCAAGTCCAGCTTCTTTCAGTTGTTGCTGGGCGGCCTGCAGACCGACAGCGGCCAATGGGATATCCCGCGCCAGTGGCGCGTCGCGCATATGGCCCAGGAAGTGGAAACCCTGGATCGGCGGGCGGAAGATTATGTCCT
Source organism: Marinimicrobium sp. LS-A18 (assembly GCF_000463525.1). Classification (NCBI taxonomy): domain Bacteria; kingdom Pseudomonadati; phylum Pseudomonadota; class Gammaproteobacteria; order Cellvibrionales; family Cellvibrionaceae; genus Marinimicrobium; species Marinimicrobium sp. LS-A18. The sequence goes on from NZ_AWEP01000006.1 coordinate 428,651, forward strand.
CGACGGCGATACCGAGCTGCGGCGTCTGGAGTCGGCCATTGAGTCCGCCCATGACGATGGCGAACGACTGGCCCGGTTGTACGCGGAGATGGAGAACATCCAGGCCTACTCGGCGCCGGCCCGGGCCCAGCAATTGCTCTCCGGGCTGGGGTTTGCGCCCGGGGATGGCGATCGCCCGGTGTCTGACTTTTCCGGCGGTTGGCGCATTCGCCTGAACCTGGCCCAGGCCCTGATGTGTCCCTCGGATCTGCTGCTGTTGGACGAGCCCACCAACCACCTGGATCTGGATGCGACCCTGTGGCTGGAGCAGTGGTTGCAGCGCTATCCGGGAACATTGATCATCATCTCCCACGACCGGGACTTTCTGGACAATGTGGTAGACCGCATTGTGGCTCTGGAAAACGCCAAACTGAATCTGTACGTGGGCAACTATTCCGCCTACGAACATCAGCGGGCGGAGAAACTCGCTCAGCAGGACGCGGCCTTCAAGAAGCAGCAGGAACAGATTGCTCATATGGAAGCCTATGTGCGCCGCTTTCGCGCCCAGGCCAATAAAGCCCGGCAGGCCCAGAGCCGCCTGAAGGCGATCGAGCGGATGGAGAAAATTGCCCCGGCCCATGTCGACTCCCCGTTCAGCTTCCGGTTTTCGCCCGCGGGGAAAATGTCCAGCCCGCTGATCAACCTCAGTGAGGCCGATATCGGTTACGGCGACAAACGCATCCTGAGTCAGGTGAATTTGGGGATTTTGCCCGAAACCCGGATCGGTTTACTCGGCCCCAACGGTGCCGGCAAGTCCAGTCTGATAAAAACCCTCTCCGGTGAGCTGCCCTTGCTGAGCGGTGAGTGTCACACCGGTGACAATTTCCAACTCGGCTACTTCGCGCAGCACCAACTGGACGCGCTGGATCTGGATGCCTCCGCCGCGCAACACATTCTGCGGATGACCCCCACGGCTCGAGAGCAGGAGGTGCGGGACTTCCTCGGGGGTTTCGATTTTCACGGCGATCGGGCCTTCGAGCCCATTACCCATTTCTCCGGTGGCGAAAAAGCGCGCCTGGCGCTGGCGATCATCGTCTGGCAGAAGCCCAACGTATTGTTGCTGGACGAGCCCACCAACCACCTGGATCTGGAAATGCGCCAGGCACTGACGCTGGCCCTGCAGGATTTTGAAGGGGCGGTATTGGTGGTGTCGCATGACCGTCATCTGTTGCGCAGCACCGTGGATGAATTTCTGCTGGTGGCCGATGGCCAGGTCGCCGCATTCGATGGCGATCTGGACGACTATTACCGTTGGTTGTTGCAACGTCGCCAGGATGACAATGCGGCGGATCGGGCGGCGGCGCCACCCCCGCAACAGGATAAAAAAGCCCAGCGTCAGGAGGCCGCCGCTCGTCGCGCGCAGTTGAAGCCGCTGACGGACAAGCTCAAAAAAGTGGAACGCCAGATGGATAAGCTGAACCAGTCGCTGTCCGGCATCGAAACCGAGCTGGCCGATCCGGCGATCTACGATGCCGAGAACAAGCAGCGTCTGCAGGACCTGCTAAAATCTCAGGGAGAGACCCAGGCACAACTCGACGAGTGCGAGGAACAATGGCTCGCGCTCAGTGAAGAACTGGAACAATACGCATAGGGTAACTGGATGTTCAATCTGTCCCGCCTGTTTGGTGCCCGCGCCAGCCACATTGCCGCCATCGATCTGGGGTCCAACAGCTTTCATATGATCGTTGCTCGTTGGGAAAACGATCAGCTCACCCTGCTCGATAAACTGCGTGACCCTGTACGCCTGGGGTGGGGACTGACCGAAGACGGTCGCCTGGACGATGAAGCCCGTGACCGGGCCATGGCCTGTCTGGATCGGTTCGGTGAACGGCTGCGGGATTACCCCTCCCGCAGCGTGCGGATCGTCGGCACAAAAACCCTTCGCAGCATCGAGGACTCCCGCGCCTTTCTGAGCGATGCCCAGAGTCGACTCGGGCATCCGGTGGAAATCATTTCGGGTGAAGAGGAGGCCCGCCTGGTGTATCTGGGCGTCGCACACTGCATCGCCCCCGGAGAGGGACGCCGGATGGTGGTGGATATCGGCGGCGGCAGCACCGAAGTGATTCTGGGCCAGGGCATGCTGCCGGAGCTCAAGGAAAGCCTGAGCATGGGCTGCGTGGCCCTCACCAAACGGTTTTTCTATGACGGCAAGGTTACCGACAAACTGATCAAAAAAGCGCGCCTGGCCTGCCAGCAGGAAATTGCCCCGGTACTGGACCGTTTCCTCGATCAGGGCTGGCAGGAGGTGCTGGGCGCTTCCGGCACCATCAAGGCGGCGGCCAAAGTCTGTGAACAGAATGGCTGGACCGACGGTGCCATCACCCTCGACGGCCTTAAAAAAATCATCAAGGCCTACCAGGACCACGGTAAGCTGGACTTGAATTTGAAGGGCCTGTCCAGTGACCGGGAGCCGGTGTTTCTTGGTGGCGTGATTGTGCTGACCTCAATTTTCGAGAGCCTGGGCATTGAAAAAATGCTCGCCGCCGATTGGGCTCTGCGGGAGGGGTTGTTGTACGATCTCAAGGGCCGACTGGAAAACCGGGACATCCGTCAGGAAAGTGTCGACGCCCTGGCCAAACGTTTCCATGTCAATATCCCCAAAGCCGACCAGGTCGAGCAGACCGCCCGGGTGTTGCTCGATCAGGTGGCCGAGATCTGGGGAATGGACAATGTCGAGGCGGGCAAGTTACTGGGCTGGGCGGCGCGGCTGTACCCCGTGGGGCTGGATATTTCCCACACCGATTATCACAAGCACAGTGCCTACATCATCGATAACGTGGACCTGGCGGGTTGCTCAAAAGCCGAACAGGCGCAATTGGCGGCGTTGGCGCTCGCGCATCGCAAGCGTTTCCCGTTGAAAAAATTTCCGATGGATAATACCGAGCTGGTGCTGTTGGCCATGGTGCTTCGGCTGGCGGTGATTTTCAATCGGGCCCAGAAAAAAACCGATAATCCACCCATACAGTTCAGTGTGCAAAAGCAGACCTTGACCTTGAGCGTTCCGGGGCAGTGGGTGGAGAATAATCCGCTGACCTTGGCGGATCTGGAAACCGAGGCGGGGTATGTGAAAGATATTGGTTACCAGCTGGATATTGTTGCGGTGTGATGGTTGGGTAACGGCGGATGCGGCCTTCGGCCTTATCCGCCCTACGAATAGCACGGCAGTCCGCGTAGGGCGGATAAGCGAAGCGCATCCGCCGTAAACCCGCCATTCCACAAAATCCCTAAACCGACGTCAACTGCCGCGCCGCCCATCGGTCCAACAGAATCGCCTGAGAATCCACCGCCTCTTCACCGCCCTTGGGCTGCAAGTGCTGGTAGCTACCGTTAGATTGCAAAATCCAGGCGTGGGTATTGTCCTGCAGGTACAGCTCCAGATCTTCAATAATCCGATCGCGAATTTTCTTGTGCTTGATCGGAAAACAGGTCTCCACCCGGTGAAACATATTGCGGATCATCCAGTCGGCGCTGGAGCAATAGAGCTCCGGGTTGCCGTCATTTTCAAAATAGAACACCCGGCTGTGCTCGAGCAGACGCCCGACAATGGAGCGCACCTGAATATTATCCGATAGCCCCTCCACACCGGGGCGCAACTGACAGATGCCGCGCACAATCAGATCGATTTTCACCCCGGCCCGGGCGGCCGCGTAGAGCTCGTTGGTGAGCTCCTCCTCATACAGCGAATTCATTTTGGCAATGATCCGCGCCGGTTTGCCCTTTTCCGCATTCTCTTTTTCCGTGCGAATCCGTCGCACCATCCCCTTGTGAAGGGTAAAGGGTGCGTACAGCAGACAATCCATCTTGGACGCCTTGCCCAGGCTGCTCAGTTGCAGAAACACCCGGTACACGTCCTCCCCGATTTCCCGATCGCTGGTCATCAACCCGTAGTCGGTGTAGAGCATGGTGGTTTTGGGGTGGTAGTTGCCCGTACCCAAATGCACGTAATAGCGCAACTTGTTCTCTTCCCGACGGGCCACCAGCAGCATCTTGGCGTGGGTTTTAAACCCCACCACCCCGTAAATCACGTGAATGCCATAGCGTTGTAGGCGCTCGGCCAGAGCGACGTTCTGCTCCTCGTCAAAGCGCGCCCGCAGCTCGACAATGGCGGTCACTTCTTTGCCCGCTTTGGCGGCGGCCACCAGCGCGTCTACCACCGGCGAGTTGGAACCGGTGCGGTACAGCGTCTGCTTGATGGCCAGGACGTTCGGATCGGTGGCGGCTTCGCGCAGAAAATCCACCACGGCATGGAAGGAATCGAACGGGTGATGAAGCAGGATGTCCTGCTTTTTCAGCGCCGAAAAATAGCTGTTGGCCCGCTTGGGCAATCGGGGCATGTTCTGCACAAAGGGGGTGAAGTAATAGGCGCTGTCCTTGATCAGGTCAAACAGGTCCGACAATCGGTTCAGGTTGACCGGGCCGTTGATGCGATAGACATCCCGCGGCTTGATTTCGCAGCGCTGCATCAGGAAGTCTTCCAGCTCTTTGGGGCAGGTGTCCGCGACTTCCAGACGCACTTCGTCACCGTACTGGCGATACACCAGCTCCCCCTGAACCGCCCGCAGCAGGTCTTCGCTTTCCTCTTCATCGAGAAAAATGTCGGAGTTGCGGGTCAGGCGGAACTGATAGCTGTCGATCACCGTCATGCCGATAAAAATTTCCGACATGAAGTAGTGAATGATGGAGGATACGAACACGAAGGTTCGTCCTTCACCGCCGACTTCTTCCGGCAACTCGATCATATGGTTGAGGGAGCGGGGCACCTGCACAATGGCGCGGCCGGAGCTGCGCCCGAAGGCATCTTTGCCGTCGAGCTTGACGATAAAGTTCAGGCTTTTATTCAGAATGCGCGGGAAGGGATGGGCCGGGTCCAGTCCGATGGGGCTGAGCAGCGGCAGGATGTCGGTTTCAAAATAGTCCTGCAGGTACTCAATCTGCGCGTCGTTCCACTCGTCCCGACGCAGGATCCGGATGTGATTGTCCCGCAGCAGGGGAAAGAGCTGATCATTGACGATCCGATATTGCTCATCCACCAGGGCGTGAGCCCGCTCGGATACCTCGGTCAGGGTCTGTTCCTGACTCAGGCCATCGGGTCCGGCGGGGCTGGAGGCATTGAGTTCCAGCATTTCCACCAGGCCACCGACCCGGACCTCGAAGAATTCGTCCAGATTGGTGGCGAAAATGCAGACAAACCGGAGCCGTTCCAGCAGTGGCAGCGAATGATCGTAGGCCTGATAGAGGACTCTTTTGTGGAACTCAAGCAGACTGAGTTCGCGATTGAAAAACGCGTTGGACACGGTGTAACCCTGTTGCGCCATAAAACGAAGGCCCTACCTTATTGCAGAAATATGACAATCATAAGTCAGGCGCCAGGGCATCTCCCTTTTGGCCACGCTCATGTCGCCCTCAGTATAGCATCCGCTGGGGCCCGATTTTTCTGGACTGCAATCGATTGCGGTGTGTGACGGAGCAGGCTATGCTTGCCACAGAGCCTGGCACTATCAGACCCGGAATTGCCAATAATAACCACTGCGCCCAATGTGGCCGCGGTACAACGCGAGGACTTTCCCCATGACATGGCCCATGACTCGTCGCGCCTTCACCCGCAATGCCCTCACGGCCCTTGGTCTGACACTGCCCCTGGGAAGTGCCCAGGGAGCTGAACGCCCGCCCAATATCCTGGTGCTGGTGGCCGACGACGCCGGAGCTCGGCACTTTGGCTGCTATGGCAACCCGGAGATCAAGACCCCGCATATCGACCGGCTGGCGCGGGGTGGGCTGACCGCCGATAACGCTATTCTGACCACGCCCCAGTGCAGTCCGTCCCGAATCAGTATCCTCACCGGGCGCTATCCGCACGAAACCGGGGCCGAAGACCTGCATATGCCCCTGCCGGAGGGTGATCCAATTGTTCCGGGACTGCTCCAACAGGCTGGCTACTTCACCGGGCACATGCAGAAAACTCACTATGGACCTCACGCGGATGCCCAGTTCCAGTGGTATGACCCGGGTTTGGATCAGCTCGACGGGTTCATTGATGCGGCGCAGGGTAAGCCGTTCTTCATGTGGGTCGGATTTGACGACCCGCACCGTCCCTATCAGGACAATACCATTCCCGAACCCCACGACCCGGCGCGTCTGCCTCTGGCTCCCTGGTTGGCCGATACCCCCGAAACCCGCCTGGACCTGGCGCGTTACTACGACGAAATCGCCCGTATGGACGGGGTAATCGGGCGGATGATGGCCACGCTCGCGGCGCGCAACCTGGCTGAGGAGACGCTGGTGGTGTTCCTGAGCGACAATGGCGCCCCCTTTCCCCGGGAAAAGGGCGCTCTGACCGATGCCGGGGTCAAAACCCCGTTGATCTTTCACTGGCCGGGCAAGGTGCCCGCGGGCCAGCGGACGGCGGATGTGATCAGCGTCATGGACCTGGCGCCGACCTGGCTGCAGCTGGCGGGGCTGGATCCGTTGGAGAACATGGGCGGCAGCACCCTGGTGCCTCATATCCTGGGGTTGGAGCCCTTTACCCGGAAGGCGGCCTTCAGCGAGCGCAATTGGCACGACACCGACGAGCACCTGCGCAGTGTCCGTGCTCAGCGGTACAAGCTGATCCATAACGCCTATATTCACCTGCCGTTCGGCTCCCCGGCGGACGTTTCGGAAAGCCCCTCCTGGCGGGCGCTGTTTGACCTCAAACAGAAGGGGCAGCTCAGCCCGGAGCAGGCGCTACTGTTCCAGTCTCCCCGCCCGGAAATCGAGTTCTACGACCTGGAACAGGACCCCTGGGAACTGAACAACCTGGCCGGTGACCCTGCCTATCGGGACCGACTGCGGGAGCACGTCAGGCTGCTGGAAGACTGGCGGGAAGCCACCGACGACTTCCCGCCCTCCCGCCGCCAGCGCCGGGGCCATACCGACCGGATCCGCGGGGTGTTTTTCTCCGATACCATACCGCCGATGACGGATCCCTAGCCGATTTGGTGATAATCTGGAGGCGCCAGATGGCGGATTTTGCTTTCACGGTCGTCCTACAGACAACGAGCCCCGGCGTCGGCTGTGCGGGGATTGCGTGATACGACCATAGACGCGAAAATAAGTATGACAAATAAAGAGAGCTTGGAGAACGTATACCTTTCGATCAGAAAGGGGCTGATAAGGGCTGTTTCCCGGCTGGTGCCTCCCAAGGAGATAGAGGACATCGTCCAGGAGACCTATGTCCGGATCTGTGCGGTCAAGCAGACCGAGCAGATCCGGCACCCTCGCTCGTTTCTGTACCGGACGGCCCGCAACCTGGCGCTTGATCATCTCAAGCGGGCCGAGACGCGGGTGGGCGTCAGCATGGAAGATGACAGTGTAAACCTGGACTGGGCTACCGATGATGTTGACCAGGTATACAGCCAGGTATCGGCCAAGCAGGAGTTTGAACAGTTTTGTGAGGCGGTTCGACATCTGCCCCTGCAATGTCGACGAGCCTTTGTATTGAAAAAGGTGTACGGATACTCCCAGAAAGAGATTGCCCAGAACCTGAATATCAGCGAGAACACGGTTGAGAAGCATATTGCCACGGGCATGAGCCGGTGCAGGAAATACATGAAACAGGCTTCGGCCACTGTGAACAGGAATCCGGGCTCGTTCAAGAGCCAGGAGATAAAGTGATGAGTAATATTTATCAATTTCAGACAGAAGAGCAGATGTACGAGGATGCGAGCCTGTGGGTAGCGCGCCTGGATCGCGGTCTGTCTGAAGAAGAGACCGCCGCCTTGCGCCGCTGGCTCGACGTCAATCCCGGTCATCGCGACTGTCTGCTGGAAATGGCGGAGCTCTGGGACCGCATGGACAGCCTGTCGGTCCTGTCGGAGCTGTTTGATCCCCCGGTGGCTCAGCAGCAGCGCTCGCGGGCGGTGGGACGCACGGTATGGGCGGTCGCCGCATCCATTCTGGCAGTGGTGTTTGCCGTCAATTTGCTGTTGCCCATGTCACCCTGGAGTGGGGCGAACTCCGAGGGACCGGCACTGAGCAATCTCGAGACCTCAGACACCCTTTACGAAACCGGGGTTGGCGCTCACTCCACGGTCAATCTGCCGGACGGCACCAGAATGTTACTCAATACCAATACGCAGGTTTCGGTGACCTACAGTGATCAGGAGCGCCTGCTGGTGCTCAACCGGGGGGAGCTGCATGTTGAAGTCGCTCACGACAAACAGCGCCCGCTGCGCGTGCGGGCAGGCAGCAATGTCGTGGAAGCGGTGGGCACGGCGTTCAATGTCTATCTCAAAGAAGACGAAAGTGTTGATGTGATTGTCACCGAGGGGCGGGTTCGGGTTAAACCACTGCCGCAAAACGATGACGTATCAAAGCAGGTAGATCAGGTCCGCGACCTGGTTCGCGGCCAGAAGCTGACCGTACGGGACAGCCAGGCGCTGGCTGTTGAAGAGGTCGACACGACCTTGATCAATGATCGGCTCTCCTGGCGCGATGGCAACCTGGTGTTTCGTGGAGAAACCCTTCGGGAAGCACTCAACGAACTCAGCCGCTATACCCCGACGACGTTCAAGGTGGTTGATTCACGTATCCGTGACGTTCGCATAGCCGGATTGTACAAGGCGGGCGACGTTGATGGATTGCTGTTGGCACTGAAAGAGAATTTCAATATTGACCACCGGCGGACCGGTAGTGGCGTCATTGAACTGTCTTTAAGGGACACTCCGGAGTCAGTCAAATCAAAAGGCTGACAATGTTGGACGGCCTCAAAGCGAACCTTTAACTTTAACTCCCGTGAACTGGAGAACAACCTATGTCATCAAGGCAGCAGGTAATGAATCGTATTGTTCTGGCGCTGGTCGGTGTGGCGCTGACGGTGTCAGCGTCGATAGCGAGCGCCGATGAAGAGCGCCATGCAGGCACATCCGTCCAGCTGTGGTCGGTCAAAGATCAGGTCTCAGAGGATATCAGAGGCACCCTGGGAGATCTGGCGGATATGGGGTTCGATGGCATTGAGTTGGCCGGAAATCTGGGTGAGTTCACGGGCGAGCCAGAGGCTTTCAAAGCGTATCTGAATTCTCTTGGCCTGGAAATCAGCGGTGCGCACGTGGGCGTAGATCAGTTCAACGACGCCAATTTTGCGGACACCATAGAACTATACCGCACACTCGGCGTGGACCGGCTGATTGTACCCATGGATGCCCGAGCCTGGGACCCGGAGCGAATAGACGATCTGATTGCTGACCTGAACCGGATCGCCGAGCAGTTGAAGCCTTACGACATGAAAACCGGCTACCACAATCACCATCGGGAGTTTGATTCCTATAAGGACACTACCTTCTGGGACTACCTGGCGGACAACACTGCCGATGATGTGCTGCTGCAGTTGGATGTAGGGTGGACCTACTTTGCAGGTAAGGACCCCGCCGAGGTGATCGAACGCTACCGGAGCAGAATCGAAACGGTGCATTTCAAAGCGCAAATGACCCGCTATGCGGATATACGCGATCAGGCTCAGGCAGCCGCCGGGGCGGATAATCCGTTTGGTGAGTTCGGTGTCATTTTTCAGCACAACCAGAAAGCGGCGGATAGCAGTGACACCCATCAACCCTTGATTGGTCAGGACTCATTGGACTGGCAGGCAATTATTGAAGCGTTGGAAGGCGAGGGCGATCCGGTCTGGTATGTCGTCGAGCAGGAAATCTATCCCAATGACATGCCACCGATGAAAGCCGTCGAGATTTCGATGGACGGCTTGCAAGACGAACTGAACAATAACTAGAGAGGACGAGTTATGTCTGATAACCACTATGACGCAATTGTGGTCGGCTCCGGCATTAGCGGTGGTTGGGCCGCCAAAGAGCTGACCGAAAAGGGCCTGAAGGTGCTTCTGTTGGAGCGTGGCCGGAATATTGAACACGTTAAGGACTACAAGAACGCCACCAAGGAAGTCTGGGACTACCCGCATCGGGACAAGCCCACCCAGGAAATGAAAGAAAAGTTTCCGGTTCTCAAACGTGACTATCCCCTCAATGAATCCACGTACGGCATGTGGGCGGATGAGCAGAAGAACCCTTACGTTGAAGAAAAGCGCTTCGATTGGTATCGGGGCTATCACGTGGGAGGTCGCTCCCTGCTGTGGGGCCGCCAGAGCTATCGCTTCAACCGGATGGATTTTGAAGCCAACGCCAAAGAAGGTATCGCTGTTGATTGGCCGATCCGCTACGACGATATCGCGCCCTGGTACGACTATGTCGAAAAATTCGCGGGCATTGCCGGTACTCGTGAAGGTCTGGATGTTCTTCCAGATGGACAGTTCCTGCCGCCGGTAGAGCTGAACTGTGTCGAGAAAGATATAGCCAAGCGTATCAAAAAAAGTTTTGGTGGGCTGCGTCATCTGATCAATAGTCGTACCGCGAACATCACCAAGCCCATGCCTGAGCAGGGCCGGGTCAACTGCCAGTACCGCAACAAGTGCTGGCTGGGCTGCCCCTTCGGCGCCTACTTCAGCACCCAGTCCTCCACCCTGCCGGCGGCCATGAAAACCGGCAACCTGACTCTGCGGCCCTTCTCCTTGGTGAAAGAAATCATCTACGACAAGGACAAAAAGCGGGCCAAAGGCGTGGAGGTGATCGACACCGAAAACAACCAGACCTACGAGTACACCGCCGACGTGGTGTTCCTGAACGCCTCGGCCTTCAATTCCACCTGGATTCTGATGAACTCCGCCCGGGATGTGTGGAACGGCGGGCTGGGCAGTAGCTCTGGAGAGCTCGGTCACAACGTCATGGACCACCATTTCCGTTGTGGCGCCAGTGGCGATGTCGAGGGCTATCTGGATAAATACTATTACGGTCGCCGACCGGCCGGTTTTTATATTCCTCGCTTCCGCAACGTGGGTGGCGATCAACGTGACTATGTGCGCGGTTTTGGTTATCAGGGGTCGGCGAGCCGCGAACGTTGGGATCGGGAAGTGGCCGAATTTGATGTGGGTGCCGACCTGAAGCAGGCACTGAGTGAACCGGGCGGCTGGACCATCGGTATGACCGCCTTCGGTGAAATGTTGCCGTACCACGAAAATCGGATTGCGCTGGATCATTCGGTCACGGACGCCTGGGGTTTGCCGGTCTTATCCATGAACGTTGAGATCGGGGACAACGAGAAACAGATGCGTAAGGACATGATTCAGGATGCGGTGGATATGCTTGAGGCCGCCGGGGTTAAAAATGTCCAGGGTAGCGATTGGGGCTACGCGCCGGGCATGGGCATCCACGAAATGGGCACCGCCCGCATGGGGCGGGACCCGAAAACCTCGGTCCTCAACGCCCACAACCAGGTATGGGACGCGCCCAACGTCTACGTCACCGACGGCGCCTGCATGACCTCCGCCTCCTGTGTGAACCCGTCCCTGACCTATATGGCGCTGACCGCCCGGGCCGTGGACCACGCGGTGAATGAACTGAAGAAGGGGAATCTGTGATGAATCGACGTGAACTCCTCAAACTGATCACCGCTGCCACCGGCACCGCCATGATTGGCGCGACCGGCACGCTCGCCGGTTGTGCAAATGAGGCTTCAAAAGCGGCTCCCCTGACGTTCACCGAACAGGACGTGTTCCTGCTCGATGAGGTGGCGGAAACCATCCTGCCACGCACCGACACCCCGGGGGCCAAAGACGCCGAAGTGGGCCAGTTCATGACCGTGTTTGTCCGGGACTGCTACACCGAGGCCGAGCAGGCGATTTTCCACAGCGGTATGGATCAATTGAACGCCGCGGCCAACGAGCAGTACGGCAGCGGCTTCCTGAACCTGAGCGGCGAGCAGCGCACCGAGTTCATTCGGGCGCTGGATGCCGAGGCGAAAGCCGTGGCCGCCGCCGGCACCACACCGCCGCACTACTTCACCATGATGAAGCAGCTGACCCTGTTCGGTTTCTTCACCTCCCAGGTGGGGGCCACCCAGGTGCTGCGCTATATCGCCATCCCGGGCCGTTACGATGGTTGCATGCCTTACGAGGAAGGCGACCGGGCCTGGGCGACCTGATTTGGGGTCAGGTAACGGCGGGTGCGCTTCGCTTACCCGCCCTACGCATGATTATGGAGGTGTCGTGGATTTGGTTATGACGTGCTGCCGTGGTATGCGTAGGGCGGATAAGCCGAAGGCGCATCCGCCGTAACCACTCTTCCCGCATCCGCCGTTACCCAAAACCGTAGGGTGGATAAGGGCGATAGCCCGTCATCCACCGCTTGGCTTCCTTTCCACGTTACGTCTTCTGAAAATCGATCAATATCTTAAACGTCGCAGATCTTGATCGCCGCTTTCAATGACTCAACCTTCTCCTCATCCGTCGCCCGCGCCGGAATAAATTCCTGGGCCACATACCCTTTGAAATCCACCTCCTGAATGGCCCGCATGATTGCCGGATAGTACAGCTCCTGGGAGTCGTCAATCTCGTGGCGTCCCGGTACCCCGGCGGTGTGGTAATGGCCGAAATATTGATGGTTGTCGCGGATGGTGCGGATGATGTCACCTTCCATGATTTGCATATGATAGATATCGTAAAGCAGTTTGAAGTTTGGTGAATCCAGCCGCTTACACAGTTCAATACCCCAAGCCGAGCTGTCACACAGATAATCGGGATGGTCCACCTTGCTGTTGAACAACTCCATCTGCAGCACAACGCCACGCTTCTCGGCCTGTGCCAGAACTTTCTTCAAACCGGTGACGGCGGCTTTCAGACCATCTTCCGGGTCCATGCCCCGAGCGTTACCGCTGAAACAGATCAGGTTGGTGTAACCCGCGTCGCTGACCAGATCAATGTGCTTACGATAGCTTTCGATAAGGGCGCTGTGGTGCTCGGCATTACCAAACCCTTCCTCAAGGCTCAGCTCGGCGCCGTTACACATGGACGAGTCCACCCCATGCTCTTTGAGAATGTGCCACTCCTTGGGGCCGATCAGGTCGATGGCCGAAAAGCCGATTCGTTTGACCAGCTGGCAGAGCTCCTCCACGGAGAGGAAATCGTAGGTCCACCGTGCCACCGAGTGGCGAATATTGCCCTTGAGCTGATGAGATTGTCCGTGGTGGTCGGCCAGTGCCCGGGGTCCCAGAGCGCTCAGGCTGGTAACGCCAAAGGCGCTGGCGACGGCACCGCGCAGCAGGGCGCGGCGGTTGAGAGAGTCAGTCATGGTTACAGTCCTCTTATGGTTTTGTTGTGGTTACCCCTCAGCGGCGCTGAAGCGTAATTTTCTGAATCGGATTGACCGAATTGTGTTCCTTGTGTCGCTGAATAAGACGGTTTAGCTGGAAGAGGGAGGTCAGCATGCTGTTCATGGCCATCAGGTAACCCCGTTTCTGGAGCTCCAGCAGTTCTTTGTCAGACAGCGACGATAACCTGTCCTGATCCAGTGTGTACAGTCCTTCAAGAGTTCGGCTCTTACCGTCTTTGTACAGCACGTTGATGCTGATGGGCTGAATGAGGTTCAGCCCATCGAGGTGTTGGCAGAAAGCCCGGGTGGCCGCAGCGCCAGAGAGGTCTTCATGCAGAGCATTTTCGATTGCTTTGAGATAGTCCGTCGGCTGGCCTTCATCGTCGTAGAGTCCGGCTCCGGAATCCGAAAGGTCTTCGGCCCGAACCGCGAGGCTGACGCCTTCTGCGCCGTCGGCTCTGGTGAGTCGCACCGGGTAGGTCTGGATGGACAAAGGCATATAGACGCCCTGCCAACCCTCATCTCCGACAAATAGGTTGGATTCCGGCTCAAGGGACGTCAGTGCGGTGATATCCCATTCTCCGAACTGGGGGTCTTTGGTGATCAGCACCGGAAAACAGCAGCCCGCGTTTCCGACCTCGGGAACCCTTAGTCGAACCACCTGGGCCTGGCGAAAATCATTGATCGCGCGCCGGGTATCTATAAACCGGTGCTTATGCTCTGAGGGTGATAGTGGAATCAATGTTGACATCGTAACTCCGGGAATCGATGAGTGTTCAGTCAGGCGGCCTGGCCCAACCAGCGGTTGATCAGGTCGCGGTGGCTCGGCAGCGAATCCAGCAGTTGCCGGGTGAGCTGTTGATTGCGGGTGAAGACCTGCTGGGCCAGTTGCTGTTGATCATACAGCCAGGCCTGACTTGAAAAGTCGGGTCTGAATCCCATGCCGTAAAGAACGTACTGATAGCTGGCCGCCGGGAACAGCTCCAGAGCGCTGTCAAAGTCCGCGGTCTGGGGGCCACGGGTTGCCCAGACCGCAAGATCCTCCTTAAGGCTTTCGGGAATGCTGGCCGGGTCCCGGTGCGCCCTCCAGTATGGCTCGGGGCGATCGTTCAGCATGTAGTGCAGCTTCAGGAAATCGATGATTCGCTGCCAGCGGTAGGACATCGCCTGATTGAAGCGCTTCTCCATGATGGCCATGGTGTGGCGGTCGGCCGGCAGGTTTTCAGAAATGAACCGGGCCGACAGCTCAACCAGCATGATGGCGGTGGCTTCCAGGGGCTCGACAAATCCGGCGGACATGCCGACGGCAACACAATTTTTCTTCCACCAGCAGGCCCGGTGGCCAGATGAGAACTTGATGACTCTGGAATCTGCCTCGGACTCGTTCAGGTCAAGATACTGACGCAGGGTAAATTCGGCTTCATCTTCGCTGATAAAATCACTGGAAAAAACATGACCTGTGCCGCGGCGGTGCGTCAACCCGATATCCCAGATCCAGCCGGCCGCTTTGGCAGTGGCCAGGGTGTGACAGGGGATGGGACTGCGCTCGTCCGGGTAGGGCGCCTGTACGGCAATGGCGCGATCATTGAACAGGATAGAATCCATCGGCTTGAAGGGAACACCCAGGGCCTGGCCCAGGAGCCTGGACGCAAAGCCCGTGCAGTCGACAAAAAAGTCTCCTTCCAGTTTCCCTGTCTGCTCCAGGGTGATTGCGTCGATAAATCCATCGCTGGACAGGGACACGTTCGATACTGTATCGACGAGATGATGCACGCCCAGTTTCTCCGTGGCGTGTTGCTTGAGTAGCTCGGCGAACTCGCCGGCATCCAGGTGATAGGCGTAATTGCAGGGGCCCTGAAAGTCGGGATCCGTCAGGGATCTCGGCCCCAATCCCGCCTCACAGATGTGATGTTGAAAATTCGTTTCCGGTGCAAAGTGAGTCAGGTCGTTGATGTAAGGCGCCAGATCCAGCCGCTCATAGGCGATCGGTACAGTGAATGGATGGTAGTAGGCATCGCCGTTTCCGGTATGCCAGTCGATGAATTTTCCGCCCTGCTTGAATGTGCTGTGGCAGCGGGCAAAAAAGGTTTTTTCATCGATTCCAATTTTCTGCAGCGTGTTTTTCATGGTGGGCCAGGTGCCCTCGCCCACGCCGACGGTAGGTATGCCGGAAGACTCCACCAGTGTCACCTTCAGTCCGTCCGGGCGGTGACCGTTATGATAGGCGGCGATCATTGCGGCGCTGAGCCAACCGGCGGTGCCTCCACCGACGACAACAACGTGACCAATGCTTTCCGTCATGATGACTCTTCTCCTGGCTTATCGTTATGGTTTTAAGGCGCGTGCAGTTTCAGCAAAAAAGACCCGACAGCATGATTGCTGCCGAGCCAATCAGACACTGAGCTTTCGCTTCAGAAGTCTCCATGAACCTCCGGCGTCCCTGCCGGACTCACCGGTTTAGAAACGGGCGCGCAGACCGACCGAGTAGCGAGCGCCGGTATCAAAGACCGAAATGATCTGGTCTTCCTCACGGCCGCGGCTGACCAGCTCTTCTTCGGTGACGTTCACACCCTCAAAGTATACCGAGAAGATGTCGTTCACGTCGTAACTCGCGCTCACATCCCACTGGCCGTAGGTGTCCACCGTAAGCGGCTCGCTGGCGGGACCATTGTTGATCGCCTGCAGGAACTGCTCCCGGTTGTTGAACGCGACCCGAGCCTGGAATGGGCCACGCTCATAGAACACTACCGCATTCTGCGAGTCGCCGAGACCAATCAGGGCAAAGGTCTGGTCCCGGTCCTCGGACAGCGTCGCGTTACTGTCGGTTTTGGTGGCGTTAAGGGTTACACCAAAGCCATTATCCCAGAGGTGTGTCCAGGCCAGCTCGAGACCGTTGACTTCCGCCGTCTCCGCGTTCCGTGGGCGAGTAACCCTCAGCGTCTCAGACAGGCCTTGCAGTTCATCGGGAAGTCCGGCGTCGGCAGCAATGTCTGCACACTGGTCTGTAGCGCAGATGTTATTTGGGGTGCTTGTGCGATCTGCCAAAGTGAACTCTTCATCAGCGGCAAGAGTGACGATGAAGTTGTCCACCTCTTTATTGAAGTAAGCTACAGACAGGTAGCTGGCGCTTCCGTAATACCATTCGTAAGAAATGTCCCAGTTCTCAGCAGTAAATGGCTTGAGATTAGGGTTGCCACCAGAGGCGGTCAAGTTCTGCAGGCGTGGCTGTCCAATGTTCAGCGCTGGTGACAGTTCCGTCAGGGTAGGGCGAGTAAGGGTTTCATAGCTCGCAAAACGTAGCACCATATCGTCCTGCAGGTCAATTTTGGCGTTGATGCTGGGTAACAGGTTGGTGTAAGAGTTGCTTTCGGTAACCTCGGTTGGCGAGCCTTCTACGGTCTCAAACAGCGTCGGATCGCCGGTGGCCACAATGTCGCTCAGCACAGTCTGTACCGCATCGACCGAGGTTGATGTTTCCGCGTAACGGGCGCCAACATTGACGGTCCAGGGCAAATTCATGACATCACCTTCAAAGGTGAAGTCCATATACAGGCTGGATATATTTTCTCGTACTGTGTAACGGTCGTCGTTTACCGTCAGCTCGAACATATTGCCGTCCTGCAATGCCTGCCAGGTCGTGCCGATCTCATTGCCCCGCTCTCGGTCGTTTTCGTTGGCCTTTTCCTCGGTGAGCATTACGTCGTAAAGCTCCCAGTTATCAAAGGTCCACCAGGTATCCTGAGCACCGGGGAAGAAGCTGGGTGCAGTAAATTTGGACATAAGTTCTTCAGGGGCGGATGCATAATAACCGCCGTAAAGAGAACCATTTTCCACGCCGACTGAATAGTAGGCTTTTTCCCGTTCCTGACGATAGGCGCCGAAACGCATTGAGGTAAAGCCGCTGGTATTGTACGGCGTGTACTCAAAGTCTGCGCGAAGCTCATTGATTTCATCTTGGCTGTTGGGACCACCCGGAGAGCCAACGTGCATTTTCATGATGGAGCGATCCGGGATGTCACTGCCGTTGTAGCCTTCATGGTTGGCCAAGGGACGTCCGGAGCTCAGGTCAAAATCATAGGTGTTGATATGACCGATCACGCCGAAGTTTTCCTTCCCGGCCATATCGTTTTCGGCATCCGAATAGGAGGCATCAAATTTACCCACCAGCTCGTCGGTAATATTCCACTCAACATTCAAACCAAAGGCATTGAGGGTGACGAACTTACTGTCACCGTGGTTGACCACGAAGTCCGTTGCCGCCCGGGTGTCTTCCGTGCCGACGTTATTCATGTAGGTGACGGTGCGGGTTTCGTTGTTGAAGTCAACGTCCGTGACCCTGTTGGGCTCGAACCAGGCGGCCAGAGCATTCAGCTTGGCGTCGACCTCATAGTTGGAGTGATAACCATCAAAGGTTACAGTCAGATCATCAGAGGGGGCATACTGAAATGACAGGTTTGCGTTGGTGCGGGTTCGCTTCTGTTGCTCAGTGCGCATGTCCAGATTTCGAGGAGGAGTGACGTTGCCTGCCTGTAGTTCCCCCTGTTCATTGTACAGATTCAGGCCTGGTCGATACCCGGCGGTAAATAGTGAGTTGACGTAGTTTTCCCGCTCAGAGTGGGACACCGCCAACAGAACACCCAGGGTGTCATCGGCAAAGGTGTTGCTGATCAGGCCCGATACGGTTGGATAGGTTTTTTCATTCAGGCTTTCATAAGTACCTTTGATCGAACCGAACATTTCAAGACCATTAAAGTCGAATGGTCGTGCGGTCTGAACATCAATCGTGGAACCGATGCCGCCCGAAACCATTGAAGGGTTGCTGGTCTTGTAGACGTTCACACCTCGAACCAGCTCGGCTGACAGGGTGTCAAAGCTGAACGCCCGGTCCTGGTTCTCGGTCGCCATCTGCCGACCGTTGACCATGACCGTATTAAAGGAGGGACCGAAACCGCGCACGGTGACCGACTGGCCCTCGCCGCCACTGCGGTCAATCGAAACGCCGGTAATCCGTTGCAGGGATTCGGCCACGTTGGTGTCGGGAAATTTACCCATGTCTTCGGCAGAGATTGCGTCGACCACGCCGGATGAATCCCGTTTGATATCCATGGAGCGCTCGAGAGAGCCCCGGATCCCGGTTACGACCACTTCTTCAAAGTTGCCGTTGGCGGCGTCCTGGGCAATGGCCTGAGCGCCTGCCAACGAAGACATGGCCACGATGATAGCGCTGGATAATTTATTCTTTTGTAGCATTGAATCTTTCCCCTTAGAGTCGTCATCGGTGCGGATAAAGAGCTTGCCGCTGCCGCTTACGGAGAGATTCAGTCCAGTGCCTTCAATCAGATGGAGCGCCGCTTCCACAATGGTGTAGTGACCTTGCAGCGGCTGGGTTTTGATATTCACCACCTGCTCGAACGGGACAATAACAGTCATATTTGACTGTTGTGCAAACTCCGTGAGCGATACGTCTGCTCTGCTTTCAGAGATGTTGAATTGTGTGGTTTCCCCCAGACGCGACGCATCCCCAGACGCATGAACTGCGCATGTGATCAGCTGGGTCAGCAGCACGGTCGGTGTTATTTTCAATTCAACGTTCTCCCCAACGGATCAGCTCCGTTGTATTACAGTGACGAACGGGTTGGTGTTTTCCGCTACAGGGTTCTGTATTTGTATCCGGTTGCGTGTTTGTTCAAAAGGGAGTAAAAGACGCTAAGGTCTTGTCTGCCGCCAGGAGTGGCGCATAATCCCTTGACGAGTATATAGTCTCATTTGCGGGTCCGCGAATGGGCCTTGGTGGTACTATAAAATAAGATGAGTGACTTTTCCCGTCGGATTCTGCCTGTGTTCAATTGGCCCGCTTTAATGGTCATAAAAACCATAAGGAATAGCTTGGTTGACCGCTCCCGAGTGGCGCTGCTGGTGCTTCTGTTTGCCGCTGGCGCAACGGCATCGGAACGTCAGTCCATAGTGCTTGCCCCCGGTTTGACGCTTCAGCCCCCCAGCGCGCTATCGCTTGAGTCCGTCAGAAGTGATGCCGCGGACGGTGCGCCGGTGTTGGTCGGGTATATCGAGGGGGCGCCGGGGTATTTTCTGGCGGCCGACAGAGTCACCGGTAAACAGCGTGTCTCGGTGCTCTGGGAAAAGCTGGAAATGGAAATGCGCGGCCGCGCAGATGCGCGTTCAATCGAGGTGGAGGACCGGGGCATTTTCCTGACCCAGAGCGAGGCGAAAGTCTGGTATCGCGCTTACCGGTACCGGCTGGATGGGGTCAAGCTGCGGCCGGTTTACTATTTGCTTCGGCAGGATGATCAGAGTTATTGGCTGACGCTGACTACGGCGGAGGGCGTTGATCTGGAAGTGGTCAAGCCTATCGTCGATGTGATTCTGAAGCGGGTGGTCATCAGTAGCGAGACGGGCCGGTACTGAGCCGATGCAGTGAAGGCCCGGCGTACCGGGCCTCGATCGCATTACTGACAGCGGTAGATGGAGAATGTCTGGCGGCCATCCTCAGGCTCTCCCTGAGGCACGATGGTGTCGCCACCCAGGCGTACCGCTTCATTTTTACCCATGTTCAGCAGCTCGGTCGCCACTTTCTCTTCGCTGCGGCTGATCGGCCCGATACTGTCGGCGACGCTGACGTTGGTGTCGCTGAGCTTCTCGCAGCCGCGCACGTTGGCCTCTTTGCCGACCACGATGTCTTCGGCTTGTTCATTCACTTTCACCCAGGTACAGGCGCTGGCCAGGCTGGCCATCAGGATCAACAGGGATAATTTTTTCATGGAGGTGTCCTCTAGCAAAGGGTAAGTGTCCGTTTGGAGCCGGTGAGACCACGTGGTGGCGGGTTGGGTTCCAGCGTTGTAGGGCATCTTATACCAAAGCCGGAGGTGGCGTCACAAGCGACTGGGCCGCAACCCTGAAGGTTGACGGCCCGGAGGGTGGAGAGGTTCAGTGTGCCGGCTGTCGCCAGGCTATCAGGCCCAGTGCCAGGGCGGTGAGCAGCAGGCCGGCGTTGATGCCCGGCGCCGCACCGGAGAAGGCATCGGCGCCGAAGCGCAGGGCGTGCCCCAGCGCCAGCAGCACCAGGCCGGCGCTGGTCAGCCCCAGCAGCCAGCGCTTGGTGGGGGGGTGCCGGTCGCGCCATTGCGCGAGGATCATGGCGGCCAGGATCACGCCCCAGAAAATCCACTTGGAGGGCCACTGGAGCAGCACCTGGGTAATGGCGCTGACGACAAACGCCAAGGGTGTACCCCAGACAATGCCGGTCCAGAGGTTGTTCAGGGCATCCCGGTGTTTGCGTTTCGCCAACCAGATATTGATGCCGCTGACTGATACCACGGTCAGCGCCAGGCCCAGTGCCACCCAGAGCAGTTTCACGCCCAGGCCGCCAACGTGCCCAAAGTGGATGCGATAGACCGAGAATATCGCCTGCCGCCCGGGTTCCCCGTCGCTAAAGCCCACCTTGTTCAGGAAGTTGCCCGCGCCGTCGTAGTAAAACTGCTCGGCATAGATGAGTCGATCCGGGTAGTGAGTGCCCACCAATAGGTGCTCCTCGTCGGTATCCGGGTGCTCAACGGTCACGTAGATGGGGCGGGTGCCTTCCGGTGCGCGCTCGATGCTGTCCTGCAGGGCGCTAGCAATACCCAGCGGGCCCTCGCGCTCTGGCAGGTTCTCCGGATGACCGCCGTACACCGTCTCAATTACCGCGTCGGTATCACCATCGTAAAAAGCCTCCGCCGCGACCCAACTGAGCATGGCGGCGAGACCGTAAAAGGCGCCGGTCACGGCAATCATGATGTAAAACGGCAGCCCCCAGACGCTCAGGCGGTTGTGCAGGTCGGTCTGCTCCAGGCGCGCGTTGCCCTTGCGTCGGAAGTGAAAGGCATCCTTGAACAGTCGCGGGTGGGCCAAGACGCCGGAAACAATCAGGGCCAGCAGCATGGCGCCCAGCGTGCTCACCAGCACCATGCCCCAACTGCTCGGCAAGTGCAGGTACAGATGCAGGTCGGTCAGTATGTGAGTCCAGGGGTGTGCGGCGGGCTCCCCCAGGGTGCCGTCGGCATTGAGCACCCGGGCGCTGTGGTCGGACATCAACACTGTGCGGGGCATGCCGGGGCGGGGCAGCAGGACGTAGGCGTGCTCGGTGGGCTCCTGACCCTCCATGAAACGCTGGTAGGCGCTCTGGATGGTCTCGGGGTTTACCTCGGTGTATTCCGACACGGTCGGCGTCTCCCAGCGCTCGAACTCCGGATAGAGCACCGCCAGAGTGCCGGACAGGCACACCCAATACATCAGCGCGCCGATGGCGATGCCCATCCAGCTGTGGCTGGCCAGGGAGTTTTTTACCAGTTGGGGAGAGAGTCTGAAGGCCATAGTAGAGCGTCGTTATAGAAGAAAGAGGTAGCCGGCGCTAATCACGCCGGTCGCGATCAACGCCAGGGTCGGGCGCCAGAGTCGGGTGTCGGCCAGCACCCAGTAGCTGGCCAGGCCCCAGAACACCGGCATCATCAACACCCCGGTCACCAGGCGGTTGACCGCCTCCCAGGGCAGCAGATCGGTGACCGCAAAGCTGAGCAGGGCACTGACAAGACCCGCCAGAGGCACACTGATCACCAGTTTGAGCACCTGCACACCCAGTAACGTGATCCGGGGCCAATTCAGAGTCCGCTGTTCCAGTTTGGTGTCCCGTGCGGGCTGTCGGTCCGGGCTGGCCCAGCCGATCCAGAGCCAGGCGAGCAGGGCCGGGACGGTCAGGGCGAAGCACACGGCAAACTCCACTGGCTGGGCCCAGAGCCAGGCAATCAGTGACAGCATCAGCAGTATCCAGCCCAGGCGGCGCCAGTGCGTCGGCTTGGGCAGGGGCAAACGCCAGCTGCGGTAGAGGCTCAGTACACCGGCAAAGCCGGTGGCGGTAGCCAGGGTTCCCAGTATCCAACTCATGGTTTAAAACTCGACCGAGGCGGACAGAACCAGGCTGCGCGGCTCGGACAGCACCAGGTAGTTCGAGCCCGGGAAGCCGCCGACGGAGGCCCAGTAGTTTTCATCCGTCAGATTGTTCAGTCGGGCTCGCAGGGTCAGGCCCCGTCCGTCCCACTGGGTCTGGTAGCGGGCGCCCAGGTCCCAGCGGGTCCACGCGGGGGCGCTCACGGTGTTATCGGCATTGGCGTACTGGTCATCGGTGTGAATGATCCGGGTATCCAGGGTCAGGCCGGGCAGGGCGGTCAGGTCCCATTCCAGGTTCAGGTTGAGTTGGAATTCGGGTACTCCCACCGCCTGCTTGCCGTCGTAGAGGCCGCCCTGGGTTTGGGTCTGTTCGCTGTCCAGGAAAGTCAGGCCGCCGAGCACACGCACTGTGTCCAGGGGCTGACCGAAAGCGCTCAACTCCAGCCCGCGATTGCGCTGCTCGCCGTTGACGGAAAACCGGTTGTTCTCCACATAGCCGCTGGGCAGCGCGGTATCAAACAGGCTGACGCTGCCGCCGTAGGTGTCGGCGTCGTATTTGAGCCCCACTTCGATCTGCTCGGCCTGGTAGGGCTCGAAGACTTCTCCGGCATTGTCGACCGGCTCACCGCCACTGGTGGCCGGGGCCACCTCGCCGGGCATCAGCCCCTCGATGTAGTTGCCGTACAGGGATACCTGGTCGCTGGGCTGATAGACCACGCCGGCGACCGGAGAGAGACGACCGTCGTCGTACTCGGAGGTCAGATTGCCGCTGTTGTAATCATAGCTTCGGGTGTGAATATCCTGATAGCGGGCGCCCAGAGTCACCAGCAGGGTATCGCCAAACAGTCCCAGCATATCCGCCAGCGCGACACTCTGGTTGTCCACCCGCTCGGTCACACCGGGGGCGGACAGATCGCCGCCGACAAAGAAGTCGGGGGTGGGAGGGGCAACCGGTTCGGGGTTGTACAGGTTGCCGGAAAAGCCGGAAAAGTCTGAGAACGCATAAGCGTTGCGAGACTCGGAGGAGAAGTCCGTTGCCGACGCCACCAGTCGGTGACTGACCGTGCCGGTCTGGAATTCACTTTTCACGCCGACTTCGGCGGAGCGCACAGAGTCTTCCCGCACGTTATCAAACCGGTAGGTGCTGGTGTTCCCTTCGGCGTCGCTGTTGGGGTTGGCCAGAATGTTGTTTTCCTCCCCCTCACGCAGTCCGGCGGCGGCCCAGCCGGTGATGTGGTCGGTCAGGTCATACTCGGCCCGCACCACACCAAACAGTTGTTGTTCGTCGGTGTAGGTCCAGGGCTGGGCGAAATTGCGGTCCGAGTCCGGTGCCTCGGGCAGCTCGCCGGTGGGGGTCACACTGGGGCGGGGCGCATCAATGCGATGATCCTGAAATCCCAGGTCGGCGGACAGACGCAGGCGCTCGCCCCGATAATCGGTACCGATGGCGGCCAGGGTCAGTTCCCGCTCCTGGTTCTCCACGGCGGTCTCGCCATCCCGGCGAACCAAATTGGCGCGCACCCCGGTTTCCTGTCCGGCGCCAAAACGCTCGCCGATATCCAGCGCGGCGTAGCCCTGACTCTGGCCCCCAAGGCCAAGCGTGGCCCGGCGCACACCGTCCTCCGGCGCCCGCTTCGGCACCAGATTCACCGATCCGCCGATGCCACTGCCGCCGGGCGCCGCACCGCTCAGGAAGGTGTTGGCGCCGCGAAAGACTTCCACCCGCTCCAGCAACTCCGAGGCGACGTACTGCCGGGGCAGAATGCCGTACAGGCCGTTATAGGTCATATCGTCGGAGAACACGGGAAAGCCGCGAATCACATACAGCTCCTGGAAGTTGCCAAAGCCTTTGGCCACCCGGACCACCGGGTCGTTCTGGAGCACGTCCGCCACGCTGCTGGTCTGTTGATCCAGCATCAGCTCGGCGGTGTAGTTGGTACTGGTGAACGGCGCATCCATCATGTCCAGATTGCCGAACACGCCCACCCGGCCGCCGCGGGCCACCTGACCACCGGCATAGGCTTCGGGCAGCAGTACCTGGGAGCCATCGGCGGTGACCACCATCTCTTCAACGCGCTCGGTCGATCCGGTCTGCGCCAGTGACGGCGAACACAGCGCACCGGCTGAAATCAGCAGAGCGAGCGATTTGAGGTTAAACAGGGAGGACGAAGGATTGCGCATAGCGGGTTCGGTTCCGGAGAGTCATTGAGCAAGAGGCGTTGAATAAGGCGCATGATAACGAGATAGTTTCTCATTTACAATAAGATTTGTTTCCAGTGGTGGGTTGCTTTGTCATCAAGGCGGAGGCCGCTGCCCAAAAAGCCCGACGGGTCGATGTAAATTAGTGTTAAAGCGTCGGCCGGAGTCGTCTGGTGTGGTGTGACTGGGCGTAAAATCGAGGGCTTACCAGACTATCCCCCGACGAGCATGCACCTGATGAATAAACCCCTGGCGATGACCCTGTTGATTCTGTCTCTGTTCCCGGTTGGCGTGGCGCACAGCCAGTCCGGTGATCCGGGGGTCGTCGTCCAAACCGTGGTTCAGGAGCCGATCCGCAACCGCATCGAGGCGCTTGGTACGCTGCGCGGCAACGAATCCATTCACCTGACCTCCAATGTCACCAAAACGGTCACCCGCTTGAACTTTGAAGACGGCGAGCGGGTAGAAAAGGGCCGGGTGCTGGTGGAAATGACCAGTGCGGAGGAGATTGCCCTGCTCGAGGAGGCGCGCACCAACGCCGAGGACGCCGAGCGGCAGTGGCGCCGGGTGCGTTCGCTGGTGGATCAGGGGGCGGCGTCGCAATCCATGTTGGACGAGCGGCAGCGCGAATATCATTCGGCCCAGGCCCGCTACAACGCCCTGGAGGCGCGACTGGAAGACCTCCGGTTGAGTGCGCCCTTCGACGGGGTGGTGGGACTGCGCAATATCAGCGTCGGTGCCCTGGTTACACCGGGAGATCTGATTACCACGCTGGTGGACGATCGTCAGATGAAGCTGGACTTCACCCTGCCGGCGGTGCACCTGCAGGCGGTGGAGCCGGGGCTCGATATTCGCGCACGTAGTCGGGCGCTCGGCGACCAGGTGTTCGAAGGCGTCGTCTCGAGCATTGATAACCAGGTGGACCCGGTTACCCGGTCGTTCACCGTGCGCGCGATCCTCCCCAACGACGGCGGCCAGCTCAAACCCGGACTGTTGATGACCGTGGAGTTGTTCACCCGCGAGCGCGAAGCGATCATGGTATCGGAAGCGGCGTTGATGTCCGAAGGCGGTGGCCACTATGTGTTCGTGATCGTGAACCCGGACAGTGAGCCGGTGGCGGAGCAGCGCTCCGTCACAATTGGGCAGCGGTTTTTTGGGCGAGTGGAAATTCTGGAAGGCCTGTCGGCGGGAGAAAAAGTGGTGACCCACGGGTTACAGAAAGTGCGCTCCGACGAGCCGGTGGTCATCACCGCCGAAGACAGTGGCAGCGACCCCTTACCCGAATTGCTCAATCAATCCCAATAACCGAGGAGACACGCCATGTTGTTGTCCGATGTCTCCATCAAGCGGCCGGTGTTTGCCTCGGTCATCTCCCTGATCCTGATCGCCCTGGGCCTGCTGGCCTACGATCGATTGACGTTGCGTGAATACCCGGATATCGACCCGCCGGTGGTGTCCATTCGCACCAACTACCCCGGCGCCGCCGCGGCGGTGGTGGAAACCCGTGTGACCCGACTGCTGGAAGATCGGGTGGCGGGTGTCGAGGGCATGGAGTACATCGAGTCCTCAAGCGAAAACGGCCGTTCGGATATCACCATCCGCTTTAATGTCGACCGGGACATTGATGCCGCCGCCAACGATGTGCGTGACCGGATTTCCCGCGCCCTGAACAATCTGCCCACCGAGGCCGATCCGCCGGAAGTACAGAAGGTCAGTTCCGACGAAGACGTGATTGTCTGGTTCAATCTGGCCGGCGAGGGGCGCACCGTGCCGGAGTTGTCGGATTATGCCGAACGTTACCTCTTGGACCGCTTCTCGGTCATTGACGGAGTGGCCCGCGTTCGTATTGGCGGGCAGCAGCGCTACGCCATGCGCATCTGGCTGGATCGTCAGGAAATGGCCGCTCGCGGTCTGACGGTAGCCGATGTGGAAAACCGCCTGCGCGAAGAAAACGTCGAGTTGCCTGCGGGCAGTATCGAATCGGATCAGCGGCATTTCACGGTACGAATGGCCCGGCTCTATCGGGAGGCCAGTGATTTCGATCAACTGGTATTGGCCGAGGGCAGCGATGGGTATCTGGTGCGCCTGAAAGATATCGCGCGAGTGGAAAAGGGCACCGAGGAAGACCGCACTATTTTCCGCGGTAACGGCATTCCAATGGTGGGCATCGGCATCGTCAAACAGTCCACCGCCAACACCGTGGATGTGGCCCGCGCAGCGCGCGAGGAAGTCGAGCGCCTCAATGAAACTTTGCCCGAGGGCATGCGCCTGGAGCAGAGTTTCGACAGTTCAGTGTTTGTCGGTCAGGCGATCAAGGAGGTGTATTACACCCTGGCGTTTGCGATCGCCATGGTGATCCTGGTGATTTACTTGTTCCTCGGCAGCGCCCGGGCCATGTTGATCCCGGCGGTGACCGTGCCGGTATCGGTGATCGCCACCTTTACCGTGCTGGCGGTACTCGGCTTTTCGATCAATTTGCTGACCCTGCTGGCACTGGTACTGGCCATCGGTCTGGTGGTGGACGATGCGATTGTGGTGCTCGAGAACATCGTTCGCCACATCGAGGAAAAAGGCAAGCCGCCGCTGCTCGCCGCCTATCGCGGCACGCGGGAAGTGGGCTTTGCGGTGGTGACCACCACCCTGGTACTGATTTCGGTGTTTGTGCCCATCGCCTTTCTGACCGGCGATGTGGGGCGGCTGTTTTCCGAATTTGCCCTCACCATGGCGGCGGCCGTGGGTTTCTCTTCGCTGGTGGCGCTGACGCTCTCGGCCATGCTCGCCTCCAAGCTGATCAAGAAAAAGGAAAACACCTCCTGGCTGGTTACCAAACTCGATCAGGGCATTATCTGTTTGCGTCACTATTACGGCAAAGCCCTGCACCAATGCCTGCGCCACGCGCGTATTGTGGCGGTGGTGTTTGTCGGGTTGCTGGCGGGCACCTGGTGGGTGTCGCAACAGCTGCCCCAGGAGTACGCACCGCGGGAAGACCGGGGGGCCTTCTTTGTCATTGTCGACGGTCCGGAGGGGGCGAGTTACTCCTATATGGTGGAGTACATGGACGAGATCGAAAAACGCCTGATGAAATACGTCGACCAGGGTGAGATGGCCCGTCTGCTGGTCCGTGCGCCCCGGGCCTGGGGGGCACTGGAGCGGTTTAACAGCGGCATTGTGATCGCGACTCTGACCGACTGGTCCGAGCGGCGCAGCGGTTTTGACATCATGGACGATGTGCGTGCGGACCTGGCCGATTTACCCGGCGTGACGGCCTTTCCGGTGATGCGTCAGGGCTTTGGTTCGTCCACCCAGAAGCCGCTGCAGTTTGTGATCGGTGGTGGCTCCTATGAGGAGCTGGCCGAGTGGCGGGATATCCTGCTGGAAAAAATCGAAGCGGATAATCCGGGGTTGACGGGCATTGACTGGGATTACAAGGAAACCCGCCCCCAGGTCGAGGTGATTGTCGATCAGGATCGTGCCGCCGACCTGGGTGTGAGTGTGGCCAACGTCGGGCGCACTCTGGAAACCATGATGGGCTCGCGTCGGGTCACCACCTTTATTGAAGACGGCGAAGAATACGAGGTGATGCTCGAAGGTGAGCGAAGTGAACAGCGCACACTGGACAGCCTGGAGAATATTTTTGTGCGTTCCGAACGCAGTGGCGAGCTGGTGCCCCTGGCGAGTCTGGTAGAGCTGCGGGAGTTTGCCGACGCCGCTACGCTGCGACGCTATAACCGGATTCGAGCCATCACCATTGAAGCCAACCTGACCGATGGCCTCACCCTGGGGGATGCCCTGACGCATATGGAAGGCCTGGTGGCGGAGCACCTGCCGGAGAATGCGGTGATCGACTACAAGGGCCAGTCCCGCGATTACAAGTTGGCCGGCGGCTCGGTGGCCTTTATTTTCATGATCGGCATTCTGATCACCTTCCTGGTGCTGGCCGCACAGTTCGAGAGTTATATTCACCCCTTCGTGATCATGCTGACGGTGCCACTGGCCATGCTTGGCGGACTGCTGGGGTTATACCTCACCGGCAACTCGCTCAACCTTTACTCCCAGATTGGTCTGGTCATGTTGGTGGGGCTCGCAGCCAAAAACGGCATTCTGATCGTGGAGTTTGCCAACCAGTTGCGGGACCGGGGGATCGCCTTTGATGAGGCCTTAGAGCAGGCCTCTCTGGCCCGTCTGCGGCCCATCTTGATGACCGGCATCACCACAGCGGTGGGTGCCGTGCCCCTGGTGATGTCCTCCGGCGCCGGCTCGGAAACCCGGGCGGTGATCGGGGTGGTGGTGATTTCCGGGGTCCTGGCGGCCACGCTGTTTACCCTGTTTATCGTGCCCACGGCCTACAGTCTGCTGGCCCGCCATACCGGTTCGCCCAACGATGTGAAGCGCGAGCTGGAACGGGTGGCGGATGAGTACGATCGCAAACAGCAGAAGCATCCCTCCTGATGGACTGAGGTGCCAGGGATGGCACGTTTTTCCACTTTTTTGCCGGGCCGGCCATCCAGACCGATCGCCAGTGCGTATATAAAAACACTCTCAATAACGCACAAATGGAGCCTTCTCCCATGACCGATCTCGTTCAGGTGGTTTACATCAGCCGGGCCACGTTCAAAGCCATGCCCGCCTCCGGCGGTGTGGAGCCGCACGTGGCGCGCATTCTGCAACAGTCCCGCACCAACAACCCCCGCCTGGGGCTCGGTGGTGTGCTTTATTATGGGGAGGGGTGTTTCTTTCAGTGTCTGGAAGGTGAGCGCGAAGTCGTGGATAAGATGCTTGCCAAGTTGAAAGGCGATGATCGCCACAAGGACTTCAAGGTCGTGCTCCAGCGCAATATCACCGAGCGGCAGTTTACCGACTGGTCCATGAAGTACATTCCCACCAATGCCACGGTGAAAGGGTTGTTGGCACGGGCAGGGTATGACCGGTTTGATCCCTATCAGTTTGATCAGAAAACCATTGAAGACCTGCTGACTACCTTCCGCGAACTGCGCGCTCAGGCCGATCGGGCCATTCCCAGTCACGCCGCCCAGCCCGAGGTACGGGCCAACGAGTCGGGCGCCATGCCCTATGTGGTGGCCGGCCTGGTGGTCTTGGTGTGTGCCGTCGCGGTGGGCTGGTTCGTGTTGTAGCGAGCGCTGATCAGCCGTTACCACATCAGGTCGTCGGGGATAACATAGTCCTTGTAGGGATCGTCCTCGTCGACCGCTTCCTGGGTTTTCTGATTGGCGACCACAATATAGTCCGGGTCGCGCTCGGAGATCTTGTCGGATACCACTTTCGGAATCAGTTCGTAGTTCTCCCCGGCGCGGACCACAATGAGTTGGCCGCGAATGATCTGTTGTTGCACCCGAGCGCTGACCAGCAGCTTTTTGATTTTGGTGCCGTCGGTAAAGTTGTACTCCACCTCCCCTTCACCGCTGCCGCGCTTGGCCTGCTTGTGGGTCTGAATCAGCTGGCGGATTTGCGCTTCAATGGCTTTTTTCTCGGCGGCGGCCTGGCGCTCGCGATTCAGCGCCCGATCCCGTTCGGCCTTCTCTTCGCGGGCCGCCTGCGCCGACTGGCGGAGTTCCGCGTGGGGGTCCTCACCGGTATGGCGGGCCTGCTTTTTCTGTTTGCGCTGTTCTTTCTTAACCTGCTTGGCTTTCTTGTCGTCCACCAAACCGGCTTTCAGCAGTTGATCCTGTAGGGAAGGCATAAGAGGTACCGTATGGGTTGTGCTCGTTGGCGATCATTATGCCAGCTTCCCAGACCACCTCGCCAATGTTGACGGACATTTCGGTCAGGAGCCGTTGGTAATGGCTTCCAGGTTGACTGGAACGGACTTGAACGCCGGGGTCTGACTGCGGGGATCCTGCTCGGTGCCGATCAGAATGTTCGCCTCCGGGTAGTAGGCGAGCAGGGAGCCGGCGGGCAGGTTGAACGGGTAGACCGTCAGGTTTTCCATCACCCCGTGAGCCGAACGCAAAGTGGCTTTGTCGCCGGCTTTCAGGCTCAGGCGTTCCCGGTCTTCCGGCCCCACCAACACACACCAGCGGTGCTCGGTGCCCCGGTAACTGTCCGACTCTTCGTAAATGATGGAGTTGAACTGCCCCTCACTGCGGATACTGGCCAGGGTAAAGGGAAAATCCGGCTCGCGGGCGACCGGCAGAGAGTGCACCTGAAAACGGGCCTTGCCGTTGGGGGTGTTGAAGGTTGGCGATGTCAGCAGGCGACCGCCAATGGTGAATTCCTGATGGCTGGTGCCGATATCGGCCAGCGCCTCCATGCCGGGCACCGTTGCGGCTATGGCGGTACGCACCCGGTCGTGTTCCCTAAGCGCCCCGAAATCAAAAGGTCCGGCGGGCAGTAAGCGCTTACCCAGTTCCGCCAGAATGGCCACCTCCGAGCGCACATTGGTCAGGCGGCGAATACCGCCATCGCTCAGTCGTACATAGTTGAACATGGATTCCTGGGTGGTGCTCTGGGGCTCTTCGTCCCGGGCGGTGACCGGCAGGATCATCGCCTCGCTGTGCTCCATGCCGTGAATGTGCCCCTGGTTGAGGGTGGTGGTCAGATACAGCTTGAAACCCACCCGATCCAACGCCCTCCGGGCAAAAGTGGCGTCCGGGGTGGCCGCATAGAGGTTACCGCCCATCAGCAGGGCCGCGTCCATGTCCCCGGCGTCGGCGGCGCGCAGGCAGGCGAGGGTGTCCAGCCCCCGAGTGCGGGGCAATTCCAGATCAAAATGCGATTCCAGCGCCGCCAGCACATCCTCGGAGAGCACCGGCTTTACGCCGATGGTGCCGATGCCCTGAACGTTGCTGTGGCCCCGCAAAGGCAGCAGTCCCGCGGACGGTTTGCCCAGCATGCCGCGCAACAGCGCCAGATTGGCGATGGCCTCGACATTGTCCACGCCATTGCGGTGGTGGGTGATGCCCATGCCCCAGGCAAACACCGCGTGCTCGGCCCGGGCGTAGTCGGCGGCCAGGGCTTTGATGTCGGTTTGGCTGAGGCCACAGGCGGACGTCAGCGACGCCCAGTCCGTCTGTTCCAGATCCGTCCTGTAGGCATCGAAGCCCTCGGTGTGGGCTTCGATGAAGGTGGTATCCAGCGCGTGCTGTTCGAGTAGGGCTTTGCCCACGGCTTTGAGTAGAGCGAGGTCCGAGCCAATGTTCGGTTGCACATAGCGCGAGGCGATCCAGGTGCCGCCACTCAACATGGAGCGGGCGCTTTTTGGTACGGCAAAGCGCACCAGCCCCGGCTCCCTGGCCGGGTTGATCACAATCACCTGGCCACCGCGTTCGCGGCAGTGCTGCAGTTGGTGCACAAAGCGGGGGTGATTGGAGGCCGGGTTGGCACCAATCACAAAAATCAGGTCCGCGCCGCCCAGGTCTTCCAGGCTGATGGTGGCCGTGCCGGTACCGATTACGTTGCCCAGGCCCACGCCGGTGGCCTGGTGGCAGTAATAGGAGCAGTTGTTGACGTTGTTGGTGCCATACAGGCGGGCCAGCAACTGCAACACAAAGCCCGCCTCGTTGGAGGAGCGGCCGGAGGAGTAGAAAAAACTGCGGCTGGGGTCGGTGGCCGCGAACCGCTCGGCGGCCAATGTCAGGGCCTGATCCCAGTCGATGGGTTGGTAGCGGTTGCTGTCGGCGGGCTTGTGCAGCGGCGTGTTCAACCGCCCGAGGTGTTCCAGCTCATGGGCGGAGAGCTCTTTGAAATCATCCAGCGTATGCTCGAACAGCTCGTCGGGGATCGGTGGTTGGATATCCGTGGATTGGGCCTGGATGCTTTTATTGCACACCGAGGGGAACTCATCCAGCTCGTTGGTCATACCCCCGTGCTGGCCACCCATGCCCAGCCCGCAGGCCTTACAGGTATTGCGTGCTTTGAGTGCCTTGGTGGAGTTGAGCAGCCCGATCCGGCTCAGGGTGCGCAGCGTATACAGCACCTTCTTGGGGCCACCCCCGACAATGGTGATGGGATCGGCAGAGGTTTCGGAGGCACGCTCGGACATGGCAGACTCTTGGGTTACGAATGGCAACTGACAGACTATGCCGAACCGGCAAACGAGGCAATACGTTGATTGACGCTAAACACTATCTGATTCACGGGCGGGTCCAGGGCGTTTCCTATCGCGCCAATACCCAACGCAAAGCCCGGGAGCTGGGTCTCACCGGCTGGGTTCGAAACTTGCCCGACGGCCAGGTCGAAACGCTGGCTCAGGGGGCTCCCGAAACACTGCAAGCCTTCGAAAGCTGGCTTTGGCAGGGCCCGGCGTTGGCAGAGGTCACCCGGGTGGAGGTCAGCGAGGCCGAGGGCGAGCCGGCCGATTCAGATTTCATCGTGCGCTACTGATCCGCTGGATCCATTCTCATGGCCAAAGCCCGTAAAAAGCGCGACCTCCCCACCAAAACCTGCCCGGTGTGTGAGCGGCCTTTCACCTGGCGGAAGAAATGGGAGAAGGATTGGGAAAACGTCAAATACTGCTCCGATCGCTGCCGCCGAACCGGTACCAGACTCGAAGATTCGCGTAGGTCGGGTTAGTGCGCAGCACGTAATCCGACAGATCCCTCCCGATCACGCTCCAGGCCGCTTAAACCGCTTACGCGCCTTATCAATCTCCGGCCGCATACAACACTCGTGGGCATGATCATTCACCAAACCCATCGACTGCATAAACGCATACACCGTGGTCGGCCCGACAAACTTCCAGCCGCGCTTCTTAAGATCTTTTGACAACGCGACCGACTCCGGCGAGGTGCTCAGCGTCTGCGGGTCCACATCCGGTCGCCCCTGGGGTTCAAAACGCCACACGTAGGTCGCCAATGAGCCCTCCTCGGACACCAGTTCTTTGGCCCGCCGCGCGTTATTGATCACCGCCTCGATCTTGCCCCGATGACGAACAATACCGGCGTCTTCCAATAAGCGCTCAACATCCTTCTCGGTAAAGCGGGCCACCTTGTGGAAATCAAAGTTCTTGAACGCCTTGCGGAAGTTGTCCCGCTTGGCCAGAATCGTGCGCCAACTCAAACCGGACTGAAAGCTCTCCAGACACAGCTTCTCAAACAGGTGGCGATCGTCATCCACGGGAAAGCCCCACTCGCGGTCGTGATACTCAAAAAACTCCGGTGCCGCCTTGCACCAGAAACAGCGCGGCTGGCCGTCGGGGCCGGGTACCGTATTGGTCATCGTCATACTCCTTCACTCTCAAATTCATATTGCAGAGGCAGCTGCCGCCGTATTTCGTCCATGATCGCCATGATTTCTACCGTTTCCGCCACGGGAATCACCGGGCTTTCTCTCAGGCCGGCGCGCAGGCAGCGGGCGGCTTCCCGGACCTGAAATATAAAGCCGTTGTCCGCGTTTTCCGTGCGGATGGTCTCTTCGCGGTCGATGGTTCGATCCTTCAAATATTTGACGGTAAAGGCGTCACTCTGCTGAAACTCCGGGTAGTCAATATAGCCCTTATCACCAAAAAACAGCGCTTCCTGACGCATCAACAGATTGAAACTGGTGTTTACCGTTGCAATGCAGCCCGAGGGGAAAACGAACTGGTAGGAGGCGATTTCGTCGACGCCGGTGTCGCTGAACCGGGCGGTGGCGTGAATGCTGGCGGGCCGTTCGCCCAGCACGTAACAGAGCATGCTGATCGGGTAGATGCCCATATCCAGCGTGACGCCACCGGCCAGTGCCGGATCAAACAGTCGTCCCCGGTAATGCTCCGGGGCAATGCCACCGAAATTGATCGTGGCGACTTTCACTTCGCCAATGGTGTGGTTCCTGATGGCCTCACGCAGCGCTTTCATACTGGGCAAAAACCGGGTCCAGATGGCCTCCATCAGGAAGCAGCCCTTGGCCTCGGCGGCATCCTTCAGACGACGGGCCTGCTCGGCGTTGACGGTAAAGGGCTTTTCGATCACCAGGTGTTTACCGTGCTCCAGTGCCATGAGCGCATTGTCCGCGTGGAAGTTGTGCGTCGTGGCAATATAGATGACGTCAACATCTTCGCGCTCGACCAGCGACTCATAAGTGTCGGCCTCGATGGCATACTCGCGGGCGAACGCTCCGGCCTTTTCCGGGGATTTGGAGGCGACGGAGATCAGCGCGTTGTCCGCCTCCAACTGAATGGCCTCAGCCATTTTATGAGCGATGACACCCGCGCCGATAATACCCCAGCGAATCGTCTTGTCTGACACAATAAGTTCTCCTGTTGATGGGCGTTCTCACGGTAACCCATTGCGGGCTGGATCTGAACCGGGATACCGATTATCGTATGCCCTCAATGTTCACCCATGACAAAGAGATACGATTATGCCTCAAGCAGCCGCACGTCACATCCTGGTCGACAGCGAAGCCACCTGTAATGAATTGAAAGCCAAAATCGAAGCCGGTGAGGATTTTACCAAACTGGCGCAGGATCACTCCAAGTGCCCCTCGGGCCGCAATGGGGGTGACCTGGGCACCTTTGGTCCGGGCCAAATGGTACCGGAGTTCGACAAGGTGGTTTTCAGCGCGCCGGTCAACGAAGTGCAGGGCCCGGTAAAGACCCAGTTCGGTTACCACCTGCTGGAAGTCACTCAGCGCCAGGACTGAGCCTGATCGAGTCGTCAGCGGCACCCGTGGGGTGCCGCTTCCCTCGCTATCGCCCTCTAGCCCTGACCGCGAACGTCTGAACCGGACACCAGATTTCATTTGACTGATCATCCAAAACAAAGTACTTTGTATAACAAAGCATGGATGTACTCAGTGCCTCCTGAGAAGTGGGCTTTACGTCAGAGCGCTGAAAGATGCTTTTATTCTTTTGGTTAACAAGGAGAGCGAGATGATTGAACGTGCACAAAGCGACCTGGCTTACATTCGGGAGCTGATGAGCGAAACCCGCCGGGCGGCCTGTATCAGTGGCGGCTATTTCATAGTTTGGGGCGTCGTGGTAAGCGCGGGGCTCATGCTGACCTGGTTACAGGTGGTCGGTGTTCTACCCTATGCACCCTACGCGACCTGGGTGCCCTGCATGATCCTGGGCATGCTCGGGAATGTCATTCTGGTGCGCCGGGATAGGCGCGAACCGGTGCAGAGCTACGCAGGACGGTTAGTTGGCATGGTCTGGGTAGCGCTGGGTATCACCCAGCTGTTGTTCTTTTTTGTGGGGCTGGGGCAAGGGGCTTTGCCAGGCGCCTATCTTCCTGCCGTATTTGGTGGGCTGATTGCCGTGGGCATCTTTCTTACCGGCATACTGGCGGGGCTTGGCTGGTTGCGAAACATGGCCTTTGGCTGGTGGCTTGGGTCTCTGGCAATGTTTATCTGGCCGGGTGAAACCGCCATTTTATTGATGGGTGTCTTGTTGTTGCTGTTCTACGTGCTGCCCGGCGTACTCTTGATTCGGATGCGTCACCATCGGTTGGACGCGGTGGGAGCCTGAGGTGTCGGATTTTGACCATACCCAGATCGACGATCTGATTCACTCGCGCATTCGCTTGGCGGTCATCGCCGTACTGGCCGGCGTTGATAAAGCAGAGTTCACCTTTATCCGCGACCGGGTCAAAACCACTGACGGTAACTTGAGCACTCATTTACGCAAGCTGGAAGGTCGTCGGTACGTGGCAATTGAAAAACGCTTTGACGGCCGCAAACCGGTCACCGAGGTATCTCTGACCGAGTCCGGCCGAGAGGCGTTTGAGCGCTATTTAGCGCACCTCGAGTCAATGCTTGGGGCAGCGCAAGGCAGGGGCCAAAGCTGAAGGCGGTATCATCGACCGCCCGCGGCCAGAAGGACGTCGCGCAAGTGGTCGAACCCGTTGTCTGGTTCTGCCGGAAGCGTTACAGAGCGGGTGCACCGCGCCGCTCAAGCGCCAGCAACCAGGCTTTGCGTTCAACACCGCCGGCATAGCCGGTCAGCTTGCCGTCTTTACCGATAACCCGGTGGCAGGGCACTACAATGGCAATCGGGTTAGCGCCGTTGGCGGCGCCGACGGCCCGGACGGCCTTGAGTCGCTGGATGAGTTTTGCCTGTTCGGCATAGGACCGGGTCTCGCCGTAGGGAATGGTCAGCAGGGCTTGCCAGCAGGCCCGTTGGAAGTCGGTGCCTGCGGCGGCCAATGGCAGGTCGAACGCCCTGCGCTGACCGGCGAAATAGTCACTCAGTTGTTGGCGGGCGAGTCGGGTCAGGGCGTTGTCTGGCTGGGCGGATGCCGTACCGGCATCGATAAAATCGATGTGGGTGATGGCATCGTCACCGCCGAGAATGCGCACCGTGCCGATCGGTGTGTCCAGCAGACTTTGGTAACGGGCTGTCATAACAGACTCCACAGATAAACGGTCAGATAACTCTGCCAGGGTGAGGCATCCTCGGGCCGCCATCGGCGGCTTTTTTCCCCCAGCGCTTTTTGCACACCAAGATCGGACCCGAGCCAGACATCACTGTCGCCCAGGCCCCGCATCCGTGCGTAGTTTACCGTCCAGGGGCCGATGCCGTTGAGCGCGAGCCAATTTTCAGGATCTGCCGCCCGCGTTGGCTGAGTGTTGAACAGCTCCGCCAGGTCAAGCAGGGTCTGGCGCCGGCGACCGTGCATCTTCAGGCTACCGAGGTCTTCACTGGCCAGCATGGCCGGGCTTGGAAACAGCCGGTACTCAGTGTGTTGGCCGGGGATCGGCTGCCCAAACTCGGCGACCACCTGGCGGACGAGGTTGCGCGCGGCCGCGACACTGATTTGCTGCCCGAGAATGGCGCGAACGCCGGCTTCAAACGGATCCCATATACCCGGCAGCCGTAAACCCGGCCGCATTGGACCCAGCTGCGCCTGGATCGGCGCCAGGTGAGCATCAATGGTGCTGCTGTCGGCATCCAGGTCCAGTAGGCGACGAATGGTGCGAACCACCGGCAACAGAGCAGTTGGTTGGCTCAGTTCCAGGCTGACCTCGAAGCCAAAGCGCTCGGGCCGGTGCCGGGCGGTAAAATGACCACTGTGCCCGTTGGCCAAGCGAAAGGTCCGGCCGTAGTAGTCATCTCCGCACCACTCCAGGGTATCGATCAGGCGGGTTTTGAGAAAGTCGCGCAGCGCTGGCCAGTCGTAGGGTGGCCGGTAACTGAGCAAGAGGCGGATGCCGGGCTCCGGGTGCTGGCTGTGAGCTTGGCGTCGCAGGGCACTGGGGGTCAGTCGCAGTGCGCTGGCAAAACAGTCATTGAAGCGGCGCACGCTGCCGAAGCCCGAGGCCAGGGCGATTTCAGTAACCGGCAGCCGGGTCTGTTGCAGCAGGCTCTTCGCGAACAGCACCTGTTGATAGAGGCCGTACTGCTTCGGGCTGGTGCCGACGTTTTGCTGAAACAGCCGGCCGAGATAACGGCTGCTGATGCCGAGCCGGTCGGCGAGGTCAGTCACGCTGCCCGTCAGCAGGGCGCCATCATCAATCAACCGCAGTGCCCGCTCCAGGGTGGTGTCGGTACCTTTCCAGGCCCAGGAGGTCGGGGCGCTGTCGGGCCGGCAACGCAGGCATGGGCGAAAACCGGCGTTGGCGGCGGCAATGGCACTGTCGAAATAGAGAACGTTCCGCTCTTTCGGCGCTGGGGCCGGGCAAATCGGGCGACAATAGATACCGGTAGTTTTCACCGCGACAAAGAACCGGCCATCGAAACGATGGTCGCGAGCCAGTCGGGCTTGTCGGTAGTGGCTGTTGGTCAAGGTGCTGTCCCCAGGTCAATGAGGACAGTGTACTCCGGAACCGGGGGAAAGCTGGCCGGAAACGGAACTCAATAGGGGGTTAGTAGTTAAACTGTTCAAACCTTCCTTTTCCGGAAAATTGCAAAGGTACGTGGAAGCTTGCACCGGGCTCGACTCGATCTGCTTGCTCGATAATCCGGGGCCACCACCGTGTCAGGTGCCAGGCTTTTTCCCAATATGGCTGATCTGCCCATGCTTTCTTGAGAAAAAAGGCGGTCAGTTTGCTTTTTCTCAAAGCTTGTTTTTCCAGATCGTTCTTTTTCAGTCTGTCCTGAGTCACGATAACCCAGTGGCTTTGCTCTGCGAGCGCGTTGATCCATTCGTGATCAGGCGTTGCCGCATCAAACATGTCCTTTAAGTGCCAGACTTCATGGTAGCGAGGCTCAGATAATTCGTGAAGTGCTTTCGCTAAGGCGTGTGGCAGGTTGTTATCAATGAACAACTTCATCACGAAACAGTCCTTGTTCAAATTCGATAGCTGCGGCTACAGCCTTTAGATCTACTTCATACAAACGAGCTACAAATTTAGCGTCTTTTTCCACTTTGAAGGCGTGGTATAACACTTCCGTGGGTACGCCGGATTTTTGGTCGATAGGTCGACCGAAGGAGCGTCTGGGATCGAGCACGATATGCCGATTCCCATGGGGGTGCCAGGAAAGTGGCTCACCAGTTTCACTGTAAGTAATGCCCTTATACAAAGAAGGGCCGATGACGGCCTTGAAGGCGTACTGGCGCTTGACCAAGTCGATCAAGGCCTCTTCTTCAAGACCTTCGCTTTTGATCAGCTCAGCAAAAATACTGCGTCCGTCTGTCTTGAATTCCCTACAGGTGAACGGGTGATCGCTATTGAAGCACTCCTTGGCGAACTCGGATGCGGCCCGGACCGCTTGTAAACTGACACCGTGCTTTCTGAAGGCATAAACAAACCGCGCCTCCAGAAGATCCATAAACCCGAGCGCCTTTTGTTCGTAGCCCTGAAGTTGAGGTGTCCAGACGGGCGCGTGATGAATTTTGTGCCCCTCGGAGTTCGAGGTATAGCCAAACAACCAGCGGCTGAGCACAGCTGAGGGAATCCCTGTAATGGCTGAAGCTTCGGGGAGGCTGTAGAGGCCTACTCCGATCAGGCTGTTTTCTGCTTGCATGGAATCACCTATTTATCCATCCTCCGTCGGAAACAATTGTCCCATAAGACGGTACTCAAAGTAAGGTCTTCGGTAGGGCGTAGTGATTGATCGCCAGCCCGCTCAGCCCGTCAGACGGCCCTTCAACCACTAAGCGTCGGATTTAACTTTACCAGCTGAGAGGGACGGGGAGCCACTTCCCTGTGGCGCGGTTCGGGATCAGTGCACGGCGTTGAGCACAGGGGCTCGAGTCAATTCGTGCACCAGTACGTTCCCGGGCAGAACGCCGATGCTCGGGCAGGCCTGGGAAGCCGCATCCAGTAGATCTTCCTCGCGCCGCTCCAGGTCGTTGAATTCCCGCATGATGGCACCGTTGCGCGGATCGGGGAGGGTGATTCCGGTGAGGAAGCCCGAAAGAATCGCCTCTTGGCCTGGTTGGGTGTTGTAGTGTAAGTGCGCGAAGTTGGTGCCCGTTTCGATCTGGTGACAGCCACTACAGGTGTTGACTGCCAACCCCTGCAGAGCCTCATCCTCGTTGCTGGCTCCGGGGGTGCTCGGGGGCGGATTGGCGGGCACGTTCAGTGCGCTGGCCGGGGCGTTCCAAAGTTGAGGGGTGGGTGCGCTGCCGGCAAGAAAGTCGTTGTGACCGGCGAAGTTGTCGGGAATGGTGTGGGTGTGGTTGATTAGCTCAATCCAGTTGAGGTTGACATAATCCGCGAGCACCGCGGTGTTGTTATGGGCCATCTGAGGCTCCTGCTTGACCGTGGTTTGCTGGAGCAGCCCGCCACCGTCCGGTAGCCGGAATTCACGCATTTCCCACAGCGGCGATAGTGGCAGGAATTCGTTGGTCCGGACCTGACTGATGGCGCTGCCATTCGGGCTCGACGGGGCAGCGTCGGCGCTGGCAAACACCTCCGTCAAACTCGCCAGATCACTGTTGTAGTTGCTGGAGCCGTCCAGATCAATCCACGCTTGGGCCCACTCTTTAGTGGCCTGACAGCTATTGATCGGCACCTGGTATTCAAGAATCAAAGTTTTGCCCATGGAGTTGCAGTTGCCATCGTGCAGAGAGAACACGAAGCGCCCTTCACCCGCATCGCCGCCGCCATAGACGGACGAGGGGCCACGGAGGTCAGCCCGGAGTACGATTCCCAACAGTTTGAACGGGCTGTGTTCTGGTTGCAGGGCGGCGCCGGAGCCGCCGCTGCGAATCTCCCACTGTTCAATAATTTCCTGATACACATGGGGACGGGCGTTGACGATATGGTTGTTGATGAGCTGGTTACTGTTCCAGTGGTCAAACATCTGTTTAATGAAGTCCGAAGTGGATGTCTGGCCATTGTTGATCTGTGCCATCAGTTGCCAAAAGGTCCACTCGCCCATCGGGTTGCCATTCGGGGGTTGGTTGGTACTTTCGCAGAACCAGGTCCGGTCTGGGTCGTTGACCACATCCAGTCGGGTGATCATCAGGGATTCGGATGCGTCCACAGAGGTGGCGCGTGCAGGCTTGAACGGCAGGCCCAGCTCCGGTCCGAGCACCGGAAGCTCGATGGGGCGACGAAACTCGATGGCGTCCAGGCTCAACGGCAACACAAACTGCCGGGGCTTTTCGGCCAGGTGCTGCTCGATGATCATATGTTCACCTTTGACTGCAACGGTCTGCACACCGATTGACTCTCGGCCACCGGGGGTGAACAGCGTACGTTTGCGCTCTAGATTGACCTTGGCGAATATCCGGTTCGCCTCCACAAACTGCTCGCTGTCGAACTTGGTGGCGGTGGAAAATATGCCATCCCTCGGTTTCTCATCACCGTTCTCTCCCCGGTCGTTCAGGACGACGTGCTCATCTCCCAGCACGATGGCGATCTCGGTGCCTGGTTTCTGGTGAGGAAAGCGCGCAGCCACCACCGCCTCGCCTTTGTTCATTGGAAGTAACCATAACTCGGTTGGCTTGGGATTCCGGATAGAGTTGTCGTCGGATTTTTGCGCCTGTGTGAAGGCCGAAAAGCCGATTAACGTACAAATGGTGATTGTGACGAATGTGTGAGAGAACGTCCTCTTCATCGTTTGATTCCTCCTGATTGGGCCCCACGGCAGGGATTATTTTGTTGATGGTCCCGTCTCTGATCAGCTCTTACCAGATTCGTAGCCAGGACAAGCCGCCGGGCTTTTTACCCGTCGGCCCATTAAAGTCTTAGGAAGGAACCGGACGATCGTCTAATGCGCGAGACCACTTTTTGTGAAGACGTGAACCGTACCTCAAAAAGCGGAGGACTCTGAGGACAAGTGAAAAAGTCAGACGCCAGGTCCTTGTGTCCTACACGGTAGTGGCGGTGTCAAATTCACACAGTTGTCATTTGGCTGGAACCTTTCTGTCACATATCCCCTTCAAGATATGCGCACAAAGATTATTACGCCAAAATTTTGTGTTGTTTAGTTATAAGGGGGTGTTATGAATTTTCGCCAAGTGCCATTGGCAATCGCCGTTACGGCCTTATCGGCGGGCAGTACTTCGTTGTCATATGCGCAACAGCCTGCAATACAGGAAGAACTGGTCGTTACTGGTCAGCGCGAAGCGCGCAATGAAGCCATTGACCTGTACCGCGACTCGGACAGCATTACCAACTTTATTGCCTCGGACGCCATGGGTCAGTTTGTGGACCAGAACGTGGCCGAGTCCCTGCAGCGCCTGCCGGGTGTGTCCATCTCCCGTGACCAGGGCGAAGGTCGTTTTGTCAGCGTGCGCGGTGTGAGTGCGGGTCTGAGTTCGGTGTCCATTAACGGCATGCGCATCGGTACCCCGGAAGACGGCTCCCGCGCGGTGCCGCTGGATGTGATTCCCACCGGCTCCGTTGAGCTGATCGAAATCACCAAGGTGCCCACACCGGATATGCCCGGCGATGCCATTGGCGGTGCGGTGAATGTGAAGTCCGGATCGGCGTTCGACTACGACGGTGAGACTTTCCGTTATCGTGCCGAGGGTTCCTATAACGAGCTGAGCGAAAAGACCAGCCCCAAACTGCAGGCCAACTACACCGACGTGGTGAATGCCTTTGGAGGCTCTGAGAATTTCGGTATTTCCCTCGGCGCCAACTTTCTGGACCGCGAGTTCCAGTCAGACAATATTGAAGCCGCCTATTACGAAAACGATGATCTCGGCGAGACCGTCAAGGCTCTGCAGGAAGTCCAGCTGCGCAAGTACTATGTCAACCGCGAGCGTATCGGTGCCAACGTCAACCTGGAATATCGCCCGGATGACACCAGCCGCTACTACATGAACACCGTGTTCAGCCGTTTCAGCGATGCTGAAACCCGTCAGCGCAGCATCTATGTATTTGAAGACGGCACCCTGACCGATTTTGATGGCAACAGCGGTACCTTTGAAGATATCGCCGAAGACGGCTTCCGTCGACGCATCCGTTTCCGTACCAAAGAGCAGGACACCACGGCCCTGGCCCTGGGCGGTGAGCACATCATGGAATCCATGGAGCTGGATTATCAACTGGGTTACTCGGTAACTCGCGAGAAGGTGCCCGATGAAACCGAGGGCCGGTTCGAGTACCAGACGCAAGAACTCGACGGTGAATTCACCATCGGTCAGGGTATTCCGTCCTTCCGTATTCTGAACCAGGGCACTGAAGATACCAGCCACCTGAATCACGCCGAATACCTGCTGGATCGCGTGGTGCTGGAGCCGAAATTCATCGACGATGACGATCTGAACTTCTCGGCCAACGCCCTGTTCCGTGATGCCTTTGGTCAGCGCAACTTCTCTCTGAAGACCGGTATCGATTTCCGGGCCAAAAGCAAAGATGTCGACGTCAATGAAATCGAGCTGCGCGATGTACCCGAGCTGGGTCTCGAGCCCTACACCATCGGCGCGCCGGACTACCCCTTCGCCAATCTGGGAGAGGGAATCAGTGAGTCAATGTTCCTGAGCGATTTCTATGCCGACCGCGATGCATTCCAGATTCGCCCGCAGGATGAGGACGAGGCGCGCGAGTTGCAGCAGGCCGAAGATTTTGTCGCCGATGAAGATGTGCTCGCCGGCTACCTGATGGGCACCTGGCAGGCCGATAACTGGCAGTTGATCGCCGGGGCGCGAGTGGAGTACACCGACTACAGCGCCACGGGCAATCAGTTGGAATTTGATGAGAACGGCGATCTGTCGATCACCAGCCGCTCTGTCGAGTCCGATTACTCCAATGTATTGCCGGGGCTGCATTACCGCTACAACCTGAGCGACGACATGGTGCTGCGTGCGGCCTGGAGCACCACCATCGCCCGTCCCAGCTTTTCTGATATCTCCCCGCGTTTTTCCATCAACCGGGAAGACCTGGAAATCGATGCCGGCAACCCCGAGCTGGACCCCTACCAGTCCACCAACTTTGACATCATGTTTGACTGGTACCGCGATGGCGGTGTGATGTCGGCCGGTATATTCCACAAGGATATCGACGATTACATCGCCGAGTTCACCACCACCAATAACGCCGAGTTTGCCGGTTACGAAGTGACCACGCCGGTCAATGGCACCGACGCCTCGGTGACCGGGGTGGAGTTCAACCTGGAAGAGCAACTGGGCGCCTTCCTGATCGGCGGTAACCTGACTTTCCTGGATACCGAATTGTCTCTGGAGCAGCGGGACGGGGAAACCTTTGCCCTGCCCGAGTCGGCCGAGCAGTCCGGTAACCTGTATGTGGGTTACGAGATGGGTCGCTTCAGTACGCGCCTGAGTATCTCTCACCGTGATGAGTATCTGAGTGAGGTGGGTGACAGTCAGGCGTTTGATATTTATGTGGCGCCGCACACGCAGGTGGACCTGACGGCGTCGTATCGCCTGGCGGAAAGTCTGGACCTGGTGTTTGAGTTGGTGAATATCAATGACGAACCGCTGGAGTTGTATCAGGGGTCTGAGGGTTACACCTACCAGTTGGAGGAATACGGTCGTACCGTTTCTTTCGGGGTTAAGGGTAGCTTCTAACCTGGTTGGGTGACGGCGGATGCGCGCTTTGCGCTTATCCGCCCTACGGCAGAGCGCAGCGGTATAAACACACGTGGGGCGGATCGGTCCGACGCCTCGGAGCGAAGCGCATCCGCCGCAAACCCACCCACAACCGTGCGGACACCCAAAAAACTTGCGTAGGGCGGATAAGGGCAAAGCCCGCA
The DNA here is from genome assembly GCF_000463525.1 of Marinimicrobium sp. LS-A18. NCBI lineage: Bacteria > Pseudomonadati > Pseudomonadota > Gammaproteobacteria > Cellvibrionales > Cellvibrionaceae > Marinimicrobium > Marinimicrobium sp. LS-A18. Next base: position 473,003 of record NZ_AWEP01000006.1, read on the forward strand.
TCCGCCGTAACTGAACCCAACGCCCCACCAAACAAAAAAACGGCACCCTCGGGCGCCGTTTTTTTATGCATGCTTCGCAGGCTTTTTCTTAAGCCCCTTCACTCTCCACCGCATTCCGATACCCATCGGCATCCAGAGCATCGTCCAGCTCCGAGGTGTCGGTCGGTTGCACGCGGAAGAACCAACCATCGTCGTAGGGCGAGCCGTTCACGGTTTCCGGTGAATCTTCCAGCGCGTCATTGATGGCGATCACTTCGCCACTGACCGGCGAGTAAATGTCCGAGGCGGCCTTCACCGATTCCACCACGCCGGCTTCCTCGCCCTTGCTGACGGTGCTGCCCACTTCCGGCAGTTCCACAAACACCACATCACCCAGGCTGTCCTGGGCGTGATCGCTGATGCCGATGGTGACGGTGCCATCTTCTTCCAGCCGTGCCCACTCGTGGCTGGGCAGGTATTTCAGTTCGTTGCGAATCTCGCTCATGGCTCGCTTTCCTGTGGTCAGTTGAATAAAAATTAAATGAGGGCTTTGCCGTTGCGGACAAACGCCGGTTTGGTGACCGACACGGTCACCCACTTGCCGCGCAGTTCCACTTCGCACTGCTCGCCCACCTCGATGGGCACCCGGGCCAGGGCAATGCTGTGGCCCAGGGTCGGGGAGAAACTGCCGCTGGTGGTGATGCCTTCGCGCTCACTTCCGGAAACGCGGACTCGCTGACCGGCGCGCAGTACACCGCGCGCGGTCATACTCAGGCCCACCAACTTGTCCTGCACACCGGCCGCCTTTTGGTCGGTCAGCGCCTGACGGCCGACAAAGTCCCGCTGCTCCGGTATCCAGGCGATGGTCCAGCCCATATTGGCCACCAGCGGCGAGGTCTGCTCATCCATTTCGTGACCGTACAGGTTCATGCCCGCTTCCAGGCGCAGGGTGTCCCGCGCGCCCAGGCCGCAGGGCGCTACCCCGGCCTCAGCCAGGGCTTTCCATAGGGCTTCCGCCTGCTCGCCGGGCAACACGATTTCCAGTCCGTCTTCACCGGTATAGCCGGTTCGGCCGATAAACCAGTCGTCCGCCTCATAGGCCTGAAAGAGGCTCAGTTGTTCAATGCCTTCGGCGTACTGGGGCAACACTTGAGTCACCCGGGCAATCGCCTCGGGGCCCTGAACCGCAATCATCGCCAGGTGAGGGCGCTCATCGATTTCGACATCGTAATCCTGACCGACCTCGCGCATCCAGGCCAGGTCTTTCTCCCGGGTGGCACAGTTCACCACCAGGCGATAGTGACCCTCGCGCAGGAAGTGCCCCTCCCGATTGTAGACAATCAGATCGTCCACCACGGCACCCTCGTGATTGAGCATACCGCTGTACAGCGCCTTGCCGGGCTTGCCGTCGAGCTTGGCCACATCGTTGGCCAGCAGGTACTGCAGGTAGGGTTTGGCGTGGGTGCCGCAGACGTCCACCACGGTCATGTGGGACACATCGAACATGCCGGCGGCCCGCCGCACCTGGTGGTGCTCTTCCATTTGCGAGCCGTAGTTCAGCGGCATGTCCCAGCCGCCAAAATCAACGATTTTCCCACCCATGGCGACATGGGTGTCATACAAAGGGGTGCGGTTGCCCATAGTGTGCTGGTCCAGAACGTGGGATCGGGCGGAAGCTGTAGCTCCCGTAAGACCGGTAAAAGGCCGCTATTTTAGCGGCCCGGGGGCGTTTTAACCAGTGGTGACTCGTTGGCCGGTCAGGGTTTCGGGCCGGAACCGGAGCTGATGGTGGTAGCGGTGCGCGCTGGCAGCCGACTCTGGCGGATCATCAACATCACGGGCGCGATACTCAGGATCACCAGGGTCAGGGCCGGAAGGGCGGCCCGGCGCCACTGGCCCTCGCCGGTGAGCTCGTAAATGCGCACCGCCAGGGTGTCCCAGCCGAAGGGGCGCAACAGCAGGGTGGCGGGCATCTCTTTCATGGTGTCCACCAGAACCAGCAGCGCCGCGGTCAGTAATCCGGGCGTCAGCAGAGGCAGATACACCCGAAGCAATACCCGCCACTGATTGGCGCCCAGGCTGTGGGCGGCCTCCTGGTAACTGGGGCGAATGCGCTCCAGGCTCGACTGCACCGGGCCAAACGCCACCGAGAAAAAGCGGATGGCGTAGGCGAGAATCAGTGCCAGCAGGGTGCCCACCAACAACTGTTGGGTCTCCAGGCCCAGCAATGCCTGGACGCGGTTGATGATTTCCCGGTCGATAAACGCAAAACCGATCATGATACCCACCGCCAGCACCGAGCCGGGCAGGGCGTAGCCCAGGCTGGCCAGGCGCACCGCGCCACTGACCTGATGCTTGCCCAGCAGGCGCTGGCCGTAGGCCACCAGCAACGCGAGCAGGGTGGTGGCCAGCGCTGCGACACCGCCGAGAATGAAGGTGTGGCGAATCAGGCTCCAGTAGCGGCTGTCCAGGGCGGCGGCGCCTTCGCTCCAGGTCCACAGGGCCAGCTGGCCAATGGGGATGGCAAAGGCCACCACAAACACCGTGATGCAGTAGCCGCTGGCCAGCCAGGCCTGGACGCCCTTGAGAGGGTAGCGCTGGGTTTCCCGGCGCGGAGTCTGGTGGAAGCGGCTGCGGCCCCGGCCCTTCTGTTCGGCGAATAACGCCAGGGCGACAAACAGTAACAGGAGCGAGGCAAGCTGGGCGGCGGCGGTCAGGTTGAAAAAACCAAACCAGGACTTGTAGATGGCGGTGGTGAAGGTGTCGTAATTGAACACTGCCACCGCGCCAAAATCCGCCAGAGTTTCCATCAGCGCCAGGGAAATGCCCACCGCAATAGCGGGGCGGGCCATGGGCAGGGCGACCCGCCAGAAGGCACCCCAGGGGCCTTCGCCGAGCAGCCGCGCGGCGTCGGTCAGGCCACGGCCCTGGGCGATAAAGGCACTGCGGGCGAGCATGTAGACATAGGGGTAGAGAACGCAGGTCATGATGAACACGACCCCGAGTGGGCCTCGGACCGGCAGGAAGGCGACGTCCGGGCCGAGCCAGGCGCGCCAGAGGCTCTGAATGGGCCCCGCGTAATCGGTGACCGCCAGGAACACAAAGGCGACCACATAGGTGGGTACCGCCAGGGGCAGCATGAGTGCCCAATCCAGCCAGCGTCGGCCGGGAAAGTCACAGACCGCCACCAGCCAGGCGAGACTGACGCCTAGCAGTAGCGTCCAGAGCCCGACCCCCACCACCAGAATCAGGGTGTTTTCCAGTAGCCTTCCGAGCTGGGTCTGAATCAGGTGCTGCCAGATATCCGTCTGCGCATCCCCCCAGCTCAGGACGATCACACTCACCGGCATCAGCACCAGTACCGCCATGAACCAGACGGGCAGGTGCCACAGGCGGGCCTGCCAGTAATGGCGGCGGCGTTCGCGCTGAATCACGCTGTGAGTCATGGCTGGATTGGTCAATCGAGGACCCTGAAGCACGGGTTTAAAAACAACAACGGGAGCCGGCCCGGTCAGGCCGACTCCCGATACGACGGTACCTGCGGGTACCGATTACCGATAGCCGGCGCGATCCATCAACTTGATGGCATCGCTCTGCAGGCGACCGGCGGATTCTACATTGACCGAGTCCGCTTTGAAATCGCCCCAGGCAGCGACGAAGTCAGAGGGCTCGACGCTACCGTTGGCGGGGTACTCCTGATTGGCCTCGGCAAATTGCTCCTGGGCTTCCGGGCTGGACAGCCACTCGAGCAGTGCCTGAGCCGCTTCGGGCTGTTTGGCGTGCTTGGTCAGGCCCGCGCCGGAGACGTTGACATGCACCCCGCGACCGTCCTGGTTGGGCCAGAAGATGGCCAGTTTCACCTCCGGATTCTCTTTCTGAAGGCGGCCGAAGTAATAGGTGTTTACCAGGGTGACATCACACTGACCCGCCAGCACCGCTTCCATGGCCGAGGTGTCGTTGGAGTGCGGAGCGGTGGCCAGGTTGTCCACCCAGCCGGAAACGATCTCTTCCGTTGCCTCTTCTCCCAGGGTGTTGATCATGGTAGCGACCAGAGACTGGTTGTATACCTTCTTGGCGGTACGCAGGCACAGGCGGCCCTGCCATTGATCATCGGCCAGCGCCTCGTAGGTGCTCAGCTCGCTGGGGTCAACCCGCTCGGTGGAGTAGACAATGGTGCGAGCACGCACCGACAGGCCGAACCAGTCGTTGTTGTCCGCCTGCAGATGGTCGGGAATATTGCGCTCCAGCACCTCTGACTCAACCGGCTGGAACAGGCCTTCCTGGGAGGCCTGCCAGAGGTTGCCCGCATCCACGGTCAGCAGCAGGTCCGCCGGGGTATTGCTGCCTTCGGCCTTCAGCCGCTGGATCAGGGCACCGGCGCTGTCGGTAATGAAGCGGACCTTCACGCCGGTTTCCTCGGTGTAGCGCTCGAAAATCGGCTGGATCAGGTGTTCGGCGCGGGCCGAATACACCGTGACGGTGGGTTTGGCCTCGGTCTGCTCGGCCTGGCCTTGTTCGCCGGAGTCGCTGCAGGCGGCCAGTAACAGGCCGGTGGTTCCAGCCAGCAGGCCGCCAATCAAAGTGCGGGTCAGTTGTTTCATAAAGAAGCCACCTAATGTGCAGAGAATGCTGTTATACAAACAGGAAGTGTAACGCCGCATAAGATGATAAGTATTCTTATTTACAGAAGCAAACGCTTTCTTAACGTTTTTATACCGCGGTTGCGACGTTGAGACGTCTACACTTGGGCTGATTTCGCTTTGGGCTTACACTGAGCCCTTTTCCACCACAATTTCCGCCATAGTGCGACAGGGGAGTGCCGGGTGAAACTGTTAAGACGTCTGCTCAAGGTTCTGGTAGCGCTGGTGTTGTTGATTGTGATCGCCGCAGTCGCACTGGTGTTCGTCTTCGATCCCAATATGTTCAAGCCGCGCCTTGAGAGCCTCGCCCGGGAACAGGGGGTGGAGCTGGAAATCAACGGCAACCTGGGCTGGCAGCTGTGGCCCGCCCTGGGGGTGGAGGTCAACGACATCCGGGTCGCCGCGGTGGGCGCACCGGATGACGCCATTGCGGAATTGAACCAGGCCAGCTTGCGCCTGGCCATTCGCCCGCTGTTGCAGGGCGACGTGTCCGTGCACCATATTCTGATTGATGGTGCGGCGCTGGACCTGATCGTGGACGAGCAGGGGCAGGGCAATTGGGAAGCACTGTTACCAGAGGAGGGTGCTTCGGAGCAGCCCGCGCCGGAATCCGCGACCGCCAGTGAAGCCGAGTCCGGCGAGGCACTGCAACTGGCCGTGGAGCAGATCACCCTGAGCAATGCCTCACTGCACTATCGGGACCTCGGAACCGGGCAGGACCTGATCCTGTCGCCCCTGAATTTCGGTATTACCGGGTTCAACCTGCAGGGCCAACCGTTCAGTCTTGCGCTGGGCTGGGAGGCGTCCATTGAAGACCCGGCCACGCTCGGCAATGAACCACTGGCGGTGGCGGGAGAACTCGATGGGCGGATTACCCTGGCCCGGGACTTCTCCCGGTTGGAGCTGAGCAACGGCCGTTTGCGGGTCGAGCTGGCCCGGGCCGGCGCCTCCGACGATATACGCCTGACCGTCAACGCCAGCGTGGACGAGCTGCTGACAAGCCCGCGCTATCAGAGCGATCTGACCCTGGAGCCGTTCAGCCCGAAAGCGCTGATGGCGGTTCTGTCCCTGCCGGCACCAGAGATGGCGGATCCGCAGGCCCTGTCCCGGGTTGCGGTGAGCGCCCGGGTCGAGGGCACCACCGAGCAGGTATCGGTCGATCCGCTGCGACTGGAATTGGATGAGACCACCATTGAAGGGCGGGCGGCGATCACCGATCTGTCGCAAATGGCTCTGAATGTCGCACTGACCGGTGACCGGATCAATATCGACCATTACCTGCCGCCTCCGTCCGAGGAAGCGGTGGAGGAAGAAACCGGGAGCACCGGAGACGAGCCCCTGATCCCGCTCGAGCTGATCCGCTCACTGGATGTCGCCTTTGGTCTGGATTTCGGCGCCCTGACGGTCAAGGACCTGGAAATGCAGGACCTGAGCGTGCGCCTGCTGGCCCGCGACGGCGTGGTCAATCTGGAACGGGCCACGCTCAACGCCTACGAGGGCCGGCTCGACGCCAATGCCCGCCTGGACGGTACCGGTGAAACAGCAGTGGTGGATCTGGTAGCGGACCTGAGCGGGCTGGAACTCGGACCGCTGCTGACCGCCCTGGAATTGGACGAAAAGCTGCAGCTGACCGGCGCATTGAACGCCGATGTGGCCGCGGATACCCGGGGCCTGACCATGAATGAACTCACCTCGGCGCTGGATGCGCAGGCCGCCTTCTCCGGCGCTCAAGTGCGGCTCGCGCCGCTGAACGTCGAGCAGAAGTTCTGCGAAATCGTCAACCGGGTGACTCAGGCGCAAGCCGATCCGCAGAAAGCCTGGGCGGACTACACCGAAATGAAAGCCCTGTCCGGCAAAGTTACCATCCAGGACCAGGTGATTCGCCTGGAATCCCTGCAGGCCGGAGTGGAGCGTCTGACCTTGGGGGCCCAGGGGAAACTGGACATGAAACAGGCGCTGTACGACTTTACCCTGCCCATGCGCCTGGGCAGCGAGAGCACCAGTGAAGGGGGCTGTCAGGTCACCAGCAATTACTGGCTGGACCGGAGCCTGTCGCTGCTGCGCTGCCGGGGTTCACTGAATGACCTCAACCCGCTCGGCGACTGTGGGCTCGACAGCGACGGAGTGCAGTCCCTGATCAAGGACTTCGCCGCTTACAAACTCAAAGAGCAACACGGCGAGCGCATTGAAGCGGAAAAGGCCCGCGCCCAGCAAAAAGTGGACGAGGAGAAAGCCCGCGCCCGGGAGAAGCTCGATGAGGAAAAACGCGAGCTTGAAGACCGGGTACGCGAGCGCCTGCTTGGTGGCGACGATGAAGAGGCGACCGATGAGTCCGACGAGTCCGAACCGAGTGCGGAAGAGCGGCTGAAAGATCTGTTCCGCCGCTGATGGTCGCGACGGTGTGTGTAGTACCCGACTGAAGTGAAACGAGCCGTAAATGAGTGATACCCCCTTTGCCCGTGCCGTGCTGCGCTGGTTTGATCGTCACGGGCGCAAGCATCTGCCTTGGCAGCAGAATATCAATGCCTACCGGGTCTGGTTGTCGGAGATCATGCTCCAGCAGACCCAGGTGACCACGGTCATTCCCTATTTCGAACGATTCATGGAGCGCTTTCCCACGGTCGAGGCACTGGCTGAGGCCCCCGTGGATGAAGTGCTGCACCTGTGGACCGGACTGGGCTACTACGCCCGGGCGCGAAACCTGCACCGCTGCGCCCAGCAGGTGGTGAGCGAACATAGCGGTGCTTTCCCGCGCCGTGTCGAGGCGCTGAGCGATCTGCCCGGTATTGGCCGGTCCACCGCCGGCGCCATTGCCAGTATTGCCTATGGTGAACACGCGGCGATTCTCGATGGCAACGTCAAACGGGTGCTGGCCCGTCACTATGCGGTACCCGGCTGGCCGGGCCAGACCGCGGTGCAGAATGCCCTCTGGGAGTACGCCGAGGTCAATACGCCAAAACGTCGGGTGGGGGATTACACCCAGGCCATGATGGATCTGGGGGCGACCCTGTGCACCCGCACCCGCCCGCAGTGCGACCAGTGCCCGGTGAATGACAGCTGCATCGCCCGGGACCAGGGTAATCCCACCGATTATCCGGGCAAGAAACCGAAAAAAGACAAACCGGTCAAAGCCGTGCAGTTCCTGATGTTGCGCAACCCTGCGGGAGATATACTGTTGCAGCAGCGCCCACCCCAGGGCATCTGGGGTGGCCTCTGGGGGTTCCCGGAGCTGGCGCGGGAGGAAGACGCCCAGGTTCATGTGCAGGACCACTATGGCGAAGTCGTCGATCGGGAAATCTGGGACAGCTATCGGCACACCTTCAGCCATTATCACCTGGATATCACCCCCGTGCTGTTGCAGCTGGCGCGGGAGCCGGACAGGGTGGGCGAGCGGGCTCAGACCTGGTATCGGCTCGATCGGCCCGAAGCACTGGGGTTGGCCGCGCCGGTCAAAAAGCTGTTACAGCAATTGGCGGAGCTGGACCCGCGCGCCCTGACTGCGGCGGAATAAATACCACAGGAGATTCAGATGAAAACGATAATAATGACCGCCTTGAGCACCCTGCTTGGGCTGACATCGCTGGCGGCATCGGCAACGGAATTTCAGCCCTTTCAGACCTACACCCGCCCGGCCCTGCCGTTGAACGGGGAGTGGAAAATCATCGTCGACCCCTATGAGAACGGCTATTACAACTATCGCTACGAGCCGTTTGACCAGATGGACAATCCGCCGCGCAGTGCCTATTTTCGCGATGCCAAACCGCGCCACTCCGGCGAACTGATCGAATATGACTTTGACGCCTCCGAGAGCCTGACTGTGCCGGGGGACTGGAATACCCAGAAAGAAAAACTGTATTACTACGAAGGCTCCATCTGGTATCGCAAACTGTTCAATGCGCCCGCGACCGAAGGTAAGCAGCGCACGTTTCTGCATTTTGGTGCGGCCAACTATCGCGCCGATGTGTACCTCAATGGCGAAAAGCTCGGGCACCACGTCGGCGGTTTTACCCCGTTCTATTTTGAAACCACCGGCAAGCTGAAACCCCAGGGTAATTCCCTCGTCGTAAAGGTGGATAACAAACGCCAACGTGACGGCGTGCCCACTCTTAACACCGACTGGTGGAACTATGGCGGCATCACCCGCAGTGTGCGCCTGCTGGTGACTCCCGAAGTGTTCGTGCGGGATTACAAAATTCAGCTCAATGACCACAAAACCGGGGAGCTGTCCGGCTACGCGGTGGTCGATGGTGCCGGCGCCGGTCGGGAAGTGCGACTGACGTTACCGCAACTCAATATCGATGTTCGGGCCACCACCAACGCTGAGGGCGTTGCGACCTTTAGCGCTCGAGCCGTGGGGGCTCAACTTTGGTCGCCGGACAGCCCGCGTATGTATCAGGTCATCGTGCGCACGGGCAACGACCGGCTGGATGACGAAGTGGGGCTGCGCACCATTGAAGCTGAGGGCAAACAGTTACTGCTGAACGGCAAGCCGATCTTCCTGCGGGGGATTTCCCTGCACGAGGAATACGCCGTGGACGGCGGTGGTCGCGTCACCTCCGTGGAAGAAGCCCGCAAGCAGCTGCAGTGGGCGCGCGACCTGAATGCCAACTTTGTGCGCCTGGCACACTACCCGCACAACGAACACATTGTCCGTCTGGCCGACCAACTGGGCGTCATGCTCTGGTCGGAAATTCCGGTGTACTGGACCATCAACTGGGACAGTGAAGAAACCTACCAGAATGCCCAGGCGCAACTGGAAGAAATGATCGGACGGGACAAAAACCGCGCCTCGATCATTATCTGGTCACTGGCCAATGAAACGCCCGTGAGTGAGGCGCGCAATCGGTTCCTGACCCGTCTGGCCGACCGGGCCCGTTCCCTGGACAGTAGCCGCTTGATCAGCGCCGCCATGGAAAAGCACTACGACCCCGAGAATCCCGAGCGTGCCATCGTGGAGGATCCCCTGGCGGAGTTGATGGACATTGTCAGCTTCAATCAATACATCGGCTGGTACGATGGATTACACGAAAAAGCCGAGCGGGTCACTTGGCACATACCCTACGACAAGCCGGTGTTTATCAGCGAGTTCGGCGCCGGTGCCAAGCAGGGCCTACAGGGCGATTCCAACACTCTCTGGACCGAGGCCTATCAGGCCGAGTTGTACCGCAAAACCCTGGCCATGCTCGACAAGATCGATGGTTTTGTCGGTACCTCACCCTGGATTCTGGCGGATTTCCGCTCGCCGCGTCGTGCGCTGCCGGGAGTTCAGGACGACTTCAACCGCAAGGGCCTGCTGTCCGAAACCGGCGTACCCAAGGAGGCCTTTGGCGTGCTCCGCGAATACTATCGCCAGCGCGCTCTGGAGCGGGTCACTGTGGAAAAGGCCGAACAGAGTGAGTAGTATCCCGGCCACATTGAAGGCTTAGGAGGCACGCCGTATGTCCCGCACCGTATTCTGTCGCAAGTACCAACGTGAGCTGGAGGGCCTGGAGCGTCCTCCACTGCCCGGCCCCAAAGGGCAGGACATCTATGACAACATCTCCCGCCAGGCCTGGCAGGAGTGGCTGGCGCATCAGACCATGCTGATCAATGAAAAGCATCTGAATCTGATGGACATGGGTTCGCGTACTTACCTCAGTGAGCAAATGGACAAGTTTCTCTCCGGGGACGATTACGACAAGGCCGAGGGCTACGTCCCACCCAGTGACACCGACGGCGCATCCTGACGGACGCCCCCGATGGCCAGCGCCATTCGCACCCTGCTGATCATCAACCCTGGTAGCCGTCGGGGTTCCGAGGCGACGCTCGATGAAGGCGTAGAGCGCCTGCGCAGCGCCGGGTTTGAGGTCGAGGTCTATCTGTCCGAGGGGCCGGAGCAAAGCCGCCGGGCGGTGCGCGAGCGTCGCGAGCAACTGGAGCTGGTCATCATGGCCGGAGGCGATGGCACCATCAGCTCCATGGCCCAGACCCTGTATGAATGCCAACTGTCGCTGGCGATTCTGCCGCTCGGTACCGCCAACGACCTCGCCCGAACCTTGGGGGTCCCTCAGGAGTTGAACGCCGCCTTTGACGTCATTGCCGCCAACCCGCGCCGCCGGATCGACCTGGGCGTGGTCAACGACCAGTATTTTTTCAATGTGGCGAACCTTGGCCTGGGGGTGCAGGTCACAGAAGAGCTGACCGACGAGGTCAAGAAACAGTGGGGCGTGTTCAGCTATCTCAAAGCGTTCTTTGCCGCGCTGCTGCGCCGCCGTCAGTTCCGCGTCCGACTGACCGTCGATGGCCAGCGCCAGAAACTGCGCTCCATCCAACTGGCGGTGGGCAACGGCCGTTACTACGGTGGCGGTAACGTGGTCCGGGATTGCGCCAGTATCGATGATGGCCTGTTATCGCTATACAGCGTGCGTCCTTTGGGCGTCTGGGAGCTTCTGACGCTGGCACCGCTGCTGCGCGAAGGCCAGTATGACCTGGACCACCGGGTCGTGACCGCGCGGGGTCAGCGGATCGAGATAGAGACCCGTCCGACCGGTATGTCGATACACGCGGACGGCGAGCCGGTAACCGCCACGCCGGCACAGTTCCACTGCATCCCTGGTGCGCTGGAAGTGGTGGCGCCGGAGAACAATGCTTTTGAAACCGACAGGCCAATGCTATGAATCTGCTCAGAACCGATCTGCAAACCGCCCTGCAAAACCTGCACGTTGGGGTACAGGAAAGCGCGGACAACCTGCGCGACCTGGCGGAGTTCATTGACGATGATGACGTGGCGGCCCTGTTTTCAAGCCTGGCCGATGCCCGCGACAGTCTGTCCGACGGCTTGGCCGACGCCATCCGCACCGCCGGCGACCTGCCGGCGGCCCCGAACAGCGAAAAAGAAGCCGGTGAACACCTGATCCACCGCATCCGGGCCCTGTTCTCCGCGGACCAGACCGTCAGCCTGATTAGCCAGTGCCTGGAGGCGGAAGAACACCTGCATCAGGTACTGACCGACTGCGACGCCCTGAACCCCGAGGCGCCTTATCCCCACTGGCGGGAAAAAGTGAGTGCCCACTTGGACGAAAGCCGTGCTCAACTGGAGCAGTGCCTGAAAAAACACGGCGGTTAGGCATCAGTCCTCAGGAATTTGCCAACCCCTCTTGACTCATTGAGTCTGAAACGGTTTAATACGCGCCTCTTGTCGCCGAGCCCCCGGGGCTGGCAGACCAAGACAAGAAAAGCCCGGATAGCTCAGTCGGTAGAGCAGTGGATTGAAAATCCTCGTGTCGGTGGTTCGATTCCGCCTCCGGGCACCATACAAAAACCCCCGCCTGCAAAGGTGGGGGTTTTTTTATGGTGCCAGGTGGCTGGATGAGAGCCACCGCCTGGTTCGACAAAATTGTCTGGAACAATTTTGGACGCCCGAAGGGCGGGCCGAAGGCCGAGCCCCATGGATGGGGCGAGCATTCCGCCTCCGGGCACCATACTTTGAAAAAACCCCGTTAGCCCTTATGGCTGCGGGGTTTTTTATTACCTGAGGAGTGGCGAAATCGAACGCTCTTTATGGTGGTTCGATTGACTCGGGCCTTCCTGGCCCTCGCCCTTCGGGCAGCTGCGCTGTCAATCGCGGCTGTCCTGCCGCGCTTTCCGCCTCCGGGCACCATACAAAAACCCCCGCCTGCAAAGGTGGGGGTTTTTTTATGCCCTGGTATCCAAAAAGTCTTGACGCCGGCTGTAGAACAGATACTATGGGTCCTGCTAGAAAGCTTGTTTTATATTTATGCACAACCATTTCGATTCCTGCCTGTAGCAAGTCGTCCTGTCCGTCATAAGTAATAGCACCATTTCCAGCACAACCGACCCTCGGGTCATCTACATTTTTTGATTGATTAAGGTAAGACTATGTCTACAGTTACTGGTACCGTTAAGTGGTTCAACGAAGCAAAAGGTTTTGGTTTCATTGAGCAGGAGTCCGGTCCGGACGTTTTCGCTCACTTCAGCGCCATTCAGGGCACTGGCTTCAAAACCCTGGCCGAAGGCCAGAAAGTAAGCTTCACCGTGACTCAGGGCCAGAAAGGTCCTCAGGCGGAAAACATCCAGCCTATGTAAGCGATTGTCGCTTCGTTAGGTCGCTTGCCCCTCGAGGCAAGCAACGAGAAACGGCGCTCCTCGGGGCGCCGTTTTTTTATGCCCGGTGTTCATGGCTTTGCCGCCGGATTTGCTACACTGCGCCCATTACCGATGCCCGCGTCGGGCGTAAGATCAGGACACCACCATGCTGGAAACCATTGGTATCAACCCCGCCGAACTGGCCGCCTCGGAAACGTTGCTGAAGCTTTTGATCAGCACAGCGTTGCTGATTACCGTGGTGGTGGTGGTCCGGGCGCTGTCCGCCCGCTACATCCGCCGCAACGTCGCCTCCATGGAGTTGCGCCGCCGCTGGCTGGTGCACTCGCGTAACGGGTTGCTGCTGTTCATGCTGCTCGGGCTGATCATCATCTGGGGGGAGGAGCTGCGCACCCTGGCGCTGTCGGTGGTGGCCATCGCCGTGGCGTTTGTGGTGGCCACCAAGGAGCTGATTCTGTGTGTGACCGGCTCCATTCTCAAAGCCGGGGCCGGGTCCTTCAATATCGGGGACCGCATTCAGGTGAAAGACTTTCGCGGCGATGTGATCGACCAGAGCCTGCTGGCAACCACCATTCTGGAAGTGGGCCCGGGCAAACTGACCCACCAGCGCACCGGGCGGATGATCGTGATCCCCAACGCCCTGTTTGTGGCCGAGCCAGTGATCAACGAAAGCTACACCCACGACTATGTGCTGCATGTGTTCACCATCCCCTTCAAGCGCACCGCCAACTGGCAGGCTGCGCAACAGGCGCTGTTGGCCTCGGCCAATGTACACTGTGCGTCTTATCTGGCCGAGGCCAAGCGCTATCTCAAAAGACTGAACGAATATCGCGGCCTGGACGCCCCCTCGGTGGAGCCGCGTATAACCCTGCAAATGCCGAGCGCCGAAGAGGTTCACTTGGTGGTGCGTATCCCCGTGCTGACCGACCGTCGCAGCGCGATTGAGCAATCGATTCTGTCGGAGGTGTTCAGTCAGCAGGACTTCTCCGGTGCGAAAGAGAAGGCTCTGGAGCAGGAGGGCTCGGCGCCCACGGGATGAAACCCGCGACCGCCTGTGCTTTAATGAGGTGAAGCACACAGTTCTTTGACCCTCAGGAGTCGGCGGTGCCCCTTGCCAAATCCACAGCCCCGGACTTGCTCGAAAGCCTCTATGACGGCGCGATGAACCCGGAGCGCTGGCCCCGGTTTCTCGGACAATTGGCCGCCCGCTTTGACGGTGGAACCGCTTCCCTGCGCATTACCGATATCGAAAAACCATTGGTTTACACCTCGTTCACCCAGGGGTTTGATGCCGAAGCCAATCGGCGCTACATGGAAGAATCCGTGGCGGTTGACCTGTTTCGTGACGCGCTGTCGGCGGCGCCGTTGGGTACCACACTGGCCAGTCACGAGGTTGTGTCCGACCGGGAGTTTGAGCGCAGCGCGCACTATCAGTTGGTGTTTCGACCCAACGGGAACTTCTATGCCATGGGCGCCCAGTTCGAGCGCCAGGCCTCCCGGGCCGCGCATATCGGTGTTCACCGCCCCCGCCGTGCCGGGCCTTTCTCCCGCTCGGAACAGCGCGAGCTGGATATTTTTTACCCCCACCTGAAACGTGCCGCCCGCATGATGCAGTTAATGGGGGAGTTTGAAGTCGCGTTGGGGCAGGCGAGAGCCGCGCTGGATTGTCTGCCTTACGGAGTCTGGCTGATGGACCGGAAGAGGCGCTGTCAGTGGTTCAACGCTGTGGCGGAAGAGGCGATGCAGACGCATGTCTATGGCCTTGGGCTCAGCGGCGAACGGTTGCAGTTGCAGGATGCCATGGAAGAGTCCCGATGGCGGTCCGTCTCTGACCGGGTAAGCCGTGGTGAGAACAGCGCCGATGTGATGCCCCTCGGCCACTCCGGCGCCACACTGGTGGCCATGCAGTATCGTCGGCCTTGCGCCCGTGCCCTCATGGGGTCCGAGGAGGAAGCGTTGCTGGTGTTTCTGTTGGACCCGGAGCGACCGGTCAAGCCCAACGCCCAGCGGCTTCATACCCTCTATGGCCTGACCCAGGCGGAGATTCGTCTGCTGGGGGAATTGTTGCGCGGCTATGAGCTGTCCGAGATCAGCGCCTGCCTGAACCTGTCCATTCATACCGTTCGCGCCCAGTTGAAATCGGTCATGCGCAAGGTGGGCGTTACCCGCCAGGTGCAATTGATCCGCAAGCTGTTGATGGTGTGTGCGGCGTTGCCATCGGATGGAGGTGCACATTGACGATTGAAGGTTTTATCGACCGACCGGATGGGCGCCGCCTGCGTGTGCTGGAGCAGGGCGAATCCGACGCGCCGGCATGGCTTTATCTGCACGGGCTTCCGGGGTCGGCGGATGAGGCCTGGTTGCCCGGGACTGTGGCGGACCGGGTGCGTCTGCTATCTTTTGATCGGCCCGGTTATGGCGGGTCCACGACATGCTCCGAGTACACCCTGGCCATGCTCGCAGAGGATATTGGCGCGATTGCTGATGCGTATTCGGTGCCGACGATCCGCTTACTGGGTTTTTCGGCCGGCGGTCTGTTTGCCCTTGCCGCGGCCCGACTGCTCGGCGAGCGGGTGTCCCGGGTGGTATCCGTGGGCGCTCCGGCGCTGCACTGGTTGGATGATCCCGATCGGGAAGCGGCAGCACTGACCGCCGGCGCCTGGCAGGGGGCCCGGGATAATCCGGAGGAGCTTGCCGAAGCTCTTACCGCACTGACCCGAGACGGGGCGACTTTACAGGAAGCCATGCGTGACAGCCTTTCACCGGAAGATATCGCGATCATTGATCAGCCTGGCATAAGGCATCGGTTTGCGCAGACCATGGCTCAGGCTACCTGCCAGGGTGCGATCACGTCGGCGGCAGCCTTCGCCAGTGAACTGCAGTTGATGGTGTCACCCTGGCGCTATGAACTGGAGACGCTACCGGCATCGGTCAACTTTATCCATGGCGATAGCGATCAGTTGCTCACCGTGCGCCACCTGGAAGCTCTTCACCAGAGCTGTCCTCACAGTCGCGCCGTTATTTTGCCGGGAGAGGGGCATTACTCGCCCCTGCTGGGACCCGGTGCGTCGGCATTATGGACCGACTGGATTCTCGAAAACGCCTGACAACAAAAGCCTTGAGCGGCAATAAAATCGCTTGTCAAAAGCGACAGATTGAGGGCAAAATTCGCGCCTCCTGCGGCTCGCCGTTTCTTTGAGTCTTTGTCATGCGTTTCGCCAGTTTCGATGTGTTTCGCACCCTGGGGTTTCCCGATACCCGCCATTTCAAACCCGATCACCTGTTCCGCCATCAGTCCGAACTGAGTGCGGCTGAGTGGATATTGTTTCCCGAATACTGGCAGATCAATGCGTTGATCTATGGTATGGGCTGCCGGGTATTTCCCAGCCAGGCCAGCTATCTGTTGGGGCACAACAAAATTGAAATGACCCGGGCATTTCAGACCGTGGCGCCGGCCCATGTGCCGGTGACCCACATTCGCGCCAATACTCCGGACAATGCCGAGGAACTCTGGCAGGAGATGACTCACCCGTTTGTCGCCAAGCTCGCCAAAAGCAGTATGGGAGAGGGCGTGTGGTTGATCGAAGAGCGGGATCAATGGCGCGAGTATCTCGGCCGGACCGACACCCTCTATGTGCAGGAGTGGCTGCCCATCGATCGGGATGTGCGGGTGGTGGTGGTCGGGGATCAGGTGCTGGCGGCCTACTGGCGGCTACAATCCGGGTTCAGCTTCCACAATAATGTGGCGCGCGGCGGGAGTGTGGATTACAGCCTCGTGCCGGCGGTGGTGACCGACCTGGCGCTGTCGGTCGCCCGTAAGCTGGGGGTGGATCACGCCGGATTTGATATTGCTCTGGTGGGCGATCATCCCTATCTGCTGGAATTCAACCGCCTGTTCGGCAACCAGGGCATTCCGGGCGGTGGCCAGCGTCTGCGCGAGGCGATTCTGGGCTATCTGGAGCGTCAATCCGCGCAGAATGACGATCCCAGTCGACCGCCGGAGCCGGTAGCGGCATAACGGCGTGTTGGTTTATTCCAGCGCGCGTGTCGGCTCATCCGGCTTGGCGTAGGCCAGCCGCTCCAGGCGCTCGGTGCGATGGTAGCTGTCCAGCCCGGAAATGGTCACCGCGTCCAACGCTTCGATATCCACGTAGCCGTCCGGTTGAATCACATTCGGCTCCACATGCACTGCGATGATTTCACCGACAATAAAATCGGTGTTGTTGAACTCCAGGTGTTTGCACTCCAGCAGTTTCAAGCCGATCTTCAGGCGGCTCTCGTCGACATAGGGGGCCGGGTGATCTTCAAGATAGCTTGGTTTTAACCCGGTGGCATCGAATTCCGATTGCCCGCGCAGGTAGCGAGCGGAGGTCTGATGGGCCGGGCGGATCATGCCGCCATGCACCTGATTCAGAGTGTAGTAACCGGTGTCCAGAATATTTTCCACGCTGTGCCGCTCTACCGTACGCGGGCGCGTCACCATGCCCATCAGCGGTGGATTGGCCCCCAAATGGATGGCCGAGTTGACGATTGCCAAATTGGGGTGGCCGTCCTGATCCACGGTGCCGACCAGATTGGCGCTCTTGAAACCCGCCAGGGAGTTGATGAATTGCGCGCGGTAGCGCTGCTCCATCTGCTTGATGCTCGGGCGGTCAAAGTACAGGGAAGAAGTCATAGTCGCTCCACAATGGCTTGTGGAAACACTATACGACAAGGTGGGGGCAATGGGTCAAAAAAAGGGGGTGGTCGGGGCCACCCCAAAGGATCGACTTCATGAAGCAATGAAGAAGAAGGGGAAATGCTATTTGGCAGAAACGCGTCAGACCTGAATGCTGACCACGCCGTTTTCCACGCGAACCGGGTACACCGGTACCGAGTGGGCGTCGGACTCCAGGCACTCGCCGGTGCGTAGATCGTAGTGCTCCTTGTACAGCGGTGAGGCCACCACGGTGCGCTCGCCCAAGGAGCCGATAATGCCCCGGCTCAGGACGTTGGCTTTGCCAACCGGGTCGTAGTTGCCGATGGCAAAGACTTCATCGAGGGTCTTGCTGTAGAAAATTGCGACCTGCTTCTGATGGATCAGGGCGCACAGGCCGCTGTTGGGTTGCAGGTCGGCTTTGCTGCATACCTCAACCCAGGTCTGTTCCACTTTCTTGGCGACGGCGGTATTCATATTGATGTTCTCCTTAAAGGCAATCGGTCATTGAACACAAACTTCAGGAACGGATTTCCACCAACGGAATGCGGTTTTTGCGCTCCTCGTCGGTGGCGGGGCGACGCTGCCCGCGCTCGGCCACATAGGCGAGGTTGTCATCGATCTCGTCACTGTTGATAAAGTGGCGGAAGCGCTTGAGCTTTTCCGGATCTTCCAGCGTGGTTTTCCACTCGCATTGATAGTTGGCCAGGTTGCGGGTCATGTCATCTTCCAATTCCCGGCCGATGCTCAGCTTGTCTTCAATTACCACTTCTTTCAGGTAATCCAGACCGCCTTCCAGGTTCTCCATCCACACCGAGGTGCGCTGCAAGCGGTCGGCGGTGCGGATGTAGAACATCAGAATCCGGTCGATGTACTGAATCAGCGTGTCGTCGTCCAGGTCGGTGGCGAACAGGTCCGCGTGGCGCGGACGCATGCCGCCATTGCCGCACACGTACAGGTTCCAGCCTTTTTCCGTGGCAATCACGCCGATGTCCTTCGACTGGGCTTCGGCGCACTCGCGGGTACAGCCGGATACGGCAAACTTGATTTTGTGCGGCGCACGCAGGCCCTTGTAGCGGTTCTCGATGGCGATGGCCATATCCACGCTGTCCTGCACCCCGTATCGGCACCAGGTGCTGCCCACACAGGATTTCACCGTGCGCACGGATTTCCCGTAGGCGTGGCCGGTTTCAAAACCGGCGTCGATCAGTTTTTTCCAGATGATCGGCAACTGGTGCAATTGCGCACCGAACAGGTCCACCCGCTGACCACCGGTAATTTTGGTGTACAGGTTGAACTCCTTCGCGACCTCACCGAGCACGATCAGTTTTTCCGGGGTGATTTCGCCCCCGGCCACTCGGGGCACTACGGAGTAAGTGCCGTCCTTCTGCATATTGCCCAGATAAATGTCGTTGGTGTCCTGCAGGCCCAGGTGCTCTTCCTTCAGAACGTAATCGTTCCAGAAGGACGCGAGAATCGAACCGGCCGTAGGCTTACAGATATCGCAGCCCAGGCCCTTACCGTGACTCGCCAACAGCTCATCAAAGGTTTTGATCTGCTTGACGCGGACAATATCGGCCAGCTCCTGACGGCTGTACTCGAAGTGCTCGCACAGGTGGTTGTTCACCTCCACACCCAGGGCGCTCAGCTCGGCGTCCATCACCTGCTTGGTCAGTGCCGCGCAACCACCACAGCCGGTGGCGGCGCCGGTACAGGACTTGATGCCGCCCATATCGGTACAGCCATTCTGCACCGCTTCGCGAATCGAGCCTTTGGTGACATCGTGGCAGGAGCAGATCTGGGCCGTGTCGGGCAGGGCATCCACACCCATGCCCACCGGTGCCTCGCCGTCGGTGGCGGGCAGAATCAACTGCTCCGGTGAAGCGGGCAGGTCCATCCCGTTCACGCAGATCTGTTGCAGCGTGCCGTAGGCGTCGGTGTCGCCCACCAATACCGCGCCCAGTAGTTTCTTGCCGTCTTCGGAGACGATCAGGCGTTTGTACACTTCGGACACACCGTCGCTGTAGGTATAGCTCTGGGCGCCGGGTGTCATTGCCAGGGCATCGCCGACACTGCCCACGTCCACGCCGAGCAGCTTCAGCTTGGTGCTCATGTCGGCGCCGGTGAAGGATTGCTCGGCGCGGCCCTGAATATGCTCAACGGCAATTTTGGCCATCTGGTAACCCGGGGCCACCAGGCCGAAAATCTGGTTGTTCCACAGGGCACATTCGCCAATGGCGTAGACGTTGTCCGCCGAGGTCTGGCAGTGGTTATTGATGGCGATGCCGCCGCGTTCACCCATTGCCAGGCCCGCCTGCTTGGCGAGTTCATCCCGCGGGCGAATACCGGCGGAGAAAATCACCATATCGGTTTCCAGGTGTGAGCCATCGGCGAAGTTCATCCGGAAGCGGCACTCATCACCTTCGATAATTTCCTTGGTGTTCTTGCCGGTGTGCACACTTACACCCAGTTTTTCGATTTTCCGGCACAGCAGTTGGCCGCCGCCTTCATCCAACTGACGGGCCATCAGACCATTGGAAAATTCCAGCACGTGGGTTTTCAGCCCCAGGTTCTTGAGCGCATTGGCCGCTTCCAGGCCGAGCAGACCGCCGCCGATGACCGCGCCCACCTGACTGTTCTGGGCCGAGGCGGTAATGGCTTCCAGGTCTTCAATGGTGCGGTACACCAGGCAGTGATCCTGATCCCCACCGGGGATGGGGGGCACAAACGGATAGGAGCCCGTGGCCAACACCAGCTTGTCATAGGCCTCGGTACGGCCGCTCGCCGTGGTCACCGTCTGCTCGTCCGGCTGGATGCTCACCACCTTATCGTTCAGGGTGTACACCACGCCGCGCTCGCGGTAATCGTCCTCGGTGGTCAGCGCCAGATCCTCGACTGTGGAGCCGTCAAAGTAGCTGCTCAGCTTGACCCGGTCATAGGCCAGGCGCGGCTCTTCGGAAAAGGTGATGATCTCGTAATCACCGGCGTTCTCCACACTCAATAAAGTGTCGATAAACTTATGCCCGACCATGCCGTTGCCGACCACAATAATGCGCTGTTTCATAAAACCACTCCTGACTAAACTCAAAATTCTGATTCCGGTTTTACCGGTATTGGTGGATGACGGCCTTCGGCCTACGCAATCGACCGCTGCTGCGCTTCACTCAAAAACTGCTCCGGCGCCAACTGGTCCGCCAACCGCACCACATCCCCCACCACAATCAATGCCGGTGATTGCACTGCGTCGCGCTCGGCGGTCTCGGCCAACGCTCCCAACGTGGTGGTCAACACCCGCTGATTCGCCCGGCATCCGTTTTCAATAAACGCGGCTGGCGTATCGCCACTCAAACCGTGGGTCATCAGTTGCCCGGCAATCTCTTCCGACCGGCTCACGCCCATATAAAACACCAGGGTGTGATTCAGTTGCGCCAGCGCCTGCCAGTTGGCGGTCACTTCGGTTTCGCCGTGGCCGGTCACCAGGGTGCAACCCTGGGACACACCGCGATGGGTCAAGGGCATATGGGCGCTGCTGCTGCAACCGGAGGCGGCGGTAATACCCGGTACCACCTCGGCGTTCACACCGGCCTGACGCAGGGTCATCAGTTCCTCACCGCCGCGGCCAAACACAAAGGGGTCGCCGCCTTTAATGCGGCATACGGTTTTGCCCATCAGCGCCTGGTCCACCAGGCGCTGATTCAGATCGTCCTGCGCAATGCTGTGATGATTTTTCGATTTGCCGACATAAAGTGCGGGGGTGCCGTTCGGAAACAGCGCGCGAATATCCGCACTCACCAACTGGTCGTAAAAAATGATGTCTGCGCTTTCAATCGCGCGCAGTGCTTTCAGGGTCAGCAACTCGGCATCGCCGGGGCCGGCACCCACCAGCCATACTTTCCCGGTTGATGCGGGAGTCGAGCGGGTCGGCTTGGCCGAGGGAATCAAAGGTTCAATGTTCATGGAGTTCATAACGGTTGCCCTGAAAAATCATTTTACGAATGCATGGTTGGGCTAGAGCAAAGACAGTGCCATTCACTGACAAACCCTATGAAAAAGTTGATAACCCCTTATTTTTCATGCGCTTAGCGGGCACACATTCTGCAGCGCGGGATTTTTATGCGTTACAAGTTCACGCGAAACGAGCACCACGGCCGTGCAAAGGTGCGCTGAAATAATGCAAAACGGTGCAGGCGGGCTATGAGCAATTTGCGTTGAAAGTGTGCAAGTGGTGGTGCGTCGTGCGCTATCCCGGTGCTCTTGCAGATTTTTCGTTGGAATGAGTGCGTGAACTGAGGTGAATTCGGCCGAACGACCGCCATTTAATGGCAGGAAAAGAAATTGGCGTGGCGATTGCAGTACTAGAAGGCGTGATGACAACAAACACTTTCTATATTGCAGGTTGATCCATGACAGTTCATCGGTACGAACCCATTCCCACCGCCCAAGCCGAGTCCACGGTACAGACCACCTGTGCCTACTGTGGTGTTGGCTGTGGCATAAAGGCCACGGTGAATACCGAGGCACGGAAGGTGTTGATCGAGGGAGACGAAACCCACCCGGCCAACCTGGGGCGGCTCTGCTCCAAAGGCCTGGCGCTGGGGGAGACTCTGGTGGACACCGGTCGACTGCTTCACCCGAAAGTGCACGGCGAACAGACCAGTTGGAATCACGCGCTGCAGACCGTGGCTCAGGGTTTTGTGGATACCATTGTTGAGCACGGCCCGGACTCGGTGGCCTTTTATGTGTCCGGGCAACTGTTGACGGAAGACTACTACCTGGCCAACAAGTTGATGAAGGGCTTTATCGGCAGCGGCAATATCGACACCAATTCCCGCTTGTGCATGTCCTCCAGCGTCGCCGGGCACAAGCGCGCCTTTGGCAGCGATACGGTGCCGGGCTGCTACACCGATCTGGAACAGGCGGACATGATTGTACTCACCGGCTCCAATCTCGCCTGGTGCCACCCGGTATTGTTCCAGCGCATCAAGGCCGCCAAACAGCAGCGCCCTCATATGAAGGTGGTGGTGATCGACCCGCGCCGAACCGACACCTGCGATATCGCCGACCTGCATCTGCCCATTCATCCGGGCACAGATGTGGCGTTGTTCAATGGTCTGCTCAGTTATCTGGCCCAACACAACGCTATTGACGAAGACTTTGTCCAAGCCCATACCGAGCATTTTACCGAAGCCCTGGTGGCCGCCATGGAAGACGCTGGCCAGCGCCCGGCACTGGCTCAACAACTCGGCGTCGCCGACTATCAGTTGGAAACCTTTTTCCAGTGGTACGCCCAGACCGAGAAAACCGTCACCGTCTACTCCCAGGGGGTGAATCAGTCCACCGCCGGCACCGACAAGGTCAATGCCATCATTAATTGTCACCTGGCCACCGGCCGTATCGGCCGGGCGGGCATGGGGCCGTTCTCCGTCACCGGCCAGCCCAATGCCATGGGTGGGCGTGAAGTCGGCGGGCTGGCGAACACCCTGGCGGCCCATATGGAGTTTGACCACCCGGAGCATTGGCAACTGGTGCGGGACTTCTGGAAAGCGGACAACCTCGCCACCCGTCCCGGCCTGAAAGCCGTGGACATGTTCGACGCCGTCGCCTCCGGCAAAATCAAAGCCATCTGGATCATGGCCACCAACCCGGTCATGAGCCTGCCCAACGCCGACAAAGTCAAACAGGCCCTGAAGGACTGTCCGCTGGTGGTGGTGTCCGACTGTATTGAAGACACCGACACCACGCGCCTGGCCGACGTGCTGCTGCCCGCCGCCGGCTGGGCTGAAAAATCCGGCACCGTCACCAACTCCGAGCGGTGCATTTCCCGCCAGCGGGCCTTGCTGCCGCCCCTGGGGGGCGCAAGGCCGGACTGGTGGATCATCGCCGCCGTGGCCAAACAGATGGGCTACGGTCGAGCCTTCGACTACGCCAGCGAAGCCGAAGTGTTCAGCGAATACGCCCGCCTGACCGCTACCGACAATAATGGCACCCGGGATCTCGATCTGGGTCACTATAGTCACTTGACCCTGAATGATTACGACAGCCTGCCGCCGCGGCAATGGCCGCTGCCGACGAAAGCCCCGTTGCCCGACGGTGACCAGCGCCTGTTTGGCGATGGCGTGTTCTTTACCCCCTCCGGCCGAGGGCGGTTCGTGTCGGTACGTTATCGCGCACCGGCCACCCAGGTGGACAGCCACTACCCCCTGACCCTGAACACCGGCCGCATCCGCGACCAATGGCACAGCATGACCCGCACCGGCCTGGCCTCGCGCCTGTGCGGCCACCTGCCGGAGCCGTTTATCAGCGTTCACCCCAAAGATGCCGGGCGCTACCAACTGAAAGACGGCGCCCTCGCCGATGTCACCAGCCGACAGGGGCAGGCGCGGGTGCGGGTGCAGCTCACCGACCAGGTCAATCTGGGTGAAGTCTTCATGCCCATGCACTGGAACGACGTACACGCCAGCCGCGCGCGAGTGGCCGCCCTGGTAGGTGAATACGTCGACCCCACCTCCGGCCAGCCGGAAAACAAATACACCCCGGTTCAGGTCCAGCCCTGGTACGAACAGGCCGAAGCCCTGCTGGTCAGCCGAACCCCACTGCCCGAACTGGAAGCCGACTACTGGGCCATGCGTCGGGTCAACGGCGGCTACCTCTATCGTATCGCCAGCGAACAGCACCCCGCCGACCTGGATAAACAACTCCAGAGCCTGTGCCAGAACGGCGACCAACAACTCGCCTTCGGCCACCCCGAGCGCGGCGAATTCCGGCGCGCCTTTGTGCGCGAAGGCCAACTGCATATCGCCTTCTCCGTCGCCAAACAATTCGGCACCCGGGATTTCAGTTGGCTCGGCGACCTGCTCGAAGGCGACTTCGCCGCTACCGCCATGCGCGCTCTGCTCAGCGGCAAGCCGGACCAGCAACACAGCCAGGGCAAGCTGGTGTGCGCCTGCAAACAGGTGGGCTACAACACCCTGTGCAACGCCATCCGCGAAAAAGGAATCGACACCGTCGACGCCCTCAGCGCCGAAACCACCGCCGGCACCGGCTGCGGCTCGTGCCTGCCGGAGCTGGAGCAGATCATAGCCAGGGAGAGTGCGCACGAGGCAGCCTGAGCTGAAAGTCAGGGAAGGTTAAATTCTGATCAATCCATACAGTATATTGGCAGCCGAGCCAAAATCGGGCACACTTTGTAAACCGAGCGCGCTCGTTTACACACCGTGGCTCATAAAAAAGACAATAAATTCAATGCATTACCAAACCGGGCGGCGAATTAACGCGCACCGCCCGTCAGAAAAACGCGCATGCACGCTTTTTCACCCTGACAACTTGGATGTTCAGCATGAAAGTACCCGAATATCAGATAGTTGCGAAAAGCTCTTCGAGTGAATGCTCGGAGGGATATTGCGCATGCGCGATATACAAATGTTATGAGTATTTCGTCCCATGAAGATTCTAAGGATCGTTGCTTTAGCATTGCTCTTTTCCTCTTGTGCAGTCGATAAAAAGAGCAGCGAGGAATTTAGATGGATTCTCACAGCAAGCCCTGAAGATGATGCTATATCCGCAGCTAAAGAGGGAGATTATAGGCTACTCGGTATTTCTGGCATGCTGACTGAGGAAGTTCCGCTTATGGATAAGAGTTGCGAACATGGGAGTAATGTAAAGTATCTCAGTCTCGATAACGTAATTGATAGTTACGCGGAGAGAAGGTATCAGGCGATAGCGCCGGTATATGCCGAGGCCTATAATTTCCACCTGATCAAGTATCTCCGTAAAAATGGGGTAGAAATATGCAACTCATAACCAGCGCATGTTGTCGCCGCTATCGCGGCTGGGACCTCCGTTCCGCTGCGCTACACTTCGGCCCCAAATGCGGGCGTTATGAATATGAATGAAACTAACCTTTGGAACCAATTAAATCAGTACGTAGATCTTTACAAGTTCCACTGGGAGCTTGCATTAAAGCTTTGCGTGTTCTTTCTAGGCATTTCGGGTGCTGTCGCGGCTTACGTGATTAAGAACCAAGAAACCCCATATATGGCGGCGGCATTGGTCTTACCTTTTGTCCTTTGCACATTTGGTGCAGGGCTTTCACATAGAAGCCTCCCTGGCCTGAAACTCATCCGCGAAGAAGCTGTTAGAATTGGCGATGAACTAGAGCTGCCGACACACCCAGAATTTAGGTCGCTCGTCACGTTTGTGAAGGCGCTTCGGTTCATATTGGGGGGAAGCGCAGTGGGCTTAGTAGCTTTGGGGGTAATAATTGGCTTTAATTCATAACCATGCCATTAAATACGCTCCCTTCGGTCGCCGGACCTCGTTTCACTCGGCCGTTTATGGCGGGCGTTAGGCATATTTATGATTAAGCCACTTCTAAAGGGTTGTTTTTATAGCGGCAGTGCTGCTCTAATAACTTGTTTTCTGGCTTTAGTGTTCAGCTCTGCCGTTCCCGGCACACTAAGCAGTGGCGAGCAACAGATTGGGCAAGCAATTATATCCGTTGTCTTTCTTTTCCCTATAAATATAGCCGCATGCTTTTTCGCAAGCTACACAACATCTAAAGTCGTGCCCTTTAAACTTGGTGGCGCTGGAGTATTAATTTTTTTAAGCTCTCTAATAGTTCAGCTTTTACTAATAGGCTTTTACCCACTCCTAGCAGCCGTTCTACTAGTTGTTTCAATTACAGGTTCTATTAATGGGGCTAAAGTCGCAAATGCCTAACCAAGCGTACCAGTTCGCCGCCGCAAGCGGCGGCAGGACGCTCGCAAGCTCGCGCCTCTGTACGCGGCGTTAATTGGTCTTGGAGAGTTTGTCATGAAAAGGAATATGGATTTAGTTCGAAAAATACTCATAGAGATTCATAACGGGGATCATGGATACTACCAAGGACCCCTTGTAGTAGAAGGTCACAGTAACGAAGAAGTCGGGTATCATTGCTATCTGCTCAGTCAAGCAGGATTAATCGAGGCCGCCGATGTGTCAGGCGAAGGTCACGGTAGTCCTCATGCGCTTCCCATGAATTTGACTTGGGCCGGGCATGAATTCGTTGAAAACGCCTACAACGATTCAATTTGGGAGCAAACTCGAGGAGTGGTATCTCGTGTAGGAAATGCCTCTTTTACAATCTGGGCTAATGTTTTATCAAAAGTGGTTACAAACAGTTTGGGGTTGGACAATTAACAATCCAAGGCAGTGGGACATATTTTGCTTCGCTTCGCTCAAAACACAAAATATGCCCATGCTTGGGGCGTTATGGCTAAACCAGGTACAGAATGAAATATGTAGTCGGTAGCGTATCTTTGGCTATTTGCTTGCTCATTGTCCTTCTTTTTCAAAGTTGGGGCGAGTGCTCATTCAGCGAAGAGTATGCTACTCAGAGGGTAGTTAGGGCTTTGTCTGAGAATCAAGATCCCAAGTATTTGGGCGCTCCAGCTTTCGAGGAAGAACAATGCTCATACAGTTACCTATATAAAAGTCCGAACTCAAAAATATCGTATATATTTACAGGCTGGGGTGAGGTTCATAAATGGGATTATGCGCGTGATGAATGACCCAAGCCATAACCAGCCAAGGCAGGGGGACATATTTTGCTTCGCTTCGCTCAAAACGCAAAATATGCCCCTGCTTGGGGGCGTTATGAGTAGAGAGCGCATAGAGAGGAGGGTGGCGTTGTGAAATGCCCAAAGTGCGGAGAGGAATTTGGATATCTTCACCTTGAAGAGAAAGTGAAAGAGGGAAACCACTACTTATTTTATTGTCCTAACTGTTCGTGTCACTTGAGTAATGCATCAATTTCGAAAAGTAGTCGGAAGCAGATGGTGCTTTTTGTCAGCGCTGGTGTAGTGCTTTTGGCAATAGTGGCAGGAATAGACCTGTTGAAGATAGGTGGAGAACTTGGACTCATAGTTACATGGGTCGGAGTATCAATTTCGGTTTTATTGCTGTTAATTGGCTGCTTGGAAGTAAAGCGGTTCTCATCGCTCTGCTATGACAGGGCTAGCAGTTGATCCAGCTCATAACAAACCAAGGCAGCGGGACATATTTTGCTTCGCCGCGCTCAAAACGCAAAATATGCCCCTGCTTGGGGCGTTATGTGGACTGAAATGAAGCGAGCCTTAATTGCCCTCATAGCTATGATGGCCGCTGGGTGCTCTTCTTTGGGCGGAGAGTGTCGTAAGGCTCTGGATAGTGGTGAGTGGGCGGTTGTTGGACGTTCGGCTAATGCATTACCGAATGATCAAACAGTCGCACTTGATCAACGACGCATTGCTTTCTTGGATGAAGGGGCGGGAATTTTGGCGGTATGTACAAGTTGCGGTAGCGACGACAATCGAATCGAGTCGGTAAAGTACTATGATAATGAAGAACTCGTTCGTGCAATGGGTAGCACTTGTGGCCCTTACTAAGACATCGCCACATAACCAAGCAATCAAGTACACGCACTACGTGCGTCGGACTTCGTTTCACTCAGCCGCTTATTGCGGGCGTTAAGCAGGCAAAATGAGAGTCCGATATGAGTAAAGGATTTTGGATTAAACGGTTTATTGTTGTATTAGTAGGTGCTTTCGTTGTTATAGCAGGTGCACAGATACTAAAAGGGCACGAGGTACTTTACTCCGTTACGCAAGGCGCCATATGGTCGTTCCTTAGCGCAAGCGTTTTTACAGTCGCCCGACTCTACCAGTCACGCCGAGGCCAGCACTGTGCTATCTGCAAAGACACCCCGGAAATGCAAAATGACTCAGGCCGTGAATAAGCTTAACAAGCGGCTGTTATCGCCCCTTCGGGGCTGGGACGGCCTTTCCGCTGCTCCGCAGCTACAAGTCCGCCCTAAAGCCGGGCGTTATGTGTCCGAGTTCCCCAAGAAAAGTAGACACCTAATCCCCACTTAACGGAGGGTGTCATTATGACCAAGAAGACGAAGAACAAGTACAATCACTACACCGAGGATTTCCGGCGTGAAGCGGTTCGCCGCGCCGATGATCCCAACACCAGTGCCGCCGAGGTAGCGAAAGAGCTCGGTATTCACCCCGGCCAGATCTATAACTGGCGTCGGCAGTATAAACGCCTGTCCGATAAGCAGTTCAATAGCGTCCAGGGGGTGGATTACTCCATGAAAGAGAGCGAAGAGGTTCGCAAGTTAAAGCGACAAGTGGCGGATCTGAAAGAGGAGAACGAGTTCCTAAAAAAGGCGACGGCGTACTTCTCCAAAGACAAGTGGTGAGGTACGCTTTCATTGAGTCGCTTCGAGGGCAGCACACGGTCCAGAAGATGTGTCGTTGGGCGCGTGTTAGCCGCTCTGGCTACTACAAGTGGCGCTCTCGGGCGCCCAGCGCGCGCGAGCTGAGACGATTGAACGCGGAGCGAATGCTCACCGCCTTGTTCAACCGCTTTAAAGCGCGCTACGGCTCGCCGAGAATGACGGTGGAGCTTAACGAGAGCGGCTTTCCCATCAGTGAGAACACGGTGGCTAAATTGATGGAAAAACAAGGGCTTAAAGCAAGGAACGGAAAGGGCTACAAGTACTTTCCTGATGTGCTGGCCAGGAACCACGTCAGTGACAACCTGCTCAGGCGCAATTTCTCCGCCAGCAAGCCTAATGAGAAATGGGTGTCGGATATCACTTACATCAAAGTCGAAAAAGGCTTCGTGTACTTGGCGGTTATCATGGACCTGTTCTCGCGCAAGATTATCGGCTGGTCACTCGATACCACCATGACCAATCAGCTCATCATGGATGCCTTTAGAATGGCCGTAGCCTCACGAAAGGTCGAACCTGGGCTGATATTGCACTCCGACAGAGGGGTTCAGTACCGGTCAGGCGAATACCAGGCGCTCTTGCTGAACGAGGGTATTCGCCCTAGCATGAGTCGCAAAGGCAACTGCTGGGACAACGCCGCTATGGAGTCGTTCTTCGCTCGGTTCAAAGTTGAAGCGCTATACGCCGAAGATATCAGCACTAAACAGGAGGCGTATTCCTGCGTTTTTGATTACATTGAGCTATTCTACAATAGCCACCGGCGACACAGCTCATTGGGCTACAGAAGCCCAAGGGCTTATGAGAATGAGTATGCGCAGATGTGCGCTTAAATCAGTGTCCACTTTTGGTGGGGAAGATCAATTTTTCGATGCTGTTCGTGGAAGATGCTCGCCAGACCTCGCTTTCGCGGTCTAATTTTTCGGGAAAGGAAGTCAAATGAAAGGGCTCTTTTTGACACTCATATTTTTAGCTACCGCAGCCGCCGCAGACCCAAACGGGCGTAGTGATGCAAGCTGGATTTTCGTCCTCACCGCCCACAATGCTGATGGAGCCATAGTGGCAGTTGACACGGAGGGCCCTTTTGCAAGTGAAGAAGAGTGCAAGGCTGTTGGTGCTGTGGTTACCAAAAGGGTTTATGAGGTCATTGGTTCTTTTCAGCCCGAAACCCATTCAGCGATGGAGTGGGACAAACTGACGACATCGTGTGAAGATGCAACCCGCTCTTAAAAGCGATGGGGCTAGAGGGTGTTGAGTGTAGCCTAGCCAATCTAACAAATGGGTGAAGCCGACCGGTACAACGCTGAGCTCCGTCCCAGCGGCTTACCCAGGGCGTTAAATACAGACGTAGGCCAAACGAAGATGAAGCTACTTCTTATCCTTCTAATCATCTTTGGGGTGTTCGGCACCGTGATCCTGGGGCTGGAGGCAGTTTACATCGGAATCTTTGCCTCGGAGAACGAACTATCAGAGTACCCTTGGGGCACGGAGCTGGGTTGGTCTTATCTAAACAGGCATACGTACATGATATCCGGCCTAATCTTCACACTTGCTTTCTGGCTACCGCTAATCATCCTTTTAGCCGTAAAGTATTTAACAAATCGCTCAAAAGTGACGCCGAAAAACGGCGCACTTTAGCTCCGCGTTAGCTAAAAGCGAGTCTTTATGTATCTCGAAGTTCGCAAAAACCCAAGTTCGACTGATATCAATTTGATAACTACGTAGGATATTGGGTCAGGTCTTGAAATTTGAATTCAAATTTCAAGACCTGACCCCTGTAACGTGCTCCGTAAACGCGACTGGCTGACATTTACACTGGCAAAGGGTTCGGGTAGTGTCAAGTTTGTGGGTGTACCAGAGCTCACCTTAGCATGGTCGATTTCACTTATCACTTGAATCCTAGACCTCAAAGAACAAACACGAGCTATAAAAAATGATTTCCCGATATGTATGCTTATTAAAGACGTCTATTTTTTCTCTAATTTTTCTACTTTGCTCCTGCGGAGGAGGAAGTATAGGTAGTGATGAAGGTGGTCAAGCTATTGTTTTGGAACCAAAAGATGAAGTAATACAAAGCGATCACAATTCAGCGAATCAACTCTATCCTACTCGCGAATTTACCAGGCTAAATGGGCAGCACTCCCTGTCTTGCGAGATTAACACTCAACCGCTATACGGAGTGATTGATGAGACTGATAGCTGCGTATTTACATACACACCAAATACCGGCTTCTTGGGCCAAGAGATTGTATCTCTCACAATAAGTGAGGCCGACCATTCAAGTGTGATTAGAAGACAACGAATACGATATATAATCAATGTCAATCTTTTGAATACTATAGTCAGCGCGGATGTTGAAAATCTATTTCTGGAAAAAGTAAGGTTTGTGACAGGAGGTAATGTTTATTACGACGTGGCTTCGGCTGGGGTAGGTAATTTTAACGATGACGAGTTTAATGACATTGTAATTCGGTCTCGCGGAGACCTTTTTAGTCCACTTGATGTAGCAGTTATGTACGGGAGAACATCCTTTGATAAAGAATATGATCTCAGCCCGATCAGAGAAAAATTTCTCCCTAGTTTCGGCTTTCAGTTCTCATGGGAATATGATTTAGGCGGAAACATGACATCTGTAAATAAATTGGGAGATTTTAATGGGGATGGCCACAGCGATATCATTATTGGCGACACAAGTAATTCAGAAACACTTGTCGTCTTTGGTGGAGCAGAATCTGATAACTTGCAGGTTAAAGTTCAAGATAACTCAAGGTATGACTTGGGCCTGTATACAGAAAGATTTGTTTCCATTCCAGGAAACTTCTTTGTAGCCAAGTCTAAAGGTGTTGGGGATTTCAATGGCGACGGACTTGATGATCTAGCCTATTTTGGTACCCCTGGAGCATCGATCTCTTACCAAGCCTTCCATGTCGTTCCGGGTGACAGCAATCTAAGTGCCTTGCCAAACTCCTCACAGTCCTCTGATATATACACATTTCAGACGCTTAGATCTGACGATCATAGACACTTTAAAGGTAGAACCTTTGCCAGCGTGATGCCCTCGAGTATCGGGGACATCAATGGAGATGGCTTCGACGATATACTGGTTTCAGACTACCTGTTCGACAAAGACTCCAGTGAAGGAGAGCATAGCACAGGAAGAGCATATGTATTCTTTGGTTCTAGCAACTGGGACAATGTTACAGAGATTCCAAATGATGCCAGCGAAATCGATGGCGGCTTAGTCATTGAACCGTCAGCTGAACACGGGTTCAACTTCGGGGAATGTATAGGATTGATTGAGGACATCAATGGAGATGGATATGACGAAATGTCAATCGCAGCAAACAGTAATAATTCGATCGGTTCAGGGTTTGTAAACATTGTATTTGGCGACTCGAATCACAGAAAAAATATAGTGGTCGAGAAGATGGAGGACGCACAGATTTCGGACCAAGCTAATGTTATGACTATACTGGGCGCTGCCGTATGTGAGACTAAATCTATTGGGGACATCAATGCAGACGGATTTAACGACTTAGTTGTTGTTAATAAGCATGAAAATTATATACATCCATCTGAGTTTTACATTATTTACGGATCTGATGATTTGCCTCGAATGATTGATCTATCTGTCTCGTCGCAGCATCTCACTAGGGTTGATGTCGACGGATCAGTAATATCAGTTTCTTCGGCGGGTGATGTAAATGGAGATAATTATGATGACTTCATCATGGCCGTGGCTGAACCAGGTGAGTCTGTGTATGTAGTGTTCGGAGGAGATTACTTTGTTCGGCATCAATAGCCGAAAGGAGAGGTTGATAACGTCAAGTTTGTGGGCGTCCAAGAATCGCTAGAATCGGATATAGATAGAGGGAAATATTTATAAAATGAGCGTGTATGCTTAAGAACATGGTGTTGGGTCTGACCCATGAAACGTGCTGTAACGATTTCGATACCCAATGTTTTTGCTTTGCTTTAGAACATGATTAACGTTTCGCTTTACATTAGCAAGTAAATCACCTAGCAAGCGGTTGCTATCGCCCCTTCGGGTCTGGGACGGCCTTTCGGAAGCTACAAGTCCGCCCTAAAGCCGGGCGTTGAGGCTGTAGCAAAACTCCAAAAATGAGGTCTTTTTTTGATAAAATTGGGCATCGCTTAAAAGACGAGGCGCCATGCCAAACTTTAAGAAATACGACTACAGCCAAGCACCATGGTAGTCATTGATTTTGAGGAGCAGTTGCAGCCAGGATCCTTCGAGTTCACGCTCTCAAGGAGCATAAGAAACTCGATGGTCGAAAGCCCAATGTACGGGATCGAAAACGTCAGCTGCAGAAAGCTTCTGATACGCTGAGTAGAGGATTTGATCGGATTGACCAATTCCTAAAGACGGCAACCCCACGTATGGGGCAAGGTAAGCGACCTAAAGAAGTCAAAAGCAACATCACCGACAATGAGTCGGCCAAAATGACCACCAGTAAACGCACCATTCAAGGTTACAACGGTGTCGCAACGGTCGATAAGAAACATCAGATCATTATTGATGCTCAGGCCTTTTGCGAAGGCCAGGAACACCACACCTTGAAGCCCATTCTTGGAACGATTAAAGACCGGTTTTTTCGAATCGGAATAAGCGACGACATCTATAAAGATGGAATAGTGGTCACCACCAATATGGGTTTTTCAAACGAAGCGAACAACCAGTATCTAAAGGCCGAAAAAATCAATGCCTACATTCCCGACAACCAGTTCCGCTCCCGAGACCCCAAGTTCAAAGATCAGAAATCCAAGTACGGGCACCTCCATCCGGGAAAAGGTGTCGATAAAGGCGTAATCCCCGCAAGCGAGTTTGACTTCAACTCAGTCAAGAAAACATGCACCTGTCCGCAAGGCAACCCCATGTAGTTGCATTCCGAGCGCGTTCAAAGTAGCGGTAATCACCTGATCGCCTTCGAGGGCCGCTTAACCGACTGCCGGCACTGCCCCATAAAAACGGACTGCATGAAAAATCCCCAATCCGATGACACCCGAAAGGGGCACGGGCGACAGGTTTCATTCCTGGTAAAAGGGAAGCGCAAACCCACCGCTACTGATTGGATGAAGAAACGAGTTCATAGCCTCAAAGGGAAGCAGGTTTATGGGCACAGAATGTCGATGGTGGAGCCGGTTTTTGGTAACATCGGAACCAACAAAGGGCTCAATCGGTTCTCTTTGCGAGGAGAACGCAAGGTGCAAGGCCAGTTGCAGCTATACTGTTTGGTGCATAACATCGAGAAGTTAGCCAATTACGGCGCTATGGCGTGATCCACAGGCTTATCCACACTCGAGTTGGCTCAACTGTCGATAATGGGTGATTATGGTGAACGGATCTGGTTAAATAGTAGCCAGACATGAATTGAAGAGAGGCGCCAGAGAGGCGATTTCCGGGAATCGTTTTTCTACAGCCTCGTTAGAGCTTTTCACTATGCCAATTTCAACA
Organism: Marinimicrobium sp. LS-A18; assembly: GCF_000463525.1. NCBI lineage: Bacteria > Pseudomonadati > Pseudomonadota > Gammaproteobacteria > Cellvibrionales > Cellvibrionaceae > Marinimicrobium > Marinimicrobium sp. LS-A18. The sequence goes on from NZ_AWEP01000006.1 coordinate 507,151, forward strand.
GACGTACTACGACATTCGATGGCTGCCACAGCGGCTATAGCTAGATCATGGTTTGAGGATCGATCCGAAATCAAAACTCGCGAACAATTCGAAGCTCGCGGCCAACTTGGTGACAGTGGAAACGGTGCAGTGTATGTGTATTTCACTGATAAAGGTGCCGCCGTCTATGTCGGGCAAACTGGGCGCGCAGTCAAAGCTCGCCTCCATGACCAAACTTCTCCACATAAAAGCAAAGATTGGTGGGGCACTTGGTCGTATATGCGTTTCGTACCTTTAGAGTGCGGTGTTGATCGCCTTGTTTTAGAATCGTTGCTTATTGCTATATACGAGCCTAGCGAAAATGCGAAACCAAAAGCCAAGAGTATCAATGAGCTATTCCCGCTCTAACAAGGCCAATCACGGCGACAGCTTTTTCGTTGCGGCTTCGCCTCCATGAACCTGAACCAGTTTAACGAACAGTAACTTACTGTTCACATAGGTCATTTGATTTTAGGGGATCGAGTCCTTCGTCCCGTTATGGACTTTTAGTTAATGATGATTCGACTGGAACTAAAATATAATGAAAGGATCTGCCATGAAGATTACTATTATAATATTAGTCGCTGTGTTGTCAGTTGGCTGTGGAGCGCAGCCAGTAAAGGAACCTAAGCCCGATTATTTAAAGGTAACGGAAGCTCACATAGAGGAGACAGAGAGGCAGTCTGAGCTGGGGGCAGCGATTTATCAGAAGGACCGCCTTGCGGCATCGGCAACGGACTACCTTTTTGAAAAAGGTGTTTTACCAAATGATACCCGGATCAAAGGTTGGGTTGTTGATATATCCGACGATGCTCAGAAAGTTTACTTCATGGGGGCTGGCGAATCAGGCATAGAAAGTTATCATGAGCTGACTTACCTGAATAACAGTTGGTCTCACAACGAATCTCCTGAGACAGAAACTGTTCATCAGTCTATGTTTCAGGCTAGGCAGATAGCTTCAAGCCACATCAACATCCGGTGTTCAGAGCGCTATAATACGGTGGTATTGTCGGATGAAGAGTATTGGCTGGTGTATTTGTTGGCCTCAACAACTGATCCTGATGTGATGGTAGTGGGTGGCCACAATTTTGTGAAGATAGATAAAAGTACCTTTGATGTAGTGAGTGCAAAAGCTTTGTCAAACTCATGTCTCAACATCCCCAAAGGGGATGGTGGCGTACCTTATACAACCCATATTGTTGATGATCTTCCGATTGCTGTTCACAGTTTCTTGTCTTTGCTGCACAAAACTCCGCTGTATGTTGGCACTAGAACCGGTCCGTGGATAGTAGAGAACGGGACGATCAAAAGTATAAAGTGATCTTGTGTCAGAAGGACAAATGAAAAGAGTAAACGTCATAGGTACAACCGGAAGCGGAGAATCCACGTTTTCTAGTCTGCTTGCCGAGAAGCTGGGCTACCCGTGTATCCATATGGACCAGATGTTCTGGAAGCCCAATTGGGTAGAGTCGAGTAATGAAGAGTTTTTCCCGAAATTGGAATCCGCTATTTCGGAAGACTGCTGGGTTCTGGACGGTAACTACAGTAGGACAAATGCCATCAAGTGGCGGAACGTTGATACTATCATCTGGTTGGACTATTCGTACTTCAGGACTCTGTTTCAGCTCCTTAGGCGTACTTTGTCCCGCGCCATAACGAAGGAGGAGCTTTGGCCGGAAACGGGGAACCGTGAGTCCTTCCGAATGGCTTTCGCGTCAAGGCATTCAATTTTCTTATGGTTCTTTCGCAACTATAATAAAAACAGGCGACGATATCAGGCATTACTTCAGTCACCGGAGTATGATCGTATAAATTTTGTCCACATTCGAGACCCAAAGCAAGCCCAGGCGTTTCTAGAAGGCGTGGCGCCGGAGCGCCGATAGCGCTCGGTTTACTAGGTTTCCGGACGGTGGTGGTATACTCCTGTCTCGTGCTCAATAGCAGCCAATTCAGTACCTGAACCTACACCGAGTCGACGGAGATGCAAGTCAATGACGTATGGTTTTGTCAACCAACTCTTTAACCAGATCAACCTCAAAAACCTGCGGGGCGATGTTTTTGGTGGTCTGACCGCGGCCATTGTCTCACTGCCGATGGCCCTTGCATTCGGGGTTGCCTCAGGCGCAGGTGCGGAGGCTGGCCTATATGGGGCAATTTGTGTTGGGCTCTTCGCTTCGCTGTTCGGTGGTACCCCAACGCTAATCTCCGAGCCGACTGGCCCGATGACGGTTGTCATGACCGCCGTTTTGACCTCTCTCGTGGCGAGTCATCCGGAAAACGGCCTGGCAATGGCATTTACGGTGGTGATGATCGCCGGCCTTTTCCAGATTTTGCTCGGTCTATTGAAGCTGGGGCGTTATATCACCATGATGCCCTACAGTGTGATATCCGGGTTTATGTCGGGTATCGGGATCATTCTCATTATCCTTCAGTTCGGCCCCATGCTGGGTCAACCCTCGGTCAGCGGCGGTGTGCTCAATAACCTGTTGGCCATACCCCAGTTTATTAAGAATCTGAGCGTGGCTGAGCTTTCTATTTCGTTAACGGCCCTCCTGGCGCTCTTCTTTATCCCAAAACGCATCGCAAAAGTTGTGCCCCCGCAGCTCATTGTATTGGTACTGGGCACCACTATTGCACTGCTGCTGTTCGGCGATAATCTGCGTTTGGTAGGCCCTATTTCATTGGGTATACCCGATTTCTATCTCCCGTACTTTACCGCTGATCAGGTGACGACCATGCTTATCGATGGCATGGTGCTGGGGACGTTGGGCTGCATCGATGCCCTGCTGACGGCGGTCATCGCAGACAGCCTGACCCGCAATGAGCACAACTCCAATAAAGAGTTGATCGGTCAGGGTATCGGAAACCTCGCTTCAGGCTTTATTGGTGGGTTGCCTGGCGCTGGCGCTACCATGGGAACGGTGGTGAATATCCAGACGGGCGCCCGGACGGCCCTTTCTGGGATCGTGCGCGCCGCTGTTCTATTGGTGGTTGTCGCGTTTGCCTCGGGGTTGGCCTCCAATATCCCTCTAGCCATTCTGGCAGCGATCGCTGTGAAAGTTGGTCTTAGCATATTGGATTGGAGCTTTTTGAAGAGGGCTCATCGCGTCTCGACCAGCGCTACCCTCATCATGTACCTGGTCATTGCGCTGACGGTTCTGGTGGATCTGATGGTAGCGGTCGGCCTTGGGGTCTTTATCGCAAACATCATTACCATCGACAAGCTGAGCCGATTACAATCGCAGCGAAATATGCAAGTCATCAGCGATGTGGACGATAACATCTCGCTCGAAAGCGAAGAAAAGAAAATCCTTGAGAAGAACCGCGGTGACATTGCCTTGTTGTATTTCAGTGGTCCGTTGATTTTTGGTATGTCGAGAGCGTTGGCACGCGAGAGAAACAGCTTGAATGCTTTCAGAAAAATTCTCATCGACCTCACCGATGTGCCGACGCTGGATACCACCATGGTACTTGCCTTGGAAAATACCATTCAAGACGCTGTACAAGGCGGCAAGTTGGTCACAACCGTTTGCTCAAATACCAATCGACACACGTCGCTGCACGAGTTTTTGGAATCAAACCAGATTCCGAAATTTACCTCCCGGATCGAGGCATTGACCTGGTTGGCTGATAAGGAAGTTTAGGTCAATGCGTTGAGCCTACCATTTCGGTGAGATGATTGATGGAGCACTTGGCGGAACTCGGCTACTTGGGCCTCTTCCTGTCCGCATTCCTGGCGGCGACGATATTGCCCCTCAGCTCCGAGGTGGTGCTCAGCGCCTTGTTGCTGAGCGGCCTGTCGCCGGTGGTTCTGGTTTCGGTCGCCACCGTCGGCAATGTGCTCGGCTCACTGACCAACTATGCCTTGGGCTATTGGGGGAGTCTGGTGGTGGTCAAGAAGTGGCTGCGGATGTCGGAAGACGACTTTGTCCGGGCCGAGGTGCGGGTTCGGAAGTATGGGATGGTGTCGTTGTGCTTTGCCTGGGTCCCCATTATTGGGGACCCCTTGACCGTGATCGCCGGCGTGTTACGGATACGCTTGCGCTGGTTTCTGCTGTTGGTGACGGCGGGTAAACTGGCTCGCTATGTCGTCATCAGCTATATGACGCTCGCGTTTCAGTGAGCCATTGCTCCCACATCGCCTGGCACTTTGCTAAGGCATATTCTTCTTGTCGACGGTCCATTCAGGGTGCTCGGCCAGCCCCGGTGGATTGCCGGTAAATAACTTGCCTGCCGTTTCGTCGTCCTTCAGTTGCCATTTAAACCAGGCGGTCGCCACTCTGGCAAACTCTCCGCCGTGGGGCTGGCCGTAGGTGCCGCCGTGGCCCACGTCCATATTGCCGACGAACACTGGCACATGGTCAATGCGCTCCACGTCGTTCATGCCGTTGCCGTAAGCAATGTCGGATTCTCCGCCCAGTAGGTACAGCGTCGGGGTATGGATGTTTTCCAACTGCTTTTTGGTCAGGTTGGGAATGCCGGGCAGTGGATCTTTGGGCGGCTCGTTGAAGATGCCGCTATTGAAGACCCCCAAGGTGCTGACCCGAGGGTCGTCCGCGACGTCCAGCGCCTGCAGTCCGCCGCAGGACATGCCCGCGACGCCGATCTCGGTCGTGTCCAGCGCCTTGTGGTAGGGGCTGTTCTCACTCTCATTCTGTGCGATGGCCCAGTCGATGGCATCGGTCAGTTTGGAGGAGCTGGAGCGCTCTGTCTTCTGCTCACCGTCTTCTGTGGGCATGGTGCCGATGGCGACGACCATGAAGCCGTGGGAGGCGATTTCGTTCAGGAAGTTCACATGCTCCCAGGGGGAGTCGAAGCAGGCCCCATTGCCCCAGACCACAATCGGGAGTTTCTCGTCGCCCTGCGCGGCGATGTTGTTGGGCCGGAACAGGGTATGTGTGGGCAGTGAGGCATCTGTTGCCATAATGGCACTGTAGGGGCCGGTGCCGCCGTCTTCGACCACCCGTGATTCGATGGTTTCGGCAGAAGCGTAATTTGCCAGGATGCACGACAGAAAAACAATTAGGGCTTTAGCGTTTCTCATGGGACTCGATCTTATTGTTGAGGGTTGGGAGCGGTCATTATGGCGATGAACCAAAATCGAGTCTACTGCCTGGGCGATAGATCCGCGCCACGTCCGCGGACGTAGCCTGTTGTGGTCTTGTCACACGTTTATTGCTGATTTCAATGAGGTCATGGTCAACCTATGCATTCTCTTCTATCCAAAGCGTTCGCTTCTCTATTGCTGCTTACGTGCAGTGCCGTGCTCGCCAATGAGGACGACTGGCGTTCTGAACTGGCGCGCGATGCGGAGCGCCTGCCCAGGTTGCACTCGCTGTTGGTGTTGCATCAGGGCGAGGAGGTGGTCGCGCTGGATATCCGGGGGCCGGGGCTGGATACGCCGGTCAATATCAAATCCCTGTCAAAAACGGTGCTCGCGGCGCTGGTGGGTGTCGGGATTGAGCGTGGGGTTCTGGAGGGGGTGGATCAGCCCATTGTGGAGGCGCTGGGCGGTCAGGTGCCGGAGGCGGCCACGGAAGGGGTGGAGCGCATTACCCTGGGCAACCTGTTGTCCCTTCAGGCGGGGTTGCAGCGCACCTCCGGTCGCCATTACGGCGCCTGGGTGACCAGTGACAATTGGGTGCACCATGTGCTCACCCGGCGGTTTGTGGATAAGCCGGGCGGGCGGATGCTTTACTCCTCCGGTAGTACCCATTTGCTCTCCGCCGCGCTGACCGAAAGCGCCGGGCGCAGCACGCTGGCCTTGGCCCGCGAATGGCTGGGAGAACCGCTGGGTATCGCCTTTCCCGCCTGGGATCGGGACCCCCAGGGCATTTATTTTGGCGGCAACAATATGCTGATGTCGGCGCGGGAACTGGCCGCCATCGGGGAGCTGTACCGCAATGGCGGCCGGGCAGGGGAGCAGCGGCTGTTTCCCGAGGCCTGGGTGGACACTTCCTGGACCGGGCGGGGCGAGTCCGCCTATACCGATGATCCCTACGGCTACGGCTGGTTTCTGCGTCCGCTGGGCGGTGAGCCCGGCTACTATGGACGCGGTTATGGTGGGCAGCTGCTGTATGTCGTTCCCTCCCTGGAGCTGACGGTGGTGATGACCTCTGACCCGACTCCGCCGTCCCCTGGTTCCCGCTATCTGCGCCAGCAGTTGCGGCTGTTGGAGCAACATGTGATTCCCGCGCTTCGTCCGTGAGGGCCGCCCGTGCGGGCGGCGATTGCAGGGGGCTATACCGCCCTTTGTGAGAATCTATCACAGATGGCAAATCGATTTGCTATGCTCCAATAGATCCATTCTTGTGCTATACCGTATAGATCATAGCCGCACGTAATCATAAATGAACGCGAAAGGAGCAGATCGATGAGTGACCAGAACGCAGGCGCCGGAAAATGCCCGGTGATGCATGGCGGCGCAACGCTCGCCAGCACGTCCAATATGTCCTGGTGGCCCGAAGCCATCAACCTTGACATCCTTCACCAGCACGACCGCAAAACCGACCCCATGGGGGAAGATTTCGACTACCGTGAGGAAGTCAAAAAGCTCGATTTTGAGGCTTTGAAAAAAGACCTTCACGCCCTGTTGACCGACAGTCAGGAGTGGTGGCCGGCGGACTGGGGTCACTACGGCGGCCTGATGATCCGCCTGGCCTGGCACGCCGCCGGTACTTACCGGATTGCCGATGGCCGTGGGGGCGGTGGCACCGGTAACCAGCGCTTCGCGCCGCTGAACTCCTGGCCGGATAACGCCAGCCTGGACAAGGCTCGCCGTCTGCTGTGGCCAATCAAGAAGAAGTACGGCAACAAAATCAGCTGGGCTGACCTGATTATCCTGTCCGGTAATGTGGCGTATGAGTCCATGGGCCTGCCCACGTTCGGCTTCTCCTTCGGTCGGGAAGATATCTGGCACCCGGAGAAAGACATCTACTGGGGTGCGGAGAAAGAGTGGTTGGCGCCCTCCGATGAGCGTTATGCCAATGTCGACAAGCCGGACACCATGGAAAATCCGCTGGCCGCCGTGCAGATGGGTCTGATCTATGTGAACCCGGAAGGCGTCAACGGCAAGCCGGACCCGATAAAAACCGGTGCACAGATTCGTGAAACCTTTGCCCGTATGGCGATGAACGATGAGGAAACCGCGGCCTTGACCGCCGGTGGCCACACCGTGGGTAAATGTCACGGTAATGGTGATGCCGAAGCGCTCGGTCCCGAGCCCGAGGGTGCGGATGTGCACGAGCAGGGCCTGGGCTGGTACAACGCGAACCTGAAAGGCAAAGCGGCCAACGCGATTACTTCGGGTATCGAAGGTGCCTGGACCACCAACCCGACAAAGTTCGACATGGGTTACTTCAAATTGCTGTTCGGTTACGAGTGGGAGCTGAAGAAGAGCCCCGCCGGTGCCAACCAGTGGGAGCCGATCGACATCAAAGAAGAGGACAAGCCGCTGGATGCCAGCGATCCCAATGTCCGTCGCAACCCGATCATGACCGACGCCGATATGGCGATGAAGATGGACCCGACCTATCGCGCCATCTGCGAAAAGTTCATGAAGGACCCGGATTACTTCCGCGATACCTTCGCCCGCGCCTGGTTCAAGCTGACCCACCGCGACCTGGGTCCGAAAGACCGTTACATTGGTCCGGAAGTGCCGTCTGAAGACCTGATCTGGCAGGACCCGGTCCCGGCCGGCAAGAAAGACTACGACGTGGAGGCGCTCAAAGCCAAAATCGCGGACAGTGGTCTGAGCATCGGTGAGATGGTCAGCACCGCCTGGGACAGTGCCCGCACCTTCCGTGGCTCCGATATGCGTGGCGGTGCCAATGGCGCGCGCATTCGTCTGGCGCCACAGAAAGACTGGGCCGGCAACGAGCCGGAGCGTCTGGCCAAGGTGCTGAAGGTGTACGAAAAGATCGCGGCGGACGCCGGTGTGAGCGTGGCCGATGTAATCGTGCTGGGCGGTAGCGTCGGTATCGAGCAGGCGGCGAAAGCCGCCGGTCACAAGGTGAGCGTGCCCTTTGCACCGGGCCGTGGCGATGCCTCTGACGAGATGACCGATGTGGACTCCTTTGAGCCGCTGGAGCCGGTCGCCGATGGCTTCCGTAACTGGCTCAAAAAGGATTACATCGTCAAGCCGGAGGAGTTGTTGTTGGATCGCGCCCAGTTGTTGGGCCTGACCGCGCCGGAAATGACCGTACTGATCGGTGGTATGCGCGCCCTGGGTACCAACCACGGCGGTACCAAGCACGGTGTGTTCACCGATCGCGAAGGTCAGCTGACCAACGACTTCTTCGTCAACCTGACCGATATGGCCTATCGCTGGGAGCCCAAAGGCAAGAATCTCTACGAGATTGTTGACCGCAAGTCCGGTGATGTGAAGTGGACCGCAACGCGCACCGATCTGGTGTTTGGCTCCAACTCCATCCTCCGGGCCTACGCCGAGGTCTACGCCCAGGACGATAACCAGGAGAAGTTCGTCAAGGACTTCATCGCCGCCTGGACCAAGGTGATGAACGCCGACCGCTTCGATATTTAAGCGGTTGCCCTGAAAAACCCGCGTCGTCTTTCTGGCGGCGCGGGTTTTTTTGTGCCCGGCGTTTGTCTTTTGCGCGCTGGCTTGCGTAGTCATAGCGTTGCTGATGTGAGATTCTACGTTTTCATAGAGAGCATTCACTGGGAGAGTCAGAGTGCGTCGCGTTTCAACCCAAGTTGTGGTTCCTCTGGCCATTGTGGCCTTGATCGTCCTTTATTTTGGCTGGCAAAGCTGGCAGGGGCCGGAGGTTGAAGGCTATGTCATTGAGCCGGTACCGCTGGTACAGACGGTGGTCGGCACCGGTCGGGTGATGACCGCCTCCCGCGCCCAGGTGGGCAGCGAAATTACCGCCGTGGTGAAGGAGCGCCGGGTACAGGAAGGGGATACCGTTGCGCCGGGGGATCTGCTGCTGGTGCTGAGCGCGGAAGATATTGCCGCCGAGGTGCGTCAGGCCGAGGCGGCCCTGGAGGAGCTGGTGACCACCCGGCGCCCACAGGCGGCCATTGACCTGGAGCGGGCGGAGTGGGAGCTGGCCCAGGCGCGGCGGGAAACCGTGCGACGGCAAGCCCTGGCAGAGCGCTCGCAGCTGTCAGCCGAGGCATTGGAGCAGGCGCAAGAGGCCGAACGACTGGCCCAGGCCGCCGTGGACTCGGCGCGCTTGACGGTCTCCGCTCTGGCGCCGGGTAATGTGGAGGAGCGCCGACTGGAACAACGCCTGGCCGCGCTGCGCGCCCAGCTTGCCAAAACCGAGGTGCGCTCCGAGGTCGCCGGCACGGTCTTGACCCGCAATGTCGATCCCGGCGATCTGGTGCAGCCTGGCCGCGTGCTGTTTACCATCGCGCTGGAAGGAGGTATGGAAATCCGTGTGCCGCTGGACGAGCGTAACCTGTCCCGCCTGGCCCTTGAGCAGAAGGCCACCGCTATTGCCGACGCCTATCCGAATCAACCCTTTCCCGCGCGCGTCAAATTTATTGCGCCGAGTATCGACCCGCAAAGCGGCACGGTGGAAGTGCGCCTTGCCGTCGATCCGGTGCCGGCGTTTGTCCGCCAGGATATGACCGTGTCGGTCACCATCGAAACCGGGCGACGAGACAGTGCCCTGGCCGTCCCCAACGATGCCCTGAGGTCGGTACGGGGCCGAGAAGCCGAACTGTTTCTGGTGCGCGATGGCCGGGTGCAGCGCCAGGCGGTGACCCTGGGCCTGCGCGGATTGGCCATGTCCGAAGTGGAGAATGGACTGAGCGAAGGCGACCGGGTGGTGGCGGATATGGCGACGGAACTGACCGAGGGCAAACGCGTGCGCTTTGTTGAACGGCAAGCGCCGGTGTCGAGCGACCGCGACAATGCCGCCTCCCGAAATGAATCACCGATGAACTTTGACTGATGGTTCGGCCGAAACGTTTATGGACAGAGTGGACCCTCGCCATCGGCTTTTTGCGCGAGGGGCGCACGCAATCGCTGATGATTGCCATCGGCGTGGCCGTGGGTGTGGCGGTGATCGTATTTATCACCGCGCTGATTCAGGGCCTGCAGAGCAACACCATCGAGCGCACTCTGGGCACCCAGGCCCATATCCGGCTGCTGGCGCCGGAGGAAGTCAATCGGGTGCATCCGGTCTCGCCGGGAACGTTGCAGTTGGTGCTGGAAGACAAGCGCCCGCAGCGCCTGCGCTCGATCAATAATTGGCAGGAAATTACCGCAACCCTCGACCAACTGCCCGGCCTGAGTGCGGTGTCTCCGGTGGTGTCTGGCCCCGCCTTTGTGCGTCGGGGCGAGGCGCTGGAGTCGGTGGCACTGGTCGGCATTGATGCGGAACGCTATCAGCGGATCATTCCCCTGGACGACTACATGGTGGCGGGCGAGTTGCGCGTGGGCGCGGACGACGTGCTGATCGGGGCGCGCCTGGCCGAGGACCTCGGTGTGGGCCAGGGGCAAAAGCTGCGTCTGGAGTCTGGCGAGCAGAACGGCGCGGTGGTGAACATTTCCGGTATTTTTGAGCTGGGCGTGCGGGAGTTGGATGAACGCTACGTGTATATGGATTTGAAGCAGGCACAATCGCTACTGGACTTGCCGGGCGGGGTAACAGTGATTGACCTGACCGTGCCGGATATTTTCACTGCGGATCAGGTTGCCGATCGGGTTCAACGGTTGATCGACCTGGACGCCCAGAGTTGGATTGAAACCAATGCCCAGCTGATGAACGCCCTGACCGCCCAGAGCCTGTCCACCAATATGATCATTGTGTTTGTGGCCATTTCCGTGGCCTTTGGTATTGCCAGTGTGCTGTCGGTGAGTGTGGTACAGCGCACTCGGGAGATCGGTATTCTGCGCGCGACCGGTGCGACACGGGCTCAGGTTCTGCGGGTGTTTCTGATTCAGGGGGCGGTATTGGGCTTGCTGGGCTCGGTGATGGGCATTGCGGTGAGCTACGGGTTGGTGTGGGTATTCAACACCTTTGGCCCGGGGCTGTTTTATATTCCGGTACCGCCTAGTCTGGTGGCGGCCACGCTGCTGCTGGCCACCCTGACCGGCGTGCTGGCCGCCGCCGTGCCGTCACGCCGCGCGGCCCGTCTCGACCCGGTGGAGGCCATTCGCTATGTCTGATACGCCCGAGGAAGTGCTTCGGCTCGACGGGCTCAGGAAGTCCTACAATGTCGGTCAGCCCAATGAAGTGGAAGTGTTGCACGGCCTGGATCTGACCATTGGCCGCAACGATTTTGCCGCGCTGATTGGTCCCTCGGGGTCGGGCAAAAGTACCTTGCTGAATGTGATTGGTTTGCTGGACCGCCCCACCCGTGGTGAGCTGTTTCTGCTCGGGCAGGCCACCAGCGGAATGGACGACTCCGGCCGGACGGCCCTGCGCGGTTCCAGCATCGGGTTTGTGTTTCAGTTCCATCACCTGATCAATGCGTTTACGGCCATCGACAATGTCCTGATGCCCCTGATGCTGACCCACGGCAAACCCGACCAACAGGCTCGGGACAAGGCGCGGGAGCTTCTGGCCGCCGTGGGGCTGGAGAAATACGCCAATACCAAGCCCAACCAACTCTCCGGCGGCCAGCAACAGCGGATCGCCATCGCCCGGGCGTTGATCACCGAGCCGGCGTTGCTATTGGCCGATGAGCCAACCGGCAACCTCGACACCCAGACCGCCGCCGAAGTGTTTGAACTGTTCCGTAAGGTCCATCGCGACCGCGGCTGCGCGGTCCTGCTGGTCACCCACGACCCCCGGCTGTCCGCCACCTGTGATCGCACGATTAATCTGGTGGATGGTCGTATTGTCAGCGATACTGTCAATGAACCGGAATGAAGTAGTCATCCATACTGGAACGCTGTCAGACTAACGCGGCGTAAATGGCACTTTAAGGGGCGCTAGAATGGCGGCGAGTGAGAAAAGCATCGAGTCCAAGCAGGGCGAGGCCCGGAAGCATGAGCTTCATCAGGAGCTCCGGATGTGCGGCCACGACTCTGGCCTTGGATGTGACTTATTGGTTGTTAAAACGCGGCAGTCAGTATGAAGTGTGAGAGGATTGAGTATCTCTATACCACTCCGAGCGACTCAGAGCACGCCCAGCCAGTTCGCTGACGCTAGCGCGATTGCACCGGTGGCTCCGGTCAGGGCCATCGGCTCCAATCCTTTAGGGTAATAGCTGGCGACTCCGAGCACGACAAAGACGGCGAGCGTCAACGCACCGAAGAGATTGACCAGGCCGAGGCTCCAGCCTTCAATATGAATCCCAATGGTCGCCGTAAAGGCTAGCAGTGCCAAGCCGACTATTCGTAGCCCGCGGCGCCAGCGAGGTGAGTTATCGGTGCCGGGGCGCTGACCCAGGTGGCGAGGCGTGGCCAGACACAGACAGGCAAAAGACGATAGCGCCAGCAAGCACTGGGCGGCAAGAGCCAGAGTGTTAAATGTCATAGCGAGTCTTGAACCACTGTTTGAAGGCTTGGCGAGGCGGATGCGCTTTGCCGGCCAGGTGATGGGCGAGTTTTCCATGCTGCATAGGCGAGTAATACCCCGATCGCCAGCACCGTGAGATCGAAACCGGCCATCACCCAGTCACCGTGTTCCAGGCTTTGGCCCAGATGCCGCTCAGTGGTGAGCGCGTTGAGTATCGGCAGTGCCACATAGGCCAGTGCGCTCAGAGCCAGCTGTTCCGGCCAGACCCGCTCTCTGGGACGGACAAAGGCGTGGGTCAGCATGGCGAGCCACGTTAGAAACAGAATGTGCGCTTCCCAATTTGCGCGGCCCGCCCATTCGACCGGCAGTAACCGATTCGCCCAGAAATAGGCGGCAACGCCAGTGAGCAGGCCGGCGATAGTGCCCGCGTTGAGCTTCTCGACCAGTACTAAGCCTCGGGGCATCTGATCACGATTTCGCTCGGCCCGTTGACGACGCTTGACCGCCCAGAGGATCAACCCGGTGGCCACCATGCCGGTACCCATCAGTCCGGATAAAAAATACAACCAGCGTACCAGTGGTGCAGCAAACAACCCTTCGTGCAGACCGATAAACGTATCGCGTATACCTTTGGCGGGTGAGGACGCCGACGGAGCGTTGTGCAGGAGCTCGCCGCTGACGCCGTCGAACACCAGGCGTCCCGCGCCGGATGCCACCGTGCGATCAATCGTCTCGGACACCACAATCCGTGCGTTCTGATCCCCCGGGTGGCGAATGTCGATGCTGCGCACGCGACCTTCGCCCCAGCGCTGTTCGGCTTCATCAATCACGGTTGCCAAGGGTATCAGCGGCGCCGGCTGATTGGCCGCTTCCACCAGTCCTGGCGGGCTGAACACCTCGTCAAAAAAGGCACGCCGGTCCTGGCCTTCCGTGCCATAGTGGGCTCCGACAATCAGGGGCAGAAAAGAAAACCCCATGAACAGCAACCCGGAGTAGGTGATCATCAACTGAAAGGGCAGGGTGAAAACACTCAAGGCATTGTGAGCGTCTAGCCAGGAACGTTGACCTTTCCCCCGGCGGAAGGTGAAAAAGTCCTTGAAGATTTTTTTGTGGATGATGACGCCGGTGATCAGTCCGACAAACATGAACAGCGTGGCAAAAGTGATGATCCAATCGGAGTAGGTGCGGGTCATATAATGCAAACGCCAATGCATCATGTACAGCGTTTGCCCACCGCCGGTATCGCGAGCCTGCAGTGGCGCACCGGTGCTCAGATCTATTGTCTGGTTCCCGCTGGCGGATGGCGCACCGGCGCTGATATCGGCGCCGCGCCAGAAGATGCTGGCGTAGGGTTGATTACGATCGGCGGGCAGAGACAACAACCATTGGTCGGCACCGGGAGCGTCCGCTTGAAGTCGCGTCAATAACACCTCGGATGCTCCGCGGGTGTCCCGGGTAATCTGCGCCGGCGGCAGCTCGGGCTGCATCCAGCGGTCGATTTCGGTATCGAAGTAACCGGCCGTGCCGGTCACGAACATGAGGTACAGAACCCAACCGAGGGTGAGACCCGCCCAGGTGTGCAGCCAAGCCATGGGCTGACGAAAGCCACCCACGGATGCGGTAGCGGAGGAAGTGGAGTGGCCCACGATGTTATCCCCTCAGGAACAGGCCGAGCACGGCCAACACCATGCTCGTCAGTGACAGGCTCAACCAGGCCGGGCCCGGCTTACGCAAGTAAAACACCCAGAGTACGGCGCCCGTGTAAATGACAAAGCTCAACAAGTGGCCAATCAACGTCGATTCGCTGCGGGAGACGGGCAGCGCGCCGCCCAGAAAAATGCCGGCGGCGGTGGACAGCAGATAGCCGCCCACCAGCGCGGCACCGATCAAAGCGGCCAAGCGCCACCCGTGCAGTCCCATGGTCAGAACCGGTAGTTGAGTGAGGCGGTCACATTGCGCGGCTCGCCGTATTCAAGCTGGCTGTAGAAACCGATCTGGCTGTAATAGGTTTCGTCCAGCGCGTTCTGCACATTCAGCTGCGCCGACAACTGGTCAGAGAGTTCGTACCGGGCCATGAAACTCACCAGACTGTAGGCCTCCTGCTCCAGGCGCTCGCTGTCTCCGGTCACCGGGTTGACCGCGTCGGTGTAGTTGCGGCCCTGCCAATTGATGCCGCCGGATACCGTCAGGCGGTCGAGTTGGCCGGGGAACTGATAACTGGTGTACAGCTTGAACAGCTCACTGGGGTTGCTGGTATTGACCGGTGTGCCGTCAGCGTCCTCTACGTCAAAGTTGGTGTAGCTGAAGCTCAGGTCCCAGCCCGGCATCAACTGGCCCACCGCTTCCAGCTCAAAGCCTTGGCTGTTGGCACCTTCCGCGGGGAAGTACGCTTGACTGTTTTGAGTGCCCGGCACGATGAAATCGCCATCCGGCTGTCCCAGGTCGTCCTGCGCGATGTCAAACACGGCGACCGTGGTCTGAAGGGCGCCGCCGAAGTACAGGCTCTTCAAACCCAGCTCGGTGCTTTGGCCGCGGATCGGGTCCAGAAAGTCGCCGTTGCGGTCCTGAAGGTTCTGAGGCTGGAAGATTTCGGTGTAACTGGTGTACACAGTGTGCTGGTCATTGAGCTCGTACAGGGCACCGGCGTAGGGGATAAACACGTCGTCATCCCCGAAATTCCGGGGTGTGCCATAGTACAGACCCTGCTGATTCCAGTCGGCCAGGCGACCGCCCAGAATGACCTTGAACCGGTCGGACACCGCCAGCCGGGTGGCACCGTAGACCCCGAACTGCTCGGTGGTCTGATCGACCTCGGTATTGCTGGCGCCCCAGGTCGGTTGCGGGTAACTTCCATCCCACTCATTGAAGTTGCCAACGGGGGCAATGTTTTCGCGGGCGCGGGATGACGCGACGCTGTCATCTTCGTGATCAACCACACCCAGAGTCAGATCGTGCGTACGTCCGAACAGATCGTACTGGCCGGTCAGCTGTAGGCTGACGCTGGTCTGCTCCCGGTCGGTGGCGGCATTGCGGGGAGAGGCGCCCATGCCCTCTCCGGTGTCCTGGTCGGGCGTACCGGAAAGGTACAGCAGCATCTGGTCGGAGGCGTTGGCGTTATGGTTCACACTGAACTTGGCAGTCCAATCGCCGAAGTCGTGAATCAAATCCATGTAGGAATGTTCGACGGTGGACGACCAGGAGGTCCAGTCGGCACCGATGGTTTTACTGCGCGCCCAGTCGGTTCGACTACCGTCGGCGTACCAGACCGGAAGACCGCCCCAGGTGGAACCCTTGGGATCATTTTCTTGTCGGCTCGCGCCGACTCGCAACAGGGTGTTGTCAGTCAGGTCGGCATCAATCACACCGTACAGTACCGAGGTGCTCTCCTCGCCCAGGTCTCGGAATGAGTCGCCTTGTTCGGCGTGAGCCACCAGGCGCCCGCGTACTGAACCACTCTGATTGAGCGGTGTGGCGACATCCGCTGTGGCTCCGACGGTATTCCAGCGCCCGGCCGACAGGTCCACAGAGCCCGCGAGCTCTTTGCTGTCGGCGTGCTTGCGCACCAGGTTGATGGAAGCGGAGGGGTTACCTGCACCAGTGAGCAGGCCGGTGGAACCGCGCACGATTTCGACTCGTTCGTACAGGGCTGTGTTGGACTGGGTTTCACCGGCATTACCGCCCGGCTCCCAGTAGATCGGAATGCCATCCACCTGGTAGTTGTTGATCGCAAAGCCCCGGGCGGAGTAGGTGTGCCGGGTACTGTCCTGAGCCCGGGCGGATACCCCGGCGGCGTTATTGACCACGTCGGTCAGGGAGTCCAGGTCCTGATCGGAAATACGCTCAGCGGTCACTACGCTGACCGACTGAGGGGTCTCGTAGAGGGTCAGACCCAGCCCCGTGGCAGTATCCAGTTGTTCGGTCACGGTGTAGCGGCTGGTGATCAGGATTTCATTGACTGGCTCTTTGCTCGCGTCCTGCGCGTAGCTCAGCGGGCTGGCAGCCACACAGGCAATGGCGATGGAGAGTCCCTTCCGATTAAGGAAAGAGCGGCCTGGTTGATTGGTCTTCATGTGAGGAACCCTTCTGGTGACACTGAAAACATCAATGTTAATGATAGTTATTATTATTTGCAAGAGGGTTCTGGCCTGACAACCCTCCGGCGAGTCCGGAATAGTTGTCAGGGTTGCTTACTTGAGGGTAAGTAGAGGGACGGCGCTAAAAACCGCCGTTGAAGCTAGGGTGCAGGTTGGTTTCATCGTGGTTGCTGCCGCTTTCCCACTCGTTGCCGCTCGAATCACTCGGGCCCTTGCGGACTTTCCATTGGAAGGTGCCCGGGTCTTCAATGGTAACTTCCCAGACGTTGCCCGTGGTCCAGGTGCCTTCGATTCCGCCACCCCAGTTACTCAGACTGCTGGTGCTGCCAGTGAAGTACAGCGAGTTGCCGTAGCCGACATCCTTGGTCATGCGCAGGGTGATGGTGTCGGTGCTGGTGGCCTCGTCCTGCGGCACCCACACGGACCAGCCCGAACCTTCGGTCACATTGACCGGGAAGTCGCCGTAGCCGGCTGAGTCGGTGGTCACCGTGCCGCTGACATTGCCGGTATAGTCGTAGAAGACGGTGTTCGGTTGATGCGAATTGATAGTGAAGCTCTGCTGGGTGCCCCAGTCCCGCCCGGAAATCAGCATTATCAGGCCGGTGCCCGGTGCTTCGCTGATACCCTCGCGTACATAGGCGTAGACGGCTTCGGTATTGCCAGCGTATTCGTGGCCCGGGCCGTAGGCAAAGTAACGCCGTGCTTCGATCAGTTTATCCAGGGTC
Organism: Marinimicrobium sp. LS-A18; assembly: GCF_000463525.1. Classification (NCBI taxonomy): domain Bacteria; kingdom Pseudomonadati; phylum Pseudomonadota; class Gammaproteobacteria; order Cellvibrionales; family Cellvibrionaceae; genus Marinimicrobium; species Marinimicrobium sp. LS-A18. The sequence continues at coordinate 524,428 of NZ_AWEP01000006.1, forward strand.
GGCGCCATACCGAACTCGTCGTAGTCGCGGGCGAATACGGTGGGGACGCCCTGCTCGCGCAGCATGATGTAGGCGTAGGCCTGATTTTTGTAATTGATCACCTGCGGCGTGCCGTAGGGGTTACCTTCACGGCTGGTGTCGTGGTTGTCCACAAAAGTGACGGCGCGGTCTCCGGCATAGCTGTTCACCAATCCGCCCCACCAGCGCATATCTTTGTTGCCACTGCTCAGGTTGACGAAGTCTTCACGCAAACCAAAGTCGAAGGCTCGCATGTGTGGCGTATCAACGTGTTCGAGGTAGCCGGCAATGTCCCCAACCCAGGCTTCGCCGACAAAAAAGATGTCGTCATTGGTCACCGCCTGAACGTGATTTACCCATTCGCGGGTGAAATCACTGTCCACATGGGCGATGGCGTCCATCCGAAAGCCGGCGAAGCCGATGTCGTCGATGATCCACTCCCCCCAGGCTTTTAGCTCGTCTTTGACTTCGAGGCGTTTGACGTCGACGTCATTTCCCATCAGGTAGGGGAAGTGATAGGTGTTGCCCCAGGACTTGCCGGGGAACAGACTGTTGTCGATGCCGTTGAAGGCGGTCCAGTCCCACTCGAAATCGTGCCACAGGCTGCCCCAGTTTTGCTGCGTGTAGTGCGCATCGCGGCCGGCCGGATCGAAGAAGGTCCAGGCGGTGCCCCAACCGTCGATGTTTTCTTGAGCGTCGGCCCCCATGCGGTGGTTGAACACCACATCGAAATAGGCATCGATGCCGAGCGTGTCCAGCGCCCCGATGGCGGTTGCCAACTCCTGACGGGTACCGTAGCGGGTGGCTACGGCGCCTTTCTGGTCGAACTCCCCGAGGTCCCAGAAATCGTAGGGATCATAGCCGACGCTGTAGGTGCCGGAGTTGCCTTTGGTCGCCGGCGGTAACCACATGGAGGTGATGCCGGCATCGGCCAGTGGTTCGGCCATGTCGGCCAGATCGTTCCACAGGCCGGGGTAAGCGTCCCAGTAGAAAGCCTGATAAATGGTGTTGTTGACCTGACTTTCGGGGATGTCGGGTAATGCCTGTTGGGCGCTTGCCCCCAGACTGAGCAATGCTCCAAATACACCTAAGGTGACGCGGGAGAGGGCTCTGGTGAGCCAGTGACGGTTCGTTGTTTTGATCATAAGGTGGTGCCTTTTAGCTTGTGCGTATTATTCGAACACGAGTCTCGACGGGCCACGGTGAGAGCTACACAAACCGGTATGGCAATGTGAGCCGGGTGCCGTGCGGCGATGTGTTCGATCGTTATTGTCGGACACTGAAGCGTGTCAGGCCTTCCGTATGCGGGTAACACTCCGGCGCCTGTACGCAAGGTACGGGCAGGGTGTTGGGAATGAATCGACAGCGGTTATGTTTTAGTGTCTGCTGCACTTTCATCAAAACGCGAAAGGGGATTTCGGGCAAGATGAATACGTATGCAAAACAGACGGCATTTTGTCGCGAAGACGTATGATGATCGGTTACGGCGAGACGCTGGGAATGGTTGTTAGCGTGCCGTCGGTCCGGTAACCACGGGCCTCGGATAGTTGCTCAAGGCGCTCCAGTCGTGCCTCGGTATCCGGGTGGGTGGACAGCCACTCGGGTAGGGTGCCGGCTTGCTGTTGTTCGGCCAGCCAGCGGAACAGTGAGTCTGCACCGGCCACGTGGCCATAGTGGTTGTGCAGCGCTTCCAGGGCCCAGGCATCGGCTTCGCGCTCCATCTTTCGGGAGTAGTCCAGCATCGCGAGTTGGCCACCGGAGCCGGCGAGCCAGTTCAGGTCACCCCGCCCGAAAATCAGCGCGCTGATCAATCCGAGCCCGGCTTGCCGCGCGGCATTCTGCAGCGGGTGTCGATGGTGGATGTGGGCAATTTCGTGCGCGAGCACAAAGGCGAGGCCCTGTTCGCTGTCTACTTCGTCAAGCAATCCGTCCAGCACAATAATGTGACCACCGAGCGTGGCAAACGCGTTGACGGTTTCCTGCTCCTGGTGATGAACCACAACATTCAGCTTCGGGTTGAGGCCGCCGGCCCGAGCCAGTTCGTCCGCCAGTGTTTGCAGGTATTCGGTGCGTTCGGTCGGTTCGAGCTGTTCATTCAGGGAGTCGCTGAGCGACTGCTCCCAGGAGAAGGGGATCCAGCGGGCGCTCCAGCCCAACACCAGAATGACCAGCCAGGTCAGTAGTGCCAGGCCGGCGGCAAAGCCCAGCACCAGGAGTATGAAATCCCGCTGCCAACCCTGGGGTTCGTAGTTGATGCCCTCTGGAGGCTGTCGGTTCTGATAACCCATCAGCGTGGCGGAATCAGTGCCGTGCCGTAGGCGAGTACTTCCAGTGAGCCGACGCTGTTTTCCCGGCCTCGGCCGGCGATGGCGGCGGTTTCAAATTTGATATTGAATACCCGGTCGGCGCCCAGTGCGGCGGCTTCCTCTCGCAGTCGCAGCAGTGCTTCACGACGTGCCCGGTCGATCAGGGATTCGTAGCTGTTCAGGCGACCACCCACCAGCAACCGCAGGGCGGCGATAAAACGTTTGAAGTAGTCCACCGATACCACGACGGAGCCCATGACCAGTTGGGTTTGCGGTGGGGTCAGTTCCGGGGGTGGTAGGCGTTCGGAAAAGACCATGACCTGGCCGGGGCGTGTTTCGGCTTCGATAATACGCTGGTAGTGGCGACGCTCGAGAATGCGACCGGAGACAAAACCGGTTGCCAGAAGCACAAGGCCGAATATCAGCGGCCCGAGCAACTGCAGCGACATGAGTGTGTTCATGCGTTCAGTCCTCAAGCACCACGGCGCTGCCGTAGACAAACAATTCGGCGGCGCCCTGGGCGACGGAACTGGTGGAGAAACGCACATTGAGTACGGCGTTGGCGCCAATGGATTCTGCCTGGGCTTTCATCCGCTCAATGGCTTCCTGGCGGGAGTCGTTGAGGAGTTCCGTGTAACCTTTGAGTTCGCCACCAAAGACGTTCTTGAACGAGGCAGCGATGTCACGACCGACGTGCTTGGCGCGCACGGTGCTGCCCTGAACCAGGCCCAGATGATCTTTGACTTTACGGCCCGGTACGATCTCGAGATTGGTAACCAGCATCCATTGAATCCTTGTGTGTTATGGGATTGTCAGGGTGCCAGTATAGCGAAAATTCAGCGGGTTGCAGACGCTCTCGTCCTTAAAACGATGCGGGTAACTGAGCCAGCATGTCCCGGCGGGAGTGGATCAACTCTTTGTAGGTTTGCATCATGCTGAAATCGACGGGTTCATCGCTGGCTTTGAGGGCATCGAGTTGGCGCTCAAAGCGGGTGATCTCTCCGATGAGTTTTTCACGGAGTTGCTCGGTCCCCTTGAGCGAGGCGCTGAAGGCGTGGTTGGGTCGGGTCATGGTCAATCTCCTTGCGTGTCCTTTAGTGTTATAGAATAGTCCAATTTCCCCGCGCTGTTCTGTGTTCCAATAGACTGTTTTGTTACCAAAATGGCCGTTTGGCGCATGGCTCGACTGTGCAGGTTATAAGCGCAAAATCGGGGCCATTCAGCCGTGTTTTTCGAGCCAGGCTTTGGCGTAAAACAACGCGGCGATCGAGCGGCCTTCGCACACTTCATCCTGGATGACCAGCTCCAGCAGGTCGTCGAACGCCACCGGAACCACTTCAATCGGCTCCGGCTCGTCTCCCTCAAGTGATTCCGGGTACAGACCCCGGGCGAGAATCACGTTGATGCCGTGCTCCATATAGGCGGGCGAAAGGTGCATCCGCTTGAGAAAACGCAGATCTCGGGCGCCATAGCCGGTTTCCTCTTTCAGCTCCCGGTTGGCGGCATCCAGAATCTCCTCGCCCCGGTCCACGGCGCCCTTGGGCAGCGCCAGGTGATAGTCATCGATGCCGGCGGCGTACTCCCGGATCATCACGACCCGGCCGTCGTCCAGAATGGGCACCATCAGCACCGCTCCGGGGCCGCCCGCACAGAGCTTTTCGTACACGCGTTCCTCGCCATTGCTGAAGCGTAGCAGCAGCTCATCGGCGCGGAAGAGGCGGCTGCGGGCGACGGTGTGGCGCTTTAATATCTCGGGTTTTCTGGGCATACTGGACGTCAAACTCCGTTGTAATAGGCTGTTCCCGGCATGATCAACTGGCAAGAGATCGACACCGTGTTGCTCGATATGGATGGTACCCTGTTGGACCTCCATTTCGACAACTATTTTTGGCTGAATCACCTCCCCAAGCGCTACGCGGAAATCCACGGGCTGGATCAGGCGGCGGCGACCGAATTCCTGATGGAGCGCATTGAGGCGCGCCAGGGCACCCTGGAGTGGTACTGCCTGGAGCACTGGTCCCGTTCCCTGTCCCTGGATATCCGGGGCCTGAAAGAGGAGGTGCGCCACAAGATCCAGATTCGTCCCCACGTGGAAACCTTCCTGACTCGCCTACAGGAGCACGGCAAGCGCCGGGTGCTGGTGACCAACGCACATCCGCTGAGCCTGTCCCTGAAACTGGAAGAGACCGCCATCGACCGCTGGCTGGATGGTATCATCTCATCCCACGAGCTGAATGAGCCCAAAGAGTCCCAGGCCTTCTGGGATCGGCTGAAGGAGCGAGAGCCCTTTGACCCGGAGCGGACCCTGTTTGTGGACGACACCCCGCGAGTACTGGCCTCGGCCCGGGACTACGGTATCCGCCACCTGCTGTGTATTCATCAGCCGGACAGCCAGAATGAACGCCTGGTGGAGGATTACCCGGCCATTCACCATTTTGATGAAATTACGCCCCCGGAACGACCGAAAAGCGCATGAGTGAACCTCTGGAGAAAGTCCGAATCGACAAGTGGCTATGGGCCGCCCGGTTTTACAAAACCCGCAGCATCGCCAAGCAGGCCGTCGAGGGCGGCAAGGTCCAGTGCGACGGGCAGCGGGTGAAACCCAGCAAGGATGTGACGCTGGGGCTGACCCTGAAAATCCGTCAGGGCTTTGATGACAAAACCGTGGTGATCAAAGCGCTGTCGGACCAGCGGCGGGGCGCGCCCGAAGCCCAGTTGCTGTACGAGGAGACCGCCGAGAGCATCGCCCTGCGCGAAGAGCGGGCGGCCCAACGCAAGGCCGGTGGGCTCGCCGGTCAGATCATCAGCGACCACCGGCCCAACAAGAAGGAGCGCCGCCAGATTCACCGCTTCCGGCGTCAGGAACTGGATCCATAGCGCGCCTGCCGGCGCCTCCGGGTGCCTTATCCACCCTCTCATCACCACTGAATTGGACCACAAAACCCCATGTTCGATAACGACTTGCTGCACCGTTTCCTGTTCGACGAATGCGACGTTCGAGGAGAAATTGTCACCCTCGGCGCGAGCTACCGGGAAGTGATGAACAATAACCCCTACCCGGAGGGCGTGCGCGAGCTGCTCGGAGAGTTTCTGGCGGCGGTGGCGCTGCTGAGCAGCACCCTGAAGTTCAATGGCATGATCAGCCTGCAGGCCCAGGGCGACGGGGCGGTCAGTATGGTGATGGCCGAGTGCGACCATCACAAAAACCTGCGCGGCATCATCCGGCTGAAAGACAGCGCTGACCGCCCTCAGGGGCGCGGTGTGGGCGAACTGCTGGGCAAGGGCATCATGGCCATCACCATCGAGCCGGAGCGCGGTGAGCGTTATCAGGGGGTGGTGCCCATGGACAGCGACAACCTGGCCGAGTGCCTTGAACATTACTTTTTCCAGTCCGAACAGCTCAAAACCCGGCTGTGGTTCGCCACCGGCGAACAGGCCTGTACCGGGCTGATGCTCCAGGCGTTGCCGACCCAGAAGCACGCGGACCCGGACGAAAACCGGGACCACTGGGAAACCCTGGGAACCCTGGCCTCGACGGTCAAGGACGAGGAACTGCTGGGGCTGCCCCATGCTGATGTCCTTTATCGGCTGTTCAACGAATACCAACTGCGCCTGTTCGACCCCAGCGAGCTGCGCTTTCGCTGCAGTTGTTCCCGCGAGCGCAGCGCCAATGCGCTGCTCTCCCTGGGCCGTGAAGAGGTGGACCAGTTGCTGATCGAGCAGGGGGGCAAAATCAGTATCGATTGCCAGTTCTGCAATCAGCACTACTCCTTCAATGCGGACGATATTCAGGCGCTGCTGGGCGATCAGACACTGCACTGAAAAAATCTTTATTGTCACCTTGACAATATCGCAAATCGGGTCTTATACTCATTATTACCATAAGCGATGTCCTTGGTATGGCGTGGGTCCGTCCCCTTTCAGGGCTCCCGCCCAGGCTGCAGGCACCCCTTGCGGCCGCCAAGCAGAGCTGTGTCTTGGTAGACGTTGTTTTGGTTGTATCTTTTGTTCTCTCCATGTTTCGCCGGGCTGCGTCAGTAGCCCGGCTTTTTTCTTTCTGGCGTCCCGATTTTGATCTTCACTGGAAGAAGCTTCACAAAACATCTTGAAACCGGTTACAAAAATGCGCACAATACGAGCCTGATTGGTGTATTAAACCGGTTATCCTGCGGTAAACCGTTTACATATTACACTGGTCAGCGCTGCTGTGGGCATCGCCAGGACCGGCGCTTGCGCGCGGTGAGCTTTTTACCCAAGCTGTTGTACCCTTTCACCCCGGCTGCTTTCAGCCGGGGTGCTTTATTTTAGGGCTCGGATTTCAGGGGCCGGATTTCAGGGATGCTCTGCCCGGCGTTGATGGGTAAACTGTCCGCGACCAGAGGGCCTCTCTCTGCTTTTGACACTCTCTGTTTCTGACACTGTGAATGACTGGAACACACCGGATATGACTCAAACGATCAAGGACGCGGCCGAGCGTCTCGAACGCTGGATTGCCCGCGAATCACTGCCGCTGTGGCAGCGGGTTGGCCTGAGCCCCGAGCATGGAGGCCACTGGGAGGCGTTGAACGCCGATGGCTCGATTGATCTTCCCTCCAATATCCGGGTGCGGGTCCAGGCCCGCCAGGCGTTCGCCTTTGCGTTTTCCACCGTACGCGGCTGGTGCGACGGTGAGGCCATGGCCCGCCAACTGATGCGCTTTGTGGCCGAGCGGACGGCCCATCCCCACGCCGGGGGCGGCTTTACCCACCTGATGAATCCGGACTTTCAGGTTATTGATCAGAAGCAGGATCTGTACGATCACGCGTTTTTCCTGCTCGCCTATGCCTGGTGTTATCGGGCGTTTGGCGACCGGGCCTATCTGGACGGCGCCGAAGCCCTGACGGCCCACCTGGACCGGCACTTCGCCTCGGTGCACGGTGGCTGGACGGAAGGCGACTACGACTATGCCCAGCGCCGCCAGAACCCCCATATGCACCTGTTCGAGGCCATGATGGCGCTCTATGAGGCCAGCGGCGACGGTAAATGGCTGGCTCGGGCCGGTGAGCTGTTCGCTCTGTTCCAGACCCGCTTTTTTGACCCGGAGCGGGGGGTGCTGTTCGAGTTCTTTGAAGAGGACTGGCGCCTGAAACATACGCCCGAGCAGGCACCGGTGGAGCCGGGGCACATGTTCGAGTGGGTGTGGCTGTTGGACTGGTACCACCGCCTGAGTGGGCACCCGGTCGAGGTCTATACCGAGGCGCTGTATCGCCAGGGGCTGGCCATCGGCCGGGTGGCGTCCGGTCTGGTTCTGGATGAGGTGCTGCCGGATGGCACACCACTCAAAAACAGCAAGCGCTGCTGGGGGCTGACCGAGCTGATCAAAGGCAGCCTGGTGCGCGCCCGCGCCGGTGACCCGGAAGCGGAAGCCCGGGCGGTTCAGGCGATTGATGATCTTTTCACTTACTACCTGACCGCAACCACGCCCGGTGCCTATGTCGATCAGCGCGGTGCCGATGATGAGGTGGTGCTGGACAAGGCGCCCGCCAGCACCCTGTATCACCTGGTGGTGCTGGCGGCGGAAGTGGCGGACTACGCCAAAGGACGGGCCGGTGGCTAGCGCCGCACGGGCGCTTCAGGCCCCGCACTTCTAGGGAGCGGGAGTCACCTTTTTGGGAGTGTTGGGCAGCTCGGCGCCCGGTGCCGGGGCGGTACTTTTACGGATAATGAATTCCGTCGGTAGCACGCACTCGGTCTGGGTCAGGGGCTCGCCTTCAATGATCTTGAGCAGCATGTCCATCGCCATTTTGCCCATTTCCTCGGCGGGCTGGGACATGGTGGTCAGGCTCGGGTCGGTGTACTTGGCGTAGGCGATATCGTCAAAGCCGGTGACCGACATATCTTCCGGCACCCGGATGCCCTGGGACTTCAACGTCTGGATGGCGCCAATGGCCATTTCGTCATTGGTGGAGAAGATGGCGGTGGGCCGGTTCTTCATGTGGCAGAACTGGAAAGCGCTGTTCAGGCCCGACCACATGGTGAAGTCGCCTTCGGCCACCAGGTCCGGATCGAACGGGATGCCGTGTTCGGCCAGGCTTTCTTTATACCCTTTCATCCGATCGATGGCGTGTGGGTTGTCTTTCAGACCCGAGATGGCGCCGATGCGTCGGTGCCCCAGAGAGATCAGGTAATCCACGATGGTTTTTGCCGCACCCCGGTTGTCGATGCGCACCGACGGGCCGGTGGTGTACTCACAGCCGCAGGCATTGACCGTGGCGATATCCGGCGGAATCACATTGTGGGTTTTTTCCGAGTGGGGGCGCAGTTGCAGGAGGCCGTCCGCCAGCCGGGTTTCCACCCGGCGGATGTACTCCAGCTCACGCTCCGGCGTGCCCCGGGTATCCCCGAGCAGGACCGCGTAGCCCTTTTGTTGGGCGCGATCCTCGATGGCGCGGATGACCAGCGAATAAAACGGGTTGGCGATGTCCGGGACCAGTACCACGATGGCGTAAGAGCGCGCCGAACGGAAGTTGCGGGCCAGCATATTGGGTCGGTAGCCGACCTTTTCGATGGCGCGGTGCACCTTGTTCATGGCCTCTTCAGAGACCTTTTCGGGCATGCTCAGGGCACGTGAAACCGTGGCGACGGAGACACCCGCCTCGCGGGCGACATCTCGAATGCTGGACATAGCGCAACTCGTTTATTGGATTGGAACGGCCGACAGGTCAGCCGTACAAGGTACCGTATTCCGCCGCTGGCGCCAATCCCTTCGCATCAGCTGTCGCTGACCCCCGCATCGCGGCGGCGCTGGCGTAATTCATATTCTATCTGATTCATGCGCTCGGCGTTTAACGGATACACCACCAGCAGCAGAATGGCCAGAAAGGCGAACAGGGCCGGAATCCAGCTCATCAGGTGCACCATGCCGGCGGTGGCTGCCTTGATGGTCTCCGGGTCGGTGCCCACGTAGCCGTAACCGGCCAGTACCACCAGCACCAGGGCCCCGGCAAAGCCGCCGCCGGTTTTCTGGATGAACGTGCCCGCCGAGTAGAACAACCCGGTGGCGCGGCGCCCGTGTTTCCATTCCGAGTAATCGGCGGTGTCGCCGAGCATGCTGAAGGTGAGCACCGGCATAAAGGCGGCGAAGAATTCCGCAGCGCCACCTAGCAAGTAGACCCAATAAATCCGCACTTCCAGGCCGTCTTCCAAAAGTGGAATCCAGGAAAGGTTCAAGTTGAATACCCAGAAACCATCGGGAGGGAGGTAGAAAAGGCCACAAGTCAGTATACCGCTGACCGACAAGGAAATGATAAACAGGGTTTTCTTGCCCAGCAGGCGGCCCAGGTAGCCGGCGGTCAGCGCCGCGACAATGGATACCGCCAGCAGCACCATGAAATAGATTCCGGCCAGGGCTGCATCGCCCACGTAGTGAGTGAAGTAGTAAGCGATCACCCCGTATTTGATGCCGTTAAACAGCATGGTCAGAAAACCCAACCCCAGAACCATCAGCCAGGGCTTGTTGGTGAGCAGGTCGATCAGGTCCCGCTGAGAGGGCGTGGTGGCGCTCTCGGGCATGCGGATCAGACGCCGCACAAAGTAGCCGGTCGCCGCAAGCACCAGCAGTGAGACGATGCCGGTGATGGTCGGATCGAGCTGATAGCGTGCGTCGGGCTCTTGGGTGACAGCGTAAAAGAAGGCCGAAATCGCCATCAACGGAACAATGATCAGCGGCAGGTTGAACGCCAGATCTTTCAATTCCTTGCCGAGAGAGGCCTGGTTTACGGCGGATTCCACCCTCTCGCGGGTGGTGACAAAAGTGATGATACAGAGGGTGACCAGCAGTGCCGCGAACACATACATGGTCCGCTGATACCCTTGGGCGGAGTCGCCCTGACCGAAATATTCCACCATCATGGGGGTGAACCCCATCACCAGAATACCGCCCAGAAAGGCGCCGGCAAAGCGGTAGCCCGACAGCACGCTGCGCTCATTGTGGCTGGGGGTCATCACGCCCATCAGGGCCGAGTAGGGCACGTTGTTCACCGTATAGGCCAAGGTCAGGCCGATATAGGTGAAATAGGCCCAGGCGAGCTTCATGCCCGGGCTCAGGTCGGGGGCGGTAAAGGCCAGGACCATAAACAGGCCCAGCACCGGGGCGGACCAGAGAATCCAGGGGCGGAAGCGCCCGTGGCGGGATTGGGTGCGGTCCGCCACCATGCCCATCACGATGTCGGTCATGCCATCCGACAGGCGCACCAACAGCAGCAGCAATGCGGCGGCCGCGGCGGAAATGCCCAGAGTGTCGGTGTAGAAAATGGCAAGATACGCCAGCGCGCCGCGCCATACCAGGTTCGCGGCGGCATCGCCCATGGCGTAGCCGGACTTTTCAAGAATCGATAGCTTGTGCTGGGAAGGTTCGTTCACTGAACACCTCATTATTTATTATGGGATTGTTGTTGGACTCGGAGCCTGTGCCGATAGTAGGTTGCGCCGGCGGGCGGCCTCCCTCAGGCTCTCAGGACGCGCGATGTGGTCCCTGCGACTGTAAGCGGGAGCTAGGATAATCGCCTCCCCCGCGCTTGTACAGCCGTATGAGAGGTTGAGCGCCAGCGATCGGTGGGTAGTGGGAGGGTGGCGCTTGCAATACGTCATGGAACCGGTTACATTTGCGCATCTTTCGGCGTTCATCCGGCATTTTGTTCTGCTGTGAGCGGCTATGACAAACGGGGCGACGCAAGCGGGCGGTCGCCTCGTCAATAATAATGGGACTTTTCACTATGCAGTTTAATCTCGCCCCCCTGGATCTCGCGATCATCCTGCTGTACGGCGTTGCCACACTCGGGGTAGGGCTGTGGGTATCGCGGCGGGCCTCGGACAATATCCGCAGTTATTTTCTAGGCGGTAACAAGCTGCGCTGGTATTACCTGGGTATTTCCAACGCCTCGGGGCAGTTCGACATCAGCGGTACCATGTGGCTGGTGTCCCTGCTGTTCATCTACGGCCTGACCAGCATCTACATTCCCTGGCTCTGGCCGGTGTTCAACCAGGTGTTCCTGATGGTGTTTCTCTCGGTGTGGTTGCGCCGCTCCGGGGTGATGACCGGGGCGGAGTGGATCACCTTCCGGTTTGGCGACGGCCTGGGGGCACGCCTGTCGCATCTGAGTGTGGTGGCCTTTGCGCTGATTGGGGTGTTGAGTTTCCTGGCCTACGGTTTTATCGGTATCGGTAAATTCGCCGCCGTCTTTCTGCCCTGGCAGCTGCACCCGGATCAGTACTGGAACGAAATCTATTACGGCCTGATCATCACCGCGGTCACCACCGTGTATGTGGTCAAGGGCGGCATGTTCAGTGTGGTGTTTACCGAGGTGCTGCAGTTTTTCATCATGACCATTGCCTGTGTTGCGGTGGGCATCATTGCCATGCAGCAAGTCTCCCCCGAGGTGTTGCAGGCAATCATTCCGGATGGCTGGACCAGTGTGGGGATCGGCTGGACCCTGGATATCGACTGGGGTGGGACCCTCGAGGCGGCCAACGCCCGCATCGCCGCCGATGGCTACGAGCTCTTTGGGGTGTTCTTCATGCTGATGTTGCTCAAGGGGATTCTGGTGAGCATGGCGGGCCCGGCCCCCAACTACGATATGCAGCGTATTCTCTCGGCGCAGTCGCCCATCGAGGCGGCCAAGGTGAGCTGGTTTGTGAATGTGGTGATGCTGTTTCCGCGCTATATGCTGATTACTGGCCTGACGGTTCTGGCGCTGGCGTTTTTCATGGACGACCTGCGGGCCATGGGCGATGCGGTGGATTTTGAACAGATACTGCCCCTGGCCATGAAGCACTACGTCCCTACCGGTCTGCTCGGGTTGTTGATTGCCGGCTTGCTGGCCGCCTTTATGTCCACTTTCGCTGCGACCACCAATGCGGCCCCGGCCTATGTGGTCAACGACATCTACAAGCGGTATATCAACGATGAGGCGGAGCCCAAGCGCTATGTGTACCTTAGCTACATCGTGTCCATCGCCTTTGTGGTGGTGGGGGTCGGTATCGGGCTGTTTATTCCCACGCTGCACGAAATCATTTCCTGGATAGTCAGTGGGCTCTACGGTGCCTATGCCGCCTCCAATGTGCTCAAGTGGTATTGGTGGCGCTTTAACGGTTACGGCTATTTCTTTGGCATGGTGGTGGGGTTGATCATTGCCCTGGCGTTGCCGGCCCTGACCGACCTGGACCCGCTGTACGCCTTCCCTTACATGTTGGCGGCCTGTCTGCTGGCCTGTGTGTTGGCGTCCCTGCTGACCGCGCCGGATGATATGGAGGTGCTCAAGCGCTTCTATGTGAAGGTGCGCCCCTGGGGCTTCTGGGGGCCGGTACGCGAGGCGGTGCAGGCCGAGCACCCGGGGGTGAAGGTCAATCCACACTTTGCCCGGGATGCGCTGAATGTTGTGGTTGGCGTGGTGTGGCAAACCGCCCTGGTGGCGATGCCGATTTTTATGGTGATCCAGCACTGGCAGGAGTTCGCGCTGGCGACCCTGGTGGTCGTGCTGACCAGCCTGTTCCTGTGGCGCAACTGGTGGTGCAAGCTGGAGGATTATCCGGACGATATGCCCGCCGATGTGGTGCAGGAGGCGGATGCCCATATCGTGTCCCGGCACTGATCTGTGGGCCATTGCGGCGACTCAACGATTTGAGTTGAGTCGTATTGACCATCAGATTGCAGGCAGACCTTGCAATCTGTTTTGTAACCGATTACATTGAGTGGCATTGTGGCGCCGAATAAACCCAGCCGGTACAGCGCTCCAGTTGCCGAATACGAGTATCGAACAACGCCGGGCGTTTTCACCTGTCCGGCCAACCGTCAGGACCCCTTGTACATGAACGATTTCAACCACGCTGTCCGCTCGCTGCTGAGCGACCATGAAACCCTGATTACCCGCAAGAACCAGCCCGCCCCGGGTGGCAATGGTATTTACCAGCGTTGGCAATCCCCGATTCTGACCGCCGCGCACACGCCGGTGTTCTGGCGCTATGACCTGAACCCGGCCAGCAATCCTCACCTGATGGAACGCCTGGGGGTGAATGCCACCTTCAATTCCGGCGCGCTGTACTGGAAAGGCAAGTACCTTCTGGCGGTACGTGTCGAAGGGGATGATCGAAAATCCTTTTTTGCGATCGCCGAAAGTCCCAACGGGGTGGACAACTTCCGCTTCTGGGATTATCCGATCACTCTGCCGGAAACCGAGCGGCCCGATACCAATGTTTACGACATGCGCCTGACCGCCCACGAAGATGGCTATATCTACGGCCTGTTCTGTACCGAACGCAAAGACCAGAGCCGGCCCGATGATCTGTCCGCCGCCGAGGCGCAGTGCGGCATAGCGCGCACCAGGGATCTGGTGAACTGGGAGCGGCTGCCGGATCTCATCACCTATTCCGGCCAACAGCGCAACGTGGTGCTGCATCCGGAGTTTGTCGATGGCCAATATGCCTTGTACACCCGGCCGCAGGACGACTTTATCAGTGTGGGTAAGGGGGGCGGTATCGGCTGGGGCCTGTGCGCTTCCATGGAAAACGCCGAAATCAAAGCGGAAGTGATTGTCGATGGTAAGGAATACCACACCATCAAAGAGGTGAAAAACGGTCAAGGTCCTGCGCCCATCAAAACGGAGCACGGGTGGCTGCATCTGGCTCACGGGGTGCGCAACACCGCCGCGGGGCTTCGCTATGTGTTGTACGTTTTCATGACCGAGCTGGAGCGCCCCTGGGTGGTCACCCATCGTCCCGGCGGTCATTTCATTGCACCTCAGGGTGATGAGCGGGTGGGGGATGTCTCCAACGTGGCGTTTGCCAATGGCTGGATCGTCAACGACAACCACGAGGTGTTCATCTATTACGCCTCATCCGATACCCGCATGCATGTGGCGACATCGACCGTCGACAAAATGGTGGATTACGCGCTCAATACGCCAGAGGATGGGTTGCGCTCTGCGGCGTCGGTGGCGACCCGAAACGCATTGATTGAGGCCAATCTCTCGCTGCTGGAAGGAATGAACAACTGATGGCGTTATACGAGCCCGCAGTGAAAAGCCCGTTGTCGGAATTGAGTCAGGAGTTCCGTTCAGAATTGCTATCGATTGCCGACTGGTGGTTGGCCTATGCCCAGGACCAGGAGCGCGGTGGCTTTTACGGTGAAGTGGGAGTCGATAATGTGCCGGTGCCGCACGCCGACAAAGGTGTGGTGCTGAATACGCGCATTCTGTGGTTTTTCAGCGAACTGGCCAGTGAGGTGGATGACCCCCGTTATCGCGAAGCGGCGGAGCGCGGTTACCGTTATCTTCTCGCTCACTTTCTGGACAAAGCCCACGGCGGTTTTTTCTGGACTCTGGATGCAGACGGAGCGCCCAAAGACACCAAAAAGCAGGTGTACGCTCAGGCCTTTGCAATCTATGCCCTGGTCGCCTATTACCAGTTGACCGGCGAGCCCCTGGCTTTACAGCAGGCGCAGCAGACGTTCGACCTTCTGGAGCGTCACACCGTCGACCCAGTGAAGGGTGGTTATCTGGAAGCGTTCAATCGCCAGTGGGGCGCGCTGGATGATGTGCGCCTGAGCGACAAGGATCTGAACTTCCCCAAAACCATGAACACCCATCTGCATGTGGTGGAGGCATACACCACTCTCCATCAGGTGGATGCTCGCGCTTCAGTCGCTGACGCACTGCGTTACGCGATTGATTGTTTTGATCGTCATATCATCAACAAAGATAACTTCCACCTGCGCATGTTCATGGATCACGACTGGCAGGATCATTCGCCCGGTTATACCTACGGGCACGACATCGAGTGCAGCTGGTTGCTGGCAAAAGCCACCGAGTCCCTTGCCGATGCAGCGGTCAGCGAACGCCTGAAGCCGAGTGTTCTCGGCATCGCCGACGTCTGTCTGCGCGAAGCCATGGGTGAACACGGCGAAATGTACGATGGCTTTGAGTTTGCGACTCAGGCGTTCAATCATGAAAGGGTCTGGTGGGTGCAGGCCGAGGCCATGGTGGGTTATTACAAAGCCTATACCCTGTCCGGTAACGAGGATTTCCTGGCGACAACGGAACGACTCTGGTCGTTTATCAAGCGCTATCACAGGGCTGAAAACGGCGAGTGGTTATGGCTGTCGACGCTGGATGATCAAAGCCTCGCGCCTTCGTACAAGCTCGGCCCCTGGAAGGGTCCTTACCACAATGGTCGGGCCATGTTGGAGATGCTGCGGTTGCTCCAATGATACCGTCTGGTGGATAGTGTCGGATTACGCTTTGCTCCGAAGCGTCGGACCGATCCGACCTACGGTTTCCAAAGGTGCCAGGCCAAGACCAGGACGATGGCCCATCCGCTGATGGCCAGCACCGGCCACACCCATTCGGGTCGCCGTTGCAATATGGGTAGCCCCGCGTCTCGCGTCCACCGCGGGTTGGGCCGCTGAAGATCCTGCCACCATTCGGAAAGAGCATCGTAGCGCTGTTGAGGCTGAAGGCTCAGGGCTTTCTCCAGCGCTTTGTCCAGCCACAACGGCACCATCGGGTTGTGATGGCGAGCGGGCTGATAGCGTAACTTCTGCAACTGGCGTTCGTTCAACGCTTTGCCATAAGCGTCGCCGTACGGCTTCTGGCCGGTGAGCATTTCGTACAACAATACGGCGAGGGAAAATTGGTCGGAACGCGGGCCGGTTTGGCCACCGTAGCGATATTCCGGGGCAGAGTAATCCATGGTTCCCAGAATCTTATCTCGGGTAAAGGGGGCCTCCAGCTCTTCCACGCTGGCGACCCAGCAGGAGCCGAAATCCACGATCACTGGTCCCTTCGGTCCCATAACAATATTGTCCGGCTTGATGTCCTGATGCAGGGTCTCCTTTCGATGAAAGGAGCGTATACCCTTGATCAACTGCCCGGTAATGTCCACCGCGTCATTGATTGCCAGAGGTCCGCGTTCGGCCATCAATTGCCCGAGCGTTGGCCCGGGTATGTACTCGGTCAGATAGTACAGACACGAACGGGGCTCGGGGCCCGACATAACCTTGGCGACCTGAGGGCTTTGAATCCGTGCGCCTATCCAGGCTTCCATCACAAATCGTTCGAGGTACGCAGGGTCGTCGCTGTATAAAACCGAGGGGGTTTTCATGATCATCCTTCGCCCGGCGTCGTCCTGCACCTGGTAGACCTGGCTTCGGTTGGACTCGTGCAATTGCTTCTCCACGCGCAAACCATCCAGGGTCTGCCCTGTATCGAGTAATGGCGGAAAAGGCAGTCGCGCCAGTACGTCCATGGCGTCATCCTGATTGGCGTGTCCCAGTTGCCGGACCGCGGCTACCTGTATGCTCAGATTGTCATCACTGCCATTGTCGAGCGCAGCTTTACTGGCTTTCTCCACCAGTTGCTGCGGGTGATCGCAGTGGGTTTTGATCAGCACGCGCAGCCGGTCTTCGGGCAGGTGATCGTGGATGCCATCGCTGGTCAGAATGAATACATCGCCAACGTGTACTTCCAGGGTGTGAAAATCCACCTCGACGCCAACGTCGGCGCCGAGTGCCCGGCTCAGGTAGGTTTCCTCGCGGCTGAGTGATTGGCAGTGGTCCCGGGTGAGTTGTTCGAGTTGGCCGCTGCGCCAGAGGTAAATGCGGGTGTCGCCGACGTGAAAGAGGTAGGCGTTGTTGCCTTTGAGGATGAGGGCGCTGAAGGTGGTGAGCAGCCCTTCACCGCGCACGCTGTTGCGACTGAGGCCCCAGAGGCTACGATTGAGCGATTGCAGTACTCGCTGACCGGATTGTCGTGTGCTCCAGGTGTCGGGGGTGGCGTAGTAGTCGGTCAAGAATCCGGTAATGGCGGTCTGGCTGGCTTCGCGCGCGGCGGCGCTGGAGCTGACGCCATCGGCGATGGCAATGGCGATGCCTTTGTGGGTAAGCGCCGCGCCATCGGGCAAGCGCGCCCCAATGGTATCCTGGTTTTCGCCTTTGCGTCCGCCATCACTGTACTGAGCAAAGTCGATGGTTATGTTCGATTTTATATGGTCCATTTAGAAATCATTGTCAGGTTTTTTTGAAGTCGGAGAGTCCGGGCGCTCGTGGGGTATACCGTTTGTAGACCCGCCGTGAATACATCCCTGTAGGCTTCTCGTCGGCTCCCTGCCTCCGAGAGTCTACAAACGGTATACCCCACGAGCGCCCTCCGTGCCATCTATCTAGCATTTGTAGAAGACTGGTAGTGAAGTCCATTCGTTGGCACTGAGGGGCGGGGCGGGGTAAAGCCTTTGGAGACTCTCGGAGACATGGATGTCGACGAGAAGCCCCCATGGATGGGTTCACGGCGGGTCTCCAAAGGCTTTACCCCGCCACGACCCGGACTCTACTAGAACCACCAAAGCCAAACCAAACCATCAAGTCAGCTCAATTTTTTGCAAAGTACCATCGGCCATCATCTCGCTCATATGGCCTTTGGGTTCGGCCAGCATCTGGACGAGGAAAAAGGTCACTACGGCCGAGGCGCCGATTACCAGAAAGAAGGTGCTCGCATCCATAAAACTATAGGCCGTCAGATACGTGACCGCACCCACGTTTCCGTAAGCGCCGGCCATGCCCGCGATCTGGCCGGTCATGCGACGCTTCACCAACGGCACCATGGCAAACACCGCGCCTTCGCCCGCCTGGACAAAGAAAGAACAGCACATCACCGCCATTACCGCCAGCCACACCGGCCAGCCGCCGCCGACCTGGGAGAGGACGAAGTAACCCACCGCCAGGCCGCCGATGAAGATGGACATGCTGCGTCGGCGACCGAAGTTGTCGCTGATCCAGCCACCGCCCGGGCGGGCCACCAGGTTCATAAAGGCGAAGGCGCCACCAAGCATGCCCGCTTCGGCCAGGCTCAGTTGCGTGAAGGTTTCCAGAAAGAAGGCCGGCAGCATGGAGACCACCGCCAGCTCGGAGCCGAAGGTGACGAAGTAGGCCCAGCTCAATACCGCGACCTGCTTGAACTCGTACTTGTCGTGCTCCGGTACGCCGTGTTTGAGCATGTCTTTGTTCACCCGATAGATCTGGCTGAACTGGAATATGAACAGGCACAGGAGGACCAGGTACATCAGGTAGACCGAGCTCTGGGTGAGCAGGCTGATGTTGGACGGGCCCAGGCGCCAGGCCAGTACGGCGAGGATGGCGTACATGGGGACGTTCATCGCGATGTAAAACCAGAAGTCACGCTTGCTGGAGACTTCCAGGCCGCCGGATTTTTTTGGTTTGAAATAGGTGGAGCCTTTGGGGGTGTTGCGCGCGCGCCAGTAGAAAATGCCACCGTAGACAATGGCAATAAGGCCGGTGCAGGCAATGGCTGCGCGCCAGCCACCGAGGCTGCCGAATACCACTACGGCCAGGGTGGGCAGGGTAAAGGCCGCGGCGGCGGAGCCGAAGTTGCCCCAGCCGCCATAGATACCTTCCGCCAGGCCAACCTGCCGGGCGGGAAACCACTCGCCCACCATGCGGATACCGATTACGAAACCGGCACCGACAAAGCCGAGCAGAAAACGGGTCAGCGCCAACTGCTCGAAAGTCTGTGAGGCGGCAAAGGCCAGGCACAACAACCCCGAGCAGGCGAGCAGCCCGGAGAACACGTTTCGTGGGCCGAACTTGTCCACCAGAATCCCGATCACGATGCGCGCGGGGATGGTCAGGGCGACGTTGAGAATCAGCAGCGCTTTCCACTGAGCACCGCTCATATCGAGGGTTTCAGTGATCAGGGGCTTCAGAGGGGCGTGACTGAACCACACCACAAACGACAGAAAGAAGGCAAACCAGGTCAGGTGCAGGACCCGGATGGAGGGCTGGGAAAAATCCAGCGGGTTCAGTTTGTTCAGGCTCATAAGACATCAATCCAGAGTATGGGGCCGGGTTGTCAGAGGCATGCCCGAGGGGAGTGAACCGCTTTGGGGCACGCATTGCGCTGCAGGGGTGATCATCTGTTGTGCTTGAACACGCGAGGTCGATAACTAACACGCAGCGCGACCGGGGCTGAAGCTGCAATGCCTATGCCAAATAAAATAATTTTTTAACGCCTTGTTTTTAAAGATGTTTTCGAATTGGGCGGCGGAGGTGGCCGATCCGGAAGCGTGAGTTGTCGCGCTGTCGGAGTGCGGAGTCGGTTCAGATTGGTGCATGGTCAGGCGCTGTGACGGGTTCCGGAAGTGGTTTTCTGTGGCTGGGGATGGATCGAAACTGGCGCATAAATCTTCTGCACTGCTCAGTGACTCAAAAAGGGGCGTCGAGTAAAACAGCGGAGAGGGATTTCCATTCTTTTAGTTATGTTATACCATAACAAAACTAGATGAATCGTATATCCCGGAGGTTGTTGTGCAGAAGAGCTGGTTGCAATGGAGTGGTATTGGGCTGTTGTGGGCTGGACTGGTCTCCCCGAGTGCATTGGCGGAAACCCTGACCGGCGCGGTGCTGGATGCCGATGGCCAGCCGGTGGCCGGCGCGGTGGTTGAATGGGTGGGCAGTAACCGCCAGGCTCTGACCGATGCCGCCGGTCGCTTCTCGCTGGAAGATCTGCGTGGTGAGGAAGTGGAGCTCCATATTATGGCGCCCCGGTTTGTGCATCAGCAGCTGCATGTCGATCTCGATGAGGGGCCGGTGACCATCCGGCTGCGGCCCACCCGCATTGAAGTGATCGAAGTGGTGGCACTGCCCTGGCACGCCTCCACCCTGGAGTCCGCCCAGCCGGTCAATGTGATTGCCGGTGACACCCTCGCCCGTCAGCAGTCGTCCACGCTCGGGGAAACCCTGAAGAATGAAGTGGGGGTGCACACCAATTACTTTGGGCCCGTCGCCAGCAGCCCGGTGATTCGGGGCCTGAGTGGACCCCGAGTGTTGATCACCCAAAATGGCCTGGATGCCGGCGATGTCTCCCGGGTGGGGCCGGATCATCTGGTGACCACGGAGACCTCGACCGCGGAGCAGGTGGAAGTGCTGCGGGGGCCGGCCACGCTGTTTTATGGCAGCGGGGCGATCGGCGGGGTGGTCAATATCGTTGATGGCCGGGTGCCCACGGATAACCAACTGGCTGGACAGTGGCATCTCAAACACGACAATGTGGCGGATGAAAAACTGGTCAGCGCCAGCGTCACCGGAGGTACGGGCTCCTGGGCCACGCATGTCGACGGTTTCTGGCGTGAGTCCAATGACTATCGGATTCCGGTAGCCGCCGAGCGGGAAACCCACGACGCCGATCACGACCATGAACACGAGCATACCGATGAGGTGTTTGACGGACGCCTGGACAACTCGGCTTACCGCGCCAAAGGCGCCAATGTCGGGGCCAGTTATTTACTGGATAACGGCTTTGTGGGTGTCTCTGTCGGACGGCTGGAGAGAACCTACGGCATCCCCGGCCACAGCCATGAGAGCCATGACGGTGAGGGCGACGTGGATGTCTACGCCGACCTGGAGCAGGATCGGGTACAGCTGATCAGCGAGCTGAGTCTGGATCACGCCTGGTTCAGTGCCCTGAACACCCGCCTAGGCTATACCGATTATCGCCATTCGGAAATTGAAGAGGGTGTGCCTCTTACCACCTTCGCCAATACCAGCCGGGAAGTGCGCGCCGAGCTGTTTCATCATCCGGTGGCCGAATGGCGCGGTGCTTGGAGTCTTCAGTACAAGCATCAGGACTTTTCTGCGGAGGGCGCTGAGGCCTTCACCCCGCCCTCGGAAACGGAAAGCCTGGCGCTGGGCTGGATGGAGGAGCGGCACTTTGGCCCGGTACAGGTTCAGTTGGGCGCGCGGGTTGAGCGGGTCGAACTGTCCGCCGATCAGGTGACGGTTCCGATGGACGATCAACCGGGATTGCTGGCCGCCTATCAAGTGAAACAGACCTTTGAACCGTTCAGCCTGTCCGCCGGTGCGGTGTGGGATTTCACCGAGGGTTACAACCTGGGGCTGTCACTGTCCCGGGCGCAACGCGCGCCTTCGGCGGCCGAGCTGTACTCCTTTGGCCCCCATATCGGTACCAGCAGTTATGAAATCGGTGCCCTGTATGACTTGCATGAAGAGGCGGATGGGCACTTTCACGCCGAGGTCAGTCCGGCGGCGGTGGAGCTGGAAACGTCCAACAACATCGATCTGACTCTGCGCAAGTTTGAAGGCGATGTGGGCTTCACGTTGAACGCCTTCTACAACCAGATGGATGATTTCTACTATCTGTCTGCCACGGGCCTGGAAGCCGAGGACGATCACGCCGATGAACACGATCACGGCGAGGCAGAGCATGAGGAGGAAGAGGCCTTACCGGTGTATCACTACACCGCCCGCGACGCGCGCCTGTATGGTGTGGAAGGCCAACTGGTATGGCAGGTGGCCAGCCCCTGGCGTCTGACCCTGATGAGCGACTACACCCGCGCCACCCTGAATGGCGGCGAAGCCATGCCGCGTATTCCGCCACTGCGTCTCGGAGCGCAACTGGAGTATCGCCTCAATGGTTGGCGGGCGGAGTTGGGCGCGCAACATTACTTCGATCAGGACCGCACCGCCAACCTGGAAACGGAATCCGATGGTTACACCCTGGTGGATGCCCAACTGAGTTACGACTGGGAGTGGGCCGCGCAGACCATGACCTTCTATGTCCAGGGCAACAACCTCACGGACACCGAAGCGCGTCCGCACACGTCATTTTTGAAAGACAAGGCGCCATTACCGGCGCGTTCGCTGGCGGTAGGACTGCGCTCCCGATTCTAGCCCCGTAGCGGTGGACGGCGGATGCGCGGTCCAACCGCTGCGCTCAGCCCCTACGCAACCCACCGCAGGTCGCGTAGGGCGGATAAGGGCAAAGCCCGCATCCGCCGCAACCAACAATTTAATAATCGAACAACAGGAGTTCTAAACATGAATTGGCAACACGGACTTTCAACCGCTTTGTGCCTGAGCGCACTGTTGGTACTGAGCGGCTGCGGTGGCAGCAGCACCGAGATTGTGGAACGCGATCCGGTGGAAGATCATTCCGACGATCACGATGATGATCATGGTTCAGCCCATGGTGACGCGCCCGAAACCAAAGGCCGGTTACTGGTAGCCGCCTACGATGAGGCCGAAGTGGTTCTCTATGATCTGGATGACGGCGACGAGCTGGCCCATTACGAACTGAATAATCCGGCTTCGGCGGTATACGCCAGCGCGAACCATCGCTTTGGTGTGATGTTGCAGCGGGATGCGGGTGAAGTAAACGCGGTGGACTCGGGTCTGATTCACGAGTATCACGATGATCACTGGGATTACACCATCACCTCCCCGAGCTTTGCCGACTTCTCGGCGCCGGGTCCACGCCCGACCCACTTCACCACCGGTGGCGAGCGTTCGGTGATTTTCTATGACGGCAATGCCGATCAGGGCGAGGCGGCTGAGGTCGGGGTCTTTTCCGAAGCCGATATGGCCGACAATGGCAGTGGCCGATGGCTGACCCTGGACACTCACCAGCACGGCGCAGCGCAGCAGTTTGGGGAGTACCTGTTTGCCACTGTCCGGGATGCCAATGATGACAGCACCACCTTGCCCAACCAGGTGGCGCGTTACCACTGGCACGATGACGAGTACGAACTCGAACAGACCTTCGAAACGCTCTGTCCCGGACTGCACGGGAGTGCCCAGTGGCATCACGGTGTCGCCTTTGGCTGCACGGATGGTGTGTTGGTGATTCATGAGGAAAACGGCGAGTTCGTCGGCGAGAAAATCGCCAATCCGGAAGGCTTTGAGGGACGCATCGGTTCGCTCTATGGAATGTCCGAGGGAGAAATACTGGTGGGTGTTGCTTCGGAAGAGCTCTATCTTATTGATCCGGAAGCGGACAGCATAGAGCCGATCGACTGGCGCGGTGAGTCAGAGCGCACCGCCATAGGTTACGGGTTCGATGCCGAGGGTGAACGCTTTCTGGTGCTGGACAGCTCCGGGGATCTGATTCGCCTTGAAATCGCTGATGGCTGGGCGGTGCTTGAGCCAATCGAAGCCGTCACCAGCGACCTGAGCGGTCTGGCGGAAGACTTGCGCCCGGTGATGAGCGTGTCCCATGCGAGTCATCTGGTCTACATTACGGATCCGGTGGCCAACACGGTGGTGGAAGTGGATCTGGAATCCGGTGCGGTCGAGACCGTTCTCAACCTGGACGTTACGCCGGCCAAAGTAGCGTGGCTCGGGTTTGAAGGGGCGTTCGAGCACGACCACGAGCATTGAGGCAGGTTACGGCGGGTGCGCGGTTCAATCGCTGCGCTCAGCCCCTACGCAAGGTTGGGTAGGGCGGATCGGTCCGACGTATCGGAGGCCGCAGGCCGCATCCGCCGTTCCCCCATGCTTTCCAACACCTAAAACGTATAGGTCAACGACACAAACCCTTTCACCAACCGCTCCTCATCCACAATCGGGCTGTCGGTCAACTCGTTGCCGAGTTGCTCCACGCCGATATTACCCACCAATTGCCACCCCTGGGTGATTTCGTAAAAGAACGTCACCCCGGCCTCCGGGTTGACGGCTGAAGACGGTTGATAGGCGGGCCGCTCGGCGGTGGCCGCCTCTGTCGGCACGCCAAACTCGTAGTCCGCCAAATCGGCGCTCAGCCAATTCAACCCTAAAAACGGTGACAGTCGCCAATTCCCCCACTGAAAACCGCGACTGAGCGACAGTTCCGCCTGCTGCCCGCCGGAGCGGTCGAACAGGTCCTGACTGGCGCTGACAGTAAAATCGATGCCGGCGGGGAGCTCCCGGGTCCAGGCCAACCCCAGCATCAGGGTGGTGTCCCGATCACCCAGACCGGCGAGGAAGGGGCTGTCCTGCTCCTCGTAGGCGCCCAGGCGTAAATCCCCCTGAAGCGCCAGTCGCCAGTCCGTGCTGCCCGCCAAGGTGTAGCGGATACGCGGTCCCGTCCACTGCAGTTTCTCTCCGATATAGACGATAGCGGGGATCACCGTGCCGGGCTGTTTGGTGCTGCCCCGGTAGGGCGAGGTCTGCCCGACTGCGCCGATGCCGACGCCCCACTGGCCCGTATCGCCCAGTATCTGGCTCAGGGAGAGGGTCTGTTGCGTGGGCGCGTCGTCGCTCAGGGTCAGCCGGGCCCGATTGAAGTTGGGCGGCCCCTTGGGGCGATAGTTGTTGGACAGGGCAATGGGCTCCCGGGGAATGCCGATAAAATTGCGATCCAACTCGCCATTGCCGTTCTCATCCACAAACAGCAGAACGGCGTAGTCGCCTTCCGGGACGGACAGCCGAATCGGTTGTCCGGCGTCAAAGCGCTCCCGGTACTGAGCGGTGCGCAGGCTGCCGAAGGTGTCGGCATCCTCAAACAACAGGACGTAGAGGGGGCCGTCAGCCGGCGGGTTGGTCAGCTCGATATCCAATTCGGCGGCCGTGCCGGGCAGGGTAATCAAGGCGCTCAATAGCACCAGCCCGTGGAGAGCGGCCGTGCGCAATGCACTGCGAAGAGAGGCCATGAAAGTTTCCTTGTGTGGGTGGTTGTCCAGCCAGTACGAAGGGTCGGCAAACCTGGATGCGTATATGCTCCAGTGTTATAACCCTAGAGCCAATAACTATTTTCTCTTAGAACCCGCTTTGGTTATGCTCGCGGGCATTATCACCCTAATCTGGACGAGACTGTATGGAATGGCAAGGCTTGTTGTCCCTTTCGCTGACCCTGGGGGCACTGGGCACTCTCATCTTCACGCGCATTGGCCCGCATCTGGTCATGACTGGCGTGATGGTGATCCTGCTGGTCTCGGGTGTGCTGACACCGTCCGAAGCCTTTTCCGGTTTCAGTAATAGCGGCCTGATCACCGTGGCCGCCATGTTTGTGGTTGCCACCGGTATTCACGCTTCGGGAGGCATCGAGCTGATCGTGCATTATCTGCTCGGTGAGCCGAAGAGCGTCCGGCGCGCCCAGATGCGGGTCGCCTTCCCGGTCGCGCTGTTCAGCGGCTTTCTGAACAATACCCCGGTGGTCGCCACCATGATTCCGGCCCTGCGGGCCTGGGCCAAGCGCATTGATGTCCCCGTCTCGAAGCTGATGATTCCCCTGAGTTACTCCGCCATTCTGGGCGGCACTCTGACGCTGGTGGGCACCAGTACCAACCTGGTGGTCAACGGTCAGTACCAGTCCATGACCGGGGAGGCCGGGTTCTCGCTGTTCTCGATTACCGCCGTGGCGTTGCCGGTGGCGATCATCGGCCTGGTTTTTATTATCGTGTTCTTCCCCCGCTGGTTGCCGGATCGGCGGGAAAAGGAAATTTTCGGGAACCTGCGGGAGTTCACTCTGGAGGTGGCCGTGGCCGCCGATGGGCCCCTGGTGGGCAAGACCGTCGTCCAGGCGGGCCTGCGTAACCTGAAGCGGATTTACCTGGTGGAAATCGAGCGCGCCGGAGCCATCGTGCCAGCGGTAGGCTCGGAAGAGCCTTTGCAGGCGGGCGACCGGCTGATTTTCGCGGGTAATACCGAAGCGATTTCCGACCTGTTGCGGATCAAGGGGATTGTGGCCTCCACCAATGGTGAACCGACGTTGGGAAGAGAGCACAGCGAACGGCGTCTGGTGGAAGCGGTGATTTCCCCCCACAGTAACTGCATCAACCAGACCATCCGGGATTCCCAGTTCCGGGAGCGATACGGGGCGGTAGTGCTCGCCGTGGCCCGCAACGGTGAACGAGTACCGGGCAACCTGGGCACCATCAAGCTCAAGCCCGGTGACACCCTGCTGCTGGAAGCGCGGCCAGCTTTTGTCAGTCGCCAGCAGTACAACAAGGACTTCCTGCTGATCAATGACCTGCAGACCGAGGCGCCGCGCCATCAGCGGGCGTACCTGGCCTGGGGCATTCTGCTCGCCGTGGTGCTGGTGTCCGCCACCGGCCTGCTGCCGATTCTGCACGCGGGCCTGCTGGGCGCTGCCGCCATGCTGATTACCGGCTGCTGCTCCGCCCCCCAGGCCCAGAAAAGCCTGGACATCACCGTATTACTGACCATTGCCGCGTCCTTTGCGCTGGGGGTGGCGCTGGACAAAACCGGCGTGGCCCGCCTGCTTGGAGAGACGCTGGTCAGCCTCAGTGGTGGTCACCCCTGGCTGATTCTGCTGATGGTCTATATATCGGTCTCCATTCTCACCGAGTGCATTACCAACAATGCGGCGGCCATCATCATGCTCCCAGTGGTGCTCGAGATCACCGAAAAAGCGAGCCTGAACCCGGAGCCCTATATTTTCGCCCTGATGATTGCCGCCTCCGCCAGCTTTGCCACGCCGTTGGGGTACCAGACCAACCTGATGGTCTACGGCCCGGGGGGGTACCGCTTCACCGACTTCCTGAAGGTCGGGGCGCCGATGAATGTCGTGATTGGTATTTCGACCATTGTGGTGCTGATTTTGGGCTGGCCGCTGACCGCTTAGCCCGGGGCCTCTGTCGGGTTACGCTCCGCTAACCCGACCTACTCGGAGATTGCGCAGACCCCGTAGGTCGGGTTAGCGGAGCGTAACCCGACAATTCCGAGAAAGGGGGCAAAGTCGGCTCAAATTGGTATGGCCACTTGACAGCAAGGCTGTTTGTGCGCCATAGTGATCTCGCCTAAAAATCCACGCATATTGCGGAGAATAACCAGAAGGTGATCACTATGACCCTCATCAAGCAATCAACCCTGGCTTGCCTTTCAAGCCTGCTCATAGCCTGTGGTGGCAGCATTGGCCACGATACCCCGACGCCGGGAAGCGGCGCAGACGAGAGTTCTTCCAGTAGCGAATCGAGCGCCAGCAGTGCGTCGTCATCCAGTGATGGTGGTGCCAGCGTCGATAGCAACGTGCTTATGGGCGTATTTCTTGACAGCCCGGTGGCGAATGTTCACTACGAGACCCAGAGCCAGAGCGGTGCCACTTCGGAGGCGGGTGCTTTCCAGTATCTGGCCGGTGAGATGATCACTTTTTCCATTGGCGACCTGAGTTTTCCCGAAGTCCCTGCAAAGGCCACCATTACTCCGCTGGACCTGACCGGCAGCGCTGAGGTCAACGCCGAGGCAGTGATCAACATGGTTCGCCTGCTGTTGACCCTGGATGTCGACGCCGACCCGGACAATGGCATCCAGATTGATGAGCAGGCTCACGGCGCGGCTACCGCTGTCGATTTCGATCAGAGCGCCGAAGCGTTTGCCGAGTCTTCTGCGGTGACCAACCTGATCAGCGGCTCCGGTTCCAGTCAGACCGAGCTGGTCAGTGCCAGCGAGGCGCAGGTGCACTTCCAGAGTACCCTGGATGCGTCGGTCAATAACCGGGTGGTGGCTTCGGCCGATGGTCCGGGGGATACCTACGAGCTGTTCAATGACGCCTTTGGCGGCGAAGCCGTTGAGTCGCCGGTCTGCGATCCCAATGAAGACAGCTTTGGTCGGCGTATCACCGAAGTGATGGATGATGAGCTGGAGACCCATGTGTTCGCCTTCCACATTCTGCGTGATGTGGACGGGGATCGCTGTATTGAAACCATCACCGACCGCCAGCGTATCGAAGTGAAAACCTATGGGGCGTCTCCAGCCGATCGGGTGGCGACCGAAGGTGAAACCCACACCTACCGGTGGAAGTTCAAACTGGATGACGGCTTTCAGCCCTCTTCATCGTTCACTCACATATTCCAGATCAAGGCCGCCGGTGGCGATGATGACGGTATGCCGATTGTGACCTTCACCCCCCGTGCGGATAGCCCGGACAAGTTGCAGCTGCTGCATGCGCCGAACGGTGACAGCGGTGCCGACGAGATGGCCAGTGCCGAGTTGGCCGAGTTTGAAGGTCAGTGGGTGGAAGCCTATGTGCGCACCCACAACGAGGACAATGGTCGTCTGGAAGTCCGTTTGACCCGGCTGAGTGATGGCGAACCGTTGCTGGTCTGGAGCCACAACAATATCGATATGTGGCGCGCCGGGGCGGATATCAATCGACCCAAGTGGGGCATTTATCGCAGCCTGAACAATATTGACTCGCTGCGCGACGAAACCGTCTGGTTCAACGATTTCTGCATTGCCGAGGGGACCAACACCTGCCCGTCAGAGTTGAACCCCACACCGCAACTGCCCGATGAAGGCGATGCGCCGGACTTCGGATTTGAAGCGGATGCGCTGGGCGAAGCGCCGGCCGGTTTTGAAGTGGAGGGCGACATTGTCGTCTCTGACGAACAGGCGAGTGAAGGCAGCCAGTCGGTGAAGTTCTCGCACCCGGTCGACGGTCAGGTGAGAATGCGCCAGGCATTCGGCGCGACCGCGACCGGTTCGCTCAAGGCATCGGTACGAATCCCGGAAGAAGTCGGAGTGGATACCCTGATCACCCTGTATGCGCTCAGCTACAACTCCGAAAACCGCGCCATTGACCTGATCTTCAAGCCTGATGGCACCCTGCGTCGCCGCGAAGGCAGCAGCCAGGAGGATATTCAGGCCTATACCCCCGGCGCCTGGACCGACATCGAAATCCAGTGGAGCGAACTGTCCACCAGCAACGAATTCACTCTGCTGATCGATGGCACCGAAGTCGGTACCTTCCCGGTGGCAACCCCCGGCCTGACACCAGAGCGGGTCGAGTTCAAGTTTGGCCAGAACAGTGGGGCGATCACCGAGCAGAGCCTCTATGTGGATGCCATTTCCATCGCCGATACCCTGTCTGGCGGTGAGGACGGCGGCGATGAGATCCCGGAAGAGCCCGTTGATGCTCCCGAGTTCGGTTTTGAAACCGACGTGGTGGGCCAGGCGCCCCTGGGTTTTGAAGTGGAAGGCGACATCCAGGTCAGTGATGAGCAGGCCACCGAGGGGGATCTGTCGGTGAAATTCTCCCACCCCGTGGATGGCCAGGTGCGCATGCGTCGGGAATGGGGGGCTGCGGCCAGTGGTTCACTGACCGCTTCGGTTTACATCCCGGCGGATGTCGGGGTGGACTCCCTCATTACGGTCTACGCCGAAACCTACAACTCAGCCAACCGGTCCATGGACATTCTGTTCAAGCCCGATGGCACGCTGCGCCGGCGGGAGGGCAGCAGCCAGGAAGATGTCACCACCTACGAGTTTGATACCTGGACGGAGGTGACCCTGACCTGGGAGTCCGTTGATACCAGCAACGAGTTCACCTTGTGGATTGATGGCGTGGAGCAGGGCACCTTCGCGGTGGCCACACCGGCGCTGATTCCCGAGCGGGTGGAGTTCAAGTTCGGTGGCAATTCGGCGGCCATTACCGACAAGAGCCTCTATCTGGACGCCGTCTCCGGCTTCTGAGGCCTTCATGAACGGCAGCCCGTCAGGGCTGCCATTGCCTTTTAACGCCGCTACCCGGCTCGCACTGAGAACGATTGCGAGTTGAAACCGTCTGGAAAAACGGTTAAATTGGTCAGGCAGATTTACCAATTTCCGCAACGGTCACCGCGGAAAGATGAATGATTGAGAGGATAGAATGCAAGAAACATGGCGATGGTTTGGTCCGAATGACCCGGTCAGTCTCACCCACATTCGACAGGCCGGCGCGACGGGGGTAGTAACCTCGCTGCATCATATTCCTACCGGAGATGCCTGGCCCCTGAAGGAAATTCTGGAGCGCAAGGCGTTGATCGAGGAACAGGGTATGACCTGGTCGGTGGTGGAGAGTGTGCCGGTGCACAACGACATCAAAACCCGGACCGGGCAGTGGCAGAAGCACATCGAGCACTACAAAACCTCATTGCGCAATCTGGGTGAGGCGGGCATTACCACCGTCTGCTACAACTTCATGCCGGTGGTGGACTGGACCCGGACCAATCTGAGTTATGTTCTGCCCAACGAAAGTCAGGCGCTGCGCTTTGAGATGAGTGACTTTGCCGCTTACGACGTGCATATCCTGCAGCGCAAAAACGCCGCCGATGATTATGACCCGGAGGTGCTGGCACGCGCTGAACAGCGGGTTGCCGCGATGAGCGAGGAAGAGAAGCTGCTCCTGGAGAAAAACATCATTGCCGGGCTGCCCGGTGGCGATGGTTCCTATGATCGGGCCGGCATCATGGCCGCCATTGAGGAATTCATCGAGTTGGGCAATGAAGGCATGCGCGCCAACCTGTTCGCCTTTCTGAACGAAGTGGTGCCGGTCGCTGAAGCGGCCGGTGTGCGCCTGTGTATTCACCCGGACGATCCACCCTTTTCGTTGTTCGGCCTACCCAGGGTCGTGTCCACGGCGGACGATGCCCGGGCGTTGCTCGAAGCGGTCCCCAGCGAGGCCAATGGCCTGACCTTGTGTGCCGGCTCCTACGGGGCGCGCTGCGATAATGACCTGGTGAAAATGGCGGAAGAGTTTGGCTCGCGCATCTACTTTGTGCATCTGCGTAACGTTAAGCGCGAAGATGACGGTTCCTTCTACGAAGCGGATCATCTGGATGGGGACAACGATATGGTCGGCCTGATCGACCAGCTGCTGGTGGAAGAAGCCCGTCGCAAGGCGCAAGGCTTGCCTCAGATGGATATTCCCATGCGCCCGGATCATGGCCACCTGATGGCGGATGAAATTGGTCAGCAAGGGGTGAACCCGGGTTACTCCTACGCGGGCCGAATGAAAGGCCTGGCGGAGCTGCGCGGGGTGATTCACGCACTGGAAGTGGTCCGGCGTCGCGCCTCGTGATGATCGGCGCTCGTTAATCGGGATCAAAAAAAGGCGGCCTCTAATGGCCGCCTTTTTTTGATAGGACAACCGAACGTTGTCAGCCAGCGTTGCTGAAGTGCGTTGCCGCCGCTTCGGTGGCATTTTCCAGGTGTTTCTGCATGGCGGCTCGGGCCGCTTCGGGATCCCGTTTTTCCAGGGCTTCGATAATGGCCCGGTGGTCCTCCAGGATGGGGTGAATCCCCTCGTCCCGAATGCGCGCCGAGAAGGAGGTGTGCAACTCTGACTGGTTACGCAGCTCCCATAGCCAATCAACCACCGCGTAGATGGCGCTATTCTGACAGGCACTGGCGATGATGTTGTGAAATTTCCAGTCGGCGGTTTCGGAGGCGTTTTCCTGCTTCTCCTCCTCTTCCATTTCCCGGTAGGCCTCCCAGAGCTGGGCGATCTGCTGATCCGTGATGCGCTCCGCCGCCAGTGCGCAGGCTTCAGTCTCCAGAAGCATCCGGGTCTCAAGAATCTCGAACGGGCCTATACCCTTGTCTTTCACCTCAAGCCGGGGTTTCTTCTTGGTGACGTAAATGCCGGAACCCGTGCGGATTTCGATCACCCCCTGTAACTCCAGGGCGATCATGGCTTCGCGGATCGTGGGGCGGCTGACACCGAGACGTTCGGCCAGATCCCGTTCGGCGGGAAATTTCTGACCGGGTTTGATCTTGCCCTCGGCAATCAGTTGCGACAGTTGGTTGGCAACTTTGATGTAAAGGCGATCGGGTTTGATGGCTTCGAACTGCATGGCAATGTCCTCATGGTGCAGACCGGCAAGTAGGGCGCCGGCCGGCGAATCACGCTCTCCGAGCTCCGTGTCGGGCGCGTTTTTCATTGAGCCAGCAGTGTACTATGGTCAGGCGGTAAAACCAATGTAAGGGGCGCTCGGGGCGCCCCTCGATAGGCGTTTAAGGATCAATTTCGCCGGTGTGATCCACATAAACGTAAGCGCCCTTGACGTCCTGACTGCGCAATTCAATGATCGAAGAGCGGTCTGGATCCGGGCGGTACAGGATCGAGGCGTAGCCATTGGCCATTTCAATTTCGCTGCTCTTGTCCGGGGTGCCGTAGTTCTCCAGCAGTTCGCCGGCCTCGCCCACGTTGCTGAAGTACACCCGTTCATCGCAGGTGATGCAGCGGTCGCCGTTCTTGTCCACCGCTTCGGCTTCGATCAGAAGCAGGCCGTCGTCCTGGCGGGTGGCGCTCATCCGGACTTTCTCCAGCTTGTTGAGCGGATCGACAATATAGGTCACGGTCATCTGGTCCTCG
The DNA here is from genome assembly GCF_000463525.1 of Marinimicrobium sp. LS-A18. Lineage (NCBI taxonomy): Bacteria > Pseudomonadati > Pseudomonadota > Gammaproteobacteria > Cellvibrionales > Cellvibrionaceae > Marinimicrobium > Marinimicrobium sp. LS-A18. Next base: position 556,658 of record NZ_AWEP01000006.1, read on the forward strand.
GCAACGGTGCGGCCATCGCGTTCGCCCACCACCCGCAGCTGGTTCTCACCCTCGCTCAGTCGGGTTTCCCACACCAGGCCACCGGCCGGGAACTGGTTGGGATCACGCTGCTTTTTGTCCAGTCGCTTGCCGTTCACAAACAGTTGGGCGCTATCGGTGTTGCAGAAGACGGTGATGTCCAGCGGCTCATCTTCCGCACCACCGCGGTGCGTCCAGGTGTGTGACTCGATGTAGCAGAAGGGCTCGTCTTTCCAGTAACTGGCGTAGACATAGTAGGCGTCTTTTTTGCGGCCCTGGCGGTCGACCATTCCCTTCTGGTTCATGTAAGGGATCGGGTTTTCGGGACGCAGGGGCGTAGCGAAGTCCTTGAAAGCCCACTGGGCGCCACCGGCGTAGTTGGGCAGGTTCTCGGAAACCTGCAGGTGCCAGTCGAACAGGTCCACAATGTAGCTTTCGTTCCAGTCGGAGTCCTTGGCCACGCTGCGCACCACCGCCTGGTTGACGGCCTCTTCGACGTCCACCTGGGCACCGGGCATGCCGTCTTTGGTGATTGGAGTGGGCGTGTGTCGGCCGACGTGACTGGAGCCGCCGTATTCCATGTGCAACATACGCGGGTATTCTTTCATGGCGTTGCGTAGTGCTTCTTCGTACTGAGAATAAGAACCGCCGTACCAGCCGGCCCAGATGGATGGCGAGAACACATCGACGATGTGGGAGCCTTCGTAGTACTTGCGGATGGCGGTCAGCCGGGAGTCGTCCATTTCATGGGCGATGTCATTCAGATGCTGCAGGTAGGGGTTCAGCTTTTCCGGGTCACCGCCACCAGGGAAGTCCGCCTCCCAGTAGATCTCATTGCCCAGGGACCAGAACACAATACTGGGGTGATTGCGGTTTTGGGTAATCTGCTGACGGAGTAGCCGTTCGGTGTTTGCCTGCCATTCTTCGCCGCCCATACCACCGCGGGTCCAGGGTAGTTCGTCCCAGATGATCAGGCCCAGTTCATCCGCCGCGCGGTAAACTTCCGGGTCCTGGGGGTAGTGGCCGAGGCGCACAAAGTTTGCGCCCAGGGCCTTGATCATGCGCATGTCTTCCCGGTGCTGCTCGTTGGGCAGGGCGTTGCCCAGCCCGGCGTGTTCTTCATGACGGTGGGTGCCGCGCAGCAGCAGCCGTTCACCATTGAGGTAAAAGGCCCCGTGCTCTTCAAATTCGAACCAGCGATAGCCGTAGCGTTCGGTCAGTTGGTGGGTAGTGTCATCACCCTGAACCAGGCTGACTTCCATCTGATACAGGTTGGGGGTATCCGGTGACCAGAGTGCCGGGCGGGGCAGGGTTTCCGTCGGCAGACTTTCCGAAAATTCACCCGGTGCCAGGCTCAGGGGCCGGTTGATTTCCGCCACCGTGTGACCATCCGGATCAATCAGGCGTGCGCTGAGTTGATAGTCACGAGTGTCTTCGGCAGTGTTGCGACCAAAGACCGTGATATCCGTCTGCCCCTGCTCTTCGCTGACCTTGGGCGTGTCGATCTGTACCCGGGATAAATGAACATCCGGCAGCACCTTGAGCCACAGATCGCGGCTCAGCCCGCCGTGCACCACAAAGTCGGATTTTTCCGAGGGAATGATGTTGGGGTCATAGGCGTTGCTGACCCGCACCATCAGGGTGTTGTCCTGGCCGGGTACCAGCTGCTCGGTAATGTCGATCTCAAAACCAATGTAGCCGCCCACATGCTGGCCGGCATGCTCCCCATTGACGTAGACGTCGGTGACCATGTTGGCGCCCTCAAAGTAGAGCACGTAGTTCAGGGCGTCCTCGGAGGCGCTGGGGGTCAGTGTTTTGCGGTACCAACTGGCGCTGCGCCGGTAGCCGGGGAGGGCGTCGACGGGGTCCTTGGAGTTCCAGGTGTGCGGTAGACTGACGGTCGACCAGTCGTCGGCCTGTTCGGCGCGCTCAACCGTTTCGGTGAGCGCCTCAAGATAGTCCCAGTCGGCATTGAGGTTGATCGTATCCGGCTCGGCCGGAATGGAGGTGGCCTGGGCATGGCCCATCGCCAGCAGCAGTCCGGCAAAAAGGCCTGATGTGTGGCGACGCCAGGCGCCGGCTTGTCGCGGTTGATGATGTCTCACGGTGTACCTCTCGATAGTTCTCATGTTGTGTTTATGGAAAAAGTGGCTCGCCGGGTTCGAGTAGCCAGAGTAGCGGATGGCGGACCGGCAGGTTTCGGCGTACCTCGTACTCTTGTGGGTCCGGCTCAAACGGCGACCAGAGCGTCAGGTAATCCGGTTCCTCGAAAGCGCGGGCGGCGAGGGCCAGGGATGGATGCCGAACCGGCCATTCGTCCCAGTAAAGCACGTCCGGCTCCAGGGGCCATTGGCGCTTGTTCCGGATGTAGGGAGCCATAAATTCAATGGCCCGTTTCATGCCCCGTCCGTTGTCCGCCCGGTAGTGCCAGAGGTCCTGCTCGGGAGTAGACGCAATCTCCGCGACCATCGCCATGGCATCGAGCACGAACAGGGAGTAGCCGTAGGCTTTGGTGCGTTCCAGTTCGGCGGGAAAGCTGCCGTTCTCGGCCATCATGTTGCCGACAAAGTTATCGCGAAAGTCGTTGCGGATGCTGGCAAGGGTGGCTTCATCCCCGAGCAGGTCGGCGAAGGCCGCCGCCTGCATGGCCCAGGTAACGCCGTGGTTGTTGGGGTGCTGGCGCTCCTTGATACCAAACGGGTGCTCCACCAGCCACGTCAGGTAGCGGGAGAACCAGTGTTCGATGGCCCGTTGCTCTTCTCCGGTCAGTTGCCCCCGGGCGATCAGATGTTGGGCGCTGCGGGCGACCTGAGTGAGGTGAATGGTATCGATCACGCCGATACTGCGCCCGGTGTTGCGGCCCTTGATGGCCTGGGCATACAGCAGGTGCGGCGCCATATGGGTGTCCGGGTCGACAAACCAGGCCCGGAGGTGATCGATTGCGGCCTCGGCGTAGCGATCGTCACCGCTCAGAAGGTAGGCCGAAGTAAGGCTGGCGGTAATGTCGCTGAAGCGCATCAGCGCCTCTCGATGGGCGATGAAGTTGTCCGGGTTGGTCAGACCGTCGCGGCGAATATAAGGGCCGTCCGGATCCTCCGGATTGGGCCACCAGTAGTCGCCTTCGGAGTAAAAGTCGTGGCGCCCACCGGCGCTTCGCTCGCTCCGGGTGGCGGTAACGGTCCGAGGGGCGGCCTGCAGGTAGGCGTCTGCCTTGCGCTCGATGCGGGAGTGCTCCACCGAAGCGACCTGCGTGGTGATACCGCCTGCCGAACCGGTCGGCAGTTGGGTGCAGCCGGTGGCCAGCAGGGCACCGGCCACCAGCAGTGAGCTCGTAACTGAGCGGATGCGGGAGAGTTGGCTCAACATGGGCAACTCGCTAGCGCCGGCTCATGGGGTAAACTTCAGACGCCGCCAGCAACAGGGCTCCGACACCGTAGAGCTGGGTGTCCTCTGCTGTGGCGCTGCCCGGGGCGAAGCCGACCTGCTGAACCCAGCCCAGTTTGCCTGAGGGCTGCACCGCGTTCACCAGGGCGCCCCAGCCGAGCTCGACACTCTGGCGGTACTGCTCACCTTCCAGCAGGCCGTTGTTCAGGCCCCAGGCCAGGGCAAAAACCAGCAGGCCGGTACCACTGGATTCCGGTGCGGGGGCTTCGTCCCGGGCCAGCAACGAGGAGCGCCAGTTGCCGTCGGCGTGTTGCAGTTTTACCAGACGGGCGGCCATCTCCCGGTAGATGCGTTCGTAACCTTCACGCTCCTCAAAGTCCTCGGGCATCTGGTCGAGGATTCGGGCAATGCCGGCCAGGGTCCAGCCGTTGCCCCGACCCCAGTAGATCAGTCGGCCCTCATCATCGCGGCGCTCAAAGTAACGACTGTCACGCAGATAGAGGTGTTCGTCTTCGTTATAGAGGTACTCGGTGGTGGCCCAGAACTCTTCATGGGCAAATTCCGCGTAGCGGGGGTCACCGGTCAGTCGGCTCAGATCAAAGAACACCGGCGGCGCCATGAAAATCGCATCGGCCCAACACCAGCGCTTGCGGCACTCCTGGTCGTTGAATACCCGATCGCCCACGACGAGTCGGTCACGCTCATCGTCGATAAAGGCAAGATCCACGTCGCTGGGGTTGCTGACCACCTGGTCCAGAACCTCTTGTGTGTGCTTAATCATCCGGGCTTCGTCGTGCTGCCGGTAAAGATCAATGTAGACCTGTCCCATGGCGTGATCGTCGGCATCGTAAACTCGGGGGCCCAACTGCCACTGATTGACCTCACTGAGATTTTTGACGGCTGTGCGGTACTCGGTCTGCCCGGACTGCTCCGCCCAGCGCATCAAACCAATGTTCAGTGTGGCGTTGACCCAGCCCTGGGGTAGCTCGCTGGCGCGCTCTTCTTCCCGGAAGTTTTTGGTCTTCAGGTCATACTGGGCCAGTTGCCAGTCGGCGACCCGGTTGGCTGCGGTGCGGATGGCCTCGGGCTCGAAGGCATCGGACAGCCCGGCGGATTCGGGGGTGCTCTGATGGGTACAGGCGGTGGCTGATAGCAGTAGGGCGGCGGCCAGAGGCCAGCGTCGATAACTCATGGTAACCCTCGTGTTATTGTTCCGCCCCTGAGGGGCGGTAGTGGTAATGAATTTTGGTAATGTGGTAATACCAATTTTGGCAGTCTAAACCGGCTGCCTGAAAATGTCTACGGCTCCCCCAGTCGCTCCCGTTTCTGATATTCATACAGAGAGGGTGCCGAGCGCAGAGGAGTGTTCAGGGCGTCGATCAGGGCATCCGGGCCATAGTCGATGGTCAGTGGCCGGTTGCCATGAATACCGATCAGGCGTGCCTGGGGGCCATCGGAGACACCGTGTAACCGCAGGGGTCGCGAGTCGTCCATTCCGCCATCAACCTGCACGCGAATATTCCAGAAGGTGTTATAGGCGCCGTGGGTCGGTTTCCAGTAGCTGGCACCGCCGCCTTTGAACAGAGGGTATTGCGCGTCGTCAATGTGGTCTGGGTCCAGTTGCACCAGAACTTCCAGGTCGTCGAACAGGTTCTGGTGGTTGGCGCCGGAATGCTGGTCCAGCACCGGAGCGGTATACACCTGGCTTTGGGTGTAGACGCTACGGGTGGCAAAGGTATTGAAGCTGAGCGGGTGACGAACCCGGTTGTGGACCTTGAGGTTTTTGACCAGAACGTTGTGGGTGTCGCCCATGGATACGCTGTAGTGGGCCAGGTTGTCGCCAGTGGTGGTGATGTTTTCCAGGCTCAGGTTGGCGACTTCCTCGGTCAGAATGCCGCTGTCGGCATTGTGAATCTGGACGTCTTTCACCCAGCCGTTAAACAGGCGGGTCAGGAAAATCGCGTTGTAGCCGGGCTCCACATGGTGGGCAATGGTGGGTGCGGTGGGAAACGTCAGGCTCAGGTGCTCGATGCCGACCCGGCTCAGGTGGGGCCACTGGACGATTCGGGTGTGGCCGCCGCTGGCACTGATATCGTGCAGCAGGGTGTCCTTGATTCGAACCCGGCTGGCATCGACCGCCTCAATACGGGTCGGTTGGCGAACCAGTGGCTGGTCAGGCTGGGTCCAGTGGTGGGAGCCAATGGTCACCTGGTCGGTCTGGTAAATGGCGTCCAGCAATGGGCCCTGTTCGCCGTCGCGGTTGTGCCAGTGGATATTGACCACGTCGCCCACCGACAGCGTGTGCCCGTCTTCAACCTCAATCCAGTGTTCGCCTCGACGCCCGGCTGTGGCGGTGGCCAGCGTGGTGAAAGGTTGGCTGTAATCGTCCAGGTAGGCCTTAACCCGCTCTCCGGGAACCCGGGTCCAGATAAATCCGCCGGCCCAGGAATACTGAGAGAAGGGCAGGTCGATATTATTGGCTTTCTCCCGCTGCTGTTTGTTCTGCTCTACCAGGTATTCGCGCAGCTCCTGCAATGCTGGAGGGTCGGGCAGATACATCAGGGGGCGGGGAAAGTAAATTTCCGTGGCGCCCTGTCCTGCACCGCGCAATACCATATCGCTTCGCTCAATATAGAGAATGTCGCTGAGGATCAATCTCCCGGCCGGCAGTCGCAGGACCACCGGCCCGTCGACGGCGTGAGCGGCGCGAAAGGCTTTCTGAAGCGCCCGGCTATCGTCCCGTTGATCGTCGGGTACGACCCCATAATCGGTAGCGTCAATGTGACGGGCCTTTTCCAGTGCGGGCGCCTGTTCGCCGTATTCATAGCCGGCGTAGGAAAAATCGGGTATGAAGGCGTCCTGGTCGCTGAGCAAGGGCGGCACGGCTCCCGCGACTCCAGCCCAGGTAAAAAGAGCAACAAATATTGCGGTACGCCCCCGGGTTGAGTGTCCCCTCATCCTCTCTTTACGATATAGTTGCATACAATCATCCTCATAAATATTCATTATCATTGTGTCTGTCCGGCGTTCTTGCCCTACATCGGGGCAAAAGCTTGAAAAAAATTGGCCTTACAGCTTTACCATCATACCATGTTGATGCATACTCGGTTCAACGGTACCGGCATTGCCTTGGGATTTTCCGCGTGAACACCCGAGAGGACGCGTGTGAACAACCTTAAAATTGGCCTGACCGTTTTACAATAAGATTCGTTGTCCCGTGGGTCAAATGACCCTTCGGCTAATAAGAACCCTTAGAGGGGAGGACACAACCTATGACTTCCAACTGTCTGACACAGGGCCGCTCAACCCGTGCCCGCCATCAATTCTTTCGTCGTAGCGCCCTGGCTATCGCGCTGGCGTCCGCCGGTTTGTCTGCCGGGCAAGTGATGGCTCAGGACAACCAGGAACAGGGTGCAGGTGCACTTGAAGAGATTCTGGTGACCGGCGCCATCCGCGATACGCTGCGCAACTCGGTAGAAATCAAGCGTGATGCAACTACCATTGTGGACGCTCTGTCCGCCAGTGAAATGGGGGCGCTGCCGGATCTGTCAGTGGCGGAAACTCTGGAGCGCATCACTGGTGTGACCGGCGATCGCTTCAAGGGCAACTCCAGTGAAATTTCAGTGCGCGGCCTTGGCCCCTTCCTGGGGGCATCCACCTATAACGGTCGTGAAGTCAGCTCCGGTAGCGGTAACCGCTCGGTCGCCTTCTCTCAGTTCCCGTCCGAATTGGTCAATGGTGCCGTGGTGTACAAAGCCCAGCAGGCGAGTCTGCTCGAAGGCGGTGTTGCCGGTGTGATTGATCTGCGCAGCCTGCGTCCCATCGACTTTGGTAAACGTCGTATTCAGGGGGAGGTGAAAGCCAACTACAACGAGTACGATGCAAAGCTGAACGGTGATGATGGCATTGGTTACCGTGGTTCACTGTCGTTCACCGATGTGTTTGATACCGAGATCGGAACGATTGGCGTGGCGTTGGGGTATGCAGGGCATGAATCGTCTACTCCCGAAGAGAGCTACAACACCAGCTCAACCCTGCGTAACTGTAACTCCGATTATGTGGCCGATCAGGGTGGCTCAGGTGGTTGGAATCCTTGTTCCTGGAGCGACGACAACGCCGCAGCGGGTGATGGTGCCGCCGCAGATGGCCCTTATTATTTTGTGCCTAACCTGCAGTACTTCCGTCAGATGGAATCCGAAGAAGAGCGCAACGCGTTTATGGGGACGGTTCAGTGGCAGCCCAACGATGACTGGGACATTACCCTGGACGTTCAGGAGTCGGACCGCTTCTATTACGAAGATCGCCACGATCTGTACATTGATGATGGCCGTAACAACATCACCAACTGGGAAACCAATGACGCTCACGCTCTGACCTCTTATACCGGCTACTCTCGGTTCAGCACCTACGGTGAGTATCGTGAACGGGATGAGCAGTACTCCGGTGGCGGTCTCAACATCGAGTGGAATGCTACCGACCGGCTTCTGCTGAGAACAGACCTTTCGGTGTCGGATACCACCCGCTATCAGGAAACCTGGCAGACCCGATTCCGCTCAGACCGTTACTTCTTCGACTGGGAGGCCAACGGTGACGACTGGCCCCTGATCAATCGCGTGTACAGCGACCTTGATGATCCTGCAAATACCCAGGTTGAGCGTTCGTCGTTTGATGACTACAGCTTTTACGATGGTGGTTCGAGCGATGGTCGTCGGGCTCGTTATCGTGAATTCCTGATCGAAGATACCATCAATGCGTTCCGCTTCGAGGGTGAGTACTCCTTCGACCAGGGATTCATTACTTCGATTGATGCGGGGGTTCGCGTCTCCGAGCACGACCACAACAACTACAATGAAGATACCTGGGCGGTTCAGCAGGAAGAGAATACCTACGCCGATGTTGAAGATGTCGGTGCGAACTGCGGAACCGACTTCCCGCAAAGCGGCTACGGCGAAGACACCTCAGTAACCTATGACACCTGGGCCACCTACGACACCCTCTGTGCTTTTGATCGCATGGTGGGCAATGAAGACTGGTCTCTGACACCGGAAGCACCGAGCTCGGGTGACGTGGTGCTGAGTGAGGATGTTACCTCCGCCTTCGTCATGGCCAACTTTGAGTCCGAGTGGGGCGGCGTGCCGGTTACCGGTAACTTCGGTGTTCGTGTGGTGGAAACCGATGTGACCTCTGAGGGCTATCGTCAAAGCTTCATCGTCGAAACAACCGGCGCTGGCACGGACGAAGACCCGCTCAGCTTCCTGATTACCGAAGACACCGACACGCTGACTCAGGAAACCTACACCAACAGCTACACCAATGTGCTGCCCAGTGTGAACGTCAACTTCCTGTTGCGCGAAGACCTGGAGCTGCGCACCGCACTGTACAAGGCGGTATCCCGTCCGGACATGTGGTGGCTCGGTGCGGGCCGCGACCTGAACCTCGGTGGTGGTGAAGAAGAGTACGCCAGCATTGAAGAGGCGGTTGAAGAAGGCTCGGTTACTGCCTTTGGTAATCCCAATATGGAATCCATCGAGTCGGAAAACTTCGATATTTCGTTGGGTTGGTACCCGAGCGAAGATACCGCGATCTCAGCCGCGCTTTACCATAAACGCTTCAACGCCGGGCTGGATACGGCCGACGATGTCTATGAAACCTTTGTCATCAACGGTCAGCCCGCTGAAATGGAGGTCAACGGTATTATTGAAAATACTGGTGAAGAGTCGACCATCAACGGTATCGAGCTGACGGTCCAGCACGGCTTTAGCAGCCTGCCTGAGCCATTCGATGGCCTGGGTTTCTCGGCTGGCGTCAACTTCGCGGATACCGATTTCGAGTACCCCGAAAATGGTTCCGAGATTACCGACGATATTGACATTGCTCCGGCCAATCTGCCCGGATTCTCTGATGAGAGCTATAACGTGGAAGGCTACTGGGAGAAGTATGGCGCCAGTGCCCGTCTGTCGTATAAATATCGCTCAGAGTACCTGAAGCCGTTTGGTAGCGACTTTGGGCAAACCAACCGTTACGTGCAGGGACATGACTCACTCGATCTGTCCCTGGCGTACAACCTGAACGCGAACCTGCAGATCAAGCTGCAGGCGCTCAACCTGGCGAACGATGCCTACGTTGAGTATCGCGTGGCGGAAGATGCATTCAATCGCATTGAATACAGTGGTCGCAAGTTCTTCTTGGGACTGCGCTTCCGTATGTAGGCGATCTCCTACTCCCACGACCTTGTAGTAAATGGACTGACTCTCACTACTACTTTAAGGCGGGCATGATGCTCGCCTTTTTTTGTTGCAAGCCCATCGGTAAAGCGATAAGGTGGCCTTACCGAAGATGGGTTCCTGAACCCGATGTGCTCGATACCTCTGGCTACCCCTCAATATGGATCGCTGACCAATGAGAAAACTGATACTTTTCTTTCTGTCATTGATGTCAATCAGTGGCTGTTCTACCCATCCGCAAGTTGAATCTACCCATCTTATTGACCCCTCCTTGAGTCATTTCGAGAATATTTACGATTATGGCAGCGCACAGGTGGAAAATGGTGAGCTGATGCTACGCTCGACGGACAACTGGTTTCTGACCACAAAAAAACGGTACCGGGATTTTATTCTGACGGCTGAGGTACTCATGCCCGACGTCGACGAATACAGTAACTCGGGAATCATCTTCAGGGGGCAGGTTAAAACAACCGACGACGGTCAGGAAGCTATGGGCTACCAAGCCGAAGTTGATCCGAGTGATCGTAAGTGGAGTGGCGGGCTCTATGATCAGGCCCGTCGCCAGTGGCTGCACCCGGTCCACCCGACCCGCTCGGAGCCCGATGACCACTTCGAAGAAAACTATCTGTCCGGTTGGGCCGATGAAATGGCCAATGCCTATCGCCATCTTGAATGGAACAAGTACCGAGTCGAGTGCCGGGGGAGTGACATCAAGATATACGTCAATGGCGTGCTGACCACCCATGTTCGAGACAGTAAGGACAGCGAGGGCTTTATCGGCCTGCAGCACCATGGGAGTCAGTTATTGAAGGAAAGTGGCCGTACCAACAATATCGTACGCTTTCGGAATGTCACTATTACCGAATTGGAGTAAATCGTGCGGGCTGACAATAATTTCAAGATAAACAGTGTAATCGTATTGGCTCATACCTTGTTCTGCCTGTCGATAATAGGTTGTTCATACACTCTGTCAGAGGATGATTCTCCTCCGAGCGTCGATACCTCGCAAACCGAATCGACGACCATAAACCTGGGCGATCGTGAAGGCCACGACATGACGCCGCCGATAGCCGCCGAAGATATACCGCCCGCGCCGGTTCTGACGGTCCCGGAGGCTCTGGATTCCATGCAGGTACAGCCCGGCTTTGTGTTGGACAATGTCGCGGCCGAGCCCTATGTGTTCAATCCGGTGGCTTTGAGTTTTGATGGCGATGGGCGTATGTGGGTGGCCGAAATGACCACTTATATGCCCGACCTCGACGGCAATAATGAGAACGTTCCGACAGGGAGCATTGCCATCCTGGACGATACCAATGGCGACGGAGCGGTGGATCAGCGCACGGTATTCCTCGACGATATTGTTCTGCCCCGCACCATAGCGCTGGTAAAAGGTGGCATTCTGTACTCCGACCAGACCCAGCTGTACTTCGCTGAAGTCAAAGCGGGGGATAAGCTTGGCATTCGCGAGGTGGTTGATCCGGATTACGCCCGGGGCGGTAGTGTCGAGCATAAGCCCAACGGGATGCTCTACGCCCTGGATAACTGGTACTACAACGCCAAAAGTGATCGTCGCTACAAAGTCCTTCCCCTGGATGAGCAATTGCCCGAAGGATCTGAAGAGATCTATCGTAACCAGTACTGGAAAATGGCGCTCTCCAAAACGGAATCCCGGGGCCAGTGGGGTATCAGCATGGACGATTACGGTCGGCTGTTTCATAACTGGAATAGTGTGCCTATTCAAGGAGAGTTTCTACGTCCCAACTCGCTGAATCGAAACCCCGAACTGGTGCAGGAGATAAAAGCTCATAGCATTGGAGGCAATCGGGTTTACCCCGCTCGCATCAATCCCGGTGTGAATCGAGCCTATTTGCCGGAGACGCTGGTTTCCGAAGGGCCCGACAAGGGCAAGCTGTTCAACTTTACTGCCTCCAGCGGCAGTGTGGTCTATCGCGGAAACCAGTTCCCCGAGACGTATTATGGTGTGGGTTTCACCCCGGAGCCGGCTGCCAACCTGATTTCAGCCAGGCGTATCATCGAGGGGCAGGGCGAGCTGAGTGGTGAGGCGCTCTACCCGGAAAGTGAGATTCTGGCGTCTACTGACGAGCGTTTCCGGCCGGTCAATCTCTATACCGCACCTGATGGATCGCTATACATTGTGGATATGTATCATGGCGTAATCCAGCACAAAGAGTTCCTGACCACCTATCTACGGGAGCAGTCTGAAGCTCGTGACCTGGACAAGAATAACAACAATATGGGCAGGGTATACCGGTTGCGCTGGTCAGAGAATGAGCTGACGGAAAAACCTCAACTGCTCGATAAAACCAGTTCCCAGCTGGTGTCCTATTTGGCCCATGGGAATGGTTGGTATCGGGATACCGCCAGACGTCTGATTGTCCAGCGCAATGACCCGAGTGTCGTGGGTGAAGTTACTCGCCTTGCGCAAACAACCGACGACCACCGTGCTCAGATCAACGCGCTTTGGACCTTGGAGGGGCTGAACGCTGTCAACCCGGAAAGCATTCGAGCCGGACTGAACTCGCCGCACACCAAGGTAAAGGTTTCAGCCATTGAGTTACTGACACGCCTTTCAGAAGGTGAGCAGCAAGAGTTTGCGGCGGACCTTGTCAAGTTATCGACCAGCGACTACGAGACTGCGCTGCAACTGGCATTGAGTGCTGGACAGCTGAAAATCGACAGCACGATGGCGTTATTGGCGTCGGTGTTGAATGAATATGGCGACCAGCCATTGATCAATGAAGCCGTGGTGAGTGGGATCGCCGGTCGAGAGGAGGAGCTGAAGTCCTACCTGGGTGATGAGCTCAATGAAAAGCTGAGCGGCCTGTTGGCGCTGGTGGGCAATCAACAGATCGTCGAAAGCAACTTCAGATACCTCGTGACGCAGGAGCAGAACCAGTATCTTCGCGGAAAAGAAATGTATGAGGGCCGGGCGGCCTGTGCCGGTTGCCATGGCCAGCACGGGAAAGGTCAGGGCGGTATGGCGCCACCGCTGGCCAATAGCGATTGGGTTGGTGGAGAGCCCGAAGTGCTGATTAAAGTGCTGCTGCACGGTTTGCGCGGTCCGATAAAAGTCAATGATGTTGAGTATGAGTTCCCTCTGGTTATGCCGGGATTGGCCGGTAATGCCAGCTTTAGCGACCAGGATAATGCGGATATAGCAACCTATATTCGCAATAGTTGGGGGAATGCCGCGGGTGCCATCAGTGCCGATGACGTTCGCGAAGTGCGTAAGCACACAGCTACACAGAGTCAACCGTATACTGCCAGTGAGTTGGGTCGATAATCATGCAGACAGCTAACCGGGAGCCTTCTGACGGTTCCGTAGAGAGTGACCTGCCCGCGGTTCGTGTGGGCGTTGTGGGCCTGGGCAATATTGCCCGGCAACACATTCAGAATATCGTCGATGGAGAGGTGCAGGGTTGTGAAATCGGGGCCATCTGTTCACGCAGTGGCTCTGAATTATCCGATGAGCTTGGGGTTCAGCACTTCTCTGACTACCGAGCGCTTTGTGATTCGGGACTGGTGGATGCATTGATCATTGCCTCGCCCACCATGCAGCATTTCCCCATGGCCAAGTACGCCTTGGAACGGAAGCTTCATGTGATGCTCGAGAAGCCGATCGGTCTGTCTTCGTTTGAAGGCGAAACGCTTCTCCAGTACGCCGACGAAAACACCGTGTTCGCGCTGATGCTGAATCAGCGGACCGACCCTACCTTCAGCAAAATGAAGGAGATAGTGGAAAGCGGTATTCTGGGGCCGATCCGAAGAACGCACTGGACCATGACCAACTGGTTCAGGCCTGAGATCTACTTTGAGGTCAGTGACTGGCGCGCCACCTGGAAGGGCGAGGGCGGTGGTGTACTGCTCAATCAATGCATTCACAATCTGGATGTATTTCAGTGGATCTGTGGTCTTCCCAATGAGATTCATGGATTCTGTGAGTTTGGCAAGTATCATCAGATCGAAGTAGAAGATGAAGTGACGGCGTATCTACGCTACCCCAATGGCGCCACGGGCTTGTTTGTCGGCTCCACCGGCGAGGCACCGGGGGTCAATCGTTTCGACGTTATTGGCGATAGGGGCAGCTTACATTTTGATTCGGGGCAGCTTACCCTGGTCCGCAATCAGCAGAGTACATCGGAATTCAGCCGGCAGACCGACGATATGTTCGGTATGCCTGAGAGCCACGCTGAAGTCGTCAGCATGGGCGGCAAAGTGAATCAGCATGCGCTGATCATGACCAACTTTGTGGATGCCATCCGGCACGGCACGGAACTGATAACCCCGGCGGAACAGGGTCTGGCATCACTGGATATGGCCAATGCCATGTTGCTGTCGACCTGGCAGAACCGGCCAATACCCTTACCGCTTGATAGAAAGGCGTATCAGGGCGCGTTGGACGGTAAAATCGCCACATCCTCATTGCGCCGGAAGTCAGACAGGAAGGCCAGGGTCGATATGTCGGCATCGTATCGTTGACAAAGCCCTGAGTGTCTTATGTCGTCCCGATAAATACAATAAAACCCCAGGATCTGTTATGAATGACTCAGTAACCAATGAGTTAGCGACCTTAAAACGAATCTCCGGTAGGCCCTGGTACGCCCGGGTTCCAACCTATCTGATATTGAGCGGCCCTGGGTGGCTACAGGGTGCCATGACGCTCGGGGGCGGGAGTGCGGTGACCTCCCTTACCATCGGCGCTTTGTTTGGGTACGAGTTTCTATGGGTTCAGCCGGTATCGATGATCATTGGTTGCGTCATGTTGTTTGCGCTCTCGCACCAGACGCTGCATACCCAGATCAAACCTTTTGAAGCAATGAAGCGGTATGTCAACGCGCCCTTGGCATGGCTCTGGGCAATCGCGGCCTTTGCGTCCAGCATCATCTGGGGGTTCGCCCACTACCCGCTCAGTGCCGGTATGCTGGAAGAGGTAGTGGTGGTGTCCACGGGTTGGTCCGTGGATGAAGAAAACACGATCGGGCGTGATATCTACCTCTTGGTTCTGGCTACCCTGGTGTGGGCAGGCTGTGCCTTCACAGCATGGAAATATGGCGAACAAGCCGGTGATTCCAGTGGTGCTCAGCCGGGCAAAACCAATGCAATCAAAGTCTTCGAAACCGGCATAAAGCTATTAAGTGGTTCAATCATCATTGCTTTTGCTTGGGTGGTCATCAGTGCCAGTCTGCAGGGCAAAGTGGACTGGGGCGCTGTGGCCGCCGGTTATATTCCCACTTCACTGCCTCAGGATTCGGAAGGTGTCACTGTAATGATGGCGGCGTTGGGAAGCGCGGTGGGTATTAATATGACCTTTATCTATGGTTATACGCTTTTGTATAAAAAGTGGACGCCAGCGCATGTCGAGCTCTCCCGGTACGATATCGGCTTCGGTCTGGTGTTGCCTTACGTTCTGGTCACCAGTTTGATCTCGATTGCGGCGGCAGGGGCGTTTTTCAATTCTGATATGGATATTCAGGGGAAACTGAGCCCTGCCATTGCGGGAAAGATGTTCATGTCGGCGGGCCTGGATGAAGTCACCAGTCGCCTGATCTTTGCCTTTGGTATTCTGGGGATGGCGGTCGGATCCCTGGTTATGCACATGTTATGTTGCGGATCTGCGGCGGCGGCCATGTTCAATTGGCCGGAAGGGAGCTTGAAGTATAAGCTGGCTTTGCTGTCACCTACCCCGGCGGTATTGGGCGTATTTGTCTGGTCAACCATGGGCCCTTACGTGGTGTTGCCCACGTCGGCCATCTGTGGGTTATTACTGCCTGTCGCGTATATTGGCTGGGCGATTCTGCACAACAACCGCCGCTATCTGGGCAGTGCCATGCCGACCGGATTAAACCGGATACTGTTCAATCTGGCAATGGTGCTATGTATCGTGACTGTCATGGCCAGCGTGGTCTATTCAACCTGGGTACAAATGGTTTAGAAGATGAATGATTCTACTTCGGTCAATATAAAAGACGGCGCGAACTACGCGCCTCTGGGTAAATCGGAAAAAGTCGTTGCACCTGGGGAATTCTGCTTTTCGGTGGCCTGGCTGGATCACGGCCATATTTATGGGCAGACCAATGGCCTGTTGCAGGCCGGCGGGACACTTCGCTATGTGTACAATCCGGATCCCAAAAAGCTGGCTGCTTTCTGCGAAAAGTATCCCCAGGCCAAGGTGGCTGACAGCTTTGATCAGATACTGGCCGATGACAAAACGTTATTGGTGGCATCCGCAGCGATCCCCAATATACGGGCGGACATTGGCGTTCAGGTAATGCAGGCAGGAAAGGATTACTTTACCGACAAGGCGCCGTTCACCACCCTGGAGCAGCTCGATCGGGTCAAACAGGTGGTGGCGCACACCGGGCGCAAGTATGCGGTGTACTACGCGGAGCGGTTACACAATGAAGCGGCCTGGGCGGCGGGAGAACTGATTGCCGAAGGGGCGATTGGTCGGGTACTTCAGGTCATCAATCTCGCACCCCATCGATTGTCCAAGGCGACCCGCCCCGACTGGTTTTTTGATAAGAATCAGTATGGCGGCATTCTGACCGATATCGGTTCACACCAGGTGGAGCAGTTTTTGACCTACGCCGGTGTCACAGAGGCAAGCATCAATTTTGCGCGGGCCTGTAATCTGAACAATGCAGACAAACCCGAGCTGGAAGATTTCGGTGAGATGTCCATGACGGGAGATAACGGTGCGTCCTTCTATACCCGGGTTGATTGGTTTACCAGCGATGGACAGGCGACCTGGGGTGATGGCCGCACCTTTATTCTCGGTACCGAAGGGAATATTGAGTGTCGTAAATACAATGACGTGGCAAGACAGGCGCCGGCATCAAAGGTGTTTTTGACCAATGCTCGGGGTGAGCGGGAGATTGACTGTCTGGGGCAGTCGAGTTTCCCGTATTTTGGTCAGCTGGTTCTGGATTGTCTGCACCGGACGGAGACTGCCATGAGTCAGGTGCATGTGTTCAAGGCTGCCGAGTTGAGTTTGAAAGCGCAGGAGATGGCGGATGAAGATCGTCGGGTTACGCTGCGCTAACCCGACCTACCTGAAGGTCCGGCACCAAGCGATCCCGTAGGTCGGGTTAGCGAAGCGTAACCCGACGACCAGCTCGGAAGTCCAGCGATCCTGTAGGTCGGGTTAGCGCAGCGTAAACCGACAGATTCCTGAATGACGTTTCTGAACCACAAAAAAACGGCGCCGAAGCGCCGTATCAAAACCGCAGAAAGGGTCTGCTGAAACTTACTCGTTGGCAGGCTTGCCAATGGTGGCGAGAATGCCGCCGTCCACGTAGACGATCTGACCGGTCACAAAGTTGCTCGCCTTGGAGGACAGGAATACCGCGGCGCCCTGCAGGTCATCCGGGTCGCCCCATTTTCCTGCCGGAGTGCGGCTGATGATGAATTCGTTGAGCGGGTTACCTTCCACCCGGATCGGAGCGGTCTGGCTGGTGGCGAAGTAGCCGGGGCCGATGCCGTTGACCTGCACATTGTGGCGCGCCCATTCGGTGGCCATGTTGCGGGTCAGCATTTTCAGACCACCCTTGGCGGCGGCGTAGGCGCCCACGGAGTCGCGACCCAGCTCGCTCATCATGGAGCAGATATTGATGATCTTGCCCTGCTTGCGCTCGACCATTTTCCGGGCGACGGGACGGGTCATGGTGAACACGCCCACCAGGTCGGTGTCGATCACCTGCTGAAACTCTTCCACGGGCATATCAAGCATGGGAACACGCTTGATGATACCGGCGTTGTTCACCAGGATATCGATCGGGCCGACTTCTTTCTCGATCTTGTCGACCGCCGCAATTACCTGGTCTTCTTTGGTGACGTCGAACTTGTAACCAAAGGCCTTGTAGCCATCGGCTTCATATTCGGCCACAGCCTTGTCGATTTTTTCCTGGGAGGAATGACCGTTGACCACAATGGTGGCACCGGCGCTGCCCAGGCCCTTGGCCATGGCCATGCCGATTCCGTGGGTGGCGCCGGTAACCAGCGCCACTTTGCCTGTCAGATCGAACAGGGGATGATGACTCATAGAGAAGCTCCTTACTTCAGTTCGTGTGGCTGGTGGAAGTCCATGTCGGTGTAGTCGAGGTTCTCACCGGCCATGCCCCAGATGAACGTGTAGTTGGCGGTACCGACGCCCGAGTGCATGGACCAGGGCGGAGACAGGACGGCCTGCTCATTGTGAATCCACAAATGACGGGTGTCGTCTTTCGGGCCCATGAAGTGGCAGACGGCCTGATCTTCCGGCACATTGAAATAGAAATACGCTTCCATCCGCCGGGTGTGGGTGTGCACCGGCATGGTATTCCAGATGCTGCCCGGCTGCAGTTCGGTCATGCCCATCTGCAACTGACAGGTTTCGATGATGCCGTTGATCAGCAACTGGTTGACCCGACGTTCGTTACAGGTTTCCGAAGAGCCCAGTTCCAACACATTGGCATCGCCCATGCCGACTTTTTTGGTCGGGTAGGCGTGATGCGCAGGGGCCGAGTTCAGGTAGAACTTGGCCGGGTTGCTGGCGTCCACGCTGCGGAAGCTGACCTCTTTGGCACCGCGACCGACGTAAATGGCACTTTTGGATTCAAGCTCGTAATCGGTGCCGTCTACCGTGACGATACCGTCGCCACCGATGTTGATGGCACCCAGTTCACGCCGGTCCAGAAAGTGCTCGGCTTTCTGCTGGTCCACGGGCTCCAGGGTCACGGCCTTTTTGATCGGCTTGGCACCACCGACCATCATCCGGTCGTAGTGGGTGTACACAAAATGGATCTGATTGTCTTCGAAAATTTTCTCGATCAGAAAGTGCTTGCGCAGCTTCTCTGTGTCGTAGTGCTTGTAGTCGTCGATGTGAACGGCAAAGCGTTCTTCGATCTGTTTCATGGGTTACCTCACTTGCCTTGGAGCAGGCGGTGCATTTCGATACCGGCGAGGATAAACGGCCCCGTACCTTTCGGGTCGTTTTCCCAGACCGGTTCGCTCATATAGTAGTGGTAGCTGCCGTCGCGGCCAAAACCCAGGCCGGCCACCAGGCAGATATTGGTCATGCTGATCTTGCCGTCTTCATGAACCGTCACGAATTCGTTGATCAGGCCATCATAGGCTTTCTGGGCGACCGGAAGGAAGCTGTCATCCAGGTACCCCATACGAATGGCTTTGGCGTAGAAGTAGGCGAACATGGCGGTGGCGCTGGATTCGCGGTAGTTGCCCGGCGCGTCCGGCTGATCCATGATCTGCCACCAGGTGCCGGTGGGGTCCTGGTACTTCTGCAGGTCGACCGCAATCTCCTGAATCATATCAATGATCGGTTGGCGCAGCTCGGTTTCTTCTTCCGGAATGAAGTCCAGTACATCCACGGTGGCCATGGTGAGCCAGCCGAAACCGCGGCCCCAGAAATGCTCGGACAGACCGGTTTCGGGGTCGGCCCAATCCTGCTGTTTTTTCTCGTCCCAGGCGTGGTAATACAGGCCGGTTTCGGGATCGCGCAGTTCTTCGCGGGTGATCTCGAACTCCTTGACCACCTCGGCCCAGCTTTCGTGCTGCTGCTCGCCTTCTTCAAACAGGAGCGCGTAGTGGGCAAGGTAGGGCATGGCCATGTAAACGCCATCCAGCCAGACCTGCCAGGGATAGCGCTCTTTGTGCCAGAAAGCGCCACCGCTGGTGCGGGGATGCTTGTGCAGGTGCTCGCGCAACTGATCGGCGGCGAGTTTGAAACGCTCTTCGCCGGTCTGCTCCCACAGGCGCAGGACGCCCACGCCGGGTTTGACGTTGTCCACGCTGAAGTTGGTCATTTTGTAGCGGGCAATCTCGCCCTCTTCACCGATAAAGCTACCGGTCACATGGGGCAGAGCCTTGGCGTAGCGCTCCGCCGGTGCCACTTCGTTGAGTTCATCATAGGCCATGGGGAGCAGGCCGATGATGTCGTACTCAAACTTGGGCGGACGCTCGCGATTGGTGTCCCAGCCGTCCACGTGGTACTTCATGGTTTTGCGCTCCAGCTCGGAATCGGCCAGGCGCTTGCTCCAGTTGAGCGCCGCCTCGGCGTCGGCCGGCGGATTTTTCTGCTCCTGGCTGTGGGCGGTGGTAAGGCGTTCGCGCGGAGCCAGGGTCAGGCGTTCGGCCTCTCCCTCCAGGTATTCGACGAACGCTTCACGGGTGGTGATGCCGTCCAGCTCGTGTTGCCAGGCCGCCAGAAAGTAGTAGTCCACATCTTCGCCCGCCGCGTCGAGTACGGTCACATAGTTGTGCTCGTCCTCGGTCTGCTCCTCGCGGTCGGATTTGCGGAACAACAGGGCCATCCCCAGGTAGTCGTCTTCACCGCTCAGGCTCTGTTTGCCCCAGCTTGCCACATAAGTGTAGGCCTTGCCGGTAATGTTCACGTCGCCTTCAATCAGCTCGGTGCCCGGATGTTTGACGATGCCGGTGTTCAGGTTGTCCAGCTCGTCGCTCAGTTCCAGATCGACGTGCACCAGGCGGCTGCCGGCGGTCATGGACAGTTGCGCGGTCAGATCAACGGTGGTGTCCGCCACCTGCCAGTCTTGGTAGTGAATACTGAAAGAGGAGTAGAGGTCGCCGTTATCCAGAATGCGGGCTCCCCATCCATCCACCTCGGAAACCCGGTGCACCTGTTCGCCGTCCCAGTAACCATAGCCACCCACGCCCAGGGCGTCGCCGACTTTGAGGATGTCCATGCCCCAATCGGCCGGCTCGTGGTAGGAGTCATAGCCGTCCAGACCGACGTCCTGAAGGACCATGTCGTGGGTTTTCTTGCCGAAAATATCAAAGCCATTGCGCCAGTCGAGATAGACCCGGTAGCCCACCAGATCCGATTCGATGCCGGGGCCTTCATAGCGGATGTAATAGGAGTGATCAGAGTGCTCTTCGGGTGGTGTCAGGCTCTCGACGTTTTCAAATTCGCCGCCGACATACTCATACATGCCTTCGCGGTTTTCATCGGAGTGCGGCTGCCATTCACCGCCCACCTTGTGGGAAATTTCCGCCTGTGTGCGCTTGGCCACCTCGGGCGCCTGACTGGCGAGCCCGCGATCGATGACCAGCTCGATGGTGCCTGCGGAGGGAAGATTGACCAGGGTGAGCAGGCCGTCTTTCTGCCCATCGCCGTCGCGGTCGATCATTTGGGTGGCGACCGGCGTGCCATTCACGGTGGCGCCCAACTCGCCGTCCAGCGCGTCCTGATGCGTCAGTCCGAGTTCGTCGAAGCTGACATAATAGGGCTCATCGCTGACGGCTCGACTCAAGGCGTTGGACAGCTGGACCTGGGCGACCGGGGTCTGCTGGGTCTGCTGCTCGGGTTGGACGCTGGAGGATTGCGGCTCGGTGGCGGGTGGTTCCTGGCTGCAACCAGCCAGAGTGGCCGCCGTTACCAACAGCGTGCCGGAAAGCGGTGGGTATTTCAGCATAGTTATCACCTTTCTGGTCTCTCTTCTTGAATGTGCTTCTAGTTATTGGTCGGAATTCGCCCGTCTCTTGTTGAGAACGGAAGCACAAGCCGGGGTGTTCCGTGGAAGGGGGTCGGTCCTTGATCCGGATGCCCGCTAATGGTTGATTCGGGCACGACCTCACCCGCCAGCGGACAGTCCGCTGGCGGGGTCTTGGCCTTACTGGTTGATCCCCGAAAATCGGCTCTGATGACCTCTCATTTCAGGGTTGCTCGACACCGATACCGCCTGGTTGTCGGGCGCTTGGAGCGGTCTCTCTCACCTCGTATATACCCGGTCGGTATAGACGTTTGCCCCAGTTGTCTCCCTCTTGCCTCTTTACATCGTCGCATTAGAGGCTCGGGCACCCGGTCATTTGATGTTTTTGGGTTGCCCGATACCGCTGGCATTCAGACTCTTTGGGATTGGCCGCGTGCAGAACAGAAAACGCGAACGGTTTGCTAACGGATTATCTTTAGAGTCTGGCAGTTTCCTCTGCGGAAATGCGTATGCCGTTATGCAGTGAAGTCATTCTGGTACGGCCTGGCGGGAAAATCAAGGCTGAAGAACAAATTTTTTCCTGTAATGGGGAATATATTAGTGAGAATGTTTCGGTATTTACTCTGTAAACGGTTACACGTAATTTAATATATATAAGTAACCGTTTACATTTTGCGCGAACTTCGCAGCGAGACGGTTTCATGGCCTTTTGGGGAAGAGTTCGGACAAAAAAATCACGGGTGAGGTCGCTCCTAATTCATTACCAATGACAGCGGTGTCAAGTGGGATGGATGGCCCCTTTTGTGCAAATGACAACGCTGTCAGATTGCGTTTTGCGTAAATTTTTTGGGTGGGGTTTTCACGCCGGGCGTTGCGGGTGGTTGCGGTGTCCGCTTTGTCGGTGCTAAATTTGATCCCGGTATTGACCGAATACCATTGCCGATTTTTCAGGCGCCGCAAGGCGCCTGTTTTTTTCTGTACCTGAAAAAGAATCCCGCACAACAAAAAGCGTTGGCCCGCAGGGGCAGCGACACACGGGAAATTGGCAGGCCGGCTCGACGGAGCGCGAACGGCTTTTACCACCGAACGGTTTCTGTATCTGCCAGGTGAGAGTGGCGTCAGAGACTCCAATCTTTGGGTGATCATTATTTTGGCGAACATCATTCATTTGCACGAGCGCGACAACGTAGGCGTGTGTAAAGGAGCTATTCCGGCGGGCACGGCACTGATCGAGCCCGAATTGACTCTGGTTGACGATATTCCGGCCATGCACAAAGTGGCTCTGGTGGATATCCCTGAAGGCCAGCCCATCCTGAAATACGGTCAGGTGATCGGTTTTGCTGCCAAGGCCATCAAGGCCGGTGAGCATGTACACAGTCACAACTGCAAAATGGGCGAGGCGGAAAAAGACTATGGCTTTTGCCGCAACGCCAAACCGACGGATTTAGTGCCCGAGAGCGAGCGAGCCACGTTCCGGGGCTACCGGCGCGCCAATGGCAAGGTCGGAACGCGCAATTACATTGGTATTCTGACCACTGTGAATTGCTCCGCCACAGTCGCCAAGGCCATTGCCCAGCACTTCACCTTCTCCGGTGAGCTGGACGACTACCCCAATATTGATGGCGTCGTGGCCTTCACCCACGAAACCGGCTGCGGCATGCGCTCCGATGGTGAGGGCTATGAGACTCTGCGGCGTACCTTTGATGGTTATGCGCGCCACCCGAACTTCGGCGGCATTCTCATGGTC
Source organism: Marinimicrobium sp. LS-A18 (assembly GCF_000463525.1). Taxonomy (NCBI): domain Bacteria; kingdom Pseudomonadati; phylum Pseudomonadota; class Gammaproteobacteria; order Cellvibrionales; family Cellvibrionaceae; genus Marinimicrobium; species Marinimicrobium sp. LS-A18. The sequence goes on from NZ_AWEP01000006.1 coordinate 579,499, forward strand.
GGGCTCGGCTGCGAGACCATGCAGGTGCGCCGGGTGATGGAAGAGAGTGGCCTGGGGGATACCGATACCTTTCAGGCGTACACCATCCAGGACGTCGGCGGCACCCGCAAGGCAATCGAACGGGGTATTGAGGTGTTGCGCGGCATGTTGGCCGGGGTCAATCAGCACACCCGCGAAACCGTCCCGGCCAGCGAGCTTACCCTGGCGGTGCAATGCGGCGGCTCGGATGCCTTTTCCGGCATTACGGCGAATCCCGCGCTGGGCGCGGCGGGGGATATTCTGATTCGCCATGGCGGTACCGTCATCTATTCGGAAACGCCGGAAATTTTCGGTGCCGAGCACCTGATGACTCAACGCGCTAAAACGCCCGAGCTCGCCCAAAAGTTGCTCGATCGCATTGAGTGGTGGCAGGATTATACGGCGCGCAACGATTTTGAGCTGGACAATAACCCCTCTCCGGGTAACAAAGCGGGTGGTCTGACCACCATCATGGAAAAGTCCCTGGGGGCCCAGGCCAAGAGCGGTTCCACCGAGATGGTGGGCGTGTACCTGTACGGGGAAGAGGTGAAAGAAAAGGGGCTGGTGTTCATGGACAGCCCCGGGTTTGACCCCGTATCGGTCACCGGGCAGGTTGCCTCGGGCGCCAACGTGGTATGCTTTACTACCGGTCGCGGTTCAGCGTTTGGCTTCAAACCCGCGCCGAGCCTGAAGCTGGCCAGCAATTCCGAGCTGTATCAACGGATGCAGGAGGACATTGATATCAATTGCGGTGGCATTCTGGATGGAGAGAAAACCATGCAGGAATGCGCCGAAGAAATCTTCCGGGTCGTACTCGCGACGGCCTCGGGAGAGCAGACCCAGAGCGAAAAGCTCGGGTACGGCGATAATGAGTTCAACCCCTGGAAAATAGGGGCCGTGGTGTAGGAGATCAATCCGGGTGCTCTGCGGGCACCCACACAACGCGGACCAGCGGAGGAGAGAAGCCCGGGAGGTGAGAGACCCGGGGTTTTCTCAGCGCAGAATCAAGGCGGAAAACGCCAACTGACGCACTCTGTTGACTCCAGACAACAAAAAACGAGGCCCTGATACCCTCAGGCGCCCGTTGATTAGGACATCATTCCGCTCAATCCCCACCTTTTGCGGGAAAAGCGGCTATGTTTAATGGTGTCCATCACATGAGGGAGACGTTTCATGAAAATAGCGATACCCAAAGAGCGTCGCGAGCACGAGCGGCGTGTGGCCGCAACGCCCGAGACGGTCAAGAAGTTGATTGCCCTCGGTGCCGATGTGGCGGTCGAGGCGGGCGCGGGCCTGTCCAGCCGTATCACCGATGAGGCCTACGAGGCGGCGGGTGCCACTCTGGTCAGCGACCTGAACAGTCTGCTGGGCGATGCCGATGTGGTGCTCAAGGTCCAGCGTCCCCTGCTGGGCGAAGGCGACCAGCCCGACGAGTTGTCCCCGATGAAAAAGGGCGCTCTGCTGATTGCCGGCCTATCCCCCTATGCTGAACCCGACGCCGTCAAACGCTATGCCGAGGCGGGTGTGACCGCCATCGCCATGGAGTTTGTGCCCCGCATCACCCGTGCCCAGAGCATGGATATCCTCAGTTCCCAGAGCAACCTCGCCGGTTACCGTGCGGTACTGGAGGCGGCTTACGTCTACGATCGGGCCATGCCCATGATGATGACCGCCGCCGGGACCATTGCCCCCGCCCGGGTTATGGTTCTCGGCGCCGGTGTCGCCGGTCTGCAGGCCATTGCCACCGCCAAGCGCCTGGGCGCCATTGTATCCGCCACGGATGTCCGGCCCGCCGCCAAAGAGCAGGTGGAAAGCCTGGGCGGCAAGTTTGTGATGGTTGAGAGCGATGAGACCAAAGAAGCGGAAACCGCCGGTGGTTACGCCAAGGAAATGAGCGAAGACTACAAGCGCAAGCAGGCGGAGCTGGTGGCGGAAACCCTGAAGAAACAGGATATTGCCATCTGCACCGCGCTGATTCCCGGCCGCAAGGCCCCGACCCTGATCAACGACGAGATGGTGCACAGCATGCGCCCCGGCTCGGTGATTGTGGATCTGGCCGCGGAGCAGGGCGGCAATTGCACCCTGTCCAAGCCCGGTGAGGTGGTGGATGTGAACGGTGTGTCGATCATCGGCCACTACAACATTCCGAGCCGGCTGTCCGCCGATGCCAGTTCGCTGTTCGCCAAGAACCTACTCAACTACCTGACGCCTCTGGTCGATGCCGAGAGCAAAGCGCTCAAGGTCGATTGGGAAGACGAAATCGTTGCCGCTTCCGTGCTGACACGGGACGGTCAGGTGGTTCATTCCGCTTTCCAGAGCGAACAATAAGGGGGTCGTCATGGAAGCCAATTTCATTCAGCAGTTATCCATCTTCGTGCTGGCGATTTTCGTCGGCTACTACGTCGTCTGGAGTGTCACCCCGGCACTGCACACACCGCTGATGGCCGTTACCAACGCCATCTCCAGTGTGATCATTGTGGGCGCATTGATCGCCGCCGGCCCCGAGAGCATGAGCCTGTCCAAAGCCCTGGGCTTTGTGGCCATGACGCTGGCCGCGATCAATATCTTCGGTGGCTTTACCGTCACCCAACGCATGCTCGCCATGTACAAGAAGAAAAAGTAACCGGGGGAACTTATGACTGAACTACACGCGAATCTGACCTCGCTGGCCTATCTGGTCGCGGCGGTCCTGTTTATCATGGCTCTGCGCGGCCTGTCCTCGCCGGAAAGCTCACGGACCGGTAATATCTGCGGCATGCTCGGCATGCTGATCGCGGTGGTGACCACCGTGTTCAGCCCGGAAGTGCAATCCTACGAATGGATTGTGGCGGCGCTGGTCCTCGGCGCGGTGATCGGTATCACCATCGCCAAACGCATCGCCATGACCGCCATGCCGCAACTGGTGGCGGCGTTCCACAGCCTGGTCGGTATGGCCGCGGTGCTGGTGGCCGGTGCGGCCTTTACCAACCCCGGGGCGTTTGGCCTGGTCGGCGCGACCGGAGATATCTTTGTCGCCAGTCGTATCGAGATGGGTCTGGGTGTCGTGATCGGCGCCATCACCTTTTCCGGGTCCGTGATCGCCTTCACCAAACTGCAAGGGCTGGTCTCCGGTGCGCCGGTGTCTTTCGGCGGCCAGCATTATCTCAATGCCCTGTTTGGCCTGGTGATACTGGCTCTGCTGGTTTACTTCTGCATCGATCAGCAGCCCTGGATCTTCTGGACCATGACCGCCCTGGCGTTTGTCATCGGGGTACTGATCATCATCCCCATCGGCGGTGCCGATATGCCGGTGGTGGTGTCCATGCTCAACTCCTACTCCGGTTGGGCCGCCGCGGGCATTGGTTTCACCCTGAAAAACGACGCCCTGATTGTCACCGGCGCCCTGGTGGGTTCTTCCGGTGCGATTCTGTCCTACATCATGTGTAAAGGCATGAACCGCTCGTTCTTCAATGTGATTCTAGGTGGCTTCGGCGGCGACTCCTCCGCTGGCGGCCCGGCCGGTGCGGCGGACGATCGTCCGGTGAAGCAGGGCAGCGCGGAAGATGCGGCCTTCATCATGAAAAACGCCGGCTCGGTGATCATTGTGCCGGGCTACGGTATGGCGGTCGCCCAGGCCCAACACGCACTGCGTGAAATGTGCGACGAGCTGAAAGCGGCGGGTGTGACCATCAAGTATGCGATTCACCCGGTGGCGGGTCGTATGCCAGGTCACATGAACGTATTGCTGGCGGAAGCGAATGTGCCGTATGACGAGGTGTTCGAGCTGGAGGATATCAACAGCGAGTTCCAGACCACGGATGTCGCTTTTGTGATCGGCGCCAACGATGTAACCAACCCGTCGGCGAAGACCGATCCGGCCAGCCCGATTTACGGTATGCCGATTCTGGATGTGGAAAAGGCGAAGACGGTTCTGTTCGTCAAGCGCGGTATGTCGGCAGGTTACGCTGGGGTGCAGAATGAGTTGTTCTACAAGGACAACACCATGATGCTGTTCGGCGATGCCAAGAAAATGGTTGAGACGATTCTTCGTAACCTTGATTAGTTGGGTGGTTTTTCAGCTTCGGGGGTGGGTGCGGGGCATACCGGTTCAAGACACGCCGTACATACATCCCTGTAGGCTCGGATCGCGGGTCCCCCGCTCTACGGTCTTGAACCGGTATGCCCCGCACCCGCGTGCCGTCTGGTAGAGGTAACGCTTTAGGTGATATCGGAAAGCGTACAGCGGTATGACCTATAACCTGATCCAGAGGTGTAGGGTTTCTGCCCAAGTGAGGGATGACATGGGGTACACCGTTTCGGGACCGTAGAGCGGGGGACCCGCGATCCGAGCCCCCAGGGATGGGTTTACGGCGTGTCCCGAAACGGTGTACCCCATGGCAGCCCGGATTTAAAACACCGAAGGCCAAAACAGACAAACAAGGTTTAATTGAGAGAGGGTAGGCTGCCCTGTATCATGGTCAGCTCGACAATAAGAGAGAAGGTCACTATGCAATCAAACCAACCAACCACCTGGCGGCGAGTGCTCGGCTGCATTGCGGTAACCATCGGCCTGGCCGGCTGTGACACCGTAGTGGACGACACCGTCTACATGAAAATGGGGCATGACCTCGATCGAAGCACGCCCGTGCACAAAGCCATGGTTCACATGGCCGACCGGTTGCATGAACTGTCGGACGGTAGCGTTCAGTTGGAAGTCTACTCCAACGGCCAGCTCGGCTCCGAACGGGAACTGATTGAACTGCTCCAGATTGGCAGCCTGGCCATGACCAAAGTGTCCGCCAGCCCAATGGAAAGCTTCGTGCCGGAAATGAAAGTGTTCAGCTTGCCCTATGTATTCCGGGATCACGAACACTTCTGGAATTTTCTCGACAGCGATGCCGGTATCAAAATGCTCCAGTCCGGTGCGGATGTCGGATTGCGGGGGCTGGGTTACTACGATGCCGGTAGCCGCAGCTTTTATACCGTCAACAAACAGGTCGAAACGCCTGAAGACCTGGCCGGGATGAAAATCCGGGTTCAGGAGAGTCAGACCTCCATGGCAATGGTCCGCTCCCTGGGCGGCTCTCCAACCCCGGTTTCCTGGGGTGAGCTCTATACCGCCCTCTCCCAAGGTGTCGTGGACGGTGCCGAGAACAACCCGCCGAGCTTTTTCATCTCCAAGCACTACGAAGTGGCGAAGTTCTACTCGCTCAATGAGCACACCTATGTACCGGACGTGGTCCTGATCAGTAACTACGTCTGGAACTCTCTGGATGAACAACAACAGGCCTGGCTGCAGCAGGCCATGGATGAGTCGGTGACCTACCAGAAACAACTATGGGCCGAAGCGACCGAGCACGCGTTGGAAGAGGTGCAAAAAGCCGGTGTGGAAGTGGTTTATCCGGACAAGACACCCTTTATGGAACGTGTTGAGCCCATGCATGAAGAACTGCGCGGTGAGCCCGTGTACGAGCTTCTGCAGCAGATCAAATCCATGTGAGCGCGGAGACGAGAGCCATGAACAGTGTAATGAGAGTAATTGATCGCGCCCTCGCCTGGGTGTTGATGGTATTGATGGCCGTAATGGTGATCGATGTCACCTGGCAGGTTGTCACCCGCTTTATTCTGTCCGAGCCCAGCTCGGTGACCGAGGAGCTGGCCCGTTTCCTCCTAGTCTGGATCGGGCTGCTGGGGGCCGCCTACGCCTTTCGTGTGCGAGCGCACCTGGGGCTGGATATTGTCACATCCAACCTGTCGCGTGAGGCGCAGGTAAAAACCGAAATTCTGATCAACGTGCTGTGTTTCGCGTTTGCCGCGAGCGTGATGGTGGTCGGCGGTTTCAAACTGATGATGTTGACGCTGGACCTGAATCAACTGTCGCCAGCGCTGCAGATTCCCATGGGGTATATCTACAGCGTCGTCCCCATCAGTGGAATACTGATTTGTCTGTTCGCCATTGATCATATTCGATTGCGCGAAATTCCGGGTGCCAGTGAAGACCTGCCCATCGACTAACGCTGCTAGAGAGAACGAATAAGAGAGGCGAACCCCTATGGAACTGTCAATTGTCGTGTTGGTGCTCAGCTTCGTTGTGTTGCTGTTCCTCAACGTCCCCATCGCTATCAGTATCGGCATTTCCACTTTGCTGACGATGCTGTTCACTATTGATTTTACGCCGGCGGTCATGACCCTGGCGCAGCGCATGGCGGGGGGCATCAACAGTTTTGCTCTGCTCGCCATTCCGTTCTTCATCCTGTCCGGTATTCTGATGGGGCAGGGCGGGATTGCGCACCGGCTGATTGAATTCGCCAAGGTATTTTTTGGCATGCTGCCCGGCGGCCTGGCGTTTGTGAACGTGATCAGTTGTACCCTGTTCGGGGCCATTTCCGGCTCCGCTGTGGCGGCCACTTCAGCGGTCGGTGGTTTTATGGTCCCGGCCATGACCAAAGAAGGTTACGACCGGGGTTTTAGTGGCGCGGTCACGGTTACCGCTTCCACGACCGGTCTGCTGATTCCGCCGAGCAACGTGTTGATCGTTTACTCGTTGGCCAGCGGTGGCGTTTCCATTGCCGCGCTGTTTATTGCCGGTTACATCCCGGGCTTGCTGTTGATGGCGGGGTTGATGGCGGTCTGCGGTATCTGGGCCAAGATGAAAGGGTACCCGGTGGGCGATCGCATTCCGTTTCGCGAAGCGGTGCGTAAAACCATTGATGCCATTCCGAGCCTGCTGCTGATCATCATCGTCATCGGCGGTATTGTGGCGGGTTTCTTTACCGCCACCGAGGCCAGTGTGATCGCGGTACTCTACGCCCTGGCACTGTCGGTGTTCATCTACCGCGAGGTCAAGGTCAACCAACTGCCGCAGATTCTGGTCAAGTCGGTTGAGACCACCGCGATTGTAATGTTGCTGATCGGCACCTCCACGGCGATGTCCTGGGTAATGTCCTATGAGAATATCCCGCAGACCATCAGTGACGCGCTGATTGCGCTGAGCGATAACCCCTATATCATTCTGCTGACCATCAACCTGATTCTGTTGATCGTCGGTATTTTCATGGATATGACACCGGCGGTCCTGATCTTTACCCCGATTTTCCTCCCGGTCGTCACCGAGCTGGGCATGTCGCCGCTGCATTTCGGTATCATGATTGTATTGAACCTGTGTATCGGGTTGTGTACGCCGCCGGTAGGGAGTGTGCTCTTTGTCGGCTGTGGGATTGCCAAAACCACCATCAGCAAAATGTTCAAGCCTTTGCTGCCGCTCTACGCCGCGATGTTTGTTGTCCTGTTGCTGGTCACTTACGTGCCGGCTTTCAGTGAAGCCTTGCCGCGTCTGTTCGGACTGTACGAGTAATCTGGAGCGATAGAATACGATGAAAATTGAACACTTTGCCTACAATGTGGCTGACCCGGAGGCGGTGGCCGAGTGGTATACCGCCAATCTGGGGATGACCGTTGCACGGAAGATGGAGGGTGGGCCCCGTACCCACTTTCTGAAAGATTCCAGCGGCCAGGTCATGATTGAAATTTACAACAATCCGCCGGATGAAGTCCCGCCCTACGCGGATATGAACCCACTGATTCTGCATCTGGCGTTTGTGTGCGAAACCCCGGACGCGAAGCGGGCGGAGCTCGAGAAAGTGGGGGCGACCTTTGTTGAGGAAGTGAAGCCTCAGGATGGCTCGCACCTGGTGATGATGCGCGATCCGTTTGGTTTCAGTATTCAGCTGTGTAAACGGGGCGTGCCGATGCTATAGCGGCGTGGCTCAGCGGTAAAAAAGGCGGCGCCTGGGCGCGCCGCCTGTGAGGTGTCAGCCGTTGATACCGGCTTCAAACAGTGTCTTCTCGATTACGCCGCCCCGGTGCTGGATGACCACTCGTGCACAACGGGTGCCGTTTGCAGCGGCTGCCTCTGCCGAGGCGCCGTCCAGTCGCGTGGCCAGGTAGCCAGCGTTGAAGGTGTCGCCGGCACCGGTTGTGTCGATCACGTTATCGACTTTGGGCACCGGGACCCGTTGCTCTTCGCCATCCACGATCAGCACGGTTTCCTCGGCGCCACGCTTCAGTACCAGCTCGGACAGCGCCTGATAACGCTTCTTGCAGCCCTCGATGGAATCGTCGCCCCACAGCAGCTGCTCATCATCAAGCGTCAGCAGGGCAATATCGGTGTGCTTGAGCATGGCCTGCATGGCGTTCTGGGCGTCCTTGGTGGTGTTCCACAGGCGGGGGCGATAGTTGCTGTCGAAAATGACTTTTACCCCTTTGCCGCGCAGTTTGGCGAGGGCATTGAACAGGCTTTGCCGGGCGGTATCGGTCATGATGGCGAGCGTGATGCCGCTCAGGTAGACCGCGTTGAACTCCTGCAGCTGGTTGTACAGACGCACGCTTTCGTTGGGCTCGGAAAACAGTTCGCGCGCGGGCGCTTCGCGGCGCCAGTAGAAAAATTCCCGCTCACCATCGGGGGTGTTACGGATGATGTACAGCCCGGGTGAACGACCGGCAACCCGTTCGATCATATCAGTGCCGATACCCTCGTCGTGCATCCGCTGGATGATCTGCTCACTGTAGGGATCATCCCCGAGGCGAGTGACATAGTGGGTTTCCAGCCCCAGGCGGGACATGTAGACGGAGGTATTGTAGGTGTCGCCCGCGTAGGAGAGCGCCATGATTTCGCGGGTCTCCTCCTGCGCGGTAGGATAAGGCGAAAGCTCCACCATAACTTCGCCAATTGCTGCTATACGTGCCATAAAGAGGATGCCTGTTGGTTGATCGTTGATGTTGTAATGGTTATGCCGCGCGCTACGGGGCATGAATGCCATGGCGGCAATTGCAGGACAGTGAACAGAAAATATACCATCGAGTGGGAGAGATTGCCAATGTGAGTACGATTGACAACGCTGCCATAGAGCGGCGAAGAGCCTGACTCACAATTGCCTATCAACCAAAAGAAAGAGTGATGTTATGAAACGTTTAAACAATGAAACTTTGGGGCAGGTGCCCGCTTCCGTGAGCACCCCGAACTATGATCGCTCGGCGCTGAAAGCCGGTATTGTCCACCTGGGCATTGGGGCCTTTCATCGGGCCCACCAGGCTTTTTATACCGAAGCGGTCCTGAATCAATTTGGCGGGGATTGGGGCATCATCGGGTGCAGCCTTCGCTCGCCAACGGTGCGCGAGCAGCTCGCACCCCAGGACGGTCTGTACACGCTCGTTGAGCGCTCGAGCGACAGCGAAAAGTTGCAGATTGTCGGCGCCGTGAAGTCGGTCATGGTGGGCCCGGAAGATCCGTCGGCGCTGGTCGCCGTGATGGCCGATCCGGCCATCAAGATCGTGTCGATGACGGTCACCGAAAAAGGTTATTGCCACGATCCGGCCACCGGCAACCTCAATCTGAAAAACCCGGATATTCAGCATGACCTTGAGAACCTGGACAAGCCCCGTTCGGCCATCGGTTATCTGGTGTCGGCACTGAAAGCGCGAATGGAAGCCGGCGTGCCCAGCTTTACCGCGCTGAGCTGCGATAACCTCCCCAATAATGGCCAGGTGTTGGAAAAGGCGCTGCATCAGTTTGCCGAGCAGGTCTCGCCCGAACTGGCACAGTGGATTCGTAGCAATACCACCTTCCCCTGCACCATGATCGACCGGATTGTTCCGGCGACCACCGACGACGATCGTCAGCACGTGGAGGAGTTGTTGGGCCTGCGCGATGAAGGAACGGTTTTTACCGAGCCGTTCACCCAGTGGGTCATTGAAGATAACTTCGCCAACGGTCGTCCCGCCTGGGAAAAGGTGGGCGCGCAATTGGTCGACGAGGTGGAGATTTTCGAGAAGATCAAGCTGCGCCTGCTCAATGGTGCCCACTCGACCCTGGCGTACTCCGGTTATCTCGCCGGCTTTGATTATGTCAGTGAGGTGATGGCCGAACCGGCCTTCGTGAAGATGGTGGAAACCTACCATGCCCGGGAGGCCGGTGAGACGGTCAATGCACCGGAAGGGTTTGATATTGAGTTCTACAAGGGCCAGCTGCGCGACCGGTTTCGCAACAAATCGCTGAAACACCGCACCTGGCAGATTGCGATGGACGGCTCACAGAAGCTGCCTCAACGTCTTCTGCACACCTTGCGGGATCAGCTTCAGGGTGCTGGTCATATCGACATCATTACACTGGGGGTTGCCGCCTGGATTCGCTATGTCTCTGGCGTTGATGAGAAGGGGCAGCCCATTGAGGTGTCCGATCCGTTGGCGGATACCTTGCGAGCGGCGTGTGATTCGGCAAAAAGTGATCCGGCGGCCATGGTCAAAGCGGTGGTTTTGATCAAGGAAGTGTTCGGCTCGGACCTCATCAATGAACCGGTGTTTGTCGAGTCCACCACTCGCTGGCTGACGTCGTTTTACGATAAAGGCGTACTGGCGACGGTTCGCGAACACTTTGGCGAGTAATTGCCCTCCCTGTCAGGCCGGGCGGCGTTCGCCCGGCCCGGTCTGTGCAAACCCTTTGAGATGTTCACTATGAGACTCGTTTCCTTCGTCTTTGCATTGTTGGCCATGATGCTGGTGGTTGGTTGTGGTGATGCCCGTCGAGATCTACACGCCGTTGTGGATCAACAGCAACGCGCGTTTGACGATCTGCCGGTCTACCCGACGGTGCAGGCCGCGTTGGACGCGGCTCCGGATTCGGGCGACGCGCCCCATCGTATTCTGATTCGTGCAGGTGAATACCGGGAGAAGCTGAGAATCGACAAGCCCTTTATCCACCTGTTGGGAGAGGGCATGGAGCAGACCCGCATTCACTACGATGACTACGCCGGTCGGCCCGACGGAGACGGTGGTAACCTGGGTACCTTTCGCAGCTATACGGTCAGTGTGACCAGCACCGATGTGCAGTTCCATTCGCTCAGTATCGAGAACCGCTTTGACTTTGTGGCCAACGATGCGCTGGCCAAAGATCACCCGGATAGGGTGAGCGGAACCCAGGCCGTCGCACTGCACCTGGACAAGGGCAGTGACCGCATCCTGGCGCGGGACGTTCAGCTTCTCGGGCATCAGGACACGCTGTACATGAACGGCAAACGTGCCTGGTTCGACAAGTCGCGCATCGCCGGTAACGTGGATTTTATTTTCGGCGCGGGTAATGCCTTGTTTACCGACTCGGATATTGTGACCACCGCACGTGGGAGCAGGCATGACACACACGGTTATGTGACCGCGCCCTCCACGGATATCGAGTCAGAGTTCGGTTTTACCTTTCTCAACTGTCGGCTGCTCCGGGAGGAAGGCGTCCCGGATGACTCGACCGCGCTGGGTCGACCCTGGCATCCGACCACCACATTCGATGACGGCCGTTATGCCGATCCGGACGCGATTGGCAAAGCCGTTTTCGTGGGTTGCTACATGGCGGCACATATCAAGGAATCGGGGTGGGACAAGATGGGGGGTACCGCTCCGGACGGCACCAGGATGTTGTTCACCCCGGAAGATTCCCGTTTCTTTGAGTATGGCAGTGAAGGGCCCGGTGCTCACGATCATGAGGGGCGGCGGCACTTATCCGAATCTGAAGTGAAACAGTACCGGATTGATACCATTCTGGGAGATTGGGAGCCGGAGCGGTAGCTCCGTCCTGCCAACAAAAACGGCAGGACATACCTGCCCTGCCGTTTTTGTCGATGTCCGACTGCGTCGTGGTTAGGCGATCGTGATGCGCTTGTCCAGGTACACATCCTGAATCGCATTCAGCAGTTCCACCCCTTCATTCATGGGACGCTGAAACGCCTTGCGGCCGGAAATCAATCCCATGCCGCCGGCACGCTTGTTGATCACCGAGGTGCGCACCGCCTGAGCGAGATCACCGGCACCGGTGGATGCACCGCCGGAGTTGATCAGGCCGATCCGACCCATGTAACAGTTGGCCACCTGGTAGCGGACCAGATCAATCGGGTGGTCGCTGGATAAATGACTGTAAACCTTCGGGTGGGTTTTCCCGACTTTCACGGCATTAAAGCCACCGTTGTTCTCTGCCATTTTCTGCTTGATGATATCCGCCTTGATGGTTACGCCCAGGTGGTTGGCCTGCCCGGTCAGGTCGGCCGCCGTATGGTAGTCAACCCCATCCTGTTTGAAATCACCGTTGCGCAAGTAGGTCCAGAGAATGGTCATCATGCCAAGCTCGTGCGCCTGTTCGAATGCGGCGCTGATTTCCTGCAACTGACGGCGGGAATTCTCCGAACCGAAATAGATGGTGGCGCCGATGGCAACGGCTCCCATGTCGTAAGCCTGCTTGACCTGCCCGAACAACGTCTGATCGTAAGAGGTCGGGTAGACCAGGGCATCGTTGTGGTTCAGCTTGACCACGAACGGGATACGATGGGCGTACTGGCGGGCAACGGACCCCAGTGCCCCCAGGGTCGAGGCCACCGCGTTGCAGCCGCCCTCAATGGCCAGTTCGACAATGTTCTTGGGGTCGAAGTACAGCGGGTTGGGCGCGAAGGAGGCGCCCGCCGAGTGTTCAATCCCCTGGTCCACCGGCAGGATCGACAGATAGCCCGTGCCGGCCAGACGGCCGTGATTGAGCAGTTGCTGATAGGCACGAAGCACCGGAATCGGGCGATCGGTCTGGGAAAAGGTCTGGCTGACGTAATCGGCACCGGGAAGCGTCAGCTGTTCCTGAGTGATTTTTTCACAACGGTGAGTGAGCAGGCTGTCCGCCTCTTCACCCAGCAGCTTGGTGATATCGTTCATGTCTTTCGTCTCTCAGTTGGTTGATACGCGCACTGGAGTGCGTCTCTATCGTGTTGGCCATCGGTGATGGCAGGTTGGGCTCCCCCCGGGAATTGACAGAGACACCTTCTCCGGCCAAAAGCTCTCACCCCTTTCGCCGAAGAACACCGGTGTCCCTGTCAAAATCAATTCAATTAAAGATCGTAAAATTCCGCACACTTTTTGGGAATCACGGATTTGTTCAGTACCCGATAATCGGGCAGACCGTTCTGATAGGGAGGATAGGCCTCTCCCTCGATGAGGGGCGACAGGTATCGACGGGCTTTCTCGGTAATATGGAAGCCGTCGTCGCTGATGAAGTCGGTGGGCAGACATTTCTCGACGTTGGCCACCTCGGACAGGGGCGCCTTGTCGATGTGCCAACGGTAAGGCTGATCGCTCTCTCGAACCACCACCGGCATGACCGCATTGTCCCCGTTGACCGCGTACCGCACGGCGGCGCAACCCAGCTCATAGGCCTGGTCCACATCGGTTTGTGAGGCGATGTGGCGAGCGGCCCGCTGCAGGTAGTCACAGACTGCCCAGTGGCATTTGTAACCCGCGTGCTGTTTGATTTTGTTCACAATGACGGGGGCAACGCCACCGAGCTGGGCATGACCAAAGGCGTCGGTGGTGCCGAAGCTGGAGAGAAACTCACCCGCTGCATCCTTCGCGCCCTCGGACACCACGATCATGCAGAAGCCGCGCTCGGCAACGACCCGGTCGACCTGCTCCAGAAAACGCGATTCATCCAGCGGCACTTCCGGGAACAGGATGATGTCCGGTCCCATGCCCCGCTCGTCCCGCGCCAAGCCGGCACTGGCGGCAACCCAGCCGGCGTGGCGGCCCATGACTTCCATGACGAACACCTTGGTGGAGGTGCGCTGCATGGAGGAGACATCGAATGACGCCTCCAGTATGGACACGGCCGTATACTTTGCGACGGAGCCAAAGCCCGGACAGCAGTCGGTGATCGGCAGGTCATTGTCCATGGTTTTGGGCACACCAATGCAGGTGATGGGAAAGCCCATCTTCTCGGACAGTTGTGAGACTTTGTGCGCTGTATCCTGGGAGTCGCCGCCACCGTTGTAGAAAAAGTAACGGATGTCGTGAGCCCGGAACACCTCGATCAGGCGCTCGTACTGGGTGCGATGTTCCTCGATTGACTTGAGCTTGTAGCGGCAGGACCCGAAGGCGCCGGACGGAGTGTGCAGCAGCGCCGACAGATCGCTTTCGGACTCGGCGGTGATGTCGATCAACTCTTCGGTCAGTGCGCCAATGATGCCGTCTCGGCCAGCGTAAAGCGTACCGATGGTGTCGGGGTGGGCTTTGGCTTCGGCGATAACGCCGGCAGCCGACGCATTGATCACAGCGGTCACGCCGCCGGACTGCGCGTAAAATGCATTGTGTGGCACGGTCTGTTCCTTTGGTTGATAACAATGAGGTTGTGCCTCATTGCGGTCTCTCGTCTCTCATTGGTGGGCGCTTTTCTGACGTCTTTCGCAAGCTCTGTTGGCCTTGTCGGTTTGTGCGTCGCGCCTCACTCTATTTAATAATAGTGTCGGTATCGCACTCCGTAAATAATGGCGGGGTGCAGAATCCAGTGCCGATTGGTCGTCTTCTTGGGAGACGTTTGCTTGGGTGAGTTTTTATAGGGGGAAGGGATTTTAGCACAGGCAGAGCTGCTTGCAATGGTTGCGTGACGATAAACCGGGTGTAACCGTTACGACTTTTTTGCGATGACCCGAGGCAATCATTGCGTACCGTTTACATAAGTATGACAAAGCAACAAGAGTGAATTAAACGTCGGGTGTCATGCATCACCCGACGGCGTTGATTGTGGTAAGAATGACTTTTTCTTTGCTTCAGGGTTCAGCGCTATCGTCTCCCCCCGCCATATCCAATTCTTTCAGTTTGCGGGTCAGGGTGTTCCGTCCCCATCCCAACAGATTGGCCGCATCGCGTTTTCGACCCGCGGTGTACTTCAGGGCGGTTTCGATCAGCGCGCGCTCAAACGTGGGTACCGCTTCACTCAATAGCTGGTGATGGCCGCGTGCCAGTGCCTGGTCGGCCCAGTGACGCAAAGCTTTTTCCCAGTCATCCGCAGGCGCGTTGTCTTCCTTGTGGTGAAGCAGTTCCGGTGGCAGATCTTCGATGTGCACTTCGCGCCCGGACGCCATGACGGTAATCCACCGACAGGTGTTTTCCAGCTGCCGGACGTTACCGGGCCAGGAAAGGGCGCAGAAAAATTCTTCAGTTTCCGGAAGCAGAATCTTGGTGTCCACATCCAGTTCGCCGGCGGCTTTCTGCAGAAAAAATTTCGCCAGCTTGGGAATGTCTTCCCGACGGTCGGCCAGTTTCGGAATGTGAATGCGAATGACGTTAAGGCGATGAAACAGGTCTTCGCGAAAGCGACCGTCGGCAACCAGAGTTTCGAGGTTCTGGTGCGTGGCGGCAATGATGCGCACATCCACTTTGACCGGCGTGTGGCCGCC
This sequence comes from Marinimicrobium sp. LS-A18, assembly GCF_000463525.1. Classification (NCBI taxonomy): domain Bacteria; kingdom Pseudomonadati; phylum Pseudomonadota; class Gammaproteobacteria; order Cellvibrionales; family Cellvibrionaceae; genus Marinimicrobium; species Marinimicrobium sp. LS-A18. Next base: position 594,744 of record NZ_AWEP01000006.1, read on the forward strand.
CACCCGATAGAACTCGCCGTCGGCCAGTACCCGAAGCAGGCGGGTCTGGGTTTCGGCGGGCATATCGCCAATTTCGTCCAGAAACAGGGTGCCGCCATTGGCCTGCTCAAAGCGGCCCTGACGTTGCGCCGCCGCGCCGGTAAAAGCGCCTTTCTCGTGGCCGAACAGTTCCGACTCCATCAGGTCCTTGGGAATTGCCGCCATATTCAGCGCGATGAAAGGCTCTTCCCGGCGAGGGCTGTGGCGATGCAGGGCATGGGCAACCAGCTCTTTACCGGTACCGGACTGGCCGTTGATCAGTACCGTGATGTTGGATTGTGACAAACGCCCGATGGCCCGGAAAACTTCCTGCATGGCCGGCGCTTCACCGATGATTTCGGTGTTGACCTCAACCGTTTCGCTGCCATCGCTCTCGCTCTTCTGTTCCTGGGCGTGGGCCAGCGCCCGCTGGGTTACCGCTACCGCTTCGTCGACGTCAAAGGGTTTGGGCAGGTATTCAAAGGCGCCGCCCTGGTAAGCCGCTACCGCGCTGTCCAGGTCGGAGTGGGCGGTCATTATGATGATCGGAATGTCCGGGTGTTGGGCGTGCAGGTCTTTGAGCAGTGCCAGGCCATCAATACCGGGCATCCGGATGTCGCTGATGATGGCATCGGGGACATCCCGCCCCAGCTGGCTGATGGCACTGTCGCCGGAGTCGAAGGCCCGCGCCTCAATGCCGGCACCCTGCAGGGCTTTTTCAAGCACCCAGCGAATGGATCGGTCGTCGTCGATTATCCAGACTCGGTTAGACTTCTGCATGTTGAGCTTCCATAGGTAGGTAGAGCGAAAAGCGGGTTTGCCCCGGCTCACTGTCGCATTCGATCAGGCCCTGGTGTTGGTGGATCAAATGCTGCGAAATGGTCAGCCCCAGTCCGGTGCCATCGGCCCGGCCGGAAATCATGGGGTAAAAAATGTTCTTGAGAATGTCCTGGGGAATGCCGGGGCCGTTGTCGACAATGTCGATACGACACACCAGCGGGTGGTGGTGTCGCCCGATGGTGTAGCGGCGCTGAATTCGGGTGACCAGCCGGATATCCGGTGCCTTGGTGCCACTTTCCAGCAGTGCCTGCATGGCATTGCGGGCAATGTTGAGCAGTGCCTGAATCAGCTGCTCTTTATCGGCATTCAGGTCCGGGATGCTGGGATCGTAATCCCGGGTCAGGGTCACAGAACCGCTGCTCTCGGCCTTGATGATGGTTGCCACCCGCTCGAGCACTTCGTGAATGTTCAGCCACTGGCGCTGGGGCAACTGGTTCGGGCCGAGCATTCGGTCCACCAGATTGCGCAGCCGGTCGGCTTCATCAATGATCACCCCGGTGTATTCCTGCAGGTCGCTACCGGGCAGCTCCCGGGCCAGCAACTGCGCTGCGCCGCGAATGCCGCCCAGTGGGTTTTTGATCTCGTGGGCCATGCCACGCACCAGATTGCGGGTGGTCTCCTGCGAGGAGGTCAGCATCTCTTCCCGGCTGATGCGCAGGAGGCGGTCGATGGGCTGGATTTCGATGACCAGTCCGGAGGCCTCGCCAAAGGGCGTGACCGTGTAGTCCACGGTAATCTGGCCGCCGGTCAACAACTGCCATTCGGCGTGGCGCTTGGTGTAGTGGTTAGCCTGTTCGGCGGCGGATCTGAGCTGTCCGGGGGTCTCGCTGGACTCAAAGAAAAACTGGGTGAGCGGCTCACCGAGGGTTCGCTCGCAACTGACGGCGAGCAGGGCCTCGGCGGCGGGGTTCATATGGCGCAACCGCAGCTCGCCGTCCACCAGAATGATGGCGGTGCTCAGGCTGTCCAGCAGCGGTTTGTGAAGATCTCCGGTACTCACTCTCGGATCGACTCCCGGTCTGATTGAAGAAAGGCGGCTGATGTGCGGCTCTATGCACTGAAATGGAGCCCGCCCTCAGGGCAGGTCTATGCAAAAAGCAATCCAACTGCGTATCGGAGGAAAGGCCCATTTTTGGGCGTTTCCGGAGAGGAGTGTAGGTGAGTTTGAAGGGGTGTGCACCATATTGGTGCTAGTGGCGCAAAGCTCTGCCGTTCGCGCCATCAAACGGTGCGTCGGGGCGGCTTAGCCGCCACTGCGGGGAATGACGCTGGGTCGGTGCACATGAATGGTGACCGGTGCGGTCGCTGCCAGGCTCTGACCTTGAGGATCCAGGATTTCGACCTGAACGGTATGCGTTCCCCGGTAGATTTCCCGGACGATGTGCTGGGTCGATCGGGTTTCGGCAAGGGTGTCGCCGTCCAGGTAATAGACCAGGGTGTGCCCGGGCTGCAGGGCTGGCTGCAGTCGAACGGCTATGGGCAGGTCTCGCTGGCCGGGAGGGACGCTGCTGTCCGGCTGGGGGGAGACGATTTCAATCGAGTAGTCCACCGGCTCGGGGGCTTCCTCTTCGGGGGTGTCGCGGCGCTGGGGTGTGGTGGTCTGCCCGGGGACATTGTTGACCGGAGGCAGCTCGTCGGAAGCATCGTTCTGAACGCCGCGGGGCGGCTTGTCCGAGTAGCTGACCCGCCCCTCTTCATCCACGGTTTTGTAGATGGGTTGGGCCACTGTCAGGAGGCTGAACAGCATCAGGGTGATAAGCAGCAGAGCAGATCGCATAAAGGAGTCCCGTGTCGGCCTTTGTGGTGGCGGGGTACAGTAAAGCTTACTCCTTGGACCCATAAAAACAAAAGCCCGTTCAGTCACCTGAACGGGCTTTTGGTCATTCACCGGCTCGAAAGCCGGTTTTTATACCGCGAATTGGCAGCTAGTGCCTACAGCGTCTTAGCAACTGGTGCCTACAGCGGTTTTTAACAACTAGCGCCTGCGGCGAATTAACAGCTGTAGTACAGCTCGAACTCAACCGGGTGCGGGGTCATGTTCAGGCGCTCGATCTCTTCACGCTTCAGGTCGATGAAGGCGTCGATCACATCGTCAGTGAACACACCACCGGCCTTCAGGAAGTCGCGGTCTTCGTCCAGAGCGTCCAGAGCCTGTTCCAGGCTGGAAGCCACGGTCGGGATCGCCTTGCCTTCTTCCGGCGGCAGGTCGTACAGGTTCTTGTCGGCGGGGTCGCCGGGGTGGATCTTGTTCTGTACACCGTCCAGGCCTGCCATCAACAGAGCCGCGAACGCCAGGTAGGGGTTGGCGGTCGGGTCGGGGAAGCGGGTCTCGATACGACGGGCCTTGTCGCTGTTTACGTACGGAATCCGGATGGAGGCCGAACGGTTGCGGGCGGAGTAAGCCAGCATCACCGGGGCTTCAAAGCCCGGTACCAGACGCTTGTACGAGTTGGTCGAGGCGTTACAGAAGGCGTTCAGCGCGCGAGCGTGCTTGATGATACCGCCGATGTAGTACAGAGCGGTTTCGCTCATGCCGGCATAGCCGTCGCCAGCGAACTGGTTCTTGCCGTCTTTGGAGAACGACTGGTGCACGTGCATACCAGAGCCGTTGTCACCGATCAGCGGCTTGGGCATGAAGGTGGCGGTCTGGCCGAAGGCGTGCGCCACGTTGTGTACGCAGTACTTCAGGATCTGCACTTCGTCCGCTTTCTTCACCAGGGTGTTGGCGCCAACGCCAATTTCACACTGGCCGGCAGTCGCCACTTCGTGGTGGTGAACTTCAATTTCCAGACCCATGGCTTCCATGGCGTCACACATGGCGCCACGCAGGTCGTTCAGGGAGTCGACCGGAGGTACCGGGAAGTAGCCGCCTTTCACGCCCGGACGGTGACCGGTGTTGCCGCCGTCATAGCTTTCGCTGGAAGACCAGGCCGCTTCTTCGGAGTTGATCTTGTAGAAAGCGCCGCCCATGGTGGCGTTCCACTGAACACTGTCGAATACGAAGAATTCGGGCTCCGGGCCAAACAGGGCAACGTCACCCAGGCCGGTGGACTTCAGGTACTCTTCAGCGCGCAGACCGATGGAGCGCGGGTCGCGGTCATAGCCCTGCATGGTCATCGGCTCAACGATGTTACAGCGCACAATGACGGTGGGGCTGTCAGAGAAAGGGTCCATGATGGACGTTTCATCGTCCGGCATCAGGATCATGTCGGAGTCGTTGATGCCTTTCCAGCCATTGATGGAAGAGCCATCAAACATCTTGCCGTCTTCAAAGAAGTCTTCGTCCACATCTTTGGCGGGGATGGTGACGTGCTGCTCTTTACCGCGAGTGTCGGTAAAGCGCATGTCGACCCAACGCGCTTCGTGTTCTTTGATCAGGTCCAGTGTTTTTTTAGACATTGAATGCCTCCAATTGAGAATAGCCCGGGGGCTACGGATAAGAAAACCTGTGCATTAAACCGTGTTTTCACGCTGGCGGCTACATCGGATTGTGACGATCTTGCCAGCGCCAGTGTGCGATAAAGGGGCAAGATGTGTGCCATCGTGCGCAAAAGCGGCAGATCGGGGCGTTCAGCGGGGTTTCTGCACCAAGATGGATGTTGTCGTGATCTAAAATAGTGCACGAAACCGCCAATGCGCACCATTGTGGTGCGACCGATCTTTTTGTTTGGGGTGGCCGCATGATTTATAATGCGCGCCTTTCCCGCAAGACAAGTTCTTCAACAGTAGGCGTTCATGCATTTTATCGTCAAGGTTTTTCCCGAAATCATTATCAAGAGCCCGCCGGTGCGCAAGCGCTTCATCAAGCAGCTGCGCGACAACCTGCGTCGGCTTTTGCAGCCGCTGTCGGAGGATATTCAGGTCAAGCGGGACTGGGAAAAGGTCGAAGTGCAGGCGCCCGGGGCTGACGAGCGGTTGACGCGGCAGGTGGCCGATGTGCTGGCCCGCACGCCGGGTATCGACGCCTTCGCGTTGGTGCAGGCATACCCCCTGGGGGATCTGGACGATATTCTGGCCAAGACCAAAGCTCACTGGGCCGAGGCCCTGGCGGGCAAGACCTTCTGTGTGCGGGTCAAGCGCAGTGGTAAGCACGACTTCAGCTCCACCGACATCGAGCGCTATGTGGGCGGCGGGCTGCTGCAGCAGACCGAGGCGGCGGGTGTAAAGCTGCGCGACCCGGACATTACTGTGCGGCTGGAGGTCAAGCGCCAGTGGCTGTTTGTGCTGGAGAACTTGCGCCGCGGGCTGGGTGGCTATCCCCTGGGCGCTCAGAACGATGGGGTCCTGTCTCTGGTGTCCGGTGGCTTCGACTCGATTGTGGCGAGCTACCTCACCATGAAGCGGGGCATGCGCACCCACTTCTGCTTCTTCAGTCTCGGTGGCCACGCCCACGAGATGGCGGTCAAGGAGGTGTCTTACTATCTGTGGCAGAAGTACGGGGCCTCCCACAATGTTCAGTTTGTCACCGTGCCCTTTGAAGGGGTAGTTGCCGAGATTCTGGAAAAGGTCGACAACGCCTACATGGGGGTGATCCTCAAGCGGATGATGCTGCGCGCCGCCAGCCGGGTCGCCGAAGAGCTGGACCTGAAGGCCCTGGTGACCGGTGAGAGTGTCGCTCAGGTGTCCAGCCAGACCATCCCCAATCTGAACGCCATTGATCGGGCCACGGATACCCTGGTGTTGCGGCCGCTGATCGCCATGGACAAACGGGATATCATCCAGTTGTCCCGGGATATTGGTACCGAAACCTATTCGGCGAATGTGCCGGAGTACTGCGGGGTGATCTCGGTGCGCCCGACCACCAACGCCAAGTTGCACCGGGTGGAGTCCGAAGAGGCGCGCTTTGATTTCACCGTGTTGGAACGGGCCCTCGAGGATCGCGCGCAGACGCCGATACATCACCTGGTGGACGCAGGTGAGACGGAGCTGGATGTGGCGGTTGAGCCGCAGGTGGGCGAGGGCGACGTGGTCATCGATATCCGCCATCCCGATGAGGCGGGGCTCAAGCCCCTTTCGTTGGTCGGGGATCAGTTGCTGGAAATCCCGTTTTTCAGGCTTAATGGCCAGTTCGCGACGCTGGATCCGCAGCGCCGCTACCTGTTGTACTGCGAAAAAGGGGTGATGAGTCAGCTGCACGCGGCCCACCTGATGGATGCAGGCCATCGCAATATTGGTGTTTATCGGCCGGAGTAGGGCCACCTCAGGAGAGTCAGAGCATGTCCCGACCCGGCGCGCGGTCCCAAAATGAATCTGCCGGCCAGAAGTGGGCGCTGGTGGGCATCGCTTGTCTGCTGGTACTTCTCTCGGTTGGCTCGACGCTGTACGTCACCGGTATTCCCGCGGGGCTGTGGGGCTCGCGCGACGCCGAGGAGGCCCGGTACCGGCACACCACGCTGACGGATGCCGAGGCGGTCTGTACGGCCCATGCCCGGGAGGTGTTCGGGCGTCGGCTGACCAATCTGCGAGTGGACCGGTTTTCCAGTCGCCTGGATCGCGGGGACAATCAGTACAAGGTGTTCATGGAGGCGGATATCTACCCCAATTCCACCCGCGAAGGCGTGGCGCTGGAAACCTTCATCAACTGCTTTACCGCCACCGACTCAACGGACATCGAACTGTTTCAATACGCCAAAGACGGCACCCAGTTCATCGCGCCGGGCGAAGAAGAGAAGGGCATGTTCGGCCTTTAAGGCCCTTTGGGAGCGCTCTGACGGGACTTTTTTGCCTTTTTGCGCATTTTTCCCGCGATTTTCATATCTGTGAAGCCTTCTGGCAGGTATAATGCCCGCCTTTTTCCAGAGTCCTCCCTCCTGAGAGTTTTCATGACAGACCAATCCGCTATTCAGAATTTGCGTAACATCGCCATTATCGCCCACGTTGACCACGGCAAAACCACCCTGGTCGATAAACTGCTGTCCCAATCCGGCACCCTGGACCGACGCAGCGAAGGCGCCGAGCGGATCATGGATTCCAACGATCAGGAGCGTGAACGCGGCATTACCATTCTGGCCAAAAACACGGCCATTCGTTGGAATGACTACCGCATCAACATCGTGGACACCCCCGGACACGCCGACTTCGGCGGTGAGGTCGAGCGGGTGCTGTCCATGGTGGACTCGGTGCTGCTGCTGGTGGACGCCGTCGACGGCCCCATGCCCCAGACCCGCTTCGTGACCAGCAAGGCCTTTGAAAAAGGCTTGCACCCGATTGTGGTAGTGAACAAAGTTGACCGCCCCGGCGCCCGTCCCGACTGGGCCGTGGACCAGGTGTTCGATCTTTTCGACCGTCTGGGCGCCACCGACGAGCAGCTCGATTTCCCGATCATCTACGCCTCGGCCCTGAACGGCGTGGCGGGCATGGAGCCGGACGAGCTGGCCGACGACATGACCCCGCTGTTCCAGATGATTGTCGATAACGTGAAAGCGCCGGATGTCGACATCGAGGGCGATTTCCAGATGCAGGTTTCCGCGCTGGACTACAACAGCTATGTGGGCGTTATCGGTGTGGGCCGCATTACCCGCGGTAGCCTCTCGCCCAACCAGCAGGTGATTGTGGCCCGTCCCGACGGCAAAACCCGCAAGGCCAAGGTCTTGCAGGTGATGGGCTATCACGGCCTGGAGCGGGTGGAAACCACGCGCGCCACCGCCGGCGACATCGTCTGTATCACCGGTATTGATGGTCTGGATATCTCTGACACTCTGTGCAGCCCGGAGAATGTCGATCCGCTGCCCGCATTGAGTGTGGACGAGCCCACTGTCAGCATGACCTTCCAGGTCAACGACTCGCCCTTCGCCGGTAAGGAAGGCAAGTTCGTCACCTCGCGCAACATCCGCGAGCGTCTGGATCAGGAGCTGATCCACAACGTGGCCCTGCGGGTCCGTCAGGGCGACAGCCCGGACAAGTTCGTGGTCTCCGGCCGCGGTGAGCTGCACCTGTCGGTGTTGATTGAAAACATGCGCCGGGAAGGCTTTGAGCTGGGTGTTTCCCGTCCGGAAGTTATCCAGAAGGAAATCGACGGCCAGATCCAGGAACCGTTCGAGCAGGTGGTGATCGACGTTGAGGAACAGCACCAGGGCGCGGTAATGGAAGAGCTGGGCCTGCGCAAAGCGGAAATGACCAATATGGAGCCGGACGGTAAAGGTCGGGTGAAGTTGGAGTTCATGGTTCCCTCGCGCGGTTTGATCGGTTTCCGCGGCCAGTTCCTGACCCTGACGTCCGGTTCGGGCATCATGACCAGTATTTTTGACCACTACGGCCCGGTCAAAGCGGGTGAGGACCACAAGCGTCAGAACGGCGTGTTGGTTTCTATGGTCAAGGGCAAGACGCTGGCTTACGGTCTGCACCCGCTGCAGGATCGCGGCCGTCTGTTCATTGACGCTGGCGTTGAGGTCTATGAAGGTCAGATCGTTGGTCTGCATTCGCGGAACAATGATCTGGTGGTGAATCCGACCAAGGCGAAGCAGCTGACCAACGTGCGTGCCTCCGGCACCGATGAGAACCTGACTCTGTCACCACCGGTTCGTCATACCCTGGAGCAGGCGCTGGAGTTCATCGAGGATGACGAGCTGGTGGAAGTCACACCAGAGAGCATCCGCCTGCGCAAAAAACTGCTCACCGAAAACGAGCGTAAGCGCGCGAAGAAATAGTCTGGTCCGGCGCACGTGGGGTAAACCCTATGGAGACCCGCCGTGAACCCGTCCATGGGGGCTTCTCGTCGACATCCATGTCTCCGAGAGTCTCCATAGGGTTTACCCCACGCACGCCTACGTGCCAGCTTCTTCGTCTTTGCTCGCGTAGGGCGTGGTAAGCGCAAAGCGCGCACCCGCCGTAACCTGACGTTATCCCCACAGACACCGGACCCTCTGACAACGTTTTTCAGCTCTTTGAAACGTCCCCCATACCCGCTATAGTCCCGGTACAAAAACCAAAACCGGGAGAGAGACAATGAATTATCAACCCTTTTGGCGTTTGGCCAGCATAGTCTTGCTGTCCGTCGCTGCTCTGTACGCCTGCACTATCAATACCAACACCAATCCTTCCGTTTCAACCACCAACCGACCGCTATCCGTCTGGATGGCCGACTCCGACATTGAACGCAACCCCGAAGGCTGGATGGTCGATTTTCGGGAAACCCCCAAATGGGAATACACCCATGGCCTGATGATGACCGCCCACGAACGCGTGTGGCGGGCTACCGGCGAGGAGCGGTTTTTCGATTACTTGGAAGACTTCGCCGACTTCATGATCAGCGACGACGGCGATATCAGAACTTACGACCAGAGCCTGTACAACATTGATCGGGTGAATCCGGGCAAGTTTCTGATCGGACTTCATCAGGAAACTGGCGAGGACAAATACTGGCTGGCGATCGAGCAATTGCGTGATCAGATGCGCGACCATCCGCGCACGAGTGAGGGCGGCTTCTGGCACAAAAAAGTGTACCCGCATCAGATGTGGCTAGACGGCCTGTATATGGGCACGCCGTTTCTTTCCCGGTATGCGGCCACCTATGGTGAGCCCGAGCTGTACGATGACATCATCAATCAGTTCCGTCTGGTGGCGAAACATCACTGGAACGCCGAGGGGCAGTTTTTCTATCACGGCTGGGATGAAAGTCGGGAGCAGCGTTGGGCGGATTCCGAGACGGGGTTGTCTGAGCTGCCCTGGGGGCGGGCCATGGGCTGGCTGGCCATGGCGATTGTCGATGTACTTGATGACCTGCCGGAGCAACACCCCGACCGCGACGTGATTCTGGATATCGCCGACAAAATGGCCCGCGCCATCGAGACCCATCGCGACCCGGAGTCGGGTGTCTGGTGGCAGGTGGTGAATATGGGTGGGCGCGACGGTAATTACCTCGAGTCTTCGGCGTCAACCATGTTCACTTACTTCCTGCTCAAAGGCAGCGAGGAGGGTTATATCGACGAGCGGTATCGAGCTTTGGGGCTGAGTGCTTATCAGCGAGTGGTGGATGAATTTATCCGCCATAACGATGACGGAACGATCAGCATCACCAAGGTCTGTGCGGTTGCCGGGTTGGGCGGTGATCCATACCGGGAGGGCACCTATGACTATTACATCAGCGAGCCGCGCCGGGCGGACGATCCGAAGGCGGTCGGGCCCTTTATCATGGCGTCGCTTCTGTACGAGGACATGACCGGAGCTTATTGATGCTGGAATGGTTGCTGGGGTTTATGGCGCTGGGGGCGGTCACCGGGTTGGTGGCCGGCCTCTTCGGCATCGGCGGTGGTGGCCTGATGGTTCCGGTACTCACCTTGCTGTTTGCGGCTCAGGGGCTACCCGAGGCGCATCTGGTGCACCTGGCTTTGGGCACGTCCATGGCCGCCATTGTGCCCACGGCGGTAGCCAGCTTGCGGGCCCATCACGGTCACAAAGCGGTGCTCTGGCCCGTGGTGGCACGCATGGCACCGGGGGTGTTGGTGGGGACCTTCGCGGCCACCTTCCTGGCGGCCTGGTTGACCCCGAAACCGCTAGCGATCTTCTTTTCGGTGTTCATGGCCTATGTCGCCTTGCAGATGATTCTGAACCGTCGTCCCGAACCTTCCCGCCAGTTGCCCGGAAGGCCTGGGCTGGTCGGTGTGGCGTCGGGTATCGGCGGCGTCTCGGCGCTGGTGGCCATTGGTGGCGGCACCCTGACCGTGCCGTTTCTGACCTGGTGCAATGTGCGCCTGCCAGTAGCCATTGGCACCTCGGCGGCGGTGGGGCTGCCCATCGCCGTGGCCGGTGCCATCGGGTATATGGTGAATGGGTGGGGGGTGCCGGGGTTACCGGCGCATACCCTGGGCTATGTTTATTGGCCCGCCGTGCTGGCGATTGCGTCCATGAGCTACCTGACCGCGCCCGTGGGTGCCAGGTTGGCGCACCGGCTACCGGTGACCTGGCTCAAGCGGTTGTTTGCCCTGTTGCTGGTGGGGCTGGCCATCGAAATGCTGCGCACGGTCATCTAGCCTTTAGGGCTTCGATAGCGCTCGTCTTTGGGTGGAATCATATCGCCGTCTTCATCCATGTCCGGGAAGGGCAGTCCGTAGCGCTCGCAATAGCGGACCATCTGCGGGTGCATCCAGCGAAACAGAATCTCCCGCACCGCCGGATCCCACTCGTCCAGTTCGCGATCGTACATACCCCGCTGCTGACGTTGGTGCATGGCCTCCTGCAGAATGATTGCGGCAGCCACACTCACGTTGTAACTCTCCACCATGCCAATGATCGGAATGGTCAGGTGCTCGTCGGCCTGCTCGGCGGCGTAGTCACTCAGGCCTTCTTTTTCAGCCCCCATCACCAGCGCGAAGGGCTGTGTGTAGTCGGCCTCCCGGTAGTGCATGGCGCGGTCGGACCAGTGCGCGGCGTATAGCTTGAAGCCCTTGTCCCGAAGCACACCCATGCCGGTCTGAATGTCCGGGTGGACGACGGTACCGGTAAAGCGCCCGCTGCCCCCGGCGGTGTGGTGGTACACCAGCCGGCCCCGGCTGGGCTGAACCATGTGAATCTCCGGCATCCCCACTGCATCAGCGGTGCGCAGCATGGCGGAAATATTCTGGGCTTTGTGAACCTGATCGGTCAGCAGCGTCATATCGTGCTGACGCTGGCGCAGGACCTGTTTGAATTTTTCGTAGCGTGAGCGAGACATGGGGGCCGACACCAGTTAAAAGTCTCACATTATACCAGCTCCGCCCGGATATGATTCAACGCTCGTTCGCCTCCGCTTCGAGCGTCGACAGGGCCAGGCCGAACCGAAGGCAATCGGGCGCCAGTGCCCGCTCGGCATTCACGCCGCAGTGTTTCTGTTGAGTTTTGACGTCTTCCCTGTCGAGATTCTTGGAGAGTTGCTCGCGTTCCGCTGCATGAACCACTCGTTTGCGTCCTCCCAATCTTTCATATGAGACTCTTTTGAAATCAAACGGTATTGATGACCTCGTATCAGTAGAAAACTCTGAAAATGGTGTTTACCCCGAAAACCACAAAATGTCTTCAGGCGCCGAGCTGCTAATTAGGTTGGAATTAATAGCATTTTTGCTTATTTCAAAAGGGTATACCTAATAGGGTTAGGAACAGTCGTCGGCGAACGTCTCAAGAAAAAGCAAAAAATACAACAGTATGTGTCCATCTTAAGGTGCTACCTGCCCAGGAATTTTAAAGGGTATAAGAAAAAACAGATAAGCCCAGCCGATCAGATCGAAGGGTGGTGCGCAGATGAGCGTTGATTCATTGTGCACATCAATTTCGGTATCTCGATTTTGGTAGAGATGCAGTGCGTGAGCCTGAATGTCAATGCCTGTCTGTTTCTTAGAGCTACGCCCTCAAATGATCGCCAAGAAGTGTATCGACGATATTCAATGAGAAGTAGATGGATTCCACCTTATAAAAACAAAAAGGAAGAGTGCTTTGAAACGACTTCCGGGAACACTGCTAAAAATCCACTATATGCTCTAATAAGGAGTGAAAAATGCGTATTTCCCTCGAGTCAGCCGGACAATCATGGCTGCGTGTTCAAATTTTGGCAGCAGTATTGTTGTCAATGACTTTCCTGAGTTTGCCGAGCTTTGCGGCGCAAACTGCTGACAACAGTCGCCTGCACACATGGTGGCACGAAAACTACGAAGAGAATGACCAATTTCCTGTTGCGGATAATCAGGTTCGTCGATCGACGTTCTATGATGTCAAAGTCAGCACGGCGAGTGACCCGGGGTCTAAATTTGACTCATTCACATATATGAATATTCCGCGTAGTGGAAAAGGGAAGATCGGCTACGATGGCGAAACCGATGGTGCTGAGTTCGCTGATAGCGCCAATTTGACCATGAGTTGGAACAGTTTTCTTTACAGCGAAGACGTGTGGGTAGAGGTTTCGTTGCGTACGGGGCAAACCGTCGGTTCGGTGGATGAGGTCACCATTCGACCAGAGAACCTGAACTTTCAAAAAGAAATGGTCGATAGCAGCACCATTCGCATCCGTGTCCCATATTCTGACAAGGGCTATCGCTTTTCGGTGGAGTTCGATAATCAGCTTTATACCGCCTACAACGATATGAGTGACGACTCCGGAAATTTGACGGAATACGGAGGCGGAAATAATAGAGCCATTCACACCGAGCCGCGCAACGCTTTGATGATTTTCTCAGAGCCGGTTCTCACTGGTGGAGAGCAGGCTCGAACCGTTCCCAGTGATAGCGACGGAAGTATCCATTACCCGAATGAAGGTGAGGTCCGTAATCTCAATAATGTGGATGCGGATATCATCTATTTCCGCCCTGGAACCTACTATATGGGCTGGGATCATCATACAGTGTTCTCTGAAAGCAGTCCCGTAAAGTGGGTATACCTCGCTCCAGGAGCCTATGTCAAAGGCGCCTTCCGCTTCAAGAGCCCCTCGAGCGGCCTGTTCAAAGTGACTGGGTACGGTGTCCTGTCTGGCGAACAGTATATCTATGAGGCGGATACCAACAATGGGTACAATCACCTTGATCAGAACAGTTCGAACTGCCACGTCTCCTGCGTAAAAATGCTTCAGTTCGAATCCGGATCTGGTCAGCAGCACCTTGATCTCCAAGGCATCACTATCAATGAACCGCCGTATCACTCCTTTGTGGTTTACGGTCAGGAAGATCGTTTCACCATGCGCGTCAACAACTATAAGCAGGTTGGTAGCTGGGTCTGGCAAACCGACGGCATCGAGCTTTACGCCGGTAGTACCATGCACAACGCATTTTTTCACGCGAACGATGATGTCTTAAAGATGTACCACAGCGATGTGAGCGTCTATGACACTGTTATCTGGAAGGGTGAGAACGGGCCGGTAATTCAGTGGGGTTGGGACCACAGAAACCTGAACAATATTCTCGTGAAGAACACCGACGTAATTCACAGTCGGCTGTATTGGCGCGATGAGAAGACCAACTTTTGCATCATCAATGCCTCACCCCATTGGAACGGCGCGGGAAGCAATGGCGGGTATCGGGTCAGCGGCATGACGATAGAGGACATCAATGTAGAAGGCATGACCATGTGTGCCATTCGCATTTACTCGCTCGTCAGCATTGATTCCGAAGCAATCAGAATCAAAAATCTGCATATTGACCAATGGAACGATCTCGATTCCTCTGCTCACGTCAATCGGTTTGAGGCCATTGGAAACGTCAATATTGGCAATAACGCCTTGGTCATCGAAAACTTTACGGTGGGTGACGAGTACGTAACGACCGATAACGGCAATACCGGTGAGAATCAGCTGGGTCGATTCGGTTTCGAACTTGGCCAAGAGAAATGGCAGGCGTTCCAGACAGACGTTGCCTGTGCTCCGCAAGCGATCATTTTCCCGGCCATTCCAGACCAGGATCTCGGCAGTAGCGTTACGCTGGACGCCTACGCGGATTCCGGCTTACCGGTGAGTTATTCCGTTTTAGGTGCCGAAGCCGCTTTGGTGGATGGTTACACCGTGGATGTGGGTGGTACGAATGGAGAAGTGACTGTTACCGCTTCCCAGGCGGGTAGCGCGGGAGATCAGGGCTATTGCCCGGTAAGCGAGTCCCGCAGCTTCTATGTTGGCGAGCGTCCTCCGGAGCCTGCCTGGATCGGCGGTAGTTTTGGTGATTGGTCGCTCCAACCCATGAGCTATAACGCCACGAGTCAACAATTCGAGCATGTGGTCCAGCTGGAGGCTGGCGATTACCAGATGAAGTTCGCTGACACCGATGACTGGAGTGGCGACGACTGGGGTGATGGATACGGACTCGACAGTTCAGTAGAACTGACCACCGGAGAGCCGGACAGCAATAGTCACTTCTCTATCAGCCAAAGTGATGAATACACGATCAGTTTTGACCGCTCCAACCTGAGCTACAGCATCTCGAGCGGTGACCCGGGTGACCCTTGCGAAGCGCAGGTTATCAGCATGCCTTCGATCGCGGACCGGGACCTGAGCGTGGATGACAGCGTTTTTGATGTCGATGTTACGTCAGACTCCGGCCTTCCCGTCAGCCTGAGCATTGAAGGACCGGGGGCCGTGAGCGGTACAACGGTTGATCTGTCCGGTGCCAGCGGAACGGTTTCTCTCACCGCGAGCCAAGCGGGCGACAGCGAATACTGTGCCGCCACTCCCGTCACTCGCTCATTTGATGTCATGGGAACGGCTGGACACCAGAGTGCGATGTATATCGGTGCCAGCTTTAACAGCTGGACCCCCGAGAGTGAACCCATGGAGCTGAGTAATGGTGTTTGGATAGCCTCAGAGGTCCAAGTTCCCGCAGGCTCCCATCAGCTGAAGTTTGCCAACACCAGTGATTGGTCAGGCGAAGATTGGGGGGGTGCTGAAGGCCTGGTCGGTACCGCTGTGGAGACCACGGGCGGTGCGCCAAACATTAGCTTTTCCGTCCCTACGACGGGTAGCTATACCATCACTTTTGACGATGTCACGGCGACCTATTCCATAGAGCCTGCAGCTTGCGGCGATGATTGCAACACGACTGGTATAACGGCTGGACTTACCTATGTCATTACCGCCAAGCACTCAGGGAAAGCGCTTGACGTAGCCGGTGTCTCCAGCAATAACGGTGCGGCTATCCATCAGTGGGAATACATCGGTGGTGCCAACCAGCAGTGGCTGGTGGAGGCAGCAGGAGAGGGTACCTATAAGCTTCTGGCTATCCATAGCAGCAAGACCCTGGATATTACCGGAGGATCCGCAGCCGACGGCGCTGATGCGCATCAATGGGAGTCATTGCCCGTCGCCAGCCAGCGCTGGAGTCTGGAAGACGCGGGAGAGGGCTACTTCTACATCGTCAATAGCAACAGCGGTAAAGCACTCGCCGTCTCAGACGCCTCTATGGATAACGGCAGTGCTGTTCGCCAGTACCATATCGATGAGAGCGATCACTTCAAATGGAGTTTTGAGGAGCTTTGATTTGTAGCAGTCCAGACTTGATCTGACAGTTACCGGTTTTTCCGATGGTGTCTGTCAGATCAAGGTCAGTGTACGAACTTTTCCTTCCATACTCGTTTTCCGCCTTCCAGGCTTTTCATCAGTGCCCCGCTAGAACACATTCTAATCTGTTGAATTCCGGCAGCCGCTCCAGAGCGGTGTTCGTATATTCGGTTTGTGATCTGGATCGCAATTCAGAGCTGTTGGCCCATACCAAGAGGAAATCAGCAGTTAGCTGGTAATTAATATTTGGTCTACTCGGAGAGGATTGTTTGAAGACCGGATCTGCGTCTAAGTAATGTCGTTATCCAAAAACGACTCATTCATAAACATAACAGGAGAAACACCATATGCCTTTACAACATATAGGTTTCCATAAAACTATTGGATTTTCTGCAGTGACGGTAATGGCTGCAGCTGTATCTATGTTCTCCCAGCAAGCGCTGGCGCACGGTTATCTGGAGGGTGAGCGGGGTGATCTCTGCGTACAAGGGGTGAATCAAAGCTGCTCCAATGTCGATCCTGCTGACACAGAACATCCTGGCACCTTTCCGCAAGGCGGTCCACCGGATGGCCAAATTGCGAGTGCGACACGTCCGTACGATGTGCTTGATGAGCAATCGGAGGATCGTTGGTACAAGACGGGAATGTCCCCTGGGAAAAACGATTTTACCTGGAACATTCCCGCTCAGCATATCTCCGATAACTTTAGATATTACATCACCAAGCCCGGCTGGAATTCTAATGCACCCCTCTCGCGCAGCGCGTTCGAGTCCACTCCATTCTGCGAGATAGAGGATGAAGGCCTGCCCGGAAACCCAACGCACGAATGTAACGTGCCGGAGCGAAACGGTTATCACATTATCTTGGCCGTTTGGCAGGTTGCCTATACCGGAGCCGAGTTCTATTCCGTCCTGGATGTCAATATGGACGGAGAGCCTCAGGACCCGACTGACCCTGGCGATCCGACAGATCCAGGAACTGGTGGCGTGATTAACGGAGACTTTGAATCTGGCGATTTCAATGGCTGGAATGTGTATGGTGGTAACGCTGGCGTTGACTCCTACAATACGTATGAAGGCCAAGGAAAAGCCTATTTCTGGGGCGACTCCGGTTATGAGCAATCCCTGGATCAGACGGTTACCGGTCTAGAAGATGGCACCTATACCATTAGCGCTATGGTAAAGCAAAATACTGGTCGGGCGAATACCAGTCGTCTGGAAGTTTCCGGGTATGGCGGGGACGATGTTTACGCCAACATTCCCCATGGCGATAGCTACGTGGAAGTCAAAGCGACCGTTGATGTGGTTGGTGGCGCTGTGACGGTTGGCTTCTATCAAGAAGCGCCTGGAAACACCAACCTCCAGATCGATAATGTCAAAATCGTAGAAGGAGGTGACGACGGGGATGACGGTGTATGTATCCCGTAAAGCTATAGGTAGACAACATGCTCCCTGAAAAACTGTGAGCTGAAGACCCCCTGACAAGCCGATGAGTGCTCCTCAGGGGGTTTTTTTGTATGTGGCATTGTTGGGGAGTGCCCGCAGCGTGGGAGACCAGAAAATTATCATACAAGGGGGGGTGGATTCATCCTTTCTCAACGTCTTATAGTCATGTCGAACCCAATAATAGCAAGAATCTCGGTATCCGGTCAGTCCTCCCGCTCTGAATGGGCGGAGTCTAGGTCTTGGTGTAGAATGCCCGTGGCGGCCATGGCCGTCGTCCCATTCTTCTCCAGGCGGAGCCAGGTTGAATCAGTGAGTATCGGCACAGAAGAAAAAGACCAACGCATCCGGGAGGTGTACAGCCGCTATCGTGACGAGCTGTGCCACTATCTCGCCCGACACTACACGCTCGATCCTTCGGAAGCTGAAGATGTGGTGCAGGCGGTGTTTACCCGGGTGGCTGAGACGAACATCGTCTTGACCCTGGATAACCCCAGGGCGTTTTTGTACAAAATGGCGGCCAACACTTGCATTGATCTCAAGCGTCGGGACAAGGTCCGGGCCGCCTACCAGACCCAGGTGGTGGAAAGCGACGAGGAGCGGGAGCTCGATCATACCGATCCCGCCCGCGAAGCGGAGGCGGACCAGCAATTACGCTGCGTGACCGATGCCCTTCGGACGATGCCGGAGAAGCGTCGACGATTACTGCTGATGAACCGGCTGGATGGTTTGTCTTATGCGGAGATCGCCCGTCGGGAGAAACTGTCGGAAACGGTGGTCCGCAAACATGTTTTCAAGGCGCTGGCGGACTGCCAGAAAGCCTTGCAGAATCAACCCAAACACAACTGAAAGGGTGCAACGCGTGGGAAACCCAGAGGTTCAGGCTCGCGAATGGTTTATGCGGGTCCAGTCGGGAGAGCTCTCCGACCGGCAGCAGGAAGCGCTGGCGGACTGGCTGTGCGAGAGTCCCGAAAATCTAGCGGCCTATCAACACTGCGAGGCGGTGTGGGAGCAGCTGGGGCGCCTGGACACGGCGGAAGTGCCGGTTGAGCGAGCCGATCGGGTCGAAGGGTCTCTCTGGCAACGATTTCTCTTGGCCGCCAGCACCCGCCTCAATGGTGGCTTTTTTCCCGGCTGGAAAACATCCGGTTTCGCCCTGGCAAGCGTTACTGCCTTGGTGTTCGGTGTGCTGTTTTGGAATGGTCAACCGACGGGGCCCGATGCCCTGAAATTCGAGACCAGTATCGGGGAGGTCGCGACCTATCAACTGGATGATGGCAGCGAACTGACGTTGGGTGCTCGCTCCCGAGTACGGGTGGTCATGAGTGAGTCTGTTCGTCGCGTCGACATTCAGGCGGGGCGGGGGTACTTTGATGTGGTCACCGATCCGGAGCGGCCGTTTCACGTTTATGCTCACGACGCGAGGGTCGAAGTCGTCGGCACCCAGTTTGATGTACTGCGTACAGAACGGCGAGTCACCGTCAGCGTTCGGGAGGGTATTGTCGATGTGCTGGCAACCGATCCTGATCAGGTCGCGGCAGAACAACCGTCGGTCACTTTGCGCGCGGGAAATCGGGTTACCAAGGAGCGTCACGAAACGTTTTCGGCCATCGATACCCTGCCGGAAGAAGATATCAGCGCCTGGCGTCAGGGCCGTCTCGTCTACCATCGGGCATCTCTGAATGATGTGGTGGACGAACTCAACCGCTATTCGAGTGATCGTTTCACATTGGCCTCCCCGGACCTGGGAGGCATTGAGCTGACCGCTTCCTTTCAGATCGACCAACTCGATGCCCTGCCAGAGCTGCTCTCGAAAACCTTGCCGGTGCGTGTGCAGAAAGAGTCGGACGGGCATTACATTCTATTTTCTGCTAATGCTCCTTACGGCTCATGAGGGAGCAGTGAGCCGGGGGGTAGGAATTGGCCCTGCTGAGCGTCTCATTGAGGTGATCGGTACCAACCGTTGCCGATTGCATGGTTGAACCGGCGTTGTCCCGGAACTCTCCCCCTAAGTTTTGCCCCTGATTCTCTGAGTCAGGGGCTTTTTTTGTTTCAGGGGATTGGAATTCAGCCGTTGGTGCGTCTTATCCACAGCAGACAGACTTTGACTAAAAAGATAACAGCATGAGGGTTACTGACGTGCACACACCATCCGATCAGAACGTATCACGTAAATCATTAAAAACGCTGCTCTGGCCTATGCTGCTGGTCCTGCCTCTCGTCGCCTGCGGTGGAGCGGGTAGCGGCGGCGAGGAAAATGATCAAGACAATGGCGGCAATCCGCCGCCGACAATGGGGTCAGCGCCGGAAAACCGTTACGCGCCCCATGAGGTCGATCTTTACGCCTGGAGCCACAGCAATGCGGATGCCAACGAAGACAGCGCTGTTGCCGATGAACAAGTGCGGGCATCGACGCACTATCGGGCCCGGGTGGCGTTAACGTCTGAGGCGGATCAGTACACGGATTCGTTTGTGTACATGACCCTTCCCCGAAGTGGTCGAGCCAAAGAGGGGTACAGCCACGAAGATGGCGCCGAGTTTGCCGACAGCGCAAACCTGACCATGAGTTGGACCAGCTTCCTGTACAACGACGACACCTGGCTTGAGCTGGAACTGCTGAATGGCCAGACGATTGAATCGCTCGATCAGGTGACGATTCGGCCGACCACTCTGGACTTCGAACTGGAGTGGGTGGCCGAGGATCGTGTCCGTATCAAGGTCCCCTACCATGCCGATGGGCAACGTTTCTCCGTGGAATTTGAGCCGGATCTGGTGACCAGCTACAACAACCTCGAGGGTAACACCGGTACCCTGACCGAGGGACCTGATGGTGCCCGAGTGCATACCGAGCCACGCAATGCCATGTTGGTGTTTGCCGAGCCTACCTTGTCTGAAGCGCTACAGCGCGACTGGATTCCCGGTGATGAGGATGGGGAAATTTATTACCCCGAAGCCGGAGAGGTTGATAATCTGGATGCCGTCGACGCTGACATCATTTATTTCAAACCCGGTACTTACTATTTCCCCTGGAACTATCACGCCCGGCTTCCCGGCCGGGTTCGTTGGGTGTATCTCGCGCCCGGCGCCTATGTGAAAGGGGCGCTGGAGTTTGCCGGGTCTCGTGCGGAGTACAAGGTGACCGGCTACGGGGTTCTGTCGGGAGAAAAGTATGTGTATGAAGCCGACACCAATACGGCCGGAGGTCACGAGGCCTATACGCATCGCTCAGACTCGCAGAGTGACTGTCACGGAAGCTGCGTAAAAATGTTGCGGTTTTCTTCGGGCTCCAGTAATCAGACTCTGACCATTCAGGGCGTGACCATCAATGAACCACCGTATCACTCCTTTGTGATCTATGGGGACGCGGGCAGTTTCCAGACGCAGGTGTCCGGCTACAAGCAAATGGGTGCCTGGTATTGGCAGACCGACGGCATTGAGCTGTACGACAACGGTCGGCTCAGTAATAGCTTCTTCCACGCTAATGACGATGTGTTCAAGCTGTATCACAGTAATCTGTTGATTGATGATGTGGTGGTCTGGAAATCCGAAAACGGGCCTGTCTTTCAGTGGGGATGGGAGTCCAGACACATTGAGAATATCTATGTTCAGAACATCGATATTATTCACAATCGCCTCTACTGGAAAGATCAGAAACACAACACCTGCCTGATCAACTCCGCTCGGGCCTGGTGGGATGTGAATGCTGATAATACCGCTGACCCCGACGCTACCGTGGCCAATATCCATCTTGAAAACATTCGTTCTGAGGGAATGAACCTCTGCGCCATGCGCCTCTATGCCCAGTCCAACTGGGACAACATCCATATTGACGGGTTGGAAATCGAGGCCTGGAACGATCTGCCACTCAGCGCTCAGGAGAGTCAATTCGAGGCGCTCTGGAATGAGGCCCGCACCGAAACCGTTACCGTGGGTGAGGGTGACAACGGTCTGCGTTTGACCAACTACATTGTGGATCGTCAGCCCGTCACCCGAGCGGCGGACAACTGGCGTGCCGATCAGTTGGGTCGCCTGAATTTCAGTGCCGGTTTGTGGGATTCCTGGAGTGCCACGTCCGAGCGCGAGACCCAATGTACTGCACAGACCATTGATATGACGGTGGCCGAAACACTGGAGGCGGGCCAGAGCACCGAACTCATGGCCAGCGCCAGTTCCGGTTTGCCGGTCCGCTTTTATCTGCTCAATGGGGATGGCTCCGTTGACGGTACAACCCTGACCGCGGGACATCAATCCAATGCCCTGACCTTGGCTGCCGTGCAGGATGGTGATACGACCTTCTGTTCTAGCCGGGTTACGGCGGAACTCTCCGTCACTGGCGCCGAGGGCGTCGCGCCGGGCCCGCGCTGGATGGGGGCTTCCTGGGAGGGTTGGTCACCCGGCAACCTGCCGATGGAGTGGGACGGAGACTCCGAGTTTGTGGTTACGGTGACTCTGGATGCCGGAGATCACGCCTTCAAATTTACCGATACCGAAGACTGGTCGGGAGACGATTGGGCGGACAGTACCGGCCTGACCGGTACCGCCAAGCTGACCACCGGCGGGGGCCCGAACATCGATTTTACCCTCGAGACCGGGGGCGCTTACGAGATCCGGTTTGACCCCTACAGCCTGGATTACGCCATCACTCCGGTGGAGTGACCCGATCTGCATTTGGCCGCGCTCCGGATACGGGGCGCCGCTGCTTCCTGAACGCCCCATCTCATTGCTATGTCTGTTGGAGGACTCGTGTTAAAACCGCTTTTCGTTGTGGGCTGTGCCCTGTCCCTGTCAGCCTGCCTGACCCAGAACTCCCGGGATGAGCTCGATGAAACCGGCTCACCGGAGCGCTCAGCCGAGATTCAGTATCAACCCTATTCACGGGATCCGGAAGGGCGTGTTGAAACCGTCACTATCCAGTCGTCGGAGATGTCCTCGGGTGAGCGTCGGTTTACCCTCGAATCCAGTCAGTTCCAGCGCGACGATATGCCTCGTGAGCGTACCTTTGTAGAGTCCGCTGACGCCCTGCGTGTCGAAACCGGTAGTGTGCTGTTTGACGGTCTGTTTGCCATGGCGGTGGACGACCTGAAGCTGCTCAGTGTCGATGCCATTCGTGATGATCAGTACAACCAGGGTAACGAGATCGATTGCCAGTGCTTTCAGACCGGAGAAAAATGGCATTACGTCTGGACCCGGGATCTGGCGTATGCAGCGGATCTATCCCTGGCCGTTGTCGACCCGCAACGGACGGTCAATTCACTGCGGTTCAAAACCAGTGACTTCCGGCCAGAGGCCTCCGCACCGGATCACCTGCCAGAAGGCAGCCGGCAGATCATTCAGGACACCGGCTCCGGGGGCAGCTGGGCGGTCAGTACCGACCGGGTGTCCTGGGCGCTGGCGGCGGAGCGGGTCATGCATCAGCTGTCGGGTGAAGAGAGGGAGTCGTTTGAGCGCGATACCTTTGCCAGCTTGCGAGGAACCATTGAAGCCGACCGTCGCGTCGCCTTCGACCCGCAGGACGGCCTCTATGGCGGCGAACAGTCTTATCTGGACTGGCGCGTACAAACCTATGCGCCCTGGATCACCAACAACCTGAGCCGAATGGCTGAAAGCAAGGCGTTGTCGACCAACGTGATGCATTACCGGGCGATTCTGCTGGCGGCGTCCCTTTCGGAACAGCGTGGGGAGCCTGCCCTGGCCGATCGTTATCACCGGTGGGCGGCGGATCTGAAGCAGCGGATCAATGAGCGGTTCTGGCTGGAAACCGAAGGGCTGTATGCCAGCTTGACCGGACCCAATGAGGTGCCGGTGGTTACCCGTAAATACGACATGCTGGGCACCGCCTTGGCGATACTGTATGGCATCGCCGATGAGGAACAGGCGAAGGCTGCCATGAATCATTACCCGCACGCACCTTTCGGGGTTCCGGTGTACTACCCTCAGCAACCCGACCAACGGGTGTACCACAACCGGGGCATCTGGCCGTTCGTTACTGCCTATGCGCTCAAGGCCGGTGCGTCGGTAAACAACTACAAGGTCGTCGACAATGCGGTGAACTCCCTGATGCGGGGAGCGGCGCTCAACCTTTCCAATATGGAGAATCTGGAATGGCTGACGGCGAAGCCCTGGTATGACGACGGCCCTGTCATCAACTCCCGTCGCCAGCTGTGGTCGGTGGCCGGTTACCTCGCGATGGTAATGGAAACCGTCTTTGGCTATCGAGTGAATTCCGACGGGATAGAAATCGCTCCATTTCTGACGGTGGACACCCGACGTCGCCTGGGGGATCAGTCCTCCGCCTGGTTGCGCTCGGTGGACTATCGAGGCAAAGGAATTGCCATTGAATTGGTGTTGCCGGACAGCGCCGGTGGCGATGGCTATTTTCCGGTCGACAGCGTTCGACTCAATGGGGACACCATCGACGGCCGCATCACAGACGAAATGCTTGCAGAGAACAATCACATTCAGGTGCGTTTCGCGGCCCGGGTCACCAATGATAGCCGTCTGACCACCGTGCCGGCGGTGGATCCGCTCAGTCGCACAGAGCCCGCAGTGTTTTCACCCGCAGCGCCGACCATCACTTCCCTCGAGTCTGATGGACAGTCGCTGGTGGTGCGTTTCTCTGATGACGCCAATATCGGGACTGACGCATCGGTTAGTTACAACCTGTATCGCAATGACACACAAGTGGCGAGCGACCTGGACGAACTCCAGTGGACAGACCGTTCCGACCGGCTACTTGATCGCCGCCAGTGCTATGCCGTCGAAGCCGTCTATCGTCGGAGCGGCCATCGCTCCCATCTGTCTGAACCGGTGTGTCACAACGGCGCCGGCGCTCAGGACATCGCTATCAATGACGAGCGAATTACCTCCAACCTTCCCGTTACACCGTCCTCGGCGATGCTGGAGGCTCCGACGTTGAAAGAGTGGGGCCAAGAGGGAGACTCTCTGTCACTTGACGGGTGGGTCGTCGAACGTGATGGACGCTACGTGGTGCGTCTGCGCTACAACAACCGGCAACATACCATTGATTCCGGTGTCACCAACGCCATCAAGCAACTCGTCATTCGCGACGCCAACGGTGTGGAAGTGGCGCGACGCATTGTCCAGATGCCCAATGTGGAGGATCGCGACGACCGTCACCCTCTGCGCCGTTCAACGGAGGTGGAGGTATCGCTGAACCGGGGCGAATACCAGCTGCAATTGGAGGATTACTTCAATATGAGTTACCTGTCTTCCAATCGCACCTATGGCGCCAGCGGTGGCCAGGGTGGGCCAGTGAACCGTGCCAGCATTGCCGCCTTTGAACTGATCTATCTCGGTGAAGCGTCAGAGTAAAAAATTGATTTGGGGGGAGTGGTTTTTACCGGGTTGTGCGTCTCAATGGCAGCATCGGGAAAATCACTTCCCGTGCCTACCCCAGCTGTCTGCACTCCCATTGGGGGTGACCATCAGGCCCAATAATAAATCAGGAGAGGTAATTGTGACCGCAACCTACAATAACGCCCAGCGAGTGAATCCGGGCTTCAAATTGAAAGCACTCAGCGCCACACTCTTACTTGTCGCCGGCTCAACGGCTGTGCAGGCTCAGAGCACAAGCGGCGCCGAGCCCATGCTTGAAGAAATCGTTGTCAAGGGCATTCGCGCGAGTATGGAGTCCGCCTCCGAGCTCAAGCGCAACGCCGCCGTGGTGGTCGATGCCATCACCGCCGAGGACGTGGGCAAATTTCCCGACCCCAACGTGGCTGAAGCGCTGCAGCGTGTGACCGGTGTGCAGATCAGCCGGGACCGCGGTGGTGAAGGCCGCTGGGTGTCGATCCGCGGCTTGAGCAGCCAGTACAATATGACACTGTTGAACGGACGGACCCTGGCGACCGACAACGCGGGCCGCGATTTCAGTTTCGATGTGATGCCCTCGGAAGCCATTTCCGGTGCCGAAGTCTATAAAACCAGCATGGCCTCCCTGCCCGAGGGTAGCATTGGTGGCCTGGTCAATCTGACCACCGCCAAGCCCCTCGACAATCCTGGCTTGCGCGCCTCCGGGTCAGCGGGTGCCTTTTACGATGGCGCTACCGAGGACTGGACTGGCCAGTATTCCGGCGTTTTGAGCAACACCTTTCTGGATGACACCGTCGGTGCATCTGTCGGTATCTCCTATTACAAACGCAACTGGCGGGCAAACACCTTCGACAGCTTCACCTCGAGTACCGAGTTGGTTGATGCCAACAATGATGGCGTCAAGGAAGAGGCAGTCGATGGACGTGGTATTTTTCCGGGCATCATTTCCTATCAGACAAAGTTCGGTGAGCGCGAACGCCTTGGCTTCACCGGCGCTTTGCAGTTCCGCCCGAACGACAATTTTGAAACGACGCTGGATGGCTTTTACTCCAATTACAAAACACCGGAGTCGGCCTACTCTTTTAACGTCAACTTCTACAGTAACGACGGCTGGGATCGGTTCGAGAATTACGAGCTGGAACCTTACAATGGCGATGAGGTTGATCGTTGGTTGATCAGCTCGTTTGATCTGACCAATATCCCGCTGGAGA
Organism: Marinimicrobium sp. LS-A18; assembly: GCF_000463525.1. Lineage (NCBI taxonomy): Bacteria > Pseudomonadati > Pseudomonadota > Gammaproteobacteria > Cellvibrionales > Cellvibrionaceae > Marinimicrobium > Marinimicrobium sp. LS-A18. The sequence continues at coordinate 620,525 of NZ_AWEP01000006.1, forward strand.
TCGGCACCGACACCAAGGCCCGCGAAGCCGAGACCTACATGGTCGGCTGGAACTCCATCTGGAATGTTCGCGACGACCTGGAATTGACCTTCGACATCGCCTACTCGGAAGCCGATCGTCCCATCAACGGAACTGAGTACTACACGGTGGCCGGGTTAAACGGTGGCAATTTCAGCTTCGAGGCAACACCCGAGGTGCCGACCGTCACTTGCGTGCTGGACGATGGCCGGAATTGTCTGGATGTGACCAACGATGAAATCGGTTTGCACTTCATGGAGCCCAAGGGCGAAAGCGTCAACGATAAGGCGCTGTCGGTTCGCTTTGACGGTGACTACCGTCTGGAAAGCGTAGAGCTTATCGATTCCATCGAATTTGGTGTGACCTACTCCGGCCGGGAAAAAGACAAGGTGAACTGGCGTCCGGACAATGCGTGTGGTTACTGTGGCTTCGGCGATACGCTGGGAGAAGTGGGCATTGATGCCGTCGTCCCTTTCCCGGGTGAGTACGAATACGACAGTGGCTTCGACTCCTGGCCCGCACTGGACCCGATCCAGTTGTTCCAGGCGGCGAGACTGCATCGCGGTGACGAGTATTTCCGCTCCAACATTCTCGCCCAGCCGGAGCTGCGCTCCTCGGCTCTGATCGAAGAAGATGTCAGCGGTGGTTATATCCAGGCCAATTTCGAGGGTAACCGCTGGTCCGGTAATGTCGGTGGTCGCTGGGTGTATACCGAAACCCTGTCCATGGGGCACTCCCAGCAATTGCTGGAACTGCAGGAAATACCGAACAGTACCAACTGGAACGCGGAATTTACCGAGGTGGTGCCGGTCAGTGAATCGAACTCCTACGATAACTTCCTGCCTTCGGCCAACTTCACCTATGAGTTGAGCGAAGAGTATCTGGTGCGGGCATCCGCATCCCGCTCCATTACCCGTCCGACAATCTCCCAACTGGGACCGGACGTCAACTGGGAAGTGAACAGCCCTCCGCCCCGGGTCAACCGCAACGGCAACCCCGAACTTGAGCCTTTTGTTGCCGACTCGCTCGACCTGTCCCTGGAGTGGTATGGCGGTGGTGGCAGCTCGGCGGCCATTGCCCTGTTTTACAAGGATATCGGTGGCCTGATCACCAGCGAACAGTTTGGCGATGAATTTCAGGTGCGGGTGGTTGATGAAGACGGCAATGCTTCGGATGAAGCTCTGGACTTTGAAGTCACGGCACCGGTTAACGGTGATAGCGCCAAAGTGTTTGGCTCCGAACTGGCCTACCAGTACCTGTTTGATAACGGCTTTGGGGTCATGGCCAACTTTACCTGGGTGGACAGCGAAGCTGAGCTGACGGTGGACGGTGAGAAGATTGACACCGAGCTGAGCGGCGTGTCGGAGTACACCTATAACCTCGCCGGTATTTACGAGCGCGGTCCGGTCAGTAGTCGTCTGGCCTGGAGTTACCGGGATGAATTCACGGCCTGTAACACCTGTGCACCGGGTGGGCGTCCTACCACGACCAAGGAATTCGGTTCTCTGGACTTCAGCGCCAGCTATGAGATTACCGATAACCTCTCGGTCTATCTGGAAGGGCAGAACCTGTTGGAGGAGGATAACCACACCTACAGCCAGGATGTTCGCATAACCCAGAACTACGAGGCGTACAGTCGTCGCTTCGAGATCGGCGTTCGGGCGAGCTTCTAAAGTAGTTCGACCTGGTTGAACGACAATACCCGGCTTCCTGATTCAGGAGCCGGGTATTGTCGTTACCTCCTGTTCATGAGCTGAGCGGTCGGTCAATCGATCTGGCCACTGAATTGCGTTATAGTGAAACCCGAAAGAAACAATAATGACAGTCAATAAGACTTCAACGGTTCGGTTTCATGCTGCTGAAAAATTCACCCTTGCGTTGCGATGGATATCTCGCCGCCCTCCCGATGGTCCGGACAGGGCTCGGCATTCTATTGCTGTGGTGTTTTATTCTGCATCCGCTCGCATGGGCCGATGAGCCACACTATACCTTTTCAGTGTCTGCTCAGCCTCTGGACCAGGCGTTATTGGAGCTGTCCAGGCAGGCGCGCGTCAACATTCTGGGCTTGTCGCGAGCGCTGGAGGGGCTGCAATCCGCGCCGGTTGAGGGGAGCATGAATCTTGATCAGGCCCTTGACCGAATGTTGGCGGACGTTCCACTGTCCTACGAACTACTTGAATCGGGCTCGGTCATTATTCAGGCGCCCACCCCTGCACCCACGTCAGCCGAACCGGAAACACCGGTTATTGTGGAGGAGCGTCCGACCTACGATATTCTGGTAACCGGTATTCGACAGAGTCTTCGTACCTCTGCCGAGTTCAAGCGACTGGCGCCGGTGATTGTCGATACCATCACGGCGGAAGACGCCGGTAAATTTCCGGACCCCAATGTGGCCGAAGCCCTTCAACGTGTGACTGGCGTTCAGATCAGCCGTGATCGCGGCGGAGAGGGGCGCTGGGTGTCGGTTCGGGGCTTGAGCAGTCAGTACAATATGACCACACTCAATGGCCGTACGCTGGCGACCGACAACGCGGGACGGGATTTCAGTTTCGATGTCATGCCGTCGGAGACTATCGCCAGCGCCCGCGTGTACAAAACCGCCATGGCGTCGCTGCCCGAAGGAAGCATTGGCGGCTTGGTGGATCTGCAGACGACGCAGCCCCTGGATGATCCGGGATTTCGCGGACATGGGTCGGTCGGCGGCTTCTTCGATGGAGCCACTCATCGATGGACAGAGCAATACGCCGGTACCCTACAGAACAGCTTCCGGGACGACACGCTGGGAATCTCTATAGGCGGCTCTTACTACCAAAGGGACTGGGAAGCCGATACCTACGACAGCTTTGTCTCTGGAACCGAACCGGTGGACGCCAATGGCGATGGCGTTCGCGATGAAATGCAGGACGGTTTTGGAGTCTATCCGGGCATTATTTCCTTCCAGAAAAAGTTTGGACAGCGCGAGCGACTCGGGATCACTGGTGCTCTTCAGTATCAGCCGAACGATGACTTTGAGGTTCTACTGGATACGTTTTATTCCCATTATAAGACCCCCGAGTCGGCCTATTCGTACAACGTCAATTTCTACAGCAATGATGGTGCCCGTCGGTTTTCCGATGCCGTGCTCGAAACCTTTGACGGTGGTGGCCGGGATCGCTGGCTGATCACGGACTTTGCATTGAACGATATTCCGGTAGAGATCGGAAATGATACCAAGGCCCGGGAGGCGACAACGGCCATGGTGGGCTGGAATACCCGTTGGCGGACTAACGACAACCTGACGCTAACGCTTGACGTGGCATTCTCTGAAGCGGACCGACCGATCAATGGTACCGAGTACTACACCGTCGCTGGCGTCAAGGGTGGCAACTTCCGTTTTGAGGCCCAGGATCCCGTGCCTCGTGTGCGCTGCACCTTTGATACTGGCGAGCCCTGTCTGGACGTCGACAATGACTCAATCGCGCTGCACTTTCTGGAACCCAAGGGCGAGAATGTCAATGATCAGGCACTCTCCTCGCGATTGGAAGGACGGTGGGTGACGAACGAGTTGAACTACCTGGACGACCTACAATTCGGTTTGATCCACACCCAGAGACGTAAAGAGAAAGTGGATTGGCGTCCCTCAAATCCCTGCGCGTTTTGCGGGTTTGAGGACACCCTGGGGGAGGTCGCGGTAACGGCGACGGTGCCCTTCCCGGGGAATTATGGTTATGCGTCCGGGTTTGATCGGTGGCCGGCACTGAATCCCCTGGCCTTGTTTGAAGCGGCGAAAGCACACCGCGGCGATGCATTTTTTGAGCGAAACATTCTGGCGAAACCACGGCTTCGGGCCTCGTCGGTTATCAACGAGGATGTGAGTGGAGCCTTTGTTCAGTTCAATCTTTCGGGTGCCCATTGGTTTGCCAATCTTGGGGGGCGCTGGGTCACCACAGAGACCTTGTCTCAGGGCCACAGCCAGCAACTGCTTGAGCTGCGGGAAATTCCCGGCAGCACCAACTGGAATCCGGTTTTCAGCGATATCGTGCCAGTGACGGAAAGTCATCGGTACCGGAACTTTCTTCCTTCGCTCAATGTAAGCTACGAGTTTACCGAATCGTTATTGGGGCGCGTGGGGCTCTCCCGGAGTATGACGCGGCCCACGTTGTCCCAGCTGGGGCCGGATGTCATGTGGGAGGTCAACAGTCCGCCACCCCGGGTCGAACGCAACGGTAATCCCGGGCTCGAGCCCTTTGTTGCCGACTCGGCGGATCTGTCGTTGGAGTGGTACGGTCGGGGCGGAAGCTCGATGGCCGCCGCGTTATTCTACAAAGACATCCGCGGCTTGATCACCAGTGATGTGTTTGAAAGCGATTTCTCCGTTCAGGTCGTGGGTGTCGATGGGTCGGAAACTGAAGAGATTCTGACGTTCGATGTTTCGGCACCGGTAAACGGAACCGATGCCAGGGTACAGGGCGTGGAGCTTGCCTATCAGTATCTGTTTGATAATGGGTTTGGTGTGATGGCCAATATGACCTGGGTCAACAGTGATGCGACCTTGACGAGCGAAGAGGCCCAAAGTCACACTGAGCTGAGCGGTGTGTCCGAGTACACCTACAATTTGATCGGACTTTATGAGCGACGGGCATTCAGTGGCCGTCTTGCCTGGAATTATCGGGGTGAATTCATCGCCTGCAATACCTGCGGCCCAGGCGGTGTGCCCACGACAACCGCCGCGTTTGGCTCGCTGGATTTCAGCCTGAACTATGATTTAAGTAAGCGCCTGTCGCTATATGCGGAGGGGCAAAACCTGCTCCGGGAGGACAATCACACCTATAGCGTTGACCGCCGTCTCACCAACAGTTACGAAGCCTACAGTCGTCGCTTCGAGCTGGGTATTCGCTTCTCTTTCTGATCCTCTACTGAACCTTGCTTACAGTCCCTCGAACTCTTTGAGAAGGGGGGAGTGGAATGCCCGCCTCCATCCGTCTTATCAATGCAGAAAAGGCGATCCGGTGGTAGATGTCGCCCCTGGGTCGTTGTCACCCTGTATCCCATCTAATAACGAAAGAGAGCGACTATGAATCTTTATCACTTCTTGACTGCAAATACCGTGCGTACCTGGCTGCTCGCACTGACCCTGGGCGGACTTCCCATGATGATGACGGCCTGTGGAGGCGATACGCAGACCGGCCCCGATTTGCCACCTTTGCCGGAGCAAAACGATGACCAGACGCCCGGTAACGATGACTCGGACGATGATGACTCGGCGAATACCGATGTCGACCCGCTCTACATGGTAGGCAGCGCAACGCCCGGCGGTTGGTCCCTGGATAACAAAGAAGCGTTGCAACCGCAAAGCGATAATGAGGCGATTTACCAATGGCAGGGCGAGCTTGGGGCGGGTGAGATCAAGTTCGCCCATTACGAGGCGACGGACTTCTGTGGTGGTGCCTGGCTGCTGGCCAGCAGTGAAGCTGAAGCGGTCAGTCTCGATGGCAGTGGCAATGCCTATACATGGACAGAAGACTGTCCTGATGAGACAGGCGTGTCCGACTGGAAATGGACGGTGGAAACCGCCGGCGTCTACGAGATCCTGGTCAACACCGACGAAGAGCGTGTCTACTTCGCGTTGGAGGAAGCTGAACCCACGACCGAAGAGCCTGCCGATAACGGCATACACCTGTTTCTGGTAGGCGATGCCACTCCGGGTGGGTGGAGTCTGGGCGATGCAACCATGATGGATCGCGGAACGGACAACGCTGATCAGTACACGGTGACCCTGGAGCTGACCAGCGGAAGCTTCAAAATTGCCATGGCGGAATCGGCTCCAGAGCTGTCGTTTGATCCGGGACATGACTGGATTCACCCCAACACGGAGGGGCAGCCGCTGGTGGAAACGGCCTACTCCATTGTAACCGCGGGAGAAGGTGAAGATTACAAGTGGCAGGTGTCGGAAGATCAGGCAGGTACCTACGATATCGCAGTTGACCTGGACGCGGAAACCATCTTGATCGACCCACAATAAACGTTTCGTTTCGGTGTGCGGCGGGTGCGCTTCGCTTACCCGCCCTACGCGGGTTTATACCGCTGCGCTCGGCCGTAGGGCGGGTAAGCGAAGCGCACCCGCCGTTACCAACGGCGGATTAAAGCTCCCGATGCAACACATCCACAATGGCCGAAATATGGTCTTCCCGGTCATTCAGGGCCGGGATGTAGTGGTAGGTCTCGCCGCCGGCTTCCATGAAATACTCGCGGTTCTCCTCTTCCAGCTCTTCCAGTGTCTCCAGGCAGTCGGCACTGAACGCCGGTGAGAGTATGGCAATGTGCTTGATGCCATCCTTTGGAAGCTGCTTGAGCGTGTCATCGGTGTAGGGCTTGAGCCACTCTTCCCGACCGAAACGGGACTGGAAGGTAGTCATGCACTGCGACTCTTCCAGCCCCAGCTTTTCCCGCACCAGACGGGTGGTCTTGTGGCACAGGCAGTGATACGGATCTCCGTTGTCGAGATAGCGCTTGGGCGTGCCGTGGTAGGAGAACAGAAATTTCTCCGGCATGCCGTGCTCGTTGATATGGTCCTGCACGCTCTGGGCCAGGGCGCTGATGTACAGCGGATTGTCCACGTAGCCGCTGATGAAGCTGATCGAGGGGACCCAGCGCCAGGTTTTCAACTCATCGGCCAGGGCGTCGAAGGTGGAGGCTGTGGTGGGGGCGGCGTATTGGGGATACAGCGGCAGCACCACAATTCGCCGGATACCCAGCTCTTGAAATTCCCTCATTACCTTGGGTATGGATGGGTTGCCATAGCGCATGGCGAGTTTGACGGTCACCTCATCCCCAAGGGCTTTTTGCACGGCATCGCGCTGGCGCTGGCTGATCACCAGCAGTGGTGAGCCTTCATCGCTCCAGACCGAGGCGTAGGCTTCAGCGGACTTCTTCGGGCGCACTCGCAGGATGATGCCGTGGAGGATGATTTTCCACAGCAGGCGCGGGACTTCAATGACCCGTGGGTCGGACAGGAACTCCGCCAGGTAGTGACGCAGTGCCGGCGCAGTGGGGGCGTCGGGCGTGCCCAGGTTAGTGAGCAGCACCCCGGTTTTCTGCTGGGTGCGGCGGGTCTCATCCGAGGGGTTGTGAAAACGCTCTTCGACGCGGTCGTTGACCGCCCGGTATTGCTGGCTCATGAAGTCTCCTGTCTGTTGGCCTGACCGCAAACATAACGGGTTGCGGGGGATAATGCTACCGCCGGTTCTGGTTTGATCCAGCGGTCTCTGGCAAGCGTATTCTCGGGCAATGGATAAGAGGTTGTACCCGTGATGAATCGTTCTACTGCTAAACGCTCAATAGAAGCAGATATTCCCACTCCACAGCCTGGGCAGACCCTTGCCACCTTGTATTACGACGGTTTGTGCCCTTTGTGTCAGCGAGAGATGACTTTATTGAAACGTCTCAAGTCGGCGCAGCTGCGTTTGCTGGATATCCACAAGCAGTGGCAGCTCCCGGCGGAGCAGCGCGAGGCCATGTTGCGTCAACTGCATCTGCGCCTGCCCGATGGTCAGTGGCTGATGGGCGCCGATGCCAGCGTTGAGGCCTGGCGTTACACCCGCGTGGGGTGGCTACTCAAGCCGCTACGTTGGCCGGTGTTCGGCCCGGTGGTCGATCGGGTTTACCGGCGCTGGGCGAAACGGCGTTTCAAGAGGCTGTACGGCAGTGGCCGCTACCTGTGTACCTTGCCTGAGGAGGCGCAAAATGATCCCTGAAGCGAGTCGTTCGGAGCGTCGTGCGGTGGTGATGAGTTTTGCCGACTGTGCGCATTACCTGGTCGGTTATACCGAAACGCCGGTGGGTTGGGCGGATGAGATCGAGGTGGTGCGCGATGCCCGTGGGCGGGCGGAGAAGTTTCCCAGCCTGTATGCGGCCAAGCGGTGGTTGGCTCAGCACGGAGCCGATAAAGCCTGGTTGGTGATGCAGACACCCTACGATGAAATGGTGGGGCGGCCAACGCCGGAAGAGACGATGAGTGAGATTCCGTTGGTGTTGGTGGAGCAGGATCACCGCTAGCGCCTTGCGTCGGGTTACGGCCTTTGGCCTAACCCGACCTACTGAAAGTGTGGCGGTGAGCTATGTAGGTCGGGTTAGGCCAAAGGCCGTAACCCGACAATTCTTACCGTTCCTTCAGCCTGCCTACTTCGCCGGCTCAACCTTCAGAATTTCCCCATTGCGATCGTCGGTCAACAGGTACAGATTGCCATCCGGTCCTTGCTCAATGTCCCGCAGGCGCTTGCCGATGCTTTCATCGAACATCCGCTCCTCGTGGGTCACTTTCTCGCCATCAAGCTCGAGGCGCGATACCAGTTGGAACTTGAGGGCAGTAACCAGCAGGTTGCCCCGCCACTCGGGGAACTGATTGCCAGTGTAGAAAACCATCCCGGCGTTGGCGATGGACGGATCCCAGTAATGCACCGGCTGCTCCATGCCTTCTTTTTCGGTGCCTTCACCAATCTTGCCACCACCGTACTGTTCGCCGTAGGTGATGATCGGCCAGCCGTAATTGTTACCGGCCCGGGTCACGTTGATTTCATCACCGCCCTGGGGGCCGTGTTCGCCAGTCCAGAGCTCGCGGGTGTCCGGGTGCAGATCAGCGCCCTGGACGTTGCGGTGGCCGTAGGACCAGATTTCCGGCTGGGCGTCTTTATCGCCCACGAACGGGTTGTCATCGGGCACGCTGCCATCGGGGTGGATGCGGGCCACGGTGCCGATGTGGCTGTTCAGCTCCTGGGGATAGTTGTCTTCAAAATCCTGCTGGCGATCCCCCATGGTGATAAACAGGGTGCCGTCGTCGCGGAACACCAGGCGGGAGCCGAAGTGGCCATTGCTGCGCACTTTGGGTTGCTGGCTGAAAATGACCTCCACGCCCTGCAGTTCATCCTGGGCGTTGGGCATCAGCTTGCCACGGGCAACGGCGGTGCTGGTGCCGCCTTGGCCGGGTTCGGAGAAGCTGAAGTATACCCAACGGTTGTCGACAAAGTCGGGGTCAATCGCCACATCCAATAGGCCGCCTTGGCCGCGGCTGGCAATTTCGGGCAGGCCCTTGAGTGCGGGGCCCTTGGTGCCGTCGGCGCCGACAATCCGGAGGTCGCCGGAGCGCTCGGTGACCAGCATGTCACCGCCGGGCAGGAAGGCGATACCCCAGGGGTTACGCAGCCCGTCGGTGACCGTGGTGACCTTCAGCTTGGCTTTCTCGGTTTCGATGATGGTGGCGTGGTCGTCCGCCTGAGCGCCAGCGGCCATCAGGCCCAGTGCGGCGCAGGCCAGCACGGGCGATAGGCGGGTCAGTAGTGAAGCCATGGTCAGTCTCCTTAAATCAGTGAAAAAGGGTGTGACCTGATGATACGCAGCCCAAATGGGTTTGAATCAGTGGGCGAGGATGTCAGGCACTGTGAAGAATGGTGTGTACAGCCTAGCACAGGCAGTGTGAAGAAGGGTTAAGCGCGGGGCCGGAGGCCCGCGCGCTCAGAAGGATACGAGCTCAGCGCTTGAGGTCTGCCACGGCGAAGTAGGCCGGTTTGGGCTGCTTGTTCCGGTCGAACAGCAGTGGGTAGTTGGTACGACCGCCCACCGGGAAGTTGTTTTTCCATGACTCGCCATCGTGGGTGCCCCAGAGGGTAATCCGGTCGATCTTGTCCCGGTGCTTGAGGAACAGCTTGAACATTTCGACGTAGCGTTCGGTCAGTCGCTCCTGCATGTCCGCGGGCAGACCGTCGACGTAGGGGTTCAGCTCATCGGCATACTCGAAGTTGTCCGAAATGTTCGCCCCGGTGTGCTCCCAGGCGACCGGCAGCACGTCCACTTCCAGCTCGGTGCAGTGAATGCGCATGCCCTCGGCGGCGTAGGCCTCGATGCTGGCTTCGAATTCACTCAGGTCCGGGTAGTCCAGGCCCACGTGGCTCTGCAGGCCCACGCCGTGAATCGGCACGCCGCGCTTTTTGTAATCGCGCAACACGTTCACCAAAAACTCCCGCTTGCCCGGGTTATGCATATTGTAGTCGTTGTAGATCAGGTGCGCGTCCGGGTCCATTTCGTGGGCCAGGCGGAAGGCGCGCTCGACATAATCGGCGCCGCCCATGGTTTTGAACCAGGCGCTCTCTCTCCAGCCCTTGTCCTCATCGATCGCTTCGTTGACCACATCCCAGATCTTGATTTTGCCCTTGTAGCGCTCCACCAGGGTGCGAATGTGGGTGTCCATCCGCTTGATCAGTTCCTGACGGTCGATGGGGCGGCCGTTCGGGTAGACGAAGAAATCTTCGGGTACCTGGGAGTGCCACACCAGGGCGTGACCGACGATGTCCATATTGTGCTGCTGACCGAACTCCACAAAACGGTCCGCCAGTTCCCAGTCCCACTCGCCCTGGCGGGGCTGGACCAGCGCGGACTTCATGCAGTTCTCGGCGGTGATGGAGTTGAACTCCTTGGCAATCAGGGTTTTCAGGTACTGGTCGTCGTTGGCCAGAGTCTGATTGCTGATGGCGGTGCCCACCAGGAAGTCATCCCCGTAGAGATTTTTCAGTCCGGTGCGTTCGGCGGCACCATTGATGGCACAGGCCTTGAGGTTGGCCAGGGCCGCCAGGGAAGCGCTGCCCAGCAGGAATTTGCGTCGGGAGATGGGGTTCATAAGCATGACCTGTCATGTTTGGGCCCGGCCTGAACGGCGGGCGTCTATCTTATATTCAGGGTGACCATTAAAGCATGGATGACGGCGCTGGAAAAGTCTTTGGCGCCACAGTTGATCCGGAATCTGCCGCCGTTCGCGGCGCGGGGGTTGCATCTTCTCTACACTGGGTTATAAAGGCACATCGAGTTTATAAAAACCGTTTCTGGCACAGCAGCAAAGGGCCACTATGCTCACCTACTTCCCCGAAATCAAACCTTACGAGCGCCACCAGGTTCCGGTTGGCGATGGTCATCAGCTCTACGTGGATGAGTCCGGTAACCCCGATGGCATCCCGGTGCTGTTCGTTCATGGTGGGCCCGGTGCCGGCTGTGGGAAGTATGATCGTCGCTACTTTGACCCGGAGTGCTATCGCATCATCCTGTTTGATCAGCGTGGTGCCGGTCGCTCCACCCCCCACGCCAGCCTGGAGGGTAACAACACCCAGGCGCTGGTGGACGACATGGAGGAGATTCGCCGCTTCCTGGGCGTTGAGAAATGGGTCCTGTTCGGCGGCTCCTGGGGCTCGACGCTCAGCCTGGTGTATGCCGAAACCCACCCGGAGCGGGTCCTCGGGCTGATCCTCAGGGGCATTTTCCTGTGTCGGCCGAAGGATCTGGCGTGGTTCTATCAGGGCGGGGCCGCCCATGTATTTCCCGATTACTGGAAGGAGTTCCTGCAGCCGATTGCCGAAGCCGACCGGGGCGACCTGATTTCGGCCTACTACCGATTGCTCACCGGCGACAACGATCTGCTCAAGATGGGGGCGGCCAAGGCCTGGTCCATCTGGGAGGGTCGCTGTGCCACCTTGCGACCCAATCATGAGGTGGTGGAGTCCTTCTCCAAACCCCATCGCGCCCTGGCCCTGGCCTGTATCGAAGCGCACTACTTTGTGAATCAGGCCTTTCTGGAGCCGGATCAGATTGTGCGCAACGCCCATCGGTTGTCCGGTATCCCGGGGGTGATCATCCACGGCCGATACGACATGGTGTGTCCGCTGGACAATGCGTTCGAGCTACAGCAGGCCTGGCCCGACGCCGAGTTGCAGATCATCCGCGAGTCCGGGCATTCGGCGTCCGAACCCGGCACCGTCGATGCCCTGGTGCGGGCCACCGAAGATATGGTTCGTCGGTTGCGCCACGAAGAAGATAACCTGGCCTGAGGTCGCTTGGGATGTTGGGGCTGATTCAGCGTGTCAAACACGCCAGTGTTGAGGTGGAGGGGCAGACGGTAGGCCGAATTGATTCCGGGCTGCTGTTATTCCTGGGGGTCGAAAAAGAAGACGATGAGGCGAGCGCCGAGGCGTTGTTGAAAAAGGTTCTGGCTTATCGTGTGTTCCCGGATGCCGAGGGGAAAATGAACCTGAACTTGCAGCAGGCCGGCGGCGGGCTGCTGGTGGTCTCACAGTTCACGCTGGCGGCCGATACCCGCAAGGGCCTGCGCCCGAGTTTCTCGCGGGCCGGCTCGCCAGCGTTGGCGGAATCGCTATACGATCATTTTGTCAGTCGGGCCCGAGAGTTTCACGAGCCGGTCGCCACCGGAGTGTTTGCCGCCGATATGCAGGTCAGTCTGCAGAACGACGGACCCGTGACGTTCATGCTGTCTAGTTGACGGTGGCGGCGTCGAGGCTGAAGCGGGCGCACAGATCCTCGGGCCAGGGGCGTATCCAGGCATCGCTCTGTTGAAGCAGGGCCGGGTCACTGTGTTGCGGATTGCACAGATAGAGTAGGGTGCGCTGCTCGAGGTTAAGCTGTTCGAATACGGCGATGATCAGCGGGTGAGCCCGGAAAAATTCATCGAACGAGCCGTCGGCTCGTGCGCGCTTCAGGCCTTCCTCGACCCGTTCGGCCAGCAGGGTATGCTCTTTGTTGACGTAAAAGTACACCGGCCAGGGATAGGCCAATGCCAGGCTCGACTCAACGGTCAGGCCGCTGATGTCAAAACTCTCCGCTTCGCTCATCACCTCCTGTGCCCCGCGCGGAAAGAAATCAAAACGCCCCGCCCGCAGCATCCGGAACAGGGACTCGTATTTACTGGTTGTGGTGACGGGAATGCCATGCATTCGCAGCACCTGCACATCGAACCAGGTGTCCCCCTGTCCGGCCCGAAATGCGCGCAAGTCCTCCAGCTTTTCCACCTGGTTGAACCGGGGTTGATCATCGGCCCGGATAAACGCAATGCGGTACCCCATCAGACCTTTCAACAGGGGAAAGGGAATGGCCCGGAAGCGTTCGTTGCGCTCAGGCATGACCGTGGCGTCAATGATGTGAATGTTTTCCTGGCGGGACAGTTCCTGATACAGGCGTGCCTGGGGTTTGGCCTGTTGAGACAGGATGACCTCACAGGGACCATGATCCTGGGCGGTCTTATCCAGCGCCAGCTGTAGCAGTTGGCCGAAGTAGTTGTAATGGTCGTGGCGGACTTCCGCACGAAGCGGGAGCACCAGTTGATCCGTGGTCGTGCCGGGGCTCAGTTGGCAGGCGGCAGTGGCCGGGACACTGAACATGAAGAAGGGGAGACTCATTATGAGGACCGCCAGCGCCTGAAAAAACCACGGGCTTTGCGATGTGCCTGGGCCGCCCTGGTCAGAGGCGGAAGCCTCTTGATGTATCGGTAGAAAAGGCTGGCTCACAGTGAATGATGGCTCCACAACGAAATCGGTTTAATCAAGTGTAGGAATACTCGCATTGTCACACAAGCGTTTTGGCCAGGGCCGAATCCAGGCATCGGGCCGCTGAAGCAAAGCCGGATCCCGGTGGTGGGGGTGACACAGGTAGAGGGTGGTTCGCTCAAACAGGTTCAGCTCGGTAAACACTTCGCGAATCATGGGGTGGCCATTGAAAAACTGATCGAAGGAGCCATCGTCCATGGCTCGTCGCAAGCCGGTTTCCACCCGGTCCGCCAGCGCGACATTGTCTTTGTGAACGTAAAAATAAACCGGAGAGGGATAGGCCAGCAGTAAATCCGGTTCAATGATCAAACCTTCGGTATCAAAATTGGCCTGCTCATCGAGAATTTCCTGAGCGCCGCGGGGGAAAAAATCGAACCGCTCCGCTTGCAGCATCCGAAACAGGGATTCGTATTTCGGTGCGGTGACCACAGGGATGTCGTGGGCTTTCAGCAGCGTGGCATCAAACCAGCTTTCCCCCTGTCCGGCCCGAAATGTGCGCAGGTCATCCAGGGATTGGATGTCGGAGAAGGTTTCTTTATCTGATTCCCGGATAAAAAACAGTCGATAGCCCATCAATCCCTTCAGCAGCGGTACCGGTACCGCCCGAAAGCGTTCGCTGCGTTCCGGCGTTGCCGTGGCATCAATGATGTCGGCGCCGGTTTTACGTTCAAGGTCGAGGTAGCGGCGTACTTGCGGTTTGTAGCCTTTCGGAACGGTCACCCGGCAGGGGCCGTACTCGGTTTCGGTTTTGTCCAGGGCCAGTTGCAGCAAGTCCTCGTAGTAACTGCGATGGTCGTGCCTTGCTTCATGGCGCAGTGGTAACAGGACGCTCGGTACATCCTCGCCATCGCGCAGCGTACAGGCGGCTTCGCTGGCCAATGGAACGAGGCTGGCGGTCAGCCAAAGGGCAGGCAGAGACAACCAGCGGGACGCGCAAGCGCGGCCGGTTGCGCAAAAATCAGGCATGTCTCACTCTCGGTCACGACGTTGTGTTGACGGGGGCTATGGGTGCCCCTTCGTGTTGTCAGCTCTAATCAACAGTAGCCTATTGCCGGGAGAAAAGCCATAAGAAGTGGCGCAATAATCAACATTTATTTGCGCAGGATCAAGACCGCCAAACCGAGGGTCAACAAGGCCCAGCTCTCCGGGGGAATTTGCCCCCAGTCAATGCGCTCGGCCCAGGCGGTGAGGGGGCCGCCTAAATGGGGCCAGGCGGTAATGCCGGAGCCGATCAGTGCCAGGGTGGCAATCACGGTGCGCCGACGTCCGCGGCGCCGGTTCTGTTGCTGGCGCTGCAGTTCCTGGGTCTGGGCTTCCAGGTGGAGGGATACCTTGTTGAGGCTCTGCAGTTGTTGCAGGCCACCGAAAATCAGCTCCGGCACCTGAGGAAATTTCTCCATCCACTCCGGCGCGTAGCGCTGGAACTGTCCCCACAGTGCTTTGGGGTGGAAGCGATCTTTCAGCCAGCGCTCGAGGAAGGGGTGGGCGGTGACCCACAGGTCCAGATCCGGATAGAGCTGGCGGCCCAGCCCTTCAATATTGAGCAGGGTTTTCTGCAGCAACACCAGTTGCGGCTGGACTTCCATATCGAACCGACGCGCGGTGCGGAACAGGCTCATCAACAGGTGCCCGAACGAAATGTCTTTCAGCGGTTTTTCAAAAATCGGTTCGCACACGGTGCGCACCGCGGCTTCGAGTTCCTCGACCCGGGTGCCCTCAGGGACCCAGCCGCTTTGCACATGCAGCTCGGCGACCTGCCGGTAGTCGCGCCGGAACATGGCGAGCAGGTTGCGCGCCAGGTAGTACTGATCTTCCCGGGTCAGGGAGCCGACAATGGCCATATCCACGGCAATGTACTTGGGGTATTCCGGGTTTTCAGTGGCGACAAAAATGTTGCCCGGATGCATGTCCGCGTGGAAAAAATTGTGCTCGAATACCTGCTTGAAAAATATCTCCACACCGCGTTCGGCCAGCGCTTTCATGTCCGTGCCCTGGGTGTGAAGTTCATCAATATGGGTCACGGGAATGCCGTGAATGCGTTCCATCACCAGCACGTTATTGCGGGTGTAGTCCCAGTAGATTTCCGGAACATACAGGAGCGCAGAGCCATCGAAATTGCGCCGAAGCTGGGAGGCATTGGCCGCTTCGCGTTGCAGATCCAGCTCATCGAAAATGGTATTGCGGTAGTCGCGTACCACATCCACCGGGTGCAGGCGTTTGCCGTCGATGCTGTAACGCTCCACCAGTCGGGCGATCATCATCAGCAGACGCACGTCCTGCTCGATGATCCGCTCGATACCGGGGCGGACAATTTTAATGACCACACGTTGGCCATTGTGCAGGGTGGCGCCGTGCACCTGGGCCACCGACGCCGAAGCCAGCGGCTCCTGCTCGTAGCTGGCAAACACGGTATCGACGCTTTCCCCCAGGCCCCGCTCAACCAGAGCACGAAATTCGGACTTGTCGAACGGCGGCACCTTGTCCTGCAGTCGATTCAGATCGTCCATCATGTCCGGCGGAACCAGATCAGGACGGGTTGAGAGCAGCTGACCAAACTTGATGAAAATCGGGCCCAGGTCTTCCAGCGCCCGGCGCAGTCGTTCCCCCCGGGTCATCTTGCCGGCGGGCTTGAGTTTGCACGGCAGCAGGAACAGCCGCACGTACCAGGGCAACTGACCGGGCGGAATCAACAGATCCAGCCGGTAGCGCCAGATGACGAAACTGATGGTAAGCAGGCGACGGAGTACGACTAACACGCTTAGTCCTTAGTGGTTCGGTGCAAAAGAGTCTGCAAGTGTTGAATTCTCGCTTCGGTGCGCTCCAGCGCCAAGGCCAGCTCGTCCACTTCCCGATAGAAATTGTCCAGCTCGGCGCGACCGGTAACCAGCCCCGCCTCCTGGGTAATGAACTCGCCCAACAGTCGACGGGCCTGGCTGTCTCGCGCCTTTAGCCAACGGCCTCCCGAGCGCAGCAGTTCCGCACCCTGATGACCGAGTACATCGCCGAGCACTTCACTCAGGGCTTCTTCCCAGTCAATATCCAGTTGCCCGAGAATACGTTGCAGTGACTGAACCAGATGGGGGCTGCCTTCCAACTGCACACCGGAGCCCGCCAGACTGGTCTGTTCGCCGCGCGCCAGACCGATAAAGTTTTTCAGTGGGCCGGTCAGTCGCGTTTGAATATCGCCTTCCCAGTGACTGCTGAAACTCAGGCCCGCTTCTCCGGGAAGGACGTACACCGTCCACTCGGGTTGCGTAAAGTTCAGCGCCAGCACTTGCCCTTCGAGCTTGCTGAGTGCGAGCCGGCTGGCGGGGTCATAGCGCAGGGCGCGCTGGACAATGGTTTCGGCGGCCGTCAGGGCAGCGGTGGTCAGCGTGGCATCCATATCAGGGCTTGATGCCTTTGTGCAGGGCCACCACGCCACCGGTCATGTTGTGGTACTCGGTGTTCACAAAGCCGGCGGCATCCATCATGCCCTTCAGGGTTTCCTGGTCGGGATGCATGCGGATGGACTCGGCCAGGTAGCGATAGCTGTCGGCATCGTTGGCGACCACTTTGCCCATAAAGGGCAGCAGTTTGAACGAATAGGTGTCGTAGGCTTTTTCCAGCAGCGGGTTCTGCGGTTTGGAGAACTCCAGTACCAATAGCCGCCCACCGGGTTTGAGCACCCGCAACATGGAGCGCAGTGCCAGGTCCTTGTCGGTGACATTGCGCAGACCAAAGGCGATGGTGATGCAGTCGAAGGTGTTGTCCGGGAAGGGCAGGTACTGGGCGTCGGCCTGGGCGTATTGCAGGTTGCCTGCGATGCCCCGGTCGGTCAGCCGGTCGCGACCCACGTTGAGCATGGATTCGTTGATGTCGGCGAGCACCACCAGGCCGTCCGGCCCGACTTTTTTGGCAAAGGCGTAGCTCAGGTCTCCGGTACCGCCGGCAATGTCGAGGATGGTCTGTCCGGGACGGACCGCTGCCAGTTCGATGGTAAACCGCTTCCACAACCGGTGGACGCCGCCGGACATGAGGTCGTTCATCAGGTCATAACGGGCCGCGACGGAGTGAAACACGTTCGCCACACGGCTGGCCTTTTCCTCAACGGCCACCTGCTCGTAGCCAAAATCGGTGGTTCTCTTCTCGCTCATGGGGTCATCCATCATCGGAATTCACAGGGCCAACATTGTACACGTTACGCGGGCTTGTCGTACGTCAAAGCCCTGGTGACGGCTGGTGCGCATCGGCTCCGAAGCGGGGTGACACGTCAGGTGGCGTAGGGCAGATAAGGGCAAAGCCCGCATCCGCCGTTGCCATCGGGCCGGGACGTTGTATTGGAGCGCCCGTTGTGTGCAGTACCGTCTGTTACGGCGGGTGCGCCTTCGGCTTACCCGCCCTACGGCCCGGCGCAGCGGCATAAACCTCCGTAGGGCGGGTAAGCGAAGCGCACCCGCCGTAACCATCAAGTCAAATATGGCAATCATTGCCGAGCGACTACTGCCGCGGCTGCAACAACAAAACCTCGTCGTCCTGATCCACCTCAAACCGAAACTGGCTCAACACATTCATGCCCAGCAGCCCGTCCACATTATCGGGCGTATTGAAATCCAGGACCGCCACCGGCACATCCCTCAATCGATGATCACCAATCTGGACACTGTCCACCCGATACACCATCCCCCGGGTGGTGCCGCTGGCGGTATTGAACATCTGCGGCCCTAACTCGGTAAAACGTACTGACGCGCTGATTCGATCAAAACTGCGCTGAGTTAATGTCGTCAGACTGGCCCCGGTATCAATTACCAAGCGTACCTCTTCCCGGCTATCCAGCCCGAGCGGTAGCAGGTAATGGCTGCCGATGGTGTCCAGCTCAATGCTGCCCACCGGTGGGGGCGGGCGCCGCTCGGCCACCGGGGGCGGTGTGGTGTGGTTGAGCAGGGCCGTGGCGCGGGCGCCCAGGGTGGAGTGGGACGTCAGTGCTTCCAGCAGGCTCCGGCCATAGGTGGTGTCGCCGTGGTGCAGGTGCAGCTCGCCCAGACGCAGGTGCTGTTCGGCACCGCCCAGGTCCAGTTGTTCCAGCGTCTCGTAAAAGCCCAGTAGGCTCTGCCAACGCTGCTCGCCCGCCAGTTGATCGTCCACCTGTTGAACAAATTGTTCAAACGCCTGACTCACGCGGCTGCGTTGTCCGGGCTGGGTGGCGCTATAGGCGAAGGTGAGCTGAAAGGTGCGTGCCGCTTCGGCCCAGTAGTCGGATTGCAGCTGGTGGCGGGCGAGCAGAAGCAATACCTCAATATCATCGTAATGCACGGATAAAAAGGCGTCGGCCAGCGCGGTCAGCGCGTAGTCATCGCCCGCGCGCAGATAGCCCTCCAGATACTCCAGCACCAGCTCCCGCAGCCGACCCGCCAGGGCCGAATCCTGTCGCTCCGCCTCCTGATAGAGCCCCATGGCGGCATTGAATGCCTGCTGGTCCAGAAGTGTGCGCATTTCCTCACCCCAGGTGACGGGCTGGAGAGGCGCCTCGTCGGCGGGGACCGGGTCGTCCGTGCTTGTCGCCGCCTCAAGCGTATTGAGGGAGGGCGGTTTAACGGAGGGGGCTCGCGCCGCCAGTGATGAGTCGGGTCCGCTGAGAGAGGCGTCCGGTGGCGGTTTACCCGCCGGTTCCGTGCGGGCGGCCGGTTCGAGCGGAACGGGTGCCAGCGCCCCACGCAGCCACCAACCACCGGCCAGCCCTGTGGCCAGAAGCAGACTTGCCATCAGCAGCGGTCGAAATGGAGGCTGAGTGCTCATAAGGATACCGGGGTCGGGTGAAGGTTAAGGGTAACCAAATTTGTGACCGGCTTCTATTGCTCTTTATTTAATAATGAGTATGATTCGCATTATTGATAAAGAGCAATGGAGGCACAATGGAAACGTGGGCGAATCGACCATCCGAGATCAGGGTGCTGTGGGTAGGGCAAGCCTCGACCTTACAGGCGCGGGTACATGCGACCTTGCGCGCGCGGGGCTGGTCGCTGGTGGTCTGTCGGGCCGGTCGTGAGGCGCTGGACTGCGTGCTCAACACCGAGGCCGACCTGCTGTTGCTCGACGTTGATGTCTCGGCGCTCGACCCCTGGGAGCTCCTGGCCGAGTTGCGTCAGTGGCAGGCGACGCCCGTCATTGCTCTGGCCGATGAGCCCGCGCTGTGTATCGATGCCTTTCGGCGCGGCGCCGATGACTTTGTCGCCAAGTCGGCGGATCTGTTGGAGTTGCAGTTGCGGGCCGAGGCACTGTTGCGCCGGAAGCGCCCACCGATGCCGGCCGACCCGGGCCGGGAGAGACTGGTGGTGGGGCCTTTGTCCCTCAGTCGCGAGGATGCGTCGGTTCGCTACGATGACCGCCCCCTGCGGGTGACCGCCATCCAGTTCAAACTCCTGTGGTGCCTGGCGGAGCACCACAACACCCTGTTGAAGAAATCCGAACTGCACCGCTGGGTGCTCAATAAATCCTATTGCCGGGACGACCGCAGCATCGATATGCACCTGAGCCGCGTCCGTCGCAAACTGATCGCAGCGGGTATGCCGCCCGATGCGGTGCAGACGGTGCGCGGTCAGGGTTACCGGCTGTCGCTATTGTCCAGCCGCGTGTCAGTGGGTCTTGATCGGGCGGTGCAAGGATGAGCCGGGGCGAGGCGGCGCTCGACGCACCGGCCCTGCCCACCTTCCTGCGCTATGTGGGCGCCTCCACTCTGGGCTTGCTGGCCCTGACCAGCGCGGCGGTGGTGGACGGACTGATGGTGGGCAAGTGGCTGGGCGCCGATGCGCTGGCGGCGGTCAATCTGCTGATTCCGCTCTGGATTCTGCTGTTTGGCAGCGTACTGATGCTCGCCATCGGTGCCAGCGTGGTGGCAGGTCACTATCTGGGCGCCGGTCGACGGGACGCGGCCAGCCGGGTGTTCTCGGCCTGTGTGTGTCTGGCGCTGGTGTTTGGGGTTGCCGTGACGCTGCTCGGCCTGACGTTTGGCGACTATCTGTTGCACTGGCTGGCCGTGCCGGAGCGGCTGCAGCCGCTGGTGAAAACCTATTTCCAACTGGTGCTGCTCGGCCAGGCGCCCCAGAGTGTGGCAGTGGTGCTCTACTATTTTCTTCGGGTGGCGGGCGAGCCTCGGCGCGCCAGCCGGGCCCTGGTGCTCGGCGCATTGGTGAACATCCTGCTGGATGTGCTCGGGCTGGCGGTACTGGGCTGGGACTTGCGCGCCGCCGCCGGCGCCACGGTGGCGGCCCAACTGACCCAATGCCTGGTGTTGTTACACCTGCTGCACAGCGGCCGAACGTCGCTGCGCCTGCGGCCGGCGTGGCTCTCCTGGAGGCGCTTGATCGCCTTCTGTGGTAACGGCTTTTCCGAGTTTCTGAACGAAGTGTCGGCGGGGGTGGTGCTGTTCGTGTTGCACTGGCTGCTGGCTCTGACCGGTGGTGTCGCGGCCGTGTCCGGCTTTGCCCTGATTCACTACGCCCTGTTGCTCAACGTCATGCTCGCCTGCGCGGTGGCCGAAGTGGTGCATGTGCTGGCCAGCCAGAATCTGGGGGCCGGGCAGCCGGTCCGGGCCCGGCGCTTCCGGGACTATGGTCTGGGATTGGCGGCCACCCAGGGGCTGCTGTTGTGGACGTTGGTCTTCCTGGGAGGGCCGGCCTTGAGCGACTGGTTCTTCGAGGGTTCTGCAGCGGACTATGCTGCCCGCTTCTGGCCGGTGATCGCCCCGGTGTTTCTGTTGACCGGGCTCAACCTGGTGTTGTCCGCCTGGTTCACCGGTTGCCGGCAGCCGCGCCGCTCGGCGCTGCTCGCGCTGGCGCGCAGCCTGGTCCTTCCTCTGGTGTTTCTGGCGTTGCTCTTCCCCTGGCGCGACCAGGTGTCATTCCTGTGGGCTCTGCCGCTGGCAGAGCTGCTGACCCTGGGGTTGGCGCTGGGAATGTTGACGGACAAAACCACGTTTCGGCGCCTTCTTCCACTGAGGGAATGATTGAACTGCCAGGAAACGTAACAACTGTAAAACCAAATGACATTGAGAACTGTTCTCATATAATTGGCCGTAACTCCTCCCTCATCGGATTGGCAACGAGGACTCTGTTATGGCCGATTTTGCGCGACACCTGGCCGAGTACGCCAGCTTTCAGGCATTCGTCAATTGTTACCTGCGGGAAGTGGATGGCGGGCGCTGGCTGAGCCCGGATTCGCCTCAGGCCCGGGCCCAGCTGCCTCAGACACTGCTGACCGGTAAGTCCCTGCTGCAACTGACCCTGCCGCGGCAGGAACTGACCCTGTGGCTACTGGTGAGTTATCGCTCCCGGGTTGGGCGCCATCGCATTGAGGCCGTCTTCTGCCAGCAGGGCGCACAACGGCGACAGGAGGGCTTCTGGAGCACGCTCCTGCTGCTGGTCAAGGAGTTGTTCCACGAGCGCCATGCCCAACCCGGCGCCGGACTCAAGCGTCGGCAACTGGAGCTGACCCACCGACTGACCGACAGTCTGCAAAACACGGTGCGCTACCTGGAGGCCCGTTGGCCCCAGCCCTACCGCACGCCGTTGAGCTTTTGCCGCGCTGAACAGAGTCTTGTGCTGGGCCACTGGTTGCACCCCACCCCGAAGAGCCGGCAGGGCATTCTTGACTGGCAGCATCCCCTGATCACGCCGGAGCTGGAGGGCCAGTTTCAGTTGCATTATGTGGCCGTGCACCAGGACTGGGTCGAACAGCAGTCTCTGTTGCCCCAGTCCGCCGAGACCCTGGTACGCGAGGCGCTTATGCAGAGCGACCACTCGGTGTCGATCGGCCCGGACGAGGTATTGATTCCCGTCCACCCGCTGCAGGCCCACTGGTTGCTCGCCCAGCCCCGGGTTCAGGCCTGGCAGGAGGCCGGTCGGCTGCGCTACCTGGGCCCGCTTGGGCACACCTTCACGGCCACCTCCTCGGTACGCACCGTCTACCACCGGGACGCGCCCTGGATGTACAAGCTCTCCCTGCCCGTGAAAATTACCAACTCCCTTCGGCAGAACAAGGTGCGGGAGCTGCGCGCGGGGGTGCTGATGGCCGGTCTGCTGCACAACCTGCAATTCTCCCGGCGCTTCCCCCGTTTTCAGGTGATTGCTGACCCGGCCTACCTGACACTGCGCGACCCCGAGGGGGGCGATAGCGGCTTTGAGGCCATCGTGCGGGAAAACCCCTTTGGCGCCGAGAGCGATCAATCGGTGTTGTGTTTGGCGGCCTTGGTGCAGGAACCCTGGCACCCCCGTCAGCGCCGCGCCGTGCTCACGGAGCTGATCGAGCGGCAGGCGCTGGAGGAGGGCCGGGCGTCGGGTGCGGTCGCCCGGGATTGGTTTGATGCCTACTGGCACTGCGCAGTGGAGCCCTGCCTGGTGTTGTTCGACCACCATGGCATCGCCCTGGAAGCCCATCAGCAGAACAGCCTGCTACGGCTGGCCGAGGGCTACCCGGAGACTTACTACTACCGGGACAACCAGGGCTTCTATCTGGACGAGCAACAAAAGCCCAAGCTCCTGCAATGGCAGCCGACATTGGATGCCGACAGCGATCTGTTTTACCCCACGGATGCCATTCTGGACCGCTTCGGTTATTACCTGCTGGTCAATCAGGTGTTCGCCGTGGTGGATCGGCTGGGCGCCGATGGCCTGCTGGCGGAGGCCGAGCTGATCGAGCGGGTGCGGGACAAGCTGGAGGCGCTGCGTCTGACACTATCCGGCAATGGCCGGGTCCTGATTGAGCGCTGGTTGACCCAGACCCAGTTACCCGCCAAAGCCAACCTGTTGACCCGGGTGGAGGATATCGACGAGCTGGAGGCGGACATGGAGCTGGCCGCTTACACCACCATCGACAATCCGCTCTGCGCACCCGCGCGGATTGAGCGAGCGCTTGAGGAGGCGGTCCATGTCTGAAGCCCTGGCGCTCGGCGTTCCACAACAGGCATCGGCGGTGGCGGTTGACGCCCTGCCGAGAATCCTTCGACAGGCTCTGGAGGCGGCGCTGTTTGAAGGCCTGCTGGACTACATCGTTGTCCCCCGTCGGGAGCGACCCTCCCGCTGGTGCACCCTGCACTTCAGGCTCGGAAAGGTGGATTACGCCTGCCCGGGGCGGGTGCGCGGCTTTGGGCGCATCCGCTTGCAACTGTCGGGATTGACCCGGGTTCAGCCCGTCGCCCGACGGCCGGATCTGGAGGAGGTGCTGCGCCAACTGTTGGTCTGCCTGCCCGGCGACGCGGAGCGTAAACAGGCGCTGACCCGGGAATTGAATCAGACCCGGATCTGGTGTCAGTGGAATGCGCGGGAGCTACCACCGCCAGAGGTGCGTCGGGAATTGCCGCTGGTCGAGCTGGAGGGGGCCCTCCGGGAAGGGCACCCCTATCACCCCTGCTTTAAAGCGCGGATGGGGCTGACCGAAACCGACTACCAGCGCTACAGTCCCGAGGCCGCCGGCCCCCTGCGCCCGCACTGGATCGCGGTTCCCCGGGCGCGGGTGGTCGGCTCCGGCGCGGCTCAGGACCCGGATACTTTCGCTTTTCGTGAGCTGGGACCGGCGCTGTTTCAGGCGCTACGCGCCCGCTGCCGGGCTCGGGGCGTGGATCCGGAACAGCGGGTGTTTGTACCGGTACACCCCTGGCAGTGGCAGCACCGGATAGTGCCGCGCGCTCAGGGTTCGAATCCGCGCTTGCTCGATCTGGGACAACCCGGAGACGACTACCGGGTCAGTCAATCCGTGCGCACCCTGATGAATGATTCCCGGCCGGAACGGGGTGATCTCAAGCTGCCCCTGGATATCGTGCTCACCTCCTCGCGGCGTCACCTGCTGAGCCATGGTATCGACTCCGGCCCGGTTTTGTCTGACTGGCTGGCGGAGACGGTGGCGGGGGACGGATTCTTTCAGCAACAGCCTTTGGTGATTCTGCGAGAGTACGCCGGCTTGCGGGTGGAGGAAGCCGGCCTGTTAAGCCCGACCGAGCCTGATATCTGTCAGTTCGGTGCCCTCTGGCGCGAGAGTCTGCCCTCCCGGTTGGCCCCCGGAGAGCGGGCCGTGCCGGCCCAGGTCCTGGCCCTGATGGAGCCCGACGGCAAACCCTTTATCGACCCCTGGGTAAAAGCTTACGGTCTGGAGCCCTGGCTGAACCGCCTGTTCGATACCCTGATCCTGCCGGTCTGGCACCTTCTGGCCCGTCACGGCATCGCCCTGGAAGCCCACGGTCAGAACCTGTTGCTGGTCCATCGCGACGGTTGGCCGCAATGGCTGGCGGCCCGGGATTTTCACGAGAGCGTGGAATACGTGGAGGACTTTCTCGCCGCCCCGGACGCGGCACCAGCGTTCCGCCGCCAGGCTCGGTACGCCGATGCCCGCCCCAACGAACACTACTGGATGGACTCGGTGGAGGCGCTGTGTGAACTGGTAATGGATACCCTGTTCGTTTTCCAGCTCTCGGAGCTCGCCGCCCTGTGCGAAGAGCATTACCGCTTACCCGAACCACGTTTCTGGGCCCTGGTGCGTGCCTGCCTGGCGCGCTACGCCCGGGGCGGCCACTGCGACCCGGCGCGCCTTCAGGCTCTGGACTATCGGGCACCCATGGTTCAAGTGGAATCCCTGCTGCACAAAAAACTCTGCGGCGTGCAGCCCGAATACCACCATCGCGTGTTCAACCCACTCTCAGAATCCGCTCGGAAGGAGGCGTGAGCCATGCTGTTTTATCTCAATGATCGGCCCTATGACCGGGCCATTATCGAGACGCGCTGGCGTCATTTGACCAGGGCCCTCTCGGCCGTTTCCGGTCGGCGCCTCGCCGTTTGTACCCACGATTCGGTCGAATGGTTGGCCCTGGTGCTCTATGCCCGAAAACAGGGATTGTCCATCGCGCCGCTTCCGCCGGACACGCCCCGGGCCACGGCTCTGGAGAAAGCCCGGGCGCTGCACTGCGACGGCTTGATCTGGCAGAGTGCGGAGCAGATCCACCCCCTTGAGCGACGCGGGGAAGCCCGGGAGGGTACCCTGATTCAGTTCAGCTCAGGCACCACCGGTGAAGCCAAACCCATTGAGCGCACCTGGTCAGACATCGATACCGAAATCACCCATTACCATCAGGCGCTCGACCTGCCCCCGGAGGTAGTGCCTGTGGTGGCCTGCTCCATCAGTCATTCCTACGGGCTGATCTGCGGCGTGCTCGCGGCCCTGGACCGGGGTGTGGTGCCGCGCATCGTCACCGGCTGGAATCCCAAGTACCTGCTGAAGATGTTGCGCGCGGAATCCCGGCCGCTGCTGTACAGCTCGCCCACCTTTATCCGCACTCTGATGATGCTCTGGCCACCGGGCGAGCCCCTATACGGGGTGATGACCTCGGGCAGCGTCATGCCCGAAGCCTGGTTCGATGAGGTGCGCGGCAAAACCGAAAACCTCTGGCAGCAGTATGGTTGCTCCGAAGCCGGCTGCGTGGCGGTGGCCCGGCAGCCGGAGCGGGCGGACATCATGGGCATGCCTCTGGGGCACTGCGCATTGCAGGCGGGACCTGGCCCGGACGAACCCGAAGAGGTACTGGTCGTTCAGCAGGGGCAACGCATCGTCACCGGCGACGCCGGCTATCTGGATGATCAGGGGCGCCTGCGCTTCTGCGGCCGTATGGATGACACCATCATCACCGCCGGTTTCAACGTCTATCCCCATGAGGTGGAAAACGCGCTGATGCGCCACGCCGGTATCCGCGAGGTGGTGGTCTTCAAACAGCCCGACCCTCTGGCGGGGGAGCGGGTGGCGGCGGTCTACACCGGGACCGCAGCCTTGAGTGATGCCGACCTGCGAGCGTTCTGCCGCCAGCACCTGGCGAGCCATCAATGGCCCAGCCGGTTTTACCACCGCGAGCGGATACCGCGCCTGCCCAGCGGCAAGGTCAGCCGTCGGCAACTGGCCGAGCAGTTTACCGCCGACGCCGCACAGGGGGTGGCTTGAGATGACCAGTGAAACCTTTGTTCGTCAACTGCGCGACCTGATGACCCGATACCTGCCCCGAATACCCTGCGAGGATCTCTCGCCGGACAGTCACCTGACGTACCAGCTCGGGCTCGATTCGGTGGAGCTGATGCAACTGCTGGTGCTGCTGGAAACCGAGTGCGGCTATGCACTGCCGGAGGAAGCACTGAGCGCCGGCGATCTGGAACGGGTGAGCGATCTGGAAGTGCTGGTGCGACCGCCGGCGGCCAACGACACGGTCGGCGAGCCGGAACTGGATGTCAAAGTGCACTGTGTGGTCAGTTGCCTGTGCCACCCGATCAAGGCGAGGGGGCTTGACCACCGCCCGCTGTATTTTGGCGTCTGGGACGCGGAGGTGTTTGTCGACGATCAGGCGCGACTGCGCTACCACGACGAGGCGGTGGACCACGGGTTTTTCCTGACCTGGTTCGAGCGTCTGTACGGGGCGGAGGTCTCCCCCTGGTATGACCCGGCACTGAGCAAGGCCCACAATATTGCCACCCTGGAAACCCGCCTGGCGCAGCGCAAACCCCGGGAGCATCTGATTGTGATGCTGGACCTGTACCGGCTCCCCGAGCGGGAAAACCGCTTCCAGCTCAACCCTTTTCCGCACTATGTTCTGCTGGAAAACGACGCCGATCCGGACCGGCTCTGGATGTGGGACCCGGACTTTCGCTGGGAGGGCAGCCTGGATCGTCGGAGGGTGTTGCACGCGGTGGAGTCACCCGCCGTGGCCGGTGGTGTCTGCCTGGATACCTGCCATTTGCACGCGCCGGAGCCGGAAGCGGTGGCGGCGTATTTCGAAGTCTGCTTCCAGCCCACCGATAACACCCTGACCCGGGCGGTAGAGCAGGTGGTGCGTCGTCATTTGCCTGACGGGGGGGAGCAGCCACTCGATCAACTGGGCGCGGCCCTGGCGGAGCTGCCGGTGCTGGCCATTCGAAAATACGCCTACGAGCACGGCCTGGCCTATTTCTGGCGGGCGTTGGAGCGCCCGGCGGACGAGTTCGAGCACTGGTGCGATGAGATCGAGGCATTGGTCAAAGGCTACGACGCCGTTCTGTATCGGGCCAACAAAGTCGCGCAGACCCGGACGCGGGGCGATCTCGCCCGGCTCTCGCGCCGGATCGCCGAACAGCATCACCGGGAATACCGGATCAAGCGCGCCCTGTTTCACGTCTTTAACGACTGGCGCAAACAGTCGTCGACCCGCGGATTGGTGCCCCGGGAGGTGGCCGCCCTATGATGCACCTGTCCCTGTGTACCATCAGTTTTCGCCACCAGTTGGTTTCCCTGCCGGAGCTGGCCACCTTTGCCGCCGGGGCCGGGCTGGACGGCATCGAACTCTGGGCGGCCCACGCCCGGGGGCTGAAGCACCAGCCGGCGCTGAACGGCGATTGGCTCGAGGCCATGGGCTTGGGAGTGAGTATGCTCAGTGACTACCTGCCCTTTGCCGGGCCCTATCCCCAGGGACGGGAAAAGCTGCGGGAGCTGTGCACCCTGGCCGGTCACTGGAACACCCGCAAGATCCGGATATTCGCCGGAAAGAAAGCCAGTGCCGAATGCACGGCCGCCGATTGGCACGCCCTGGTCTGCCGCCTGCGCGATTATTGCCTGCGGGCGGAAGAGGCGGGCATGACCCTGCTACTGGAAACCCACCCGAATACCGGGGCCGATACCACCGAGGCGACCGGGGAGCTGCTGGCGGCGGTGGATCATCCGGCCCTGAAAGTGAATCTGGACGTACTGCATATCTGGGAGGCCGGGGAAGACCCGGTGCGCGCCTGGCGGACGCTCGCCCCTCAGGTGCAGCACTTGCACCTGAAGAACATCCGTCACCGTCAGTACCTGCCGGAATTCGCCTCTGACAATGTCTATTCTGCGGCGGGCAGCCGGGCCGGAATGGTGCCGCTGTTCGAGGGCGCCTGTGACTTCGCCCATTTTCTGAACAGCCTGCCCGACGGGCGGGTGCACTCGGCCTCCCTGGAGTGGTTCGGGCCCGCCCCCTTCGAGGTGATTGCCCGGGATAGCCAGCAGATTCTGCGCCTGCAGACGGAGCGGTTATGCCATGCCTGAGTGTCGAACCAATCAGCGGGCGTGGCAGCGATTGAGAAACTCCAGCCCAAGTGCCGCACTCAGCCCCGTGAGCGCAAACAGGCCGAACCAGTAGGTGAGCCCCAGCGCGGCTCCCCAGTGAACTACGGCGGGCGCGGTCGAGCCGGCCAGGAGCGGGTAACCGACGCCGCGCAACGCCAATGCCAGGCGCCGGAACCGGGCCGGGTTTCGGGCCAGGACGGGGTTCAGGGTGCGCAAGTGAGAGGGCAGGGACAGGGCCAGCAACAGTTGCGAGACAAACAGTGTGATCACCACGCCAGTCATTTCAGGCCTCCCGAATGGCGGTCGCATGACCGACGCGTATGCTGGCCGAAATCTGGCGATAGCCGCACCCCGCCATCAGGGCAAAGCTCGCCGCCAGAGCGAGGGCGGTCAGGTCAAAACCGGCGAGCACCCAGTCGCCCACGGCCAGGCTGATACCCAGGTGGCGGTCGGTGGTCAATGCGTTGACCACAGGCAACAGACCCCAGCCCAGGGCATTCAGAACCAATAGTTCCCGCCAGATTGCGGTTCTGGGTCGAAGCCAGGCGAAGACACCGCTGACCAGCCACGCCAGAAACAGGCTGTGCATTTCCCAGTCGGCCCGCCCGGCAAGGTCGACGGGAATCAGTCGATTGCTGAAAAAATACACCGCAATCGCCAGGGGCAAACCGAGAATGACTGCCGCGTAAAAACGCTCCACCTTGGCGTACTCGTCGGGGCGGCTGGCGGTGCGTTTTTTCACGAAGTACAGAGCGCCGGTGGCGATCATGATAATGCCCAACAGGCTGCACAGAATGTAGAGCCAGCGCAGCGGCCAGTCGGCAAACAGCCCCTCGTGCAACGCGATCAGCGTTTTCTCCACCGAGGCGGCACCGCCGTACTGTTGTTCGCCTCCGTCTAGTCGTTCACCGGTGCTGGCCCGATACAACAGTTTGTGGGGTTTGCCTTCATAGTGTCCCGGTGAGGGCTCCGGTAGATAAAACGAAAGCTGGGCATTTTGATCACCCGGGTGGAGCAGATACATCTGTTCGATTCGTTGGCCGGTCTCTGCCTGAGCCTCCTCCAGCAAGGGCACAATGGCCACGCTGTCTGCTCTCTCTCCGGTTTTCGCCTCCGCCTCGGCCTCCGGATAGGCTTCCTTGTAAAAGGTCCGGGTGCCTTCATCACCGTAGCGGGCGGTGACGATGGGCTCCATAAAAGTGACGGCAAAAAATACCAGGCCACTGTAGACGATCATGATCTGAAACGGCAGGGCCAGAACGCTGCTCAGGTTGTGCAGGTCCAGCCAGGAGCGGGCGCGGCGAAACAACCGCAGGGTGAAAAACTCCCGGAAAATGCGTCGATGAATGATCACTCCAGAAACCAGACCGACCAGCATCAACAGGGTGCACAGTCCGACGATCCAATAGGCCGCGGTGTCCGGCAGATAATGCAGGCGCCAGTGCAATCGATAGAGGGCCATACCGCCCCCGGTGTCTCGGGGTTGTATCCAAAGCGGCTCACCGTTGTGAAAATCCAGATACTCCGCTTCCCGTTCCGTCCGCTCTCCGTTGGGGCCGCGAGGCGGCTGCCACTCCACCCAAAAATTGCCGTTGCGCGCGGTCGGCAGAATGATACCCCACCAGACCGATTCGGGATGCGCCTGTTGTTGCAGGCGTTCGGTGCCGAGTTCAATCAACGTCCGGGTGGACAGGGTTAATTCGCCCTGGTTGGTATAGGCCGTGTAATGATGGGTGTCGGCTGAAGGAAAACCGTCGTCGGTCCAGTGCATCGCCAGCGGGCGTTCCGGCTCCATCCAGCGGTCCATTTCGAAATGGAAAAATCCGGTGGTGCCGGTGACGAAAATAAAATACATCAGGGCACTGAGAATAATGCCTGCCCATCGATGTAACCAGGCCATTGAGGCGCGAAACGCGGATTTCATAAGGCCGGGTCACCCAGCAGGGTCAACCAGAGGGTAGCGAGCCCGCCGCAGAGCAACGCCGGGAACAGCAGACCGCTCCAGGCGCGCCAGTGGCTGCGCACCCCGAAGGCCCAGAGAAAGGCGCCGGTGTACACGAGAAAACTCAAGAGCAGGGCCGTCACCGTCGCCGGGCCACGCTCCACCGGAAGGAGCAAACCCACCAGCACGGGCAGCGCCACGCTCAGGGCGTAACCGCCGAGCAGGGCCGCCAGGCTTCGGGATAGTACGTCCAGCAGGAAGGGCGTGTGAGCGGTGGATCGGGCCATATCGTTTTGCTCCCTGATCAGAACCGCAGAGCCAGGCTCAGACGAACGTCGCGACCCGGCGCCGGGTAGCCGACAATGCCGTCGTAATCGGGAACGTGAGTGAAGTCCTCGATACTGCCGTGGTCCAGGTACTGTTTGTTGAAGGCGTTTTTCACCGTGAGTGTCATGCTCAGGTTTTCGGAGACGCGCGGCTCCCAGTGCAGATAAAAATCGTGCACGCCGTAGCCGGGTTTATCGACCGTCGCATCCGCCGCGACGACATAAATGTCATCCATGCCCTCGACCAGAGTGGCGATCCAGCCAGCGTCCAGTCCGTCGGTGATCTGGTAGGAGGTATCGATCGACAGGGTGTCTCCGGTGGAGGTGCCCAGGTAGCCGTAGGAGTAGCGGGTGACCTGCTCGCTATCAATTTCGGCGGTGGTGTCCAGGAAGGTCCACTTGGAGAACAGCCGCTGGCCACTGTAGGTCAGGCCCAGGGTATAACCCTCGGATTCCAGATCGCCCAGGTTTTCATAGTGACGGGACCAGGGCACCGCGTTACCGATGGCATCTTCAATGGTGACATCGTGAACCCCGGCGGAGAACATAAAGCGTCCGAGTTCGTAGTCCGCACCGAACTCCAGGTTTTTGGCGCGCTCGGCTTTCAGATCCGGGTCATTGGTGGTGCCAAACAGTTTGAAGCCGTCATTGGTTTCCACACCGCGCAGGGCTTCGGCGTAGCCACCGCTGATGGTGAGTCGACGGGTCGCCTCAAAGGAGAAACCCAGGTTGGGGCTGAAACCTTCTTCGGTAAATTCGTTGCCTTCCTTATCCACCGCTTCAAACTCATCATAGCGGGTACCGAAACTCAGCAGCAATCTGTCGGTGGCCTGGTAGCGATCCTGCACAAACAGGCCCAGTACCTCACTGGTTTCGGTAAAGGGGTTGGCATCGTCCTCCTCTCCAGCGGTCACTTCGTCGTCCCGATAATCCACGCCGTACTCCACGCTGTGACCGGCCAGCTTGCTGGTGTTGCCCAGGGTGAAACCCTGAGTGTCTACGGTACTGGTGTAGTTGTCCCAGGGGCGGTAGATGTTGAACTCGGTGGCGTAGACATTGGCATCCACCAACAGCGCCTCATTGCCCGGTGCATCCCACTGGTATTTCAGGGTGCTGGTTTCGCGCTCAAACTCCAGTTCGCGCAGCGGGTTGTTGGGGCCTTGGCCCCACTCGGGGCGGGTCAGCTTTTCACCCTCCTCGGTCAGGCGTTCGTGACTCAGGCTCAGCCTGTGGCCCGCGCCCAGATCGCCCACCAGTTTGACGAAGCCGAGGCCCTGATCGGAGTTGGTGCCGGGCAACTCATTGCCCTTGGCGTCTTCCATATTGTCCTGGTCGGCGTCCACATAACTGGCCATGGCGCTGAGGGTATCGTTAAAGCGGCCATAGACCGTGGCGCTGTTTTTGGTGCCTTCGGTATTGGAGAAGTAGCCGGTTTTCAGCAGGGCGCCGAAATTGTCGGAACCGAGCAGATCCTCGGGGTCCTTGGTCTCAAACCGGATGGCGCCCCCCAGGGCGCCGGGGCCATTGGTGGCATCGCCGGCGCCCACCTGTACCCGCACCTGCTTGAGCAGTTCGGGCTCGACGGAAATCCGGCCGGTGTGGTGATAGGTCACCCCGGATTGGGTGGCGCCGTCCACCATGATATTCAGAGTGTCTTCACCCAGGTTGCGCACGTAGATTTTCTGAGCGGCGCCCACGGAGCCGCCCACCAGTACGGAGGACACGCCGGAGAAAATATCGTCCAGGTCATTGGCCTGCTTGCGTTCGATATCGTCGCTGTCCATCAGGCTGTCCAGCGGCTGGCCGACCACCACCAGTTCTTCGCTGATCAGGGTGCGGTTGTGCTGCTGTGGGTCGGCGTCGGGCGTGGCGTTTTGTGCAACGGAGGCCAGTGGCGCCAGGGCGATGGCCAGGGCGAGTGGGCTCAGACGGGAGGCATTGGGTGCGATCATGAGGGAGCTTCCTTTTCAATAAATCTAAAAAAGAAGCATTATCATTAGCGTGTGTGGCGCTGTAAACGATTGTTACAGTTGTTACGTTTTCTTGGCCTGTTTGTTGTCCGGACGTAGAACTCTTGATGAAAGCGGGCGTCTGGGATTATGACGCGACTGTCGGGTAAACTGACTGCAGCCTCTCCAACCTACAAATCATCAGGGACTCTTATGGACAAGCCTTTCTTGCCCGCTGGCGTGACACTCTTCAATTCGGTCACACGGATACGCTGGATCTTGATCAGTGCCGCGCTGTCGGTGCTGCTGGCCTGCAGTCCGGGCGAAGATCCAACCGAGCCATCCGCCTCCTCCTCATCGGAAACCTCCTCTGCATCTGCCCCTGAGTCTGCTGCTCAAGGCAGTTTTGAACTGACGGTGGACGGCCTGGCTCCGTCCGGGGAAGCCGACGAGCTAGCCTTGTCCGGTGAGCTCTACGTGCCCGACGGCGCGGAGCTGAGCGCCGTGGAGTCGGTATTGACCGCGGAACTGGATGGCGAACAGGTGCCGGTGCAATGGCAGGAGACCGCCAAGTCAGTGCGTTTCGGTTTTCAACTGGATGCCTTGCCCCAGACCGATCGGGAGCAACGCCTGGTGCTCATCTGGGATGGCACCAGTGTGGGATCCCCCCAGAAGGGCCAGAGAACCCTGACCCTTCCCGCTCGGGACACTTTTGCCGTGACCGGTGCTCGGGTAGTGCGCGGTGGACAGACCTATGTGGAAGTCAGTTTTTCTCAACCGCTGGAACGGGACCAGAACCTGAGTGGGTTGGTGCAGCTTGGCGGCAAGGAGGTCCGCGCTCGAGTGGACGGCAGCCGCCTGCGGCTCTACCCGAGTAAGCAGACCGACGAAAGCGTTATGCTGACCGTCACTGACCTGGTGCGCAGTGCGCGAGGCCAGCGTTTGTCCGAAGGCTTCGAGCAGTCGTTGCGCCTGAACCTGGTCACCCCCGGCGTAGGCTTCCTGGGCAGCAGCAGTATTCTGCCGCCCGCGCGCCAATTGTCTGTTCCGTTTGAAGCGGCGAATATCGACTCGGTGCAGGTCACCGCCTTCAAAGTGTTCGAAGGCAACATGGGGCAGTATCTGCAGAATCATGGCTTGACCGATGCGGGGCCGGACGGTGCCACGGGTCGTTATCTGTGGCGTAAAACCTATCGCCTGCCTGAGCCCGCCAGCGACGGTTGGCAACGCTACAACCTGGATCTGACCGAGCTGATGGCAGAGCATCCGGAGGGCATGATTCAACTGTCCTTGAGTGTGGACCGCAGCAACTCCCTCTACCCCTGTGATGTGCCTCGTCCCGAGCAGGCAGAAGATCCGGAACCGGAAAGTCACGAGGGCGACTGGTCCTACCAGAATGATTCCAAGCCAGCCTGGTATCGGCAGTACTACGAATCTCGCGGTTACTGGGTGTACAGCGAACGCAACAATCCCTGTCACGAAAGTTACTACCGCTATAGCGATCAGGTGCAGGCCCAACGTGCCTTTCAGGTATCCAGCATGGGCCTGATGGCCAAGCTGGGTGGTGATGATCAGTTGGAAGTGATTGCCACTGGCCTGCTCGATGCCGAGCCTTTGCCGGATGCGCAGGTTCGCGTTTACAACTTCCAGCAGCAACCCATTGGGGAAGGTCGCACCGATGAATATGGTATGGCCTCGATTCGCACTGACGGGCAGCCGTTCTATCTGGTGGCCGAGCGCGAGGGAAAAACCGGCTATCTGCGCTTGGCGCGCAACGAAGCACTGCCCACCAATCAGTTTGATGTGGATGGCGAGCCGGTGCGCGATGGCTTGAAAGGCTTTATTTATGGCGAGCGGGACGTCTGGCGGCCGGGGGATGACATCCATCTGACCTTTATTCTCGAAGATCGCGACGACCGCTGGCCCGAGGATCATCCGGTGACCCTGGATTTGTTTGATCCTCAAGGAAAGAAAGTCACCAGCGAAATCGCCCGCGATCCGGTAGACGGTTTTTACCGCTTTACCCTGAGCACCGAGGAGTCGGCGCCCACGGGCAACTGGCGCGCGGTGGTGCATCTGGGGAACCGCTACTTCGACAAAGTGCTCAAGATCGAAACCATTATGCCCAATCGGCTGAAAATGGACCTGAGTTTTGCCGAGACCCCGTTGCGTCTGGATGCCATGCCCGTGCAGGCCGAGCTGACTGCCCAATGGCTGCACGGTGCCAGCGCCGCCGGGCTGAAAGCGGATACCGAAGTCCGGTTGATTCCCAAAACCACCCGCTTCGACGGCTACAGCCAGTTCACCTTTGACGACCCGGCCCGGGAGTTTTCCGGGGCCACTCAAAAGGTGTTTGAAGGGGTGTTAGATCAAACGGGTGAGGCGCGCTTCCCCGTGAACCTGCCGGTGGCCTCCCCGCCGCCGGGTCAATTATCGGCCGTCTTTATCAACCGCGTGTTCGAGCCGGGCGGCGCTTTCAGTACTGCGCTGCGCCGATTCGATTACCTGCCCTTCGAGCAGTGGGTGGGCATTCACGTACCCGACGGTAGCGGGTACAACGGGGCCATCGCCCGCAATCAGGATCATGAGGTCAGCTTCCAGAGCCTTTCCAGCGACGGCGAACCGCTGGCCGACCGCGACCTGAAACTCACCCTCTATAAAGTGGACTGGCGCTGGTGGTGGGATCGCGGCAGTGACGACCTGGCCAGCTTTGTGGCCAGTGAGAATCGTGCGCCCTTGAGTGAAGACTCGCTCACCACTGACGCCAACGGCTTGGCTCGTTGGACCCTGGAGAAGGATCAGTACGACTGGGGCCGCTACCTGCTGCGGGTGTGCGACGAAAACAGCGGCCACTGCGCCGGGGAGCTGTTGTATCTGGGCTGGAGCCGCAGCAACGCGGTCAATCCTGCCAGCGCCACCCAACTGATGCTCTCCACCGATCAGGATGAATACCAGGTGGGCGAGACCGCACGGGTCCGTTTGCCGGAGGTCGAGCGTGGCCGGGTGCTGCTCAGTCTGGAAAACGGTCGGCGGGTACTGGAACGGCGTTGGCTGGATCTGGAACCGGGGCAGACCGATATCGAGATTCCGGTCACCTCCGAAATGGCGCCCAATGTCTATGTACACTTGAGCCTGTTGCTGCCCCACCAGGAGCGGGCCAGTGATGCCCCCATGCGCCTTTACGGCCTGGTGCCACTGACCGTAGAGGATCCCGACACCCGGTTGGAACCGGTTATTGAGACGCCCGAACAGGTGCGTCCGGAGTCCACCTTTGCGGTTGAGGTCAGCGAGACCAATGACCGCGCAATGACCTACACCCTGGCCCTGGTGGATGAGGGCCTACTGGGTATCACCGGTTTCAAAGCGCCCGATCCCCACGATCACTTTTACCGCCGCGAAGCCTTGGGTGTATTCACCTGGGACCTGTTCGATCAGGTGGTCGGTGCCTACGGTGCTTCCCTGCAGAGAGTGCTCGCCATCGGTGGTAGCGATGCCGACGACGAGTCTGATGCCAACCCCCGTGAGCGCCGGTTCCCGCCGGTGGTGCAGTTCCTTGGCCCTTTCACTCTGGCGGCGGGTGAGACCCAGACTCATGAGATAACCCTGCCACCCTATCTGGGCGAAGTACGCGCCATGGTAGTGGCGGGCCAGCAGGGCGCCTATGGCAAGGCCGAACAGAGCGTCACCGTCACCCAGCCGCTCAGTCTGTTGGCGACACTGCCCCGGGTGGTCGGGCCGGGGGAGACCATCTCCCTGCCGGTGCAAGTGTTTACGAACGACGAAGCCATTGATCAGGTGACCATCGAGGCCAGCGCCAGTGACCTGTTCACTATCGCGCAGAGCACGGCGGAGCTCAGCCTGGACGGGCAACAGGACGCCATCACCGAGCTGACCCTCAAGGTCAACGATCAGGTCGGGCAAGGGCAGGTGACGGTGACCGCTCGCAGCGGCGATGAAACCGCCAGCCAGACCATTCATATTGAATCCCGCGCGGCCAACCCGCCGTCGGTGCGACGGGAGCAGGTTGTCCTGGCGCCGGGCGAGCAGTGGCGTTCCTCTCTGGAAGCCCACGGCATGGCGGGCACCAATGAGGCCAGCATCGAGATCAGCCGGTTGCCGCCGATCAATCTCGAGCAGCGCCTGGGTTACCTGCTCAACTACCCCCACGGCTGTCTGGAGCAGGTGACCTCGGCGGCTTTCCCACAGCTCTACCTGGATCGATTGGTATCCCTGTCCGATGACCAGGAACGCGAGCGGGAGAGCAACCTGCAGGCCGCCATCGAGCGGCTGGCCCGCTTCCAGTTGGCCAACGGTGCCTTCAGCTATTGGCCCGGCGCGACCTATGCCAATGACTGGGCTTCGCTCTACGCGGGGCACTTCCTGGTGGAAGCCCAGCGGCGCGGCTATGGCGTCGAGGCCGACGGCTTGCAGCGCTGGCTGGACCACGAGCGCCAACAGGCCCGCCGCTTCAATCAGGGCGAAGACTACCGAACCCAGGTACAGGCCTACCGACTCTATGTTCTGGCCCTGGCGGGCGCGGCGGAAACCCCGGCCATGAACCGGTTGCGAGAGCGATTGACCCAACTGAACAGCGATCAGCAGGTGACCGCACGGCGTCTGCTGGCGAGTGCTTACTATCAGCTCGGGCTCAAGGATGCCGGGCGGGAACTGATGCCCGAGGTCGAGCGCGTGCCGGACTATGACGAGCCCGGCTATACCTATGGCTCCAGCCTGCGCGACCGGGCCATCGGCCTGAAGTTGCTGGTCCAGGCCGGTGAGCAGGAAGCGGCCTGGCAACAGGCGGAACAGATCGCCGAGCGGCTCTCTGAGTCCGATTGGTACAGCACTCAATCGGTGGCCTGGGCCCTCACCGCCCTGGCGAACTTCGCCGGTGACGTAGACGCCGAGGAACCCCTGCGCTTCGCGCTGGATACCGAGGGCGATTGGCAGCCTCTGGAAAGTCAGAGTCACTGGTATCGGCAGTCATTGATGAATACCCAGGCCGGGGTGCGCAACGACAGCGATCAGAACCTGCGGGTGCTGCTCAGCAATCGCGGCACGCCCGCCGCCACGGATGAGCAGCCGGAAGCGGAGGGACTGAATCTGGACGTGCGCTTCGCCACGCTGGAAGGCGAAACCCTGGACGTCACTGAACTGCCTCAGGGCACCGACTTTATGGCGGAAATCAGTGTGTCTGCCGACTTCGGTGAACTGGGCCGCGCGCGGCTGGAGGATATTGCCCTGAGCCTGGTGATGCCCAGCGGCTGGCAGATCCGCAACGACCGACTGGAGGGCGGCGATGCGCCCGAGGGGTTTGACTATCTGGACATTCGTGACGACCGGGTGTTGGGTTACTTCAGTCTCTGGCGGGACTACCGTTGGCGCTGGCGCTATCAGGACGATCGCCAGGAACGGGTCACCCTGAAGATCCTGCTCAACGCCTCCTACGCCGGGGATTTCTATCTGCCGGGCTGGCGCACCGAAGCCATGTACAACGAACGGATTCGGGCGGGTACCGCCGGGCAGTGGGTCCGCGTGATCAAGTCGGACTGAGGCGGCGGTGAGTAAGACCTTCGGCAAGTGGATACGTCGGCCCTGGTTGCTGGGGGTGGCCGGGGGGATGCTGGTTGCCTCGCTGCTCCTGCAGTACTGGCCGCTGCCGTCGAGCTTACAAAATCGCGACTACGCCCGTCTGATACTCGCAGACAATGGCGAACTGCTCGGAGCCCGGATTGCCGGTGACCAGCAATGGCGCTTTGCCCCGGTTACCGAGTTGCCGGACAAATACGAGCAGGCACTGTTGCTGTTCGAAGACCGGCGTTTTCGCCTCCACCCGGGCATCGACCCCCTGGCCATCGCCCGGGCCAGTTGGGGCAATATCAAAGCCGGTCGGGTCACCAGCGGCGGCAGTACCCTCACCATGCAACTGGCGCGAATGCTGCGCGACGACCCGCCCCGCACTCTGCCCAATAAAGCGCTGGAGGCTCTGAGCGCTCTGCACCTGGAGTGGCATTTCAGCAAGGATGAGCTGCTGAATTTCTATGCCAGTCACGCCCCTTTTGGTGGCAACATCGTCGGCCTGCGGGCCGCCGCCTGGCGTTACTTCGGACGTGAACCGGAGCAGCTGTCCTGGGCGGAAGCGGCCACCCTGGCCGTGCTGCCCAACAGCCCGGCTTTGATCCACCCCGGACGCGATCGCGAGCGTCTGCGTCAAAAGCGGGATCATTTGCTGCACCGTCTGACCGAGGCTGGCGCCCTGAGTAAACTGGATCTGACGTTGGCGCTACGCGAGCCGCTCCCCGAACGACCCCGACCTTTGCCTCATCTGGCGCCTCACTTGCTGACCACCTTGGCCGCCGAGGCCCCTTCTCAGGCAGTGTTTCACACGACCCTGAATGCCGACCTGCAGCGACGTACCCAACAGATTGCCGAGCAGCAGGGGCGCCGCCTGGCTCGGGACGGCGTCCACAATCTGTCGATTCTGGTGCTGGATCATGAGCGGATGCGCACCCTGGCCTATGTGGGCAACCAGGCCGCCGGGGACAGCCACGCACCGGCGGTGGATATCATCCAGCGACCGCGCTCCACCGGCAGCATTCTCAAACCTTTGCTCTACGGCCTGATGCTGGAAGAGGGCGAGCTGTTGCCCACCACTCTGGTGCCGGACATTCCCGCCTATTTCGGCGGCTACCGCCCGGAAAATTACGATCGCCAATACCGCGGCGCGGTGCCGGCCCATCGGGCGCTGGCCCGCTCGCTCAATGTGCCGGCGGTGCATATGCTTAAAGACTACGGCATCGAACGTCTGCATCATCGTCTTCAGGAGTTGGGGGTGAGCACTCTGCATCGCCCGGCGGAAGACTATGGATTGAGTCTGATTCTGGGTGGTGCCGAAGGCACTCTGTGGGAGCTGACCAACCTCTATGCCCGAATGACTTCCATGGCCCGTGCGGGCACCTGGCCCGCCGAAGCACAGCGGATCCATGGCGAACACGGAGAGGCAAAGGGCGATCCCGGCCTGGGGCAGGGTGCCGCCTGGCTGACTTTGCAGGCACTGCTCAATGTTGTCCGGCCCGGCACCGATGCGCTCTGGCGGGACTTCAGCGGCAGTCAGGCCATCGCCTGGAAAACCGGCACCAGTTATGGCCTGCGCGATGCTTGGGCCATCGGCAGCAACGGCCGCTACACCGTGGGCGTCTGGGCCGGCAATGCCGGCGGTGAACCAGCGCCAGCGCTGAGCGGCCAGAAAAGTGCCGCGCCGGTACTGTTCGAAGTGTTTGCCCAACTGGGCAATCATCGCTGGTTTGACCGGCCGACCCGGGCTCTGAAAACCGTGTCCGTGTGCATCACCGATGGCTATCTCGCCGGTGGCCAGTGCGAGTCGCGCGAAATTGATATTCCCCGGCACAGCCACTTTCAGCAGGTCACCCCGCACTACCAGCGGGTCCAACTCGATGCCACCGGTCAGTATCGGGTGCACGCCGGTTGTGAGCGGGTCAGCGCCATGGTCTCGGCCGACTTGTTCACCCTACCGCCGCTGCAGGCGCACTTCTGGCGCCTGCATCACAGTGACTACCGTCCGGTTCCCCCCTGGCGCCCGGACTGCCTGGCCGCCGTTCATCACTACGCCGATGACCAACCCATGGACCTGCTCTATCCCCGTGAGGGTAGCCAGGTGTACATCCCGCTGGAATTGAGTGGGCGTCGCGGCCGCACCGTGCTTCAGGCCGTCCATCGCCATCCCGAGGGAAAACTGTTCTGGCATCTGGATGATCGTTATCTGGGGAAAACCCGACTGTTTCACGAGCAGGCGGTCTCACTTGACCCGGGTTGGCACAAATTACGTCTGGTGGATGGGGATGGCTACCAACTGGAGCGTTGGTTTCGGGTTCTGGGCGGCGAGGGCTAGAACTGAGTCACACATTGGCGATAGACGTTGTGGCATAATTCGCGCTGCAAATGACAGGGATTACAAGGAGTGGCTGAGTCATGCTACCTGCAAGTGTGCCTTACCTGAGCGACCTGCTTGGTCGATATTACCGCTTTTATCACCCCAGCCAGGGGCCTCGCCCGACCTCGCGACCGATGTGGTTTGGCGACAACTTCTATGCGCATCAATTTCTGATCGGCCTGGATAGCGACCCCGAGTTCTGGCTGCAATTGTTGGTCAGCCTCGGAGAGGGGTATCCTCCCGTTGAGCCTGACGACGCCCGCCGTCTGATAGCCGACTGGATCGCCCAAGGGCGCGTGCAGGTGTACCCAAGCGCCAACCCGGCACTGCTCAATAACCTCAGCGGATTGACCCGCTTCCGTCGCAGCCGCGACACCGCCTGGTCAGTGATGCCCGCCGCCAACAGCGATCAGGGCCGCAAACCCGCACGCCGCTTCAGCAGCCTGAACGACGCCAAAGCCTTCGTACAAAGCCTCGATCCCAGCGCTGAGCAACTCAAAGCCACCGGGAAATTGCTCCCGGCAGGCCAATGGCAAGCACAGGCCCCGCTTCAATCCATTGCCCAGGCGCTGTACGAAGGTGAGCTGGTCGTAGTGGAGGAGCCAATACAGACGGGCGCCGGTAAACCCGGAGGCGAAACCAATCTGGTAGAAGAGCTGCTGGAAGCCACGGCCGGAAACGCTCCCGCCACCCTGGGCCCCCACGCCGACGACCGTGGCGATGGCGC
This sequence comes from Marinimicrobium sp. LS-A18, assembly GCF_000463525.1. NCBI lineage: Bacteria > Pseudomonadati > Pseudomonadota > Gammaproteobacteria > Cellvibrionales > Cellvibrionaceae > Marinimicrobium > Marinimicrobium sp. LS-A18. The sequence continues at coordinate 661,859 of NZ_AWEP01000006.1, forward strand.
ACAAAACGATGACCCCGTCGAAGAAATCCCCGTTTGCGAGCTGCAAAAGTTCATGCTGCGCTGCGCCCACTACGGCTCGCGCGGTTACATGCTCGACGTGCTCAACGGCGAGCCCAATATGAACGGCACGCAAAAAGTGCTGCAGGTCATTACCCAGGATGACCGCCCCGACAAAATCACCGTCGACTTCGCCGGCGCCTGCGGTCACGGTAAAAGTGCCTGCCCCTCAATCAAGCTGAGCGGCCCCGACGGCGACAGCGTCATCAAGCAGAGTGGAAAGGAAATAGCGGTTCTGCCCCCGAGTAACGACCGACCGGTGGAAACCTTCAGCGACTTCCTGCGCCGTTATCTGTTACCGGGTGATATCGACTTCAACACCTACCGTTTCAACTCCTCCGGCTGCTCAGAAATCGAGCAGGTAGAGGGGATCGTGCATGCGTTTCCGACGGTGAAGTGGGAGGGCGGCGTTAAAGCGGGGTACAAACAGACCAGCACCCCGGAAACCGTGATGAGTAATGAGGCTCCGAAGGGAGAGTGGGCCATTTCCGGAAACATTAGCGGCCAAGTCAATACCCACCGCTGGAATCTTGGTTCGGATAAAAAGCTGACGGTTAATGATTGCTTCCCCGAAATACGTTCAATGATGGACGGCGTTGTCGAGCGTATAGGCGATTACACCAATCATAAAGGAAGGCGACAAGAAGCAAACAGAACCAAGGTAGAGCTCACATGGCCAACAGTGGAGCTAAAAGGCGGTGTTGAGCTCAAAGAGGTTGAGCAGAGCCACGACATAGGCATCGCCGGATCCGTCTCGTTAAATATGGCCCCGCTGCTGAAAGCGGACGTACGTGTTGATGTGTTGAACTATTTGATCAAGTTTGCGGGGCCTCATTCAGTAATCCTCGAAGAGATTCGGGAGCGAGCGCATAAGGGGCTAAAAACCGAGGATATCGAAGCAAGCGCGATTATTGGTTTGGACCTGCTCCTCAACGGCGAAATATCCGGCTCTTTGTCTTGGGAAAAAGAGGCTGGACGGTCTTGGCTTGCCAAAGATGGGGTTTCTGCAACTAACAGGGGAGCTGTTAGCCTGACCGTAGGTCTTGATGCGAGAATTGAGGCGAAGGCAAAGATATTCTTTGTTGAGGTCAAGATCGGAATGGCAATGGCCCTGAAGAGTGCTGGCTCCGAGTCGCAAGGAATCGGTGCTGTGTTCGAGCTGATGTCAACCGTAAAAGATGGTAAGCCGGCGATAGGCGGAAGCATATTGTTTACGGGAGCAGCGCTTTACTATACGTATTATGCGGAGGTCTCTAAGGAAACGGTGGACTCAGAGGGGGCAAGCGATGAAGATTTCTCCAGTATGGGAAATCCTTTTGATGTCGAGGAAAAGAAAACCTCAAAGTACGAAGAGAAAGAGATGAAGAAGTTCAGGGAGTTACTTCCTGAGGCTAGATTCCCAAAGGAGAAAAAAGAGTATGCTCTCGATAGTGCGCCGCTCTAGACTACATATAGTCAGTCTGATTTTTTCGTGTTTTCTAACATCGTGCTCAAAAAGTGAAGGTAAAGAAATGAGTATTCTAAACGGCAAGCCTCTATTTTCTCTATCAATCAAAGCTTCAGATGTGCGCGCATTTATTGAAGTTAATGGAATCTATGTGCACACTGTGAACAGCTCAAGCGGTTCTTCCTCTGTCGAAATTCCCGTCAATCACTACTTTCATCCTGAAACAAACTATTTGGGGGTCGTCGTTTTTCCTCTGGCTGAGGGAGAAAAACGATCAGCTAAGAGCACTGTTAATCTAACGCTATCTGTAAAGTCAGACGAAAATCCTAATAATAAGTATGACATTGCAGAAATAGAATATCGCGCGAGCCAAGATGATCCCTCAGGTTATAATGGCAGTAATAGTCCGGTGTTCTTGAGCTCAATTGATGCGTTCGCTGAGAAGGACGAGGGTGATGTGGTGGTCCACCCTGTGGTAGTGGATGATTCAGAAGGAATTAGTATTTCTAGAAAAATCGAAGTTCCGAATAGTCTTCCAGTTTGGGGGTTCTTTGAGAGTGATGACCTGCCAGACTATTTTCGTATAAGCAAAGACGAGTACGCCAGGGATAAAGATGCGCTCTACGAAACCTACAAAGTGATAGAGCAGTCGTTGTCAGACGGTGAGGTGGATGAAATTCTGGATCTTTTCGACGAGCGAAATAGAGAAACGGATCAAGCATTTTATCTTGATCAAGGAGAAACAAGGGAATCTCTAAAGCAAAGCTTTCTGAGTAGTGTAAATAACGAAAAGATCCAGCTTTTAGAGTCTGATAGTATAAAGTTCGGACTTCGTCCAGAGCCTGGTCGGAAATTGGTTAGATTTATCCGGGCAGACAGGCGCGGTGCCATCGCCTTCAATTTTATTGGCGAAGAAGGCTCCGTGCGGTATGACCTGGTGTTCCGAAAGCAAGATGGAGAATGGATAATATCTCGATGATCGTTGAGCAACCGTTTTCGATCGCTGGTTCTTTGAAAAGGTCTGGTAGACTACTAAAAACTTGTCAATGGATACGAGCAAGATGAATTATATGCCGAATGTTCGACCATGCTGTGGCATCGCACGCCAATTTTAACTGCATCACACAAAAATGGATAAAGGGCTGGCATAATGCCGCCCTTTGAAGACTGACACGGAACACAAGGAGTGCACGTCATGCCCCTCGCTTTACTGCGCCAGCTTACTCTGGCTTCTCTGATGACTCTTGGTTTGACCGCTTGTGGCGGCAGTAGTGGGGGAGGCCCGGAGCCCGACTCATCCAGCAGCCAATCGTCCAGTTCATCCTCGTCTTCCAGCGTGTCGCAGACAAGCTCAAGCTCGTCTGAGTCCTCTATCAGTTCCAGCTCAAGCTCCAGTTCAGTATCAAGCTCCAGTAGCTCGAGCCAATCCGCGGACCTTGAGCCCGCCCCTTTCTCGTTCGAACCTCAAGTTGATGTAGAGCCTGGTGCCACACTGACCAGCAATACCGTCACCGTCAGCGGTATTGATGCCGCTACCGCGATTTCGGTTGCCGGCGGTCAGTACAGTATCGACGGTGGTGCTTATACCGACGCCGACGGCGAGGTGGACCTGGATGACGAAGTCAGGGTTCAAGTGACGGCCTCCGGGAATTTCAGCACCGAAGCGTCTGCCACACTGACGATTGGTGGGATTAGCGGTACCTTTACCGTTACCACCGAAGCCGAAGATACGACACCGAATGCCTTTGGCTTTGCCCCCCAGGAAGGTCTGAACCCCGAAACAGAGGTAACCAGTGAAGAGGTCGAGATCAGCGGGATCAACACCCCCGTGGCCGTCAATATCACCGGTGGTGAGTACCGGGTCAACGGTGGCGATTTTACCGCCGAGGCGGGCGAGCTTCAGCCGGGAGATGCTATCTCACTGCGTGCAGTAACGCTGAGTGGTTCTGATCAAACCCAGGAGGTGGCGATCACCATCGGAACCGAAACCGTCGAGTGGGCGTTGACCACCGCCCCGGATGAAGAGCCTCCGGTCGGTGAAATCGCGTTCCCGCCCCCCATGAGCGCTAGCGGCGCTGAAACCCTGACCATCCGTGGTCGTGCTTCCGATGAACTCAGTAATGTCGCCGAAGTTACCCTGACCGTCCACCACCAGGACAGCACCGTTCCGTATACCCTGGAACCCGATAAGGAAACCGGCTTTGCCGAATGGCAGCAGAGCATCACCCTGGCCCCCGGTGAAAACCGGGTATCGCTTCAGGTCAAAGACGAAGCGGGCAATGAGCTGGAGGAGCCGGTGGAAGTGACGGTGGTGGGTCAGGACTACAGCGAACCGTTTCCAGATGATGAGCAGCGGCAGTTTGAGACTGGAGACATGGTTTATGACGAAGCCCATAACCGTCTTCTTTTACTAGGTAACGATGAAGACGAAGGCGTGGGCGAGGATCGCGCTATATTGGCAGTGGACCTGAATACCGGTATACGCTCTGTTTTTGCCACAAATGACGGAGAAAACGAGTCCGCTAGTTTAGGGTTTCTCAATGTCGGTGCTATTGATCCTGAGAATAATCGACTTATTGCTGCTCGTGATAGCGGAAACGCTATCTATGAGATTGACCTTGAGACAGGCATTGGCACTGAGCTTCTACAGTCAAGGTCTGGAGACAATGCCTCGGCTTTTGACTTGCCGCGCGATATTGTTATGTCGTCAGCTTCTGAAAGCATTTATATTCTATCGGGAAGCAGCGGCGGTGATTACGATCGACTTTTAAAAGTTAACTTAGTTTCTGGTGATCAAGAGGTGATTTCAGACGCTGAGGCGGGTATTGGCGAAGGTCCTGATTTTGGGTTGGCTTCAGGAATTGTCATCAGTGAAGATGAAGGGTTAGCGTACATAAACGCCAGAATAAAACTCTACCAATTGGACTTGACAAACGGCAGTCGTGAAGAAGTTCCTCTTGACTATCCTGCAGACAATATTTTTAGAGGTCTAAACAGCTTATTTATTGTGGAAGAAGGTAAGGGTCTATATATCTTTGAATCCTATCAAGGATTGATGAAAAAAGGCGAAGCGATTGACGATTGGAGCATGATTCACTCATACGATGAAAATGATGAATTTGACTCAAGGCTAGCGCAAGGTGTCAGTTTTATCGAAGAAAACGATTATTTCTTTGTTGCCCAGGACCACTATAAAGCGGTCTTTGCATACGACTTGGTAACAAATGAGTTTGTCGTTATAACCCGCTATTCCGAATAATCCAAACAAGCTATCGAAATGAAAACAGGCCTGAGCTGATCTCTCGGGCCTTACGTCTGATAAGGATTGTTACCATGACGCCAATCTCGCCCCGCGCCAACACCCTGCTGTCTTTCTCCAAACGAAAGCTCTATATGGCCATGCTGGCTTGTTCTCCTTTGGTTATGTCTCAGTCGGCTGTGGCTGGCCCGGAAGGCGGGCGTATTACCGGAGGCTCGGGCCAGATATCGGCGGCACAGAAGCAGACACTGATTGAGCAGTACTCGGACCGGATTGCCATCGACTGGGATGCCTTTGATCTTGATGCCGACGAGGTGGTGAGCTTTCTCCAGCCAGGCGCGGATTCGGTGGCACTTAACCGCATACTGAGTGAGTCGGCATCGGATATTCGTGGACGTATCAATGCCAACGGCCATGTGGTGCTGGTCAACCCCCGAGGCATAGTGTTCGGTGAGTCGGCTCAGGTCAATGTGGGGGGGCTGCTGGCCAGTGGTCTCGATATCGGCGTTGATAATTTTATGAATGGCGATTTTGCCTTTTCCGCGCTGGATGGGGCCGAGGGCGCAGTTATCAACCAGGGGACATTGCAGGCATCATTGGGTGGTTCGGTCGGTCTGTTGGGTAAAACCGTCAGCAACCAGGGGCTGATCCGCGCCGAGCTGGGCTCGGTGACTCTGGCCGCCGGAAAAGAAGCGGTGATGACCTTCGATAGCGACGGCCTGATGGGTATACGGGTGACCGAGTCCATTCTTCAGGAGGAGTTGGGCGTAGATCCCGCGGTACTGAATGAGGGTTCTATTGAAGCCAAGGGTGGCCGAGTACTGCTGACTGCTTCAGCCAGCCGGGACGTATTCTCCCAGGCGGTCAATACCGGTTCGCTGTCGGGTGCACGCAGTGTGGTAATGCATGGTGATGGCAGTTTCACGCTGGGCGAAGGGGCGGACCTGGTCAATACGGGGGAGGTACGGGTCGGGCACTCCCGGCACGGCGGCAGTGCTGTATTGTTGGGCGAGAATGTCACCCAAGGCGGCCTGATCGAGGCCAATGTCGAGAATGGTAACGGCGGTCGGGTTGAACTCAACGCCCTGAGTACGACCTTACTGAAACGCGGCAGCGAAACCCGGGCGCAGTCCTCTGCAGGCGGGCAGGGCGGCGAGGTCATGGCGCTGGGCCGATATGTCGGCGCTGAGGCCACTGCGTCGGTGGATGCTTCAGGGGCAGAAGGCGGTGGGCGCATTTACCTTGGGGGCGACTACCGGGGTGAAAACCCCTGGTTGCCCAATGCAGAGAAAACGATTGTACAAGCGGAGGCCGAGCTAAAGGCGAGCGCCACTGCTAGTGGCGACGGTGGCCGCATTATCATTTGGGCTAATGAGAGTACGCGGTTTGGAGGTCATATTGAGGCCGCCGGCTCATCGAATGGCCTCGGTGGCTTTGCGGAAGTGTCGGGAAAGAGAGAGTTAGCGTTTTTTGGTACGGCTGGATTATCGGGAGAGCGCGGACCTGGGACACTTCTATTGGATCCTGAGAACATAATAATTGATGGTTCAGGTAATGATGCTCCGGATGCCCAAGGAGAAGTGAGTTTTGACGATGCTGGTGAAACATTTAGTATTCAGCCTCAAACTATAGAGATGTTGCTAAATAACGACGTCAGTGTAATGCTTGAGGCAACGGAAAGTATTTCTATTGATAGCGCTATAATCGCTAATGAAAACACGCCTGACACATGGCTTAGACTCCACTCCGGAGGGCAGGTAGTTGTAAACAAAAGTATTACCTTGGGAAATGGTAGTTTCCAGGCAATCGCCGGGCATTCAACCTGCGGTGATGCAATATGTCAGGGTGTTGAGGGAGGCAGAAAAATAATCCTTTCCGGTGAAAGTTCGATATCGTCATCGGGAAATGTAGAGCTCACCGCGACGGACGCTATCGAACTAATGGAGGGGACCGGAATTTCAGGTACCTCCATCACCCTAGAATCCCGCAATACCATCAATGTCGGCGCGAATCTTACCTCGGAAGCCGGCACCATTCAGATTCACGCCGGCGACAGTTCCCTCAATGTCCAGGATCTAAACTATGACTCCGAAGGTGATCATGTTTTCTCCGGCGATCTTACAATCTCTGGGGCACTGAACTCCAACGGCTCTGATATCCTCCTGGATGCCGCGGGATCGATCCAGCTATTTAGTGAGACTCAAACCGTCGGTGGTGACTTTAACGTTGGGAGCTATCAGGCTCCAGAGTCATTCTACAGCCTGGAGTACACGGACTCGAATTCGGACGGGCACGTAGCGATTGGAGAAATCACCCGAGAAGGAGTGATTGACACGTCGTCGACCCTTGGCGGTGGGAAGGTAATCATCGAAACCGAAGGTTCTGATTCTGCGAGCGGGGATGTCCGGGTGGGCAGCCTGTTCTTTGGCTACCCCTATAGCACTGACAGCGAGGGCAATGAGGATCCTCTCCACCAGAAGACTGGTAGCGTTGATATTACGGCAGCAGGGGATATCTATTTCTCCAGGGTGATTAACTTCAATGATACGGGGCCTAGGGATTCCTCTGGAAATCTGGTTGAAGGTTACACGGGGGATGAAGCGTCTTTAACCGCCTCGGCAGACGGCAGTATTCACTTCGACGCTGATACTACCTCCCAGAACGCGACCACGGAGAACGAGTGGTCCAGCACGGCCGGGGACGCCGTCATTTTTGATCTTTACGGGGATGCTCGGGATGCCCTGAATATTACGTTGACGGCGGACGCCAATGGGGACGGGGAAGGATCAATTACCACATCCGGTGATATTTATACTTCAGGCGGCAATTTTATCGCCTCGGGTCAAACCGTCAATTTTGGTGGCGCCGTTATAACCCGATACGCGAATGCGCTTGAGGATGGAGAGATTGAGGTCAACAACGAGAAGCGCTATGGAGTGGCTGACTGGTCGACGGGGGGTAACGTTGAGCTGAGCGTTTCGGAAGAAGTGTCGCTGGATACTATTGTGACGATCGATAGTTGTATTAACGATGGCTGTGAAGGAAATTTCAACCTGTCGATGGATGCGGAGGGTTCCACCGCCGAAGAGATCTTGGTGGATCAAACCTCTGGATCACGCCTGGATATTGCCGGCGACTTCGTATTCGAAAACCTCAATGAAAACGCCGTGGTTAATCTTGACATGCGCGAGACAGGAAACCGCCTCCACGGAGGGAGCGCGGCGCATTCGGCGAAAATCACCACCACCGGCGATGTGAGTCTGTTTAGCACTACGGACCTCGTTCTGACTGATTTTGATGCGGGAGGATCGCTCTCCGCTGCTGTCCTTGGCGCAATCAATATCGACAGTGACAGTGATCTGACGCTGGGCTCCGTCACCACTCAGCAAGAGGGACAGAACGGATCCAATATTACCATCAATTCCGATGGCGCCCTGTCATTGGAGGACGGGGCGGAGATCAATGCATCGGCCGGGTCCCGTACCGATGGGGGCCCCGGGTTTAACGGTGGGTCCATTGTGGTCACGGCCGTTGATAATATCGAACTTGGCGGAAACCTGATTTCCACGGGCGGCGCGGGCAATGATACCAGTACCTTTGGTGACGGAGAACATGGTGGGTCTGGCGGAAAAGTGGAAATCAGATCTGAGACTGGCAGCGTAACCCTGTCAGAAATAAACACTAGTGGTGGCAATGGACACTCAGAAAGCCACGCTTGGCGGGCCAATACAGCCAACGGAGGCGGCGGCGGTGAGATCATAGTTGCTGCCGCTAACGGTATTACCTTAACGGGTGACTTAAGATCCTCAGGCGGCGCGCTGTCGTCGAATGACGCTGAATCCAACGCCTCTCATGGTGATGGTGGACATATTGGTCTGAACGGCGATGTACTCGTTGCTTCCTCGGCACTGGTCGTTCGCAATGACGCCGGTCCACTTGACGTTGACGGTTTGGCCCAGGACTCCGATATTGAGGCAGGAAGTTTTGCCATTACCGGGTCGCTGGGTACGGAGAACTCGGATTCGACCTTCATCTTACATACCGGAAAGACCACGTTTGGTGGCGCTGTCGGTGATTCCGAAGCCGTTAATTTTGCGCAATTGACGATCAATAGCTACGGCGATGTCCACTTCGGTGGAAACTCGGCCCCGGTCGCGGACAGGATTCAAGTCAATGCGACTGGCACTGGCGGGCAATCGCTGGCGCTGACGAATACGGTCAATCATTGGGTTCTGAATGATGGTGTTGAGAGCGGAAGCTCTATAACGTTCAATGAGGAACAGAATCCCCACTTTCACTTCAATGGCTTCTCAGCGCTGATCGGCGGTAGTGAGACAGATCACTTCACGGTGTCGCATAGTGATGCGGTTTACACCATCACTGACAATGGAGGCGAGGGAAACTCGGTCTCCTCTTATTCTGAAGACGCCCACCTATGGACTTTGACAGACGACGGCTTGGCGAGCAGTCTCACGTCACGGACGGGTTCATCCACAAGTATCACGTTTTCCGGTATCCAGTTGTTGAAAGGTTCTGGTGACGATCACTTTCAGGGGCGCAATAACGCCACCGACTGGAGCTATGGCACCGATTCTCAATGGACGCTCTATGAGCCGAACACAAGCACAAATCCGTTAGTTACCTTCGACGGTATGAGCAAAGTGATCGGTGGTGCCGGTAATGATCGATTCACCCTGTCGGTCGATGCGGTCTACACCGGCGCAATCGATGGCGGTGAGCAAGCGGTTGGTTCGGCCAGCATCAACAGCCTGACCATCAACGGCAATCCCAACCTCTGGTATCTGGATGGTCGCACTGAGAGTGCGGTGGTCGAGCGTGATGCAACAGCCAATTTACGACTCGGGAGGTTCAGCCGTATACAACGGCTGGAAGGTGCGGGCGAGGATCAGGTCCAAGGCCGCAATGAGGCCACCGATTGGGTCTATGGCGCTGACAGTCAGTGGACCCTCTATGAACCGGATACCACCAGTAACGCCCTGATATCTCTGACTGGCATGAGCAAGGTTACCGGTGGTGCCGGTGAGGATCGGTTCACGCTGGTCGAGAATGCCTCTTTCGCCGGTGAGATCGACGGCGGGTCTGAAGCGGGCAATACCCTCTCGGTCAATGGCGGGACCAATCACTGGTACCTGGACCACTCGGCGGCCGATAGGGCGGCCGTACAGGAAGGCGGTGATACGCGGGTCGAAGCCTTTCTTGGTATTCAAACACTGGAAGGTGCGGGAGCAGACACTTTTTACGGACGCGACCAGGGTACCGATTGGGAGCTTACCGCGGGTACGACCTTGGCGGATAACCAATGGACCCTGAACGAAGTCGAAGCGGAGGGTCTTAATAATCTGACATTGTCGGGTATGGCTTCGTTGGTGGGCGGGTCAGCCGAGGACAGCTTTACACTCACGGCCGGAACCGCGTTTTACGGCACTCTGGATGGAGGCCTCACGGCGAGTAACACGCTCAGTCTGGCCAGTGATGATAATCACTGGACCGTCACGCACTTTGGCGATAATGGCACGACCGGTTCTGTGGTCGATCGAATCAATCAGTTCATATCATTCGGTACGCTGTCCGGTAGTGGTGGAGATGTACTTGCCGCACCTGACGTCACCAATGTGTGGACGTTGGACGGCGCTGGTTCGGGCACTCTGGCCCCCGTTGCTGATCCCGGTGATGCCATTCAGTTTGATGGTATGGCAGCCCTGGTCGGCGGCGTCAGTGCCGATACCTTTACTGCTTCAGGCGATACCCTCTTTGAGGGAGTGATTGATGGTGGTGCTGGCGCTAATGACACGCTGAATCTTAAAGGCCTGACGCAAGCCGTCACCGTAGGGATGCTGGCACCGGATAACCAGGCGTCAGTTTGGGTGGCCCGGACTGGCGACGACATCACCATCCGCAATATCGAAACCCTGACCGCCGCCGAAGCTGGCAATGACGTTGCCGGCGGTACCGGCAATCAGCTTCTTGGGCCCGTGTCGGGCTATTACCTGTGGACTCTGACCGGCGAAAATGCCGGCACTGTTCAACCCACCTCGGGCGAGTCCCAACCCAATAACAGCGCTGATCGCGTACTGGATTTTTCCGGCTTCGCTTATCTGGTGGGTGGCGAGGACAGCGACTTCCGCTTTGATGGCGGAGATGCCGTGGGCGGAATAACCGGTGGTAGCGGCGACACCTGGCTGGATTATTCACTGGCGATCGGAGATCTGTGCGTCAACCTGCTTGCGGGCAGTGAAGCCTGCGATGGTCCTCTGTTGGATAACATCGATGGGGTGATCGGTAACAGCAGCTCTGGCTTCAACAGTCAGTTGCGGGCCAATGGCAATGAGGATTACGTCTGGCGAATTCACAATAATGGACACAGCCGTGCTGATGGGATCAATGACGGGGCCTTCGAATACGACGGGGACGACGTCGAATTCATTGACTTCAATCAGCTGGTGGGTGGTGCCAGTGTGGATACCTTCCTGTTTGAAAGTGGAGGAAGACTGACCGGCTATGTTGATGGCCGGGCCGGCAGTGACATCGTTGATACCCGGCAATCTGGTGCCGCCGTGGCGTTTCGGCTCAGGGAGCAGGCTCCAGACGGCACCAGTGGTTCACCCTTATGGCTCAAGGGTATGGAAACCATTCGGGCCCACACTGATCGTGAGAATCTGTTGATCGGCCCGGACCTCCAAAGTGACTGGATAATTGATCGGGCCAATGGTGGTCGTCTGGTAGCCGAGGGTCAGACGGTCAGCTTCACGGGCATCCAGACCCTTTGGGGTGGCTCGAATCAAGATGATTTCATCTTGGTACGAAATGGCGGGCAGACCGGCTCCGTAACCGGCGGCGTTAATGGTGGCGTAGGCACAGATACTCTGACCATTGGCAGCGCCGATGGCGAAGCAATCGACTGGACGGTGTACGGTTATGCCGCAGGCAGTGCCGATCGGGCTGGTACCTTCACGGGTATCGAGGTTTTGGCCGGAGGTCAGGGGGATGATCGCGTTACCTTGACCGGCGCTCAGGCCTGGGTGCAAAGCATCGCCGCCGGCGCCGGCACCAACACGCTCACCTACGATGTCGAGCCTAACGACGTGAACGCGGCGACCTGGGCTTTGAGTGGGCCTAACAATGGTTCGGTTACCTTGGGTGAAGCGGAAGACGGCATCAACTTTACCGCCATCAGTGCGCTGACAGGTTCGGGCGCGGATACTCTGCAAGGCACCGATAATCCCAGCGAATGGATCATTTCCGGCGCGCATGAGGGCACCCTGGAAACGTCGGTGTCGGGTGACGAGCAACGGCTTGATTTTGCCGGCATGAGCACTCTCTCGGGTGGAAGCGGCAACAATACCCTGACCGCCAGCGGTGCCAACACCTGGGTGCTGACCGACACGGGGACCGGCCGCCTCAATGAGGTTCTGAATTTCAGTGGTATGGATGAATTGGTCGGTGATGGCGAGAACAACTCCCTGCAGGGTCCGAACCGAGATAACTATTGGCTCCTGACCGGTTCGGATCAGGGAGTAGTTTCTGCTGCGAGCGGAGATGCAGCCAGCCCCGCCGTGGATGGAACCGCCACTGACTTTGTCGGCATGACGACATTGGTTGGTGGACAAGAGGGCGACCAGTTTGTGGCGTCAGCCACGGGCGCTTTGTTCTCCGGTCTGCTCAACGGAGGTGAGCCCGTCGGTCAAGCGGATGATCGAGACAGTGTCGACCTGAGCCAGCGTCCGTCAAACGAGCGGATCACCGTGGGAATGGGTGATGCCCTGGATGTCGATGTGAGCATCGTCAATATCGAAACCCTCACAGCGAACCCTGATGCCAATAGCGGAAACCAGGGGCACATCCTGAAAGGTCCTCAAGAGGGTACCTATCAGTGGATTATTACCGACATTAACACCGGTAAGGTGTTCCCCGAAAACAACGAGCGGACCGACACCACCCTGGCCTTTCATGACTTTGCTTTTCTGGAAGGCAGTGAGAACAATGTGTTTGCCTTCGAAGGCGGAGACCTGACCGGCGGGGTAACCGGTGGCAGTGGCTCCAACTTCCTGGATTACTCCAATAGCGACGAGGATATCTGCATCGCCCTGCTGGGCGGAGTCTCCGGGTGCGATGGCATGGCCATGGAGGGGATCAACGGTATTATCGGCAATCACACCGATAACGCGTCACCCAACAGTACGTTGCGCGTGGTGGGTGACGGCGATTACACCTGGAGCGTGCAGAAACTTGACGAGCTGGCCTCCAGCGATGGCATCAACGACGGCATCTTCGACATCGGTGGCGATAATGAAATCCGTTTTATCGACTTCAATCATCTGGTGGGCAGTGACGGCAATAACCGGTTCGAGTTTGTCGGCTCCGGCGAGATCATCGGCTCAGTGGACGGCGGTGCCACTCGCGGGAATGGCCGCAATGTGATCGATACCACTGGCTCTGATTATGGTTTTGCCTTCTGGCAGTCAACGCCGTCGGGGTCAGGCGAGACGGACACCGCTTTGAGGGTACAGAACATTCAAACGCTGAGCGCACGCAACGACCGGCATAATGTGCTTCACGGTGTTGACAGCGAGGCTACCTGGACGGTCACCGGCACGGACTCGGGCTACCTGGGTAACGATTCGCTTCGCTTCGAGGGGGTTCAACATCTGAAGGGCGGTTCTGCAAGGGATACCTTTGTGGTGAACACCGGGGGACTAATCACCGGCGCCATCGACGGTGGCGGAAACGATGACACCCTTGAGGTAACGAGTGAAGGTGACGACTCGATTCACTGGAGGGTCAGCGGGAAAGATCAGGGCTCGGTCGAGGATCGTGTTGCGTCCTTTACGGGCCTGTCCGACCTTCTTGGCGGTGAAGGCGATGATCGCTTTACCCTGACATCGGCGGCACAGGTCTCCGGCATCGACGGTGGTAACGGCGACAATGGATTGGCGTATCAACTTTCCGATAGCGAAACTGCCGATCAGGCGGCCCAGTGGCGGCTGACCGGTCAGTATGACGGCGAGATTGAAACGGCGAATGGCAGGATCAGTGGCTTTGAAAACATTCACTCACTGGCAGGTTCCGGTCACGATACTCTGACCGGCGACAATGTGGCGACGCGTTGGCTGATCAGCCATTCGGATGGCGGTTCGGTGGGGGCGGAATCCACGGTAAGCCAACACTATATGGCCTTTGAAGGCATGGCCACGCTTGTGGGCAATACCCAAGCGGATCACTTCTCGATTCTCGACAGCGGCAACGACTTCAGCGGTGTGTTGAAAGGCGGTGCCAATGGCAATAATCGCCTCAGCGCAAATCAACACAAAAACGCCTGGGCTCTGAACGGTGCTGGCCGTGGAACGCTCAATGAATCAATCGTATTCGAGGCAATCCAGACGCTGGTTGGCGGTGGTGAGGGCAACACCCTGAGAGGGCCCAACCGGGATAACCGTTGGTTATTGACGGAGGCAAGGCGCGGCACGGTATCCGAACAGGGCATCAGTGGCACCAGTACCGAGTTTGTCGGGATGGAAACCCTGGAGGGCGGCGCTCGCAATGATCTGTTTGTAGCGGGTAGCGCACTGACGGTCGGGCAGTTGGCCAGCTTTGAACAGCTACGCGGCGGAGCTCAATCTGAGGGAGGCGTCGATGCGTTGGACCTTACTGCGCTCTCTGACAATGGGCCGATCTCGGTCGGACTCGATGGGCTCAACGACGTCGACATTCAGGTCGTCGGAATCGAACAGATTGATGCCCAGGGCGCGGGCAATCGCCTGTACGGTGCCTCCGATGCGGCCTACTCCTGGGTGGTGAATGCGCTCAATGCCGGGCAGGTTTCCCCAACCGCATCCGGCGCGAGTGACGCGGGTGTCACATTCACGGGTTTCACCGAGCTGACCGGCGGCACCCATAGCGATACCTTTGCATTGCTGGGCACCGGCAATGTGGACGGTACCATTGAAGGCGGCGATGGCGATGGTATCGATCTGGTGGACTATTCCAATCAGGCCGGCGATGTGGTGGTCACCGTGGGCGATATCGATTCGGATATTCTCGGCATTGAGGGCGTGGTCGGAAAAAGTGGCACCGGTGCCAGCGACACCACCAGTACCTTGAAAGTTGCAGACGGAGTGACGGATTCGATTGCCTGGACCATCCAGCGATTGGCCGATCTGCCTAACAGCGATGGCGTCAACGACGGAGAGGTGGCCATCGACAATCACCAGCCGTTCTATTTTATCGACTTCAATGTGCTGGAAGGTGGTGACGGGCAGGATGCGTTTGTTCTGCAGAACGAAGGCCAGCTGGTCGGTCAGATCAATGGGCGGGGCGAGTTCAATACGGTATCCACTCAGGAAGCGGATCTGGCGCACCGGTTTACGGTGGGCGATCGCGAGAACAACGAAACCCGGCTGGTTAATATCGACTCGTTGACCGCCAGCCTGGATCGCAACCATCAACTGGTCGGTACCGGCGAGGGAAACACCTGGCGTATACAGGAGCGCGGTGCGGGTGAACTCGAAGGACAGTTGAGCTTTCAGGGTATTGATCATCTGGTGGGTGGAAGCGGTACTGACAATTTCATTTTTTCGGGCGATGGTCTGGTCAGTCGCATCGAGGGGCGCGGCGCTCTGGCAGACAATGTCCTCAATATCGAGAACACCGCCGAGCCGCTGCTGCTCTCCCTGGACCTCAACAACCAGGGCGCGGATGTTCGTGTCAGTGGGGTTGGTAGCCTGGTTGGCAACCGTGACACCAATCACCGGCTTCAGGGCGAAGACCGATCCAACACCTGGGTGATCGATGGCCAGGACAGCGGTTCGCTCAATGGTGACATCCGTTTCACCGGCTTTGTCGACCTGCTCGGCAATAGCGAGGCGGATCGTTTCGAACTGCATGGTATCGGAGCCGTGAGCGGCGCAATTGACGGCGCGGGTGGTGAAGACACCCTCGATCTGTTTGAGCTGGCCGACGATCGAAAACTCAAGTTGGCGGTGGAATCTCCGTCCTCAGAGGGCGTACCGACGGCTGATCTGCAGGTGTTCAATATCGATACCCTGGCGGCACCTACGGCCGCCGGTCATACCCTGATCGGGCGCGCGGACGAAAACCTCTGGGTGCTGGACGGCGAGAATCGGGGCACACTCGGTGACCTCAGTTTCACCGGGGTGGCCAATCTGATCGGCGGTAATGGCACCGATGTCGTCGAGTTTCTGTCCGGCGGTTCATTGAACGGCTATATCGATGGTCGTGGTGGCGACAACACCGTGGACATGTCCGAGGTCGATCGGCTCGTGGCTGTGACTGTGGGAGAAGCTCGCGGTGACCTGCGCAACATCACCCACTTCATCGGGAACAACACCGAAACCACCTTGACTTCTCTGCACGCCGACAATAGCTGGCGGCTTGATCGGGGCGAAAACGCCGGTACGCTCAACACCCGCCTGAGTTTCGAGGGCGTTACCGACCTGATTGGAGGCGAGGGCGTTGATACGTTCCATCTCGACGGTGGTGGTGTGACCGGCCTGATTGACGGTGCTTCCGGCAATGACCAGTTTCTGATGAACCTGCCCACCGGTGTCGAAGGCAATCAGCGCCTGAGCGGCGGCGCAGGCAATGATGAGTTGCGGGTGTCTGGCGGTGATGCCGATTATCAGGTGACCTACAGCCCGCGCACTGGTGGTGAGGAACAGCTACGCTACACGGCCGGCAATGGCAATGTCTTCGGTGTTGAGTTCTCGCAGCTGGCACAGGTGCAGGATAATGTGCTGGCCAATGTGTTGACCATCAATACTCGCCTGAATCCGGATACGGTGGTGGCGAACAATAATCGGGTTCAAGTCAGTGATCTGGCGCAGCTCAATTACACCAACAAAACCAACCTCACTCTCGCCGCCAATACCGACGATGTGGTGGATCTGGCCGGTGCTCTGTCTGTGCCCGGTCGCCTGGAAATCCGCAACGCCCGGGTAACCCAGAGTGCGGACGAGGCCCTGTCCGCGCGCGAGCTGCGTCTGGTCTCGGTCAGCGAGTTCGGCTCCGTCGATAGTCCCATCGAGACCGGGATTGAAACCCTGATGGCGGATGTCGGCACCGGTGGCCTGGCGCTGCGTAACAGCGAAGCCCTGGTATTGAAAGAACTGCGCAGCCTGGGGCGTGCGCAGGTGACGGCTCGAGGCAATCTTACCAGCGACGCGGAGCTTTCCGTTGCGGGTGTCGCTCACTTTGCGTCCGAGCAGGCGGGTATCTATCTGGATGGCGGCAACCGTTTCAGCAATACCGTTCATCTCGATGCCGCCCAGGACATTGAGCTGCATCATCAACGCGAGTTGTTGTTGGGCGATGTGCGGGCTCAGACGTTCGCGCTCAACAATCGCGGCGACGTTACCCAGGGTGATGGTGCCTGGACGGTTGATCTCCTGGATCTGTCCGTTGATGGAAACCTGCAGGCCATGAACGAGAACAACAGCATTCAGGGGCTGCGTGCGGACCGGGTGGGTGATTTGACGCTGGACAGTCGTGAAGCATTGCGTCTGGATGGCATCGACAGCGATGGTCAGGTGCGGATTGGTGGTCGGGGCCTGTCGGTTGAAAACCGGCTCAGCGCCGAAAGTCTGAATCTCGATGCACAAAACGGAAACCTGACGATCAATCATTCCATTACCGCAAACGATATTCAGCTTGCCGGTGAGCGGGTCGCGCAGGACGCCGAGGTGATCAGTGGTGGTGCCCTGAGCATTAACGCCAAGGGCGCTATTGAACAGAATGCTCGATTGACTGCGGTGGCGGATATTCAGTTGGATGCCGGCGGTGAGTTGACCATGAGCCGGTCGGCGCGCACCGAAACCCGATCCGGCCACATTGAGTACGCCGCTGGCGACAACCTGACCGTCAGTTACCTCGACAACGCTGAGGGAACCATTGCGCTGCGCAGCGACCGGCGCATTGAATCCGCACTGGAAGCGCAGACCACCGGCGTGATTGCCCAGCGAATCGAATTGGCCGCCATTGACGGCATTGGTGCTGGACAGACCATCGCGCTTGATACCCGTGAACTGCACGCCACCAATAACCGGGGCCGGATCGATCTGGGCAATACCGGGGACGTGCGGATCGATCGCCTGGCCAACAATGACGACATCGTGTTTTTCAACGAAGGCTCGGTGACCCTGGACAACCGGGAGGGATCGGTATTTGATCGTTCCGCCGAGGGTGCCATTGAGGCCGGCGGTGTGGTGAATGCCAACTACGATGTCGGTACCGTGCGTTTTACCGTCGCGGAGGGCAGCCTGCTGGGACTGGGTGCCATCAATGTGAACAAACCGGACCTGGTCGGCCGGCGAGGCCTTTTTGTCGTGAGTGGCGATATCGGGTCGGTGGCCCGGCCGCTGGTCATGTACTTCAAGGACTCGCTGGTTCTGCAGGGTATTCGGAGCTGGCAGCCTGTCTGGGGCTTTGGCCAGATACCGGAAACATTCGAAAACAACTCGGCCATTAAGTTCAGCAATCAGGAGCTGACCAGTGCCGGTGAACAGATGGTGGAAGTGGAAAGCCTGGAAGACATTGACCCCGCCATTTTCACCGCAGTACGCAACTACAGTTTCGACGAAGTCTCGATTCTTATGCCACCGGATCAGCGCTACGGCAATGAGGATGACGACGAGGAACGGTATTCCGCGTACTGAGTGTGTTCAATCATAACGACCAAAAAACAGGGATTAAAGGACGTTTCATGAGTGCCGTATCAACAGCTCTGAAAGTGGTGGGTCTGGCCTGCCTGGGATTCGCCACCACGCCATGCGTGGCGGGCAGCTTTCTGGAAATGCCGGATACCACCGAGGTGCCGGATCTGGAAGAACAAAGCCTGCGCCTGGATCTGGATGTGCCCCCCGTGCGCGAGCGCAGCCCCGACCCCCAGGCGGGCCCCCGGCTGAATGTGCGTGAATTTCGCGTGCAGGGACTGGTCGAATACCCGGAACTGGGCATTACCCGGGCCGAAGTAATGGAGAAAGTCGAAGCGTTGCGCTTCGATATGATGGATGAGGATGCCATGCTGGAATCGGGCTATACGCTCGATGAGCTGGCATCGCTATCGGATCTGATTGCGGAAATCGAAGAGGACACCAAAGATCGCCACGTCGGCCCGCTGGAAGTGCAGCGCGTGGTGTTTCATGTGCGTGAGCAGCGGCGGCAACGGGGCATTACTCTGGGCATGATTGAAACCGTCGCCGATACCATCACCCGGTATTATCGCGAGCGTGGCTTCATTCTCGCCAAAGCCTATATTCCCGAACAGCGGGTGCGCGACGGTGTGGTCAACCTCACCGTGCTGATGGGCAATCTTGGCGAGGTACGGGTGGAGAACAATGACCACTATCGGGACCGTACCCTGGCCCGGGTGTTCGATGGCGTGCTGGATAAACCGGTGAAAGCGGGCGTCATTGAAGAGCGCCTGTTTTTTGTCAACGATTTGCCCGGTGTGCGGGCGCGCGGTTTCTTTGAGCCCGGTCAACAGGTGGGCGATTCGCGCATGGTCCTGAATGTCACCGACGAGCGTCGGCTCGATGCCAACCTGCGCATCGATAACCACGGCTCGGAATCCTCCGGCGAGTATCGACTGTACGGCGATGTCTATTGGCACAACCCACTGGGTATTGGCGATCAACTGCAGGTCGGGGTGCTCAACTCCTACGAGCCGGACAACTCCCTGTATGGCATGTTCCGCTACCGGGTGCCCGCCTACTTTCCGCGCCTGAAGTTTTCGGTGGGCGCCTCCAGCAATGACTTCGTGGTCGGGCAGTCGAGTTCCGATGATATTGATGCATTGAATATTGAAGGTCGTTCAGAGGTGCTCGACGCGGCGCTGGACTATCAACTGCGTCGCACCCGTCTTAAGAACCGGTCGGTACACCTGCGCTGGGCGGAAATCGGCTCGGAAATGGACTTTGTCAACTCGGCGTTGGTGCGGCACAGCGTTGTTCGCAATCTGACGCTGGAGTACCGCTTCGATCGCCTGGATGAAGCGCGACGCTTGCTGCACCAAGGGGGGCTGAGCGTTACCCGAAGCGAATTCAGCAAGGTGGACCCGATGGATGAGCAGTTACCTCAGACGCCGACCCTGGTGAATATGGACTATACCCTGCTCGGCTTCTGGCGGTTACCCTTCACCGAGTTGGGGACCCGGGTGATCAGCCGCACCTCACTGCAGTACTCGGGCGAAGCGCTTTCGTCGGTGAATCAGTTCTCTCTGTCCGGTCCGCGCAAGGCGCGCGCTTATGCCCTCAATGCCTATTTTGCGGACGACGGTGTACACACCGGTGTCGACTGGATTTTCCCCGGTTTCGGGCCACTGAAAGACGCGTTGCAGCCCATGCTGTTTGCTGACTATGGCTACGGGCAGCGTTACGCGATCCTGGAAGGGGATGAGGACACCGAGGGGGAGTTCAGCAATATTGGTCTGGGTTTTCGGGTCAATGTGGCCAGGGTGCGCGGCTCGCTCACCCTGGCTAAGCCCCTCGCGGCCCGCAATACGGCGCTGGAGGATGATAGCGATATTGAGGACGACGTCCGGGCCTACTTCGATCTCCAGTATAGTTTTTAGATGTCGTAGACCACTTAACATTCGAAAAAAGGTGCCGGTTGGGGTATGGTTACCCTCAAGTAGATGGTCATATTGAATATAAGGGCCTTCTGCGATTCCACGATAACGAGGGGTAACCATGATAAAGAGAGTGAAGTCCTTATTCAGACCCGTGGCGGGCGGGCTGTGCGCCGCCGCGCTGGTCACGGCCTGCGCGACCCAGCCCGGCAGCGACACCCTGACGCTCAACGAGCGTGACTACTTCGAACGTCCCGGCGTCAACGTGTTGGCGTTCGCCAACCCGCCCGGCGGCCTGTTCTTCGACGCCAAAACCAGTGGTGTGGAAATCATCCACCACGGTGAACGCACCGCCACCAACGGCGATGTGCGCCTGCTGCCCACCCCCGAACAGTGGGACGGTATGGGCCAATTGGTCGAGCGCCGGGTCATTCGGGACAGCGAGCGGGTGGAAACCCAGTTGGCCTATCCGGAACACGACTTTGAATACACCGTAGTGACCGAGGCCCACGGCGACAAGGTGCGGATGCGCGTGGTGCTTGATGAGCCGCTGCCCGCGTCCCTGGAAGGCAAGGCTGGCCTGAACATGGAATTTGTCCCGGCGGCCTATTTCGGCAAGGGTTACCTGGCCGATGGCGTGGCCGGCACTTTCCCGCGCCACCCCGCCGGCCCGATGATTGTCAAAGACGGCCTCACTGAGTCCACCCCCTTTGCCCAGGGCCAGCACCTGGTACTGGCGCCGGAAGACCCCAAACGCACCGTAAGTATCCGCAACCTGCGCGATGAGCGCGAACTGATGCTCTACGACGGTCGCAACAAGGCCCAGAACGGCTGGTACGTGGTGCGCAGCCTGCTGCCCGCCGGCGAATCCGGTGTGGTGGCCGAGTGGGAGCTGGATATCAACGGCGTCCCCGGCTGGACCCGGGATCCGGTCATCAGTTATTCCCAACTGGGCTATCATCCGGCGCAGAACAAGCGTGCCATCATTGAGCTGGACGCCAATGCCCAGCCCGAGGGGGCGGCGCGTCTGCTGCGGGTCAAGGACAGCGGCGCCACCGAGGTGGTCAAGCAGGGTACCCCGGAGACCTGGGGCGACTACCTGCGCTACCAGTATCTGACCTTCGATTTCTCCGATGTCACCGAGCCCGGCCTTTACCAGTTGGCCTATGGCGACCAGACCACGCTGCCTTTCCCGATCGACGATAAGGTGCATGAGAACACCTGGCAGTTGACCCTGGATGTCTTCTTCCCGGTGCAGATGGACCATATGAAAGTGCGCGAAGCCTACCGGGTCTGGCACGGTGCCTCGCACCTGGACGATGCCCTGCAGGCACCGCCCAACTACGAGCACTTTGACCTCTTTGCCCACGATGAAAATACCGATACCGACTTCGAGCCCTTCGAGCATATTCCGGGCCTGAACTACGGCGGTTGGTACGACGCCGGTGACTACGATATCCGCACCCAGTCCCAGTACTTCACCGTGCAGCATCTGGTGCACACCTGGGAGCAGTTCGGTATCGATCGGGATAACACCACCGTGCTGCAGGACAAGCGCTACGCGGAAATCCATCGTCCCGACGGCAAGTCCGACATTCTCCAGCAGATCGAGCACGGCACCCTGGCGCTGATCGCCCAGCATCGGGCCATCGGGCACGCCATTCCGGGCATTGTGGCCTCGCACCTGTACCAGTACCCGCACCTGGGTGACGGTTCCACCAAAACCGACAACAAGGTCTACGACCCGGCGCTGGATCCTCACGCCGACGAACGCGGTGTGGGCGAGATGTACGAGCCATCCACCATTGATCCGACGCCCACTGAGGACGTGATGCCCTCGGACACCATGCGCAGTGGCCGGTTTGACGACCGTTGGGCTTTCACCACCAACACCACCGCGCTCAACTACGGCTCCGCCGCCGCATTGGCCGCCGCCAGTCGGGCCCTGAGTGGCTACAACGACGAGCTGGCCGAAGAGAGCCTGCAGACCGCCCGAAACGTCTGGGAGTACGAGCAGGGGCGCGAGCCCAACACCTTCCGCAACGCCAACACCACCGGCGGACGGATTGAGGAAGAGCAACTGAAAGCGGCCGTGGAATTGTTGCTCAGCACTCAGGAGGAAAAATACGCGGACGCGGTGCGCGCGCTGTTGCCGCAGGTGTCCGAGCGCTTTGCCCAGAACGCCTTTATGCTGGCGGCGGCGCTGCCGCTGATGGATGAGGCCTACGAGCGCGACCTGCGCGAACTGACCCAGGCCTATCGGGACAGCATCGGCGAGTTCGAAGCCGAGAACCCCTTCGGTGTGCCCATTACCCGCGGCGGTTGGGCCGGTGCCGGTACCGTGATCAGCTTCGGTATTGCCAACTACTGGTTGAATCAGGCCTTCCCGGAGATTGTTGAGGCGGACCTGGTGCACCGCAGCCTGAACTTCGTGTTTGGTCAGCACCCGGCCTCCAACTACTCGTTTGTGTCGGGCCTGGGGCCGGATTCGGCCACTGTCGCGTACGGCAACAACCGGGCGGATTTCTCCTTCATTCCCGGCGGTATCATCCCGGGCATTCTGGTGCTGCCACCGGACTTCCCGGAAAACAAAAACAACTGGCCGTTCTTCTGGGGTCAGAATGAGTACGTGATTACCGTGGGCGGCAGCTATCTGTTCCTGTCCAACGCGGTGCGCTCGATGTTTGCTCAACCCTGATTGACCCATCAGCCACGTATCGAAAGCGGCGCCGGTATGGCGCCGTTTTTTTTGGAGCGGGAAAAGTAGCTCCGCACCGGACTAACAAAAAATAACGCGGATTTTCCGCAACCCGCTTTGAGTCCTGCAGTCAAACCGTTAAAGTACCCCTTCGATGGATGACCTGTGCCCGGACTGACGTTTTGCTGACTTTCTGCTCCCGCCCGATGTCCACTCTGGCCAGTGCCACTGTGGGCGCCTTGCTGCTTTGCTTTGCCCCCCTGCTCTGGGCCGCATCGCCCGACATCCGAATAGAAGGCGGCAGCGATCGCCTGCGCGACAATGTGCGCAGCTTCATTACCATTGCCGATGAGCCATGCGACACACCCCTGTGGCGTATGCGCGCCCGGCTGCGGGAGTTGAACCGTCAAGTGCAGTCGGCGGCCCAGGCCCTGGGTTACTACCACCTGAGCAGCGACCATGAACTCAGCCGGAGCGAGGACTGCTGGGCACTGACCCTGACCCTGGAGCCCGGTGAGCCGGTCCGGCTGGCGCAGGTGAAGGTGGTCATCAAGGGCGAGGGCGAAAACGACGGGGCGTTTCAGTCCATTCGCAATCAGCCGGGGCTGCGGGTGGGGGATATTCTGGACCACGGCCGGTACGAATCGCTCAAAAGCCGCTTCGGCGTGCTCGCCTCGGCGCGGGGTTATTTCGAGGGACGCTTTGAGCGCTCTCGGGTCGTTGTCGATAAAGACGCGAATACCGCGGATCTGGAGCTGGTCTACCACACCGGCCCCCGGTATCAGTTTGGCGAGCTTCGCCTTGAACACGACATTCTCGATACCTCCTTCATCCAGCGTTATTACACCTTCCAGTCGGGCGAGCCTTATGACACCGAGCCCATGCTCGAGCTGAAAAGCCGGCTCAATGCCAGTGACTATTTCCGCTCGGTTCGGGTCAACCCACTCCTGCAGGAACTTGACGGGCAGACGGTGCCGGTGTCGATCGAGCTGGAGGGGCGCAAGCGTCACGGCTACTCGATCGGGGCCGGTTATGCCACCGACACCGGACCGCGCCTGCTGCTGGGGTACGAAAACCGCTATGTGAACAACCGGGGCCACGCCTTCAACGCCGATATCAAGGTGTCGGAAGTGGGCACCAATGTGGAGGCGGCCTACAGCATTCCGATGAGTCGGCCCGCCAATGAGCTGGTGCGCCTGTATACCGGCTACCAGAACGAGAAAACCGACGACACCCTCAGCGCCATCAACACCGTGGGTGCCAGCTATACCCGCTCCGAAGAGGACAGCGACTGGCTGCAGACCTACTCGCTCAATTATGAACGGGAATACTACGAGGTTGGGGGGCAGCCGGAGCAACGCTCGGACCTGTTGATCCCGGCGTTCAGTCTGTCCCGCACCCGTAGTGACGGCAACAGCTACCCGCTCTCGGGCTGGAGCTTTCTGGGTCGGATATCCGGTTCACCGTCCAGTCTGGGTTCCGACACGAGTTTTGTGCAGCTCTACGCTCGGGTCAAAGGGATTTACGGCATTGGCCCCGGGCGGTTGCTATTGCGCGCCGAAGGGGGCATCACCGAAGTGGCCGAATTCAACGACCTGCCCGTATCACAACGTTTCTTTGCCGGTGGTGATGCCAGCGTGCGGGGTTACGACTACAAGTCCATCGGGCCCGTGGAGTTGAGCGAAGAAGACAACGAGCCGGTCGTGGTCGGGGGCAATCACCTGTTGACCACCAGTGTGGAATACGACTACCGCATCATGAATAACTGGGCGATCGCCGCCTTTGTGGATCAGGGCAATGCGTTCAACAATTCGGATTTCGATTTCAAACGCAGCGTCGGGTTGGGCGTTCGCTGGATTTCCCCCATTGGCCCGGTGCGGGTGGATTTCGCCCGGGCGCTGGATGACCACGAAGGTTGGCGCCTGCATTTGAGTATGGGGCCGGATCTATGAAGCCCTGGTTCTGGAAGGCGTTCAAGTACCTGCGCTGGACGCTCTATAGCGTCCTGACGGTATTGATTCTGCTGTTGGCGCTGGTCAGCGCGATCGTGGCGACCGAGCCCGGCAGCCGCTGGGCGCTGAACCAGGTGGCCCAACGGCTGCCCCTGACCTTTGAGCGGATGAGCGGCAACCTGATTACCGGGCTGGACCTGGGTTGGGTGGAATACCGGATGGAGGATCAGCACTACCGGGTGGAAGACCTCTCGTTCCGCTGGCAGCCCCTGGCGTTGCTATACAGCGCCGTGTCGGTGCAGTCCTTGCGGGCCAGCGCGGTGGAATTACACCTGCCTCCCCCCGCAGAGGAGGCCGCCCCGGAGCCCGATGGGCCTCGGGAGTGGCCCACCCTGGCGCTGCCGGTGCGGATCGAATTGGGTGGAGTCGACTTGCGCAACATCCGCATCCACCAACAGGAACAGGTAACCGAGCTCTACGGCATCAGCGGCACGCTCAGCCTGGGAACCTTCAACCTGCGGGTGTGGGATCTTGCCGTGGTGGGGCCGGAGTTCGAGGTGAGGCTTAATGGTCGCACCGCACTGCGCTACCCCTATGACTCGAATCTGGCCCTGGCCTGGCGCTACACCCTGCCGGAGCTGGGCGGACAGCCCATGACGTTCCGGGGGGAGGCGGATATCCAGGGCGATCTGACCAGCGTCACCGCCGAGCACCGTCTTACCGCACCGGCCACCATGACCAGTGATCTTCGTTTCTGGCCCAACCTGGATGACGAACAAACCCAGCCACAGTTGATGCTGGATACGCTCTGGCCGGAGCAGCTGTTGCCGCCGGCATTGTTCCCCGCCGACTGGCCGGTGCTGGAAACCGGCGGACGGCTGCAGCTGTCCGGCTGGCTCAACGATTACCATCTGGAGGTCGCCTTTTCTGGCCAGGGGCCGGGCCTTCCGTCGGTGAACGCGCGTGCCAAAGGGCTCGGCAGTCTCGAGCATGTGGCGCTGGAAACCCTGGCCATTGACCTGCCCGAGGGAGGGCTGAATGCCAGTGGCACCCTGCGCTGGGCGCCGCAACTGGAGTGGGATGTGGGCGTCGAGTTCCAGCAGATCAACCCCGCCGAACTGCCGGTGCCGGCCCTCGCCGGTTGGCCCGGAGAGATAGAGGGGCAGTTCAATAGCGAGGGGCAGCAGGTGGATGGAGACCTGCGCGCCTCCGTGACCAATCTCAATGTCGCCGGGCAGTTGCGCGCCATGGCGTTGCTGTTGCGTGGCGATATCGATGTGGAACAGGGGCGCCTGCTGACCCGCGAGCTCAGGCTGGCGCTCGGGGCCAATCAGATGGTCCTGAACGGGGCCTTGGGGGAGCAGCTCGACCTTCAGGCGCAATTGCAGGCGCCCATTCTCTCGCAGCTGGACCCCGCCCTTCAGGGAAGCCTGAATGCGGACCTGACGTTGAGTGGGCCAATGAAAGATCCCCGAGGCGAGGTGACCTTGAACGGTCAGTCCCTGGCCTGGACGGACTATCAGGTGGGCCAGTTGGACCTGAGCCTGGCGCGCACCGGTGGTGACTTCAGCGCACAGTTGAGCGCCTCGGACTTGACCCTGGCGGGGCAGTCGCTTGAAACGATATCGCTGGAGGGCCGGGGAGGGGTGCAAGAGCACCAACTGGATCTGGCTCTGGTTTCCGAGCACTGGGGCAGCGCCGCCGCCTCCCTGTCCGGCGGTTACGATGAGGAGCGCTGGGAAGGGGCTTTGACCCGCATGGATCTGGAGCCCCCCGACCCCCTGCTGTGGGAGCTCGATCGCCCGGCCCCTCTGGTGCTGTCGGCTCGCGAGGTGGTTGTTCAGTCGCTCTGTTTGAGCCCGGTACCGCGTTGGCAGCGTCGGGAAGGGGTTGCCGCCACCGAGGCGCCGGAAGGGCGGATCTGCCTGGATGGTCAGTGGCAACCGGATGGCGGCGCCAGTGCCCTGGCACTGGTTGAGGGATTGCCGCTTCGACTGGCGCAGCGTTGGCTGGAGCCCGAAGTATCGCTCGAGGGCACCCTGGAAGGCCGACTGGAGTTGCTGATGCCGGCTTCGGGGGCCGCTAATGCCCGGCTGCGACTGGAAACCCGAGAGGGGGCCTTGCGCTATCAGTTCGGCGAAGATGATGAGGAAGTCTACCCCTGGCAGACCACCCGTCTGGAGGCTGACTGGCAGAATCAGAAGGTCGAGGCATTGCTGGAGAGCGACTGGGGCGAGATTGGGCGCATCCAGGCGCAGGCCGACTGGGCCACGGATAGCGGCACTCTTGAGGGAACCCTGCAGGCGGGCATTGACTCCCTGACGCCGCTTGAGGCTCTGGTGCCACAGTTGCAGGATGTGGCGGGCCGTCTGTCGGCGGATATGACGCTGGGCGGGCGTGTCAGTCAGCCGCTGTTGACCGGTGAGATCACTCTGCGCGAGGGCGCCGCCAAGGTGCCGGCGTTGGGGTTGAACCTGCAGGGGTTGCAGCTCTCGGCGCGCGCCATGGAGCAGCAGTTGGCGCTGCAGGGGCAGGTGACCTCGGGCGACGGACAGTTACAGCTCGAGGGCCGGGTCGAGAATCCCTGGAGTGCGGATCGACAGGTAACCGGCCAACTGACCGGCGAGCGCTTTCAGGCGCTGAACAACCGGGAGCTGATGGTTCTGCTGAGCCCGGACTTGCAACTGACCATGACTGGCGAGCGCATCGATCTGAGCGGCGAAGCGGTGATCCCCAAGGCATTGGTGCAACTCAAATCCCTGCCGGAGTCGGCGACCCGGGTGTCTGACGATGTGGTCCTGAAGGATCCGAACGGCAATGGCGAGGAGTCCAGTGGCCCCCAGTTGTTTGTGGATCTGAATCTGGCCCTGGGCGATGACGTGCGCTTTGAGGGGTTCGGCCTGACCGCCCGCTTGTCCGGTGAGCTGCAGGTACTGCAAAGCCCTGAGCGGGGGCTGCTCACGGTGGGCGAGGTCGGGGTGGCCGAGGGGCGCTATAAGGCCTATGGCCAGGATCTGGACATCGAAAGGGGCCGCTTGATCTTCCAGGGGCCCTACGACAATCCGGGGCTGGACATTCGCGCGACCCGCGAAACGGATGACGTGACCGCGGGGCTGGAAATTGGCGGCACCTTGCAGCGGCCCCGAAGCCGGGTATTTTCCACGCCATCACTTCCGGACAGCGAAGCCATGGCGATACTGCTGACCGGCAAGTCCCTCAACAACTCCTCCTCGGCGGATGCCTCCATGCTGGTCAACGCCATCGGCGGACTGGGGCTTGAACGCAGCGGCTTCATCACCGCCGAAATCGCCGAAACCTTTGGCCTCGACGAGTTTCGGATTCAGCCCGAGGATGACGTGACAGAGAGCTCCTTGCACATTGGCAAATACCTGACGCCGCGACTGTTTGTCCGCTACGTCGTGGGGCTGTTCGATCAGACCAACAGTCTGGGACTGCGCTATGAGATTACCGAAGAGTTACGGCTGGAAGCTGAGTCCGGGGTCACCCAGAGCGTGGATATGATCTACAAATTCGAACGCTAGAATTGCCCGCATGGGGCGCTAGCGCAGGGACGCCACCGTCTCGCGCAAAAACGCCTCCGCATCGGCGGCGTTGATCGGGCGGCTGAACAGGTAGCCCTGAATGTCGTGGCAGCCGAGACGACGCAGAAATTCCCGCTGTGCCTGGGTTTCCACCCCTTCGGCGATGACGCGCAAGCCCAGGCTCTGGGACAGAGTGATGATGGTACTGATGATCACCCGATCGTCGTTGTCATTGGTAATGTCGCGGACAAACGACTGATCGATTTTCAGCTTGCTGATCTTGAACCGCTTCAGATAGCTCAGCGATGAGTAGCCGGTACCGAAGTCATCAATGGACAGGCTGATACCGGCCCCATGGAGACGGTTGATCATGGTGATCGCCCGCTCGGGATCGTCCATGGTAATACTTTCAGTCAGCTCCAGCTCCAGGTATTCCGGGGGCAGGGCGGCGTCGTCCAGAATACTTAACACCATGTCCGGCAAGTTCGGCTGATGAAACTGGGCAGCCGACAGGTTGATGGCCATTTTGGGCGGCGCGATCCCCGCGTCAATCCAGCGTCTCAACTGCTGGGTGGCCTCGCGTAGCACCCACTCACCAATGGGCACGATCAACCCACTGCTCTCGGCAATGGGAATGAATTCCGCCGGGGATACCCGGCCCAGGTCGGGGTGGTTCCAGCGCAGTAGCGCCTCAAAACCGATGACGGTGCCGCTGTGCAATTCCTGTTGAGGCTGGTAGTACAGCTCGAACTGATTGTGCTCCAATGCCTGGCGCAAGGCATTCTCCACTCGCATCAGCCGGACGTAATGGGTCTGCAGTTCGGGGGTGAAAAAGCTGTAGGTGTTGCGGCCTTTCTGTTTGGCCCGGTACATGGCGATATCGGCATTGGTGTACAGCTCACTCAGATGGGTGCCGTCTTCGGGGTACAGGGCGATGCCCACGGAGCTGGTAACCGAAAGATCGTAGCCGTCAATACGGAAGGGGCGGTTCAGTAGCGATAACAGTTTCTGGGCGGCATGAGCTGCGCCGCTGGCATCGGTGGCGGGCAGCAGCAGAATGAACTCGTCGCCGCCGGGGCGGGCGAAGGTGTCTTCCTCGCGCACCATTCCCTGCAGGCGGTCGGCAAAGGCCTGCAGCAGTCGGTCGCCGGCCTTGTGTCCCAGGGAGTCGTTGATGTTCTTGAAGTTGTCCAGGTCCAGAAACAGCAGCGCCAGGGTATCGTTGTTGCGCTGTGCGATCCTCAGGGCAAAAGCGGCGCGCTCTTCCAGTAGGGAGCGGTTGGGCAGGTTGGTCAGCGGGTCGTAGTAGGCCAGGCGGTGAATTTCCTCCTGGTCCTCTTTCAGCCGGCTGATGTCACTGACAATACCGATGTAATAGGTGGGCACGCCATCGTCGGTGGTGATCTGGCTGATGCTCAACCACTCCGGATAGATCTCACCATTCTTGCGCCGGTTCCACACTTCGCCCTGCCAGAATCCACGGCGGGTGATGTCATGCCACATTTCCTGGTAGAACGCCTGATCGTGACGTCCAGAGGCGAGTATTTTTGGGGACTGGCCCAGCGCCTCTTCCTCGGTGTAGCCGGTGATCCGGGTGAAGGCGTTATTGATCATGACAATTTTCTGCTCGGCATCGGTGATCAACACCCCTTCACTGCCGCGCTCAAATACCTTGGCCGCCAGCTCCAGCTGCGCTTCGCTCTGCACTTGCTGGCTGATATCAATGTGGGTGCCCACGGTGATGCCCCGCAACTCTCCCTCTTCGTTGCGCAGGGACTGCCCCCGGGACAGCACCCACACCCAGTGGCCATCGGCGTGGGTCATCCGGAAGCGGTTTTCGTAGGTGCCCTCGGCGCCCTGGTCGATGTAGTCCTTGAACACCGCGACGGCGTTGGCGCGGTCCTCGGGGTGGATCAGTTCGGCCCAGACCTTCGTCAGGTTGGGGCGGCCGTCCATAGGGTAGTCGCTCAGGTAGCGACCCAGCATGGAAAAGTACTCCGGACTGCACTCAAGGTAGTCATCGGCGTGGAAGTATTCCCAGGCGCCGGTATTGGACGCGGCGATCAACGAGCGGTAGCGGTCCAGACTGGTCAACAGCTCGTCGGTTCGGCTGGCTACCTCGCGCTCCAGGTGGCGTTTGTGCCAGCGCAGCTCGAACAGCACCTTGGCGAGATAGCCCAATAGCATGGGGAGTAGCAGGGCAATCCCCCAGGCCATGAAGTACCAGGAACCCTGAAGCCAACCGCGAGCGGGGGCAATGGAAAGTACCCAGGGATTGTTGGGCACTTCGATGCGCTGCTCCACCGGCTGATTCAGAGGCTGAGGTGCATTGCCCGAGATGATGGCAGGTTCGCCGGGGGCTTGCTCCAGCCGTTTCAGCTCATAGTGGTACCCCTGGCGCTCCAGCTCGTCGAGCCGGGCGACCTCCAACAGGCGGTCCAGTCGCATAGTGACGTTGGCAAACCCCCAGAAGGCACCTTTTACCTCAACGGGGTAGCGCCCCACGATGCCGTCCATACCTTGTACCAGCCGCAAGGGGCCGGCGACTCGCAGCTCGTTGTCCTCCAGGGTCAATCGGCTTTCCCGTCCCTGTATCGGGTCGGCAAGTTGGTTGAATCCGATCGCCGCACGGTTTTGGTCCAGTGGGCTGGCATAGCGAATAATGCCCCCCGGTGATAGAGACAGGCTTTGCACGTCCGGGAAATAGCGCAGCATATCGTCGGTCACGGCCTGAAATCGATCACCGACATTCTCGACGTTGCGCACATAGGTGGCCAGGGTGTAGGCCGCCGAGAGCGAGTGGCGCAGGTTGGCTTCAATGATTCGGGCGTGGTTGGCCGCAAGGGTGCTGGCGAGCAGTCGCTGCTCGCGAATCAGGGAGTCGCGCTCCTTGCTCATCCAGGCGATGGTCAGCGCGCCGCTGGCAATCAGGGTCACCAGTGCCACAATCCAACTGAGGGTTTTGGGGTGGCGCTGTTCAAGGGAGCGAAAATTCATGGGTAGCCGTGGGTAACCCTGGTGGGGGATGCGTCGGTCATACTGGCGAGTATAGCGGCAACGACGGCGGTTTGGCCAAGTATTCGAGTCGAGAGGCTGAGCGCTGCTTTGTTATGATGGCCGCCGATTCTGCAAGTGGGAGCGTTACCATGATCGATATTGGAGTGAATCTGACCTCGGGCCGTTTCAGCAAGGACCGCGAGCAGGTGCTGGAGAGCGCCTGGGCGCAGGGCATCAATGCGCTGATCATTACCGGCACCTCGGTGGAGGGCAGTCGGGACGCGGCAGCGCTGGCGGCGTCGGATAGCCGGCGATTGTTCGCGACCGCCGGGGTGCACCCACATGAGGCGAAAACCTGGGATGAGGCGGCCGCGCAGCAGCTCCGGACTCTGGTACAGCAGCCCCAGGTGGTGGCGATAGGGGAGTGTGGGTTGGATTTCAACCGCGATTTCTCCCCTCGCCCCGATCAGTTGGCCTGCTTTGAGGCGCAACTGGCATTGGCGGCGGAGATGGGCAAGCCGGTGTTTCTACACCAGCGGGATGCCCATGAGGAGTTTATGCCCATTCTCCGTCGCTATCGGGATCAGCTGCCGGGTGCCGTGGTGCACTGCTTTACCGGTACGGGGGAAGAGCTGGAGGATTACCTGTCACTGGATTGCCATGTCGGCGTGACCGGTTGGGTGTGTGATGAAAAGCGCGGTGGCGAGTTGCGCGAACTGGTGAGCCGGATTCCGGCCGATCGCCTGTTGGTGGAAACCGATGCTCCTTACCTGACGCCTCACAATCTGCCCAAAAAACCCAAAGGCAATCGCAACGAGCCGGCGTTTCTGACTTATGTGATCGAGAAGATTGCACAGTGCCGCAACGAATCGTTTGAAGCCCTGGCGGAAACAACGGCTTACAACGCGGAGAAATTTTTCCAGTTGCCCCGGAACTGAGTCCGTCCGGTCGCGTAGGGCGGGTAAGGCCAAAGGCCGCACCCGCCGCAACAAAAGGCTCACCTACGGCACCCAGCGGTGCCGCTCAACAATACCTTACCAGACCTGAGGCGGCGTATCCGGATTGATCACCTCTTCGGATACACCGCTGCCGAGTTGGACCTCATCTTCGTTGATGTTGCCGCCGTCAATAAAAATCGCACCGGAGTACCGGCCCTCAACCCGCAGCGGGCCGCCGCTGACATTATCACTCAGGCTGACGTTATTGAGATGCACCTCGTAGGCATCATCAATGGTCATGGCCAGGGAGTCCGACTCAATGGAGACGTTTTCCATCTTCAGGTTTTTCATGCGCACGATACGCGCACCCATTTCAGCATTCTTCACCGTGACATTGGTCAGGGTCACATCCTCCACCCATTTTTCGGGCAGGCCAATCAGTGAAATGGCGGTGGGCACACCGTCAATCGATACGTCACTGATATGGATGTTGCGGGCGGTCGGAGCCACGCCCATGGCCTCCGGGCCGGTATAGAAGCTGTTGAAATTGATCGCTTCATAGGTGATGTTCTTCATCACCACGTCGCGCACAAAAATGTTCTCGATCACATTGCCCCGGCCGCGCTCGGTCTTGAACCGGATGCCGCGATCCGCACCGTCAAAGTAAGCGTCGTGCACGTAGACATTGCGAATACCACCCGAGGTTTCGCTACCGAATACCACACCACCACTGCCGGTGCGCACATTTTTCGCTTCGAAATGACGAACGACGACGTTTTCCGTGGGAATGTTGATTTTCAGGGCCTCTTCATTGAAGCCGGATTTCAGCACCACCGCATCGTCACCGGTCTGGAAGTGGTTGTACTCGATCAGGACATTTTTCGAGGAGTCCACGACCACGCCGTCGCCATTGGGGGCGCGCAGGCTATCAATGCGCACGTCGCGAACAATGATGTTCTCGCTGTAAATCAGGTGCACATTCCACATCGGTGAGTCGAGCAGCTTCACGCCCTCTACCAGAATATCCTCGGACTCCCAGAACACCATAAAGCTCGGGCGCATGCCTTCTTTCTCGGCACCCTTACCCCAGTCGCGGCGTGACAGGGGCACCTGGGTGGCGATACCACGAGGCGGTGGGCCGTACTCTTCGAACCACTCCCACCAGTGGTCGCCCTGAGCGTTCAGAAGGCCTTTGCCAGTGATGGCCACGTTTCTGACGTTGGCCGCATAAATCATCGGTGCATAGTTGTAGGCTTCGACGCCCTCGTGCCGTTGGTGCACCACCGGCAGGTAGTCGTCTTTATCGGTGCTGAACAGCACCTCGGCCCCTTCTTCCAGGTGCAGGTTGATGTTGGATTTGAGGTGCAGTGAGCCACTGAGCCACTTGCCTTTGGGGATCAGCACCCGGCCGCCGCCAGCACTGTGGGCCGCTTCAATGGCCTGGTGCACGGCATCGGTAATCTGGTTCCGACGATCATTGGACATTTCGCGCGCGCCAAAGTCGCGAATGTTGAACGTCCGGTCGGGAAAGCTGGGCCGCTCGAGCTGAGGCATTTCAAAAGGCGGGCTCAGCGGCGCAATTTCTTGTGGGACAGGGCCCATCTGGGCGGCCAGAG
The DNA here is from genome assembly GCF_000463525.1 of Marinimicrobium sp. LS-A18. Taxonomy (NCBI): domain Bacteria; kingdom Pseudomonadati; phylum Pseudomonadota; class Gammaproteobacteria; order Cellvibrionales; family Cellvibrionaceae; genus Marinimicrobium; species Marinimicrobium sp. LS-A18. Next base: position 695,966 of record NZ_AWEP01000006.1, read on the forward strand.
GCAGGCTGATGGCGGCCAGTACACCGGCTACCAGCCAGGTATGCAGACGCCGCAGTGGCCTCCGCTGATGTTCTGTTGTTGATGAATGCATAGGTTACTCCCGGTTAAACAACCCTATGGTTGGCTGTTTTTGGTTATTGGCGTAGCGTACACCCTGTGCGGGCGAACCCGGAGGCTCTCACTTCCTCCGGGAGAAGGGATATTAGCACTTTTGATGGGGGCTGTTGACCGACCCGGCGTCTCGTCCGAGGTTAAGTTGTGTCAAAAACGCCACAGGCGAGTGATCAGCATGGCCGCCGCGCAGGACAGCCCGACAATCAGCGCCAGCCAGAAACCGTCGGCTCCCTGAGCCGGCACCAACCAATCGGTAAAGGTCAGCACATAGCCCAGGGGCAGACAGATCCCCCAGAAGGACAGCAGCATGATCAGCAGGGGCAGGCGGGTGTCCTTGTAGCCGCGCAACGCGCTGATGGCGGTCACCTGAAGAATATCCGCGAGCTGGAAAATGGCGGCAAACACCAGCAGCTGTGTGGCCACCGCAATCACCTCTGAATCGCTGGTGTACAGGGATACCAGTAGATGCCGGCCCAGTAGCACGATGGGCATATGAATCAGGGCGATGGTCAGCCCCAGAAGCAGCGTGCTACGCGCCAGCAGCCGCGCGGTGCCTGGGGTACCTGCCCCCACCAGAAAACTCACCCGCAGGGTCAGCGCCATGCCCAGACTCAGGGGCACCATAAAGAGCACGGAGGTGATGTTGAGCACGATCTGGTGACCCGCCACTACAATGGCCCCCAGCGGTGCCAGAAATAGGGCAATCACACCGAACATGCTCACCTCCACAAACATGCTGGCCCCGATGGGCAGCCCCAGTTTGAGCAGTGAGCGAATGCGGCGCCAACTGGGGGCCACCCAGTCGGCCAGCAGATGATAGGCACGGTAATAGCGACTGAAATTCAGGTAGCCAAGCATCACCAGGGCCGCCGCGGTGTTGGAGATGGCGGTGGCCCAACCGCAACCCACGCCGCCGAGCTCCGGTGCGCCCAGCTTGCCGTAAATCAGGATGTAGTTGAGCGGCAGGTTGATCAGGGTCGATATCAGCGAAATCACCATGATCACGCGCGTATGCCCCAGACCATCGGTCAGGCCGCGCAGCGAGGTGATCAGCAGGAGCCCGGGCACCCCCCAGACAAAGGCCTGCAGATAGCCCTGGGTGACTGCCGAAGTGACCTCGTCCAGACCCAGAAGCGGCATCAGGGGGCCGGCACTGAGCAGCAGTCCGGCCATCAGCACCATGGACACCAGTGCGATGTACAGACCCTGCCAGGTGACCGGCATGATCTGGTCCTGTTGGCCGGCACCCCGATGCCCGGAGATGGTGGGCTGTTGGGCACTCAATACGCCGTAAAAGAACAGTAGCAGGGGCATCCAGAGGCTGCTGCCGATGCCCACCGCCGCGAGATCCTCGGCGCTGTAGTGGCCCGCCATGATGGTGTCGATCAAGCCGTTGGCCATTTGCGCCAGTTGGGCGACCAGAATGGGGCCGCCGAGCAGTGCCAGGGTTTTCCACTCGGTCAATATCTGGGCAACGCGGCCACCACTGGGGCGCGTGGGCAGTGGCTGGTGGTGTTCGTCCATCGGGACAGCATTCCTGATTCATAACAACGGGCGCATCACTATACCCGAGTTGCACGCCGGTTTGGCAAAAGCCCTTGACCTTGGATGGGCAGGCGCCACAATAGGCCGGCATTCGGAGGCCGGTCGGCATCACGTTGGATTGCGGCGGGTGCGCGCTTCGCGGGTCTATACCGCTGCGCTCGGCCGTAGGGCGGATAAGCGCGAAGCGCGCATCCGCCGTTCCCCAAACCGCGATAACCTATCAATCCGGAGCTCAATCTTGGCCAGCAAATCCAAAACCAAAACCGCCTACGTGTGCAACGAGTGCGGCGCCGACTTCACCAAATGGCAGGGCCAGTGCAGCGAATGCGGCACCTGGAACAGCCTGTCGGAAGTGCGCCTCGGGCCCACCCCGAGCAACCGCAGCGCCCGCTTTGAGGGCTATGCGGGGGCGCCCGCGGGAGAAGTGCAGACCCTGGCCGAGATCAGCCTGGAAGACCTGCCGCGCCTGAGCTCCGGGGCCGGGGAGTTCGACCGGGTGCTGGGCGGTGGTTTTGTGGCCGGCTCGGTGGTGCTGATTGGTGGCCATCCGGGCGCAGGGAAGAGTACCCTGCTGCTGCAGACCCTGTGCCATCTGGCCGGGCAGATGCCGGCGCTGTATGTAACCGGCGAGGAGTCCCTGCAGCAGGTGGCCATGCGCGCCCAGCGCCTGGGGGTGCCCACGGACAAGCTGCAGATGCTGAGCGAGACCAACGTCGAGAGCATTTGCGCCACGGCCCAGAAGATTGCGCCCAAAGTGATGGTGGTGGACTCCATCCAGGTGGTGCACATGAGCGATATCCAGTCCGCGCCCGGGTCCGTCTCCCAGGTGCGGGAAAGTGCGGCTTACCTGACCCGGTTTGCCAAGCAGACGGGTACAGTGGTGATTCTGGTCGGGCACGTGACCAAGGACGGCTCCCTGGCCGGGCCCAAGGTGCTGGAGCATATGATCGACTGCTCCATTCTGCTGGAGGGCGACAATGACTCGCGCTTTCGCACCCTGCGGGGCAATAAAAACCGCTTCGGGGCGGTGAACGAGCTGGGGGTGTTCGCCATGACCGAACAGGGCATGAAAGCGGTGAACAACCCCTCGGCCATCTTTCTCCAGCGCGCCGATGAGATCGCCTCCGGCTCGGTGGTGATGGTGATGTGGGAGGGCACCCGCCCGCTGCTGGTGGAAATTCAGGCGCTGGTCGACGACAGCCATACCGGCAACCCCCGCCGGGTCGCGGTGGGGCTGGATCAGAACCGGCTGGCGATGCTGCTGGCGGTATTGCACCGTCACGGCGGCATCATGATGGCGGATCAGGATGTGTTTGTGAACGTGGTCGGCGGTGTGCGGGTGATGGAAACCAGTGCGGACCTGGCACTGTTGCTGGCGATTGTGTCCAGCTTCCGCGATCGCGCCCTGCCGGAGGACCTGATGGTCTTCGGTGAAGTGGGCTTGTCCGGGGAGATCCGCCCGGTGCCCAGCGGCCAGGAGCGGCTGCGCGAGGCGGCCAAGCACGGCTTCAGAAAGGCGATCGTGCCCAAGGGGAATGCGCCCCGCGAAAAAAAAGAGGGCCTGGAAGTGATCGCTGTGCGCTCTTTGGCCGAAGCACTGGATGCGATCGAATAGCGCCTGAGCGGTGGATGACGGCCTGCGGCCTTATGCCACCCTACAATTGCGCGGCACCGAACCACGCGGCACTGATTTATACACTATAGTTTCTAAAGCCGGTGTGACCTGACACCGAACACCTAAGATTCAAAGGCATACCGGTTCTCCCTCGCATCGACACCCGGTGTCGATTTTCACTTGCATAAGGAGGACACGTGGCAAAGCGATCATCGCAATTCTTGGGGGCCACAGCGCTCACGGCGGCCAGTCTGATTCTGCCCGCTACCGCATTCGCGGAAAACACCTTCTCGGCCGGCGTCTGGGGCACCTACGCCTACTTGCCGGACGACGATACCAGCCAGGACACCTGGGGCGCCTTCGAAGGTGAAGCCCTGATCCTGTACGCTGACGGCAACGCCGAGCCGGACGAAGGGCGCTGGCTCTACTCGGCGGAAATGCGCCTGGGCCCAGGCAGCTTCACCGATCCGGCCAACAACTCCACCGGCGACCAATTCACGCTGCACAAGGCCTGGGTGGGCTGGCAGCTGGATGATGATCATGTGGTCAAGGTCGGTAAGAGTCAGGTGCCTTTCGGTTGGAAAACCGTCAACTTCTGGCCCGGCGACGTGCTGCTGGCCGGCTTTGGCGATCAGATGGACGTCGGGGTCAAACTCTCCGGCGAGCGCGATGCCTGGCGCTACGATGCGGCGCTGTACCTGGCCGATGACTGGGGCGGCACCAGCACCGATACCGTGGATGACAACGGCCACTGGGGTAGCTCAACGACTTTCCGGAAAGTGCAGACCTGGGTCGGCAATGTCGAGTACGAGTGGGTGGAAAACCACTCCATTGGTCTTTCACTGCAGAGCGGCAAGCTGCAGGATCTGACCGGGCTTGGCGACAACGGTGTGGATGGTAGCCATGATGCCGCGGTGTTGCATTATCAGGGGCGCTTCGACGCCTTCTACGCCAAAGCCTCCTACATCACCATGTCCCGGGATTTGCCGTCGCTCTACAGGGACGATGCCGGCCTGCCGGGCACCATTGAAAACCAGCGCGTGGCGGTGGAACTTGGCTACGATGTCGGCCCCTGGTCCTATTACATCGACCTGAGCAATGCCAACCCAGACACCGCGGGCAGCTCCGCTGGCCGAGTCAATGCCATTGCGCCCGGATTACGCTATGACTACGGCCCCGGTTGGGTGTATGTCGAATACCTGACGCAAGACGGTTTCGTTGACCGCAATGGCCAGGTCGGCGAGGGCGACTTCGATGCACTGTATGTCTCGTTGGACTTCTACCTGTAAGTTCGTCTATTTGTAAATTCACATTCTCAAGCTAGGGGTTACCATGGCTGACGATAACACCAAACCTGAGCGGGTATCCGCCATTCCCGAGGGTGCCCAGGATGCTCTGCCGAGCTGGATAAAAATCAATCCGCCCGTATTCGTGGGCTCGGCCGTTTTGTGTCTGCTGTTTGTTTTGGGCACGATCATCGCGCCGGAAATGGCGGGCAAACTGTTTACCAGTGTGCAGAACTGGGTGGTCAACACGGCCGGCTGGTTTTATGTGCTTGCTGTGGCTCTGTTTCTGATCTTTGTCGTGGTCTTGGCGATGTCGAGCTACGGGAAAATCAAACTGGGGCCCGATCACAGCGAACCGGATTACACTTACATGTCCTGGTTTGCCATGCTGTTCTCGGCCGGTATGGGGATCGGCCTGATGTTCTTTGGTGTGGCGGAGCCGGTCATGCACCTGATGAGTCCACCGGTGGGGGATGAAGCCACGGCAGAGGCGGCACGGGAAGCAATGCGGATCACCTTCTTTCACTGGGGTATGCACGCCTGGGCAATTTATGCCGTGGTGGCATTGTCGCTTGCCTACTTTGCCTTCCGCCAGAATCTCCCGTTGACCATTCGCTCGGCGCTGTATCCGTTGATCGGTGAGCGAATTTATGGGCCCATCGGCCACGCGGTGGACATCTTCGCGGTGCTCGGCACGCTATTTGGCGTCGCCACCTCTTTGGGGCTGGGGGTCATGCAGATCAACTCCGGACTCAACTATCTGTTTGATGTGCCCAGCAGCGTCGGTGTCCAGATACTGTTGATCGCCGGGGTCACCGGCCTTGCGACCATTTCCGTGGTGTTGGGGCTGGATGGCGGCATCCGCCGGATCTCCGAGCTCAACCTGATTCTTGCGGTCATACTGGTGCTCTTTGTACTCTTCGCCGGCCCCACGCTGTATCTGCTACAAACCTTTGTGCAGAACACCGGTTACTATATTTCCCGCCTGGTGGACACTACCTTCAACCTCAACGCCTATGAACCCAAAGGCTGGCTGGGCGGTTGGACGCTCTTCTACTGGGGCTGGTGGATCGCCTGGTCGCCCTTTGTCGGCATGTTCATTGCTCGGGTTTCGCGGGGACGCACCATTCGGGAGTTTGTTACCGGCGTGCTGTTTGTACCGGTCGGCTTTACCTTCATGTGGATGACCTTTTTCGGCAACACCGGTATTCACATGATCATGGAGCAGGGGATCACCCAACTGTCAGACGCTGTGGCCGCCGACTCGTCGGTCGCGCTGTTCCAGTTCTTTGAGTACCTGCCGCTGACCACTATTGCCTCGATGATTGCCACCGTTCTGGTTGTCACTTTCTTTGTCACCTCATCTGACTCCGGTTCGCTGGTGGTCGACATGCTGACCTCCGGTGGCACTGACGATGATTCACCCGTGTGGCAGCGCATATTCTGGTCGGTCACCGAGGGTGTCATTGCCGCAGCTCTTCTGCTCGCCGGGGGACTGAGTGCGCTCCAGACGGCCACCATTGCCAGCGCGTTGCCCTTCACCATCATCATGCTCTTGATGTGTTGGGGGCTGTTACGCGCACTGCGGCTGGAAATTTTCAAACGCACCAGCCTCAAAGAGGCCATGCTGGCACCCAGGGTGTCTTCGCAGTCTGACTCCTGGCAGCGTCGCCTCGCCCGGGTGATCCGTCATCCGAAGCGTCAGGATGTGCTGACCTTTATTAATGATACGGTGCATCCAGCCCTGGGTGAGGTCTGCAAAGAGTTTGAAAAACAGTCCCTGAGTGCCCGGGTCGTCCAGGACGACAATGACCGCTGCTGGATCGAAGTCTCTCACGGTGAGGAGATGGACTTTTTCTATTCGGTGCATGCCCGGCCCTATACGCCGCCGACTTTTGTGATGAGCGATGTTCGCACCAAGCGCGGTGAGCAGCTCCGCTACTACCGGGCGGAGGTGTATTTGCGCGAAGGCGGGCAAGATTACGATGTCATGGGCTGGACTCGCGAACAGCTCATTGCCGATGTGATCGATCAGTACGAAAAGCACATGCACTTCCTGCAAAGCGTTCGCTAGTGCTTTTCTTGGACCTTTAGAAGGCCAAGGATTTTCACGTCGTTTCCGAATCGGGGCGGCGTGAAAATTTTCCTTCCCTGTTAACCACCCCACATTGTCGATAATTCCTGGCATGGATTGTCACGACTGACTGGCGTTGCGGCGTTTAGCCGCTATTATGCGCCGGACATTTTCGGTCGTGATCGACAGGGTGAAATACATGGCGACAATAACAATAATCCGCTGGCACCGCCTGGCAGCCATCGCCGTCGGCGGTGGTTGTCTGGGTGTGTTTCCAGCGCTTTCTCATGCACATGTCAAATGGTTCTCGGAGCCCGTGGCCGAGCCGGCGCCGGCGTTGCCGGACAGCACCACCGTGGTAGTGCTCTGCGTTCTGGTTGCGGTGGGTACCTTACTGGCAAAAGCGGTGGACCTGTTGAGCCGGGCCTATTCCCTGACACCGCGCTGCCTTCGCAGCCGCTCCACAGGCCCGCTGCGGCTTGTGTATTATCTGATCGCCGGCTATTTTCTCGGCGCCGCCCTGACCGGAACGTTTCTGGTGCCTCACCTTCATGTTGCCGACCCCTTGTTGACCTTGGGGGTGGCGGCGCAGCTGGTGATTTATAGTGCCTTGTTGCTCGAACGGGGTCGGGCGTTGTGTGCTTCTCTGATTGTGATGCTGTTTGTCATCGCCGGTCTGCACGATCCGCTCTTTGTCATGGAATATCCGGTGCTGTTGGGCTTGGCGTGGGTGGTATTGTTCGCCGATAAAACGCCCACGCCGTTGGGAATTTTTCTGGTCCGCTGTCTGCTCGGCGCCTCATTGATCAGTCTGGCCTTCACCGAAAAACTGCATGATCCCGCGCGAGCCATCGCGCTTCTGGATCACTACTCGCTCAATTTTATGAGTGAGTTTGGGCTGGCGTACAGTGACCGGCTGTTTGTCTACTCGGCCGGAGTGGTGGAGTTACTTATTGGGGTGGTCTTTCTGAGCGGCTGGGTGACCCGGCTGACGGTTGGGGTTCTGTTCGTTTTTATGGTCGCAACTAACAGTTACTTTTTCTGGATCGGAGAGTACCGCATGGCAATGATCGAGCTGGTCGGGCACTTGCCGATCTTTGCCTGTGGAATATTGTTACTGTTTTATCATCCGGTCAGTGACAAAACCGGTTCTGTCACCAGTCATCCGGGCGTGCCAGCAACAGCGTCAGAAGCACCTGGTCGACCTCGCTGAGCGGGCGGTACTCCACCCCCGCCGCCAGTCCGCTATCGGTTTCCTGGCAGTGCACCAGCGTTCCGCGCAAACGGACCAGTTTGCGCGACTGGTACGCCAGCACGTCAGATACGTCGGGTGAATCAAAGTCTTCCAGCTCGATGGTCAGTGTGATTTCATCCCCTTCGTCCAGAGGTAACGTCTCCTGAAGGTTGAGGCGTGCGCCGTTGAAGGACATATCCACCACTTCAACCGAACAGCAACGGTTGTCCTGTGCCACCCGGGCTATGGCTCGAACCGGGTGACGAGTGTGCTCGCGACGTTCTGGGGGCGCCATGGCGGGCATGGTGGCATCCTCGAAGTACGACGGGTTCAGGGTTGTTGACTGGGGGCGATGAGCTCGCACAACTCCCGTTCCATGGCGTCCGAACTTCCGATGTTGAGCTCAATAAGACGACGCAAGTGCTGTATGCTCTCCAGATCAATGGATTGGCACTCCAGGCCCAGCCGGCCCGATTCCTGATGGGCCACACGGCCCTGCATGAAAATATCGATCTGGTCGCTCAGGTGGATATCCACGGAAATGGGGGTGTCGACGTTGACCGAGTGGCTGGCGGGCCACTCAAACAAGGCGCCTTTCAACGACAGGTCCAACACCTCGGCTTCAAAGGTGTCGGAGCCAATGGTCAGTTGTGCGGGAGCATTGAAATGAATGCGGCTGAACGGGCGTCGCTCCTGATGTTGCGGCATACCGGGCCTCACTGACGGGGTTATCCCCTAAGTGTAGTCGTTTTTTGATTGGCCACAAGGGGTGTTTGCGCCGGATGATACCGGTTACCTATAATCGGACCCCCGATAATGAACGACGAGCCCCTGTTATGACGCAGTTTCGAATCGGTATTGATCTCGGTGGTACCAAAACCGAGGTGATTCTTCTCAATGGCGACAGTGACACGCTGTTCCGCACCCGTATTCCCACGCTCAAGGGGGATTATCAGGCGACGCTGTCCGCCATAGCCGATCTGGTGGCGCAAGCGGAGGCGCAAGTTAATCTTCAGGGGTTGCCGGTCGGCGTGGGGATTCCCGGCTCGGTTTCCCGAAAGACCGGGAAAGTGAAAAATGCCAACTCGACCTGGTTGAATGGGCAACCGCTGCATGCGGACCTGTCCCGACGGCTCGAGCGCGATGTCAAAGTGGTCAATGATGCCAACTGCCTGGCGGTGTCCGAGGCCACCGATGGTGCCGCTGCCGGATACGAGTGGACCTTCGCGGCGATTCTGGGCACTGGATGCGGCGCCGGTCTGGCCTGGCGTGGACAGGCCGTGGTAGGGCCCAATGGTGTTGCCGGGGAGTGGGGGCACAACCCGCTGCCCTGGACATCGGACACCGAGTTGCAGTCCCGCCGCTGCTATTGTGGCCGCTTTGGCTGTCAGGAGACTTTTCTCTCGGGGACGGGGCTGTGTCTGTCCTATGAGCGGATGACCGGAGAGGCTCTCACTGGGCAGCTCATTGCGGAACGGGCCGGGTCGGGTGAGCGTGCGGCGGTGACGGTGGTGAATCACTATCTGGATGGATTGGCGCGCGGGCTGGCGGCGGTGATCAACGTGCTGGACCCGGACGTGATTGTGCTTGGCGGAGGTGTGTCCAATCTTTCGGTGATTTACGAGCGGATGCCCGAGTTGCTGCCGCGCTATGTATTTGGAGGGGAGTGCGACACGCCGGTGGTGCAGGCCGTGCACGGGGATTCCAGTGGTGTGAGAGGAGCCGCCTGGCTGAACCCCATCGTGTCATGAGTGGCAACCAGGCGGAAGCGCTTCATCCAAATAAGCTGAAGCTGTTTATTCAAATAAGCTGAAGCTCTCTACCCAAACAGGCTGAAGCTCTCCACATTCAGCCACAGGTGGACAAGAATGCTGGCGATGTAACCCAGGGCGATCACCGGGGTCCACTTCAGGTGGCCGAAGAAGGTGTAGGCACCGCGGGCCTGGCCCATCAGGGCCACGCCGGCGGCGGAACCGATCGACAGCATGCTGCCGCCGGTACCCGCGGTCAGGGTGATCAGCAACCATTGGCCGTGGGACATTTCCGGCTCCATGGTCAGTACCGCGAACATCACCGGAATGTTATCAATCAGCGCCGAGGCGACACCCAGCGTCACGTTGGCGAAGGTCGGGCCCCAGCCGTTGTAGAGAATGTCGGACATCATTGCCAGGTAACCCATAAAGCCCAGGCCACCCACACACATTACCACGCCGTAGAAAAACAGCAGGGTATCCCATTCCGCGCGAGCCACACGGTTGAATACATCAAAGGGCACCACACTCCCCAGTCGACGCAGGGCGGCCTCGTCACCCGCGCGCTCGGCGAGTGCCCGTTTGCGGGCGAGGGAGCCGGGCAGGGTGCGGCGCAGGAAGTAACCGAAGAACTGCAGATAGCCCAGGCCCATCATCATGCCGGCGACCGGGGGCAGATGCAGGAAGGTGTGGCAGGCCACGGCGGTGGCGACGGTAAACAGGAACAACGTCATGATACGCAGGGCGCCGCGTTTCAGTTCCACCTCTTCCACCACCGCGTGGGGTTTGCGGTTCTCGACGAAGAAACTCATCACCAACGCCGGGATACCGTAATTTACCAGGGCGGGAATAAACAACGAGAAGAACTCCTGGAATTGAACAATGCCGGCCTGCCAGACCATCAGGGTGGTGATGTCGCCGAAGGGGCTGAAGGCACCGCCGGCGTTGGCGGCGATGACGATATTGATACAGCACAGATTGATGAAACGGTTGTCGTCCGGGGCCATTTTGGTGACCACGGCACACATTAGCAGAGCCGTGGTCAGGTTGTCGGCAATGGGCGAGATCATGAATGACAGTATCCCGGTCATCCAGAACAGCGTTTTGTAGTTGAAGCCTTTGCGCACCATCCAGGCTCTGAGTACATCGAACAGGCGCCGCTCTTCCAGGGCGTTGATGTAGGTCATGGCCACCAGCAGGAACAGCATCAACTCGGCAAATTCCAGCAGGGTATGACGGAAAGCGGACTCGGACTCCGAGGACATGCCACCCTGCACATACACCCAGCCAATCATCATCCAGATGATGCCGGCCGCCACCAGTACCGGCTTGGATTTACGCAGGTGCAGTTTTTCTTCGCCCATGACCAGCAGATAGGCAATGACGAAGACGGTCAGGGCGACATAGCCGACACCGCTGTCGGTGAGATCCATACTGCCGACGGCAGCGAATGTCTGGGGACTGAATAGCGCGAGCAAAACGCCCGCTAATACCGAAGTAAGCGCGAATGTTTGGGGCATTGTGAATTCCGTGTTGTGAGAGTCGGAAAAGAATAACCGAGGGCGGTTTAACGCGGGCGCGATATTACCATAACGTCTTTCCAAAATCCCCTCTAAAGCCCGCCACTCTGGGGTTTGCTACCCATTGAGAAGTAGTCCGAATTACCATTTTTGTGCTGTGAGTGGCGAACAAAGTGTCTGCTCAGTCACAGCATTGCCCGGTCATGGGGTGTACGCTGACGTCCATCGATGTACTCAATGAGGCAATCCCCCCATGGCCCTGTTAGCTCGCACCCTATCGGACGCTCCGGTCGAAGAAACCCGTGACTGGTTGGTCACGGAAATTGCTCCGCATCAGTTCAGCGCCCACCGCTCCGCACTGGTTCAGGGGAGCTGGACGGGCTGGTTTGATATGGCGGTCTGGCTGAAAACGCCGGCGGGTGCCATGCAGCCGCTGCAACTGGAGCTGGTCTATCGCGATAGTACCGGGGAGCAGCGGGTGGCCATTGACCGGTGTCCGGTCGGGGGGCACCGCACGGTTCTGTTGAACGCCTCGCTACCACTGACCATTTCCGGACGGGTGCAGTGGGCGGCGTTTGTCCTCAAGCGGCTGGCGCCGGAAGCCAAGGTCAGCCTGGATCTGTGCCACCTGGTTCCTCAGGAGCGTCGCCAGCGTTTCGCCTGATCCATTGCCCTGATGACCGCCTGCTATACTGAGGGCTCTGTTCGGAGTCCCCAGTATGTCTATTGTTTTTCCACGGTTGGGCGCGTTTGTGGTCTGGATCGCCTCCCTGCCGGTTTTTGCCACCAATGTTCAGCTCGGCACCAATGTGTCGGACTTTGAGCAGTTCTACAATCGCGGTGGCGGCTCCGTCGAACACATTCAATGTATCTTCGACCACTTGGGGTATACCCCCGAGATTCAGCGTATGCCCTGGAGACGCGCTCGACAGGAGGTGTCCACGGGCAAGATCGATGGGTTTTTTACCGCGATTCACACCCCTGAAGTGGACAAGTACGCCACTCTGTCGTCTCCCCTGTTACTGGAAAACTGGTATTGGTATTGGCCCGCGGGCACGAAAGCGCCGGGCGAAGCGCGCCGAGGAGGACTCCGGATAGGCGCCATTCTGGGCAGTCACCAGGCGGTCTGGCTGGATCAGCAGGGCTACCCGATCCACATGCGGATCAACAGCTTGCCGCAGTTGCTCAAGCTGCTCTTGAGCGGCCGCATCGATGCGTTTATCGCCGACCGGGACCACATGAAGGCGGCGGTCGAGGCGCTGGGGATCGACCAGAACCAGTATCAGGAGCGGTTTTTACGCTATACGCCGCTGGGCGTGTACTTTGGCGATGAGTTCCTGACCGCCCGCCCGGAATTTCTGAAGGCCTTCAACCGGCATATCATCGAGTGCACGGAGAGCGGGTTTGTCATGTCGGCCCTCGAGCAGGCTGAGCTGCACAGCTGGCTATCGCCCCTGTTGAACGAGTGGCAGCGCACCCCAGGATTGGTCGCAGCACTGAGGGCACAGAATCGGCGGCACTCCGACCTGGCACAAGAGGCGTTGGTACAAATGGATCAGCTTTGGCAGGAGGCCTTCCGCCAAGGGGCTTATGAGGAGGTTCAATCCTGGCTGGATCGGGGACTGTCGGATCGACTGCGGGCCCTGGCCGTCGATGCCGATGGCCGCATCACCGAGGTGATTCTCACCGACTCACAGGGCTTCAATGTGGCCATTAGTGATATGACCTCGGATTATTGGCAGTGGGATGAGGCCAAGTTTCAGCGGGCGCTCGCGCTGAGCGCCGGGCAGTTGAATTTCGAACCGGTGGAGTACGATGAGTCCACCCGGCGCTTTCAGGTGCATGTCAGTCAGCCGGTGATGGACCCGGACAGTGGCGAGCTGCTGGGGGTACTGATTGTCGGAGTGGACATTGACAAGGCCATGTCTCGCCCCCACTGACCGGGGCGTCTTAGGCCTTGGCCACCTCTGGTTCGGTGTCGCCCGCCTCGGCGGCCCGGCGCACTTCGTTTTTGCGCTGGGCTTCGGCCACAAGCACCGAGCCCCAGCTCCGCAACCGCTCAAACACCCACAGGCAGAAGCCCAGGGCGGCCACCGCCAGTGCGATTCCGACCAGCCCCAGGGCCTCCTGCTCGGCAAAACAGGTCCAGACGAACTGCCCGACACACAGGGTTGCCACCACCAGCAGGATCGGTTTGCGGCCGATTTTCTCGACGATGAACACGCCCAGAGGCGCGCCCAGAGCGACCACCGGTGCCGCGGCCAGCCAGTTCTCAAACACCCCGGGTTGCCAGCTGTGGGTGACGCTCTTGATCAGGACCCCGTACACGGAGGCCAGGGCCATGATGACCACCGAGGTGGGAATCGCGATCTTCAGGTCCGCCCGGCACAGCAGTACCAGCGCCGCATAGAGCACCATATCAATGCCCACGCCGGTGACCGACACCGCCAGCAGGCAGGCAACCAGCCCGAGCACAAACCCGACCCGGTGATCCCAGTGTTCGTCGAACTCGGTCATACCGACATGGCCGGCAATTTCACCAATCCGGTACAGGTGCAGTACGCCAAAGCTGCCCCAGAGCACCGCGAAGGTGACCTTGATCCACAGGTCCGGAATCAGTGGGGCGAAGAAGAGAATGCCAATGGGGGTACCGATCAGGCCGCCCACCACGGCGCCCTTGAGCATGGACCAGGCCAGTGGCTGGCGGCGTGCCAGAATGAAAATGGTGGCGCTCACCATGCCGATGGACTGCACGGCGAAGCTGAAATCCCGGCCGAGCGTGGCGGGCATGTCGAACAACAACACCAGCACAGGAAAGCCGACCGTGCCTCCGCCCATAGGGGTGGAACCGGCCGCATAGCTGCCGATCGCCATGGCCAGCGCCATGGGCCAGTGATCTATGGCCGCCTGCCAGTGGCCGTCCATCTGAACCAGAAACAGCCAGGCGGTGTAGAACAACCCCAGCCATAGAAACCAGACCCATAAGTGACGCTTGGGTGGCGCTTTGATGTTCATTATTTTTGACCGAATTCAGGTAATGGTATGGGTGGGTTACGGCTCGCCTTTTATGGCGGATGCGCCTTCGGCTTATCCGCCCTACGCATATCACGGGAGGTTGTGTAGGGCGGATAAGCGCGCAGCGCGCATCCGCCGCAACCCAACGCCAAACTTACTTCAACGGCTTGTACTTCACCCGCCGCGGCTGCGCATTCTCACCTTTACGCTTCACAAAGTCCTCGTGGTACTCGGTGTAGTTGCCCTCAAAGAACACCACCTCCGAGTCACCCTCGTAGGCGAGAATGTGGGTGGCCACCCGGTCCAGGAACCAGCGGTCATGCGAGATCACCATCACGCAGCCGGGGAAGGCCAGAATCGCTTCCTCCAACGCGCGCAGGGTTTCAATGTCCAGGTCGTTGGACGGTTCGTCCAACAGCAACACGTTGGCGCCCTGCTTGAGGGTGTTGGCCAGGTGCAGACGGCCGCGCTCACCACCGGAGAGTTCGCCCACGCGTTTCTGCTGGTCCGAGCCCTTGAAGTTGAAACGGCCCACATAGGAGCGCGAGTTCACTTCGTAGTTGCCGATGCGCAGAATGTCCTGGCCACCGGAGATGGCTTCCCATACGGTCTGGTCATCCTTCAGGTTCTCTCGGCTCTGTTCCACGTAGGCCACCTGCACGGTTTCGCCCAGCTCTATCTTGCCGCTGTCGGGCTGCTCGGTACCGGCGATCATCCGGAACAGGGTGGACTTACCGGCGCCGTTACCACCGACAATACCGACCACGGCGCCCTTGGGTACGCTCATGGTCAGGTTGTCGATCAGAAGGCGGTCGCCGTAGCCCTTGGAGACATTTTCCAGCTCGATCACTTTGTCCCCCAGGCGCTCGCCCGGCGGAATGTAGATTTCATTGGTTTCGTTGCGGGCCTGGAATTCCTGGCTCTGCAGCTCATCGAAGCGGGACAGGCGGGCTTTGTTCTTGGCCTGACGGCCCTTGGGGTTCTGGCGCACCCACTCCAGTTCCGCCTTTACAGCCTTCTGGTGTGCGGCTTCAGACTTGGCTTCCTGTTCCAGACGCTTCTCTTTGGCTTCCAGCCAGTCGCTGTAGTTGCCCTCATAGGGAATGCCGTGGCCGCGGTCCAGCTCCAGAATCCAGCCGGCGGCATTGTCCAGGAAGTAGCGGTCGTGGGTGATGGCCACCACGGTACCGGGGAACTGCTGCAGGAACTGCTCCAGCCAGTAGACACTCTCGGCGTCCAGGTGGTTGGTGGGTTCGTCCAGCAGCAGCATGTCCGGGCGGGACAACAGCAGGCGGCACAGGGCCACCCGACGGCGTTCACCCCCGGAGAGTTTGGTGACATCCGCATCCCAGGGAGGCAGACGCAGGGCGTCGGCGGCCACTTCCAGCTTGTGGTCGAGGTTGTGGGCATCCCAGGCGGAGATGATGTCTTCCAGCTCGCCCTGACGCTTGGCCAGCGCATCGAAATCCGCGTCCGGCTCGGCGTAGGCGGCGTAGATCTGATCCAGCTCAGCCAGGGCGTCCACCGCCTCGCGCACGCCGTCTTCCACATTGCCGCGTACGTCTTTTTCCGGGTCCAGTTGAGGCTCCTGGGGCAGGTAGCCCACGGAGATACCCGGCATGGGCCGCGCTTCACCGTTATAGTCCTTGTCCACCCCGGCCATGATCCGCAACAGGGTGGATTTACCGGCGCCGTTCAGGCCCAGAACACCGATTTTCGCGCCAGGGAAGAAGGACAGGGAGATGTCTTTCAGAATTTCTTTCTTGGGCGGCACCACCTTGCCAACCCGATTCATGCTATAGACGTACTGCGCCATGGGGGCTACAACCTCATTGAGACGGGGAATTCGCTGGTTACTATAAAGAAACGCGCAAGGTACCGAAAGCGCGGGAAGAGTGCAATCAGCACGAAGAGGGGGGAGGGGGCTGTCGGATTACGGCCTCCGGCCTAATCCGACCTACTCAGACTATGGAATATCAAGCCATCCAGTAGGTCGGATTAGGCCGAAGGCCGTAATCCGACAAGGTGCTCACACAGGTTACTGACGAGTGCAGTAAGGCCCAATCAGGGTGCCCACAAAACCACCGGCCACATTGGTGCTGAGGTTGGTGGCATCCACCCCTTCGGCCAGGGTGTGACGCTCGCCATTCACCTCATAATGGGCACTCATCTGCCCGGCATCAAACGCCATAGACAGAACCACATTCTCGGTGGTCGACAGCGCGGCCGCATTCACCAGGGTGTCTTCGGTCGAACCCTGACGACGGTAAAGCGCTACCTGGTCTTCGCCGCCGTCCTGGGTGATGGCCAGGAAGATCAGGTTTTCATCGTTCTGCACCGCCGCTAGACCGGCCCGGTCCTGATCGGCCTGGGGATCAAAGGTCACCGTGGTGGACAGGTCGGCAATGTGGTGCTGCTGGCGCCGACCCAGGAAGGCGGGTACCGAGTCCAGGTCGCCCAGGCCATTCTGACAGTTCAGGCTGAGCGTGCCGTTATTCACGTCATGGAAAACGCCGCTGTCCGGGTCGCGAACACCCATCCAGCCCAGCGCCAATTGGTCGCCATCGAATTCATCGGTATAGCCAAAGTCACCCGACTGGGGCGGATTTGGTGTGGGCTGTTCGGGCAGTTCCGGTTTTTCCAGGGCAAAGGGAATGCGCTCGCCCTGAGGCAGAATATAAGGCCAATCGTTTTCCCAGCGCACCGGCAACAGGAAGGTCTCCCGGCCAATGTTAAACATGTCATTGTCGTAGGCGCGGATCGCCAGGAAGGTGGCCCACCAGTCGCCATTGGGAATCTGTACGAATTTGGCGTGGCCGGCGGCGATGATCGGGTTGTCCCGCTCAAAGTCCAGGTCGCGCTGGGTCAGGATCGGGTTGTGCTCGGCGGGGGTGTAGGGGCCCCAGACGTCGTCGGACCGGAAAATGGTCTGGGAGTGATGCACGCTGGTGCCGCCCTCGGCCGCGGTGATGTAGTAGTAGCCGTTGCGCTGGATGATGTGCGGCCCTTCGATCCAAACCGGCTGGGTGGAGATGTCGACCCCGCCGTTGATCAGCTGCTTCCGCTCACCAACCATGGTCAGGTTCTGCCAGTCAAACTCCTGAATCCAGATGGCGCGGTGGCCGTCGTAGCGGGGCTCCTCATTGGGGGCGCCGTTGTTCAGGATGTAGGCCTTGCCGCTGTCGTCCCAGTGGATGGAGGGGTCGATGCCCTCAAAGCCCAGCCAGTGCGGGTCCGACCAGGGGCCGGTCGGGCTGTCGGCGGTCATCACAAAGTTGCCGCCGCAATCCACACAGGTGGAGGCCAGGTAGTAGGTGCCTTCATGGAAGGAGATGTCCGGTGCGAAAATCCCCCGGGACACTTCCAGACCTTTGTAATCAAACTGGTCGGGCCGGTCGATCGCGTTGCCGATCTGGGTCCAGTTGACCAGGTCTTTGGAGTGGTAGATCGGTAGCCCCGGAAAGTGGGTGAACGACGAGGTGACAACATAATAGTCGTCGCCCACCCGCGCCACGGTGGGGTCGGGGGCATAGCCGGAAATGATCGGGTTGCGGAATTCGCCTTCGCCCACCTCGACCTGCTCCTGGGACTGGCCCTCGTAGGTAAACCGGCTGAACTGGGCGGCTGTGGCCGACGCCGTGCTCTCGGATGCGCTGGCCTCCGGGGACGATGAAGCCGCGTCCGGACTGCCGTCACTGGTGGAGTCGCAGCCGACCAGGAGGGCAAACACACTCAACAGTGAGCCTTTTATCAGTTTATTCATACTATAAGTCCTCGTTATCCTGATGAAGAGTCGGATTTCAGTGGGCTGTTCTGACTCCCGATCCCGCGCGTAATCTAGCGTTTTGACCTAAAAAATATGACAGAAATGCTAATAATTTCTGCAAAGTGCAAGTATTTCAGCCACTTGCGGCTGTGAAGGTTATCCATCTGACAATAATATAATAATCACATATGGTACGAATAACTATAACGCCTTTTGTCGCCTCACTCAATTCCTTCCCTTTCGGGGGCTCAGGGTGGCTGGCGGAATTTTCTACCGTATGCGCGGTGGCCTGAGGGCCAGACGATAACCATAAAACGCAAGGTAGGTACTAGCGATGGAAGTTCCCTTTGAAAGACGACCCTTGTTCAGACTGTTTGGTGCGAGTGTGCTGGCGTTGAGCCTTTCGGCCGTCGCACACCCGGGCTATGCGCAGGAATCAGACGAAGAGACCGACGAGGTGTCCGGGGCCGAAGCCGAGCCGTCGATGTCAGAGGCCGCGCCGGCACAGCCCTCCATGGAGGAGCTGGTAGTGGTAGGTGCGCGGCTTTCACTGGAGACCGCACGGGACATCAAACGTGAGTCCACCAATATTGTCGACTCGGTGACGGCGGTCGACGTCGGCGCCCTGCCGGACAAATCGGTGGCCGAGGCCCTGCAGCGGCTGCCCGGCATCACCGTGTCCCGCTTCGCCGCAAACAACGACACCCAGCACTTCTCTGCTGAACCCTCCGGCGTGGTGATCCGCGGCCTGGACCATGTGCGCTCGGAATTCAACGGCCGGGATACCTTCTCCGCCGACAGCTCCCGGGGGCTAAGCTGGGAAGACGTATCGCCGGAGCTGATGAGCCGGGTGGATGTGTATAAAAACCAGAGCGCCAACCTGATCGAAGGCGGGATCGCCGGGGTGGTGGATCTGCACACCCGTGTGCCCTTCGACTTTGATGGCGAAATGCTGGTCGGCTCCGCCGAGGTCAACTACAGCGAGGTGGCTGACTCCTTCGACCCCAATGTCTCTGGCCTGTACAGCAACCGGTGGGAAACGGCTCTGGGTGACTTTGGCCTGCTGGGGCAGATTGCCACCTCCCGTCTGGATACCCGCAGCGAGGGCATATACCTCGGGCGTATGGGCATTCACGAGCCGGGCTATTTCGAGGAAACCCTGCCCGACGGCACCGTCCGTCCCACTCAGGAAGAGACCTATGTGCCCACCTTTATCACCGCCCGGGACAACCTGTACCAGCGGGAGCGCACCGGTGGTGCTTTTGCCGCCCAGTGGCAGAGTCCCGATGAAGAAATCGTGACCACCTTCCAGTTCAACCGCTCGGAGTACGAGCAGTTGAACACCGAGTACAGTGCACTGAACTTCCTGTTTGCCCTGTGGGGGCAACCGGCGGACCATGTCATTCCTGCGGACTGGCCCGACGGTACCTACCCCATGCCCGGGGAGACTTTCATGTTTCGAGAGGATCGCAGCTTTCTCGCCGGTGAGCCCACCGCCGGACCGGGCTGGTGGGGTGGCAGTGAAGAAGAGGCGGCCGCCTTCGGGGTGAACGAAGAAGGCATCCCCCTGATGAATCCCACCGGCTGTGGCTGGGGCACCTCTCAGGAGTATCTTGAGGAATACTGTGAGGAGCCCTACGACCAGCGGGCCGTCGGGATGGAAACCAATTCCCGGCAGATTCACAGCGAAAGCATGACCCAGGATGCGTCCATCAATATCAAGTGGGCACCCACTCACCAATTCCGCGCCAACTTCGACCTGCAATATGTCGATGCCACGCGGGACAGCTATGGTACCGCTGGCGCATTGCAGAGCTATACCGGCATGTACGCCGATTTCCGCGGGGAGCTTCCCTTTGTCGAATACCGGGATCCGCTCAACGTCAACTTCTCGGAGGGTGGGCTACAGAACCCCAACTCCTGGAATTACGCCTGGGTTCAGGACCACAAGAGTGCCAGTGAAGGGGAGTCTCTGGCGTTCAAAGCGGACGGTGAGTACGACCTGAACGGCACCGACTGGGTGGAGTCGATCGCCTTCGGTGCGCGCACGGTCAACCGGGAGCAACTCGTGCGCGAAGCGTGGAACTTCCGTGGCATCACCAGTCGCTGGGAAAGTGCGGCCTATTTCAACGCCGACAAAACCGACCCCATCGATTCGGTCACCTATGCCGGGCAGGAAACCTTCTTTGGCGGCTACCCTGACCCCGAGGAATCATTGACCTATCGGGCCTTCCCCACGGATTACATGGGTGGCGGCGTGATGGACTCCACCGAGTTCCTCTATATCGACCCGGAAGTCCTGGGTGATCCGGCCCGGGTGAATGAGTACTTTGATCGCCGCAACCTGGGGATCGGTCAGTTCTATCCAATCTGCTCCGCCGAAGGGCCCACCCGGGGTCAGGAAGTTCTGGATGCCAATGGCGACTCCACCTGCTTTACGCCCGGCGAGACGCTCACGGTGGAAGAAGAAGTGCATGCCGCTTACGTCATGGTCAACTACGGAGGGCCGGCGGCCACGCTGTTCAATACCGATATCGGTGTGTCGGGCAACGTGGGTGTACGCTACGTGGAAACCAACACCCGCAGCGAAGGCAGTGTGAATTACGGCTCCTTCACTGACAGTCAGTTGGAGTGTTACGAATTGACCGAGGGCAATCAGGATAACCCCGATGCGCCCAACACGGCGCCGCCGTCCACGCCTTATTCAAGCGGCTGTTACCTGATCGGTGCCGAGGCGCACAACGAACAGGTGCCGGATATGCCCGACACGGTGGATGATGGCAACGGCAACATCATCGACAACCCGGCCAAGGTGTATCTGCCCGAGCACATTGAAGGGTCCCGTGAGGACCTGGCGTTTCACGACGGCACCATTGCGCCCGTAGTCGGTGACAAAACCCATTACCACCTGTTGCCCAGTGCGAACCTGAAACTGGATGTGACGGAGAATGTGATTGTCCGTTTTGCCTACTCCAAGGCCATGGCGAGACCGGACTTCAGCATGTTCCGCTACGCCGCCAACATCAACGAGCCGGGTATTGATGTGGGTTACTCCGCCCAGTGCAAAACCTACAATCAGGAAACCGACTCGGTGGAATCGGTGCCCAACTGTACGCCCAGCCCGGAACTCAGTTATGACGATCAGGGCCGTCTGACCGGCGCTCGACCTCGTTACTCGGTCAATACCGGTAACCCGTACCTGGAGCCGATCACGGCGGATAACTACGATGCGACCTTCGAGTATTACTTCGACGGCGCTGGCATGTTTACCGTCAACCTGTTCCAGAAGGACTTTGAAAACTACATCACCTACGGCACCACCGTGGTACCGGTGACCAACAATGGCGTCACCCGGGATATGTATATCAACGGTCCGGTCAACGGCGAAGGTGCCAGTGTCTGGGGCTACGAGGCGAACGTCCAGCGCTTCCTGGACTTCCTGCCCTCGCCCTGGGACGGTATCGGGTTTCAGGCCAACTACACGAAAATCTACAACCAGGGCATTGAAAACACCAACTACGATGGTGCTGGCGGCGCGGTGGACGCCGATGCCGAACGCTACGTGAAAACCGATGCACTGCAGGGTATGTCCGAGGACGCCTACAACCTGGTGCTGATGTACGAAAAAGGCGACTTCGCCTTCCGCACCGCGTACAACTGGCGCTCGGAGTATCTGGTGACCGCGAACGATTGCTGCAACCTGCCGGTGTGGCAGAGCGATCAGGGCTTCCTGGATGCCTCCATTCGCTACCGCCTGACGGATGGGCTGGAAGTGAGCCTGCAGGCAAGCAACATCCTCGATACCACCACCAACCTGCTGCAACAGGTGCGCGGCTCCGATCACGAAGACTACCCGAACCACAAGGTACCCACCGCCTGGTTCAAGAGTGATCGCCGCCTCTCTCTGGGGTTGCGCATGCGGTATTGATGGGTTCGTAACTCTCCCCTGCGAGGAGCCTTGCCCCGGACGCGGTGATTGACCCCGCCCCGGGGCCTTTTTGTTATAGTCGACATAACCAACAAGAGGTCAATAACGTGAATTGGATAAAACCCATGGGCATGGCCGCCTTGATGCTGTTGTCCGGCTGTAGTGGGCCGCCCGGTACGCTCGGTCAGTCAGAGCGCGGCGCGCACGATGCAAGTGTCTCATCGACGTCGCCGGATCAACGGGCGAGCAACCCGCTCATCTGGGCCGATGTGCCGGACCCGTCTGTCATTCGTGTGGGCGACACCTATTACATGAGCAGCACCACCATGCACATGAACCCCGGCCTGCCCATCATGAAATCCCACAATCTGGTGGATTGGGAGCTGCTGGGTTATGCCTATGACATCCTGTCGGACGGCAACGAATCCACCTTGAGCCAGGGCGAGCAATCCTACGGGCAGGGCTCTTGGGCCAGTAGTCTTCGCTATCATCAGGGGCGCTTTTACGTCAGCACCTTCGCCAATCACACCGGCAAGACGTATATTTTTTCCACCAACGATATTGAAAACGGTGACTGGGAGCGGGCTACTATTGATGAGCTCTTCCACGACGCTTCACTGGTGTTTGATCAGGGGCGGGTGTTCCTGATCTATGGCAACGATGACATCAATCTGGTCGAACTCAATGCCGAGGCCACCGCGGTCAAACCCGATGGTTTGCGCACCACACTCATTGAAAAAGCCTCATCCATCGCGGGCGATGAATTCTGGGTGCCCTCCGAGGGCGCGCAACTGACCCGTAAAGACGGCATGTACTACCTCAATCTGATCAGTTGGCCCGCCGGCGGTATGCGCACCCAGTTGGTGTATCGGGCCGAGCAGCTCACCGGGCCCTATGAAGGACGCATCGTGCTGGAAGACCGGGGCATTGCCCAGGGCGGCCTGATCGATACCCCGGACGGGGACTGGTACGCGTTTCTGTTTCGCGATTTTGGTGCGGTGGGGCGCATTCCCTATCTGGTCCCCGTGCAGTGGCGGGACGGCTGGCCCGAGTACGGCATTGACGGCCAGGTGCCCGAGCGGTTGCCCATCGTCGCCACAGGTGATGGGCTGAACAACATCGTGGCCTCGGATGACTTTGATTATGCCTCCGATGCCGATCTGAAGCTCGCCTGGCAGTGGAATCACAACCCGAATGACAGGGGCTGGTCGGTCACCGAGCAACCCGGCTATCTGACCCTCACCAATCAGCGCGTGGACTCTGGGCTGCTCGATACCCGCAATACGCTCACCCAGCGGACCTTCGGCCCCGAATCCCGGGCCACGGCTGCTCTGGATGTCTCCGAACTGCGCTTCGGTGACCGGGCCGGTCTGGCCGCACTACAGGCCAATTACGGGTTTGTCGGTGTGGAGCAGACTGACAGCGGTCGCGCGCTGGTGATGGTGAGCGGCAACTCCGAGCAGGAACAGGTGCAGGCGCGCATTCCGCTGACTCAGTCCATCGTGTATCTCCAGATCCGGGCTGACTTCGAGGGCCAGCGTGATCAGGCCAGCTTCTGGTACAGTCTGGATCAGGAACAGTGGACCCGAATCGGCGAGCCCCTGGCGATGGAATACACCTTGCCCCATTTCATGGGCTACCGCTTCGCCCTGTTCAGCTACGCCACCGAGCAGACTGGCGGTCGGGCCGCCTTTGATTATTACCGGGTGGAATGAATCGTTAGCGCCGCCCTGCATGAGTTGCCGGGCGGCCAAGGCCGCCCAGATAGATTACAAGTAAAACTATATTTCTATATGAAAAATTGTGCGATTTGCGGTAGTCTTCCCTTACCCCCAATAACAAACCACCTCTGAGTCAGTTGCCATGTTCAATCGTCTGTTGTCCGTCCTGCATCGTCCGACCTTACTTAAAGGGTTGGGGATCGTCTCACTGTCACTGCTGACGGCCTGTCAGCCCACCGATACCACATCCCCGGATACGGTGGCGGTGGACGCCCAGCCGCTGACTTTCTGGTACGACCGGCCCGCCGAGGCCTGGACCGAAGCGCTGCCGCTGGGTAACGGTCGCCTCGGTGCCATGGTTTTTGGCGGGGTGGATCATGCCGTGTTGCAGCTGAACGAGGACACCGTCTGGGCCGGCGGCCCGCAGAATAACGTCAAGCCCTCGCTCAAGCCCCATCTGGAAAAAGTCGCGGAACTGGTGCTCGCCAACCGCCACGAGGAGGCCCAGGCCTACGCGGACGAGCACATCAAGTCTCATCACGATGGCATGCCTTACCAGACCGTGGGCAATCTGGTCATCGATCCGCAACACCCGGCGCAGGCCAATGAATACCGTCGCACGCTGGATATCGGTCAGGCGTTGGCGCAGGTCCGCTACGAGGTCGACGGCGTGACCTACCAGCGGGAGACGTTCGCCGCCCTGTCCGCCCCCGTCATTGTGACCCGATGGACCGCCAGTGAGGCCGGAAAACTGGATCTGGACTTGGGTTTCAACAGCCCCATGGAGCATAGCGTTTCCGTGGACAACCAGCGCCTGCGAGTGGAAGGCAAGGGCGGTGACCACGAGGGCGTGGAGGGACAAATCCGCTTTACCGCACTGGTCAATCCGATTCTGGAGGGCGGCACGCTGGATAGCACCGATACCGGGTTACGAATTCGCGGCGCCGACAGCGTGACCGTCTACACCGCCATGGCCAGCAACTTTGTCCGCTATGACGATGTGTCCGCGGACCCGACGGCCCGAGCCGAGCAGCACCTGGCCGACGGCCTGCGCCGTTCTTACGAGGAACTCCGCTCGGCCCACATCGCCGCCTATCGGGATCAGTTCGATCGCGTCTCCCTGGACCTCGGGCCGGCGCCAGCGGAGGACCAGCCCACGGACCAGCGCCTGGCGAACTTCCGTGAGCAGAAGGATCCACACCTGGCGGCGCTCTACTTTCAGTTCGGCCGTTATCTGCTGATCAGCAGTTCCCAGCCCGGCACCCAGCCGGCCAACCTCCAGGGCATCTGGAATGATCAACTGACGCCACCCTGGGACAGCAAGTACACCCTCAACATCAACGCCGAGATGAACTACTGGCCGGCCGAGTCCACCAACCTGTCCGAACTGCACGAACCACTGTTCGGCATGCTCAAGGATCTTTCGGTGACGGGTCGGGAAAGCGCGCGGGAACTGTACGACGCCGACGGCTGGATGGTGCACCACAACACTGATATCTGGCGCATTACCGGCCAGGTGGATGGAGCCTATATGTGGGGCCAGTGGCTGGGCGGCGCCGCCTGGCTCAGCCAGCATATTGGCTACCGTTACCACCATACCGGCAATCGGGATTTCCTCGCCGAGCATTATCCCATTCTGCGCGATGCGGCGCGCTTCTACGCCAGCGTAATGACGGAAGATCCGGATACCGGCTGGCTGGTTCTGGTGCCCAGTAATTCCCCGGAGAACGATTACCTGCACCGGGATGACGGGGTGCAGGCCGCCATCGACGCCGGCGTCACCATGGACAACCAGTTGGTCTTCGACCTCTTCTCTCTGGTTGTGGAAGCGGCCGAGGTGCTGGGGCAGGATGCGGAGTTGGCAGCGGAGCTGAGACAGTTGCGCGACCGGTTGCCTCCCATGCAGATCGGCCAGCATGGGCAACTGCAGGAATGGTTGCAGGACTGGGACAGCCCCGAAGACAAGCATCGCCATGTCTCCCACCTGTACGGCCTGCATCCGAGCAACCAGATCTCGCCCTACCGCACCCCGGAGCTGTTCAGTGCCGTGCGCACCAGCATGGAAATGCGCGGGGATGAGTCCACCGGTTGGTCCATGGGCTGGAAAGTGGGTATCTGGGCGCGCCTGCAGGATGGCAACCGCGCCTACAAACTGCTCACCGATCAGATCAAACTGGTCACCGAGGACAGCGCCCAGTTTGAGGCCGGCGGCACCTACGCCAATATGTTTGCGGCCCACCCGCCGTACCAGATCGACGGCAACTTCGGCGTGACCGCAGGCATCGCGGAGATGCTGGTGCAGAGCCACGACGGCGCCATTCACCTGTTGCCGGCGCTGCCGGATGCCTGGCCGGAGGGTGACGTCAAAGGGCTGGTAACCCGAGGTGGCTTTATCATCGATATGCGCTGGCGTGAGGGCAAAGTCAGTGAACTGAGTGTCCGCTCGACTCTGGGCGGCCCTCTACGCTTGCGCGTGCACTCGGAGCTGACACCGGCCGGTGACTTCGCGCTGGAGCCGGTCCGGGAGGGCGCACCGAGCGACAATCCGCTGCTGCAGGTCCCGGTGATCAAACCGCCCATCATTCACCAACCCGAGGCGGTGCAACCGGTGGACGTGGCGCCCAGTCAATTGGTGGAAGTGGTAACAGAGCGCGGCGAAATGTATCATTTCCGTCGTTGATCGGACACGGGCTTTTTGAGGAACGACGCGATGTTTGACAGTAAAGAGCACTACGGCAAGGTAACCCGGTTCTTCCACTGGGGAATGGCCGTGTTGATCCTGTGGCAGTTCCTGACCGTGGGCTCTCGGGTCCTGATGGAAGATACCGCGGTGGAGCAGTTTATGTGGGGAACGCATAAACCGTTGGGGGTGCTCCTGTTGTTGCTCATCGCGGCGCGTATTACCTGGGCGCTGCTGAACCTCTCGCGTCGGCCCCCGTCAGTCAACCTTCTGGCAACCCTCGGCCATATTGCGTTGTATGCGCTGCTGCTGATCGTTCCCACCCTGGGACTGCTGCGCCAATATGGCTCCGGCCGATCGTTTGAACCTTTCGGTATTCCGTTATTCAGTGGTTTTGAAGGGAAAATTGAATTTCTGGTGGAGCCCGGTAACTTACTGCACGGCTCTCTCGGCTGGACACTCCTGGCCCTGATTGTCGGCCACATCGCTATGGCCGTCTGGCATCGTAAACGCGAAGGGGCAATCGACGTTCTGCCCAGAATGTGGCGCTGAGCCGCGCCCACCCCACGTCATCGACACGACATGGGTGCCCTACAATCGGAGTCGCGTAGGGCACCGGTGCGGTGGCGCCTGAACGTGGGGCAGACTCTCAATTGAGCTCAAACACAAACCGGTTGCGTACACCGTGTACGTCCACCGCCACACCGTCCTGTACTCGTGGCTGATACTTGAACTGCTCCGCCGCGGCAATGGCCGCCCGATCAAATACCGATGTGGTCTGGCCCTCGGTGGTGACTGCTTCCACAATCACCACATCGGCCGTTCTTCCGGTGGCGGTGACCGTATATTCCACCGTCACGAACCCCTCGATACCGCGAGTTGCCGCCAGGCGTGGATACTGTGGTGCGACCTTGACGACGGCCATCAGATCACCGCCGGTGGAAACCGTAAGGGTTTGAGTGCGAGACAGCGAGGGTAACGCAACACTGACCTCGGTGACCGAGGTCACCTGTGTCTCCACGACCGGCTCGGCGATCGGCTCCGGCGCCCGGGCGGGAGGTTCTGGTCGGGTGGGTGCTTCGATGATGGCTTCAATGGGCTCCGGCTTGGCCATGACCACCGGTTCGATTTTCGGAGGGTCGGTCACTACCGGCAGTTCAAAGTCGGTGTTGATCAGAGAGTACATCAGTAACAGCAGGCCGAAGGTGGTCACCAGGGCCATGGGTGGGGCATAGACATGGGAAGCGCGCATAGGCTTGATCTCCTTGATCCATGAGAAAGTAGAATCATTCCCACTTTCACTGTAAGCCTAGTTCGCGGTTATTACGCCAGCAAAGACGAATTGGAAATATTCCCGAGGTTTGAACCACTGATTCGCTATAAAAAATCCGGTATCTACCCGGTGCGCGTATTACAGTGCGGCGGATCCATTGTGGTGCTTGCGATAAGCCAGCGGTGTCGCGCCCAGCATCCGTTTGAAGTGGCGAATGAAGCTGCTGTGATCGTAAAACCCGCAGTCCAGCGCCACATCGGAAATGGGCGCCTTGCTCGTGCGCAGGTGCTCGCAGGCAATCAGGATCCGCAGCCGGATAATATACTCCCGCGGACTCGCCCCGAAGGTCTCCATAAAGCGGCGTTCCAGCTGGCGCTGGGAGAAACCGAACTGTTCGGCAATCTCGGGGATGTTCAAGCGCTGGGCGTAGTGAGAGCGGATGTGTTCCACCACTTTAAAAACCGGCAGTTCGGGGTGATCGTGCATGCGCTCGTAGCTTTGCACGATACCGCACAGCCCGACCACACCGCCTTCGCGGTCAAACAGCGGCACCTTGTGGGTGACGCACCACTCCGGTAGGCCCTCACGGGTCGGGAAAAGCTCAATCAGATCATGCAGCGGCTCGGCGGTCGCAAAAACGGTCGCATCATCCCGCCGAAATTTTTCCACCATATACAGCGGAAACAGAGTGTCATCCCGGCGGCCGTACAGTTCGTCGGCGGAAGCGCAGCCGCAGCGCTCGGCAAAGGCCTGGTTGCCCGTCATGATGTGCCCTTCGCGGTCTTTGACGAAGTAGAGCACGCTGGGCATAAACTCGAAAATCCGCCCTGCGGAGTATCGGGGGTCGAGCTGAGCAAGCCAGGGATCGAATTCATTCATGTCGAAATAATACAATTTTTTTACGACAAGGTACAAGCCGCGGCTGTTCAATAGCGCTAGCATGAGTCCCAGTAATAAATCTAATGAATGGGGAGTACCGCTATGCAATTTGGCGCCAGCACCTGGCTTTGGACATCGCCCTTTACCAGTGACCAGGTGGAGCTTCTGGAGAAGATCGCCGGTCTGGGCTTCGACTTTGTCGAGTTTCCGGTTGAAGACCCCGAACACTATGCGGTGGACGAGCTTCGGCCCGTGTTGCGTGATCTGGGCCTCGATGCGGTGGTTTGCTCGGCGGTGGTAGGTGAGCGCGATCTCAGTGCCGAAGACCCGGCCATTCGACGAAAAGCCCTCGATTACTTCGGTTCCTGCCTGAAACTGGCCGAGGGCCTTGAATCGGAGGTACTGGTCGGCCCCCTGTACGCCCCCGTGGCCAAGCCCCGACTGTCGACCGAAGCGCTGCGTCAAGCGGAGTGGGAACGGTCCGTCGGCAGCCTCACAGAGTTGTCCCGCACCGCCGGTGAACACGGTGTCCGGCTGGGCCTTGAGCCGCTCAACCGGTTCGAGACCGATATGGTCTGCACTGTGGCCGACGCCCGGCGCATGCTGGCCGATGTGGACAGCCCGCATCTGGGCATCGCCCTGGACAGTTTTCATATGAATATCGAAGAAACCGATTTTCTCGACGCGGTCCGTCAGTGCGGTGACAAACTGGTGCATGTGCAGGTGTCCGACAGTCACCGGGGCGTTCCCGGTGAGGGCAACAGCGATTGGGCCGGGCTGCGCGAGGGGCTGCGCAGCGTGGGCTATGACGGCAAGCTGTCGATCGAGAGCTTTTCACCGGACGCGTCCAGTCTCGCCGAGGCAGTATGCATCTGGCGCCGCTTTGCTCCCAACCAGGACGAATTCGCGCGCCGGGGGATCGCCTTCCTGCGCGACTGGTGGGCACACATCTGATTCTGATGACC
The DNA here is from genome assembly GCF_000463525.1 of Marinimicrobium sp. LS-A18. Classification (NCBI taxonomy): domain Bacteria; kingdom Pseudomonadati; phylum Pseudomonadota; class Gammaproteobacteria; order Cellvibrionales; family Cellvibrionaceae; genus Marinimicrobium; species Marinimicrobium sp. LS-A18. The sequence continues at coordinate 725,332 of NZ_AWEP01000006.1, forward strand.
TGACGCTACGTTAACGAGAACGAGAAATCCGCGCCGCGTAGGTCAGGTAAGCAAAGCGCACCTGACGGGTCAGGTTGAAACCTCTCGGCGCATGACGAATTAGCAACGACATTCTGAGTAACAGCATTAGACAGGAGAGTGATTATGAGCAAGCTGAAAGTAGGACTGGTCGGACTGGGCTTTGGTGCCGAGTTCATCCCCATTTATCAGGCGCACCCGAATGCCGAAGTCGTGGCCCTGTGCCAGCGCAACGAAGCGAGCCTCAACGAGCTGGCGGACAAGTTCGATGTGCCCGCCGGCGGACGCTACACCACCTATGAAGACATGCTGGCCGACCCCAATGTGGACGCGGTGCACATCAACACCCCGATTGGCGATCACGCCAAGCACAGCATCATGGCCCTGGAAGCGGGCAAGCATGTGGCCTGTACGGTTCCGATGGCCACCAGCGTGGAAGATTGTGAGCGCATCGTGAAAGCCACCAAAGCCAGCGGCAAGGTTTACATGATGATGGAAACCGTGGTTTACAGCCGTGAGTATCTGTTTGTGAAGGAAATGTACGACCGGGGCGACTTGGGTCGCATTCAGTTCCTGCAGGCAAGTCACCAGCAGGATATGGACGGTTGGCCCAGCTATTGGGAGGGGATGCCGCCCATGCACTACGCCACGCATTGCGTCGGTCCGGTGCTCGGTTTGCAGCGCAAGCTGGCCAGCCAGGTGCAGTGCATCGGCTCCGGCAAAATCCGCGACGAGTTTGCCGGCATTTACGGCTCGCCCTTCGCCATCGAATCCTGCCACATCCAGATGCAGGACTCGGACGTGGGTGCCCGCATCTATCGCTCCCTGTACGATACCGCTCGCCAATATCGCGAGAGCTTCGATGTGTACGGTTCAGAGAAGTCCTATGAGTGGCCTCTGATCGAGGGCGAAGACCCGGTCATGCACACCCGGGGCAAGCCCGAGCCGGAAGTGCCCGAGCGCGTCAAGGTGCCGGATTACGCTCACCTGTTGCCGGAAGAAATTCAGTCCTTCACCGGCCAGGGCGTGTACGATGAAGAGCACGAACACCTGAGCTTCACCCAGGGTGGTGGTCACGGCGGTTCGCACCCGCACCTGGTGCACAACTTCATTCGCGCTGTGCTCGAAGGCTATAACGCTTACCCGAACGTGGTGGAGTCCGCCAACATTACCTGTGTGGGTATTCTGGCCCACGAATCCGCTATGGCCGGTGGCGAAGTGAAGACCATGCCGGCGTTTGCGCTTGAGGTGGAGTAGCGCCTCATCGAGAACCCAGAAAAACAATAATCCATAGAGACCGGTTTGCCCGGTGGCGGTCACGCGCCGGGCAGCCTGATACCAACACAGTGAAATAACGGTAATAATATGAATAAATTCGAACAACAATGGGCCGCGTGGCGGTCCCGGCTGGGCACGGTCATCCTGTCGGCGTTGTTACTGCCGGCCATCGGTTGCTCAAGCGGCGATCGCGATGCATCGGTCGCCAGCACTACCGAGGCGTCGCAAGACGGTGTGATCAATCTGCTGTTCATTGGCCACGGCCATCGCGAGGGCGACGGCATCCACATGTCCTACCGTAACGCGCCCCTGTTCAACCAGTCGCTGGGCCGCGAAAAGATTTTCATGGAGTACGTGGAAAATCTGGATCGCCTGAGCGAGGAAGGGCTGGAGGACGTCGATGCGGTCATGTTGTACGCCAACTACAACGAACTGTCCCCCGAGCGGGAAGCGGCACTGCTGAGCTTCGTGGAGGAAGGCGGCGCCTTCCTGCCGGTCCACAGTGCCAGCGCCTGCTTCGGCCATTCCGACGCCTTTGTCGATCTGGTCGGTGGACGCTTCAAGAGTCACGGTGCCGGTGAATTCACCGCGACCATCGCGCCGGGGCAGGAAAACCATCCGATCATGAAAGGTTTCCAGACCTTTGAAACCTGGGATGAAACCTACGTTCACGCCGATCACAACGAAGAAAACCGCACCGTGCTCATGCAGCGCGAGGAAGAGCCCTGGACCTGGACCCGTGAGCAGGGTGAAGGCCGGGTGTTCTACACCGCCTATGGTCACGATGAGCGCACCTGGGGTCAGCCTGAATTTCACGACCTGTTGATTCGTGGCATCCTCTGGGCCGTGGGCGAGGAGAAGCGTGAAGCCAACCGCGCGCTGGTAGAAACCTTGCCCGAAGCCGCCTATGAAGAAGCGGGTACCATTCCCAACTACCGTCGTATTGAGCCGGCCCCGAAATTCCAGAAAGCGTTCAGCGTGGAAGACTCCATGGCCCTGACCATGGTGCCGGAAGGCTTTGAATTGCAGTTGTTTGTCAGTGAGCCGGATATCGTCAACCCCATCGCCTTTACCTGGGATGAGCAGGGTCGCCTGTTCGTGCTGGAGTCCGTCGACTACCCCAACAATCAGGCGGAAGACGGCCGAGGTAACGATCGTATCAGTATGTGTGTCGATACCGACGGCGACGGCCGGGCCAATGGCTGCGAAGTGTTTGCCGAGGAGCTGAGCGTGCCCACCAGCATTACCCCGCTCAACGGCGGTTTTGTGGTATCCCAGGCGCCGGACTTTCTGTTCCTGAAAGACACGGACGGTGATGACAAAGCCGACGTTCGTGAAGTATTCAATACTGGCTGGGGCACCCGGGACACCCATGCCGGGCCATCGAACCTGAAATACGGCCACGACAATCGCCTTTGGGGCGCGGTCGGCTACTCTGAAGCACCGGAAGATGAAAGCGGTGAATCCTTCCAGAATGGCGTCTACCGGATGAACCTGGATGGCACCGATATCGAGCCGATCGGCCAGTTCAATAACAACACCTGGGGCCTGTCGTTCAGTGAAGACTTCGAGGTGTTCGGCTCCACCGCCAATAATGCCCCCGTCTTCCATGTGCCTCTGTGGCGCAGCTACGTTTACGGTAAAGATGAAGACGTGGTTCCCGGGCTGGCGGCCCAGGCTTACGACTTCCCCAACATCTTCCCCTCTACCTATAACTTCCTCCAGGTGGACTTTCACGGCCGTTACACCGCCGGTTCCGGGCTGAGCCTCTACACGGCGCGAACCTTCCCGGAAAAATTCTGGAATCGTGGCGCCTTTATGGGCGAGCCCACCGCACATCTGCTCGGTCAGTTTTTTATCGACGCGCAACCCGATAGCGTCGGGTACAAAGCCAAAAACCGTGGTTCGATTCTGAGCAGTACCGATGAGTGGCTCTCGCCGGTGCAGATGGACGTGGGCCCCGACGGACACTTGTGGGTCGCCGACTGGTACAACTTCATCATCCAGCACAACCCGATTCCCTCCAAAGAATCCGCCGGTTTTGATGCCGAAGAAGGCAAAGGCAATGCCCACGTCAACCCGCTGCGGGACCGGGAGCGGGGCCGGATTTACCGGCTGGTGGCCAAAGACGCCCCCGAGTATGAGCCGCTGGATCTGAGCAACGCCGACACTGAAACATTGGTGGACACCCTGTCCAACGACAACATGTTCTGGCGCATGACCGCCCAGCGCCTGTTGGTCACCGAACAGCGCACCGATGCCATACCGGCCTTGCGGGCCATACTGACCGGCAACCCGGATCGTGATTCACTGGGCCTGGATGTGGCTTCGATTCATGCCATCTGGACGCTACACGGCCTGGGAGCGTTTACCGTCACCGACGAAGCCTCGGACACGGCCGTACGTAACGCCTTGCGCCATCCGTCCGGCGCCACCCGCAAAAACGCGGTACAGGCATTGGTCGAAAACGCCGCGCCGGCGGATCTGGCGCTGGCGGCCGAGTCTATTGACGATGAAGAACCGCGCGCGCGGCTCTGGGCAATGCTGGCCCTGGCCGAGCAGGCGCCTTCGGAGCAGGCGGGTGAGCAGTTGCTGCGTCTGCGCACCGAGCTGCCGGTCGATGAGTGGAGCGCTCAGGCATTCAGTCTCGCGGCGTTGAATAACGACGCTCATTACTGGAAGGCGTTGAATGATTCGGACATTACCGTGCAGGGTCGCTTTCTGGAAAACTTTGAAAGCCCCGAACGCACGCCCGAGTACCTGCTGGCCAAACGTTTTCTCGCTGAGGAAGCGGACGATCTGACTGACACCCTGAAGGACTGGACGGCGCTGCCCGCCGGACGCCTCGGGTTGATGAGCCTGGCGGTGCTGGATCTCTGGCGCGACCGCGGCGCCGAGCCCAGCGATGCCGAGCTGGCTGCTTTTCAGACCGTGGTTGACGAGTTGGACAGCGAATCGCAGATGGCCCTCAAACTGCGCTCTCCTGGCTTGGACCTGAACTTCGGGCAGGTCGAGGAAGAGGCTTATGCCGAGTACCACAAAAAACACGGTTTTGAGCCGAGCTTCCGACAGTGGAGCAGTGCCTCCAAAGGGGAGACGCTTTACCAGCAACATTGCGCAGGCTGCCACGGTGGCGACGCCGGCGGCGATCGCGCTCAGGCAGCGCCCCCCATTGCGGGCATCGAGAACTGGTACGCCCAGGCCCAGCTGCAGAAATTCCACGCCGGTGTGCGCGGTACCCACTTCCGGGACCCGAACGGCATGTCGATGCGTGCGGCGCTCGAGTTTCTGAAAAGCGAGTCTGAGCCCATTCGTCCGATCGCTGATCTGTCGCGTTACTTGAGCGAGCTGGAAAGACGGGAAACCGTTGCCACCGTCGAAGGCAACGCGAGCGCCGGTGAGCAGCATTACGCCGTCTGTGCTTCATGCCACGGTGCCGAAGGGCAGGGCAATCGCGAACTCGGCGCCCCAGCACTCGCCGGCCAGGCGGACTGGTACCTGCTGAATCAATTGCAGAACTACCGCTCCGGCGCCCGCGGCAGCGACCCACGCGACCCGCTCGGCCAACAAATGGCCACCTTCGCCAACACCCTGCCGGATGAGCAGGCTCTGAAGGATGTCGTCACCTACATCCGAACCCTGGATGGCGAAGAGTAGTTCAATCTAACTCCGGCGGATGCGCCTACGGCTCCGAAGCGTCGGACCGATCCGCCCTACGGGTACTGCGGAGGTTGCGTAGGGCGGATAAGCGAAGCGCATCCGCCGTTACCCAAGCCGATAGCCCGTAGATCGGATTAGCCCCGCAAGGGGCATAATCCGACTCCACTCAATATCAGCTCCCGAAAGTTGTTGGCCTGGTTCCTGCTTATTCCCTGCCATAATGAGAGTGCTCGACGCGAGTGCTGAGTGGCACTGGCGACGATGAATCGACCTGTGCTCGCAATGCGCCAAAATGGTACACCACCCGGCGGCGTATGACTTATTGCGGTGCACCTCCAGTGTGGGCACCTCTGAAGACAGCCGAACGGGAGACGACGTGATCGATATCGGTAGAGTAAAAGCCATCTGGCGTTATCCCATCAAGGGGATGGCGGGAGAGCACGTCGAGTCGGTCCAGCTGGGCCCAATGGGGGTGCCGGGGGATCGCGTCATGGCGGTGCAGGACGTGGCTCGACAGGAAATTCAAAGTTGCAAATTCCGGCCACAGCTCCTCCAGTGCCGAGCCCAAACCGTAAACCCGCAGACGCTCGACGGCCCCATCGAAATTCAGTTCCCGGACGGCTCCCGCCTGTCCGCGACCGATCCTCAAACAGATCGACGTCTCTCGGCATTGCTCGGGCACGAGAGCCGTTTACAGCGGTTGCGCCCGGCCAGCGACGAGGCTTTTTACCGTCGATACAAAGCGGACGATCACACCTGGCTAGAGGAACTGAAAGCAACCTTCGAACGCGAGCCGGGTGAGCCGTTGCCAGCGCTGGACCAACTCCCCGAGGAAACACAAAACTATGTTTCACTGCGGGGAAGCTTTTTCCTGGTCTCTCCGTTTCACATCGTTTCTACCGCGAGTCTGGTGCACCTGGCGGAGCTGAATGCCCAGGCCGATTGGGATATCGAACGGTTCCGTCCCAATCTGGTGATTGAAACACCACCGGGCATGACGGGGTTGGCCGAACAGGCCTGGTTGGGAAAGGCGCTGAGAATAGGTAGTGCGCGAATAGAGTGCTCCGAACCCGCTCCCCGGTGCGGCGCGGTTGTGCGAGCGCAGCAGGGCTTTGGTTCGGATACCAGTATACTGCGGACGATTGTCCGCGAGGCCGATCAAAACCTCGGAATTTATGGCGATGTCACCGACAGTGGTCAGATTACTGTGGGAGATCGCGTGTTTATTGACAACGGCCCAATCAAGTAGTGGGCCGTGATGTGAGCGCTACTGGGCGTTGCTGTCCATTTCTTGCGCCATGGTTCGAAAGGCTTCTACCAGGGTGTCGGCCTCCTGCGCCCCGGAAATCAGATAACGCTGATTGACCACAAACGCCGGCACCGCCGTCACCCCGGCGTTCTGGTAACTGCGTTCCTCCTCCATCACCGCCTGCCCAAACTCGTCGCTCTCCAGGATCCGCTGCGCCTCGTCGGCATCCAGCCCGGCGGCCTTGGCGCAACCGATCAATACGCCGGGTTTTGAAACATCCTCGGCACGGCCGAAATACGCCTCAAACAGGGCTTTTTTCAAAAACGTGGCTTTGTCCTGGGGCGCCGCCCACTTGAGCAGCCGGTGCGCATCAAAGGTATTGCAGGTATAGCGTTCCTGCATTTTCTCAAAGTTGAGCCCCAACGACTTGGCAATGCCCATCATCTCTGCCTGGGCCGCCTGCATCTCCGCCTCCGGCCGACCGTACTTGCGCGCCAGTGCCGGCAGTATCGGCTCTGGCTGGGCGTCATCGTCCGGATTCAGCTCAAACGCACGCCACTGCTCGGTAAACTCGATCTCCCCCGCCAGCGCCCGCTTCGCCTGGTCCAGCCGGGCATAGCCAATGGCACACCAAGGGCAGGCTATGTCGGACACGATATCGATATGTAGGTGCTTCATGGGGTACTCCGCGACACATTTGATGACTCAGTGTACCAGAGGCGGGATACGGTGCAGGCTGCTCGGGATGGCGGCTATTGAGCGCTTGATAAGGGGCGTGTGGAGAGTCAGTAAAGGCCTTGACGCGGCGTCAGGATGCCAGCGTCAGCTCGGTGAAACGGCGGGTAGGTGACTTGAGGCGTTTCTCGATAGCCTCCGTCCCTTCACCGGTCTCGATAGCGCTCGAGCTGGCCACCGCTCTCTGAATACGGGACCGGGATACGGTGATTTTGGTGGTAGACGTGGACTTGCGGACCATATAGGTACTCCCAAGATGGCTCAACTCAGTTAATTATAGCATTCGGGGTGTTAAAGTGTCTCGCCGCAGACTCCGAAACCGTTGAAAATGGTGCCACGCACGTCTCGGGCTCAATGCAGACAACACCTCTTGTACTTCTTACCGCTGCCGCAAGGGCAGGGGTCATTGCGCCCCACTTTTGGACCCGTCTGCACCGGCTGCGCAGAGGGAGGTGGGGCACGCAACTCCAGGCTGCATGCGTGCAACTGACGGGCGGCGACCGGTACGGTGTTCGCCAAAGTCGGTAAGCTTTCGGGGCTTTCGTGCTGAATTTGTTCGAACATCTCCCCTGTTCCGAAAACGTTGATCAGGCCGAGAAAGTAGAGGTACTCCTCCGGTAGACTTTCCCACGCATCGCCGGCGGCCATAATGGCTCGGGTGTAACCGGTGCACCAGTCTTCTACGCCATACACGTCCTGACGCTCTTGAGGTTCGTTGAATACCGGGTAGAACTCATCGGGTTGATCAATCAGGGTATGGATGATGCTATTCATGTACTCAAACACCAGGCCAAAAAAACGCTCGAATTCACCCTCCGAGGACCAGTTTGGCTCTTGCTCGGGCCCGCCCCAGAGAGCGCCTATCCACTGACTGGGCATAACCGGCTCCGGGCTTGAGGCAATGGATGTCAGAAACCCATCCAGTGCGCTGATGTTGGGCAGAGACGCCGGCGTACCGTAGTCGCGCAACACTTGGGCCAGAAACGCCATATCCTTCGCCGGAAGCCCGCGATCCACAGGCCTGTAGACGTCCCCCGTTGGCAGCTCGTCGAGCTCTGCGGCAAATTCGGCCGCCAGATCGCCGCCCAAATCGTAGTCCCATGCCTCATCATAAGGATTGGGGAATTCGCCCTCGGGCGTATCGACGAACGGATGGGGCGCCAGGCCACTGCCAAAGCGGTACAGGCCATCGTCCATAAACCGAGGCACCGGGTCGAAACGCTCTTTTTTGCCCTCCGGGTTCTTCGCGGTTTTGGGCAGGTCGCTGATGTAACGCCCCAGGGCAAACGCCTGCTCCGGGTCGAGCTGCGCCAACTGCTCGTGCGCCAGGGTCTCCCGAACCCACTGCTCGGCCTCGGTGACATGGCCGTTCACGCTCGGGTCCGTATTGCGGACATACACCATGCCGGCGGCGCGCTCAGTGAAATTCTGCACTACCTGTTCAAACTGATCGTCGTCCACAAAGCCACCCTCGACCATCAACTCAAACAGGTTGCCGACCCAGGCCTCGACCAGATCCACCCAGAACTTCTCCGGGGACGGGCGCTGACGGTATGGAAGCAACAGCGTGAAGCGGCTATGGGCCTCCACCGCTATGGCTGTGTAAAGACCACTGCCGGGCCGATTCTCGATCACATGGCACTGCCAACTCACCAGATCAGCGTTGGTGATCAACGGCTGGGTACCCACCCGCTTACCATCCGGGCTGGGCAGCCGGTCAAAAGTGCCACCCAGCCATTTTTCCAGCGCTTTGGTGGCGGCGACATGGACGAACATTCTGGGAGTTGGCATAACGAATCGGTTTGTCAGTGAGTGGGTGTGTAGCGTCAAACCGTAATGCTACCCCATCGCTACGGCGCCTGCGACGTGGAACGATGGTTGAAACTGGCCTTTGAGCCGAATATCGAAACTAATCGGCTCATATGTTGAGCTGAATGCCGACGATAACCGGCCAATGATACGTATCCGCATAACCCGGCACTCGCTCACATTCCGGACAGTACCGGGCTAATCTGGCTTGACTGTATCTCGTTTGAGATACAAAATAGGGTGTATTTATGCTCTGGAGGTCGCGCTTATGGCCCATACATCGATGCTGCATGTTAGGGTGGACGACAAACTCAAGGCGGATGCGGCGAACAAACTGGCCGATGTCGGCCTGACTGTGTCGGACGCCGTCCGTATTCTATTGACTCGTGTCTGCAAAGAAGGGGGCTTGCCCGCAGGCCTTACGACCGATGAAAAGGCTCACGACCTCTGGTTTCGGGAGAAGGTCTTGGAGGCACTGGCGGACACTGGTCCAGGAAACTCTCATCAACAGGTTATTGATGAAGCCCGGGCTGTAATTGAAAGGAAGCAGAGTAATGACCGACATACACTGGTCGGCGCTGGCTCGCGCTGATCTCTTGGACATTGTCGATTACATATCAGACGATAACCCTGTGGCTGCGCTGCAGGTCTTGGACGACATTAACACCAAGGTCGGCCAGCTAGCACACTTCCCACAATCGGGCCGCTTGGGCAGAGTTGAAGGAACCCGGGAGTTGGTCGTACTGGCGAACTATGTCGTTGTGTACCAAGAGGATGCGATTGCACCGCGTGTATTGCGAGTGTTACATGCCGCGCAACAATGGCCTTCGACGCCGGAGTAGAGCGTTAGAAGCCGAAGCTGAAAATCCCCCTCCGTGTTCAATATGCTTTTCCTATTTCGGCATTGGTACCGGAAAATCCAATCCTGTAAAGTACTGGCTAGACAGAAAAGCCGTTCAGAGACATGGATATGCAGCCCTTACTGACACCCAGCCCGCTCGATTTCGACGTTTTCGCTGCACCTCACTCCGTGCCCAGCCAAAATCGGGAGGCCGGTAAATGAGCCAGGGTGAACTGATCATCTACCGCACGGATGACGGGCAGGCGGAGATCCAGCTGCGTGCCGAGGGCGACACTGTCTGGTTGACACAGGCCGAAATGGCCGGACTTTTTGATACCACCCCTCAAGCCATAACCCAGCATATTCGGGCGATCTACGGGGACCAGGAGCTGGACCCGGAGGCAACTTGTAAGGAACTCTTACAAGTTCGCCAAGAAGGAAAGCGTAGGGTCCGTCGGCAGCTCAAGACATACAGCCTTCCCATGATCCTCGCGGTTGGCTACCGAGTGCGCTCCCCCCGCGGCACCCAATTCCGCCAATGGGCCACCGCACACCTGGAGGAGTACCTGGTCAAGGGCTTCATCATGGACGACCAGCGCCTGAGGGAGCCCGGCGGCTGGGACTACTTCGACGAGCTTCTGGCGCGCATCCGTGACATCCGCGCCTCCGAGAAGCGCTTTTACCAGAAGGTTCGCGATCTATTTACCCTCTCCAGCGACTACCAGCCTGGCGACCAGGCAGCCCAGCAGTTCTTCGCTGAAGTCCAGAACAAACTGCTCTACGCCGTCACCAGTAATACCGCCGCCGAGCTGGTGGTACACCGTGCCGACCCGCAGGAGCCCAACATGGCGCTGACCAGTTGGAAAGGCGCGCGGGTCCGCAAAACAGACGTCACAATAGCCAAGAATTATCTGACCGCTGACGAAGTGGATACCCTTAACCGGCTGGTGGTGATCTTCCTGGAGCAGGCTGAATTGCGGGCCAAAGGCCGGAAAGACCTGACGCTGGATTACTGGCGCAACAACGTCGACCGCCTGCTGGAATTCAACGAGAGGCCCGTCCTGCAAGGCGCGGGCGCCATGAGCGCAGAACAGGCAAAGCACATTGTCCACGAGCGATACGAGCAATTCGATACCCAAAGGCGACAAAATGAAGCGCTGGCAGCTGATGCCGAAGATCTGCGAGCACTGGAAGTGCTGGAGCAGGAGGTTAAACGGAAGGGGAAGAAGCCCTCCTAAGCTGAATACCAGAAACCGTCAATCAGCAATCTGCCCAAAATTCCCGCTCTGAAAATCCCGCATGGCCTGGCGGATTTCCTCCTCCGTGTTCATCACAAACGGCCCGTAACCAACAATTGGCTCGTCGATCGGCTCGCCACTGAGCAGCAACACCACCGCATCGCTGTTGGCCTCCAGCAACACCTCCGTACCGCTGGAGGTCAGCGTCACCAGATCCGCCTCGCGGGCGACCTCCTGGCCGTTCACCTGCACCGTGCCGGTCGCGTTGCCAAAATGCCCGGCGATCACCCGCACAAGGCCCACGCCATCGGGCAGCGACACGCTGGGAATTTGCGCATCGGTAATGCCCTGATAGCCCGGCGGCGTCATCTTGTCCTTCGCGGGCAAATTGACCCATAGCTGCACCATCTCCAGCGTGCCGCCCGCCTTGGTAAAGGCCGGGCTGTGAAACTCTTCGTGCAGAATGCCCGCGCCGGCGGTCATCCACTGTACATCCCCGGGGCCAATCACGCCGCCGTTGCCAGTACTGTCTTTGTGGGCCACCTCGCCCGCATAGACGATGGTGACCGTCTCAAACCCACGGTGCGGATGCTGCCCCACGCCACGCGGCTTGGCTGCCGGGGTGAATTCATAGGGCCCGGCATAATCCAGCAGCAGAAAGGGGCTCAGAGCCTTGGGCTGGCCGCCGTAGCTGAACAGCGAGCGCACAGGAAAGCCATCCCCGACCCAGTGGCCGGTGCCAGAAGGAACGCGTTCGATAACTGTTTTCATAGTTGTCTCCTGCGGCAGGACGATATTTAGCTCAGGTGCTCGCCGACGGTACCAGGCTGTATCGCAGCGCCCTAGACAGGCCTACCCAGGCTATTGTCGACGACATCGACATATCATACTAACATGTCGATTATTAGCGGTTTTATCGACATATTGCCCGGGAGATTGCCGGGTCACTCAATATGAATGGCGGCCACGCTTATGACATTTGAAGGCTGGATGCGGCTTAGGGGGCTTTCACCCTCTTCTATCAAAAAATATGACGGTGCTATTAAGGGGCCTATGTCCGAATGGGCAATGGACGGAGGACTTATAGAAGGCCCCCTCACATCGATTCAGAATCACGGCCAATTCGAGACCATTGCCTCGGCGTTGAGGGACCTCCCGATATATCAGGAAAGGAACGAGCGTGGTCACAATATGTACAATAGCGCGCTCAATAAGTATGCCGATTACTTAGCTGAGAAGTTCGATAGCGACGTTGAGTCAGATATTGATGCCATCCTATCTGAAAATCACACCTCAGAGACGGAGAAGAGCAACCTTATCAAGAGCCGCATTGGCCAGGGTGTTTTTCGTCAGAAGCTGATAGCGTTCTGGGGTGGCTGCTCAGTGACCGGTTACAACGACCCAGTGATGCTAGTCGCCTCCCATATCAAACCTTGGAGTGCCGCAACGAATTCAGAGAGGCTCGATCGGTACAACGGACTGCTACTGTTACCCACCCTGGACAGGGCCTTTGACTCCGGCCTGATCACGTTTGGCGAAAGCGGCGGCATCATGATATCGCCTCAGCTAGAAAGTCCCGAGCTACTATCTGTGTCGCCCGCCATGGGTGTACGGCTTCGTCCGATGCATGGTGAATATATGAAGTTCCATCGAGAGAGGGTATATCGTCATTCTTAGTTGCCTGCTCGCCGGCTCATGGGTTGGTGTATTAAGTCTCACACAAAATCGATGCGGCCCTATTCGCTTCACCAAGGCTCTTTTGGAAAGTTGGAATATCCTTTTTCGGGAGGAAGATGAGACCTACGTGCATAAGCTGGCTTCATTCGTGACCTAGATGGGAGCAAAGGGAGTGTTCCATGAACGAGCTTTTAATTCCTTTTGGAATTCACTTGGAAACGGGCGAAATTATAGAGCCTGAAGACGCGCCCAGTGGACGCGCCTGCAATTGTCTGTGCCCTGGTTGTCGATCCCCTTTATTGTCTCGGCACCCAAAGGTCAAACGTTATCACTTTGCTCACGATTCGCGCCGATACGGCAAGAAGCCAGAGGAGGACTGTCCGTTTAACTCCGCAGTAGCGGTTGCGATGATGGCGCGTGAAATGGCGAGCGAGTTGCCTGGGAGGGTACTTGAAACACCACCGTTGAAAGATAGCCTCTTCTGCTCTTCATGCGGCGGCTCGGATAGCGTTCAGGTTAGCCTCGGTGCACAGAATACAGTTGAGCGGGCACAGGCCCGTGTGAACGTTTGCGGTCATTATGTTGACTTAATGGTAGAGGTGGGAGGCTATAAAATCCTCCTGGATTTGGTGTACAAAGGTAAGCCTCCCATTACGGTGATTCCGAGTAAGCTGCAGGAGAACCAAGTCGCTCTCTTGACTTTGGATTGTGATAGCTTCTCTATATCGTCCTTTAAAAGAGACCGTAACCTTCGATTCTCAGAAGCCGTTTTGGCCTTTATGTTGAGTGACGGGGTTAAGGAGTGGGCATTCCACCCTAAGGCCGCCTCAAGTATGGAGAAAGCCAGGCGAAATCATCGGTGCGTCTCGCCAAAGCCTTCTAAGGGCTCCTTTGGAGCCAAAATTCGCCGCCGTACTCCTCCCGCTGAACAGAGAGTGGCGGAGTCTAAGATTGAGCCAAAGCACTATCAGTGCGTTATCTGTGGTGTTGAGTGGATACATGACGTCCCAAGCGCGCCTCGCTGCCCCAAGTGCCAAAACAGCCACCTCTATGCTCGAGAAGTTGATTGACTAGCCCACCAAGCTAGAGTTTTGGCGACATATTACTGCCTGATGTGGTCCTAAGCCTGACATATATCGGTGTCCGGAGTGTGGAGGAAATGGCCGCCAATGGCTTTTTGTGACTGAAGTCACAACTGGTTAGTTGCCCCAAAGTCTGGAATTGACAGTCTTGTTTAAGACAAATTAAGGTTCACATAGCTATTGAAAGGAGCTTCAAGTGAAATATCTCTCTTTTGTAATTGGCTTTGCCATTTTCCTGCAGGCTTGTGCCTCGACCCCGTCGCCTTATATTACTGAGTGTGCTCAGCCTGCGTGCGAGCGACAGGCCTCCGAACAATCACTGGCCAGCCGTGCTTCGGACGGAATAGAAGTCGTAACCAATAGTCACTTATCGTTCTATATCAGTAGCACACCAAAGAAGCTTGTTCATCAGCAGGATATGCTGTTCATCATCTTCTCTGGCGACCCGAAAATCGCCGCATCAACCTTATCAGTAAGCGATTTCGGCCTGAATGACAGTGAGCTTTCCGCTTCTTCGCTCCTAAACCTGTCGTTAATGGAAAAGTTCAGTTCGTTACCGAACAGCCTAAGCCGGGCCGAACGGCATGTCATTCGGTCAATAAAGCTGGATGCGATGAGCGGTGGCGAAGCAGTGCGTTACACCCGCGAAAATATTGCCATCTACCTCTATTCTGAAACAGACAATAAGCACAAGGCCTATGTGGTATCTGGGAGAGAGTCAACGTCCTGGACAATGCTGGACTTTTACGGTCTGACGGGAGATGACGTCAAAGACGTGCTTTCCACTATTAAACCGTTCTAATACCAACTTCTGTAAGGAGACACTATGAGCGAACCTCTTACCGCATCCGAAGTTCAAGACACCAAGGACATTCTCCAAAACTTTTACGGTGCACAAACACAGAACTGGCGGATTACCGTGAAGACTCTAGAAGTCCTGGGCCGTCTGATTGAAAAAACGAGGGCTTGTGACAGCATGATGGATTTAGTCCCTAGGCCCTTTGGTGGTGGCTCGGTAATCAAGTGGGGGCAGAAGCAGGTACGAAAAGCCGTGCTCAGAAAGTTAAAAGACGGTAGCGGGAAACACTATATTGCCTGCATGAAGGCCTCCGCCGCGTCTATGAGGACTGACTTTTATATGTCAGGCCTCTAAGCGTATTTAGTTCGCTGGCTCCCCAACGGTCACTGTACTGAGCTGTTGGGTGTTTGAAGAAAGATGGCGGATGCGCATGCTTATCCGCCCTACGGGAAGTCGTGGTGGGGCGGATAAGCGAAGCGCATCCGCCGTTGCCTGTCTGAGCTCTAGTTCAGTATTTCTCTTAAGTACTGTCCCGTATAAGACTTCTTTCGTTTGATCACAGTGTCGGGCTTGCCTTGGGCGATCACTTTGCCGCCCTGGCTTCCACCTTCCGGCCCCATATCAATCACCCAGTCCGCCTCAGCAATCACATCCAGGTTGTGCTCAATCACCAGTACGGAGTTGCCCGCATCCACCAACCGGTGTAGCACGTGCAGCAGTTTGTCCACATCGGCCATATGCAGACCGACGGTGGGTTCGTCGAGTACGTAGAGGTTGTGGGCTGACCTTCTTCCTTTGTTGTCTTCCGGGGTCATGTTGGCTTTGCTGAGTTCGGCCACCAGTTTGATGCGTTGGGCTTCGCCACCGCTTAATGTTGGGCTTTGTTGGCCCAGGGTCAGGTAGCCCAGGCCCACGTCCTGCAGCAGGCGCAGGGCGTGGTGGACTTTGCTGATGGGGGCGAAGAACTCGACCGCCTCGTCGATGTTCATGGCGAGGACGTCGCCGATGTGTTTGCCCTTGTAGGTGACGCTCAGGGTTTCGTCGTTGAAACGCCAGCCGTGGCACACGTCGCAGGGCACGCGCACGTCGGGGAGGAAGTTCATCTCTATCTTCTGTTCGCCCTGGCCGCCGCAGGCGCTGCAGCGTCCGTCGCCCGCGTTGAACGAGAAGCGCGCAGGGGTGTAGCCGCGCAGTCTCGCGTCCACGGTGCCTGCAAAAAGTTTGCGGATGGTGTCCCAGATGCCGATGTAGGTGGCCGGGCAGGAGCGCGGGGTTTTGCCGATGGGGGTCTGGTCCACTTCCAGGATGCGGTCGACGCTTTCCCAGCCGGTGATCTGGCTGGCGCCGGTCCAGGTCTGTTTGGTTTTGCGTTTCTGGGCGATGGCCTGTTTCAGGTTGGGGTAGAGCACGCCCCGAATCAACGTACTTTTACCGCTGCCGCTGACGCCGGTGATGGTCACCAGTTGGCGCAGGGGAATGCTCACATTGACCTTGCGCAGGTTGTTCTGGTGAGCGCCCTCGATGTGCAGGCTCTCTTTGTCCCAGAGCTGACGCATGGTGGCGTTGCGCAGGTCGGGCATGGGGTGACGCAGCGGTTCGGAGAGCATCTGCCCGGTAAGCGAGCGCTTGTTGCCCATCACCTGTTTGAGGCTGCCGTGTGCTACCACTTCGCCGCCGTTGACGCCCGCGCGCGGGCCCATGTCGATCAGGTGGTCGGCTTCGCGGATGGTGTCTTCATCGTGCTCGACCACGACCACGGTGTTGCCCTGTTGTTGCAGCTCGCGCAGGGTGTCGATCAGTTTGCGGTTGTCCCGGGTGTGCAGGCCGATGGTGGGTTCGTCCAGTACGTAGCACACGCCCTGGAGGCTGGAACCCAGTTGCGCCGCCAGGCGGATGCGCTGGGCTTCGCCGCCGCTCAGGGTGGGCGCGGCGCGGTCCAGGCTCAGGTAGTCGAGTCCGACTTTCTGCAGGAACTGCAGGCGGCTGTGCATTTCCGCCAGCAGGTCCCGGGCGATGGCCTGTTCGTTGGTTTTCAGTTTGAGTGTTTTGAACCACTGCTCGGCGGCGTCCACGGGTAGCGATGCCAGCTCGGCAATGGAGCGGTCCCGGAAGCGCACGGCGAGGGCGGTGGGGTTCAGGCGTTGGCCGTTACAGCCCGGGCAGACTTTTTCCGTACCCGCTTCTTCGTCCGGCAGCCAGGTGCGCTCCTCGCCAGTCTGTTCTTCGTCAAAGCCTTTGATGATTTGCCCGGTGCCGTAGCAGCGCTGGCACCAGCCGTGTTTGGAGTTGTAGGAGAAGAGGCGCGGGTCCAGTTCATCGAAACCGTCGCCGCAGCTCGGGCAGGCGCGCTGGGTGGAGAACAGGCGTTCGCCGGCGGCTTGCTTGCCAGTACGTTTGTCGACGGGCGCCACAATCACAATGCCGTTCCCAAGATCCAATGCCTGTTCCAGACCATCCATCAAGGCCCGTTCGTTCTTGGCGGAAACGGTGACGTCGGTCAGCGGCAGCTCGATGTTGTGTTCGCGGTAGCGGTCGAGCTTGGGCCAGTTGTCGGTGGGTTGGTATTCGCCGTCCACGCGCAGCCTGGTGTAGCCGCGGGCGGCGGCCCACTCGGCCAGTTCGCGGTAGATGCCCTTGCGCGCCACCACCATGGGCGCGAGCAGCGTGACTTCGCGCTGGCGATAGTCTTTCTGCACCCGCGCCAGAATGGCGGCGGGCGTTTGCGGCTCGATGGGCACCTCACATTTCGGGCAGTGCTGGGTGCCGAGCTTGACGTAGAGCAGGCGCAGGTAGTGATAGATTTCGGTCAGGGTCGCCAGGGTACTTTTGCGGCCGCCGCGACTCGTGCGTTGCTCAATGGCCACCGCCGGGGGGATGCCGTAGATGGCATCCACATCCGGGCGCGAGGCGGGCTGCACAAACTGCCGGGCGTAGGCGTTCAACGATTCCAGGTAGCGACGCTGGCCTTCGCCGAAAATCAGATCAAAGGCGAGAGTGCTTTTGCCACTGCCGCTGACGCCTGAGATGACCGTGAGCTTGTCGCGCGGAATGGTGACGTCGATATTCTTCAGGTTGTGTTCGCGGGCGTGGTGCACGCTGATGACCTGATCGGTTTTGCGCTTGCGCTTTTTCGCGGGCGCGGGCAGAGCGACCCCTTGCGTCAAGGACGCGTCGTACTCGCGCAATGCCTGGGCGGTATAACTGTTGTTGCTGGCCATGATCTCGGCTGGGCTGCCCGCCGCCAGCAGTTCCCCGCCGGCGTCGCCGCCTTCCGGCCCAATATCGATCAACCAGTCTGCAGCGCGAATCACATCCAGGTTGTGTTCGATCACCAGCAGCGAATGTCCTGCGGCCTGCAGTTGCCGGAAGGCGCCCATGAGGGTGGCGATGTCGGCGAAGTGCAGACCGGTGGTGGGTTCGTCGAACAGGAACAGGATGTGCTCTTTGTCTTTTGCTTTAGTGTTCGCCAAATGCCCCGCGAGCTTCAACCGCTGCGCTTCACCGCCGCTAAGGGTGGGCACGGCCTGGCCCAATTGCACATAGTCGAGGCCCACGTCCGCCAGCGGTTGCAGGCTGCGCTGGACCTCGGGTTTATCGTGGAAGAACGCCAGCGCTTCGGCCACGGTCATCGCCAGGGCGTCGGCAATGGACAGCGCCCGGCGACCCTCGTCGGCATCCTGCAGCAGTTTCACTTCCAGAATTTCATCGCGGAAGCGTTTTCCATCGCAGTCCGGGCAGCGCAGATACACATCGCTCAGAAACTGCATTTCCACATGCTCGAAGCCGTTGCCCTGGCAAGTGGGGCAACGGCCGTTGCCGGAGTTGAAACTGAAGGTGCCCGGCGTATAGCCGCGCTCTTTGGCCAGGGGTGTGGCGACAAAGAGTTTACGAATGGCGTCAAAGGCGCCCACGTAGGTGGCGGGTGTGGAGCGGGTGGTTTTGCCAATGGGGCTCTGGTCGACCATCACGGCCCGGTCGATCTGGTCCAGCCCGTCGATACGTTGGTGAACGCCGGGCGCTTCGGTCTGCTCGCCCAGGTGTTTGAGAGTCGCCGGGTAGAGTATCTGGCGCATCAGGGTGGATTTACCCGAGCCGCTCACACCGGTCAGGCACACCAGCTGTTTCAGCGGAATGGTGACGTCGATGTTTTTCAGGTTGTGTTCGCTGGCGCCGTGGATGGTCAGTGCCTGTTTTTCTGAAGTGCCCTCGATAGCGTGTGGGCTGGACACCTGTTCCTTGCCGCTCAGGTAGCGGGCGGTAAGGTTGCTCGCCTTGCGCATCAATGCGTTGGGCGTGCCGAAGAATTCGATATTGCCGCCGTGGCGGCCCGGGCCGGGGCCGATATCCAGAATGCGGTCGGCGGCGAGAATCACCTGGGGGTCGTGCTCCACCACCAGCAGGGAGTTGCCGGCGTCGCGCAGGCGGTGCAGCACTTTGACCAGCCGCTGAATATCGCGCGGGTGCAGGCCGGTGCTGGGCTCATCCAGCACGAACAGGGTATTCACCAGGGAGGTGCCCAGCGCCGTGGTCAGGTTGATGCGCTGCACTTCGCCGCCGCTCAGGGTTCGAGACTGGCGGTCCAGGGTCAGGTAGTCCAGGCCCACTTCGCACAGGTAGCCCAGCCGCGAACGGATTTCTTCCAATAGCAGTTGTGTGGGTTCGTCGGCGTTGGCGTCACCCATCTGCTCGAAAAACTCACCGCAGCGTATCAGGGGCAAACGCATCACATCGGCAATGTTGAGACCGGGCAACTGGTTGAACCGATCCGCTGCCAGCGTGTTGCCTTTGGGCATAAAACGGGCACGACCGGACAGCGCCTGTTCGGCCGCCTCGAAGGAGCCTACCCGCCACCAGAGCGAGGCGGGTTTCAGGCGGGCGCCGCCGCAGTCATGGCAGGGCGTGTAGGAGCGGTATTTGGACAGCAGCACCCGGATGTGCATTTTATAGGATTTGCTTTCCAACCAGTCGAAAAATTCCTTGATGCCGTACCAGCGCCCGCTGCTCCAGGAGCCTTCACCCTCGCCCTGAATGACCCACTGTTGTTGCTCGTCGGTCAGCTCCGCCCAAGGTTTGGTGATGGGGATGCCGCGCTTTTTGGCGAAGCGAATCAGGTCCCGTTGGACTTCGTTGAACGACGGCGTCTGAATCGGTTTGATCGCGCCGTCCTTCAGGCTCAGGCGCTCGTCCGGAATCACCAGGCCATAGTCCACCCCGATAATGCGGCCAAAGCCCCGGCAGCTGTCACAGGCGCCCAAAGGCGAGTTGAAGGAGAACTGACTGGGCGTCGGCTCCGGGTAGTCGATATCGCAGCTCGGGCAGTGGTGGTGGCTGGAAAAACGTTCCGGCTTGCTCACCGTTTTATCGGCGCCCATCGGGTAGATCAGCACATGGCCCTTGCCGTAGTGCAGGGCGGTTTCCACCGCCTCGGTCAGCCGACCCCGATTCTCGTCGGTCAGCTTGAGCCGGTCCTGCACCACTTTCACCCGGCTGCCGTCCCGCTCATGGATGCGGGCATAGCCCTGCTGGTTGAGCAATTGCAGCACTTCATCGTCGCTGAGCGTCTCCGGCACGGTAATGGGCAGGCATACCATCAATCGCTGGCCATTGGGCCAGTCCCGATACAGGGCTTCCACCACGCTCTGGGCGGTGTCGCACACCACCTCCCGGCCACAGCCCTGGCAATACAGATGGGCCAGGCGGGAGAAGAGCAGCTTCAGGTAGTCGTTCAGTTCGGTCATGGTGCCCACGGTGGAGCGGGAAGTGCGTACCGTATTGCTCTGCTCGATCGCAATGGCCGGCGGGATGCCGTCGATCAGGTCCACCGCCGGCTTGTCCATCCGGTCCAGAAACTGACGGGCGTAGGCGGAGAAGGTCTCCACATAGCGGCGCTGGCCCTCGGCGTAGATGGTATCGAACGCCAGAGTGGACTTGCCCGAGCCGCTGACGCCGGTGACCACCACCATCTCTCCCAGGGGGATATCCAGATCCAGGTTCTTCAGGTTGTTCTGGCGGGCGCCGCGGACAATGATGGCATCGTGGGACATAAGCGGGGGACAACTCCGGTGTAGGCTGAGGGGCTCAATATACGGGAGTTGGTCAGTACGACCAAGGGGCCCGGATGGATGTCAGCCCATTGGCTCAGTGCTCGCCTCGCCAGTAGAACATTCCGGCCCGCTTACCCAGCACCCGAATCGATTCGTGTTCGTCTGCCGGCCGCTGCGCCAGGCCGTAGCACAGGTGCAGGGGCAGCAGGTGTTCCTCGCGGGGGTGACAGTAGCGGGCTTCCGGAGCCGTGCTCCAGTCTACCAGTCGCCCTGACCGCTCGGTCTCGCTCAGAGCCGGGTTGATCAGGGTGTCGGTCAACCAGTCTTCGAAGGCTTTATTGCGCGCATCGCTCTGCGCTGTGACTGGCTCGAAAAAAGCCTTCATGTTGTGAAAAGAAAAGCCTGAGCCGATCACCAGCAGGTTGTCCCACTCCAGGCTCTGCAACGCCCGCCCCAGGGCGATGTGGGTCGCCGGGTCCAGGGACTTCAGCAGCGACAGTTGGATACAGGGAATATCCGCCTCGGGGTATAGGAGCTTGAGGGGCACAAACAGCCCGTGATCAAAGCCCCGTTCCGCGTCTTGCACGGCGTCCAGTCCCGCCTGGCTGAGCGCCTGACTGACCTGAGTGGCCAGTCCCGGCGCGCCGGGGGCGGGGTACTGAATCTCGTACGACTCGGGCGGAAAGCCGGAGTAGTCGTAAATCAGCGGCGGCTGGGCACCGCTGGTGACGGCGGCGACGGGTGCTTCCCAGTGGGCACTGACCACAATGATCGCCGAGGGCCGACGTAGGCGCTTACCCAATGAGGACAGTTGTGTCACCAGCTCGCTGTGCGCCGGGTCCCCCAGCAGCGGCAGAGGGCCGCCGCCGTGGGAGATATAGAGAATGTCGGGCTTGTTGGCCATGACGGTGTGCCTCCGGGTTTCCCGTTAAATGCGTTTGGCGATCAGGTTGTCCAGTGACAGTCGCCCGGCGCCCAACAGGGTCAGGGCCGCTGTGGCGGCGAGCAGGCTGAGCGCAAACTCGTAACCATTGTTGGCCATAAACAGGCCATTACCAATGTGCACGCTGAAAATCGCCACCACCATGGTAAAGGCTGACACCAGAGCGGCCGGTCGGGTGAGCAGGCCAAACATCAGGGCCAGGCCACCAAAAAACTCGGCGCTGCCCGCCAGTAGAGCCATCAACAGGCCCGGTTGAAGACCGATGCTTGCCAGCCATTGCCCGGTACCTTCGAGGCCGTAACCACCAAACCAGCCAAAGAGTTTCTGCGCGCCATGGGCCGCCAGGATGATGCCGATGGGAAGTCGCAGGAGCAGAGCGCCAAAGCCGGCGTCGGATTGCAAAGCGTTTTTAATCAATGGGTGTGACATGGGGAATCTCCAATAACTAGTGGCTGTGGGTAATCAACGGTTTCAGATTACTATCAACTCATGAGCAAATTAATGGGTTGTTTGTTGTATTATTGTCAACAAATCGTTGATAGTTGAATGTTTTCGACAACGGGAGGCTGGCCATGGACCGTTTGACCGCTATGCGCGCCTTTGTCACGGTGGTGGCCGAGGGCTCCTTTACGCGGGCCTCTGAGCAAATGGGGGTGTCCACGCAGTTGGTCAGCAAGTACGTGGGGCAGTTGGAGGTACACCTGGGAGTGCGTTTGCTCAACCGTACGACGCGCCAACTGCACCTGACCGAAGCGGGCACTGCTTATCACGCCCGCGCGAAACCGTTGCTGGACGAGTTGGAAGCCGTGGAAAGCCAGCTAGGTAACTGGCAGCACCAGGCGCGCGGACGTCTGCGCATCAGTGCCCCGGTGTCCTTCGCCGCATCGCATATGGGGCCGCTTCTGGCGGACTTTCAGCAGACCTATCCGGGCATCGAAATCGATCTGCAGCTCAATGATCGCAAGGTGGATATTGTCGATGAGGGCTTCGATATTGCTTTGCGTATCGGCCGACTGCAGAGCTCCTCATTGGTTGCCAAGCGGATCGCACCGGTGCGCATGGTGCTCTGTGCTTCCCCTGCCTATCTGGCTGCCCGAGGAACACCCTATAGTCTCGCTTCGCTCAAGGGGCATCGCTTTCTGCATTACAGCTATATGGATGAGAGCAGCGAGCCACTGCTCAAGTGGTTGATACCCGAGGCCGAGGAGCCGGCCGGGCTGGCGACCAACAATGGTGATGTGCTGGGGCGGCTGGCCGAGGCCGGCGCGGGCCTGGTGCTGCAGCCCACCTTCATAGTTGGCCCGGCGATTCAGGCCGGGCGGCTTCAGGTTCTGTTACCGGACCACGAGCCGGAATCCCTGGCTCTTTATGTCGTTTACGCCCACCGACGCCTGCTCGCCACGAAAGTGCGCGCCTTTGTGGACTTCATTGAGGGCTACTTCGGGGATCCACCCTATTGGGATGGGTTTGATGGTCAGCCCAATCGCGGTGTTACAATTTGCTCAGACTAGAGGAGACCCCATGGATACTCAAACCCAAACCGAACTCGAAGCGGCGGCCTTTCGGCGCCTGCTCAAACATCTGGATGAACGCAAGGACGTCCAGAATATCGATCTCATGGAGCTGGCCGGCTTCTGCCGCAATTGCCTGAGCAAGTGGTATATGGAGGCGGCCCAAGAGCGTGGCCTGGACGTGGACAAGGACACGGCGCGGGAAATGGTCTACGGCATGCCCTATGAGGAGTGGAAGGCCCGCTATCAGACACCCCGCTGATCGGCCTGCCTTATTGTCATATTGTATTTAAGGGCGGTTCTGCTAGTATCCCTGCATCATAAGTAAATCGATAAGGGGTCGTTATGAACCGTCTTTCCCGCCTGTGTCTGTCCGCACTTCTGTTGTTCACTCTGGTGGCCTGCGCCACGTCCTCCGATAAGCCCAATGAGGCCAGCGTCCGCACCTGGGAGATGCAGCAACTGGTTTTCCACGCCGAGAACCCCTACGACAACCCCTACACCGAAGTGGACGTCTGGGTGCAGCTCAAGGGGCCCGATTTCGACAAGCGGGTGTACGGCTTCTGGGACGGCGGCAACCGCTTTGTGGTGCGCCTGGTGGCCACGGCGCCGGGGGACTGGTCCTGGGAGCTGGGCTCCAACCAACCGCAAGACGCCGGGCTGAATGACCGCCAGGGGGCCTTTACCGCCACCGGCTGGAGCGAGGCGGAAAAACGGGAGAACCCCAACCGGCGCGGGTTTGTGCGCGTCAGCGACAATGGCCACGCGCTGGAATACGCCGATGGCACGCCGTTTTTTATGGTGGGCGACACCTGGCTGGCGGGGTCCACCTGGCGGCTGCCGTTCCGCAACGCCGCCACCTCCGATGAGTACGAACCCGGTCCCGGCATAGGGTTCGAGGATGCGGTCAACTACCGCAAGAACCAGGGGTTCAACTCCGTCAGTATGATCTCGGCGTTCCCCAACTGGGAGGCGGACCTGAACCCGAGCACCTATGCCGATGAGAACGGTATTTACCTGCGCAACGCCTGGGAGAAGTTCGGCTACGATGTGTCCGATGAGCAGGGCACCGATGCGTCGGGTGGCGTGAGTTACTGGGGCACCTTCACCGCCAAGAATATGCGCGATGAGTACGGCCACCTGCCGTTTGCACTCTCCGATCAGCACCCGGGGGTATCGGACTTCAATCGTCTGACACCGGCCTATTTCCAGAGCCTGGATAAAAAAATGGCGCACCTGTCCGAGGTCGGTTTTGTGCCACTTTTGGAAACCGTGCGTCGGGATGTCGGCCCGTCCTGGAATGCCTATTTTGATTTCAAAGAGAGCTTTGCCCGCTTCGCGCAGTATCTGATTGCCCGTTACGGGGCCTATAACTTCGTGTTCAGTGGCATTCACCTGGATTGGGTGCCGGAAGACTTCAGCCTGACCGCCGATCAGTTTAACGAGGCACTGACTTATCATCTGGAGACCTATGGTCGCCCGCCCTTTGGTCAGATTCACACAGTGTTGATCGACCGGGCGACCCATACCACCCTGGGCTCCGGTGATGAGGTGCCCTGGCTGGATATGCACAGCGTGGGTAACAAGCCCCGGGATCATCGGGTCGGGGAAAACCTGGAGGCGCAGTTCTTCCTGGAAGATCCGCCCAAACCGACCATCAATTTCGAACCCTATTACACCGGCTGGTTGCACGAAATCAACAAACCCGGTGGGGAGGAGCCTCCGCCCAACTCGCAACGGGACAATTATTTTGCCCGGGCGCAGATGTTCGGTTCGGTGTTGTCCGGTGGCCTGGCAGGGCACGTGCACGGTACCGCCGCTTACGACATTACCACCACCGGCGAGCCCGATGGGGCGCGGCCGCATATCTGGGATGCCCTGCGCTATCAGTCAGCGAATTATATGCAGCACCTGGAAAGCTTCATGCTCTCGGAGGGTAAGCGCTATCAGGATCTGGCTCCCGTCACCGCTGATATTACGCCGCGCAAAGCACCCAATGCGCCGGAGGATGGGCTGGACGGATGGTCTTATATGATGCGCACCGCCGAGGCGGATCTGGCGATGCTGTATTTTGAGAATGCCTCGGTGGCGCCGACCTTGAGCGGCTTCACGCCCGGTGCGTCTTATGTGATGCAGTGGTTCGATCCGATCAGCGGCGAGTGGCTGAACCGGATGTCTGTGATGGCGAATGAATCCGGTGAAATTGAGGTTGCCGCCTTCCCCGCCGGTTCGGCTCTGGCGGAGCGGGATTGGGCGTTGAAGTTGAAGCGCCAGTAGTCTGTAGAGATGTGATGTCAGGGCTGTGTCGGATTACGCGCTGGGCGCTAATCCGACCTACGAGTCTGATATCACACGTCCAGTGACGATCAGCACCACCCGGTGCCCCGTAGGGCGGATAAGGCCGAAGGCCGCATCCGCCGCTCCTCGGTATGCGCTACCAATCAATAGCCGACCCGGTCCGCATAGGAGATAATTTTTTCTCCGTAGCTCCCGCCCCAACTGTAGCCGTTACGACGTTCTGCCGAGATCTCCATGATGTCGTAGTACTTGCCGCCATCCCGGTCACTGAAGAAGCCTTCGTTGGTATTCAGGTCGTAGAAGCGGTACCACATACGGTCACCTTCGCTGTAGACAATCTTCTCTTCCACCGAGCTGTCGTAGCGGTGATCGGCCAGGTAGGTGTCCTCGCTGCGGAACCAACCAATAGCGGCCTTTACGGCGGCTTCCACTTCGGGCGTCTGCGGTTGGGTCATCAAAAACGCGATGATTTCGACCGACTCGCTGCCGCTAAGGGATTCAAGTTCATAGGCACGCGCGGCCTTGGGTAGGTAGTCGTCCTTACCGTGCTGGGCGCACCAGACGGTCAGTTCGCCGTTCTGCTCCCACTGGGCCTGAAGAATATAATCCACGCCCCGTTCAATCGCGTGTGCCATGGCCGCCCGGTCGGAGTCGGTAAACAGGTCGGTATCGAAGGGCGCGCTCTCCAGATTGGCGTGATAGAGCGCCGTGAGCACCCGGGTCATGGCGTTGTCGTTGAAGGTGACGTGATCCGAATAACCACCGCGCAGCGGATAGTACTGGGGCCAGCCGCCGGTGTCGTACTGGGCATCGAGAAGGTAGTCCATGGCCTTGCGCACGGCATCCCGGTAGCGGGTTTCGCCGGTGTCTTTATAGACCTGCGCCAGGTAAATCATTTCGGTGACGGTGGCGCCGTTGTCGATAGTGCCCAGGTCGTTGCCGCCGCTACCCTCGAACTCGTAGTCCTGGTTTTTCGGCCAGCCGCCGTGGTCGTACTGGTACGAGAGAACGATGTCGGCCTTGTCCTGACTCCAGGCAAAGCGGGCGCTGCGGAACCGGCTGTGCACCGGGTTGCCGTCCTGCGGAAGCAGCAGGCCATCGCCATCGCTGTTCACTCCACAATCCACCGCGGTGGGGGTGACGCCGATGACCGTAAGGGCGTCCACATTCGGCAGGCCGTCCACTCCGGTCGCAACCAGGGCAATGTCGTTGTCACCGGCGTCGAGTTCCACCGTCTGGGATTCAGTGGTCCAGCTGGTCCAGCTACCGGTGGTGGCAAACTCAAACTCACCGGCGTCGGTGTCATTCACCTGAATGTCGCCAGGACGTGTATTGAGCGAGGTGTACCTAACCTCCAGCGTGTAGTGACCCGCATCGGGCACATTGACCCGGTAGGTGATGGCACTATCGGGAACATTGTCAGTATTGGAAAAGCCCGGGCCGGTGAACCCTTCGTTGTCGCTGTCGACCGTGCCATCGAGTCGGCAGAAGCCGGTATCGTACTCCTGGATGGTCAGGCTGTTCTCATCGCTCTGTACCGGTTCACTGGAGGACTGAGAGGATTCGGAGGTGCTGGATGCCGTCGAGCTACTGCTGCTTGAACTGGACGAGGCGTTATCCGGTGCGGAATCCGATCCGCCGCAAGCGACCAGAAAGCCGCTCATTATCACCGCAAGGGTGAGGGGTTTGATGGTCATGGTTGACTCTCTCACTATTTTTTATTGGACATTGTTTGACCGGCGAGCGGTCTTTTTTTGCTTTAGGGGCATTTCAAAACGCGCGGGATTCGTCGCCCCACTCGCTGTAACCGATGAAATATCCGGGGTTTCCCTTTGGCGGTCAAGGCCCTGAAACTACGATGCATTTCGCTGTAACCGATATGCACCTCGTCGGTACTGTGTCTGCCGTCGGCGCAGAGCCAGTATATAAAAATCAGATAAAATGCGCTGTAACCGGATTCACAAAAGGCGGCGGCGGGCGATATCGCATTAGTTGCTTTACGCGCCGATAAGGCTATAGTTGATCAATAGGATCGAATAACAGACGTATTGCCACAGGGTTAACAATGGAGCCAAGGGGTGTGTTTTCAGGAGCCGGTGTCCGGGCATGGACGGTATTTTTGGT
Source organism: Marinimicrobium sp. LS-A18 (assembly GCF_000463525.1). Lineage (NCBI taxonomy): Bacteria > Pseudomonadati > Pseudomonadota > Gammaproteobacteria > Cellvibrionales > Cellvibrionaceae > Marinimicrobium > Marinimicrobium sp. LS-A18. The sequence continues at coordinate 752,638 of NZ_AWEP01000006.1, forward strand.
CCTGGTATCGCTGCTACTGGGGGTGCCGGGTATGGCCACTGCCAAGGATGAGCTGGAACTGGTGGATGTGGCCGTTCAATTGAAGTGGCGCCATCAGTTTCAGTTCGCCGGGTATTATGCCGCGATCGAGCAAGGTTACTATCGGGATGCAGGCCTGAACGTGACCCTTTATGAGCGCAGTGAAAGCCGGGCGCCCATTGACCAACTGATGAGCGGTCGCGTGGATTTCGCCATTGCGGATACCGGGGCATTGATTTACCGCGCCTCGGGGGTACCTCTGGTGGCGCTGGCGGCCATTTTCCAGTCCTCACCCTCGGTGTTGATGACTCTGGAGAATGGGCCAATCGACTCCCTCTCTGACCTGAAAGACCAGCCCGTGATGCTCAGCGGTGGCTACATGAACGCGGAGCTGCTCGCGATGCTGGCCAACGCCGGAATGGTGGTGGACGATGTCCAGGTGGTGCCGAGTGAAACCTCGCTGGAGGCGTTGATCTCCGGGGAGGTGGCAGGCTATAACGGGTACAGCACGAATGAGCCTTTCGAGTTTACCCACCGCGCTATTCCCTACCGGGTGTTCCGCCCGAGCGATTACGGTATCGATTTCTACGGCGATGTACTTCTGACCACGGAAACGATGCTCAACACCGCCCCCGAGGTGACCCGGAATTTTCTTGAGGCGACTCGACGGGGTTGGGAATACGCCCTGACCCATCCGGACAAAGTGGTGGACCTGATCCTGCGGGACTACAACCCCCTGGGTAAAAGTCGGGAGCACTTGATGTTCGAGGCGGACGCTTCGAAATCACTGATACTGCCCAATGTGGTTCCCGTCGGCTACATGAACGAAGAGCGGTGGCGACATATAGAGACGGTGTTTCGCGACCAGGGATTGCTGACCGGGGAGGTGGATCTGAATGCCTTCCTCTACAGCGCGGAACCGGACTCCCTGTTTGATGAGCTGTTCTGGGCTCACCGGTGGTACTGGCTGGTGGCGCTGGTGTCGATGATCGGTCTGGCGCTGCTGTTGCACGCGCGGCAGCTCCATGCGGAGGTGGCCGTACGCACGCGCCAGCTCAGCGATGCCAAACAGCAGGCGGAGCAGGAAGCGCGAACCGATTACCTCACCAACCTGCCAAACCGTCGGCATCTACTCGAGTGTCTGGTTCGTTATTCCGCCCAATCCCAGCGACATGATCTGCCCCTGTCGTTGATCATGATCGATGTCGACTATTTTAAACGAGTCAACGACCAGTACGGCCACGCCGCCGGTGATGAGGCGCTGAGACAGGTGAGCGCCTTGTTGGCAGAGTCGGTACGCACCGGTGATATGGCCGCGCGCATGGGGGGAGAGGAGTTCGCCATCGTCTGCCTCAACAACGATGCGCAAGAAGCCGTAGCGCTTGCGCAGAGGCTCTGCCAGGAGATGGCAAACACGCCAATTACCTTCGGCAGCGTTGAGTTCAGCCTGACCGTCAGTATGGGCATCGCGGTGTATGAAAATGGCGAAGCGGTTTCATCCCTGTTACAGAAGGCCGACACGGCCCTATACCAAGCCAAAGCCGGCGGCAGAAATCGGGTGCAAATCTGGCAAGCGGGCGGGGATCCGTCTCCCGGGCCCGGCACCGCAAGTCCGTGACAGGGCGACAATCCTCATAATATACTGCCCGAGAGAACTGTGAGAGATCCTGCACCATAGCAGGGCAAACCACCCCTATAAAAAACATCTGGTGGATATTATGACAATCAACCCTCGTCCCGGCCGGTGGCTGGGTGTGCTCCTGTGTGCCAGTCTCGCCTCCGAGGTGCTGGCTCAAGATCCCGTTGTGAAAGTGGACCTGGACTTTGCCGGCCGGCAGACGTCGGAAGTCAATGAGCCGGGTTATACGCCCTGGTCCATCGGTAGTGTCAGCACCGCCAGCGAAACCTTCGACGGTGTGAGCGTGACGTTTACCCAAAGCGGTGGTGTCGGCCTGCGCTCGAACTGGTTCAAAACCCATATTCAATCGCCCTATCTCGCCCGATTGGTGAGCGATGGCCTTCTGGTGGATTTCGGTGACGGTGAACCGCAGGAGGGGGCCATCACCATGACGTTGTCGGATTTGCCCGCCGGCGAGCACAGCCTGCTGGTGTATCTGAACTCGGTTGACGGCTGGGCCGACACCACAGTGGCGCCGCTGGATATTTTCGTGGATGGGGTTCAGATCGAAAACGATCTGGCCATGACCAATCGCGTCGAGGAAAACACCGCGGCGCAGACGGCGTACCTGACGTTCGACAGCACCGGTGACGATGTTGAAGTTCGGTTCGAGGCCGACACTGGCGCCGGCGCGGAGATTGAAACCGTGGTGATCAATGGCTTTGAGTTGAATACGCCCAATGTGGCCCAGCAAGCCCGACAGCCCCTCCCGGCCGACGGTGATCGACATGTCGAAACGACCGACGGCCACCTGACACTGAACTGGACGCCGGGTCCGGACGCGGTTGCCCATGAGGTGTATTTCGGGACGGATGAGGCTCTGGTGAGTGACGGCGACAGCTCGGTTTATTGGGGGCGCCAGGCGAGCGGTGGTTTTGCACTACAGGGGTTGTACAGTCGCGAAGAGTATCTCTGGCGGGTGGATCAGGTTGACCAGGAAGACCGGATCACTCGCGGTAATGTCTGGTCATTTCAGCCACGTCAGCTCGCCTTTCCCGATGCCGAGGGCTATGGTCGCTTTGCGCTGGGTGGTCGTGGCGGTCAGGTAGTGAAAGTCACCAACCTGAACGACAGCGGCCCGGGCAGCTTGCGCGCGGCGGTGGAAAATGATATTGGTCCGCGCACCATTGTGTTCGACGTGTCCGGCATCATTCATCTGGAATCGCGTCTGACCGTCAGTGATTCGTATGTGACCGTGGCAGGACAGACCGCGCCCGGCAAAGGCATTGTGGTACGGGGGGCACCCTTCGGGGTCAGTGGTGCCAGTGACGTGGTGATGCGACATGTCCGGGTGCGCCTGGGGGCCGGCACCACCTACGATGGTATTGGCCTGCAGGGCGCGGATCACGCCATTGTCGATCACAGCTCCATCAGCTGGACCATCGATGAAGCCTTTTCTTCGCGCAGCGCGCGCAACATCACGTTGCAGCGCACCCTGATTGCCGAAGCATTGAATGTGGCGGGGCATGACAATTACCCCTCGGGCACGCGGCACGGTTACGCGGCCAGCATCAGTGGCGACATCGGCAGCTTCCACCATAACCTGCTGGCCCATAATGAAGGCCGGAACTGGTCGTTGGCCGGCGGGCTGGATGGCAACGGGGACTACGCCGGGCGGTTGGATATTTTTAATAACGTGGTTTACAACTGGCGCAGCCGGACCACCGATGGTGGCGCTCACGAGGTGAACTTCGTCAACAATTATTACAAGCCGGGCCCGGCCACCGAAGAAATGTACGCGCTCAATGTGGAGTACGATAATTTCCCCGGAACCCAGCGTTACTACTGCTCCGGTAACGTGATTCCCGGCCGCGCGGACGAGAGCAACCAGACCGCCGTCTGCCGGGTGAAAAGTGGCAGCCCCAACGGTTATGAAACCTGGGTGAATGAACCGTTCTTCCCCTCCCGTGCCGAAGTGCACAGTGCCGCCGAAGCCTACAAACGGGTATTGTCCGATGTGGGAGCCGGGGGCTTGATGCAGGACGATCAGGATCTTCGGGTCATTCAGGAAACGCTGACAGGAACGGCCACCTACGAAGGCAGTTACACCGGCGAGCCGGGCCTGCCCGATCACGAAGACGACGTGGGCGGCTATGAAGATTATCCCTACCTGCAGCGTGATCCCGATTGGGATAGCGACGATGACGGCCTGCCCGACTGGTGGGAAAAACTTCATGGCCTGAACCCGCTCTCCGGTGGCGACGACTTTGCCGATGCCAATGCGGATCCCGACCGGGATGGGTACACCATGTTGGATGAGTACCTGGACTGGATGGCTCAACCTCACACAATGATCCGCGAGGGTGAAGCCGCCGAGTTAAATCTTTCCGATCTGTTCCGTGGCTATACCGACGAGCCGGCCTATTCGATCATCTCAGTCAGCAATGGCTCGGTGGCGCTTGAAAATGGCACGGCCGTTTTTACCACCGAGGCGTGCGGTCTGGCGGAGATCGCGTTGAGCGTGGAGGACGCCGACGGCCATTCCATGACTCGAACCGTCCATGTGTTTGTGGACACCGATCCCGCCGGCGAGTGTGAGCGCAGTCCCGAGTATGATGACGCTCATACGCCGGCGGGACCGGCGGATGGACAAAGCGATGAACAACCGGCCCCCGACGGCGGTGATGACGGTGTCGATATGAGTAACGATACAACCAGTGGCGGCGGTGGTAGCGTTTCTTTGACCGGGCTGGTGATGTTGTCGCTTCTGGTCTGGCGTCGTCGCCAGCGAGTTCGGCCCAGGCTGGCGTAGGGATCCGGTTATGCAAACGTATTTGGTCATGAGTTTTCGGGCCTGGCTGGTGCGCGCCGGCGGAGCGGACCTGCAGCCTTGGCGGTACGAGGGAAAGTATAAACGGGCGGGTTACAGCTATCCGAAAAGTTACGTAGACGAAGAGTTTGTGTATGTCGCCTACGCGACCAACAAGGAAGATATCGAAATCACCCGAATACCCATCGGGTCTTTGGTTCCTTAGGTGCAAAAAAATCCCCGGGTGGTGAGCCACCCGGGGATTTTTTCAAGGCTTCAGAAAAACCGGAATCAGATGCCCCACAGACGGCGCAGCATGTCCCACTTCTCCTGTTCGAAGCCTTCCCACTGACCCCAACCACTTTCATTGGAGACCGGATCGTACGCGTGCTCGTACAGACCACCGGTATCTTCCGATTCGGGGTTGGTGGACCAGTAGCAGCCCTGGATGTCCTTCTCGATCATGTAGTCGACCAGGGTATTCTGCCACTGCATGTCGATGCCGGGCTCGACGTGACTCCAGGCTTCACGATGGCGCGGCGGCGCATCGGCGGGCCAGTTCGCGTGACCGCCGAACTCACCGATGATCATCGCGTAGCCCTGATCGCGCAGGTAGCCGAAGTGTTCATCCCAGCCGGCCTCCAGGCGTTGCGGATCAATGACGATGTCACAGCCGGCTTCAGCCGCCTCGATATCTTCAAGGCCTTCACACTCCGGTTGCGCCGGGTCCATGAACTGACGCTGGACAAAGACCGACGGGCCGTAGGTGTGCGGCGACAGAATCAGGCGCTCCTTGGGAATATCCAGCGGTGCGTCCGCGAAGGGGAAGAAGTTTTCACCCCAGTTGGGGTTGGAGTCTTCATCGCCGTGAGGCACTTCGTCACCGGCACTGGTTGAGGTAGCGATGCCTTCAACCATGATCAGAACATCGTCGTTGACCTCGGCAATGGCCTGGTAGGCGTTTTCAGACAGGCGCTTCCACTCGGCCCAGGTGTAATCCCACGGCTCATTGAAAATGTCGATGGCCATGATGTTGTCGACGCCCAACTGCTCGGACAGACCGGCGATTTCCCGAAGGTCTTCCAGCCACAGCTCTTCGTTGTACAGATCGACCTGTACGTCCGGGTCGTCTACCGGGCCGCAGGAATAACCTTCGCGCTTGAACTCATAGTTCTCGCGTTCCGCATCCGCGTAAGGCGGTGTGGCATCCAGCCGGCCCGCGCGCCAACCGACGTAGTTGGAGCAGGAGTGAATGTCGATGATTACGTTGATGCCGTTCTCGTCGGCCTGGACAATGAAATCTTCCAGCGCCTGACGGGCATTTTCCTGACGGACCGACTCGTGGTTTTTCAGCACACCACCCTCGCGAATGTCACCGATACCTTGGGGATCGTTCGGATCCAGGGTCTGCGGCGCAATGGGCAGACGAATGGTATTGATCCCTTGGGCGGTAATCTCGTCCATGGTCTGCTGGATGGTCCGGCCGGAATCTACCCACCACATGTTGCCGACATACAGCTCCATGGGAGCACCGTCGGCGTTGTTTTCGGCATCGGCAGGCTCGTGTTGGCCTTCAAGGCCGAACCAGGCAGAACACTGCACCGGGAAGGCGTCACCGTTCTGGGTGATTTGACCGGTTTCGTCAACACGGAACACACCGCCCGCATCCGGCGTGCTGCTGGACGAGCTGGATGAGGAGGAGCTTTCGCTGCTGGATGAGCTCTCACTACTGGACGAACTCTCACTGCTGGAACTGGAAGAGGAGCTGCTGCTTCCGCCGTCGACCGGGCCGTAGGGATCGGGCTGGTCGCTACAGGTGGTCAGGCCGATACAGCTCTGGTTGTCTTCCCAGCCCCAGCCGCTGTCCTGACTGTCACAGAGCGGGTAGAGCGTGCCATACCAATCACACTGTTGACCCGTGGCGCCGTCGTCACTGGATGAAGAGCTGGAACTTTCACTGCTGGAGCTCTCACTGCTGGAGGAACTGGACGAGCTGGAAGAGCCCCCACCGGTGCAGACGTCACCCGACAGTTCCGGACGCTCAATGGCGCCGCCGTTGGCATCAATCTGCATGCCGAACTCAACGGTCTGACCCGGTTGAATCGTGCCATTCCAACCCAGGTCGGTCGCCGTATAGGGGTTGCTGCCCGATACCTGCGCGTTCCAGCTGTTGGTGACCCGGTTGTTGTCGTAGGTCCAACTGACGTCCCAGCCATTGACGGCGGTGGTGCCGTTATTGGTGATCTCAACGGTGGCCGTGGCACCGCTGCCCCACTCGTTGCTGACAACGTATTCGCAATTTGCCGATTGAGCCATGGCACCCTGTCCCGCCATCGCAAGGCCAAGGCCCAGCATGGCGGCGTAAATGCCATTACGCTTTTGTGTTGTGCTTATCATTTGTAGTTTTCTCCTGGTGTTGCTGAACGGAAAGCAGGTGGCGTGCACGTTATTGTTATATCGCACACTCACCTGTCGCCTTGATTGCCTTTAGTCTGGATGACCATAAGGCGCAGGAGATGGTATCCCAAAATCAAAAGGTACAAATGACTGTCTGTCCGGTTTATGACGTATTACTTTTTTTTATTATCCTTAGCGCTTAATGAACGAGACTGTTATTAGGAATTGCAATCCGTTGTCGTTCAAATATTTGTTGTGATGATTTAAATTTTTCAAAAAAGCGAACGCCTTTTGAACCACTTATGGCGCAAGAATATTAATCGTTGTGTTGGGCGTCGCGATCTTCACTGTCGTTCGATTGTTTTTTCGTCTCTCGGGGTAAAAGCGGTTCGTAATAATCCGCGAACAAATCGGGAATCAGGATTTTTCGCTCGTCGGATCTGTCGCTCAGCTCGGTATCGCGCCAGGGAATAATGTACAGAAGCTTGGGTAGCTCCCGATTGGAACGGATGCGCGTCGCCTCCATTTCGATTTCGATGCGTGGGCTGTCCTGGGCCGGAACCGGCGAGCTGACCACCAGGAGTGGCAGCAAGCCGGTCAGGAGAGTGAACAGGCGGTACTTCATCCGGCGTGCTCCCGATGTTGTTGACGTTTGAGCGCATTTTTCAACTGTTCAAGCCAGGCGGTCGTGGCGTCGTCCGGCTCGTCGATCAAAGCGAGATAGTTCTGGTAGTGATCAATGGCTCGTTCAAGGTCCTGGTAGTAAGTGTCGTAAATTAACGCCAGGTTGTAGTGTGCATCGGGATAGTCGGACTCCAGAGCCACTATCCTTTTGAACAGCCGCTCAGCCGATTGTGGTTGATCGGCATTCAGCGCCAGAATGCCGGACAGATTCAACGCTGGAATGCTGTCCGGGTTCAGTTCAAGGGCCCGTGCCAGCGCCTGATCCCGTAATTCCGGTTTTTCTAAGCGGTGATACAGCGTGGCCAGGTTGGCCCAGAGCTCCGGGTGGTGAGGTCGCTGTTCGATCAGTTGCTCCAGGATGTTGGCCGCCGCATCGTAGTCTCCAGTGGCCGCCCGTGTTGCGGCCCGGTCGGCCTGGCGCTGTTGCTCCTCGCTCAGAGATTGGCGTGCATGGTCCCGCACGGGTCCGGGCTGTGGTCCATTCGTGGTCTGGGTACAGGCACCGAGCAGTGCACTGGTGACGAGCAATACACACACTGGCCATCGTGTCTTTATCCTCACGGCTGGTCCGCCTCCAGGCGTGCGTTGGTGATTGGTTCTGAGGTGTGGGTTGGTTTTTCTGACTCCGCCATCTTCGGAAATCGAAGGCTCATCTTGGCCGGTCGGTCATAGCGAACCGGAAACAGGACGGCCAGGCGCTCCCGGCTTTTTGCCAGCCAGTCATTGAAGGAAACCGAGGCGACGCGCCGCAGGTTGCGCTCGTAGAATTCAATCGCCTTGTCCTCAAACGGGAAGGCGCGATCCTCCAGAAGAATGTTGTATTGCATCAGTGCCTCGTCGCTCAATTCCGTGGGCCGGTCTGACTCCAGTAAGTCCCGCGCCAGGGTTTCGTAGATGCGGCCAATCTGATGGGTGGATTCCGATGCAATGTCCGTCAGGCCGTAGGAAGCTGCGCGGGCATAGTGCTGGATGGCGTTCTGCATGTGTCCGGTTTTCTCCGAGAGGCTTCGGTCCAGCGGCAGGCTCAAGCGGGTCGCCTTGAAGTGTTCGTGGTGATCGCGCCCCAGGCCGAGTGCGGCGGTGGCGGCCAGGCGTCGCGTCCGGTCGGTCCTGGCCTGATCCGGTTGCTGTCGGTCCCGGGTCAGGATCTGTTGTTGCCAGTACGCCCGCTTCTCCGGTTCGCCGGATTGGGTGTACAGCGTCACCAGGTGGTTCATGGCCTCGGCGTTCTCCGGATAGGGGCTCGGGTAGCGATGGGCGTAACGTCGAAAAGCATTGATCGCGGCGTCCCGATCGCCCTGTTCAAGATAGAGTTGAGCGGCCTTCCACTGCGCGGCCCGTTGAGCGCGACTGTCCTGTTCGGTGCCCGCCAGGCGTTCATACTGACGAGCGGCCCGGTCGGTCTGACCGCTGGCCAGATAGGCGGTACTCAACTGACGTTCGGCATCGACCCGCAATTCGTGTTCCGGGTATACGGTCTGAAAGCGCTGAATCAGGGCGATGGCCAGGCCCCAGTTTTCGTATTCGCCGGCCAGTGACAGGGCGTTGTAAAGTCCGCGCGCGGCGTTGTCGCTGTCGGGGTAAGCTTCGTGAATGCGTCGGAAATGATCAATGGCGGCGTCCCATTCCTGCCGACGCTCCGCCTGTTCCGCCTGCCGGTACACGCTCAACGACCAGCGCGCTTCGGTCAGCGAGCGGGTTTTGTCCGACAGTGCCGGGAGACTGAGTAACTGCCGTGCGACCTGTTCCGCCTCGGCGTAACGCTGCTGATCGAAATGACTCTGCAGAATGAGCGAGTAAGCCTCCTGTTGATGGGGCGGGTGATCCTGGGCAAAACGTGCCAGTTCAATCGCGTCATCGTAGGCATTGGCCCTGAACGCGTGGCGGGCGGCCTGCCAGGCAACGGAAGGCGTGCGCGGGTCGCTGGGGTAGAGCCGGGCGAAGGCCTGTGCGTAGCGCAGGTTGCGGGCCAGCCAGCGCTCCGGTTGTTGACCGGTCAATTCATCAAGTAGCGCCAAGGCCGCATAGGCCGCGTCCTGGTTGAGAATGACCGAGCCATCGAACGCCGCCCGCTCGTATTGCAGGAAGGCCGGTTCGATTTGTCCGGCTTCCGCCAACAGATCGCCGTAGAGCAGCGTAACCCCGTCTTGCTGGGCATAGCTGGCAAAGTGCTCGAGATACCGTTGGTACCATTGCTGCGCCTGCCTCAAATGCGCGTCTTCGGGCTGCTGTTGGTAGCGGCTGTGATAATGTCGGGCCACTTGCGTCCACTGGTGGCGAAGGGCTTCCGTGGTGTTCTTTTCCAGGGCCGGATTGTTCGCGCTTCCGGCGTTGAGCGTTCGATAGCGTTGGTACTCCCGGTAAGCGGTTTCGCTGGCTTGCAGAGCCGCCTCGGTGAACCCGTGCTCCTGCCAGAGTGAGACGATGTGGGCCCGGGCCCGCAGGCTCAGCAGAGGCTCCGGCCCGGCGGCGATCAGCGCCTGCCACTGGGTCACTGCATCGCTGATACGCTCCTGGTCTTCAAGTAGAGTGGCGCTGGCGTGGTAGGGGGCGTAGAGGTCCGTCAAGCCGTGTTTCCTGAACAGTTCAACGATCGGGGGGGAGTAGCGCTGCATGGCCAGGGCCAGGGAGCGGTAATATTCGTTATAGATGACCTGCTGGTCGGCGTTCAGTGGGGTCTCGAATTGCTCGGCCAGGTCCGGAAAATCCTGCGCGTGTATGACCGCGATGTAATCTTCCAGAGCGGCCTCATACAGGGACTGCTTGTAGCGCGACCAGCCGCGCTTGAACAGCGCCCGCTCGTGAAATCCGGTGTCCTGGCTGCTGTGCAGTGCCGCGGTGTAGGCAATTTCCGCCGCCAGGTAGTCACCGGCACTGAACGCTGCCTCGGCAAGCCGGAACTGCGTTTCAGCGTACAGCTCAGACTCGGGGTGGCGTCGCGCCAGGGCCTCCAGGGCCTGCAAGGACGCATCGTGATTGCCCAACAGGTCGTGACTTTTGGCGAGTTGATAGAGCTTGCGATCGTTGCCTGACGCGTCCGGGAAATCGGCCAGGGCCAGGGTCAGCAGCTCAATGGTGCGCTCCAGGGTGGCGCGATAGCGTTGGTCTTCCTGATAGTCGTCCTGTTGGGTCCAGCGTTTGCTCTCCCTCAGCTCCAGCTCTGCCAGACGGGCCAGGGCCTGGTTACGGCTGTGATCGTGCCCCGGTGCGTTGTTCAGGAATTCATAGTAAGCGCTCTTGGCGTCGGCGCCCGAAATCTGCCCGGTGACTGGGGCGCTGTGGTAAGTTGAGGGGGAGCGGTCGAGCTGCGCGAGCGTGGCCCGCTCAGGCGGTTGGGAAACGCAACCGGCGAGTATCAGGGTAGCCGGTGCGATGGCGTGCCACAGTGTGCGCGAGCGAAAAGATGAGTTAACGGCGATCATAGATGGTGGCCAGTCCGTATTGGCTTTGACTGATCAGCGTGTTCAGCCGGTTCTGTTGAGCTTCCAGCGACCGGGTGTCCGTCGCTTCGGGCGAACGCTTCGCCAGCGTTTTTTGTATCTGCTGTAACTGGTGTTGATAGAGCAACAGGGCTTCCCGATAATTGGCCTCGGCCAGTTTGAGCCGGTTCATCCGGTCGTAAGTAAAGGCCACCAGAAATGCGCCTTCGGGGATGTCTTCGGCGTGCTCCTCTTTGAGTCGTCGGAAAGCATTGAGCGCACCGCCGTGGTCCCCCAGGTGCAGCGCCGTCAGGCCGATGCCCCGCCAGGCGTGGGCGCGGTGACGACTGTTCTGGTCGATGGTGCCGAAGGTGGTTCGGGCATCGCGGTAGAACCCCTGTTGCAACTGGGACATCCCCAGCATCATGCGCCAGCGGTTTTTCAGCTCGGCCTCCGGTTCGGCGCGTGCCAGCAGTTGCTCCAACTCCCGATGGGCATCCGACCACCACCCCTGTTTCAAAAACGCGATGGCCAGGTTGGTGCGGGCTTCAAGGTAGACATCACTGTCCGGTTCGATGCGCTCGTATAACGGAATGGCCCGGCGGTGCTCGCCCCGAGATTGCCACAGCAGAGCCTCCGCCAGGTGCAGATAGCTTCTTTGAGGCGGGCTCAAGGAATAGTGGTGTTGAAGCGACGGCAGTTGTTCTTCCACCCTGTGCCAATGTGCCTGCCGGACGGCGTCACGCAAGTCGCTGAACTGTCGCTCGATGGCCTGATCGAACGATTGGCTCAGGGCCACGACCGGCAGACATAACAGACCCAGCATTGGAAGGAGCCGCTTCCGTTTCCTTGTCGCTGTTGGCATCATGCTGTCACACCCGTCACGCATCCAACTGGCAGGTGAACTGATCCTGTTCATCCACGCCGATACGCACCCGCTGAATCGGCTCGCCGGACACCATTCGGCCGAGGCACTCCGAGGCGATCATCGGAAGCAGAGTGCGGGTCAGGATGTTTTCGATATTCCGGGCTCCGGTGTCCACTTCCTGGCTGCGGGCGATAATGTGCAGCAAGACATCTTCCTCAAAACTGAACTCGGCCCCGTAATGCTCCGCCACCCGGCGACGGATCTTTTCCATGTTGATAGCGCCGATTTTCATCAGGTCTTCATCGCCCAGCGGGTAGTAGGGCACGATGGTGGTGCGCCCGAGGAACGCAGGCTTGAAGTGGCGAAGCAACTGCGGGCGGAAGTTATCCAATAGCACATCGGGCGCAATGGTGTCCTCCTGGGACTGACACAGGGCGCGAATGTGCTCCTCGCCGGCGTTGGAGGTCATGATGATCACGGTGTTACGGAAGTCGATATCGCGCCCTTCGCCATCCTTGATCGTGCCTTTGTCGAACAGGTTGTAAAACACATCCTGTACGCCGGGATGGGCTTTTTCCATTTCATCCAACAGAATCACACTGTAGGGTTTGCGTCGTACCGCCTCGGTGAGCACACCGCCCTCGCCATAACCGACGTAGCCGGGCGGGGAGCCGAGCAGCATGGAGACTTTGTGTTCTTCCTTGAACTCGGACATGTTGATGACGGTCAGGTTGTGCTCACCACCGTAGAGGGTGTCGGCCAGGGCCAGAGCGGTTTCGGTTTTCCCCACACCGCTGGGGCCGACCATAAAGAAAACCCCAATGGGTTTGCGCGGATCGGTCAAGCCGGCGCGGGCGGTGCGAATGCTCTGGGCAATGGCGTCCAGGGCGTGGCGTTGGCCGATGACACGCTGGTTCAGCGTGTCGCCCAGGTTGAGCACGGATTGAATTTCGTCCGACAGCATTTTGCCCAGCGGAATGCCGGTCCAATTGGATACCACTTCGGCAATGGCCTGGCCGTCGACATGAACCTTGATCATGGGCGTATCGCCCTGCAGGCGGGTCAACTCTTCGAGCAGAGTTTTCAGCTCCGCTCGTGCATTGGCAGCCGCTTCGGAATCACCCTCCGCCTCGTGGTCGGCTTCAATAGTGTCCTGGTGTTGATTGATGGCGGTCACCAACTCCCGTTCTGTGTGCCATTGTTGCCGTTGTTGTTCCAGGCGTTGTTCCAGCTCAGCCCGTCGTTGCGTGAGTTCATCAATGCGGTCCTGGCAGTTATCCAATGCCGCATTTTCCCGGGCGAGGGTGGTCAGGTTGGCGGCGATCTGGTCCAGCTCCCGCTCGGTGTCTTCGATGGGGGCGGGGGTGGCGCTCTGGCTCAGGGCCACCCGGGCACAGGCGGTGTCGAGCAGGCTGACGGATTTGTCTGGCAACTGGCGACCGGGCATGTAGCGGCTGGACAGGCGCACCGATTCGACAATCGCCTCGTCCATGATCCGCACCTTGTGGTGTGCCTGGAGCATGCCAGCGATGGCCCGCATCATATCAATGGCCTTGGTTTCATCCGGTTCTTCCACTTTCACTACCTGAAAGCGCCGGGTCAAAGCCGGATCACGCTCGAAGTACTTTTTGTACTCGGCCCAGGTGGTGGCGGCAATGGTGCGCAGTTCGCCCCGGGCCAGAGCGGGCTTTAGCAGGTTGGCGGCATCGCCCTGTCCCTCTTTACCGCCGGCACCGATCATGGTGTGCGCCTCGTCGATAAAGAGGATGATCGGCTGGGGCGAGGCTTTGACTTCGGCGATGACAGACTTCAGACGATTTTCAAACTCGCCCTTTACGCTGGCTCCTGCCTGCAACAGCCCCAGATCCAGGCTGCGCAGCACTACATTCTTCAGCGGCTCGGGGACATCACCCTTGGCGATGCGCAGCGCAAAACCCTCCACCACGGCGGTTTTCCCGACACCGGCTTCGCCGGTCAGGATGGGATTGTTTTGTCGACGCCGGATCAGGATATCGACAATCTGACGGACCTCCTGGTCCCGGCCCCAAACCGGATCGATCTTGCCGTCCTTGGCCGCCTGGGTGAGGTTGACCGTGTACTTGTCCAGACAGGGTGTGTTGCTGGCCTGGGCGGTAGTGGAAGGAACTTCGTCCACCCCGTGTTCGGGCGGTAGCTCCCGCGACTCGGCCGTAGTGCCCACCAGTGCCTTGACCAGCTCCCGGACGGATTCCGGAGCGAGTGACTCCAGCGCGGGGCAACTGGCCACGGCCGATCGACGCAAGCTGTCATCCAGGAGCAGAGCGGCCAGCAGGTGAGCACTGGTGACCTGGCTGTGAGCGTACTCCACGGATGCCAGTACCCAGGCCTGCTTGGCCAGCTCCACCACGTTGGGCGATAGTGCGGGTGGACGGGTGCTGCCATTTTTGAGTTGATCCAGTTCGCGAGTGAAAGCGCGACTCAGGGTGTCCGGCGACAGCTCGAATTTCTCCAGAATGGCCTGGGCGTCGGTGTCGTCGACCTCGAGCAGTTTGACCCACCAGTGTTCGACTTCCACGTTGTAGTGACCGCGGGACAGGCAGATGCCCGCCGCCCCTTCGAGCGCGTTGCGCGTGGTGTTGTTCAGCTTGTTGACGAGAGATTTCAGATCCAGAGTAATCATGTCGACTCCTTGTAGTATGACCGCTGCGCCACCGTTCAGGCGGCGGCACGGCCGGGTCCTTTGGGACGGATTTTATGAGATGTTTGAGACACCGGCGCCCGGGTGGACACGGGAATGATCTGGGTGGCATCGACACTGTCCGGACGAGCGGCTGACCGGGGCAGGCGAGAATTCCAGCCGAGCTGCCCAGGCGTGCCGGTGCCGATCGGCAGTTGTTTGGGCAGAGCCTCGGAGCGAACCTTCAGTTGCAGATTGAACTGGTGCTCGCAACCGAGATAGAGCGCACTGAGCTGGTCCATGGCTTTCAGTGCCGGACTGCCCGGTGCAAACCGTTCGGTCTGGGCCCGGTCGAGCGGGCCAATGGTCACGTCCACCTGGTTCTGGGCCAGCCAGGATTTTTGGCCGAGCAATGTCGAACGACCGAGACAGTTATTCTGTCCGCGGGGCTGGGTCAGAGACGGAAGCTGGCAGCGCATGTCCGGCAGCACCTCGCACCAGGCACCGGAGAAAGTGGACAGACTGATGGGAACCTGGAAATAGCCCTGGAGAATCTGCTCGAAATTGTCGACGGTTTTTACCGGCTGTGAAAGCAGTCCGCCGTAATAGATCAGTGCCTCGGCGGGCAGATCCGGGTTGTCCGGAAGCAGGCGCGGCGACAGCCCCAGCAGTGACAGAAGCATCTCGGTGTGTCGGTCTATGGTGGTGGCCGAGCCACGGTGGCGTCGAGCGCGCTCGTATTCCAGGGGCAGACGATATTTACTCGCCGCCTGCCACAACAGGTTCATGCTGCGATGATTGAACAGATCGAGAAATCGGGTCAGGGCCGGGTCTTTGGCCTTCTGCCGCTCAAGCAGGAGCTCGGTATAGTGGTAGGGCAGAGGGCCCAGCGCGCCATCCAGACTGAGGAGATTGGACTGAACCGACCACTGCTCACCGCGTGGCTCAACCTGTTCAATCTCCGCGGCGGGAAACGTCAGGCGGTGCTGGCCGCTGAACCGGATGGCTTCCTGAGAAGGAGGGCGCACATCGACCCCGGGGGCAAAGCGCAGTGGCCGGCGGTGCGGGGTCTGCTCCGAAAGGGATGGCTCCGAGCCGTGAAACTCGAGCAGACGCAGTATCTGCAGGGCGCTGAAGGCTTCCGGTTCGGCCTGAAGCTGAGCGATCACAGACATACTTTACCCCCGGCCCGAATCGGCCCGACCCGGTAAAAACCGTCGTAGCCTTTGCGCTTGACCCGAAGCTGACTGAATGAGTTGATGGAGCAGTAGAGCGCAAAGAAATGCTCTAACACCCGGGTGAACAGACACAGACTGACGCCGGACAACAAGCGATCGTCAAGCGTCAGGGTCACTTCCATTCCCCGGCACAGCGTGGGCCGGCCGGCGACCTGAATCGGTGCGTTGACCGGTCGGACTTTCAGGTCGGTGATCGCCTCGATCAGGGATCGATGCGCCGAGGTCTGCCGGTAATCGTACAGACGCAGAATTTCCCGTAAGGCTTCACCGCTTTCGCCAGCCGTCAGTGAACGCTGGTTCAGTTGCAGGTGAGAGAGCAACTGCCAGCGAGCGGCGTTACCCAATGCCGGACGAATGGTTTCCGTGGGTTGAGTCAGGCAGCGGATCTGTCGGGTGGGAGGACTGCCGTCAACGCATTGAAGTTGAGGCTCCCGGTTATTGAACGGAAGTCGTGCCGGCTGGTCCCGGTTGCTGCAGGTGGTGTGGATCAGTAGTGTCTTTTCCCCGGCGGAACTGGGGGAAAACTCCAGATCCACCAGGCTGAGAAACACATCGGTGCCCTCATCCCGGTTATCCGGCTTGAGTTTCGCGTGACGCCGCTGGGCGTGCCAGAAGGTCTGATCCTGATGGTAGTGCCGGTCGTGATTGAGTCCGTAAAACGGTCGGTACTCGGCGCTTTTTCCGTAGGCGTCTGCGGCGATCACCCGGTCTACCGAAAACACTTCGTAGCCCGAGGGCCGGCGGATGTCGGGCTGAATCTGGTACTCGTACTGACGGTGATCCAGCGCAATCGGGTCGGCCTGATGTTCGAACAGATTGACCACTGGTGTGCAACCGGTGACGAAGTGCGCCGCGTTGATGTGGTGTTCCAGCTCCACATCCGCATCAGCGAGGTAGATGTACAGCTCCAGGGAATCGAGGGTCGGTGACAGGCGGGACAGGTCCAGTCCCTGTATGTCCACGAACAGAAACTTTTCGGGAAAAGCAAAATACTCGGTCAGCAGGCGGTACCCGAGGAAGGCATTGTCGGGGTAGGGCAGGAGTCCTTCGTCTTTTCCGAAGCCGACCGGTTGCACCTGGTCACCACCGAGAAAGACGGGACGACTGGTGCCATCGCTCAACACCAGGTTCTCACACCGATTGATCAACAACTCGTACAGCGGGTGGATGTATTGGGGTTGGCCCTTGAGATAAAACCGCAGCGACCGGGGCAGACTCTCGGCCAGGTTGGTTCCCTCCAGGAGCGGCGTCAGACGAATCTTGAGCACGCTGGCCGCGCCGCGCATTCGATCCGCCCCGGGGGTGTTGAAGGGGCGACCCATCAGTTGTGCCTCGGCCACTTCGATCGGAGTCAGGGTGGTGTCATAGCAGGTGCTGAAGCGACACTTTTCGCCCTTGAAGGAACGGGTGTCGAGCTCGGTGCCGTTGGGAACCACAAAGGGTCGTTCAAGCTGCTCCGGGTCGGGCTCGAAGCGCACAATGCTCATGGCCGGAATCGGCCGCTGATAGTGGGGGAACAGGGTGCCGAGCAATGCGTCGCTGAATTCGGGGAAATCATCGTCAAGGCGATGCTGAATGCGCGCATTGAGATAGGCAAAGCTTTCCACCAATCGGGACACATGGGGGTCCTCGATGGTTTCGGTGGAGATACCCAGGCGGCTGGCGATTTTCGGGTTCTCTTTGGCGAACTCGGCGCCCATTTGCCGAATGTAAGCCAGCTCGCGCTCATAGTAAGGCAGCAGTTCATCAGCCATGGAGCGACTCCTTGACGTTCACGCTGCGTGAGACCGGCTCGAGAATCGAGTCGAACACCACGCTTTGCGGCGCTGGGTCGGCCCATAGCACCGCATCAATACGAAAGCGCAGCGTCCGGTCGCTGCGATCCCGGTTCTCGAGGTGAGTCACCCGCACGCTTTTGAACCGGGGTTCATACTCCCGCAGTATGCGTTCGAGCTGTTGCACAAAGCGCTGCTTTTTTTCGGCATCGGAAATGTTCACGGTTGCCAGATCCGGCAGGCCGTAGTTGAGCAGGGAGTGGGCGGCTTCCGGACACTCCTGCGGGGGCTCGATCATGCAGAAACGGCTGTTGAGCAGATTCTCCAGATCTCGCCGCACGCTCTGGCGCAGTTCGCTCAGGTACTGGTGGCGTGCCGGCGCGGGCTCGCGCACAGCCTGTGGGTCGTGATCGAGCAGGCGGTCCAGAATGGATGGACGCAGCTCGCGGGTTTTTGCGATATGACTCATGATTCCCTCTCTCCTTCAGGGCCGTCAGCCGGTCTGTACCAGTTCGGTGACCAGTTCCAACTCCGAGACCATCTGGTCGATCTGGTAGTGAGGCACCAGATGAATTTTGCAAAGGTATTGTCCGGGCCGCTCCGGGTGTTCTTCGACGTTCACGGCGGCTTCGCGCAAGGGATAGCGTGCCTGCTCCTCCCACTCCAGATCTTCCCGTCCGGTGGTATAGCGGAACAACCACTGACGCAGAAACTGCTCGCATTCATCGGCGCTGATAAACGCCCCGATCTTGTCCCGGATCATGACCTTGATGTAATGGGCTACCCGCGAGCCACACAAGACGTGCTGCAGCATGGCGGACAGCCGGGCGTTGACGCCCTGGTCTGTGTCCCGAACAGGCCTCTGAATCGAGGCATTGCTGTAGAAGGCGGCAAACGGCGTCTGGTAACTCTGGCACAGCGGGATCAATCCCAATTCGGCCAGCTCCCGTTCACGCCGATCTGTGATGATCACTTCGGTTAGCGGCTTGGGGGCCAGAGCCGCCGGGTCCGCGTCGAAGTGATCCACCGGCAGGGTGGTTACCAGTCCGCCCCCGATCTGATTGCGCGGAACGCCACGAATGTGGCCAAACCAGCCGACATTGGCAAACTCGCGAATCAACACACCGGCAAAGGCGAAGCTGGCACTGCCCCACAGGTATCCATCTCCCTGGCGGCCGCCTTTTTCTTCCCGAAACGGCACCCCTTTGTAACTGCCCGCGGTGGTCCGATAGGGACGGCGCATCAGGGTTCTCGGGAGTGTCAGGCCAATGAAACGGGCGTCGGATTTTTCGCGCAGCGCCCGCCAACGGACATACTCCTGTTGGGAAAAAATGGCCTCCAGATTGATCGGTTCACCAAGCTTGGCAAAATCGTCCAGGCCAAACAGCTCGGGAGACGCACTGGCAATGAAGGGGGCGAACGCCGCCGCCGCGATTTGAGCCAGGCCCTCCATGGTGGCGATGTCATCCTGTGGGTGGCGCGACGACGGGCGGTGCGCTACCTGATAGTCGCCGATCAACACGCCAAAAGGCTCGCCTCCCGGGTGACCGTATTCGTTACTGTAAATTTTCTGGAACAGTTGGCTCTGGTCGAAGTCCAGAGCACGATCGATATCCCGGGCCACCTCTGCCCAGGCAATATCAAGCAGCTTGATCTTGATGTTGCGTGCGCCCTCGGCCTGCAAGGTCAGATACCAGACACCGCGCCATGCCGCTTCCAACGCCTGAAAACGCGGATGGTGGATGATGGCGTTGATCTGTTGGCTGATCAGTCGATCGATGCGGGCAACGGTCCGATGCACGGCGATTTCAATATCCAGTACGCTGCGCAGAGGGCCGTCTGGCGCCAGCTCTGACAGAAAGTAGGCGAGCGCCTGCTGTGGATTCCTTTCGTTCAGAAAGTCATCCAGTCCGGTCAGTTTCGGGGACCGTTCACACACGGCATCCAGCCGAGCCGCGGCCGGGATATCCGGGGTTGAGGACACCGATGGGGTGGCAAGGTGATTTGACATTGCGTGCCAGAGAATCCGTTGAAAAGAGAAAACAATAGGGCGCGGATCCCTCCGCCGCCCTATTTGGGCGCTGGTTTTAGCCCGCCTTGGGGATGTTGGCCACCAGGCGCAGAGAGGCGGTCAGCTCCTCCATCTGCAACCAGGGGCGCATCCAGGCGACGGCGTTGAATACGCCGGGTTGGCCCGGGACTTCCTTGACCTCGACGTGAGCTTCGGCCAATGGGAAGCGGGCTTTCATTTCGGCGCTGGCGCCGGGGCTGCCATTCACGTAGTTGCCGATCCAGCGGTTGAGCCACTCTTCGGCTTCCCCCGCTTCCATGAACGAGCCGACCTTGTCGCGCGCCATCACTTTCAGGAAGTGGGCGATGCGGGAGGTTGCCATGATGTACGGCAGACGGGCGGAAATTGCCGCGTTGGCGCTCGCCTCGGGATCATCAAACTTGGGCGGCTTCTGTGCGGTCTGGGCCCCGAAAAATACCGCGTAGTCGGTATTTTTGTAGTGGCACAGCGGCAGAAAGCCCAGCTTGCTCAGTTCTGCTTCACGGCGGTCGGTAATGCCGATTTCGGTCGGGCATTTCTGATCCACGTCACCATCGTCACTGACAAAGGTATGACTGGGCAGCCCATCGACGCGACCGCCCCCTTCGGCACCGCGAATGCTGGTGCACCAGCCGTACTCGGCGAAGGCTTTGGTCAGGGTGGTGCCCAGTGCGTAGGCGGCGTTCATCCAGCAATAATCATCGTGCTCGGTGGCCCGATGTTTGCCGTCCTCACCCACCGGTACTTCTTCGTAGTTGAACGCCTCAATGGGTTTGGTCGACTGGCCGTACGGCAGGCGCGCCAGTACCCGTGGCATGGTCAGGGTCACAAAGCGGGCATCGTCACTCTCGCGGAAGCTGCGCCACTGAATGTACTCCGCTGAATCAAAAATCTTTTCCAGGTCGCGCGGTTTGGACAGCTCGGTATAGTCCTCAAAGCCGAACATCTGCGGCGCCGCAGCGGTCAGGAAGGGGCAGAAGCCGGCGGCGGCCACGTTGGACATCTGGCTGAGCAGCGAGATATCGTCCGGGTGAGAGGAAAACTCATAGTCACCAATCAGTGCGGAGTAGGGTTGACCGCCAGCGGTGCCGAATTCGCTTTCGTAAATTTTCTTGAAAATCTGACTCTGGTCAAACTCCACCGCTTTCTCGAGATCCTTGGTCAGCTCTTTCTTGCTCAGGTTGAGCATGCGGATCTTGAGCTGGGAGCCGGTCTCGGAATTCATCACCAGGTGGTTCAGTCCACGCCAGGAGCCTTCAAGCTTCTGGAATTTTTCATGGTGCATGATTTCCGACAGTTGCTGGGACATCAACTGGTCGACCGCAGCAATGGCGCGATTGATGGTGACGGTCAGGTTTTTGTCCCATTTGACCGTGCCGTTCATGGCTTCCTGAGTCAGGGTCTTGAGTAGATCCTGAGTCTCGTCCGCCGGAGTCTGTCGGGTCGCCGTAATGGCCTGCTCGAGAAAGCTGACTTCCTGTACGTCGGCTTCCGCCTGCTCCATTACCTGTTCTTCGTTATTCGCCATCTTTCGCTTCCTCCTTTTGCTCTGCACCCACACCCAGCTCACCGGACAGGGCGGCCAGCGCTTCGGTATCACTCAGTACACTTTCCAGCAGGTTCTCCAGATCCTCGGACCGGTCTGCTTTGGTCAACAGATCACGCAGCTTATTGCGGGTGTCCATCAGCTTGCGCAGCGGTTCGACCTGTTGCACGATCCGATGAGGTTCAAAGTCTTCCATGCGGTTGAAGTCGAGTTCGACCTTCATTTCGCTGTCATCATCTTCCAGCTTGTTGGCCACCTGGAATCCCAGCTTGGGGTTGACCTTGCCCATGATGTCGTTGAAGTTGTCCCGATCAATCTGGGAGAACTTCCGGTCTTTCAGGGACTTCTTGGCCTCGATGTTATCACCCGAGTAGTCCCCCATCACGCCCATGACAAAGGGCAATTCCTTCTCGGCGATCGTGCCGTTGGTTTCAACATCGTAGGTAATATGAACGCGAGGCTTGCGCACGCGCTTGAGTTTGTCGTGGATACTGTCGGACATAATCCCTAATCCTCTGTCATTGGTTTGGTTGGTCGTCACTACTGCCTTTTACGGGGTTAATCCTCGGTGATTTCTACGCCCGTCAGCTCGCTGTAATGCGTGCGAGAACTATCGTCTGGTATCAGCTCCTGAATCAGTTCGTCCAGACGCATATTGCCCCACTTGACGGCCTTCTGAAGCAGGTAGGACACCGGGGAGTGGGGTTCGGTGGTGCGGAAAAATTCGGCAATCTCCCGAAGTTGACGGAATGCCTCGTCGCGATCCATCGCTTTTCGGGCAGCGGGCGTGTTCGCGGGAGCGTCTTCCGTTCCGGTCGCTTCAGCCGCCTCGGGCGCACTGTCTTCGGATTCGTTCGCGGGCGACAGCTTGTCGCGCCCCAGATGATTGACGGCGCCGCGACACTCTTCCAGAACCTCGAGAATATTGCGGGACGGGGGCGCCAGCTCAATACCACAGTGTTGATCCAGTAGGCTCTGGCAGGCACGAAAATGCTCAATTGCCTGATCCAGATCTTCCCGCTGGTTCTGAAAGAATGTGTCGTCTGATTCCCGGACGGCTTTCTCGATATCTCCCAGCCCATAACCGAGTTTGGCTTCTTTTGCCTGACGGGCGTCTTCATCGGCCAGCTTCTGAATGTCGAGTGCCTGCTGGTAGTGCCAGTAGCTGAAAGGGGCGGGGGGTTGTCCTTCCGTGATGGGGACGCGACGAATCGGTGCGATCAGAACGCCCTCTGCCCCCTCACCGTTAAGTCCGGAGAGAGGAGCCACGCGAGTTTCCAGGCCGTCTTCGTCTGGTGTCGGGTAAATGTCCTCCCAATATTGTTCGACCAACCCGCGAATCAGTGCGAACGCATCGCGCAAGCCCTGAAAGCCCTGTTTGCGTACCAGGGCTTCGGTGTACCAACTGGCGACTTCGAGATCCTTGGCTTCTTCCCTGAGAAGTTTGGGTGCCAGGTTGAGTACTTCACGCCAATGGCGGTCGGCCTCCTGGCTGTCGCCGTCGTGTACGGACTTGCGTTCCGCCGCTCGGGCACTGGATCGTTCGCGCTTGAGTGTCTGGTAGGTTGAGTTCGGAGACGCACTGGCGCGAGGGTCTTCACCCGAGGGTGTATCCTCAGCGATAGGGGCGAGTAAATCGTCGAGTTCAATGATATGGGGTGAAGCCATTGCCTGTCTTTCCCTATGGTGTTCTGCTGATTCCTGTCACTGCCGGCCTTGAGTCACATCGACTTTAACGGCTTTTTTCTGGTCTGATGCAGACATTCCGCGAAGGAATGAAGGTAGTCCGTCACATAAATAAACATAACAATCCGTTGTTGGCTATTTGCTGGAGGTGGAGAAAGCTACCACAGCGCGAATAAAAAATTAACTGTTTACGAATCGAATGCCAAATATTTTTTTGTTCGGCGTCGAAAAATGTGACCGAGTGCAATATTTTTGATTCTGTTTCAAAAAAAATATGGTGTACAATCCGTTTCCATCACAGAATGGCCGGCGCATCGCAATGGCGTGGCTCAAAAAATTTTGTGATCTGCGCCAGGGAATGTCCTTCGGGCAACGAAGGGCGAACGTCGCATACAATCCCCTGGCTCGACGCCCAGACGGCTCAGCCAATGGAGCGTAAAGAAAACGGACACTTTCGGGATGATAACGGAATGAACTTACAGCTAAGGATGATCAAAACGCCAGAAGGCGCCTCTCTTCCCCAACAGCAATTTTCATTCGATCAGCACGGCGGAACGATCGGGCGCGGTCCCGATAATCACTGGATTCTGCCGGATCCCGACCGGATCCTGTCGGCGCGCCACTGCGAGTTTACGGTCGAGCAGGGACGCTTCCAGTTGATCGACCACAGCACCAACGGCACATTTATCAACGGTTCGTCAGAGCCTTTGGGCAAAGGCGTGGTGACGGCGATCAATCACGGTGATCAGGTTGAGATAGGCGACTACACGTTCGCGATCGACCTGTTGAATGCCGAGGCCGGCTCGCTCGATGCATCGCCTTTTGCGACTGAGCCCGCGCCAGAAGAACATCCCGCCACGCCTTTTTCCGTCGATGATCCCTTTGCCTGTGATCCCTTTGATGCCGGTCCGGTCGCCGACCCGTCCCGAGATTCCCTGGATCCTCTGCAGATGCTGGATGGCGCATCCGGTACCGAGCGCGAACCCTGGCACAATGAGTCCTCCGCGCTGTACTCCGGCCCTGGGGAAGGCGCCTTCTCCGATTCCGAACCGAAGTGGCAGGATCCATCCGTTGACGCTATCCACTGGCCGGAGGCCCATCAGGAACAACTGATTCCCACCGACTGGCTGGAGCCTGTGGGGCGCGAGTCCGACTCCGCCTCCCCGCAGCTCGACCGCGAGCCCGAGTGGGCGGCCGCCCCCCAGCCAACGGATGCACAACTGTGGGATGAACCCACTGGGCATGACGGTAACGCGGCTCAGGAAATACCAGGGGCTGTCGTCACGCCTCAGCCTGGCAAGCGCCCGAGCCCGGATCGCCCGACTCCGGTCAGCCGCGCTGAACCTGTAGAGGTCACGTCCACCCAGCCTTCCGCAGACTCCATGCCACCCCGGACATCGGAAACGCTATTTTCCGCCATGGGTGTGGATCTGGACCGGCTGAGCCCGGAGGCGCGAGTAGAGCTGGAGCCGCTGATCGGCACCATGATGCGGGAGGTGATTGAAGGGTTGATGCAGGTGTTGCGCTCTCGGGCCAGCATAAAAAACGAGTTTCGGATGAATGTCACCACCATTCAGCCCGTGGAGAACAATCCACTCAAGTTCTCTGCCGACGTCGATGAAGCGCTTGAGAATATATTTGTGCGTCAAAGCCAGGCGTACAAGGAGCCTTTGCAGGCCATTCGCGAGGGATTCCAGGAAATTGCGGAACACCAGTTGGCAATGATCTCCGGTATGCGTCGAGCGTTTGAGCATATGCTCAAGGAGTTCGATCCGGATCGTTTCGAGGCCAATGCGAACAGCCAACAGAAACCCAGCGTCATACCGCCCGTACGCAAGGCGCGCTATTGGGACAACTACCGAGCGCACTACCGGGGCCTGAGTGACAATATGGAGCGCTCTTTTCAGCAGATTTTCGGTGACGAGTTTGTACAGGCGTATCAGGATCAGTTGCGTCGCCTGTCTGCCCTGCGTCCCTGAGCGGCGTCGCGATGATCGACCGGTAACGATAGGAGACATGAATTATGGAACGGTTTGATTTACTTCGTAGGCTTTTCCCGGTTCTGCTGGTGTGTTGGTTGACCGCCTGCGCGAATCAGGAAAGTCGCGTCGGGGGCATGCTCAAGTTACAGACCGATGTCAGGCTGTCCATTGACGCGCGCGCGGACATCAATCCCGATCACAGCAACGAGCCCGCGCCGGTGGTGCTGAGGTTTTACGAGCTGACCGCCGAACAGGCGTTTGCTGACGCTGACTTTGTGCGCCTGTATGAACGTGACTCGGCCGTGCTCGGTGATACGTTGGTACGTCGACGCCAGCTACCCGGTGTGGTCCCCGGCGAGATTCGGGACTATGAGCTGGTACTCGATGCGAACACGCGCTATGTCGGCATCATGGCCGAGTTCTATCAGTACCAGAACGCCGCCTACAAAGTCGTCATTCCCGTTACCGCGCGCAACGTGTTCAGGGATGTCATCAAACTGCAGATTTCGGGTAACCAGTTGTCAGTGCTGAACTGATCGGAACCCACAATGAACCGGCAACAATAGGGAAGATAGATCATGTCGTTAAGCAGCAAAGTCATCTGGTCCGAGGGGATGTTTCTGAACCCTCAGCACTTTCAGCAGTACGACCGCTATGTCGAACGCTACATTGATGCCAAGTGCAGTGCCCTGGGGGCCTATGCCTGGGGGTTGCAGGCATTGGAGTTGGATCAGGAGTTGCTCAAACTGGGCAAGCTGTCCGTCTCCCGGGGGCGGGGCGTGTTCCCCGATGGTACTCCCTTCAATTTCCCGGAAGTGGATGATGCGCCCGGGGTGCTCGAGGTTCCCGAAGGCGCCCACAATACGCTGGTGTATCTTGCGGTACCGGCTCGTCGGCCGGGCGCGGTGGACGTCTCCCGGGAAGATGATGCACAGGCCCTGGCCCGCTATTACGTGTCGGAAGTCAGTGCGCGGGATGTCACCTCGGATGGCGGAGATACCCGTCCCGTGGATGTGGGTAAGCTCCGGTTACGTCTGATGCTCGAGTCCGAGGATCTCAGCGGGTATGCCTGCATTGGCGTGCTGCGCATCGCGGAGGTGCGCGATGACCACAACGTGCTGCTCGATGAGCAGTACTTGCCCACCTGTCTCGATTGTACGGCCGCCCCCAGACTCGCGGGCTTTCTGCCCGAGTTATCGGGGATGCTGCATCATCGGGGCGAGGCGATTGCGGGCCGTCTGGCGGATGCCCGCCGGGGCGGAACCGCGGAAATCGCCGACTACATGATGCTGCAGATGATCAACCGCTATGAACCCCTGATCGCCCATCTGGCCACGGTGCGCAATCTGCATCCTCTCGCGCTGTTTCAGCAACTGCTGCTGATGGCCGGAGAGTTGTCCACCTTTGTCGCCAGGGAGAAGCGGCCACCGGAGTTTGCGCCGTATCGGCACGATCAATTGCAGGCCACGTTTTTGCCCCTGATGACCACCCTGCGCAGCTACCTGTCGATGGTGTATGAGCAGACCGCCATCGGGCTGCCGCTTGAGGAAAAGAAATACGGTATCCGCGTGGGTACCATTCCCGATCGCTCGCTGCTTTCTTCGGCGGCGTTTGTGTTGGCAGTGCGCGCCGATATCGCCGAGGAAACCCTGCGCTCGCGCCTGCCGGCGCAGATCAAAGTCGGCCCGGTGGAGCGTATCCGGCAGTTGGTCAACGCCGCCATGCCGGGTATTGCCATCAAACCTTTGCCCGTGGCGCCGCGGCAGATTCCCTACCGGTCGGGATACGCTTACTTTGAACTGGATCAGCACAGCGCCTTCTGGCGGGAAATGGCCAGCTCGGGTGGCTTTGCGTTGCACGTGGGCGGAGACTTCCCCGGCCTGGAAATGGAATTCTGGGCGATTCGCCAATAGCGATCGCCTCTCGATATTGAGGAGCACCCATGGATTCTCCGGACAAAACGGTCTTTCGCCAGCCTCGCCCCGGTGGCGATCGCACCCGAATGAAACCAGACGTGAACACCCCGCGCGCTGCGGCCGGAACACCGGAGCCGCGTGCGCCTTCACCGGTTGATTCACCCGCGCCACCATCAGCGATGGACCTGCCTCCTGAGCCTCTGGTTGCCGGTCGGGGGCTCAATCCTCTGGTCAGCTCCGCCAATACGCTACTGCTGGTATTTGGCAAAGTCCGCCAGTCGGCACGCCACACTGATGTGCGCGGTCTGTACCGTCAGTTGACCCAGTCGATCCGGGAGTTCGAAGTGGATGCCCGGGACCGGGGTTACCCGCCGGAGATTGTGTTGGCGGCCCGTTATGTTCTCTGTTCGGTTCTGGATGAGGCGGTACTCAATACTCCCTGGGGTAGCGACAGTCCCTGGGCGCAGCGGACTCTGCTCAGTGCGTTTCACAATGAGACCTCGGGGGGTGAGAAATTTTTTCAGATCCTGCAGCGCATGAACCAGTCCCCATCCCAGAACCTGGACATGTTGGAGTTGATGTATTTGTGCCTGAGCCTGGGGTTCGAAGGGCGCTACCGTCTGGCGAACCGCGGTCGCGATGCCCTGGAGCAGATCAAAGACGAGCTCTACCGGACCATCCGCCGGTATCGCGGCGAGCACGAGCGCGCGCTGTCGCCACGTTGGCAGGGACTCGGCCGGACCTCCTCAACCCTGGGAGAATCCATTCCGTTGTGGATCTGGAGCGCTGCCGTGGCGTTGCTTCTGGTGTTGATTTTTTCCGGTTTCCGGTACTGGCTTTACACCAGTTCCAACCCCGTTGTGGAGCAGCTCGATACCGTCAATGAGCAGATTGAAACCTTTTCCAGGGATTCGTTTGAGTAGACCAACAGGGAACCGATGGTAATGATGAAGCGGATTAAAAATACCTTGCTCCACCCGGTCACCTTATCGCTGGTGGGTGTCTTTATTCTGGCGTTGCTGGTCTGGTTTGGCGGACCCCTGATCAAGTTTGGCGATGAAAACGCGGCGCCCCTGGCCAGCAGCATCACCCGACTGTTGGTCATTTTGGTGTTGCTGGTGCTGTGGGGGCTGAATAACCTGCGCCTGCAATGGCGGGATCGCCAGCAGAATCAGGCGATGGTGGACGACATTCAGCAGAGCCAGACCAACGCAACGGACTATGTCAGTAGTCAGGCGGCCGAGGATGTCCAGCAGATTCAGCAGCGCTTTTTCGAAGCGCTGGCCGTGCTTCGGCAGCGTCGTTTTCGGGGCCGTGCCAACAAGAGTCGGGCCCTGTATGAGCTGCCCTGGTACATCATGGTGGGCCCGCCGGGTGCGGGCAAAACCACCGCGCTGGTGAACTCCGGGCTGGAGTTTCCCCTGGCCGAAAAGTTTGGCGCCGGAGCGCTGCAGGGCGTTGGCGGGACCCGGCACTGCGATTGGTGGTTTACCAATGATGCCGTGCTGGTGGACACCGCGGGACGTTACACGACCCAGGACAGTCACCGGGTGGTGGACAGTTCGGCCTGGGAGGGGTTTCTGGGGCTTCTGAAAAAGCACCGCCGTCGCCGGCCGATCAACGGCGTGATTGTCTCGATCAGCGTGCAGGATCTGCTCACCCAGACCGAAGAAGAGCGCGCCCGTCATGCCCGCACCATTCGCACCCGCATTGATGATTTGATGAGTAAGCTGGAGGTGCGCTTTCCCGTCTATCTCATGTTCACCAAGTCGGATCTGATCGCGGGCTTCAATGAGTTTTTCGAAGACCTGGGGAAAGACGAGCGTGAGCAGGTGTGGGGCCTCAGCCTGCCCCGCGCCGGTTCGGTGGAGTCGGCCCCGGACTTTGAGTTTATTGACGCCGAGCTTCGTCAACTCGAAGCCCGACTGTACGAACGTCTGATCTGGCGACTTCATCAGGAACGCGATCCCCAGCGTCGGGCCGCCATCGAGCATTTTCCGACCCAGTTTGAACAACTCAACCGCCTGGTCAAGGGGTTTGTCGAGCAGACCTTTGCCCCGAATCGCTATCGTTACCAGCCGCTGTTGCGCGGCGTCTATTACTCGAGCGGCACCCAGGATGGCACGCCGATTGATCGCCTGGTCAGTACCGTGTCGGCACAGTTCGGGTTTGGGCGCGAACCGGCCGCACCGGGGGTGAATCGGGGTAAAGGCTTTTTCCTGGGACGGCTCTTTCAGGATGTGATTTTTCCGGAGTCTGAGCTGGTGGGCACCAATCCACGCTATGAACGCTGGCGGCAGTGGGGGCGGCGCTCGGCTTACGCGGCTTTGGCGGCCAGTGTCGTGGGTCTGATGATGGTGTGGACAGGCAGTGTCAGTCGCCACGCCTCTGATATGGAAGATGTCCGCTCGCACCTGTCCCGCTTCGAGCAGCGACAAGGGGATGGTTACGGTCCGGCCGCCCCCCGAGCGCACCTGCCAGCGCTGACCGCCCTGGCTCAGGCCAGTTCTGTATACGACCGGGACGCACACCCGGTATTGACCGGCGTCGGCCTCTACGACGGACGCATCGATGAACGCGCCGATCAGGCGTATCAGCGTTATCTGCGCGGCCCGTTCACTCAGGCATTGTTGCGGGAGCTGGAGCAGGCGCTGCTGGATACCGAAGATGATCTGCAGTTGTACAACCAGTTCCGGGTGTACCAGATGTTCGGGGATACTTCGCGCATGGAAGCCCCGCAGGTGGTCGAGTGGTTTACCCGTCGGTGGGCCGCTACGGTGGAGCGCGAGACTCAGACCTCGTTGCGGCACCACTTGGAGGGGTTGCTGGCCCTGGAGTTGACGGATCAGGCGCTTAACCAGCCTCTGGCCCGAACGGTGGCCCAACGCCTACTGCAGGTTCCGGTCGCTCAGCGAGTCTATAACCGGATTCAGAGCGAGCCGGAATTTCAACGTCCGGTTGATCTGCGGGCTCAATACGGCAATCAGTTGACCGCGGTATTTGAATTGCCGGCGAACGCCCGGGATGCGATTCAGGTGCCCTGGATGTTCACCCGCGAAGGCTACAAGTCCATCGACCTCTCACCACGATCGCCGGTACTGCGTGAGCTGGTCAATGACCGCTGGATATTTGAGAGCCTGGAGCAGAGTGCCCAGACCATGACTGAGGACGACCTCGGGGAGCTGAGCGAGCGGGTGACCGAACTGTATCTGCGCGACTACATTCGCACCTGGGTGGGAGTACAGCAGGCACTTTCCATTGATTCTTTCGCCAGCCTCAATCAGGGCAGCGAGCGGTTGGCGCGTGCGGCAGACCCACTGTACTCGCCCCTCTTGCGGGTACTGGAGGTCAGCGCCGCGCAGACGCAGTTGACCAACCCCGAGCTCAAGGAAAAGGTGGCCGGAGCGGGTCGTAGTCAACGAACCAGTATTGCGGCCGGTTTGATTGCCTCGCAAATGGACTCCACCGAAGTGGATCGGCATTTCAGTGAGCTGCATCGGTTGATGGCGGGGGATGCCGGTCAGGCACCCATTCACGCGGTGCTTGGGGAGGTGCGCAAGCTGAGTGATTTCGTGCAGGACATCCGGATGTCGCCGGACCCCCAACGACGGGCGTTCGAAATCGCCCGCGCGCGCTTTGCCGATGGCGAGGGTAACCCGGCCAGTCAATTGCGAAGCTATGCACGCAACCTGCCCCAGCCCCTGGAGCAGTGGCTCAACGGCCTGTCACGGGAAACCTGGCGGAGTATTCTGATTGAAGCTCGAGGGCATGTCGTCAACGAGTGGCAGGCTCAGGTGTATCAGCCGTATCAGCGCATGGCAGCGGGCCGTTACCCGCTGGTGGGCGGTGTGGATGCGGAAATGTCACTGTACGACTTCAGTGAATTTTTCAAGCCGGGCGGGCTGCACGAGCGCTTTGTACAGCAGTATATCGAGCCCTTTGTTCAGACCCGGGGGCAGTGGCACAACCGGCAGGTGGATGGTTACGGCCTGGGGCTTTCGGCCAGTGCCTTGGCTCAGATCCGCCACGGGCAGGCGATCACCGAACTGATGTTCCGCTCGGGGGAGTCCTCCCCGCGACTGAGTCTGGAGTTCAAACCGCAAGACCTGGCCAAAGACAATGCCCGCTTTATCCTGGATATGGGCGACCAGACCCTGTCGTACAGTCACGGGCCCAAGTTCTGGCGTCGGGTTGACTGGTCGGGTGATCAGGCGGAACGCCGGCTGCGTCTGGTGTTCGAGAAGGTCAACGGGGGCGCCAGTGATCGGGTGTACCAGGGGCCTTGGGCCTGGTTCCGAGCGCTGGATGATGCTCAGGTGCAGAAAACGTCTCGCTCGGATGTCTTCCACCTGACGTTCTCCAGCGCCGCCGCGGATACCCGTGCGGATCGGAACACGATGGTGTATGAAGTGCGCACCCAAAGCGTCGACAATCTGTTGACCAATAATCCCCTGCGCCGATACCAGTGTCCGGAGGTGCTGTAATGAGTGCCAATGGCGTCGTTGGTTTTTTCGGTAAGCTGCCCGCCCACGGTGATTTCATTCACCGGGGGCTACCATCGCAGTGCGTGAATATCTGGGATGACTGGTTACAGTCTGTAATCGCTGCGACTCAGGAGCAGTTGGGCGAGCACTGGCTGGATGTGTATCTCACCAGTCCCATCTGGCGATTTGCGCTCTCTCCGGGCGTGATAGACGGCCAGCTTTGGGCCGGAATTTCCCTGCCCAGCGTGGATCGGGTCGGTCGTTATTTTCCGTTCACCATCCTGGGCTCGGCGCCGGCCAATACCCCGGCCACGGTGGCGTTGACCGCCGCCGATGACTGGTACGAATCGCTGGAGTCTGCTGCCCTGGCCGCGCTCGACGGGCAGATTCAGATCGATTCACTGGCGGCCCGTATTCAGTCCAGTCCCCTGCGGGTCAATGCGGAGTACACCCGACTAGCGTCCGGCTCGGGCGGTGATCGTATCGTCACACTTCATGAAGAGCAGGCCCGGCCCGAGCAGGTCTATCCCTACCTGTTGGATGCGGCCCTGTCGGCGACCATGCCGAGCTACAGCATCTGGTCCACCGCGGGATCTGATCGGGTCGAACCCTGTGTCGTTACGGCGCGGGGTTTGCCGGCGGTTTCAGGGGTGGCCGCCATGTATACGGGGCAGTGGCGGGACTGGCAGTGGGAGCAGCCGTTCGCACCGTGCCCCAGGGAGCTCAGGGATGCTTGATACCCAGACCCGGCCGCAACCGGTTGATACCACGTATCGGCGCCCCATTCACTGGCGCTGCCAGCATGCGACCCATGCCGGCGCGGTGCGCAAGTTGAATGAAGACGCGGTGTTTGCGTGCGCTGATCATAACCACTGGGCGGTGGCCGATGGCATGGGCGGTCACGAGGTGGGCGACCTGGCCAGCCGGGAAATCGTTCAGGGTCTCGCCCAATTGCACTTGCCCGAAGCGTTGGCTGAATCGGTGGATCGGGTTGAAGATTGTCTGCAGGGGGTAAATCAGGGGTTGCAGAACTATGCCCGAATGGAGCTCGACGGCGCCACGATCGGGAGCACACTGGTGCACCTGATGATCCGCGGTCGTATCGGGGTGGTGCTCTGGGCGGGGGACTCCCGGTTGTACCGTTTTCGCAACGGAACCCTCACGCAATTGAGCCGGGATCATAGCCAGGTAGAAGACATGGTGGCCATGGGCCTGATCAATCGCGAGCAGGCCCGAGTGCATCAGTGTAGCAACGTGATTACGCGTGCGGTCGGAGTGGAAGAGCATCTGCAACTGGATATGCGCCTGTTTGATGTGCGGCTCGGTGACCTGTTTCTCTTGTGCAGCGATGGACTTCATGGCGTGATTGAAACCGAGACCATCGCACGAATCATGGCCGACCGGGATCCTGACCTCTGCGCTCAGGCACTGATTGATGTCGCCTTGCGCGCGGGGGCGCCGGATAACGTCTCGGTGGTGGTGATCAAAGGCGAGCCCGGAAAAGTAGACAGTTCCAATGGACGGCAATGCGCTCAATGAGAACGTTGAGTCAGGAAGATGAAGGGATATGACTGAAACCAGGGACACTAAAACGCGGATTGCGCCGCGCGCAAAAACCCCACCCGATGCCACCGTGTATACCCCGAGGAGCCGATCGGAGGAAACGCCTGCGGCGAGTGACAGAACCCGCTATCAGGCGCCGCCGCGTCGTCGTGGATCGGATGCCACGCTGGTGGATCCGAATCCGCCCACCGTCGTCGCCAGACCGACCAAACCCAAAGCGGCCGCTTCCCCGAAGCGCCCCTCGGGTCATCATGGTTTACTGAAGCGCCGGTTTTTGCTGGAGGACATTCTGGGGGCCGGTGGCATGGGGGTGGTCTACAAAGCCAAGGACCGGCTGAAAATCGAGGCCCAGGATCGTGACCCCTATGTCGCGATCAAGGTGTTGAGCGACGAGTTCAAGGCCCACCCGGAAGCGTTCATCGCCCTGCAGAGAGAGTCGCGCAAAACCCAACGTATCGC
This sequence comes from Marinimicrobium sp. LS-A18, assembly GCF_000463525.1. Taxonomy (NCBI): domain Bacteria; kingdom Pseudomonadati; phylum Pseudomonadota; class Gammaproteobacteria; order Cellvibrionales; family Cellvibrionaceae; genus Marinimicrobium; species Marinimicrobium sp. LS-A18. The sequence goes on from NZ_AWEP01000006.1 coordinate 785,806, forward strand.
GCACCCGAATATCGTTAACGTGCACGATTTCGACCGGGATGGCGACACGGTTTTCATGACCATGGAATTTCTCGATGGCAAGCCGCTGGACAAGTTGTTATCCCAGTATCGTTCCACCGGATTGCCCCACGAAGATTGTCTGAAGATTCTTGAAGGCGTGTGTTCGGCATTGATCTATGCCCATGCGGAAAACATCATTCACTCGGATCTGAAACCGGGCAACATCTTTGTCACCCACCGAGGCATTCCCAAGGTTTTTGACTTTGGTATCGCCCGTGCGGTGGCCAAAGCCGAGCGGTCCGACGATTCGGAAGACGATAAAACGGTTTTTGATGCGGGAAACCTTGGCGCTCTGACCCCCGCTTACGCGAGCCTGGAGATGCTTGAGGGCGCTCCGCCCGATGCGCGTGATGACCTCTACGCGCTCGGGTGCATTGCCTATGAGCTTTTTGCCGGCGAGCACCCGTTCAACCGGGTGCATGCCGACGAGGCGGCCCGTCAGAAGCTGAAACCGAAACGCCTGGTGGGTATTCCCAAAAGCCAGTGGCGAGCCATTGAACACTGTCTGGCGTTTCGTCGCGAAGATCGGGTGGCGTCGGTTCAGGCGTTCTGGAATGCCTTCGTGCACCGGAAAGTGGCGATTGCCAAATACGCGATCGGCGCGCTGATTGTGGTGACGTCAATGGCGACCGCCGCCTATCAGTATCGGGACCAGTGGATTCCACAGTTTTCCGAGCAGGATGTGCGGATGGAGATCGAGCAGCGACTCAGGCTGGAAATGAAGCAGAACGAGCTGACCGAACTGTTGACCACACTGACCTTTTCTTCCCAATGGGAGCGTCAGCTCTGGCAGAGCTATACCGACTTGCGGGATCTTTTGGGGGAGAGTGATCAGTGGCTGGAGGGTCAGCGTGCGTCCATTTACAAGGCGTATCTGGAAAAAATTGATGAAGAAATTGAAGCAGGCGCTCTGGAGCAGGCCCGTGCCCGGCTGACCAATGCACGGCGCTACAGCGATGACGAAGCCGCGCTCGACCGGCTGTCCGCACAGATAGACAGCGCACTTGAGCGGGCCAGGCTCGAAGCGGAACAGCAGGCCGAGGCGCGCCGAGCGGCGCAGGCTCTGGCGCAGGAACAGGCACGCAAGCAGGCGGTTCAGGAAAAAGTCAATCGCGAGTTCGATAACGCACTGGCCAACGTTGATCGACAGCTTGCCTGCCGACAACAGCTGAATATGGATGACCTGGCCATTGCCGTCAACAAGTTGCAGGAGTTGGACCCGGGTCGATATCAGCGCGAGCAAAGCCGGATGATCGGCGCGCTGGCATCCTGCATCGAAACCATTGGCGCTCGCTTTCCCGACCGGGCCCAGACATTCAAGCAGCACGCCATGCAGATTTTTCCGCGCAGTGCCGCCATTGCCGGCATCGCCATAGAACCCAAAGACCCCTGTGACGCCTCTCTGGCCGGAATGGGAGGCCGAGGCCCGCGCGCGGGGTGTCGGGATACCTTGCCGGGCGCGGGGCTCGGTCCGGACATGGTGGTGGTCCCCGGGTTTGCGGGCCGGCCTGCTTACGCCATTGGTCGTGAGGAGGTGACCGTTGGGGACTTCAATCGCTTCTGTCGCGCATCAACGTGTGAGGTACAGCAAGAGCAATCCCGGGACAGACCCGTCACTGACATCAGTATTGAGCAGGCGAAGGCCTACGCCCGCTGGCTCAGTGAACAGACCGGTTACCGTTATCGGCTGCCAACCTACGAGGAGTGGCGCCATGCTGCCCGAGCGGACGGCGCAGAGCCGGACCCGAACCGCAACTGTCTGTTCTCCTCCCGGGGTATTCAACGTGGCGGCTCCATGGTCAAAGCCAGCGTGGGTGGGCAGAACCGCTGGGGCCTGGTGAATCATCTGGGCAACGCTCAGGAATGGGTGCTCAGCGGGGGAGCGTTATCGGTTGCCGGGGGGCACTACGATACGTCGATGGATGAATGCCAGGTGAGCTGGCAGAAATCACACGATGGCCACCCGGACACCTATACCGGTCTGCGCTTGGTCAGACAGCTTAAAAACCGCTAAGAGACTCGAGCGATATGACCGTGGATGTAACGACTCTGATACAGCAGCTGCACCAGTTGGTAGACGACTACAACCAGCGATCGGTGTCGTTGGCGGAGTATCGGCTGAAGCGCCGCCACCTCTTGCTGGCCATCGATTCAAATGTCAACGGTCGGACTTCACCAGAAAGCGCGACCAACGATCTTGTAACTCAACGGAAACATCATTAACCACAGAGGCTTGTTATGGAATTTGTTCGTTTTTTCCAAGTGGGTGGCCCGTTCATGTGGGCGATCCTGTTCATCATGGCGGCGGGGCTGGCGATTACCCTGGATCGCTTCTTTTACCTGTCGAAAACCCAGAAGTCGGTCAACCGGGTCTGGCTCAAGTTGGCGCCGATGCTCAAGGCCCAGGATTACGAGCGGGCCTCACAGTCTCTGACTGACCTGAAAGACCCGCTGGGACGGATTCTGAGTTACGGCTTTTCCCGTTTCAAAGGGAACCCCAGGCGCGAGACGGTCGAATCCGCGATGGAAGAAGGCGTAATGGAAGTGCTGCCGGAGGTTGAACAGCGCACCCATTACCTGGCAACGCTGGCCAATGTGGCCACGCTGCTTGGGCTGCTGGGCACCATCATCGGCCTGATTCAGGCATTTACCGCCGTCGCCGAGGCCAATCCGGCGGACAAGGCGGAGATGCTGTCGGCCAGTATTTCGGTGGCGATGAATACCACGGCCTTTGGGCTCTGCGCCGCCATTCCGCTGTTGCTGTTGCATTCCTACCTTTCCACCAAAGCGGCGCGAGTGGTCGACAGTATTGAAACCGCGGCCGTCAAATGTCTGAACTTGATGATCAGGGAGTAAAGGCATGCGCTTTCGTCGCAAGCGTCAGGTTCAGGAGGCCGCTGAGCTGAACATCACAGCGTTCATGAATCTGATGGTCATACTGGTCCCGTTCTTGTTGATTACGGCGGTTTTCTCCCGGATGACCGTTCTGGAGTTGAATCTTCCGGGGCCGCAGACGGAGCAGGAATCCTCGGAACAGCCGCTGGATCTTCAGCTCCAGTTGTTGGTGTCGGACGATGACCTGGTATTGAGGGATGCCAACATCGGCGTGATTACGCGTCTGGAACGAACGGATGATGAGGTTCAGTGGCGCCAGCTTCGGGAAGCGCTGATTGAAATCAAGCAGCGTTTCCCCGATGAAACCGGGATTGCCTTGCGGCTCGCGCCGGGCGTTTCCTACAACACTCTGATACAGGTGATGGATCGGGTCGGGAGCACGCAGCAGGTACAGCTTGGTACGCTCGAGCGGGTCGAGCTGTTTCCGGACATATCGCTGGGTGATGCGCCGACAGACAGGGAGGGTTCGGCATGAAATCTCTGAGTCGACGGGCCCGCCGTATTCAGCGCAACCAGAGGTTGCGCAAGTCGCCGGGGCTGAATCTCGTGTCACTGATGGATATCTTTACCATTCTGGTGTTCTTCCTGCTGGTCAATGCATCCAGTGACAGTGAGTTGCCGAGCCAGAAAGTGATGAAACTGCCGGACTCCACCGCCGAGCAACCGCCAGAGGAAACCCTGCGGGTATTGATATCACGAGAGGCCATACTCGTGCACGGGAAGTCGGTGACGACACTGGCGGAGGTGACCCAAGCGGGCAATGGTGTCATAGAGCCGCTGCGGGAGGAGCTGGCCTACAGACTGTCCCTGTCTGCCGGTGGTGAAAACGACACCCTGACGGTATTGGCCGATCAGTCTGTCCCTTACGAAATCATCAGGCGGGTGGTGGAAACCAGTCGGGTTCTGGAGTTTCGTCAGGTCGCGTTCGCCGCCAGTCAGATCTCTGACCCAGCGGAGGAGGCGAGTCAGTTGTGACCATCATGATGCAGACCGCCCCCCGTTATCAGGACCTGGTCATCCAGTGGCAGCCCGGTCGATCTTCAGCCAACCATTATCGCTGGTGGCTGATCAGCTGTGCCGGGTTGGCGCTGGCAATCGCGTTGACGTTATCGCTGGTTGAGGTTCCGGAAAAACCACGCATGACCCGGGCGGATATTCCCGAGCAGGTGGCCCGCTTTATGCTCGAGCAACCCAGCGATCCGCCGGTTGAAGTGCCGGAGGAGGTGAAGCCCAAGCCATTGCCGGTGGCTGAGCCAAAGCCCCTGGTCGAGCGGGAGCGCGAGCGACCCGCCGTGCAGGAACCTGCCAACGAAGCGCAGCGTGAAGCCCGGGAGCAGGCGCAGCGCAGTGGCCTGTTGGCGCTCGGAAATCAATTGGACAGCCTGATGGATACCTCTGAGGTGGATGACTGGGTAGACACCGAAGGCAAAGGTGGCGCCGATGCCGGGCAGACGGCCACGGGTTATGGCGACGGTGATCTGGCATCAGCCGCTGAGCGAACGGGCGCACGTGATGTTGCCGCAGTATCGGCCGGAGAGGGTGGCAGTGTATTGGCGCGACGCGATCTTACCACCCTGGAGACTCCGCTCGCCGAGGACCCGGCGGACAAGCCGGAGCGCCGGGACAGTTTCGCGCAGACTGGGCGAACGGACGAAGAGGTCAGCCTGGTTTTCGATCGCAATAAAGGCCTCCTGTACTCACTCTACAACCGTGCACGTCGGCAGACGCCCGGTTTGCAGGGGCGTCTGGTGCTGGAAATAACCATTGAGCCTTCCGGTGAGGTGACCGAAGTGGCGATTGTTTCCAGCGAGCTGGACGATCATCGTCTGGAGCAGAGAATCAGGGCCCGCGTTTTACAATTTCGTTTCGAAGAACGAAGCGCACAGACCATTACCATCATCTATCCGATCGAATTTCTTCCGTCGTGATGAAGCTGATTTTTACGACACTGCGGTAGGCAGATTTTATTTTGGCGTGGTAATGGTCTTAAGACTATTTTTTGTACGGCAAAAGTGGAGAACCAGTTCACATAAAAATCCCGTATTTAAAGGATTTAAGTGATGCGATTCTCGCTATCGAAAAAAAACATTCTGTTTTTGCGAGATAGGTTGTTGGTGGTCAGTGAATTGGCTATCATTCGTCCCGGGTACCAGGAATGCGAAGTTTATTCCGAGTACTTTTTTTATCGCGTGTAAAGCGGCAGGGAAAGTTGCTCGGGTCTGAAGGCTTCCAGGCCTGATGTCCATAAACAGCAAACGCAAGGAGACTAAAAATGGCAATTTATCTTGAGTATGAAGGCATCAAAGGAAACGTAACAGCGGAGGGTTATAAGGACCACATTGCTGTTCAGTCCCTTTCTTTCGGTGTTGGTCGCGGCATCTCCATGGAGCCCGGCAACCTGTCCAACCGCGAAGCCACTCGTCCTACTGTCAGTGAAATCACCTTGACCAAGGTGGCGGACAATTCGGCCACGGCGCTTTTCAAAGAAGCCGTTACCGGATCCGCAGGCAAGAAAGTCACCATCAAGTTCGTCCAGACCGGCGCTGATAAAGTCGTCGAGTATATGGATTACGTGCTGGAAGACTGCCTGGTCAGTGGTTATCAGATTGCAGGCGCTGAAGATGGCGACCCGGTAGAAACCATTTCTTTGAGCTTCTCGAAGATCATGGTCAACTACAACGACTTCGATAAGACGAACAAGTCCTCTAGTCCACAGCGCGTGGGTTACGACTTGACCACTGCGAAGCCGCTGTAAGTCAGGTCGGGCCTTGCGGCCAGATCGCAGGGCCCACTCAGCGAATATCGTCCCGCCTGCAAAGGGCGGGATACAAGGAACGATACCGTGCCGTTTGGTGCGCGGCTAACAGGTTGCTAAGTCTATGGGGCAGCTTACTCAGGAAAACCGCCAGGTCGCCATCAGCGACTTTTCATTGGGGTCCGATACCTTTCTCGTCAAGCGACTTTCCGGAAAAGAGAGTGTGTCCGGGTTGTTTGAGTTTCATGTCACTTTGATGTCGGAAAAGCTCGACATCAGAGCTGATGATGTCATGGGGAAGTTGGGTCACGTATCGCTTAAAAGCGAGAATGGGCGGGAGTTTTCCGGACATATTGCCCGTTTTGTGGCCGGAGAGGTTCAGGGAAATAATCTCAGAACCTATGAAATTGTGCTTCGCCCATGGTTTTCGTTTCTTCGCCACACGGTCAACAATCGAATTTTTCAGAACAAAACAACGAAAGATATCGTTTCACAGATTTTCTCCGAGCAGGGGTTGCAGGATTTTGACTTTCGTGCGCAGCCGGGAAGCACCCGTGAATACTGTGTGCAGCGCAACGAAAGTGACCTCCATTTCGTATGCCGGCTGCTGGAAGAAGATGGCATTTCGTATTTTTTCGAACATGCCGGAGGAAAGCATAAACTGATTCTGGTAGATCAGGCCAGCGCCTTTCCTGCCTTGGACGAGAGCCAACTTGAGTATTCCCCGGGTTCCAATCCGGGCGCTCGAATTCATCGCTGGCAACACCGGTATCAGTACCGCACCGGCCAATGGACATTGAACGACTTTGATTTCAGTACACCGGAAAAATCCCTGCTGAACAACAGCCAGGGGCAGAACGGCTTTGCCTACAATGGTCAGTTTGAGCACTATGAATACCCCGGCTTCTACCACACCGGTGACGCGGAATCTGTGCCGCGGATGCGGATGCAGGCAGAAGAACTCGATCGCAGTGTCGTCTCCGGCTCTTCGGATTACCCTCAGATGGTTGCCGGCGGAAAGTTCACCTTGGCCAAACACGAGTCGAGCCTGGAGAAAGGTGCTTATATTCTCCTGGAGGTGCACCACGAGGTGGTGGAGGACACTCAGACCACCGGGGAAGGCCAGGCCCAGTATTATATCAATGATTTTATCTGTGTTCCGGCAGACACAGCTATTCGTCCGAAGGTCGTACACCAACGCCCGGTAATGAAGGGGCCGGAAACGGCCTGGGTCGTGGGGCCGGAGGGAGAGGAAATCTACATTGATGAGCTGGGACGTATCAAGGTCAAATTTCACTGGGACCGTGATGATGAGCGCCACGAGAAGAGCTCCTGTTTCCTTCGTGTCGCCCAGTCCTGGGCGGGTAATCAGTGGGGCGCCTCGTTTATCCCGCGTATTGGTCAGGAGGTGGTGGTTGATTTCCTCAATGGCGACCCGGATCGACCGCTGGTCACCGGCTCAGTCTACAACTCGAAGAATCGCCCGGTATATACCTCGAAGACCCAAAGCGGGATTAAAACCCGCTCTACTCAAAAGGGTACCTCGGACAATTACAACGAGCTTCGCTTTGAGGATAAGAAAGGGGCGGAGCAGATCCTGCTACATGCCGAAAAAGACTACGACGTCGAGGTCGAAAACAATCAGACACTCACTGTCGACAATGACCGAACGAAAACGGTCCGTAATGATGAAACGAGTCTGATTGAGAACGATCGGACAAAAACCGTCAACAATAATCAGAGCGAGACCATCGGCAAGGATAAGTCGATAGACGTCGGGGAGAATCACCGGGAAACCATTGGCGCCAGTAAACAGTTGGAAGTCAAGAAAGACCACACCGAAACCATCGGGAACAACATGGTGATTTCGGTCAAGAATAACCTGACCGAAAGCGTTGAGGGTGAATACCGTGAGTCGGTGACCAAACAGTATGGTTTGAGCGCCAAGTCCATCAGTCTGCAGGCTGATGATGAAATTACCTTGAAAACCGGTTCGGCCATGATCCAGCTGAAAAGCAACGGTGATATCACGATCAGTGGGGCCAATATCAATGTCAAGGGTTCCGGTAACGTCGTGCTCAAGGGCAGCAAAGTGACCAGCAATTAACCCTTTTTTTTGGAGACGCAGTGTGGCGAGTGAATACGAACAGTTGGCAGAGCCGGTGCGGTGCACCGAGGACGCGCCGGCCGATGCGCCACAGTTTTCTGCCCCAGAGGGGGCCTGGTTGGTGGGTACTCTGGCGGGGTTTACGGAGCAGGGTGCGCCCGAAGTGAGCGTCGTTGTCGACGGGCAGCGGTGCAGTCTTGTTACCTTGCCGGCCTTGCCGGTCTCGCGCGCGGATCTTGGTCGTCAGGCCGTGGTCAAGAACGCCACTGGTGAAGTCGCTACTCCTTTGCTGATGGGGTTTGTACACACACCGTTGGAACTGACTCTGGAGGCCGGGCAGGGCGATAGATCGGAGCCCCGCTCCCGGCAAGGGCAAGCGATGTCTGTGGAAGTGGATGATGCACCGGCGCGCGACCTGGTAATGGAAGGGCAGGAGAAGCTGGTGTTGCGATGCGGTTCTGCCAGCATCACGTTGACGGAGGCGGGGAAAATCATCCTGCGTGGCCGACATCTGGTGAGTCGTTCCGAGGGCGTGAATCGCATTCTCGGTGCCTCCATCCAGATGAACTGAGTGCTTGGATCATGTTGCAGCTGAATAACCGCACACCCTTTGAGGCGGAGCTGACGGCCCTTAACGATGAAACCGGCGTTGAGACCTTGTACGTCATTGTCAAAGCGAGCTTTAAGGAGGGCTGGATGCTCGCCGATGAGCCCGTTCCGGTGTGGCGAGCAGACGAGTATTACGGCGAGCCGCATGAGTCCAGTTTGCGTTACCCCAGTGAAATTCACCTGGGGAAAACCGCTACGGATATCCTGGTGGAAGGTGACGCCTGGGCGCCCGGCGGGCGTCCGGTAAGGCAGTTGCCAGTGACGGTATCGGTGGGGCGGGTGAGCCAGTCGCTCATGGTGTTCGGTGACCGGAGATGGGATCAGGGCCAGATCTCCGTGGCCAACCCGTTTGAGCGAATGCCGCTGACATGGGAGCGGGCGTACGGCGGCTCGGTCGTCGAAGGCGATCGCCGGCGGGTTTACAGCGAACGAAATCCGGTTGGACGATTCGCCAGTGCGCAGTGCACTGATCGCTCAGTGGATGGGGAGCTGATGCCGAATATTGAGCACCCGCAGGCGCTGCTTCGAAACCGGGGCGATAGCCCCGAGCCGGTCGGTTTGGGCCCAGTGGCGCCGCACTGGCAACCGCGCACCCGGTTCGTTGGTACCTACGATCAACAGTGGCGTCTTCGCCGCGCGCCCTTTGCGCCGGAGGATTTTTCCCGGCGCTTTTTTAATGTGGCCGCTCCCGGCCTGGTGTACCCGGGCTGGATGCGCGGCGGTGAGCCGTTCGAACTGACCGGCATGCATCCCGATGGGGCATGGACCGGACAGTTACCTGAGGTTCCTCTTTCGGTCAGCGCTCACCACGGGGGGCGTCAGGAGCCTCTGTCGGCCCGATTGGAAACACTCTATTTTCAGCCGTTCAAGCGCACCGTGAGTTTAACCTGGCGGGCCAGTTTGAGTTGTCCACGCGACGTGCTGAGCGTGGAGTCAGTGACGGTCTCAATGACCCGACAACCCCGGTAAACAAAGGAATTGAATGATGGCACAAACGACCTTTGCCAATGGCCGCGGTATTGCCCATAAGGGCAGTGGCGGCATGAGCACGGTATTTCCCGATGTCTGCAAAACCCCAGTGGGGTCTTCCGTCGTACCGATTCCCTACCCGAATATCGGCCGTTCGTCGGATACCGCAAAGGGCTCCAAATCCGTCACGCTGGACGGTCAGATGCCGATGGTCAAAGGCGCCATTTATAGCAAGAGCGCCGGCGATGAAGCCGGTGTCAAAAAGGGAATCATCAGTGGTAAGCACAAGGCCGAGTGCGAGTACATGATGTACTCCTTTGACGTCAAAATTGAGGGTAAAAACGTCTGCCGCATGGGTGATCCCCTCTACCATAACAAGAAAAACATCATGGGGTAGATCAGGGATGACCGTTGCTATTACCGCTTTCCCCAATCCGTTCTCGGGGTTTGAGTCACAGTTTGACGACTGCGTTGAAGAGGTTGCCTTTCTCTGGTTGTTACGCTCCCGGGCGTTGATTCAACCGCACTACCAAACCTCTGACCTGGCGGAACTCGAAAGCCGTATTGACGCCCAGCTGTTCGCCCTGGCGCAGGCCCCTGAGCGAGCCTGGGCCTCCTGTCAGAGCGCCCTGGCTCATGCAGGGCCAGGTGAGGTGTTTGCCGCGGCCGCTGTGGCGTTTCGTACACTGGAGGTGGGGTGTATCCAGCAAGCAGTAGAAGCGGGGTTACAGGATGAGGCGGGATTCGCCGCGCTGGTGTCGGCGCTGACCTGGCTGCCCGGCCGTTACTGCCACGACTGGGTGCGTAAATTTTTCATCAGTAAGGAGCACATTCACAAGCGGCTGGCACTGGCGACCTGCCGGGCTCGTGGCGAGGACCCCTGCGACTTTCTGACCCGGATTCTGCGCCGGAACGACTGTCGTGCTGACAGCTTGCTGCACGGTGAAGCGTTGCACTGCGTCGGCGTTTTCAAACGTCGTGACCTGTCGCCGTTCCTGGCGGAAGGGCGCGAGAGTGGCGAACCGGTGGTCACGTTTGAGGCCTGCCGCTCGGCCATTCTGTTGGGCGATCGGTCGGCAGCGAAAATGCTCATGCCGTTTGCCTTGCAGCCGGGCCCCCGGCAGTGCGACGCGTTGATCTTGGCCATGCGTATGTTGCCGAGTACCGAGGCCAAGCAGTGGGTCGCGCAACTATTCGGTCAAACCTCGCCGGACGCGGCCCGGTTATCCGTGATCGCTACCGCGGCTCTGGGCGACCCGGAAGCGGTTCCCTGGTTGCTCCGCTGTATGAAGCAATTGTCGCTGGCTCGTGTGGCGGGTGAGGCGTTCTACCAGATCACGGGCGTCGATCTGCAAGCTCATGACCTGCACCATCAGCTCCCCCACCTCAATGATGCTGAAGCACAGGATCACCCGGACACACCGGTGCCCCCGATGGATGACGATGAGCACTTGCCCTGGCCCAACACCGAAAAGCTGACCGTATTCTGGGAGACGATCAAGCACCGTTATCCACCGGGTGAACGGCTCCTGCTGGGTGAGCCGGTCACCGAGGCCAATCTACAGCGGGTTCTGTCGGAGGGGCCCCAACGCCAGCGCGCCGCGGCCGCGTTGGAGTTGGCGTTGCTCGATCCGCAACAGTCCTGGTACTCCATGGAACGAAGGCAAGAATTGTCATGACCCAGAACCGAGTGTTGTATCTGGCCGGCAGCGGCATGATTACCGCCATTGGTGGCTCTACTGAAATGGTGTGGGCCGCCGCTGGCGCACAGATCAGCCGCTACGCCACCAGCAGCTATTTTACCGGAGAGCGCCGGTTGATCGTTCAGGCGTTGGTGCCCGACGAAGCCCTGCCACTTTTGCCGACCTTGTTGGAGCAGTACCCGGAACTGACGCTGCGCGAGCAACGGATGTTGGCAATGTCCACGGTGGCCGCCGCCCAGGCGCTCCAGCCCGTCTCAACGGGCTCGCCGATTCCCCTGCTTTATGCCGGTCCCGAGGTATACCCCGGTGTCGCCACCGGGCTGAGCGACGCCTTTCTTCCCGCGCTGTACGAACAATTGGCGCCCGGTGCCATCGACGCTCGACGCTCCCGCGCGGTCAGTGTCGGCCGTCCGGGAGCCATTGAGGCGATCAAGTTGGCCTTTCACTATGCCTATGACATTGGCCACAACGCTGTTCTGGTTGGTGGGGCCGACAGCTACCAGTTCAGCCCTTTGCTGGCGATGCTCGACGGGCAGAAGCGGTTGGCGGCTCAGCACCTGCGTCCGCACTCCGGAAGCAACGCCTTTGCACCGGGAGAAGCTGCCGGTTATCTCTGCCTGACGCCGGATCCGGAGAAGGCGCTGATTCAGAATGGTCGTCGCGTCGCCCTGACTGAGCCGGGTTTTGGCTACGAGTCCGGGCACTGGTTCAGTGACAAACCTTACCGGGGCGAGGGCCTGGATCAGGCGTTCAAGCAGGCCCTGGCGGGGCGCCCGACGCAGCGGACCATCAAGAACATCTACAGCAGTGCGAACGGCGAACGTTACTGGGGCAAGGAGTTGGGTGTGGCACTGACCCGCAACCACCACCTGTTCGACGATCCCAAAGTGCATCACCCCGCCGAGTACTACGGTGATATCGGCGCCGCGACAGGCGCCGTGCTGGTGGCTCTCGCGGGCCAGACAGCGCTCAGTCTGCCGGGAGACGATACCCACCTCATCTATGGCTCCGCCGACCAGAGCTATCGGGGAGCGATCTGCTTACAGGCTGAAGGAGTGGCTGCATGACGCAAGTCGGCGAAGGTGTTGCGGTCGGTGGCGGTCGGGCCTCCGACCTCGATGACCTCGATGATAACCACTGGCTGGAACTGGAGTACCGCTTTCAGAGCGGGCGTGCCGTGTATGGCTATTTCCGGGCGACCGACAGCGACGGTATGGTCTGGGTGGGGCGACTCAACGACCAGGGCCAGGTGTGTCTGGCCGGACTGCCGCCAGGTAATGTGCGCGTAACGTTATTACCCGAACCCGACCTGGATGCGCGCATCGAAGTGACCCGAGCGTCGATCAAGGAAGTCCTTGACCAGATCATCGAAGATCAACGCCTGGAAGCCGAAGCCTACGAGCGTGAACTCGAACAGATGGGTGGTCCACAGCGCGTTTTTGAACACATTCAGGCCGTGGGGCGTGGTGCCTGGAATGGCGCTGTGGGGTTCGTTGAGTTTGTGGGCAAAACGGCCTACAAAGTCGCGGAATTCTCCTATTACCTCAGTCCCGCCAACCTCCTGGGCGATACGCTAAGGGCCAGCTATCAAAGCTATCAGGACGGCGAGCTGACCTGGTCGGAATGGTATGACAGCGTCAACCAGAACCTGCAGGACGAGCAAAAGAAAGACCTCGCCCGCCTATTCGGCGTGGAGCCGGACGATATCAGCGAGGAGCGCCTGCGGGAATTGATGGGGCTGATCGCCGAGGCCTACGACATAGCCGCCTTTATCGCCGACGATGCACCCACCAGGGAAATGTTGCTGGAATTTGCCCAGGCGATGGCGGACAATCAATCCAGCGTTGAGTGGGCCGAGTTTGCCGGCGCCGGCGTATTTGAAATCGTCCTGGCGGCCCTGCTGGCCATCTTCACCGCCGGCGCCGGCAACGCCGCCCAGGCCGCCTCACAGCTACGCCACGCCAGCCGACTGCGCAGCCTGGGCCACCTGTTTCGCAATCTGGCCCGACAGCTGCGCCGGAAGAAACTCAGTAAGAGTTTGGATGTGCCAGTAGATCAGAAAACGAGCACCAGTACGGATCAGCCTAGTGTTATTGAGTTGAAGGCCAGAAGTGAGCACCGTGACTCTGCATCGATCGGGAGTGTGGCTTTATCACGTTCAGAGTTGGAAGAGGCGATTGTCGACAGGGTGGGGGCTGATTTTAAAAATAATCCCTTAAGAAAAGCGTATGAAGAGGAGGTGGTATCTTTGTCTAAGTTTTCAGAAAGAATTCAGCCTGGAATGACTATTGATGAAAAGAAAGCTTTGGCTATAGAGGCCAATGATGCCAGAAGGGCACTGGGTATCAAATACAAAAACGCCACGCCAGAGCCTCTTAGGGACTTTATCTACGATATAAACACTAAGAGATACGATGGAGATCCACTAGGTCCGACCGTAGACTTCTTAGTAAATGAAAAAGGTAAAAGTTACACCGACATTATTAAGTCTGCTTCTAGACCAAATCCAGATGTGGACAAGTTGCTGTCGGGGTTTAGTGATTGGTTAAAAGAACAGCCTGAAGAGTACATATTAAAATACGGTCAGATATAAATTGAGAGAATGATATGCTTATAAAGAACAAGACTGATCGAAATCGCTTGCTGAATGTCGATCTAGATAGTGGGCGAACTCAAGAAATCTCTAGGTCCGAGACAACGCTTCCTCCCCGGAAGAAAGGCTTTTTTGAAAAGTGGTCCAAGGGTTACATGTGTGTGCTTTCAGGAGAAAGCGGGCCTTTCCTTAAAATTGGTCAAAAAGATTATAGTTTTAAGAGCCCGGAGTGGCGAGTAGAGGTTGAAAAGGCCGGCACTGTAAATATTTTTCGTCTTTGGGATGGGGGAAGTCTCGTGATAGAGGAGCTGTATAAACCTCCGTCATTGGACGATCTTGACCCATGGTCTGATGAAGAGTCTGAAGATTTCTTTTTGTGGTTATCCAGAAAAAAGAATGATGAGGAGTTTATAGAAATGTGGACTGATGAGTAGACGAATAAAACTTTTTTAAGTGAGATGTGAGTGTTCGGAGTCCTACTTTTAATAGCCTTCGTTATGGTATTTTAGGCCAAGCTTAGATTGTCCCGATCCAGAGAAGGATGCTGATTATGATTTATGGTGTATGTTTGTGAGATTTCGGATGATCCATGCTTGTATAAATCTCTGGTTTCTTTGTGGTCTTGAATTATTTTATAGCGTCTAGAGTTTGGTTTAAAAATGCTGTTCGTCCGCGTGCGACCGGCGCGCTTCCTGTCTTTTGGTAATAATGGCCTGGCTGCACCCAAAGAGGATGCTAAGAGTGGGGGGCGTAGTTTCAACATGCATGACGAGTTAAGAAGAGCATTGCTGGAAAGAAAGTTTTCTAGCATTGAATACATGAGAGAAATGTCTGGATGGCATAGAAGAGCGATTGAAATTCTGGAGAATGCCTTGGGCGCATTTTTCGAGAGATCGTCTGAGCATTATGACTGGCATCAATGGTCGGCGTCAGACTGGCCGGAGACCTGGCGGGACAGGGTTTTAAGAAACTTGAGGGGTACTCAAAAGGGAATTGATGAGGCAATTCAAAAAGCTGTAGAAGGCGATAACGGCTACATGGAGGGTGTGGCTAATGAGGTTTATAGTATTTTTAGAAATCTCGATAATTTTAGCTGGGGATGGTGGAAGCGAATACCGGGGCGCTATGAGACAGAGTTCCGATTGAAACTGGTTAATGCTAGTGACTGGTCGACGAATATAATGTATACGCTCTCTGGGTATTGGGAAAACGATGAAATTCTAGATGAAAGGATTACTGGTCCTGTGGATTCGGAGGATTTGAAACGGTACTTAAAGCCTGGAGAGAGCGCCTATTAGATCCTGATTCCTTGGATGTTGAAATGGTTTCTCATAAAGAGCTAGGTCGCGCATTTGATTTCGCTTTGACTGCTTTGGCTAAGAAAGAAAGAGAGCATCCCGGAGATGTTTTCGGATCTATGTGTTCACAGATTAGCTTTGTTCGAAATTGTATTGAAAGGGGGAAATCAATTGATGAAGAGTTGCAAGGACGTTCTCTAAATTTTCATCTGTTATCAG
This sequence comes from Marinimicrobium sp. LS-A18, assembly GCF_000463525.1. NCBI lineage: Bacteria > Pseudomonadati > Pseudomonadota > Gammaproteobacteria > Cellvibrionales > Cellvibrionaceae > Marinimicrobium > Marinimicrobium sp. LS-A18. The sequence goes on from NZ_AWEP01000006.1 coordinate 801,014, forward strand.
GACGGAATCTTGCTGGTCCAGGAGATAAGGAGCTAATCGAGAGCATTTCGATGATCACAGAATTTTTGATGAAATATTAGCTATTTTTCCTGGTGTGACTGGTGTGCCATTTCCCTATGTGTCAACCTGAACGATTGTGAATTGACCAATTCCCGTGACCCGCTCTGTTTCAAGTGGCTGCGCTTCCCTGCAGTAGTCGCTTTAACCCATTACTTGATCACCGCCGCTCGGCGCGTCCATTTTCATTTCGGCCCTGGCGAGCTCGCTCACTGATAGATGAGCGGTTGCGGGCCGCATCCACCCGATCCCGGGTGCTGCGTTGAAAGTTCTGCTGGCTCCGTTCTGGTTGCCGAAGGTTGCGGGCGTTGGCTCGTTCCTCCCGGGAGGGGCGCTCGGTGCGAGTGGTGCGGGTACGCTCTTCGCGGGCTTGACGCTGCACCTGTGCACGGTCGCGGTTCGGCTCATTGGCGCGCAGGCGCTCGCCGGAACGCTGTTCCATCCGGTTCGGAGTTTCCCGACGGGTCTGGTAGGTATCGCTGCGTCGTTCACTGCGGTCAAGCCGGGGTTGTTGCCGATCATTTCGAGCCTGAGCGTCCCGCGAACGACGGGGTTCACTCCGGGCGCTGCTGCGGGGGTTCTGCAGGCGCTGTTCGATGCGCTCTACACGCTGGGCGCGTTCCACTCGTGTCCCGGAATGGCGTGCGGTGCGCGACGGGGCGGCATACTGTTGACGCACCGTGCTGCGACGGTACTCGACGCCGCGGCGATGGCTCGGGTTGTGTTTCCAGCGGCGCGCTTCTTTATAGCGAACCACACTGCGGCCGGAGTGGAAGCGGTGATGGTTGTGCAGGTCAATGTCAATCACCACGGTGTGCCGGTTGTGCCAGTGAAAGCTGCTGAAATAGAAGCTGTGGTGGTCAATCCGGGTGCCGAAGCTCCAGAAGATACCCGCATTCCAGTAGCCCCGACTGGGGCGATGCCAGCGGTGGGGCGGGTGGTGGTGCCAGCGCCAGGGGCCGTACACCACCCGGGTGTCGTAATAAGGAATGTAGATGACCTCGGAAACCCGGGGTTCGACAATGATGGTTTTCTGCTCTATGACCACCTCCTGATGTTCGGTGGTGCGCAGAGTGCCTGCCTCGTAAGCTCGTTGTCGCAGGTCCTGCACGCTGGCGAGGACCTCGCCCTCATCCCACAGAAAGGCCTCGCCGAGATCCTGGGTCCATTCCAGGTCATCCGCCATGCGCTCGAGAATGTCGGGAAAGGCCACCAGGGCGGTCACACTCGGATCCCAGCCTTCGCGCTCGGCGGCGGACACCGCGGCGGCGCCTTCCATATTGCGGTGGCGCTGAGCCCACCGGTTCGCCTGTACCACTTCAAGGGGGTAAGTGCTGGCGATCAGGATGTGGGACAGTACGGTGTCCGGGTAGAGGGCGACGGGGGCCAGCATCTGGTTCAGTTCGGCCTGACTGTAGTCGTCGTCGGCCCAGGCGCCCAGGCTGAGCACAAGCAGCAGGGCAGCGGTGGCCAGGGTAGTCCAGGATGTCTTCATGGGGTGTCCTCCCAGAGGTTTCGCTCGTATACAGAGCATTCACCTCTTTTATACCGCCGCGCGGCTTAACCGAAACTGAATATCCGGTATGGCCAGGGCCGACGGCCTGTCAGGCATTGTTGCACCGGCCCGTCGGCCGGTCAAACGCCATGCGGGCTTTGCCGCCAGAAGACGGATGCGCTTTATGAGCGAGACTATGGCGCTGGTTGAGTATTTTTCTTGGAAGCGAGCTGGTTGATTGGTGTACAATTCGCGTCCAATTTTAACCCCGGCGGGCTGTTGCCTGGCCTGTCGCCCTGCTCAGGATGTGTTCATGTTTGACAAAACTCAGACGATTGCCGATTTTGACCCCGAAATCTGGGATTCCATCCAGAAGGAAAGCCGTCGCCAGGAGGAGCATATCGAGCTGATTGCCTCGGAAAACTACACCAGCCCGCTGGTGATGGCAGCCCAGGGCACCAAGCTGACCAACAAATACGCTGAGGGCTATCCCGGCAAACGCTACTACGGTGGCTGCGAGTACGTTGACCAGAGTGAACAGCTGGCGATCGAGCGCGCCAAGGAGCTGTTCGGTGCCGATTACGCCAACGTTCAACCGCACTCCGGCTCCCAGGCGAACTCCGCCGTTTATGCCGCCCTGTGCAAGCCCGGCGACACCGTTCTGGGTATGAGCCTGGACGCCGGTGGCCACCTGACCCACGGTGCCAAGCCGAACTTCTCCGGTAAGATCTACAATGCGGTGCAGTACGGTCTGAACCCGGAGACTGGCGAGCTGGACTACGAAGAAATTGCTCGCCTGGCCCGCGAGCACAAGCCGCGCATGATCGTGGCGGGTTTCTCGGCTTACTCCCAGGTCGTGGATTGGCAGAAGTTCCGGGATATCGCCGACGAAGTGGGCGCTTACTTACTGGTTGATATGGCCCACGTGGCGGGTCTGGTAGCGGCGGGCGTTTACCCCAACCCGGTGCAGATCGCCGACGTGACCACCTCCACCACCCACAAAACCCTGCGCGGCCCCCGTGGTGGCATCATCCTGGCCAAGGCCAATGAAGAGATTGAGAAGAAGCTCAATTCCGCCGTCTTCCCCGGTGGTCAGGGCGGCCCGCTGATGCACGTGATTGCAGCGAAGGCCATCAGCTTCAAGGAGGCGATGAGCCCCGCCTATAAAGAGTATCAGCAGCAAGTGGTCAAAAACGCCAAGGCCATGGCGGCGACCTTTATTGAGCGCGGAATCAAGATTGTCTCCGGTGGCACCGAAAACCATCTGATGCTGGTGGACCTGATCGGTAAAGAGTACACCGGTAAGGACGCCGACGAAGCGCTGGGTCGGGCCAACATCACTGTGAACAAGAATGCGGTACCGAACGACCCACGCTCGCCGTTCATCACCTCTGGCCTCCGGGTCGGTACGCCGGCGATCACTACCCGCGGCTTCCGCGAGGAAGAGTGCAAGCAGCTGGCGGGCTGGATGTGCGACATCCTGGACGGCCTGGAAGCCGGCAATGCCGATGCGGTGATTGAGGAAGTGAAAGGCAAAGTGCTGGATATCTGCGGCAAGTTCCCGGTATACGGTAATTGATTTACGGCGGATGCGCGCGTTGCGCTTATCCGCCCTACTCATACCACGGCAGCTCGTGTAGGGCGGATAAGCGAAGCGCATCCGCCGTTACCCAAGTCATGCTGTGCAAAAAGTATGCAGCTTGGCTTGCAACCCCACGGTAAACTCCCTAGAATACCCGCCCCTAACCGGCCCGGGCCTTTTGCCCGGGTCACTCCTTGCTTCACTCAGGCCCTTTTGGTCCGGGGAAGCTTTAACCCGTAAGGAGCTACAATGCGTCATTACGAAATCGTCTTTATGGTCCATCCCGACCAGAGCGAGCAAGTGCCCGGCATGATCGAGCGCTATACCGCCAGCGTCAAAAACAGCGGTGGCCAGGTTCACCGTCTGGAAGACTGGGGTCGCCGTCAAATGGCTTACTCCATCAACAAAATCCACAAGGCTCACTATGTACTCATGAACGTTGAGTGCACCGAGGAAGCCCTGGAAGAGTTGACCACCAACTTCCGCTACAACGATGCCGTCCTGCGTAACCTCGTGATTCGCGAAGACGAAGCCATCACCGAAGAGTCTCCGATCCTCAAGGCTGATAAAGATGCCCGCGAGCGCACTGCAAAGCAGGGCAGCCGCCCGCCGCGCCGTGAAGAGGGCAATGACAACTCCGACGACAACAGCTCGGACGAAGAGTCAGAAGCCGAAACCGAAAAGCAGGGGGAATAAGAGATGGCACGTTTTTTCCGTCGTCGTAAGTTTTGCCGTTTCACCGCCGAAGGCGTGAAGCGTATTGATTACAAAGATCTGGAAACGCTGAAGGCGTACATCACCGAAACCGGTAAGATTGTACCCAGCCGTATCACCGGAACCAAAGCCAAGTATCAGCGCCAGCTGTCCTCAGCGATCAAGCGCGCCCGCTACCTGGCCCTGATTCCGTACACCGACAGCCACGAGTAAGTCGAGGCCGTCAACCGGTTGAAGGAGTGCAGCATTGCGAGCGCTGGCTGAATTTATTTTGCGCGGTCGCTTGCAAGCCACAGCGGTGGCCCTGATTGGTAATTGGGTGCCCCTGCTGACCCCCGCCACCGTGGCTCTGGTCACTTTGCGCGTGGGGAGAAACAACGGTCTGCTGATTCTGTTATGGGGCGTGCTGCCGTCACTGCTCCTGCTCGGTTTCAGTCAGATTGCCCCGGCGGTCGCTACGGCGGTGGTCGGGGGAGTGTTGCTGACTTACGGCGCCGCGCTGTTTTTACGGCGCGGCAGTGGGTGGGCCACTTGCCTGATGGGCATAGTGGCCGTAGCGACCCTGATGGCGGTCTTGCTGGGCGCTCTGGCCCCAGACGCCGTGCAGGCTGCGCTGCAGAGCTGGAATCAGCTGCTCGAAGAGCTGGCCAGTTCGGTAGACGCGTCAGTGTCGTCCTACAGTGCAACCTTTGTGCTGGGAATGCTGGCCTACGGGATGGCCTTTCCAGCCGCGCTCGGCCTGATGCTCGGGCGTTGGTGGCACTCGCTGGTGGACAACCCCGGTGGGTTCGGGGCGGAGTTTCAGGCTCTGAAGCTTCACCCGACACAGGCCGTGACCAGTATGGTCGCCGCCGTGTACTGCCTGTTCCAGGGGTTGGATTACGCACTGTGGTCAGCGTTGTTTCTGCTGCCTTTGGTGCTGCAGGGGGTGGCAATGGTACACCGCCTGGTAGCCATCAAGGGGCTTGGGGTTCAGTGGCTGTTTGTGTTTTACGCGGTATTGATACTGCTGGAACCGGCGACACAGCTGTTGGCCGTGTTGGCATTTCTGGATACTTGGCTGAATTTTCGCGAGCGGGCAACACCCCGGGCCTGAGGCCCCGCCCGATCGCCGGATCATACAACTTAGAGGGTAAACGAGATGGACGTTATTCTGCTGGAAAAAGTAGGCAAGCTCGGTGGCATTGGCGACCAGGTTGCTGTTAAAGCCGGCTTCGGCCGCAACTTCCTGCTGCCGCAGGGCAAAGCCATTCCGGCCACCGCCGAGAATGTGGCTGAGTTTGAAGCGCGTCGCGCTGAACTGGAAGCCGCTGCTGCCGCCAAGCTGAGCGAAGCCGAAGCGCGCGCCGCCAAGCTGGCGGAAGTCAGCGTTACCATCGGCGCCAACGCGGGCGACGAAGGCAAGCTGTTCGGTTCTATCGGTACTCGCGATATCGCCGATGCCATTACCGCAGCCGGTGTTGAAGTCACCAAAGCCGAAGTCAAACTGCCGGAAGGTGCGCTGCGCGAAATCGGTGAGTACGAGATCGACGTGCAAGTGCATGCTGAAGTCATTCAGGCGGTCAAAGTCAGCGTAGTGGCCGAGTAACGGGCACTACCCTGGGCCGGTCTGATTCCATGGCCGGCGGTGACAAGTCTGACGAAATCGGGCACTATCGACCCCTCGGGGACTGATCGGTAGTGCCCGTTTTTTTGTCCGAGAATTACCTGTACTGAGAGCCCATGTCTGATCTACCCCTGGATCTGCCCTCGGAGGAAGAGACCTCCCCGGCGAAAATGCCCCCGCCGCACTCGGTAGAAGCCGAGCAGGCGGTATTGGGTGGTTTGATGCTGGACAATATGCGCCTGGAAGCGGTGCGCGAAGTGCTGTCCGAACGGGACTTTTACCGGGATGACCACCGCCAGATCTTCCTGCGCATGTGCGAGCTGGCCGAAGAAGACCAGCCACTGGATGTCATTACCCTGTCGGAAGAGCTGCACCGGCACGAGGAGCTGGAGCGGGTCGGCGGACTGGGATATCTGACAGAGTTGGCGGCCAATACCCCCAGTGCGGCCAATATCCTCGCCTACGCCAATATCGTGCGCGAGCGCTCGACGCTGCGCCAGCTCATCAGTGTCGCCCAGGAGATCAGCAAGTCCGGTTACAACCCTCTGGGGCTCGACGCCGACGACCTGCTGCAGATCGCCGAAAAGCGGGTGGCGGAAATTGCCGAGGATCGCCCCAAAGAAGGCGGACTGACCGACCTGAACGCGCTGCTCAAGGACACCGTACAGCGCATTGACGAACTGTTCCGCTCGGGCAGTGATCTGACCGGGGTCAGCTCCGGCCTGGAGGATCTGGATCAGCGTACGTCTGGCTGGCAGCCCGGCGAACTGGTGATTCTGGCCGCCCGACCCTCCATGGGTAAAACCGCGCTGGCGCTCAATTTTGTCGAGTCCTCCATTTTTACCCAGACGCGTCCGACCCTGGTGTTCAGTATGGAGATGCCCTCCGCGGCACTGGTGATGCGGATGATGTCCTCCATCGGGCGGATTGATCAGGGCAAGATCCGCAACGGTAAGCTGACCGAGGAGGATTGGCCCAAGCTGTCCGCTGCGGTCAGCAAGATGAAAGACAAGCCGCTGTTTATCGACGATACCCCGGGACTGTCGCCCACCGAAATGCGAGCCCGGGTGCGGCGCATTGCCCGCGAGCACGGCAATCCGGCGATGATCATGGTGGACTACCTGCAGTTGATGCAGCTCTCCGGTCCGAGCGAAGGGCGGACCCAGGAGATTTCTGAAATCTCCCGCTCGCTCAAGGCCATGGCCAAGGAATTCGACTGCCCGGTCATTGCGCTGTCCCAGCTGAACCGGGGGGTGGAGCAGCGTCCCAACAAGCGGCCCATGAACTCGGATCTGCGTGAATCCGGTGCCATCGAGCAGGATGCCGATGTGATTCTCTTCATTTACCGGGATGAATACTACAATGAGGACAGCCCGGATAAGGGCATTGCCGAGCTGATTCTTGGCAAGCAGCGTAACGGTGAAATCGGCACCTGTCGGGCGGCGTTTATTGGCAAGTTCACCCGCTTCGAAAACCTGGCGCCGGAATATATGCAACAAGGGGAATATTGATGCATAGGGTGACGCTTTTGCCTCTGAAAGCATGAATCAGGCGCCACGTTGCACAAAGATTGTACATCCCGAAACGACCGTGTATTATCCCGCCCCCAAGTTTGGGTAATTAGGTAACGCTGTGCCTGGCACGGCGTTAGGGTCCGCACCGCGTTGTCGCCTGAAACGAGCCAGCCATGCAGGTATTTCATCAGATTCACTCGCTGCGCACCGCTTTGGCTGAGGAACGTCGCCAGGGCAAGCGTATTGGGTTTGTGCCCACCATGGGCAACCTGCATCAGGCACATCTTGCTCTGGTGCAGCAGGCTCAGGCCAGCTGTGACTGTGTCGTTACCAGTATTTTCGTCAACCCGCTGCAGTTCGGGCTGAACGAAGACTGGGACAAGTACCCCCGGACTCTGGCGGCCGACACGGCCAAACTGGAAGCCATCGGCTGCGACTTCCTGTTCTGCCCCGACGAAACCGAGATTTATCCCAACGGCATGGCCGAGCAGACTCGGGTCGTCGTGCCCACCATGACTGACGTGCTCTGTGGTGCCAGTCGCCCGGGCCATTTTGAAGGCGTGACGACGGTTGTTACCAAGCTGTTCAACATCGTTCAGCCGGATGAGGCAGTGTTCGGTGCCAAGGACTTCCAGCAACTGGCGGTAATACGCCGGATGGTGGAAGACTTGTGCATGCCGGTCAGGATCAGCGCCGGAGACATTGTACGCGAAGCCGACGGCCTCGCGCTCAGCTCCCGCAATGGCTTTATTGGTGAGGATGAGCGCCCGCGGGTGTCTCAGTTGTATCGGAGCCTGAGTTGGGTGCGCGAGCAGATTCAGTCCGGTCGGCGCGACTATCTCGTGCTGGCGGAAGAAGCGAAGGAACAGATTGAAAACGCGGGTTTCCGACCCGACTATGTCAGTGTGTGCAACAGTCATACGCTCGACCCGGCGGCCCACGATGACGCCGAAATCACGATTCTCGGCGCGATGTACACTCGGGGTGCGCGCCTGATTGACAATGTATCCCTTGTGCTGGACGCTTGACGTCAGCACCAAACACGGGAGAAGCCTATGCTTTCTACTCTGCTGAAAGGCAAATTGCACATGGCGGCGGTCACCCAGGCCGAGCTCTGGTACGACGGTTCATGCGCCATCGATAGCGATCTGGTGGCGCTGGCTGGGCTGCGCGAGTTTGAACAGATTGATATCTACAACGTCAACAATGGCGAGCGGTTCACCACCTACGTGATCCTGGCAGAAGCCGGATCGGGAACCATCTCCATGAACGGCGCCGCGGCCCGCAAAGTGCAGGTCGGCGACCGGGTCATAATCGCCAGTTACGGGCAGTACAGCGAAGCCGAGCTGCTCAATCACAAGCCTCGCCTGGTGTATCTCGATGAGAACAACCGGGTAGAGCGCACGACCAATACCATTCCGACCCAGGTCGCCTGACCCGGGTTGCCCCGCACCCGCCTCCAATCCGGCGGGTGTGGCTCTCCTTCCCCTCCGGCGCTTTCGAACTCCTTTGATCGACATCATCCGCTTAACGATTATTTACGGCCAGGCCGCTTTGGACAACGTTGTCTGTGGCCAATTTCAGAAACTGCTGTTAAGCTTGAGTTTGCGGCTCCGAGCCCGGATCTTGAACACTAGAGTCAACCACGAATTGCAATAACAACTGTCAGCGAGGCTTCTCATGTCCGAACACCACATCCACCCGGTTCCCGATTCCTTCAAAGCGCATGCGGCCATTGATGCGGAGCGCTATCGGGCGATGTACCAGCGCTCAGTAGAGGACCCGGATGGGTTCTGGGCGGAGCAGGCCGACGCCTTTCTGACCTGGGACAAAAAGTGGGACAAGGTGTGTGAGAGCGATCTGCGCAAAGGGGAAGTCGCCTGGTTCAAGGGCGGCAAGCTCAATGTCAGCGTAAACTGCGTCGATCGCCATCTGGAGCAGCGGGCGGATCAGGTCGCCATCATCTGGGAGGGGGATGACCCCTCGGAAGACCAGATGATCACTTACCGGGAATTGCACACCGAAGTCAGCCGGCTGGGCAATCTGTTGCGTGAGCGCGGCGTCAAGAAAGGCGATCGGGTGTGCATTTATATGCCGATGATTCCCGAGGCCACCTACGCCATGCTCGCCTGTGCCCGTCTGGGCGCCATCCACTCGGTGGTGTTTGGTGGCTTCTCCCCTGATGCACTGAAAGACCGGATTCTGGATGCGGATTGCCAGGTGCTGATCACCGCCGATGAGGGGGTTCGCGGTGGCAAACACATCCCGCTGAAAAACAATGCGGACAAGGCGATGAACGCCTGCCCGGGTGTGCATACTTGCCTGGTGGTCAAGCGTACCGGTGCCGATGTCGGCTGGAAGGAAGGTCGGGATATCTGGTACGAACAGGAAGTGGAGCGCCAATCCGATCACTGTGAGCCGGAGAGCATGGATGCCGAAGACCCCCTATTCATTCTGTATACCTCGGGCTCTACCGGCAAACCCAAGGGGGTGCTGCACACCTCCGGTGGCTATCTGCTGCAGTCGGCCATGACCCATAAATATGTATTTGACCACCAGGAAGGTGACGTTTACTGGTGTACGGCGGATGTGGGCTGGGTCACTGGCCACAGCTACATCGTATACGGCCCCCTGGCGAACGGTGCAACCACGCTGATGTTTGAAGGGGTGCCCACCTACCCGGATGCCTCCCGCTGTTGGCAGGTGGTCGACAAGCATATGGTCAACACCTTTTACACCGCGCCCACGGCCATTCGGGCTCTGATGGGGGCGGGCGATAAGTGGGTCACCCAGACCTCCCGTCAGTCCCTGAAGCTGTTGGGAACCGTGGGGGAGCCAATCAATCCCGAGGCGTGGGAGTGGTATTACCGGGTGGTGGGCGAGAGCCGCTGCCCGATCATGGATACCTGGTGGCAGACCGAAACCGGTGCCCATATGCTGACCCCGCTGCCCGGTGCCACCGACCTGAAACCCGGTTCCGCCACTTTGCCCTTCTTCGGGGTGCAGCCGGTGCTGCTGGACAATGAGGGCCATGAAATAGAGGGCGCCGGTTCCGGTAACCTGGCGATCAAGGCGCCCTGGCCAAGCCAGATTCGCACGGTGTATGGCGATCATCAGCGCTGTATCGATACCTATTACAGTGCCTACCCCGGTTACTACTTTACCGGCGACGGTGCCCGTCGGGATGAGGATGGTTATTATTGGATTACCGGCCGGGTGGATGACGTGCTCAACGTCTCCGGCCACCGGATGGGGACCGCGGAAGTGGAGAGTGCGCTGGTGCTGCACCCGAAAGTCTCCGAGGCCGCAGTTGTTGGCTATCCCCACGACATCAAGGGCCAGGGCATCTATGCGTATGTCACCCTGATGGGCGGTGAAGAGCCGAGCGATGCGCTGCGTAAGGAGCTGATTGACCTGTGCGTACAGGAAATCGGCGCCATTGCCAAACCGGATATTATTCAGTGGGCGCCCGGCCTGCCGAAAACCCGCTCGGGTAAAATCATGCGCCGCATCCTGCGCAAAATTGCCGCCAACGAGCTCGATAATCTCGGGGATACCTCAACGTTGGCGGACCCGGCCGTGGTGGATGATCTGATCGATAACCGGGCCAATCAATAAAACCAATTGTGGGAGAGTAGAGACCAATGAATCAACTTTGGAAGCAACGTTTCGGCACGGGGGTACTGGCCACCGCGTTGGCGGCGGCCGCACTGAATGCCGGGGCCGGTGAGTCGCCCCGGCTCGAACAGCAGTGGGAAACCGAGGGGCTCCGCACTCCGGAGTCTGTGCTTTACCATGAGGTTGATGGCGAAGCCTATCTGCTGGTGGCCGAAATCGAAGGCGAAGGCAATCAGGCCGACGGTAAAGGGGGGATTGCCAAGCTATCCCTGGACGGCGAAATTATTGATCAGGACTGGGCCCGCGGTATGAGCGCCCCGAAAGGCATGGGCGTTCTGCGCAACACTCTCTATGTCGCCGACCTGACCGAGGTTTTGGCAGTGAGCCTGAAAACCGGGCAGATCATGTCCCGGATTCCGGTGGCGGACTCGGTGTTCCTGAACGATGTCGCCATTGATGATGGGGGAACCGTCTATGTCTCCGATACCCGCACGGGCAAGGTCCACCGCATTCTCAGTGACGGTGCTGAGCTGTTTCTGGAGGGCCTGAAAGATCCGAACGGTCTTTACATCGACGGCGACGATATCTATATCGGGGCTGGAAACCGTTTGCTGAGAGCGAATCCCGAAGGCGATCTGGAAACCGTGGCCGAAGGCTTTGAGTCCGGTATTGATGGCGTTGAGAAAATCGGTTCCAACGAGTTCCTGGTGACCTGCTGGGTCGGGCTGGTGTATCACGTCCGTGATGGCCAGGTGACCCGCCTGATGGATACCCGTGATCCGCGCATGAATACCGCCGACCTGGGGTGGAATCCGGATGATGGGGTCACCTATATTCCCACATTCTTTACCGACTCGGTCATTGCCTACCGTTGGCGCTGATGACGACTCCCCTGATCGACAGCCACTGTCACCTGGATTTTGAGGCTTTTGATCGGGACCGGGGGGCACTCTGGTCCCGGTGTCGATCCGGGGGAATTCATCAGCTGATTATTCCGGGGACGGATCCGGAGCAGTGGGGGCGAGCCCGGGCGCTTTGTGACGCACCGCACTCCGATTGGTACTTCGCCGCCGGTATGCATCCCTGGTGGCAGGAGCGGGCCGTTGAAGGCTGGGACTCGGCGTGTCGGGATTTCCTGGCTCACCCCCGTTGCGTGGCGGTGGGGGAGTGTGGTCTGGACAAGCAGATCGATACGCCCATGGGCGAGCAGGAGTCCCTGCTGGACATCCATCTTGAGCTGGCTCGGAGCTGTGACAAACCGCTCATTCTTCACTGCGTCAAAGCCCACAATGAACTGATCCGGCGGCTCAAACGTCACCGGTTTCCTCGGGGCGGTGTAGTTCATGCCTTCAGCGGTAGCGAGGATATCGCGCAAACCTATTGGCAGATGGGATTTCGGCTCGGCGTGGGAGGTGTCATCACCTATGAGCGCGCCCGCAAAACCCGGGACGCCGTCAGCCGGGTGCCGTTTGAGGCACTGTTACTGGAAACCGATGCACCGGACATGCCGTTGTCCGGCCGGCAGGGCGAGCGCAACAGTCCGGAGTTCTTACCGTTGATTGCCCAGGCGCTCGCCGATTTGAGGGGTTGCTCTGAGGAGCAGGTGGCCCGTCAGACCACCGACAATACCCGGCAGCTCTTCGGTATCTGAATGGCGGTTCAATTTGATGCGAAAGCGTCGGCTCAACAGCCTCGGTCCTGAAGATAGCGTTCCACGGCCTGACTGGCGGCGGCGAACCCGAAACTGCCCGTGACCATAACCGCCGAGCCCAGTCCACCGCCACAGTCGAGTTTGACGCCGCTGTCCGGGTCCCGGTTGCCTTTATCGCCCACGCACACGCTGCCGTCCAACTGAGGGAAGTGCATCTGCTCATTGGAATAAATGGCGTCCACCCGAAAGCGTCGCTTGGCGTCTTTGCGAAATCCGTAATGTCGAAAGAGCAGATTGCGTACCTTGCGCAGCATGGGGTCGTAAGCGGTTTGTGCCAGGTCGGAACAGACAATCTGCTTCGGGTCCCGCTTCCCACCCGAAGAGCCCACGGTGATCAGGCGGCCCTTGAGGCGACTGATGTAGGCCACCAGGTGTGCTTTGATGTGGGCGGAGTCGATGGCATCAATCACAACGTCGTGGTCCCGATTGATCAGTTGTTCAATATTGTCACTGGTCAGAAAGGTTTCCTCGCTGTGAACCGTCATCTCCGGGTTGATGGCCTTGAGGCGATCGCTCACCACCTGATTCTTGGACGCGCCGATATAGCCCTCCAAAGCGTGCAGTTGCCGGTTGGTGTTGGTCACGCACACGCCATCGAGCTCGATCAGGGTCAGGGTCCCGACGCCGGTACGCGCCAAGGCCTCCGCCGCCCAACTGCCTACGCCACCCAGCCCAACTACGGCAAAGTGAGCGCCTGCCAGGTGCTCCAGGGCCGGTTCGCCATAAAGCCGCGCCAGGGCGCCAAAGCGTTGCCGGTAAGCGGGCGTCAGAGTCATGCAGTGCTCCTCAAGTGCAGGGGTAGGCTGGATAATGTGCCATTGTAAAAGATTTGAGCACTTTGGCCTAAATAAAGCCGTGTTAAACCTTGAGATATCTCCAAAGCTGTGCAACTATTAGTCCGCTGGAATCTAATATAAGCCTTAAGCAGGGTCCGTTGTCCGTCGTTTGATAAAGGACGCGATCGATGCAAAAAGGCGATCAGCCAAATTATAAAGTGAGAGAGGATAGGGAGAAATGAACCATTCAAACGACGTTCTTCCAGTCGGGTTTCCTGCTGTCTATAGCCAGTCGGACTCGATTGCCCCGCGTTTCATACCTGCGTTAGCAAATCCTTTGTAACGATATCTGTGTTAAGTCAAGTGCCAGCGTTGGTACGGGCTTTTCGTTTTCACTTTGGTGATTTCCCCGAAGGGAGTTGCTGTGGCTGTACGTTAGAGTCGCATCTGGTTTGTGCATCCCTGCAGGCCAGCGTGTTCCAGTAGTGAGAGTCAAAGACATTAGTCTACATAATAAACCAGGAGGCACCATGTCCCTATTTAACTACAAGTTTGGTAAGCAATTCTTGGCCAACACATCCATGACCGCTCTGGCACTGGCTGTTGCCGGCGCCGCCCAGGCCCAGGCGCCTGCGGATGAGCCGGTACTGGAAGAAGTGGTGGTGACCGGTTTCCGCCAGAGTCTGGCTCAGGCGCTGGATGTGAAACGTGACAGTGTTGGTTCTGTCGATGCCATTATGGCCGAAGACATCGCCGACTTCCCGGACCAGAACCTGGCCGAATCCCTGCAGCGTATCCCCGGTATTGCCATCACCCGTGACTCCGGCGAAGGCCGCGAGATTTCCGTGCGAGGCCTGTCCGGTGAGTTTACCCGTATCCGTATCAACGGTATGGAAGCGATTGCCGCAACCGGCGGTGAAGGTGGTCCTAACCGCAGCCGTAGCTTTGACTTCAACGTCTTTGCCTCTGAGCTGTTCAACTCCATCGTCGTGCGCAAAACGGCATCGGCGAACGTGGACGAAGGTTCACTGGGGGCCGTGGTCGACCTGAATACCGGCCGTCCCTTTGGTTATGACGAAGGCCTGACTCTGGTTGGTGCCGTTGAAGGTCAGTATAACGACCTGAATGAAGATTTTGGTCCTCGCGTCACTGGCTTGTTCGCCTATAACGATCCGGAAGGTATCTGGGGTGTATCCGCGTCAGTCGCTTATTCAGATAACAGCACCAGCGAAATGGGGCAGAACACCGTTCGCTGGCAAGCTGCGGATTTTGCCAGTGTTGAAGGCGTGGACTGTACCGCCAATCCGGATGATTCGGGTTGTGTTGAAGTCGGTAACGGCTTCCACCCGCGTATTCCCCGCTACGGTCTGATCGATGTCGATCGCAAGCGCTTGGGTATTACCGGTGGTCTGCAGTTCCGTCCGACCGATGCCACGACAGTGAGCCTGGATCTGTTGTACTCCGAGCTGGACGCGTCCCGTGCGGAAAAATGGGGCGAAGTCCTGTTCCGCGGTAACGAAGGTGGTATGGACGTGGTCGATTACACCTACGACGCGGCCAGCAACAATCTGAATTCCATGACCGTGAACAACGCCTGGGTCCGGAATGAAAACTTCCTGAAAGCCTGGACCACCGAGTTCAATCAGGTGTCTTTGGATGTTGAGCATGAGTTCAATGAAGACCTGACCGGTCACTTCCTGGCGGGCACCTCGGAATCCGAGCTGGACTTCCCCTACGAAATCACCTTCATGTACGACGATCGTGATTATCAGGGCTTCAGCTACGATTATACCGATGATGAATTCCCGGTCATCGCGTTCAACGGACCGGATGTGACTGATCCGACCAACTTCCAGATGTCTGAATTCCGTGATCGTCCGACAAACACCGTACATGGTTTCGATACGGTCGCGGGTGATTTCACCTACTACCTGAACGACGCGTACTCTGTCGATTTTGGTGCTAGCTACAAGAAGTTCACCTTTGATACCGAAGGCTACCGTCGCGATACCGGTGTTTGCGGAGCTGAATTGATTGATTGCTCCAGCGATGACGTCTACGGAATTCCCGGTACCGACGCTCTGAGCGAAGTCTTTACTTTCGACGACAAAATGGGTTCTGGTTCTACCAGCCAGTGGGTGATTCCCGACCTGTGGGCCTGGGCCGACGAAATTGACCTGTTCAATCAGGAAGCGCGTCAGGACCAGGGCAACATTCGTAGCGTTGAAGAAGAAAGCACCTCTCTGTTTGTGCAGTTGAACGGTGAGACGCAACTGGCCGGTAAGGACTTCATGTTTGACGTTGGTGTTCGTTACGCCGAAACCGATCAGACATCTTCCGGTTACAACTCCGGTCAGTTTGTCACCGTAAAGCGTGATACTTACGATGACGTACTGCCGTCGTTCAACACCGCCATGTATCTGACCGAAGACCTGATTTGGCGCGTGTCCGGTGCCAGCGTGATGACCCGTCCGGGACTGGGCAACCTGAGTCCAGGTGGTAGCGTTGACAGCTTCAACTACAGCGTATCGTTCCAGAATCCGCAACTGGATCCGACCCGTGCAGATTCTTTTGATACCTCGTTGGAGTGGTATTTTGCAGACGAGGCGATCGCGTCTATTGCCTTGTTTACCAAAGATATCGAGTCACGTCCGATTGGCGTAGAGCGCGAGGGCACCTATGCCTCTACCGGTCTGCCTTTGTCCCTGCTGGCGCCAACCTCCCCTGCCGAGGCGGATCCGGAAGGTCGTCCCTGGACCATTTCTTCACTGGAAAATGGCCCGGGCGCAGAAGTGAAAGGTTTTGAGCTGGCGCTGCAGGCTCCGTTCTCAACCTTTACCGATGCGGAGCTGATGCGGGACTTCGGCTTTATTGCCAACTACACCTATGTAGACTCGGATGTAGACTATACCTTTGGGGATGAAGTGGTCAGCGAGCGTCTGTTCGGATTGTCCAACAATTCCTACAACGCGACCGTCTACTATGAGAATGACCGCTTCAACGCTCGTATCTCCGCGGCCTATCGTGATGATTACATCACCGGCACCAGCGGTACCGGAAACCGCTTTGAAGGCTACGAAGGTACCTTCAATGTCGATTTCTCCGCAGGCTACGAGTTGAACGACAACCTCGACATTAACTTTGAAGCGCTGAATCTCACTGATGACTATCAGGACCGCTGGACCGACATCACCGAGAAGCGTCGCTACGAGTACGACCACACTGGTCGTGTCTTCAAAGTCGGTGTGAAGTACCAGTACTAAGCGAATCCCACCTTCGGGTGCGCTTTGATCAACCCCGGGAGCCGTCAGGTTTCCGGGGTTTTTTTATGAGTTGGGCAAAGTGGGCGGGTCTGTGTCATGCTATTGGGTAAAGGGTTTTAGACGACTATCGCAATACTCAGGAGGTATCCAGACCGTGGGACTACGACTGCCCGCCAGAGCCGAAAATGCCCAGGGCGAGCCTCGCCGTATTGGGGTCGAGCTGGAAATGAATGGTCTGACGCTGGATCAGCTCAGTGAGCTGGTGGCGGATTACCTGTCTCTGACCGTCAAGCCGAATGGGCGCTATGAACGGGTGCTCAGTGGTGATCCGGCCGGGGACTGGGGTGTGGAACTGGATTTCCGCCTGCTCAAGGAGCTTGGGCGGGAAGAGCGCGACCGGGGCACCTTCTCTGGTGAGCTCGGAGATTCAGCCGAAGAGGTTCTGAAGTGGTTGGCCGACTCGTTGGTGCCGATGGAGCTGGTCAGCCCGCCGCTGCCCATGACCCGGCTTGATGAGGTGGAGGAAATCATCCGGCGCTTGCGCGCGGCCGGTGCCAAGGGGACCTCGGATCGTCTGGTCAACGCCTTCGGTATGCAGTTGAACCCGGAAGTGCCCGACGAAAAAACCGGGACGATTACCGCTTATCTCAAAGCGTTTTCCTGTCTGTACGACTGGCTTTATGCGCGGGCGGACATCAACCTGTCCCGACAGGTCACTCACTATATTGATCCCTATCCCACGGATTATCGACGCCTGTTGGCCAGAGCGGATTACTGGCCTGATCAGAGTCAGTTGATCGATGACTATCTCGCGCACAATCCCTCGCGAAATCGCGCGTTGGACATGTTGCCGCTGTTTGCTCACCTGGATGAACCCCGCGTGCGGCAGCAGTTGGACGACCCCTTGATCAAGTCGCGCCCGGCGTTTCACTACCGCTTGCCGGATTGTGAAATCCATCGCCCGGATTGGAGCTTGGCGCTGGCTTGGAATGACTGGCTGGAAGTGGAAGCTCTGGCGGCGGATGCGCCACGCCTGGCGGACTGTTGCCGGGCGTACCATGAGTTTCTGGCCGATCCGCTGGATCGTTGGTTTGGTGATTGGGTTCAGCAGGTGGAGGATCGATGGTTGCTCCGCTAGTGGCGGTGACCGGGCCACAGCGAGGTGCGTTCGGCCCCCGTTTTCTGGTCGCTCAAGTGCTGCGTCTGTATGGCGCCCGCCCGATACAGGTGCGTCCCAGTGATGTCGACGCACTGCCGGACTTTGATGCGGTGGTGGTGACCGGCGGACACGACGTGCAACCGGTTTTGTACGGTGCGGAACCCGAGGTTCATCCCAAGTATGATCCCGAACGGGATGAGCTGGAAAAGCGGGTCATTCACAAGGCTCTGGCGGAACACCGTCCGCTGTTGGGGATTTGCCGGGGGGCGCAGCTACTGAACGTGTGCCTCGGCGGTACACTGGTGCAGGATCTTCGTCTGCATCGGCGCAAAACCTCGCATCGACGTACCATTCTGCCTCTGAAAACGCTGGACGTCGTGCCGGGAACGCTCTTGCTGAAACTACTGGGGCAGGGGTCCCAGCGAATCAATAGCCTGCACAATCAGGCCATCGATCGTTTGGGGCGGGGGTTACATATCGCCGGGCGGGACCACGATGGTATCGTGCAGGCGGTTGAGGATCCCGCTTACGGTTATTTACTGGGCGTTCAATGGCACCCGGAATTTCTGTTGTACCGCCGTTCGCAGCGGCACCTGTTTCGCGCTTTGATTGCGAGCATAAAAAAGCCGGCCCTGGGGTGAGGCCGGCAAACTGTGCAAACGCACGTGGGTGGAGCGAAGTAATCAGAAGCGCAGGCGCAGGCCAACCTTGACGGTGTCGAGGTCGGTGTCCTCAACGTTCGGTAGTTCCTCAAGGCGCGTATCGATTTCGTAGCGGCTGTACTCGACGATCATGTTCAGGTTCTGCGCCAAGCGGAAATCCATGCCCGCTGCGTAGAAGGGATCGTCACCGTCGGTATCACCTGAACCCACGGGGGTGTCGATATCCGCTTCCCAGAAAAACTGCCCGCCTTTGGCATACAGGCCCCAGCTGTCGGACAGCGGCAGGCGCCCGATCACCGCCATGCCGTAGCCTTCGGCGTCTGCGGTCGCCAGGTCGTTGCCGTACTCTCCGAAATAGGTCGCGCTGGCTTCCAGGCCCACATAGGGGTTGAAAAAGCCCCCGAAGCTCAATTCAAAAAAATCCTTTTCATCATCAAATTCTCCGCCACGGGCCTTGAAGCCACCGTAGCTGCCACCGACGTAGACATGGGCCGCGTTCTCGTTGTGGGAGACGCTGTCCTGTGCCAGAGCGGCGCCGGAGGTCAGCGCCAGTGCGCCTGCGATACCGTACATGATTGACTGTTTCATAGGA
This sequence comes from Marinimicrobium sp. LS-A18, assembly GCF_000463525.1. Classification (NCBI taxonomy): domain Bacteria; kingdom Pseudomonadati; phylum Pseudomonadota; class Gammaproteobacteria; order Cellvibrionales; family Cellvibrionaceae; genus Marinimicrobium; species Marinimicrobium sp. LS-A18. The sequence continues at coordinate 819,763 of NZ_AWEP01000006.1, forward strand.
TCATTCCTCTTTGGTTGTGATTGACAAAGCATGTCAGTGAACATTGAAACGGTCCGGTGAGTCCGGAATTCATTCCTCTTTCGGTGTCACATTCAGGGTGCTCTCGACCGAGCGCACCCCCTGCGTATTCAGCGTCGTGTAATACGCCAGTTCCTGCTGATCCCGGTGATCAACCTCCCCGCTCAGGGTGACGTGCCCCTGCTGTGTGTCGACCTCGATGCGGGCGCCGGGCAGGTTGATATTGGCCAGCAGCCGGGTTTTGACCTTGGCCAGGAGCGCGCTGTCAGACTGTTGCTCGCCCCAGGCCGGCGATGAGTGGTGGTCCTCAGTCAAACGGGGGTTCACTTGAAGCTGATTGCTCACCGTGTCGATTCCGTCAATACTCATCGCAAGTTCCTGTGCAAGATCCCGCTGCACGTGTGACTCCACTTCGCCAACGAGTGTGGCGCGATTTTCCCGAACCTCTACCTGAATCGTGGAAGCATCCAGGGACGGGTGGAACAGGTAAACGCCTTCAATCTGGCCGCGCTGTCGTTGCTCTACCAGATGCGCTTCCTGTGCAGCCTTGGTCGGGGGCTGTTGTTCTTCACTGCTGGCCTGTTGAGTCAGCAGCGTCATGGTGGCAGCCGTCAGGCTGATGCCAATAATCCAGTAGCTGTAACGTCCCAGACGGGCTAGCGGTGTCATTGTGTGCTCCCCAACGGTTCGGAAATTTCAGTAAAGTGACCGGAGCGGCGCGGAGCCGCTCCGGTTCGGCATGGCAATTACTGCCAGCCGCTTCCACTGCCCTGTCCTTCGTATTCGGACTGGGTTACTTCGCCATCTCCGTCGCTGTCCATGGATTCAAAGCGGCGGTCACTGATGCCGCTGTTTTTGGCTTCGTCCTTGTCGATGCTGCCGTCACCGTTCTGGTCGATCACCGAGAACGCGGAGTCGGCGCCGCTTCCCTGAGTCTGAGTGTCATCCTGAGCCACTGCGCTCAGGGTTCCCAAAGACAGAAGTGCGGTGGTTGCAATCACAGATACAATTTTCATAATTCACCTCATCATTCCTGTTGGTGTGTGTTACCAGCTATTGACGCGCCGGTACCGAAGCATGTCAGGCAAGGGTACCAAGTCTTTTTTGCCTGACGCCGAGGTGTATTGCCAAGGTCGTGCCACCTTTCAAAAAATATTTATTTTCAATCACTTAGCTAAATTGCTGCCCGTTTGGTGGAACTTTTCCACCAATACAGTGTTGCTAAAGTGCGACGGAGTTTTGGTTTATTGGACGCGAAGCCCGCTATGATCGGTAAGCGAGGGTGTTTCTTATTGGCAACAGTGCGCCTGCGTTCTGAACGGTTCGGGTGGCCGCCATCGCTATGAGGAAAAATTTCATGCCGCACCGAAGAGGTCTGTCACTGTCTCAGCAATGGTTATTGATTGCCGTGGTGACATTGGTGCCGATGCTGGCGTTGGTGGCCTACGCGTCCTGGTCGTTTTATCAGCAGATGCACACCCAGCGCCTGCTGGTGGATCACTCCGACGCCCTGGTCAGCCGGCAGTCGGGGTTGAATGCCGAGGTACGTGATCTGGAACGCTTTGCCCGGCAGTACCGCCTGCTGCGTGACGTGACGTTTCTTGAACCCTACCAACAGAAGCGTGATGAACTTCTGACCGAATTGGAGCAACTGACCCAGTGGTTTGAGAGCGGTAGCTCGCGGCGCATTGAACGTGTTGCCAAACCGCAACAGAGCGTGGTTTACGACGCGCTTGTCGCGCTTGAAAATACGCTGCATGCACTGAATGATGAAGCGATTGAATCCTGGCAGGACGAAGAATTTACCGAGCAACTTGCCGTTCTCTCCCAGCGTCGCTCCGCGCTCGATGAGGCCGTCAGTGAATATGTTGCGGTGCTCAGTGATCGTAACGAAGCGGCGCTTCAGCAGATTTTATGGCGCTTGTCTCTGTTGGGAATGATCAGCCTTCCGGTGACATTGACGCTCATGGCACTGGGGTTCTGGCAGATGATTCGCCCGCTGCGCCGATTGTCCTCGGCGATCCGTCATTTGGGTCACCGCGATTGGGAAACCCCCATCCGGGTCACCGGCCCCCGGGACTTGCAGGCGCTGGGCGAGCGACTGGAATGGTTGCGGGGCCAGTTGCTGGCGGTCGAGCAGCAAAAGCAGATATTTTTGCGCCATGTGTCGCACGAACTGAAGACGCCATTGTCCGCGATCGTTGAGGCGGGGTCCTTACTGCAGGATGAAGTGCCTGGGCCGATCAATGCTCGCCAACAGAATGTTTTGCGAATTCTGCTTGAGAATTCACAAAATTTGCAGGAACTTATTCAGCAGTTATTGAACTACAACGTCATAACCCACAATGTCACGGTAGAGGATCGAACCGTGGCCATGGAACCGCTGTGTGCGCGAATTACCCAGCGCCTCGATCAACAGAACCTGCGTCATCGGGTGACCTGGGATTACCAGGGCAGCCCCGGGAGCCTGAACGGCGACACTCACCTGCTGGAAATGATATTGACCAACTTACTGTCCAATGCCTATCACTATTCATCCGATGGCGGCGTCGTGTGCGTGCGCTGGGGAGTTGACCAGAGTGGCGCCTGGTTGTCCGTCGCCGATCAGGGGCCGGGTATTCACCCGAACGATCAGGACAAAATATTTCAGCCGTTTGTGCAGGGACGTGTCCGTCGGCACGGATCGGTACACGGTAGCGGAGTGGGGCTGGCGATTGTCAAAGAGTCAGTGGCCCGGCTCGGAGGCAGCATTGAGCTGACGTCGGCCCCGGGGGAGGGCAGCTGTTTTCTGCTTCGCTATCCGGTGTCAGAGGCGTCCCGGGCATTACCGACCAGCGAGGCATCGACATGATGAAGCTTCGGTTGGTATGCCTGTTGTTGCTGATCACTGGATGCGTTCATTGGGAGGGCCGCGCGGCCGACTCCGCGGTGCGCCCTCAGCCGGTACCTCCGCCGCAGGCGCCGGCTAAAGAAGTCACCAGCCACCATACGTTTCACAATCTGGAAGCCCTGGTAACCTTCCGTCATCAGGCCTGCCAACTGCCGGTGGAAGAGCGGGATCAACTGCTCAACGCCTATCGCGAAATGACGTCGGATGAAGCGGTATTGGGTTCGCTTATGCTGGCGACCTGCGCGCCGGATCAGACGCCGGGCCTGTTGGCCAACTCGTTGGTCGCCGCCCGGAGTATCGAGCGTCCGCCGCCCGGTTTTCCAGCATTCCTGGAGCTGTTGGCCGCCGAGGCGAAGTCTTATGCGTTGCTGGAAAGACGGCTGAAAAACACCCAGAAAAAACTCGACGATATGATTGACGGTATTCGAGCCATTGAGGCGGAAATGGGTGAGTCGACGGATGAGGAATCGCTGCGATGAGTGAAGCCCGAACAACCGCGACGGAGCCACCACTGATTTTATTGGTGGACGATGACCCGGACATTCTCCAGCTCCTGAGTATGCGACTGAATGCCTCCGGCTACCGGGTGGCGACCGCGAGCTCGGGTGAGGAGGCGCTGGCCAGCCTGGATCGCGAACAGGCCGCTGCGGTGATTACCGATCTGCGCATGGAGCCGATGGATGGCATGGCCCTGTTTGCGCACATACAGCAGAACTGGCCCAACGTGCCGGTTATCATGCTCACGGCGCACGGTTCCATTCGCGAAGCGGTTGAGGCAACCCAGCAGGGTCTGTTCTCTTTTCTGACCAAGCCGATCGATAATCGGGAGTTGCGCCAGGTGCTGGATCAGGCGCTTGAGCTGGGCGGGTTGGGGGCGGCCCCCAAAGCGGGCTGGTCCGATGCCATCGTTACCCGCAGTGAGCTGATGTTCAAGCGCCTGGAGCAGGCTCGCCGGCTGGCGCGCAGTGACATCAATGTACTGATCGGCGGTGAGAGCGGAACCGGTAAGGAGCTGCTGGCCCAGGCGGTCCATAACGCCAGCGCCCGGGCGGAGCAGCCCTTTATCGCCGTCAATTGCGGAGCCATTCCGGCGGACCTGTTGGAGTCCGAGCTGTTTGGTCACGTCAAAGGGGCGTTCACCGGTGCGACCCATAATCGGGATGGTCTCTTTCTGGCGGCCGATGGCGGCACCCTGTTCCTGGACGAGATTGGCGATATGCCCCTGAACCTGCAGGTCAAACTGCTGCGCGTGTTACAGGAGCGCAAGGTTCGGCCTCTGGGGTCATCGGCCGATCAGCCGGTGGATGTCCGGATCATTTCCGCAACCCACCGGGATCTGGAGCAGGCCATCGCCGCCCAGGACTTCCGGGAAGATCTGTATTACCGGCTGAACGTTGCCCAGTTGGCGCTCCCGCCGCTGCGCGAGCGCAAGGAAGATATTCCCTTGCTGGCCCGCTCTTTCCTCGATGATATTGCCCAGCGTACCGGCGACGCGGTGCGCCAGCTGTCGCCCGGTGGGCAGCGGATGTTACTGCAGTTCGATTGGCCCGGTAATATCCGCCAGTTACGCAATGTCATTGAACAGTTGGTGGCGTTATCACCAGCACCACTGATCGCCGAGTCGCTGATTGCGGAGGTATTGCCCGAGCAGGCGTCGCCGGCGCTGGTGCCCCTTAAAGAGGCCAAGCGGCAGTTTGAGCGGGATTATGTGGTACGCATACTGCGAATGACCGGTGGCAACATTACTGAGGCGGCGCGGCTGGCGGGGCGAAACCGCTCGGATTTCCATAAAATCATGAAACGCCATGAGCTCGACAGCGAGCGCTTTCGGTCGGCCTAGCAACTGTCGCTGCCCACGTCTTGGTCACACGTTTTTGTCGCACGTTTTGTCGCACATAGTCACTATCGGCCAGAGCCCGTATAATCTCCGCGACTGAATGTTGCCTCACACAGCGGAGCCCACATGGCCGATCGCCCCCAGGATATTGATGACTACCTAGCGCTCTTCCTATCGGACACGCCGATGATCGATACCCGTGCCCCGGTGGAGTTTGCCAAGGGGGCGTTTCCCGCCGCGGTCAATCTGCCGCTGATGCTCGATGACGAACGGGCCCGGGTGGGCACCTGCTACAAGGAGCAGGGCCAGGATGCGGCCATTGAGCTGGGTCATCAGCTGGTGCAGGGTGATATCAAAGCCGAGCGGGTGCAGGCCTGGTTGGATTTTGCCCGCGCGAACCCCGACGGCGTGCTGTACTGTTTCAGGGGCGGCTTGCGTTCACAGATCTGTCAGCAGTGGCTGCGCGAAGCCGGCTGCGACTACCCTCGGGTCACCGGCGGCTACAAAGCACTGCGCTGGTTTCTGATTGATCAGATGGAGCGAATCTGTCGGGAACACCCCCTGATCGTATTGGCCGGGCGCACCGGTGTGGCAAAGACCGACCTGCTGGTCCAGTTGCCCCAGAGCGTTGACCTGGAAGGGCGAGCCAATCACCGCGGCAGCGCCTTCGGACGTCGGGTGGGCGGCCAGCCCAGCCAGATCGATTTTGAAAATGCCGTGGCCATTGATCTGCTGCGCTGCCACCACCGAGCGCCGGATACGCCGATTCTGGTGGAGGATGAAAGCCATCTGATCGGTCGCTGCGTATTACCCATGCCACTGAAGGAGGCCATGGAGCGCGCCCCGTTGGCTCTATTGGAGGTGTCGCTGGAGGAGCGGGTTGAGCACACCTACACCAACTATATCCTGCGCAAGCTGGCGGAGTGGTCCGAAGATCAGGGCGAGGAAGCCGGTTTTGAGCGCTTTGCGGAGGACCTGCGGGTGTCCCTCGGGCGCATTCGCAAGCGTCTCGGCGGCGTGCGCTACGAGGAAATGGTGCACCTTCTGGAGCAGTCCCTGAGCGCGCACCGCCGGGGTGATCCGCAGTTGCATCGGGTCTGGATTCGCCGCCTGCTGGAGGATTACTACGACCCCATGTACCGCTACCAATTGAGTAAAAAGTCCGATCGCATCGTGGTCCGCGGTGGCCCCGAGGAAGTCTTCGCCTACCTGGCTGAGCACTACGGCATCGAACGCCGGCCCGACGCCCCGCGATGATCTGAATCGGCCTCGGGCGCGTTCTTAACCGGACCCCTTACCGGAAAGGTTCGAACGCCCATGACTCAGGTCAGACTGATTCTCGGAGATCAACTCAACGCCTCCCACTCCTGGTTCCAGTCGCCGGATGACGACGTGCTGTTTGTCATGGCCGAGCTGCCCCAGGAAACGGCCTACGTGGTGCACCACCGCCAGAAAGTACTCGCGTTTTTTGCCGCCATGCGGCGGTTCGCCTCGGCGCTGGAGCGGGCGGGCCACCGGGTGCGCTATTTCACCCTGGATGACAGTGCCGCCTGCGCCGACCTGCCCGAGTTACTTCGCCGTGTATTGAACGAGACGTCGGCGGAGGCGTTCGCCTACCAGTGGCCGGATGAATACCGACTCGATCAACAGCTGGCCGACTTTGCTCGCACGCTGGACCTGCCGGTGAGTGTCGTAGACACGGAGCACTTTCTGACCGCGCGGGATGCCTGGGAGCACTACTCGACCCATCGCATGGAGTATTTCTATCGGGCTCTGCGCCGTGAATATCGGGTGCTGCTGGACGATGACGGCAAGCCCCTGGGCGGGCAGTGGAACTTCGATGCCGATAACCGTGCCCGACTGCCGCGCGACGCCGCGCTGCCGGAGCCACTGGTGTTTGCCACCGATGTCACCGACATTGATCAGATGCTCGATCGTCACGAGGTGCAGACTCTGGGGGTGGCGGACCCGAGTGCGTTACTCTGGCCGGTAAACCGGGCCCAGAGCCGGGAGCTGTTGCAGTATTTTCTGACGCATTTACTACCGGCCTTCGGCCGCTACCAGGATGCCATGACGCCGGATGGGTGGAGCCTGTACCACAGCCGTCTGTCGTTCAGCCTGAACACCAAGATGCTGCATCCACTCGAGGTGATTCGCGCCGCCGAAGCCCACTGGCAGGCGAACCAGGCGCAGATCACGCTGGCGCAGGTGGAAGGCTTCATCCGGCAGATACTCGGCTGGCGAGAGTATGTGCGGGCCCTGTACTGGCACCATATGCCGGACTATCGCCAGCGCAACCACCTGTCCGCACAGCGCCCGCTACCGGACTACTATTGGACTGGAAAAACCGACATGGCCTGCATGGCTCACGCGATCGGGCAGTCCCTGGAGTACGCCTACGCGCATCACATTCAACGCCTGATGGTCACCGGAAACTTTGCGCTGCTCGCCGGTGTTCACCCGGATGCGCTGGATTACTGGTACCTCGGCATCTATATCGATGCCATCGAATGGGTGGAATTGCCCAATACCCGGGGTATGAGCCAGTACGCCGATGGCGGCCTGATGGGCAGCAAGCCCTACGCCGCCTCTGGTCAGTACATCAATAAGATGAGCCATTACTGCAAAACGTGCGCTTACGATGTGAAAGCGAAAACCGGGGAGGGGAGCTGCCCGTTCAACAGTCTCTATTGGCACTTCCTGAGCCGTCACCGGGACCGCCTGGGGGATAACCCGCGGATGAAGCTGGTGTATGCCAACTGGGATCGCCAGGCGCCGGCCCAGCGCAAGGACGTGTTGGCGACCGCCGAGGCCTACCTTGCCCGGCTGAATACCCTCTAAAGGGGACTTGTGAGGCGGGGCCAATCGTGGGATTATATGGAAACAATTCTCATTTATATTGGGCGATTGAGGCCCACCTGTAACGCGACGAGGAGTTGCCAATGAAACTGACCCGAGCCCTATGCTACCTGCCACTGTGTGCCCTGCTGTCCTGGCCGGCCCTGGCCGATGACCCGGTGGACCACTACGCGGGCAAGCCCTCGGAGACGCTTGAAGAGGCGGTCAAAAACTTTACCGAAGGCAATGCCCGTCTGCGCGAGCTGCTGTCCGGCGAGGTGAGCAATCAGGACATGGCGGATATTCACGAGCTGAGCTACACCATTGAGAATGCCGTGGCCACGCTGCGCCGGGAAATGAACGTGTTAGCGGTGGTGCTGGAGGATGTGCATCTGGCCTCTGAATCGTTCAATCAGGATACCGTCAGTGCCAGTGGCCGGGCGTATCTGGGTATGGCGGATACTTTGGAGACTTTGGGTAACGCGGACTGACCGTCGACAGAATCCGAGCCATAAAAAACCGGCCCTGTCCCTGGCCGGTTTTTTTATGGTAAGCGGTCAGCACCGGTGAGGCGCCGACCGCGTGTCAGGTCCTGTTAACGCACCCGACGGCGGGCCCGGAACAGTGCAAGCAGGCCGGTCATCAGCAGCAACAGGGACGCCGGCTCTGGCACGCTGGCGGTGGTTACCGTCAGCAGGTTTTGCGAGCTGTCGGACACAAGATAATGGAAGTCGTACTTTCCGGTATCCAGGTTAGTGTCGTTGAGCGAGCTCAACCAATTCTGAGCGGTAGCTCGTGCGCCAGCGAAGTAATCGGACTTGAAGGCACTGGTGGTCAGGTCGTAGGCACTGCTTGGCCATTCGTTGACGATTTCCCACAAGGCCAACTGAAACGCTGCGCTATTGCCTTTGTTGGCTTGGGCATCGTCGTAATAGTTGGAAAACAGGCGATCGATGTGCAGTCCCGCCGTACCGAAATCCAGTGGGTTCAGGCCGCTGGTTACCGTGTACTGGGTGGCGGTGGTTTTCAGCGTCGTGCCGATTTCCACACAGAACGCACTGAGGCCGTCATCCCACTCGGCGATGCCGCTGGTGTTGTTACTGGTGGAGAAATCGAACTCACCCGCGTAGACGTTCGGTGTGCCGTAAGACGAGTAAATACGGCCCGTCGGCGCGCCTTCAGCGGCTAGGTTGTTGTCGTATTTCAGAGTAATGGAAGCCGCTTGGGAGGCGACTGACGCGAGAGTCAGTAAGCCGGCGGCCATTGCCAGACGCATTAAGTGGATCATTTTCATAGCAGTTCCCGTGCACTTGTAGGTTTGAGTCTGCCCAGCGCTGATGTCGAAATCCTTCAGGCTGGTGAATTACAGTCTTACGTTAAGCAGAAAGTACGCCAGAAACTATAAGTTCAATTAAATCAACAGGTTATAAAATTTTGGGGCGATGGTAAATGGAGCGGACCGTGATTCCTGTCAAGTTCTTCGACTCCAGCGTTGGTTCCTTCTCAAGGGGTCAAAACCGTAACCTGCATTTCTCCGAGCAGCGCTTCGAGGTGTTCCAGGTAGAGACGCTGGCGCGACAGGGCCGGCGCTTCCTGGTGGGCCTGCCAGTTGGCGATAAAGCGCTCCTGGTATCCTCGGGCGCGCTCGAGGTTCTCGGTAGCCTGGGCCTGGGCGTTCGCCCGGAGCGCGCTGATGTCGCTGCGAGCCCTGGCCAATTGGGTGTTGCGCTCACCGGCGCTTTCCTGAATCAATTTCTGTTTCTCGGAGCGCGCTCGGGCCACGTCGTCGAAGGCGGCCTTGATCGAGGGGGGCGGCTCCAGGCGGCGCAGCTGTACCGAGGTCACCCTGAGTCCAAGCGCCAGGGATTCGACGCTGCGCTGCAGGTCGAGAGTCAGCTGGTTCTGCAGTCGCGTGCGTCCCACAGTCAGTAGCGGGTCAATGGCGTGGGCGCCGACATAGGCAATAGTATGAGCCCGGGTGAGTTGTTCGAGTAACGCTTCCGGCGCTTCGGCGCTGTCCAGATAGCGTCCGGGGGAGCCGATGGTGTATTGCACCAACAGTGCCAGGTCCACCAGATCTTCGTCGCCGGTGGTCAGTTCCGGTTGCAGTTGGGATGGCGCCGAGGCGGAAAAATCCAGCTCTAGGGTTCTCAGGGTCGTCGCCGGCACCGTGCGCACGGACTCCACCGGCCAGGGCCAATGGTAGTGCATGCCGGGAAGCACCTGGTCGTCCACCAGTTTTCCAAACCGCAAAATGACGCCACGCTCTTCGGTGCCCACCGAATAAAACCCGCTGAGCACATACAGTGCAGGTAAGAGCACCGCCAGGCCCGTGATCAGTAGTGGACGAATTTGTTGGAAAATATGGCGGATATCCTCGTGCAGGGTCACGGCTGGTCGAACTCCGGTGGGTTGAACAGTAAGTCGAACAGCGGGGACTCCGCCGAGAGTACCAGTCGGGTGTCCTCGCCCAGAATCTGGTTGTAGGCTTCCAGGGTGCGTATGAAGCGATAGTAATCGGCGTTGGTCTGATAAGCGTCGGCATACCGTCGGGCTGCCTCGGCTTCGCTCTGCCCGATCAGGGCCTGGGCTTCGCGCTGTGCCTGGGCGCGCATCTGCCGGACTTCCCGCTCGGTTTCCGCGCGCAGCGTGGCGGCCTGCTCCTGCCCCTCGGCCCGATACTGACGGGCAATGCGATCGCGCTCGGATTCCATACGCTTGTAAATGGCCAGCAGGTTCTGCTTGGGGAAGCCGAACCGGTTGGGGCGTACGGTCACCACCTCGATGCCCAGCTCCCGCTCGGCAATGCGATTGGCGGAGCGGCTGATCTGCTCGAACATCTCATTGAGCTGAAAGTCCTGCTCGTTGAGGGTAAAAATCTGGGTGATCGGCCGGGCCGCCAGGGCCGCGCCGATTTCCGAACTGGCCAGGGTGCTCAGGCGCTGCTCGGCGGTGTCCATGCTGCGCAGGCTGGTCAGGAATTGGCCGGGATCGACAATGCGCCAGACCACAAAGGCACTGACCACCAGGTTGCGCCGGTCCAGAGTGACCAGCTCCGTGGGCTCAAGCGATAACAGCTGTTGGCGTTTATCAAAAAACACCGCGGTTTCAATCGGGTCCGGCCACTTGAAGGCCAACCCCGCCTGATGAATGGCCCGGGTGGGTTTACCGAATTGCGTGACCATGGCCATGTGCGTTTCCGGGACCACCAGGGCCGAGCTGATGCCCAGATAGCCCAGCAGAATGACCGCGGCGAGTGTCCAGAGCAGTTTTTTCACAGCGTTATTTCCTGTCGTCAGTCCCCAGTAAACTCTGGGGCCCCCAGAGTCTGATGTCATCGGTGTCCAGGGCCGGGTCGGTCAACCACAGGCGACGGTCCTTGAGGGTGTCGGTGGTGTACTGCAATTGCTGCTCGAAACCGACCGCGTTGCTGTTCTCGCGGTACACCTCGGCCAGCGACAAGAAGCGTTCCACGGCGCCCTCGGCCTGCAGAATCCGTTCGTTGGCTTCCGCGCTCACCCGGGCTTTTTGTTGGGTGCGTTCGGCCTGGGCCATGAGGAGGTCGTGAATCTGTTGCGCCTCGGCACGGGTCTGGTACTGGCGCTTTTCCTGCTCGGCATTGAGCAGATCGCGGTAGGCGCGCACCGCTACCGCCGGTGGCTGGGCCACCAACACCTGGGCGTCCACAACCTGGATGCCGATGCCAAGCGCCCGCAGTTGCCGTTGGGTCTGAGTGGCAACCCGTTGGGCAAAATCGTGCTGGCCATGACTTAACAATTCAAAAAACAGGTGCCCGGCGGTTTCCTTCCACAGGGCCGCCTCGGTGGTGCGGGTGATCAATGTCGGCAAGTCCTGGACCCGCAGGGTCATCTGTGCCGGGTTTTCAATGCGGTAATGCAATGCGAATTGCAGGTCGATGAGATTCTCGTCTTGCGTGACCAGATAGTCGGTCACATCTTCATGAGCCTGCGGCGTTTTGATTTCCCGCCACAGCGCCCCTTGACGGTCCTCTTGAGGCAAGGTGTGGCGGCTGCCAACCTGGGCGGTATAGACCAGGCCATGGTCGACCTGTTTGAGTTGATCTACCGGCCAGGGCAGCGTCAGGTGCAGCCCCGGTGGCAGGCCGGTGTTCACCGGCGCGCCAAAGCGGCTGTGAATGCCGGCGTATCCAGCGGGAATGGTGTGGACGCCTGTGCTCAGCCAGAGCGCCGGCAGAGCCGCAATCGGCAGCCAGCGGAATTGATACAGGATGCGAGCCAGCCGTCGCCCCAGTCGGGCAAGGGGCTTGCTGAACGAGCGCCGGGCCAGCCATTCCAGGGCCGGCTCCAGCAGGGAAATGGGATCCAGCTCCTGCCGGTAGCGAAGCCCCTGGATGCCTGAGATCAGCAGCTCAATCCCGGCCACGGCAATCAGCAGGGCAATGATCAACGCGACCGGCTCGTCGATATTTATGCCGACCAACAGACCCACCAGCGAGGCCAGTACGGCAAGGGTGGTGAACAGGTCGATTTTGCTGTGATAACCATCGGCTTCCAGTGCCGGTGAATCGGTTTCCTGGCCCACGTAGGTTTTCAGTCTGGCCATGAAGTGCACCAGGGCGAGAATCACCAGCACACCGAGAATGCCCGCCCAGAGGAAGCGCACATCCTCGGCGCTTCGGGCGTTCAGTTCCAGCAGAATTTCCACCGGAATGTACAGAATCAAGAGGGCGACCGCGATGGCCAAGAGCGATTCGAGCATCCGCGCCTTCTGTCCCGCCTGTGCGCCTTTGCGTTCCTGACGAAAGCGGATGATCAGACTGACTAAAAGCACCAGTGACACCACCAGATCGGTGCCCGAATGATAGGCGTCGGCGAGCAGCGCCGCGCTGCCGGTGAGCAGCGCCAGCCCTACCTTGGCGCCGGTCAGTAAAAGGTCCGCCCCGATTGCGATCAGGGAGGTGCGTATGCGTCGATCACTGAGCATCACGATATCATTCCTGCCAGGACCAGTAGTCTTCGGTGGCGGTGTCTGGCCAGGCGAGGCGAATGTCCCACTGATGCCGGTGTTCGGGCTCCAGGGGTGGGGTGCTCGGGTCGACGCTCTGGAAGACATTGGTGGCCGGTTTGATGGTCGCGTCCCGGCCAAAAATATAACTCTGCTCTTCCACGATGGCCCGGTAGGCCTTGTTGAGCGCCAGGGCCCGTTCCCGCGATGGTGTGATCAGCTCATACAGGTTGCGTACCGAGGTGACTTTCTCACGGTTGACCCGTCCGTCCGGGTGGAACCAGCGCTCGAGCATTTCCTCGTTCTGCCGGAACTCATCACCGCCACCCACACGCTCCAGGTACTGCAGAAATTCCCCTTCGTACTCGCCCAGGCTGGGCGTATCCTGTTGGGTGGTCAGGTCGATATAACCCCAGCCGTCTGTCCCAGCGACCTTGCGCGGAAACGCGAAGGTGTGGTCTATGGAGGTGCCGACACTTTTGTGACACCCCATGCAGAAAAACTGTTCTTCGTGATGCTGTTTGCGCAGGGTACCTTGAGCGTCTTCAATAAAGCCCCAGAGCCGCCAACCGAATTTGTTGTTCATGCCCCGGTCGGCGTGGTCCGCCACCCCAGGCAAATTGCCAAAGTGTTTTTCCTTGGCTTCCATATAGTAGCTGCTGGCCAAACTGGTGGCGGGACGGAACCGGTCTTTCACCATGTAGCGTACTTCCTTCATACGCGGTGCGTTATAAATGCGACCGCTATCGTCCACTCCGAGGTAGCGCACGGTGTGCAAAAAGGCCGTCCCCTCCGGGTACAGCATGTGGGTCAGAGGTACTTCACTGGCATCACCCAGGTAAAACGGACGGTACCGGATACGGTGGCTGGCAACACTGAGCACGCCATCGCCGTCGAGGTCGATATCCAGCGCCGCTTCGTTCAGTGGCGGCGTGTCCAGTTCCTGTGTGCCGGTAACGGCCATTTCCAGCAGGCTGAGGTTGGCGAAGTACACATCCCGGGAAAACTGCCCGTCGATTTCAGAAAAAGCCTCCGGTAGGCGGATCATGACATCGTCGGTGGAGCCGTTGGTGGGCCAGAAGGTGCTAGGCAGGGGCTTGTAGTTGAAGGCAACCCAGCGGGAACCATCCTTGGCCAGCCCTTGCTCATCAAAGGCGTCTGCACCTCGGTGGAGGTTCTCAATGATGGCTTCCTCGCCGGACCACTGATCCGAGCGCATCCACTGGGCTAAATCGGTGTAGTTGTCCTGGTGAACGTACTCAATGATTGCTTCATCGGAGACTTGCTCGATGTAGGGGCGTCGGTCCTTGAACAGATTCTGCCAGTGATTGCGTTCGCCAAATTCAGAAAAGGCGTAGCTGCCCTGAAGAAAACCGTCGTGCATCTGGTTAGGGCGGCGGTCGCCATAGGTCTGATGGCAGGTGTAGCAGGGGTTATGTCGTCCGTCGGTTTTGGTGTAGCACTGGGACGGAATGGGGGCTTCGCGGTTGTAGGCTTCCCCCGAGCGCAGATAGTCCTGCGCATTGACGCCACCTTGTTGTACCGCATCGGCGGCAAACTCGATTGTGTTCGTTTCGGCTGGTGCGCGATCGTTGGCTGTGTGCGAATCGCAACCGACGAGCAACGTCAGGCTGCTTACCAAGATCAAGCTGAGAAAGCGTTTTATCATTGAGTCACGGCTCCCGTTTTTTTACGTGGCGTATGGTACCCCCGGGAGTGTGAACGGTTTGTTACAGTGCATAAAAAAGGGGGTGCGAAAATCGCACCCCCTTTGAGCCGACCGCGACAACGGGTCGGATCGTTATTGCTGTGTTTTAGTTATTGATCTTGGGGTCATACATCCACAGGGTGTTGTTGGTCTGGAAGCCGTCTTCACCCAGCAGAATGCGGCCATCGTCCAGAACCACAACGTTATCGGGCTGAGACAACGCGTTGACATCACAGCGCTCCGCGCCGTCGGCGGTTGAGCGGTAGGTCGAGCCCATCACAACCGGTTCAATGCGATCGACATCATAGCCGGGCAGCAGACGCATACGATAGACACCACCGCAGTCTTTGACGCGCGCTGAAAGGCGAATATCACCCTCGTCGTCCACCATGCCGTTGTCCATATCGGCAATGGCAAAATAGACGTAGGCGTCTTCCACGACTTCATCCGGAATCAGGTCGGTGCCTTCCACGGCTTCTTCCGCCCGTTTTGGGTTGACCATGATGCCTTCAAACTTCTGCCACTCGGCAGTCGCGCCTTTGGCACGCGCTGCTTTGCGAGACTCCAGGAACGCGATGCGATCGTCCATGACCTCGCCCGCCGTCACCAGGCCACCGAAGGTGTTGGCGTCGGTGTAACCGGCATCGATTGCCGGCTGATAAGCGGTATCGTAGCTCGGGAAGTTGGTGTCACCGTTGGCCCAGGCAATGGCGTCGGCATCGCTCAGGTAGCTGCTCTTGCCTTCCACGTAGTCGTCGCTGCCAATGCTATCGTACTCGGCGATCCAGGTTTCGATCTCGGTGTTGTTGCCGTTGGCAAGAGGAATCCACTCGATATCGAAGCCGGTGGTCAGTGGTTCGCTGCTGCCGGCGTCCTGAGTCAGCTTGGCGGCGAACAGGGTGCCCGCGCTCAGGTCACCCGGCTGGTCGGCCACGAACTTGAAGAACACGCCGCGGGAGTTGTCCTGGGACAGGTACACCGTGCGCTCATCGGGCATTACCACAGAGTTTTCGTGTTCATAACGTCCCATGGTGTAATGTTTAACCGGCGTCGGGTTGGCGCTGGTTGGCTCAGTGAGCTCCACGATGTAGTGGTAGCGGTAGGTGTTCGGGAATTGCGCCGCGTCGTTGGCGGTATTGACTGACGAGTCGATGTAGCGGGCCAGCGCGGTTTGCGATGAACCTTCACCAGCGCGCTCGGGGTTGTTCCAGCGGTGGGTGTTGTCGCCTTCGTTACCCCACTCTTCGGAGGTCAGCGGCGTGCCCCAGGGAGACATGGAACCGAAACAGTTGGCGATGGTGCCCCAGTCGCCAAAGTCGAGCATCATCACATCAGTATTGTCCACCGACCAATGGCCGCTGTTGGCATCCTTGTTCAGCTTGATACGGCTCATACCACCGGGAATGGATTCCCAGTTGGTGAACAGGTAGCCTTCATTGGCGCCGGTGGGCAAATAGCCGTTGAAGTCTGGGGTGTCGCTTTGCACCGCGATGGTATTGCCGTCGGTTGCCATGACATAGCCCAGGCCCTCGGCCAGCGCGCCGCCAAAGCTGTCACCGGTTTGTCCGAGCACCTGATATTCACCGTAGGCGGTCTGAACGGTTTCTTGTTCCTGTTGCGTCCGGGGCACAGGTGAGGAGATCAGATTGCGCGGCAATTGGTGCACATTCACTCCGCGCAAGACACCCACGGTACCGGTATGAAAGGTATTGCCGTCAGCATCTTGAGCGGTGTTGCTACCGCTGGGGTGTTGAACATTGAAGAACAGATCGCCGTCTTCGGTCACGTAGGCACCGGTCACTTCCGCGCCGAGTGGCACGGTCGCCAGACGAGTCAAACCGGGTGTCATCAGACCGGCGCCAATGCCGTCTTCACCGTCAGCACCGTCTTGCCCGTCGACGCCATCCTGACCATTCTGGCCATCAGCTCCGGCCTGACCGTCGGTACCGTCCTGTCCATCAACGCCGTTCTGTCCATCGACACCAGCTTCGCCCTGCGGACCTTGCGCACCGGCTGGGCCCTGCTCACCGTCATCGCCGCTGCAGGCGGCGAGGGTAGAGGTCATGGCTATCAGCGCCAACAATTGTCCTTTTTTACTCAGCTTGAACATCATTGTGTTACTCCCGTTATTTGTGGGGTTATCTTCGAATTTGGAGCCCGCAGGCTTTCAGCGTGGAAAGCGTGCTCTGGCGGACGCGATAACGTTAAACGGGAAATATGACGGTTGGCGGGAATAAAAATGACAGAAGGGTGAAGTTTTGATGAATTGTGATTAAACGGGGCCCCGGTCCGTCTGGACCGGGGGGTTACCGCTATTGGTCAAGGGCGATGTTGATGGTGCGAATACGGATTTCTCCCTTCAGGGTTTTGTGCACCGGGCACTTGTCGGCAATGTCCAGCATTCGCTGGTGCTGCTCTTGACTTAACGAACCGGTATAGCTGAGTTCCCGGTGAATCTCGCTGACCATGCCGTCTTTGGTTTCGCAGTCCCGGCAGTCTTCGGCGTGGACGCGTTCGTGCCGGAGGCGAACTTCGAGGTTTTCCACCGGTAATTTTTTATGATTGATATACATGCGGAGGGTCATGGAGGTGCAGGCCCCCAGGGACATCAACAGGAAGTCGTAAGGGTTGGGGCCCTGATTGCTGCCGCCCTTGTCTTTCGGTTCGTCGGCCTGCCATTGGTGGTCAGCGGTGTACAGCCCGCGCAGGAAGTGCGCGTCCTGCTCGGTAATTAACACTTCGCCGGCCTCGACGCTGGGGCGGTCGTGACTCTGCGCCTGGACCGGTTCGAGTTTCAGGTAACGGCTGGCCCAGGCGGCCAGCGTGAGCGCGACGTAGTCGGCATCGCTCTGATCGCTGAGCAGGTGGTCGGCGTCTTCCAGGGAAACGAAGCTTTTGGGGTGCTTGGCGGCCTGGAAAATTTTCGCCGCCTCATCCACGTTGACCACCTGATCCACCGGGGAGTGGAAAATCAGCAGCGGCTTGCGCAGAGCGCCGACGGTTTCTTCCAGTGGCCAGTTGTCCAGGTCTTCCAGCAGCTCGGCGCCGAGCTCAAAGGTGCGCCCGGCGATGGTCACGGGCGCGCGGCCCTCCTGACGGATGTCGCAGGCCTGATCGGCGAACAGGTGCTCCACGTGCTTGGGGGACGCCGGGGCGGCGATGGTGACCACCGCCTGTACCGACTTCAGCCTTCGGGCCACCGCCAGAACCGCGGCGCCGCCCAGGCTGTGGCCGATCAGCAGGGCCGGGGCCTGGTGCTCTTCGGCGAGAAACTTTGCCGCCGCCTCGAGGTCCGACACATTGCTCGAAAAGGTGGTGTTGGCGAAGTCGCCCTCGCTACTGCCCAGGCCGGTGAAGTCAAAGCGCAGTACCGCGATGCCCTGGTCGGCCAGGGTACGGGCGATGCGGGTAGCGGCGATCACATCCTTGCCACAGGTAAAACAGTGGGCGAACAGGGCGAAGGCCTTGGGGCTGCCGCTGTCGGGCAGTTCCAGAGCGCCGGCCAGGCTGTGGCCATCGGCGTTGGTGAATTCAACTTTCTGGCGTGGCATGGAACCTCCATTCTGGGATTGAGTGCTCGGCGCGATGGCCAAACTTACGTTAGAATACCTTAATATAAACCCCGGTTACGAGAACCCACGAAAAGAGAACCTTCCGATTCATGACCCTAATCAATAAAGTCAGATCGTCGTCAATCGCACGTTTCCTGCTCCGGGGGGCGCTACTGACCTTGCCCCTGGCCCCGGTGACCCTGGCCGAGGAGGCCCCGGACCCCGAGCGGTTGACGTTGGCCTCGGTCAGTGCGGCGGTGGCCCCTATCGGTGCCGAAACCCCGTTCTACACCAAACGCGCCGACTGGAGCATGCCGATCGCCTCGGTCACCAAGCTGATGACCGGGCTGGTGGTCCTGGAGTCCGGCGCGTCTCTGGATGAGTGGTTGACGGTCGAGGAGCGGCATTTCCCACCGGCGGCCAACGCCTTCTCCCGCCTGCGTCCCGAATCTGAAGCCCAGCGCGGCGATCTGTTGCGTATTGCCCTGATGTCCTCGGAAAACTATGCCGCCTATCTGTTGGCCCGCCATCACCCCGAGGGCTATGACGCCTTCATTGAGGCGATGAACGAGAAGGCCCGCTCCCTTGGCATGACCCGCACCCGCTTTGTCGACTCCTCGGGCCTGTCGGATGACAACGTCTCCAGTGCGGGCGATCTGCTGAAGCTGGTGCAGGCCGCCTACGGGAACGAAACCCTTCGAGAGCTCAGTGCCGACGGGCGCCACAGTGTGCGCTTTCGCAAGCCAGGCTATACCCTGCACTTTGGTAATACCAACCCGCTGGTGCACAGCGGTCGATGGGATGTGGACCTGACCAAAACCGGTTACCTGACCGAGGCCGGGCGCTGTCTGGTCATGGTGACGGAAATGAATGGTGAGCCGACGGCGGTGGTTCTGCTGAACTCCTTCGGTACCCGCACCCCGTTGGGCGATGCCGGTCGGATCCGTCGGTGGATCGAAAACGGCACCACCAGTACCGTGGCCCAGGCGGCGCTGCGCTACGAGCAGGAAACCGCCGAACGCCTGAGTGGGCAGCAAGTGGCGGAAAGCGGCGCCGCGCCAACGCGCTGATCTGCACCGGTGTCCTCCCCGTGCCAGTGCTCGAAGCCACCGTCCGGTGGCTTTTTTGTTTGTCTGGCTATTTGGCGTCACAGTTTTTATTCTACGCCAGAGGGGAATAAAACCCGCCCCGGTACGTTGTCTGGAATATGAGGCCTGAATGACACTGGATTTTCGTTCGCAGCTGGTGGCGATGCTGCCACGCTTGAGGCGGTTTGCTCTGGGCCTGACGGCCAGCCGGGACGAGGCGGATGACCTGGTCCAGGCGGCCTGCGAAAAGGCGCTGGCCAAGCAGGATCAGTGGCAACCGGGCACCCGGCTGGATTCCTGGCTGTACCGGATTGTCCAGACCCAGCGGATTGACCACCTGCGCCGCGCAAAACACGCACCGGTGAGTATGGCCGCCGAGACCATGCCGGACTGGGAGGATACCCAGAGCGCTGACCGGGCTGAGCGCGAGGATCTGCTTCGGCACACCTTGAGAGCTCTGGAGCAGCTGCCCGAGGATCAGCGGCTGGTCATGCTGCTGGTGGTGGTAGAAGGCCACTCCTATCGGGAGGTGGCCGAGCAGTTGGGAATTCCGCAGGGCACGGTCATGAGTCGCCTGGCGCGCGCCCGCCTGCGAGTGCAGGAACTTCTGGCGCCTGAGCAATACACTAGGAAAACACCATGAATGACGCCGACTTTCAATTGATCATGGCCTACGCCGACGGGGAGACCGGACAGGAAGATACCGTCCGGGCCGAAGCCCTGCTCGCCGATAGCGCCGATGCGCGCGCGGCGCTGGCGAATCTGCGGGCCGTGGATGATCAAATCAAAACCAGTCTGGGCGGCGTGCTGAGTGAGCCGGTTCCGCCGCGGCTGACCCGCGCCGCGACGGCGGAGGCGCCCGCCCGGGGACGCCTGTTCCGGTTCCCGGGCGGCGTGCGGGTGGCGCCGTCTCACTGGGCCATGGCCGCGTCGGTGGTCGTGGCCCTGAGCGCGGTTCTGTTCTGGGCGACAAGCCCCAAGCCGGAGGCCGAGGCCATGCAGCGGTTTGTTTATCAGACTCTGGAGCAGACCCCGAGTGGTGAGCGCCGAACGGACGCCGATCGCGGCTGGCAGGTAATGCCGCTGGCCAGCTACGAGACCGCCGAGGGCCGATGGTGCCGCGAGTACGCCGGGCGAGTGGGTGCCGATACGTTGTCGGGGCTGGCCTGTCGGGTCGACGGGGAAGAGTGGCAAACCCTGGTGTCTGAAACCCACGCCGTGCCGGAGGGCTATCGGCCCGCGGCCGGACCCACGTATACCGTGGCGGCAGTACTTGCGGGGCTGCAGGCCGGTGAGCCTTTGACCGAGGCGGAAGAGGCGGCCCGCTTGCGCCGGGCGGGGCAATGAGGGCGGTGACGGCCGCCGCATGGTGTCCCCGGTCCGGTTGGCTCGGTGCCACTGGACTCAATGTCATGGCTTCGTGCCTGCTGGGCTTTGCCGCTTCGGCGACCCTCGCCGAGGAATCCCCGTTGAATAGCCTGCGGGACGCTGTGGATCTGTCGGTGTCGGCCGGTGCACGCCACGAAGACAATCTGGTGGTCGAGGAGCTCGATTCGGTGTCCCGGGAGTCTGGCTCGGCCTGGGTTGGCTCGGTGGACCTTGACCTGGAACAGGGGCTGGGCGGCGGGCGCGAGATCGGCGCCGGTTATTTTATGGAGCAGCGACGCTTCGACCAGCACCCGGACTATGACCTGGATCTGCACTATGGTTATGGCAACCTGAGTCAGCGGCTGGGGGCGGTGCGTTGGACCACACGCCTCGATGGCAGCATTGCCTATTTGGGCGGCGAGCGCCTGCTGGAGAACCGGCAGATCGCCCTGGAGGCGTCCCGTTTGTTTAACCGCGTCTGGTATCTGCGCGGGGAGCTGGCGTTCAAACAGACCGATTTATTGCAGGCACCAGAGCGCAATAACGACGATACCCGGGCGCAGTTCGCGGGCTATTATTTTCTGGACGGAACGGCTCACTACCTCAGCGCCAACTACCGGTTCAATGCCAAGCGCGCCGAACAGTTCCGGTTTGATTATGACGGGTACCGGTTTGGTGTGTTGTATAACCGTCGCCTTTCAGACTGGGCGACGCTCAAGCTGGATTGGCGCTACGAGGAGCGGCAGTACCTCAGTGGTGCCTCGACTCCCGCCAGTGGCCAGCGCCTGGATGAGCGCGAGCGGTGGCGGGCGCGCCTGGAAATCCCGATGGGTAAGCGGTTGGAGCTTGAGTTGCGCTATGAGCATCGGGACTATGGCTCCAATCTCGAGAGTGTGGATTACACCGACAATCGTCTGGAAGCGCGCTTTACCCTTGAGCTGCTTTGAGGCGGCGGGCCTCAGGGGGAGGCCGGCGTTGCCAGTTGGCTTTTCCCCGGCAGTCCAAGGCCGAACAGCGGGTCCTTACCGGGTTCACCCAAATCCACCGTGTCCTCACTCAGCGCTTGAAGCGCCTGCCCCGGCGAGCCGGAATCGGCCAACTGCCGGGCCAGCAGTGCGGTGACCACCGGCGCCGCAAATGACGTGCCGGAGACCTGGGTAAAACCCTGGTCCCCCGAAGCGGCGGTCAGGTTGACGCCATAGGCGGCAAAATCCAGATGATCACCGCGCACCGCGTAGGGGTAGAGGTCGAGCGCCCGGTCCACGGCGGTTACCGCCACCACGGTGGGGTAGGCGGCCGGATACTGCGGGTCGGCGAGTGGGCCGGCATTGCCCACGGCGGCAACGGGCAGTATGCCGCGGGATCGGATCTGTTCCAGAACGGTTTCCAGCGTCTGATTCGCGGGACCGGAGAGGCTGATATTGATAACCTCCACCGGCCGGGACGCCAGCCAGTCCAGGGCCGTAATCAGGGTCTGGGTGGTGGCAATGGAGCCGTACTGGGCCTGTTCGGAAAATACCGAGGCGATGTACAGCTCGGCATCGGGTACCAGACCTTCCCAGGCTTGTGTTCGCCCCACCAACAGCGATGCGACGGCGGTTCCGTGCGCCAGGTCCTCGTCCGAGGGGCGGGCGGCAAAAGCTTTCTGTTCCAGGCGCGCACGGGCAAACGCAGGGTGTCGGGTATTCACCGGTCCATCCAGCATGCCAATGGCGGTACCCGAACGGGAGGGCGCGCCGGGGCGGTAAAGCGCTGACAGGGTCAGGGGGGCATCGGGCGCGGTTGTCGGGCCCTGGTGGTATTCGTAGCCGTGGTTAAAGTCGACCGACAGCCCCGGATAGCGTTCGCGCAACTCGTTGCGAAGTGCTTCCAGCGGCACGTCGCCTTTGACCTCAAAACTTCCCAGATTGGTTCCCAGTGCAGAGAGCGGCCGTCGCTCTCTGAGGTCCAGCGCCGGGTGGCGGCTTAACTGTTCCAGCAGCTCGTCGTCCGCCAGCACCAGCATTTCGTTGCGGACGATGAGGTCACCGGTATTGAGCTCTATCAGGCTGTCCAGGTCCTCTTCCAGCGCGTCCAGCAGCCGCTCCTCCAGAGCGTCGGCCAGTTCATCGTCCTCGTCGAAGCGATCGTCCAGGTCATCATCGTTCAGTTCATCCTCGAGGTCGTCGTCAATATCGTCGAGCTCGTCTTCCCAGTCATCGTCGTCCAGTCGATCTTCAGCGGCTTCCTCCGCCAGATCTTCGGCAAGGTCCTCGGCGTCATCATCCAGGCTGTCTTCCAGCTCATCCTCGGCTGCTTCTTCGGCCAGTTCCTCGGCGAGGTCTTCCGCGTCATCGTCCATGGCATCCTCGGCGGCGTCCTCCGCCAAGTCATCCAGTTCATCTTCCAGCTCGTCGTCGAGTTCGTCTTCCAGGTCATCTTCCAACTCGTCTTCGATGTCATCATCCAGATCGTCCAGCTCGTCCTCGAGGTCTTCAAGCTCATCGTCGATGTCGTCGTCCAGTTCATCCAGGTCGTCGTCATCAATCTGGGCCAGATAGAGTGTCTGGGAGGAGCTGGTGAAGGAAAAGGGCGAGTCCGCCTGAACCGTTCCGGTACCCAATACAACGCCCAGCAGACTGGCGAGTAGCAGGCGAGGGCTGGGAAGGAGACCGTTTGCAGGCATGGTCATGGGCTCGATTCACGTCGAAGGAGATAGGCTGGGAGCAGAATAGAGCAGGGACGACAGGTTTGGCAATCGATGGCAAAGTGCCGGGCCCTTTCCCTGTGGCCCGGCGAGGGGTTACGCCTTATGACTCGGCGCTGTCATCATCCTGATCGTCATCTTCCTGGTCATCATCATCGTCCTGATCGTCGTCTTCATCCTCATCGCTGTCATCGTCCGAATCGTCATCATCGTCACGATCGTAGGTGGTTTCGACGTCGTCATCCCAGTCGAATTCCACTTCCTCGGCAATCAGCAGACCGTCAGAGCAGGCGGCGGCATTGTCTTCGTCGCTCTCGGCTTCGATCACCGCACCGCCACTGAGGGTCGTGAAGAAGCTCGCCCGGCCGAGGATGCTGTCGTCGTCATCGCCAAAGGCGTCATCGTCCACAATGCTGGCGGTATCGATGGTCACACCCAGGATGGTGAAGGTGCCGGCGGAGGCATCAATGCTGTCGGCGTCTACCGGGCCGCGCAGGGAACATTCCTGATCGTCCTCATCGTCATCGCGCTCGATCCGGGTCCAGGTAAGGGTACCGTCTTCGGCGAAATAACCCCGGGCTTCAATACTGTCGCCCGCTTGCAGCCGAGCCATGAAGTCTTCCGGGTTGAGGCGATCGCCGTCGTCCTCATCGTCGTCTTCCACCCGGCTCAGGCCGGTGGGGGTGACGGTCACGCCCAGGCGGGTGGTGAAACTGGTGGCGCCGACGGTTTCGACCCGATCGGAGATCTCCACATTGTTGTTCCACTCGCGCTTGATGCCATCGTCATCGGTGTCGATTTCCAGGCGGCCTTCTGCGTTGAAGGATCCCTCGATTTCCACTTTGACGCCCACCAGGCTGACCAGCGCACTGGCGTCTGCCAGGGGAATCACCACCCCGTTGATGGTGACGCTGTTCGGGGTGCTGTCGGTATCGACGGCCTGAATGATGCCTTCGATTTCGAACTCACCTTCGCGCTCATCGTCATCGTCCCAGCGATCGTCTTCGCGTTCGATTTTACTGGCCAGCAGACTGCCGTCGGCCTGAACCTCGCCTTCGACTTCCACAAACCAGCCGTTGCTGAGCTCACCGTCTTCGATGTCATCGTCCAGGGCGGACAGGTCGTAATGAACCAGCAGATCCCGGATCATGAAGGTGCCATTGGTGGTATCCAGATCGGCGATGACCCCTTTGACCTCCGCTTCGTTGTCATCGTCGTCGCTGTCGTCGTCATTCTGGTTGAGACGTTCCAGGCGGGTGGCAATAAAGCCCTCTTCCGTCGGGAAGCCGCTGACCTCGACCACCACGCGGCCCTGGCTGCTGTCCAGGTCGTTCAGGTCAATGCGTCCGTCCATATTGGCGTCAGCAATGTCGCTGCTCAATACCGTGTTCGCATCCACGGTCACGGTCTGACCGAGTACCACCAGGGTGCCCAGGGTGGGGTCCTCAGCGTTGGGGGAGACAGAACTGACCGGCCCTTTCAGGTCTTTGTCGAACATCACGCGGGTAGCGCGGCGGTCGTCTCCGTCCTGTTCCGCTTCGATCTCGACCCGCATACCCAGGCGAAGATCGTCTTCGGACATGCGGCCTTCGCCTTCAAACTCGATCTCGGCGTTGGCGGTGTCGTAGCGCACCCCGTTGACGTAAACACTGCCAAACCCGGTAATGACACCGGAGGAGCTGACTTTGTCGCTTGAATTGTTGCCGTCGGGGTTGTTGGCGTTCGGGGCGGAATCACTGCTGCCGCCGCCGCAGCCTGTTAGAACCAGAGCGATGGATGTGGCCAATGCACTTTTTTTCAGATGTTTCATGGCGAGACCTCTTCGTCGTTGATCGCATTACCAAGGCGGCGTAGCGCCACCTTTCCGTGTGTTTCATTAGCGACAACGTTTGGCGCCGGGTTTTATTCCCTCAAGACGGATCGGTTTCTCAAAATGTGCAGGGCGTCACACAATATCGGGGGTTGGTGATGGCTTCGCTCACAGAGGCTGGAGCGTCTGGGTCAGTTGGGTCTCATGGTGCTCGCCCGGAATATCGGTTTTCCGCCAGCGTTGGCGCTCGCGGACGATCAGGTGACCATCCAGTACCTGATAGTGTTGGGTGGACTCCTCCCGGTACTCGCCGCGGATGACAAACAGCAGGCTTCCTTTGGCATGAAGGTTGAGACGGCTGGCCAGGGGCATCCCGGCTTCGTCGACCCAGACTTCCAGGGTGGAGTGGAACTGTTTGACGTATTTCCGGGCCCGCTCGTCGAGCACCGTTTTGTCCCGGTCAAAGATCAGGCGCCGGGCGGGCTGGCCCTGCCAGCGGTCAGTGACGAGGGTCCGAAAGCTCGAGCGCTGGATTTCCCGACGCAGCGGGGCGGCGGCATTCAGAAGCGGGCGAACCTCGTTCAGGTCCAGGCGCCACATGAAATCGGTGGTGGGGGTGCGGGCATCGGGGTCCTCCAGCAGGCGGTTCGCTTCGGCCTCCAACCGATCCAGCAGCGGCCAGCCGTAGGTCACGCTGGTGCCATCAGTGCCCCGGTTGATGACCGTGTTCACCGACACCTCGACTTCCTCCCGGTCGTCGCCTTTGCCCTCGGCACGCCAGAGCGCCGATAACAGTTGTACGCGAACGGGGCGGTTGTGCTCCAGTTGGTCGAGGGTCTGGAGCAGGTCTTCCGGCTGCGAAGCGCTCGCGGTTAGAGCTATCAAGAGAGCGGCGGTGGGCCCGATCAGCGCAAGAGTGCGGCGCAGAAGTCCGGAAGGCAGCGTCATGGGTCATCCCTCAAAAACGGTCGTAGGTCGGTGAGTACTATACGACGCTTCGACTCCAAACCGTGAAGAAAGCTCCTTTGATATAGTGACGGTATGAAAGACCTGATCCGCCAATTCGGTCGCCTGCGTCTGTTGGCGCTGGTGCTGACCTATCTGCCGCTGACCGCGATTCCTGTGGCCGGCGTGGTCTGGCTCTGGCAAACGGGGTACCTGGCCTATTGGTTGTTGCTGTTGGCCATTTGCGGCGGCTGTGCGCTGATGCTCCAGCTGTGGCTGGCGCGCATCGATAAACGCCGGATTCCGGACGCGCGCACCGGCCCCAGCGGGCATTGGTCCACGACGGCCGAAGGCGCCTGGACCCAGGTGGAGGCGCTGGCTCAGAGCGCGGACCCCGCGGAATACGCCCTCAGCGACGGTTCCGCACTCTGGCTGCTTGGGCAGCATGCGTTGGAGCGGGTAGCCGGGCACTTTTTCCCGGATAAGGAGCGGCCGCTGCTCGAGCTGACGGTACCCCACGCGCTGTTGATCATCGAGCGCGCCAGTCGTGAGTTGCGTCAGGAGATTGTGCATACCGTGCCCTTCAGCCATCGCCTCAGCCTGGGCAACCTGGTGCGGGCCCGGCGCCTGCAACAGACCGCCACGCGCTACCACAATGCATTCCGCATGGGGAGGGCGCTGATCAGCCCGGCGAGTGCACTGTACCAGGAGTTCAGCCGCGCCGTGGGCGGCCATATTCTGGATTACGGCAGCGAGCGCATGCAGCGCTGGTTGCTGCAGGAATATGTGCGCAAAGTGGGGTTCTACGCGATCGAGCTGTACAGCGGAAACCTGTTGCTCAGCGGCGAGCTGACCGCCGGCACGGGGCAGCCGCTGCAGGTCCTGGTGCTCGGCTCGGCCGGCAGTGGTAAAACCAGCCTGCTTGAGGCACTGGCCGGCGGCCAGTCCGACATCAATCCGAACGCCAGTGATAAGTGGATCAATGCCCATCGAATCACGTCACCGGTCTGGGGCGAGCTCGAACTGTGGGATACCCCGGCGTGGCCAAAGTTGCCCCGGCGCCGAGCGCGTGCGGCGGTGGCAGCGGCCGATCTCATCATCTGGGTCAGCGATGCCAGCGCCGAGGGTATGAAAGACGATGCCGAGCAACTGGCGCGACTGCAACGCTGGCTGGGGCGTCGCGCCGGACAGCCGGAACCGCCATTACTGGTGGCCCTGACGCACCTGGAGCAACAGGGAGAAACCTTTTCCTTGGCGGCAGTGGCAGAGCAACTGTCGATTCCGGCCGAGCAGATCATTTCTCTCTCACTGGCGGACCCACACTCTGAGCAGGCCCGAGAGCCATTACAGGCCGCCTTCAACCAATACTATGCCCAAGCGGAGCGGTGCCACTACTGGCGATACCTGCACCGGCGCCGCCAGGCGGAGAATAGAGAACTGTCGGGCCGTCAGTTGCGTGGTGCCGCCGGCACGGCATGGCGCGCGGCGCGTGGGCTGTTTCGTCAGGGGCCCAAGGGGTAGAGGTTATTCGTAATGGAAACGGCACTGAATGATAAGCAAAGTGGCGTCGGGGCCTTCGCCTTTGAGCTTGTAAACCAGTCGGTGCTCCCGGTCGATACGTCGGGACCAGTAACCTTTCAGTCCGTGTTTTAGGGGCTCAGGTTTACCGCTGCCGTCAAAAGGGGTGCGCATCGTCTCCTGGATTAGCTTATTGATACGTTTTACCGTTTTCTTATCCGTTCCCTGCCAGTATTCGTACTCATCCCAGGCAGTCGATGTCCATGCCAAGATCATTCAACCAGATTCCTCTGCACGATGTCGCCGCGCTCGGCCTCTTCCAAAGAGGTTTGAAGCGCCCGGGCATTGGCTGGCGTAGACAGGAGGTAGCTGGTTTCCTCATAGGACTGGAAGTCTTCCAGGCTCATCAGTACTGCTGACC
Organism: Marinimicrobium sp. LS-A18; assembly: GCF_000463525.1. Taxonomy (NCBI): domain Bacteria; kingdom Pseudomonadati; phylum Pseudomonadota; class Gammaproteobacteria; order Cellvibrionales; family Cellvibrionaceae; genus Marinimicrobium; species Marinimicrobium sp. LS-A18. The sequence goes on from NZ_AWEP01000006.1 coordinate 847,427, forward strand.
GGTTCTTTGAGCGGCGAATGATTACGGGTGCGTGATCGTCATTGACCCGATCCATAAAGCTCGCCAATTTTTCCCGGAAGGCAGAGAAATTGATAATGTCCATAGGCGGTACCTCAGTCAGCCATCAAATGATGTACGAAAAATAGTACACCTTTTGGCAGTGAAAGGGCAATGGGTGCGTAAGGGCTGCTGGTGTCGACATTTTTTCGACACGTGAGGCCCAGAAATGAAAAACCCCTGAAATTCGCTAGGAAAGTCAGGGGTTTAGGTCTTGCTATGTGGGCCGGGGGAAGCTGAACAAATGCTGTAACTTCCTGAAATAAAGAATTAAACCATGGGTTCAGTTATCCCTTGGAATACCGTTTGGAATACCTGCCACTCCCGTGAACCGGGGGTTCAAGGTAACCACAATAGACTGCCGGAAAAACGCTCTCCTGAACGAGTCCTCCTCCGGAGATCGGCTCAAAAAACTTCCAGGCGTATCCGTATGGTCGGGGAGTGTTCCCCCTAAGGGGCTTGGGTGATGAGACGGGCTTTAGATGAGTAGTGCCGCTCTTCAAATTCTCTCTCGACCAGCAACTGAATCAGCTGGTTTCGATGTAACCCCAGATCTTCTGATAGCCTGTCAATTTTGTCATTTGTCGCCTTTTCAAGGCTAAAGTTGTACTGCTTTTTGCCCTGCTTTTTTTGCTTTTCCTGGTATTTATGCTGGCTCCACCCTCTTTTTATTTTCTCCAAAAAGTATGCCTTTTCCTTGGTAGTGTAGTTGGAGCAGTCGAAGGCCGACAGCACACATGTATAGACGTCGTTGTTGCTGGTTGGCGCTTTGGGTCCCCAAACCATCTTCTGCCGATTTAGCCAGGCCCATGCAAACCACGCTTTTTCTGCTTTGCCCTCTTGGCACCAAATTCCCCAGCTTTTGTCACCCAAGAGAGTGGACCACTCACCCCGAAGCTGGGCTATTGTAGCTCTCTTTAGGTGGAGATCCGTGTCAGCGGTATCGATTGCTGCGATGAGGCGGTCCTTGAGTGGGAGCTGTGCTGGCAAGTGAAATCCCCTGTACCCACTTTCCTTCGATAGTCGCCATTCCAGCCACGTCAATAGCCTCGAATCATCGTGAATCCAATCGAGCTCTCCGCTGGGAACAAGGTGAGAACGCATCTCACCTATCAGCTCAGCTTTCTCTGCGTGCGGGTTGGGTAAAGTCAATAGTTGCGCTCCAATGTGCTCCCGTCGGCTAAATAAGGTCCCAAACCTTTCCTCTTGCATTGGCATCTGCCGCTTTAGCAAAGCTACCCAGAGCCAAGTTGACTCCCGGTGGTTAATGGGCCCAATGAACCGTTCTTCCTCTGGAGCATCATCTCTAGTAATTCCCATTTTTTATGCCCTTAAGTTATATCTATAGGTGATTATTAAGGTCTATTAAAGGGGCATTTTACCAGAATTAAATGTGATATGTAGCGCTAATATAAAAGATCTATACAAGATAGATAAGTAAGCTGACTGTTCTGTAGACCCCGATTTTACAGGGGGGGGATCTATAATTTTACTAAAGATAAATTAGGATTACTAAAGATCCGTCGCTTTAATGTGTAATTCCGTACTGATGAGGCACATCTCATGAACGGATCTACAGGAGTCCAACATGAGATTTTTACGCCTCAAAGAAGTCATAGAGCTGACGGGCCTGAGCCGGTCCACCATCTACAAATACATTGAAGACGGGCTGTTTCCCCGGTCCGTCTCTCTGGGCGGACGAGCCGTCGCCTGGATCGATCAGGAGGTTCACGATTGGGTGTTGGCCCGGATAGAGGAGCGGGATCAGGGCAAGCCGGTATTCTCTGACCGAGTGGTTGCCTAGTTAGGCCGACTCTCCCACTTGGACAGAAATTGATCAGTGAGCATTGAGCTTGGCACAGCTAGACGGTGGGGATCAGCCCCATCCTCTGGCTTCGCGGCGCTAGGCACTACCACCAGAAAAACTCTCCCACAACCTTCCAAGGGGCGGGGTTTTGAGTTGTAATTTTTGTCACCTCGATAGCGGGCTCCAAAGCCCAGTAAATCACTGCCTTTTCGTTGACGATGCCAAGCATTTACCGGCATTCGGATTGCGATTTTCTTTAGGATATTAGTTATATACATTTCGAAGCAGCGCACGCAATAGCCCATGCACGAAGTAAGCATGGGGGTGCAGTATGGGCGAGAGGTAGGGGAGTTGATGCTTGGGCAAGAGGGGAGCAACACGGGGCAGCGATAGCCCCGTGGATTGGGAGGCGAGGTGTAAAAGATAACAAGAGCTCCGGATGGTGTGACAATCACTACGACTTAGGAGCCAGCGATGCTTAACAGCACCTATAAGCGATTACCACAGAACCCTAATATTAAGCTTCATTGGGGTCAGGACTACAACGAATATGAGCTGATGCCGGGCGTTGGCCCGTTTATTGAGCAGAACCTAGCCAAGATTGACCGAACTATACGCTGGGCTAGGGAACAGTCCACTAGGCTGTACGCGGTGAGGCTGGATTTACGATTTCCGCAGCATTACGAGCTATCCGGTTTGGGGGACTTTTCAAACGATCCTATTAATCGGTGTCTTAAGAGCCTCAAGGGGCGGTTGGACAGGTATTGCAAGTCGAGGCTCCATTGGCACAACTATGCAAGCCTTTGGTCTCGGGAATACGACAAAGGCGACACCCGCCCGCATTTCCATGTTCTTCTGCTCCTCAATGGTCATGCCTTCAGGGCGATAGGTAACATGAGTAAAGGGGGTGAGTCGCTTTACCGGATGATTGAAGAGTCCTGGCTGTCTGCCCTTAGGTGTCAGGGGCTTGGTCTAGACAAGCTGGTTCACGTCTGTAAGGCCGGTCAGTACCGGATTGATACGAGTAAATATGCGGAGGCTAGCTCTCTGTTCCAGCGAGTTAGTTACATGGCCAAGGTGAGGGATAAGTGCTTTGATGATGGCTACCACCGCTTTGGAGGTAGTCAGATGAGGGGGTAGAGCGGTAAATCTGTACGGGCCTGCCTGTGGATATGTAGCCATATCCACAGGAGCCCAATCATGAACACTGAATATCAAATCGTTGCTGCCGGAACCATTTCACCCCTCAATACCGATACCGCTGACAGTACGGACCAGGGCGAACTGCTTCAATACCAGAAAGCCCGAGATGAACGGCTAGAAAGAATACTAACCTCCAAGGTCATGGTTGAAATCACCACTGAATACCCCAGCTACGAGAGTCTGAGTGAGGGCGCCTGGCGCCACGAGCTGTTGGAGCGCATCTACCAGGCCGTCGTTGCCCGAGCGACTAAACGCTTGGAGCATATCAATCCTCGACGCTTCGCCTGTCTACCCAAGTCTGCCAGTGTGAACCTAGCCTGGGAGCGCTTACACCACAATGACAGTGGGAAGCCGGTTTACTCTCAGCGGTGGTATATTGAAAAAGATCATGCCGCGTTGCTCGGTTATCCGGGGCGGTTGGGTGAAGAGTCCTTCGCGGATATCATCATAGCCACTTGGCATGCGGGAACAGCCGATGCAGAAGCGCAGCGTGGCACTAAGATTTAGCAATCGCACTGTCATCTCTAAAATCGTTAAAAGACTTGTCCTCTGTCCATGGCACAATATCGGTCTAGAAAGGACTGGTGAGATGGCAGTTGCCGAACGGTTTGCTGCACTGAGTTTCTGTCTCCTGTGATAAATTTCTGTAAATGATCTGGTGTCATTACATCGGCAATAGGGTGGTACCGCTGGGGCGAGACACCCTGGCCGAGCATTACTTGAACCCATGAATCGCTGGAAAATAGGTCGTTATTACTTTGAAAGACGTGCGCCTGACTCTTGAAAAGCTCAATTCGGTGCGCCAGGCTGTCCGGAATGTCCACCGCTTTGCATGAACGCCAGAACGGGGAGTCATCGCGTTTGGTCAAGTGGTAGTGCAAAATAATAAAATCTCGGACTGATTCAACCTCTGATCGGACTAGGTCGTTGTACTGTCGGACATGACTTTCCCGTATCTCATCGTAAGGAAATAGCTTCATCAGGTGTGTAACTGCTGTGATGATCAGGTGGATGCTGGTGGATTCCAGAGGTTCAATAAAGCCGCTGGATAAGCCAATCGCCACGCAGTTCCTGTACCATGGCTGACGTCGCCGGCCGGTTTTATAATGAAGAACTTTGGGGTCGGTAAGGGGTTTTCCCGAAACCGATTGCTGCAGCCTCTCCAAGGCGGCGTCCTGGCTCAAGTGTTGCTGCGAATACACCAGGCCATTGCCCAATCTGTGCTGTAGAGGGATCTGCCAGCGCCAGCCTTCGGGGTGTGCGGTTGCCTGAGTATAGGGGAGAGGATCTTCTTGCGCTTCTGTTTGCACGGTAACAGCACTGTCACAGAGAAGCCACTGGCTCCAGTCCTCATAGTCGACATTGAGAGTCTTGTCGATCAAAAGCCCGGAGAAGCCGGTACAGTCTATAAACAGATCGCCGTCGAGGTGCTGGCCGGATTCGAGCTCCAAGGTGGTGATGTGGCCGTTATCCGCCTGTACCACTTGGGTGACTTTACCCTCAATTCGTTTGACGCCCAGGTTCGTGCTGAATGTTCGCAGAAACGTCGCGTACCGGCTCGAGTCCAGATGGTAAGCGTAGGTCATCGCCGCCTGAGGTTCCTTACCAAACCGGCCGGACTTTGCTGCTTGCATCTCCAGAGAGTGATCCGAAAACCCTTGGCTGATACCGAGTCGGTTGGCCCGCATCCAGAAGTGGTGAAACTCGCCAAGCCAGGTATCTTTGCCGCTTTTACCAAAGGAGTGCATGTATTGGCTTCCGGGAGTGTACCAGTCGTTAAACTCGATACCGAGCTTGAAAGTGGCCGCAGTGGCCTTCATAAAAGACTGCTCGTCAATTCCCAGTAACTTGTGGAAAATGCGTATGGGGGGAACGGTAGATTCGCCGACGCCGATCGTGCCGATCAGGTCGGACTCTATCAACGTTATGTCCAGAACGTTGCCTAATTGGCGTGACAGGGCTGCAGCGGTTATCCAGCCTGCAGTGCCTCCGCCAACAATTACAACCTTCTTAAGCGGATTGGAGCTCATGGACGTGCTCCTTTTAGATAATTTTATTAAAAAGGACCGGCCCGGAGGCCGGTCTAAATGCACTTGCTGAGGCAAATACAATTCACAACAATCAGAATGTGTATCGGGCACCGATCTGATACCGAGCACCCAAGTCATCCAGGTTCCATAGTTGGCGAGGAGAACGGCTGTGGGACCGGAAGTTTTCCTCGGTCAAATTCAACCCTTCAAAGAATACCTGGAAGTTGTCGTTGATATCGTAACTGATGTTGGCATCAACCTGTTGGTATTCTTCGACCCACGCTGGGTTCCTATTAGAGAAATTGGCATCAGCCAGATACTGGTCTCTCCAATTGTAGGCAAGTCGCGCAGAAATGCCGTGCTTCTCATAAAGCAAGACAAGGTTTGCGGTGTCGCTAAGGCCGAGAAGGGCGAACTGTGAAATGGAGGGATCGCCTGCGTTGTCGTAAGAAACATCTCCTCGAACGATGGTGTAGTTGGCCTGGACGCCAAATCCGCTATCTCCAAAGAAGTGTTGCACCGCCATCTCCGCGCCGTAAATCTTAGCGGATTCATTGTTGACCGGCGTATCGGTCTGGAAGGTGTACAGGGGATCATCGCTGTTAGGCTGAACATCGTAATCGATCTCTACCTGATTATCATCCAGTGAGTCATAGTCCAGTCCATTATCTATGGCAACTACCATGGTGAACAGCTCGGTCTCATCGACAACACCGTCGTGATCACTGCGTGACTCCAATGCGGCTCTTGCCGCTTGAGCACGAGGTCCGGCCGTCGGGTCTCGAAGATCGAAGAGGTTACGGCCAACAGGCTCACTACCGATAAAGTTGTCAACGCGTTTCTCGAAGAAGCCGACTGAGGCGTAGTCACTGTCTCCGTAGTACCACTCAAGAGACAAGTCGAAGTTATTGGACTCTAGTGGCTCCAGCAAAGGATTCCCCGCACTCGCCGTAGCGGATGACAGACCACTTGTCGTCGGACGGCTGGGCGGATTGACCTGAATGGCGGAACTCAAGTTGTCGTAGGTCGGTCTCGCGATGGTCTTGCTCATGGACATGCGGCCGACGAGCTGTTCGGTCAGGTCAAGGCTGAAATCCAGGCTGGGAAGTAGGTGGTCGTATTTGTTGGTGATGCTCAAGGCATTCAGACCACCTTCGCGGTTGACTAGAAAGTCGTTGTTGCTCTGCCAGGTGATGGACGTTGGCGTGGCAAGAAGCGACTCTGACAAGACCTCGGTTTCTTCGTAGCGGAAGCCGGTCAGCAGGCGGAATGGGTAATCGCCAAGGTCGCCCGCCAGATCGAACTGCAGGTATGTCGCCAAAATGTCTTCGGCAACCAGGCGATCGGTGTTGTAATTGGTCAGCGGCGCGAAATCGAACCCGTAGGCGTCGGCGCCCCAGCGGGCGATTTGCTCGGCGTCCCCGGTCCATGCCTCTTCGGGAATAGAACCAATTACGTCTGACGATGTGGAGTAATCTCCGTACTCGGCGGGGAAGTTGATCGGAGACATAAACTCGTTTGGAATGTCGCCCGGATTGGCTAGACCCCAGTTACCCATGGCGTTGATATTGTTGGAAAAGAGTGTCGAGTTCTCAGTGGAGCGATCCTCCACTCCGAACTGGATGGCGCCCTGGTCCAGTTCCCACTCACCATCAATGCGGAATTGCTGGGTATCGGTGGTTTGCGTGGAGTAATAAAGCTGTTGAACCTGGCTGCCAAGATCGTTGACGGTAAATCGGCCATCGCAATCCATTCCAGGGCCACAGTCAGCGATGGTATCGACCACGAAAACGGGAAGGTCGCCATTGAAGTCGGCTTGATGGTGCCCGACCAATCTGGCCCCCAAACCGGTAGTCAGCGAGCTGCCACCCCATGAGCCCTCGGGGAGGCTTTCAGCTTTGGAATCATGGTAATCGAGAGTTAACGTCAACTCGTCAGTGGGGTTGAGCTCAACGTTCAAACCCAATGAACTCAACTCGTTGGTTTGATGTGTTGAACTCTGCGGCATAAAAAGGTCTTTGCCGTTGGTGTCACTGATTTGCTCAGAGTAGATCACCGGTGTGGCTACAGCCTGGTCGGTATCAAAAACAGCGCGGTCGGCATTCTGAGTAAACCAGATGCCGTAGACAGAGTCGTCTGATTGAGTTTCGTTTTTGGCGTAAGTGTAGTCAACCGTCGCGTTGACGAACGAGGAAGGCTCAAACTGCAGAACGAGTTGACCATTGGTCCGGGTCCGCTCCCGGTCTGAAATCCGGTACGCGACGTTCGCCGGGGTAGAGTACAGTTGCCCTTCGTCCGGGGCGTTAACGATGTCCCGCTTACCGGTTTCCGGATCGACACCGATGGCCATGGCGGCCGCCAGATCGGTATCGTGGTCAACCCAAGGTCGTGTGTCCCAGCCGTTTATATAGGCCCCTGAGGAACCGCTCTCGCGTTGTTGGTGGCTCAGTGCGAGCCCGACACCGAATACATTGCTTGAGTCTGTCCAGCTGACAATGCCGGACACTTCGGGGGTCAGGTCCGAGCCGATGCGGCTGGTGGTGTCGTGAACGCCTTTTATGCCTGCGGAAATATTCAACCCGGGGTTGTCCAGCGGGCGTGCTGTCTTGAGATTGATGGTGGCGCCAATCCCCCCGCTAGCAATATTGGCCCGGCCGGTTTTGTATACCTCAACGCCACTCACAGCCTCAGAAGCAAGCTGGGAAAAGTCAAAGCCGCGTCCGGACGCGGCGGCTGTGGCAGGAGCGTCGGCCGCTGGCATGGTACGGCCATTCAGCGTGATCATGTTGTAGTTTTCGCCAAAGCCCCGAACGGTGACCTTTGAGCCTTCCCCGTTTTCCCGGCTGATGGAAACACCGGTGATCCGCTGCAAGGACTCGGCGAGGTTAGTATCCGGGAACTTGCCTATATCTTCGGCTGAGATCGCATCCACCACGCCGGAGGAATCCCGCTTGATGTCCATCGCCCTCTCCAGGGAACCGCGAATACCTGTAACAACCACTTCTTCCAGTGGTCCTTGAGTAGCGCCCTGAGCGAAAGATTGCGGTATAGCCATGGACGACATAGCTACAATGATGGCACTGGATAACTTATTTTTATATAACATTAACGTGTTCCCCTTCTCGGTGTTGTTAAATAGTTCGAACCTTTCTTCCGCTCGTATTGACCTTTCTGCGATTCAAATATCGTTTGCTGCCGTGTCTCTATTGCCTATGCCACTTTCAAATTAGTTGCTCTACTGATTAAGAGAATAAAAGTTGCTGGATAGTCCACGGGCAAGAGCGGAAATCGTTATTTAATTTTGTTTCTCCTTTCGGTGGCTAGTTCTGTGTTAAAAGCCACCGTGACTTGTCTCTGACCAAAAAATGTATGGTTTGGCTAAAGACGAGAAAAGCCTAATCTAAAAAAAATGATAAAACTACACTTCCTTGTATATATTTTGATCGCATCTAACAGTATCAATTTTTGTTATTGACGAAGTTACTTGAGTTATACGAAAAATGAATGCAGCAATAATAAAATACAATGTGTAATTCTCTTTCGAAGGTGTAAAGTAGTGGCGCTAGCAAAGCAACTAATCATAAATTGACACAATAATTGGTCCGAAGCCCGCTATTAAACCCCCAGTACGAATCATCGTGAGCGCCCAATAGAGCCACGGTTTTGTCTCCGGCAGGGCTTTTGATGAACTATTTCTGATGGAGAGGTAATCATGAAGATCAAATTTTCTGTTCTTATAAAAGCGGCCAGTCTGGCGCTAGTGGCAACTAGTCTGTCTGTCAATGCCGCGCCGGAGCTCGTCCGAGAAGTTGAGGGCGGAAAGGTGAAGGGCGAAGTAGAGCAAAATGTTCTGTCTTACAAAGGTATTCCCTTCGCTCAGCCTCCTGTGGCCGATCATCGGTGGAGAAAGCCGCAACCAGTTGCTAGCTGGGAAGGCGTAAAGGATGCCACTTCATATGCCAGCGATTGCATGCAAATACCCTTCCCCAGTGATGCTGCGCCGTTGGGTACGGAGCCTTCTGAAGACTGCTTGTATCTGAACATTTGGCGACCAGCCGAGAGTGCAGAGAAACTGCCGGTCCTGGTATGGATTTATGGGGGTGGATTTGTCAACGGTGGCTCCTCGCCTGATGTGTACGACGGGTCCGCCTTTGCGAGTCAGGGGTTGGTTTTTGTGAGTTTTAACTATCGTTTGGGGCGATTTGGATATTTTGCTCACCCAGCCCTTGAAGAGGCAGGTGAAGGTCTGGGTGGTAACTTTGGGCTCATGGATCAGCATGCAGCACTTCGGTGGGTCCAGGACAATATTGAACAATTCGGTGGTGACCCGGATCAAGTCACTATTATGGGGGAGTCGGCCGGAGGCATGGCCGTTACTCACCTGATGGGGTCACCAGCGGCAGAAGGCCTTTTTCACCGTGCGATCGTCATGTCTGGCGGTGGTCGAACTGGCGGTCAAACGAGAGATATCCGCGAAGATCAGCCAGACATGCCTTCAGCTTCCACTATTGGAGTGAACTTCGCGGAGAGCAAGGGTATTTCTGGTAGTGGAGAAGAGGCACTAGCCAAGTTGCGCGGCTTGTCTCCTGAGGAAGTTGCTGGCGACCTGAATTTGGCAACGCTTTTTTATGGCGACGAGGAGTCCAAGCGGACGTGGACTGGCCCCTTTAAGGATGGCGTGACATTGTTGGCTGGTAACGAAGAGCTGTTCCGCCGGGGGGAGCATGGCAAGGTTCCTTTGATGGTAGGTGCCACCAGCGCAGATGTCGGCTTTTCTTCGGCTGAAACGAAAGAAGAGCTATTCAAACAGTTTGGCCGGGACGAAAGACGCGCTCGAAAGGCGTTTGATCCCACAGGCGAGACACCGCTCAGACAGCTGGGTATGACTGTTGGAGCAATGCAGTTCATGGTAGAGCCGGCCCGTTACTTGGCTCGAGAGGTCACTGAGTCGGGTGAAAAAGCGTGGCATTACCGATTTTCCTATGTGGCACTGTCGAAGAGAGATGAGTGGAGTGGTGCTCCGCACGCTACCGAAATTCCCTTTGCGTTCAGTACCCTGGAGGCTAAATATGGTGTTGATCTGATGCCGCAGGACCAGGCAACAGCTAAACTGATGAATGCCTATTTCGGTAATTTCGCTCGAACCGGAACACCCAACAGTGCAGGTATTCCCGAGTGGAGTGAGTATGCTCCAAGAAAGAAGAATCTTCTCGAATTCACAATGAACGAATTGGTTTCCGAAGGTGCTGACCCTTGGCGGGAGCAACTTGACTTGATTGAGAAGCAAGCCGAGCAGTGATCAATAACTGATTGGTTGGCCTGGGCTCTGTAGCCTGGGCCTCGCCAGCTCCTGCAGCGATAATTGTTGTAATTAGGTTGTTGTATAACTTATTGACTTGGTTCCGGTAGGGTGGAAAACAGGACCGAAATGAACTTCTCAGCGGCCGGCGACGATACCATCTGGTGGAGTTTAAGAAGGCAGATCTCACGCTTTATCTGCGGAGAAGTAATCGGTATCCGCTTTAAGGTTTTGGGAAGCTGACTGGTAATGCCAGAGTCCGGAAGAATGGCGGAACCCAAGCCTGCCTCAACATAAGCAATAGCAGATGGCATAAGTTTTGGCTCCAGTATGATGTTCAATTTTATGTTCTGTTCGTTGGCAACGTTGTCGATCAGGTTTCGGATAGTGGTGCCTTTGTGCATCGCAATGATCGGTTCCTTTGAGAGGCTTTCCCAGTCGACCGTAGCGTTTTTTGCAATTTTTCTGCTTGTGTCACAGATAAGAACAAGTTCGTCCTGCATAAGTGCTCGAGCTTCAATGTCCTTTCCGGGATGTTTGTAGGTAATGCCAAAGTCAACTGATTTGCTTCTGACAGCTTCTACAACTTCATCCCCGGATATGTCTAGTACTTCGATGCGGATACCTGGATGATCGTTCTTAAATTGCTTGATTATAGGCGGCAGTACGGAAGTGCACAAAGAGGGTAGTGCGGCAATAACAAGTCGACCTCGTTTGATGGCTTTATACAACTTAATATCGTTCAGGGCATCCTCAAAATCATTGACCAGTTTTTGCGCAGTACTCAGGAATTCCTCTCCTGCTTGAGTCAGTTGAACTTGGCGGGTGTTTCTGGCCACCAACGTTATGTCAAGGTCGGATTCCAGTTGTCGAATCAGTGTACTCAAGGCGGGTTGGGTAATGCATAGCTGATCCGCTGCATTTGTGAAATGCAGTTCTGATGCTAACGCTATAAATGCTTTTAAGTGCTTGATGTTAACCATTTTCCGAAGCCTTTCATAATAGTTAATTATTAATATATATAATTAATCAATTTGAATGATATCTCACCTTTGCCCTAGTATCAATCTCGAGAGTTGAGCCCAATGTCCACCGGTAGACGAATACAAAGAACGAGATAAACAGTTATGTTGAAGTGTTTCTGGAAAGGGCCTATTCCTAACGTTTGTATTATTTTCGCATTGCTCTGCGGGGTCAGTGTAAAGGCGAACGATGGGCTGATGGAAGAGGTGGACAGCTGTGCCGAGATGGCGAGTATGGTCTTGGATAACGCTAGCAGTATCTCCGCAAATAGCGAAGTGATCAACAAGCAATCCCCGCAGGGAAATGAGGCATTGACTCAGTCGGTGTGCCAATTACAGTTGCAGGCTTTCCCGGTCAAAGGCTCCACAATCGGCATTGAGATTTGGTTGCCGGAATCAGGTTGGAATGGAAAGCTCCAGATGGTGGGTAATGGTGGTTATAGTGCCCGGATAGACTATGCGGCCTTTAAGAGGTTGCTTCGCCGGGGTTATGCCGTCGTGGGGACCGATACTGGTCATGAAGGGGATGACCCTTCGTTCGCTGCGGGGCGCCCGGAGGCTATCAAGGATTGGTCCTATCGAGCAGTGCATGTGTCTGTGGTTCATGCCAAACGCTTGGTTGAGGCCTTCTACGGTCAACCAGCACAATACAGTTACTTTTCAGGCTGTTCGACAGGCGGGCATCAGGGGTTAATGGCTGCGCAGCGTTACCCGCAGGATTTTGACGGAATCATCGTCGGAGCCCCTGGCCATAACCGTACTCACCTGAACGCGGGATTTCTTTGGCAGTTTGTAAAGAATCGCGATCCTGAAAATACGAACAAAGCGCTTCTTTCATCCGAACAGCTAAAGATGGTCTCGGCGAAGGTTCTGGAAGTATGCCAAAAGAACAACGGGGCGGTATCAGGGGGTGTTCCTCAGGATACTTTCCTTAACAACCCTTACCATTGTGACTTTGCCCCGGGAGTTCTGACCTGCCCGGATGACGGAAAAGGTGGGAAAGATTGTCTGAGCGAAGAACAGGTTCGAGCGCTTGACAATATGTACTCAGGTGCCCACAACCCACGGACAGGGGAACGAATTTACTTCGGTAATCTTCCGGGCACGGAAGCTGCTGGTGGCTATTCCGGTAAAGTAGGTTGGAGCTTATACTGGGCGGACCCGAATGATCCCTCAAAGCCTGCGCGAGAGTCCTTTTGGCAACATTGGGCCTTTCCAGGTGAGTCCTGGCGTTGGCAAGATTTTGACTTTGATCGCAGTATGAGGCAGGCGGATGATCAGCTTGCTGCTGAAGTCAACGCTATGAACGCGGACCTTTCTGGGTTTTTGAGCTCAGGAGGGAAGTTACTTCACTATCACGGACTTAATGATCCCGTGGTGCCAGCCACTGACTCTATTAGCTATCACAATCGTGTAGTAGACGCTGCCAAAACATCGAGTTGGGGAAATCTCTCTAAGCGTTACCGGCTATATCTGATGCCGGGCGTCAATCACTGCGGGGGCGGTGCAGGGCCTGGGCAGGCGGACTTTCAAACAGTTCTTGAGAAATGGGTTGAGCAGGGGGCTGATCCCGATAGGATAGTTGCGCGCGGGGGTTCACCAGAAGGTGAGACGTCCTCCTCTTACGAGCGACCGCTCTGCCCTTATCCGGAGTTTGCCTATTACGACGGAGCTGGTAATCCCAAATTGGCAGCTAGCTTCGTTTGCCGTCGCCCCGATCGGGAGTTTCAGGTCCCAAGAGTGTCAGCCGATTACTTGAGGTGAGACGGGGCGTAGTAGAAGTCCGGTTAGTAACGTCCGGATAACCACCAGTTGGCACGTTCATTTTTCTAGTAGAGAGTCAGGTTTATGCAGGATCTTCTGAAAGGGCTTAGAGTCATCGATATGACGACAGTTGTGCTTGGGCCCTATGCAACTCAAGTACTCGGTGATTTCGGTGCGGAAGTGATAAAGGTTGAGAGCCTGTCCGGTGATGTCTTTCGATATGTTCGCCCGGGCCGATCCCAAACCATGGGCGCAGGTTATATCAATTGCAACCGTAACAAGAAGTCAATCGCTCTGGATCTGAAAAGTGAGCAGGGCCGCAAGGTCTTTAACAAGCTTCTGGAGACAGCTGACGTTGTCGTCCACAATATGCGGGATAAGACCGCGAGTAAGCTGGGCGCCTCTTATGAGGCAGTCAAAAAGGTGAACGAGCGCATTGTCTACTGCTCAGCACCGGGCTATGGGCAAGATGGTTTGTATGCGGATGAGCCGGCTTATGATGATATCATTCAGGCGGCTTCCGGAATCGCTCATTTGAATACTGACATTAATGGAGAGCCGCGTTTTCTGCCCACTATTATCTGTGACAAGGTGGGAGGGCTTCATTTGGCGCTTGCGGTCTTGGGAGGTATCGCTCACCGTTTGAAGACAGGAAAAGGATGTGCGGTTGAGGCTCCGATGTTCGAAAGTATGGTTTCGTTCCTGATGGTGGAGCAACTTGCTGGACAAAGTTTTTCCCCTCCGATAGGGGGTACCGGATATGAGAGGTTACAGTCGCCCTATCGACGCCCTTTTGCCACGGCGGATGGCTACATCAGCGTGCTTCCTTATACCACTAAGCATTGGGTCGGATTTCTCAAGCTTGCCGGACGTGATGACTTGGTGTCGGAAGATTACGTGGTAAATCCCGTCGTAAGAAGTGAAAACATCAACAACCTCTACAAAATCATCGCAGAGGTCACTCCTGAGCGGACCACTGATGAATGGGTGGCGATTCTAAGAGCTGCGGATATTCCCTGTTCGCGGGTGAATAGTATTGCGGACTTGCTTGAAGACGAGCACCTTAAGAGCGTTAACTTTTTCACTCATTACGAACATCCTTCCGAAGGTTCTATGCAGGGAGTGAGGTCACCTATCACGGTTAAGGGGATGACTCCCTCAGAAGACCTGCCGCCTCCAACACTGGGAGAGCATACAATGGATACTGTGCAGCGTCTTGGAATTCCAGAATCCCAGATAGACGTTATGAAAAGAGAAGGAAATTTGCGCTAGAGATTGACACAGAACCTACTAAAAACGCGGATGAGTAAATGAAAGGGCGAGAGTGAGTATGAAGAAAAGTCCGATGTCGATAAAAAAATCGTTTCTGGGGTTGGTTGGGGTTACGGTTCTAGGGGGGGCACTGTTAGCTTGCTCAAGTACTACCAGTAATCCTGTTGGAGATTCTTATCAAGGCCTTGCGGAGGACATACACCAGGCGGTGGATAAGCGTCTGGCACCGGGAGCGATCACTACCATTTACGAGAAAGGATCGGTCGTATTTCACGATGTTTACGGCTACGAAGACCTGGATAGTGCCAAGCAACTTCACGATGACAGCCTCTTTCGTCTTTACTCAATGTCAAAACCGATCACCAGTGTGGCGATCATGATGTTGGTCGATCAGGGACGGTTGGCGCTGGAGGACCCTATAGAGCAGTTTTTGGTTGAGTTCAAAGACGCTGAGGCCTATGCTTCTGGCCCCCTTGGTGCCATTAAGACGGAGCCACTGCAACGGTCAATCACCATTGCAGATCTGCTTACCCATACATCGGGCATTACCTATCACTTCTCGGGGGATACACCAGTACACCAGTACTACCGAAAGTACGGTGTTAAGCGAGCGACACCGGTGGGAAGCAATCCGGATGACGGCGCTCCCGCCGACAGCCTCAAAGAACTGACTCACCGAATTGCCCAGGCACCTCTGTTACATCAACCGGGGGAGCGATTCTCTTACAGTTATTCGACCACGGTTCTGGGCCGCGTTATTGAGCAGGTGACGGGTGAGTCTCTGGATCGGGCACTCAAGCGTATGGTGCTGGAGCCCCTTGAAATGAATGACACCGGCTTCTATGTCGAGGGCGATGACCTCGATCGGTTTGTCACCAACTATCTGATGACCGACGAGGGGTTGGTGGCGATTGAAAACCGTGATAACACCGACTACAAGGATCGGAGCCGATTACTGGACGGTGGTGGAGCCTTGGCCGGCACCGCCCAGGACTACCTGAATTTTTCGATGATGCTGATGAACAAAGGGCGCTACAAGGATCATCAATTACTCAGCCCAGAGATGATCGAGCGGATGTTTACACCCGCAGTAGAGATACCTGGTGCGGACAGTGACGCCAGCGTTTGGTTCGGCCTTGGATTCGCTATAGGTACTGAAGAGACTGAGCGCGCGGGAAATATGCCGAACGGGAGCTTTGGCTGGGCTGGCTCAGGTAACACATTCTTCTGGGTGGAACCTGAATCGCAGCGGGCGGTGGTATTTATGACGCATGTGATCGCTCCGCCGGACCAGATTCCGTTTCGGGGACTTATTATAGACGCACTCGGTGACCGGACACCAAGTCGGGGACTGTGATGCTCTCTCTTATAGGGTTTATCACCATCATCGCCGTTCTCGCTCTGATCATGAGCAAGAAGGCTAGCCCATTTGTGGCTCTGCTGGCGGTCCCCGTGGTGGCTTCATTGGTGTTGGGCAACGGTGTGGATACAGCAGGCTTCATGGAGGAGGGCATAATCAGGATCGCCCCGGTGGCAGTCATGTTTGTGTTCGCGATTTTATATTTCAGCCTGATGAACGAAGCCGGTTTGTTCGATCCCCTTGTTGATTGGGTCGTGCGCTTCTCCGGCAACGACCCCCGGAAAGTGTGTGTCGGCACGGCCATCTTGACTGCCTGTGCCCACATGGACGGCTCTGGCGCCTCGACGTTTTTAATCGTGATACCGGCCTTGCTTCCGGTTTACGACCGAATTGGAATTGATCGAAAAGTGTTGGCCTGCGTCGTCGCCATGGCGGCAGGTGTAGGGAATTTACTGCCCTGGGGCGGGCCCACTATTCGGGCGGCGGCGGCCATCGACGTGTCTGTGATTGAACTCTATCTGGCGCTGCTTCCTGTTCATGCCGCAGGTCTTCTGTTTGTTCTGGCTTCTGCCTACTGGTTGGGCGCCAGAGAGAGCCGTCGCCTGAACCCTGTGGGGCCGTCGGTCGACGAGCGAACCGAGAGCGGCCAATCAAGGGAGGTGGAGCCTACCGCTCGTCCCAGCTCGATCCTTTATGCCGCCAACCTCGCGTTAACGGTGGCCGTGATCGCGCTCATGGTCAGTGCGGTGCTGGAACCGGTGATCGCTTTTGCACTGGGTTTGGTAGTGGCGATGTTGATTAATTTTCCCAAAGTTGAGGATCAGAAGTCGCTGGTCGAGCGTCATTCGCAACCGGCTTTGACGATGGCAACGATCCTGTTCGCAGCCGGTGCCTTTACGGGGATTTTGTCCGGAACCGGCATGCTGGACGCCATGGCCTCGTCCACCGCCAATGCGATTCCGGACTCTTTGGGAAGCCACATTCCCTCAATGCTTGCCGTGGTTTCAATGCCCCTGAGCTTCCTGTTTGATCCCGACTCCTTCTACTTCGGAATACTTCCCGTGCTATCTGGAGCGGCGGGTGAGTTTGGCGTTGCCCCGGAGCAAGTGGCCAGGGCAGCATTGATGGGGCAAATGACCACGGGCTTCCCGGTCAGCCCGCTGACACCCGCCACTTTCTTGTTGGTGGGGTTGAGTCGAATCAGTTTGTCCGATCATCAAAGGTTCAGCATTCCTTTTCTGTTTGCGACCTCCCTGGTGATGTCGCTGGTGGCAATGCTGTTGGGCATTTTTTGATGGGTTTCGATTAACCGTTCATAACCATGAACTCACACTGGATTGCAGGTACAGATCATGCACCTCCCTAACGATGTCCGCGTAGTTGAAGTTGGCCCGCGAGACGGTCTCCAGAACGAAAAGGATCCGCTGTCGGTCGAGCAGCGTGTGCAGCTTGTCAATGCACTGGCTCGGGCCGGAGTTTCCAGCGTGGAGGTGGGCAGCTTTGTGTCTCCTAAATGGGTGCCTGCCATGGCGGCTAGCGACGAGGTTTTCCGGAAAATCGAGAGGCGGCCCGGCACTGTCTATTCGGCCTTGGTTCCCAACGAGCGGGGCCTGGAAGGTGCGCTTGAAAGCAACGTGAGCGAGATTGCGGTCTTTATTTCCGCATCAGAATCCTTTTCGAAGCGCAACATTAACTGCTCTATTGAAGAGAGCTTTGAGCGCTTAAAGCCAGTGTTCGACAAAGCCTTTAAAGCCAGTATTCCCGTGCGCGGGTATTTGTCCTGCGTGGCCGGTTGCCCCTACGAAGGGGCGATCTCGCCCGCTGTGGTCGCTGAATTGAGCCGGCGACTGGTGGAGACTGGCTGTTACGAAGTCTCGCTGGGGGACACCATCGGTGTGGCGACGCCTCCCGTAGTAGCCGACGTTCTCGATCAGGTATTCAGTGTTGTGAAGGTATCCAAAGTCGCTGTTCATTTTCATGACACCTACGGATACGCCCTGGCGAACGTCTTTCAGGCGCTGCAGCATGGCGTGTCGGTAGTGGATTCCGCTATTGCCGGACTGGGCGGTTGCCCTTATGCCCGGGGTGCATCAGGCAACCTCTGCACGGAAGACCTGGTGCACTTTCTTCAAGATCTCGGCATAAATACCGGACTGGATCTCGATGGTCTCATGGCGACAGGAAATTGGGTGTCGGAACAGCTCGGGCGACGCAGCCTGGCAAAAGTTTCGGCGGCACGTGCCCGAGAGTGATTTTATTTAATCGACACGATCACGATTAAAGTGTGATGTTTTTACGGATTCGACCTTATGCAAGAGCTGCTCTACACTCCTTCCGCCGGTGCTCGTTCATCGAGTCAGCTTGCTGAGTTCTCGCAGATAATAAGCGAGCACACAGGTTTGAGATTTTCCTCGTATCAGGCGTTACAGGCCTGGTCGGTTTCAAACCTGGAAACTTTCTGGCGCTTGTTTTGGGGTTATGCCGACCTTCAGGGGGAACCCGGAAACACGGTGTTGCGAAGCGAGCAAATGCCGGGAGCCCAGTGGTTTCCCGAAGCGAGGCTGAACTTCACCGAGAGCCTTTTGGCGCGTGGGCGGGATGAAGATACCGCGTTGATCTGTTGTTCCGAGTCCAGACCTGAGCAGCGTTATTCTTACCGCGAGCTGCGACAGTCCGTGACGCGAGTGTCGGGCTACCTGTGGCACCAAGTCGGTACCCGACCCGGAGATCGGGTAGCCGGGTATATAGGCAACACCCCCGAGGCAGTGATCATGATGCTGGCGGCCGCCCGTATCGGTGCCGTTTGGTCTGCGGTTTCTTTGGATTTCGGATTGGATGGTGCATTGGACCGCTTGGGGCAGGTAGAACCCAAAGTGGTTCTGGTGGGCAATGGTTACCGCTATGCGGGCAAAAGCTTCAGTCGAGCAGAAACCGTGGCTCAGTTGAGAGCGGCCATGCCGGATGTTCAAGCCTGGGTCGCTGCTGACACCTTGGGTGAGGGAACCGAGCGTAAGGCCGAGTTGCCGAGTTGCTTCGAGTGGGAAACATTGATCAGTGAGCCCTGGCCTGAGGTGGCGGCTGAACGCTTTGGCTTTGACCATCCGCTTTACATACTCTTTTCCTCCGGCACTACCGGGCAGCCCAAGTGCATTGTCCATGGCAGCGGTGGCACCTTGATCCAGCACGCCAAAGAAATGCTGTTGCATGCCGACGTTCGCTGCGACTCCACTCTGTTCTATTTCACCACCACCAGTTGGATGATGTGGAACTGGCTGGTGTCCGGGTTGTTTACCGGTGCGGCGGTGGTGCTTTACGAGGGCAGCCCGACTTACCCGGATGAGGGTATGTTGTGGCGTATGGCCCAAAAGCTGGGAGTCACCCATTTTGGCACCAGCGCCAAGTACCTCAGCGCCTGCCGCAAAGTCAATTTGACGTTTGCGCCCAATGCTTTGCCCGAACTGAGCGTGATCCTCTCCACCGGTTCCCCGCTATCACCGGATGATTTTGATTGGGTTTACGCGCAGGTAAAAGGCGATGTGTTGTTGCAGTCCATCTCCGGGGGTACCGATATCGTTTCCTGTTTCGTCGGTGGCAACCCCTGGAGTCCGGTGAAGAGAGGCCGAATACAGGGGGCAAATCTTGGTATGGACGTCCAGGCTTGGGATGAGCAGGGGCAAAGGGTTTGGAACCAGCGTGGAGAGATGGTCTGTACTCAACCGACCCCCTCCATGCCTTTGTATTTTTTGAATGACCCGGATGGCAGCCGATACCGAAGCGCTTATTTCGAGCGTTACCCCGGCGTCTGGAGTCAGGGCGACTTTATTGAGTTTGATCAAGACGGGCAGGCGGTGATTCATGGACGGAGCGATACCACCCTCAACCCCGGAGGGGTGCGCATTGGGACCGCTGAAATCTATCGAGTGGTGGAATCTTTCCCCGAACTGCTGGACTCATTGGTGGTGGGCCGACCGGTAGAGGACGACATCTCGATTGTGCTGTTTGTAAAACTGCCTGCCGGGCAACTGCTGGACGATGCTCTCAAGCAGAGCCTGAAGCGGAAAATCCGCGAAAAAAATACCCCTCGCCATGTACCGGGGGACATCATTCAGGTACCGGACATCCCCTATACCCATTCCGGGAAAAAAGTGGAATTGGCGGTGTCGCACATTCTGCGGGGAGAGTCAGCGGGTAATTTGTCTTCATTGGCCAACCCGTCCTGTCTTGATTTTTATCGGGAGCTGAAGGAGTACAAACATGAATGAAGCGGTGATTGTGGCAGCAACCCGCACGGCCGTTGGATCCTTTCGGGGGGCGCTTTCGGAGTTGTCTGCCGTCGCCCTGGGTGCCCGCGTCATTGAAACGATCCTGACAAAGACAGGGCTGGATCCCGCTACTGTTGATGAAGTTATTCTGGGGCAGGTGTTAACCGCCGGGCAGGGGCAAAACGTGGCCAGGCAAGCCGCTATTCACGGTGGCCTGCCGGTCTCGGCGCCGGCGTTTACTGTCAACAAAGTGTGCGGCTCGGGCCTAAAGTCGGTTCAGTTGGCGGCCCAGGCTGTGCGAGCGGGGGACGCTTCGGCTGTTCTCGCCGGGGGCATGGAAAGTATGAGCAATGCGCCCCACGTCTTACTTCAGATGCGATCGGGAATCGCTCTGGGGCACGGTCAATTACTGGACAGCGTGGTTCACGACGGCCTTTGGGATGCGTTTGAAAACTACCACATGGGGGTGACTGCGGAAAACCTGGCTCAGCGTTACTCCATTACGCGGGAACAGCAGGATGAGTACGCCGTGCGTTCTCATGAGCGCGCCCGAGCCGCCCTTAACGCCGGTTACTTCGCGGATGAAATCACCCCAGTGACCGTCACCAGCAAAAAAGCGGGTGCGCGTACCATTGATACGGACGAGCAACCCAGAGAGACCTCTGTGGAAGCGCTGGCCCGTCTCCGCCCAGTATTTCGCGAAGAGGGAGGTACCGTAACGGCGGGGAACGCTTCCAGCCTCAACGACGGTGCCGCCCTGGTCATGGTGGTGAGTCGGGCGTTTGCTCAAGAACAAGGCCTGCCGGTTCTGGCTCGGGTAGTGGCTTCGGCCGCTACCGGAGTTGAGCCGGCGACTATGGGGCTCGGCCCGGTCAGTGCGACCCGGCAATGCTTGAATAAGGCCGGCTGGACGCTCTCGGACCTCGACCTGATTGAAGCCAACGAAGCTTTCGCCGCCCAGGTGCTCGCCGTGAATCATGAGTTGCAGTGGGATCAGACGCGGGTAAATGTTAACGGCGGGGCGATTGCGCTGGGTCATCCTATTGGAGCCTCGGGCTGTCGCTTACTGGTGTCCTTGCTGCATGAAATGCAGCGGCGGGAGGTGCACCGGGGGCTGGTCACGCTCTGCGTCGGAGGTGGACAGGGAGTGGCCATGGCTTTGGAGAGGCCGTGATTAAAACGAATGCGGCCATGATACTGACTGACACACAATCAACTTGTTAACACTAATATCTTTTGGAGTTCGATATGCCTGTATTAGCGAATATTGTTCGGCTCGATTTCTGTCGGGGCATTCTGAAGCCGGTTGCGATGGTGGTTACCACCGCGCTGCTCATGTCATCCAGCGTTGGAGCCCTGGCCGAAGAACCCGACTACGAAGGTGTCTCCATACAGCTGTGGTCGGTCAAAGAAGAGGTGACGGCCGATGTGCGGGGAACCCTAAAATCCTTGGCGGGTATGGGCTTTGATGGCGTCGAGCTTGCCGGTGATCTCGGCGATTTCGCCAATGACCCGGAAGGGTTCAAAGCCTATCTGGATAAATTGGGAATGACGATCAGCGCCGCGCATGTGGGAGTTGATCAGTTCAGTGAGGAGAACTTTGACAAAACTATTAAGTTCTACCAGGCGCTGGATGTTGATCAGTTGATTGTTCCCATGGACGCACGTGCTTGGGACCCGGAGCAGATTGATAGCCTGGTCGCCGACCTGAACCGCATAGCTGAGTCGCTCGAACCCTATGACATGCAGACCGGTTACCATAATCACCACCGGGAATTTGATACCTACAAAGACAGCACCTTCTTTGACTACATCGCTCGAAACACGCCTGACAATGTCCTGTTGCAAGTTGATGTTGGCTGGGCCTACTTTGCCGGCCAGGATCCTGCCGAGATACTGACCCGTTATCGGGATCGTATCAAAACAGTACACTTCAAGGCCCAGATGACCCGCTATGCGGATATCCGTCAGCAGGCCGAAGAGGCCGCCAAGGAACACCCCTTCGGCGAATTCGGCGTTATCTTCCAGCACAATCAGGCCGCCGCCGACAACCACGAAACCATTCAGCCGTTAATTGGACAAGACCGGCTGGACTGGCCTTCCATTATCAACGCGCTGGACAGTGCGGAAGAGCCGGTCTGGTTTGTTGTGGAGCAAGAGATCTATCCGAAGAACATGGACCCAATGACCGCAGTAGAAACTTCGATGAACGGCTTGAAAGCCGAGCTTTCACAGTAGCGAGTATTGCAATAATAACCAGAGTGAGAAGTACCCATGGCAGATAATCATTACGATGCAATTGTGGTCGGTTCCGGCATCAGCGGCGGCTGGGCGGCGAAAGAGCTGACCGAAAAAGGCCTGAAAGTGTTGCTCCTGGAGCGCGGACGGAATATTGAACATGTAAAGGACTACCAGAACGCCACCAAGGAGGTGTGGGATTACCCCCATCGCAACAAACCGACTCAGGAGATGATCGAGAAGCACCCGGTTCTGAGTCGGGACTATCCGTTGAATGAAGCCACCTACGGTATGTGGGCGGACGAGCAGAAAAACCCTTATGTCGAAGAAAAACGCTTCGACTGGTATCGGGGCTATCACGTCGGTGGCCGCTCTCTGCTTTGGGGGCGTCAAACCTATCGCCATGGCCCGATGGATTTTGAAGCCAATGCCCGCGAAGGTGTCGCGGTCGACTGGCCCATCCGCTATGACGACATCGCCCCCTGGTACGACTATGTTGAACGGTTCGCCGGTATTGCCGGCACTCGTGATGGGCTGGATGTCCTCCCGGACGGCCAATTCCTCCCTCCCATCCCGCTGAACTGTGTGGAGAAAGATGTCGCCAAGCGTCTCGAGAAGGCCTACGGAGGTACCCGGCACATGATTCACAGCCGGGTGGCCAATATCACCAAACCCATGCCGGAGCAGGGCCGGGTCAACTGTCAGTACCGCAACAAATGCTGGCTGGGCTGCCCCTTTGGTGCCTACTTCAGTACCCAGTCCTCTACGCTTCCAGCAGCCATGAAAACCGGCAACCTGACCCTGCGCCCCTTCTCGTTGGTGAAAGAAATCATCTACGACAAGGACAAAAAGCGGGCCAAGGGTGTGGAGGTGATCGACACCGAAAACAACCAGACCTACGAGTACACCGCTGATGTGGTGTTCCTGAACGCCTCCACCTTCAACTCCACCTGGATTCTGATGAACTCCGCGCGAGACGTCTGGGACGGCGGTCTGGGCAGCAGCTCCGGCGAGCTGGGCCACAACGTGATGGATCACCACTTTCGGGTGGGCGCTGGCGGCATGGTGGAGGGCTTCGAAGATAAATACTACTTCGGTCGCCGCCCGGCCGGGTTCTATGTCCCCCGTTTCCGCAATGTCGGCAATGATAAGCGTGATTACCTGCGCGGTTTCGGTTACCAGGGCTCCGCCAGCCGTCAAGGTTGGGACCGGAACATTGCCGAGCTTGACGTGGGCGCGGGCCTGAAAGACGCGCTTAGCGAGCCCGGTGCCTGGTCCATCGGGATGATCGGGTTTGGTGAAATCCTTCCCTATCACGACAACCGCATCTCGCTCAATCACGAGGTAACCGATGCCTGGGGCCTGCCGGTGCTGGCCATGAACGTCGAGATCAAGGACAACGAGAAAAAGATGCGCAAGGACATGATCAACGATGCCGTTGAGATGCTGGAAACCGCTGGCCTGAAGCATGTCCAGCCCTTCGACTGGGGTTATGCCCCGGGGCAGGGCATTCACGAAATGGGCACGGCACGTATGGGCCGCGATCCGAAAACCAGCGTGCTCAATGCCCACAACCAGGTGTGGGATGCGCCCAACGTCTATGTCACCGACGGCGCCTGCATGACCTCCGGCTCCTGCGTGAATCCGTCGCTGACCTATATGGCGCTGACCGCTCGGGCGGTGGACCACGCGGTGAATGAACTGAAGAAGGGGAACCTGTAATGAATCGACGCGAACTCCTCAAACTGATAACCGCCGCCACCGGTACCGCCATGATCGGCGCGACCGGCACGCTTGCCGGGTGCGTCAACGAAGCCTCCAAGGCCGCTCCACTGACGTTTACCGAGCAGGATCGAGTGCTGCTGGATGAAGTGGCCGGAACCATCATTCCGAAGACGGACACTCCGGGGGCAAAGGAGGCCGAAGTGGGCCACTTTATGACGGTGTTTGTGCGCGATTGTTACACCCCGGCGCAACAAAAAGTCTTCCACCAAGGTCTGCCCCAGCTCAAGGCCCGCGCGGAGCAGGCGTATGGCGCCGAGTTTGGGGTACTGAGCCAGGCGCAGAAGCTGGAATTAGTCCGGGCGCTGGATGGTGAGGCCAAACAGGTGGCCGCCGCCGGTGAGGAGACGCATTACTTTACCATGCTCAAGCAGTTGACCCTGTTCGGCTTCTTTACTTCAGAAGTGGGCGGAACCCAGGTACTACGCTATATGGCGATTCCGGGTCGTTACGATGGTTGCATGCCTTATGAGGAAGGTGATCGGGCCTGGGCGACCACATGAGTAAAAGCGATTTCAAAAGAGTACGAATGGGCATGGTGGGCGGCGGCGTCGGTGCTTTTATGGGCGCGGTGCACCGCAGTGCGTCGGCCCTGGATGGCCAGTTTGAAATGGTATGCGGCGCCTTTAATAGAGACGCCAGCAAGAACGTTCAAACGGGCCAGTCTTTGGGCATTCCTGAACAGCGGGTGTATGACTCCTGGCGGCAGCTGATCTATGGCGAAGCCAACCTTCCGCCCAATGAGCGTATGGAAGTTCTCGTCATCGTGACGCCCAACCACCTGCACGCGAACATCAGTGAGGCGGCTATCAATGCGGGCTTCCACGTGTTCTGCGAGAAGCCCGCGTCGATCACACTGGCTGAGGCGCAGAAGGTGGCCCAGGCGCTGGAAACGTCCGACCGCCTCTATGGTCTCGCTCACACATATCTCGGGTACCCCATGGTGTGGCAGGCTCGCGAAATGGTCCTTGCCGGGGATCTGGGGCGGCTAAGGAAGATCTACGTGGAGTATCCCCAGGGCTGGATGAGTGAACGTCAGGAAGCCGAGGGAGACCAGCAAGCCGCTTGGCGTTCGGACCCCGCCCGGGCCGGCGTCAGTGGCTGTATGGCGGACATCGGCACCCACGCTTTCGGCATGGCCGAATTCGTCAGTGGCCAGAGGATCACCGAGCTCTGTGGTGAATTGCGTGCGCACCTGCCCGGGCGGCGTCTGGACGATGACGGAGTTGCGCTGTTTCATACCAGCGAAGATGCCAGCGGGGTGCTCATGGCCAGCCAGGTCTGCGTCGGCGAAGAAAATGCACTGAAAATCCGTCTGTACGGGGACAAGGGCGGTCTGGAGTGGCACCAAATGGAGCCAAATAGCCTGCTGCACCGGCGTTTGGGAGAGCCCCCGCGAATGCTTCGTGCGGGTATCGACCAGCCAAGGCTATACCCCGCTGCCCGTGACCGTTGCCGTCTACCCGGCGGGCACCCGGAGGGGTATCTGGAAGCCATGGGGAATCTTTATCAGAGTTTCGCTTGTGCCGTGCGTCAGGGCATGTGCGGCTCCGCCCCGGGTGTGCCGGGTATCGCGGAGGGCCTGCGCGGCATGGCCTTTATCGAAACCATTGTCGAGAGTCAGAAAAGCGACCGGAAGTGGTTGCCGATTCCAGACGTAGGTTGATCCGCCTTGAGGTTTTGTCCCATTTAACAACAACCTGAAAATATTAAGGACCAAAGGTCAGACTATGGTTAAAACACGACTAAGCATCATGATGTTTCTTCAGTTCTTTATCTGGGGAGGCTGGTTCGTCACTTTAGGGACTTTTTTGGCCAACAATCTTGACGCCACTGGCGGCCAGTCTGCAATGGCCTTCGCCACCCAGTCCTGGGGCGCCATAGTCGCGCCGTTTATCATTGGGCTGGTGGCCGATCGCTACTTCAATGCCGAGCGAATCCTTGGCGTGTTGCATCTGGTTGGTGCTTTTCTTATGTACCAGTTGTACCTGGCACAGGAGTTTTCCACGTTCTATCCCTTTGTGCTGGTTTACATGATTCTTTTCATGCCGACTCTGGCACTGGTCAATTCGGTATCTTTTCGTCAAATGGATGATCCGTCACGCGAGTTCGCCAGGATCCGGGTATGGGGCACTATCGGTTGGGTCGTCGCCGGCCTGATGATCAGCTACGCTTTCTCTTGGGACTCTCAAACCGGTATTTCCGACGGAATGCTACGCAACACTTTCCTGATGTGTTCCATGGCTTCTGTGGTGCTGGGGGTTTTCAGCTTTACTCTCCCCCGGACGCCGCCGGCGATTGATCGCGGAGAGAAATTGAAGATGCGCGAAGTCCTGGGGTTGGATGCACTGGCGCTGCTAAAGGACCGGAATTTTGCTGTATTCTTCGTCTCCTCTATTCTGATCTGCATTCCTTTGGCCTTTTACTACCAGAACGCCAACCCGTTTTTGACCGAAATTGACGTGGAAAATGCCACTGCCAAAATGACCATAGGCCAGGTGTCCGAAGTGCTGTTCATGCTTCTTCTTCCGGTTTTCCTGAAGCGTTTCGGGATAAAACTGACACTGCTTATCGGTATGCTGGCCTGGGTGATCCGGTATGTTCTGTTCGCATACGGCAATGCCGACGATCTCGTTTTCATGCTGATTGTGGGTATTGCCCTGCACGGTATCTGTTACGACTTTTTCTTCGTGTCCGGACAGATCTACACAGATTCCAAAGCGGGCCACCGGTTCAAGAGCTCGGCTCAGGGGATGATTACTTTGGCCACCTATGGGGTAGGAATGCTTATTGGGTTCTGGGCATCCGGTATGATCACAGATCATTATGTTAATGCTGATGCATCGCGTGATTGGAGCAGTATTTGGCTCTTTCCATCGATTTTTGCGTTAGCGGTTATGGTGGCTTTCGTTGTGTTCTTTCGTAGTGAAAAGATAGAAGATCCAAGTAGCTAGTTTTGCTTCCGATAGGATATAAAGCTACCAGTAGCATGAATGCTCCGATTTTCGTACAGTGTACGTATTGTTTGACGGAGCCAAGGCTGTTTATAAAGTTTTGATCGGTGGCGCATGTTTTAGTACTTAGGCATAAAAAAATATAGCCTCTGACTGTGCATCTCCGGCAATCGCCGGAGATGCAGTTATTTTCAGATCAACCCCCGCTCCGAAAAACTAACCCTCATTACTCCTAATCACCGTATGATCAAACACTCGAAGATCTACCAGTGAAGGGGCTCTTTCAGTCGCTCGGTCAGTTGAGCGATTCAGAAAACGCCTGGAGGACCTTAATCCTCGGCTATTCACCTTTCCACTTAGGTTGGGCTTCTTCAACTTGAACGGGTAGCGCCTCCACCACAATGACAGCGGGAAACTGGTTTACGCTCAACGCTGGTACATTGAAAGGATCACGCCGCACTGCTCGGTTATCCGGGGAGTTTGGGCGAAGAGTCCTTGGCGGATATCATTGTTGCCACTTGGCACGCAGGAACAGACGATGCAGAGGCTAAGTATGCTCGTAAGCAGGTATGATGCCTTCATGTTCCATACACTAGAAATTCTGAGTCGCCTAAGATACCTGCTTTCTTTCTATCCTACGAGAAGTGAAATTGCTCCGGGTAGGAATAGCTCTGATTACGGGCGCCACTGTGATGGCAGTGTCGCTAACAAATAGTCCATAAACGCCCTGACCTTGGGCGTCAGTTCGTAGCGGTCGCGCACGCAAATGTAGAAATCGAGCGGATCGATAAGTGCCGACTGTGCCTCTTTCTCTCCTTCTTGCGCCACAAACAGTTCCTCTAACTCTCCGCTGACGAGGTAGGGCTCAGCAACAAACGCTGCTAGTCTTGTGATCCCACCACCGGCAACCGCCAGGCGGGCAAGCACATCAATATCATCGCTAATGAGGGTGGCGTGAACCTCAGCGTCGAACCGCTCGCCATTTCGAATGAAGCCCCAGCGCAGGAATCTGCCATCAACGGGGTACCGGAAAACCAGGCAGTCATGATCTCGCAACTGCTCCGGGTCGGTTGGTCGTCCAGCCCTCTCCAAATACGCTGGCGAGGCACAGAACTTTGACGGAACCACGGCGAGCTTCCGCGCCACCAGCCCCTCCTCGAGTTGCTGTTGTATGCGAATACTGATGTCGATGGACTCACTGACGTGATCAACACTGCGGTCGGTCGCTACCAACTCCACGGCAATTCGTGGGTAGCGCTTCGTGAACCCAGGAATGAGCGGAGCCAGCACATGCCGAGCGAAGGCCGCTGAGGAGGCTATGCACAGTCGCCCCTGGGGCTGTGCGTTTAGCGCAGAAACGGCTTGCCCCGCCAACTCAACGTCTCGCACCACCGGTCTGACTTTTTCGTAGTAAGTGGTGCCGCTGTCCGTCAGTGCCAGGCGACGAGTGGTGCGGGTCAGTAGCCTCGTATTCAACTGCGTTTCAAGTCGCGCTATGTTCTGGCTCGCAGCGGCAGGACTGATGCCCAGGGCACGGGCGGCGGCCGCAATGCTCCCGGCCTCCACCGCTTTCACGAAGGTTTCTATTCCGCGCAGAGTATCCATAAGTACATCCGATCAATAGATTTATTATTAGTAAGTTTAGCTTACGAGTCTCGAGAGCGTAAACCGTCTACCGGTCAACCTATTCGGTGCGTACAGTGCCTCAATCACGAAATATGAATACGAGCCAGCAGAGGTGAACATGAAAAACGACGATCGTGGCATCGGCCAAAGGTTAAAGCTGCATCCCCGGTTTACTGTCGTGGCATTCAGCTTCTATATGGCCAGCATCATGGCCTTCCTGATGTGTCTCATCATTACAGCGGCAAACCGGGGAGTAGGCCCGGACTTTTTCGAGCAGGCTTTTCAGGCCTACAAACTCGCTATGCCGAGCGCATTCTTATGTGTACTGCTAGTGCGACCAGTGGTGGCCTTTCTCGTGAAGCTGACGGTACAGCAGGTTCGGCTATAGCAGAGCGAAGACTTGAAGAGAGTGGGGCGCGCCACCTCCTACGGCACGTCGGATAACTCCGTCCGCACAAACTCCCTGAAGACGCGCACGCGGGCGGGCGCATCGCGTCCACCGAGACTGATCGCATAGAGCGTGCCTTTGGAGACGCTCCACTCAGGCAGTACCGGTAACAGCGAGCCCGACGCAAGGGAGGCCTTTGCGACCAGGCTTGGAATCGGTCCAATGCCCCCTCCGGCGAGCACCAGTCGGAGCACACTGGCGTAATCGCTGGTGCGGATGGCGGGATGAGCGACGACCTGGGCCGAGCGCCCCCGTTTGTCGGACAGCGGTAGGTGTGCTGCCCCTGGGAATTCCCGCGATACCACCAAAGCGTGCTCGGCAAGTGTTGAGGGCACCTCCGGGCCGCCTCCATGGGCCTCCAGGTAGTCCGGCGCAGCGTATAAACCGATGTGGAAGTCCGCTATTTTCGACGCCCGATAGCCCATATCGGGCAGGCCCTCGACGCTGGCCCTCAGCGCGAGGTCGACCCGATTGGCGGCCAGGTCGAGGGAGGAGTCGGTCAGCAAAAGCTCCACGTTAATCTGCGGGTGCAGCTGGCGAAATTTCACCACGAGCCTGGGAAGGACATCCATGCCCAGATCGATTGGGGCGGTCACGCGCAGGTGTCCGCTGAGCACCTCTTGTGACTGGCGTGCCCCCTCGGCGGCATCGTCCATCCACCGTAGCGCCTCCCGGGCCTTGGTATAGAAGGCGATCCCCTCCTCGGTCGGCGAGACGGCCCGAGGGGTGCGGGCCAGCAATGTGGCGCCCAGGCGTGCCTCCAGGCGCGAGAGTCGCCGGCTGATGCTTCCTTTGGTTTCCTCCAGTTGCCGAGCCGCCGCTGATACCGTGCCGAACTCCACCACGGCACAAAAGGCCCGCACATCGTCGATGGCGCCCCCTAAGGTTTCCGTTTTATCAACCATGAGTTCCAATCCAGCCATCTTACGTTAAAGAGGAAACTACCTCATTATGGCCCCTGTTCCAAGACAACGAATCACCACTGACCCATTCAGGAGCTTTATGATGAGCACTACCACCGATAAACACATTCCCTCAACATCGATTGTCGGCAAGGCCAGTGCGCTGGCCTACCCACTGGTACGGATAACGACCGGCCTATTTCTCATGCCGCACGGCGCGCAAAAGCTCTTTGGCTGGTTCGGTGGCCACGGGCTATCCGGCACCGGCGCGTTTTTTGGCGAGACGCTTGGCATGCAGCCGGGCATTCTGTTCGCCCTGTTGGCTGGACTGGTCGAGTTCTTCGGTGGCCTGGCGCTGGTGCTCGGCTTGCTGACCCGTCCTGCGGCGGCCGCCGTTGCCGGTCTGCTGGCGGTGGCGCTCACTGTGCACTGGTCGAACGGCTTTTTCTGGACCAATGGGGGCGTCGAATACCCGCTCATGTGGCTCCTGCTCGCGGTAGCGCTTCTGCTGCGCGGTGGTGGTGAGTACTCACTGGACCGCCATTTCGGATTTCGGTTTTAGATTGTCCATCAGATAACATCGGGGGATTCCGCCCATGACCACGCAACAATTGCCCACACTCTTTGTACCACACGGTGCCGGCCCCTGTTTCTTTATGGACTGGGAGCCTGCCGATACCTGGTCAAGAATGGCCGCTTGGCTGCGCAGTATCCCCGAGCTGATTGGCGAGAAGCCGAAGGCTCTGTTGGTGATCTCCGGGCACTGGGATGCGCCGCAGTTCACCGTGAACGCCCAGGCGGCGCCACCGCTTCTGTACGACTACTCTGGCTTTCCGCCCCACACGTTTGAGTTGGCGTATCCGGCACCGGGCTCCCCCGAGCTCGCGGCCGAGGTGCGGGCATTGCTCGACACCGCCGGTATCGCCAACGGGGCGGAACAGGCCCGAGGGTTGGATCATGGGGTCTTCATTCCCATGAAAGTGGCCTTCCCGGCGGCCGATCTGCCCGTCATCCAGCTCTCGCTCAAGCGTGGTCTGAACCCTGCGGAGCATCTGGCTCTGGGCCGGGCACTGGCACCCTTGCGTCACAGCGGGGTGCTGATCATCGGCAGTGGCATGAGCTACCACAACATGCGCCGCTTCAGCTTTGACGATGCCGCGCTGGATCCGGACTCGGTCCGTTTTGATGAGTGGTTGGCGGAGACGGTCGAATTGCCGGCGAACATACGCGAGCAGCGCCTGACGGAATGGGCCGCCGCCCCCGGTGGACGCGCCTCGCATCCGCGCGAGGAACACCTTCTGCCCTTACATGTTGTCGCCGGTGCCGCCGGCGAAGACGCAGGCCAGCGAGTGTTTCAGGATCGTGTGATCGGCAGCATGCAGTCCGGGTTCATGTTCGGCGGTTGGCCACGACGTTAGTTCTGAGAGCCACGAGATTAAAGCCACGACATTGATGATTGAGGAGAGCGTTATGCCAGGACTTTTGAACGGACAATGGATGAAAGGGGACGTCGCCGACGGGGAAATCAGAGGCGGGGCGTTTGAGCGGGAACCCACAAAATTTCGCCATTGGCTTACCGCCGATGGCGAGCCAGGCCCTGAGGGGCAACTGGCACTGCCGGCCGAGGCGGGCCGGTATCAGCTTTTCGTCTCCTATTTTTGCCCCTGGGCCTCACGGGCCCTGATGTTTCGCAAACTGAAAGGCCTGGAGGGTCTCATCTCCCTGTCCGTGGCCGAGCCCTTTATCGGCGAAGACGGCTGGATTTATGCTGATGGCGTGGACGCCGGGCCGAAGCTCGGGCGTATCCACTATCATCACCAGCTCTATACGGCCACTGATCCGCACTACACCGGCAAGGTCTCGGTGCCGGTCCTGTGGGACCGACAGGAAGGCCGGATCGTGAATAATGAGTCCGCCGATATCATCCGCATTTTCAATGAGTCGTTCGATCACCTCACCGGCAACGCCCTGGATTTTTATCCCACGGCGCTTCGCGGCGAGATCGACCGTTGGAATGCGTTCATTTATGACAAGGTCAACAACGGCGTTTACCGCGCCGGCTTCGCCAAATCCCAAGCCAATTACGAAACAGCGGTGGAGGCACTGTTCGAGACTCTGGACCGGCTGGAATCGCGGCTGGGCGAAAGCCGCTACATCGCGGGAGAGTACCTCACCGAAGCCGACTGGCGCCTGTTCGTAACCCTGGTGCGGTTCGATGCCGCCTACTATGGTGCCTTCAAGTGTAACCTGCGCCGTTTGGTGGACTATCCGCGCCTGTCTAACTATGTGCGCGAGCTCTACCAATGGCCCGGTATTCGGGAGACCGTCAACCTTGAGCACATAAAGCGGGGGTACTACGCCATTAAGGCTATCAACCCAATCCTCATTGTTCCTCGCGGGCCGATTCTGGATTTTGAGGCACCTCACGACCGGGGCCGCCTTGCCGGTAAGGGTATCTGGAGCCGACACCAAGGACGGTAACTGTTCGCGAGGGTAGTTGAAGACGGGCTATGGGGGTTAACGCCAGACCGGTTTTTGAAACGAGTCCACAAGGAAGTCGATCAAGCGCCGTAACTTCAACGGTAAGTGTTTGCGCGAGGTGTAGATGACATAGATGCCGAGCTCGACCGTCTCGTGATCCGGCAAGAGCTGTATCAATCTTCCCTGGCGCAGGGCGTCATACACCAGAAAGTCGGGCTGCATGACGATGCCCTGGTCTTGCAAAGCGGCAGCGACGCAAGTATCCCCACTGTTGGCGTGCAGCCTTGGCCTGGTTTTGACGATCTCCGTTTTCCCGTCCGGGCGGATGAACTCCCACTCGTCCCTTGAAGACCAGTAGGTATAGGAGATGACGTTATGCTCGGCCAGGTCTTGTGGGCTACTCGGCGTGCCTTGTTGCTGCAGATAGCCGGGGGAGGCGCATAACACCATTCGGCTCGATGCGAGCTTTCGTGCGATCAAGGTGGGGTGGGGCGATCGGGCAATTCGCACCGCCAGGTCAAACCCGTCTTCGACCAGATCCACCGTGCGATCCGAAAGCGTCACCTCCATGGATACCTTGGGATGCTGTTGCAAGAAGCTGCCCCACAGGGGCGCCAAATGCGTTATCCCAAAGGTGACCGGGGCGCTCACGCGCAACAGCCCGGAAGGCTGCCCGCTGCGCAGATTCAATTCCGACTCCGCCTCTTCGACCCCATGGAGCAAGTCATTACAGCGGGTGTAGAACAGCTGGCCCTCATCGGTCAGTGAAAGCCTGCGCGTTGTTCTATGAAGTAGCCGCACCGCCAGGCGCTGCTCCAAATCGGTGATCTGCCGTGAAACGGACGCTTTCGAGGTGTTTAGAGCGTTGGCGGCGCTGATGAAGCTGCCATTCTCTACCACCGCGACAAAGGTCTGCATTTCCTGAAATCTATCCATTGTTTCGCAACGTTCTCTTTTACATTGTCTCGCATTTCGGAACAAACAGTTCGTCAAAGCCATGTTTATCCCGATCGACTAAAAAAGTAAAGTGACTTTGGTGTTTCCCGCACCATCACCATTTCCCGTTCTGTATATCAACACTATTAAAGGAGAGGTTTATGCCAGTCGTTCGTGTTACGTGGTTTGAGGGTAAGGATGCAAACGCCAAAAAAGCGGTTGCAAAAGAAATCACCGAAAGCATTGTCAAGAACACCCAGACAGATCCGAATTACATCTATGTCATCTTTGAGGACGTCGCACAATCTAACTGGGCGGGTGCTGGAAACCTGTTCGGGGAAGAGGGTGAGGGTCTGAAGGAGTAGCTGATGGGGTAATACGCCAGGCGGTCTGCCTCCATCACATCAACCGCCAAACGCCTCCAGCGCAAAATCCACAAAGCTTCTAAGCTTTGGTGTCATTCGACGGTCCGGCGTATAGACAAGGTGTAACGGTCGGGTAGGCGGAGCATAGTCCGGAAGGAGCTGGACCAGCCGACCGGCGTCCAGTTCAGGTTGCACCAGCTCCATGGGTTGCAGTAACAGCCCCAGGCCGGCCCGAGCGGCGGCGAGCAGCGCTTCACCGCTGTCGACCATCAGCCGACCGGATATTGGCACCGTTATGGGGCCATTGGGCCCGTTAAAGGTCCACTTTTTGCGCAAGGCATTCAATGAGAAACCAAGGCACTCGTGATCGGTCAGATCCTGGGGGCTGTGGATGGGAGCGTGCTGCCGAAGATAATCAGGAGAGGCGCACAATACCAATCGGTAAGGGGCTAGCGGGCGAGCCACCAGCCCGCTGTCCTCCAATTCTCCCACCCGAAAAACGGCGTCAAATCCCTCGTCGATGACATCCACGAAGCGATTCGACAAGGTCAGATCCAGGGATACGTCAGGATAGGCACGCAGATAATCCGGGAGCTTGAGGGACAGGGCATGTATGCCGAAGGTGACCGGCGCATTGATGCGCAGCTTGCCCCGTGGGGTAATCTGGGTTTCGGCGGCCAGTCCCTCGGCCTGCGCCACTTCCTCCAGAATGATCTTGGCCCGCTCGTAGAACTGGGCGCCTATCTCGGTGAGATGTTGGCGCCGAGTGGTGCGGCTGAGTAGCTTGACTCCTAAATGCTCCTCCAGGGCCTGAACCTGCTTGCCCACCAACTGGGGGGACATCTCCATGGCATCGGCCGTGGCGGAAAACGAGCCGGTTTCAACGGCTTTTACAAATACCGACATGCCTTGAAGCTTGTCCATTAAAAACAATCCGTTTGGAGTGAATGAAGAAAATGCCTATTTATCGTATATCGTTTCTAATTGTACAGTGACTCTAATGATGAACAAAACCAACGGAGGTTTTATGACGATCATTCGCAATGTCTGCGTTTCAATTTCTCTTATCCTACTGGTGACTCCTTTTCTGGCCCATGCGGATGCTCGCGAAGATCATCGGTCCATCCAGGAGACCTTAAGTCGTTATGAGTCCGCGCTCAACGCGGCAAATGCCGGTGAGATCGCACAGCTGTACACCGCCGATGGCGTTATGATGGCTCCTGATGCGCCCACCGCTGTAGGCCGTGAAGCCATTCAGGCCGCGTATAGCGGGCTTGGACAAGCGTTGTCGTTCAACTTGGCATTTACGGTTGATGAAATAGAGCTCATTGACGACGAGACAGCACTTTTACGCAGCCATTCCAACGGGACGGTGATGGTCAATGGTGGTGGACAAGCTGCCAACGAGGCCGCCTTTAAGGAGTTGTTTGTTCTCGAAAAGCAAGATGACGGAAAATGGAAATTCACCCATTACAGCTTCTCTTCCTCGCCTTTGGGGGAGTGATTGGGATGTAAAAGTCAGTCGACCGGACCGCGCGGGAATCACGCCGCATGAGTCCGGCTCACGTACATTGTACTTCCATATTGTTTAGCCACAGAGTGAGTCAACTTATGAAATACCGTTTAATTGGATTGGTGTTGGGTGTCATCGCCTCCTCCGGAGTTTTTGCGGCAGGCACCATTGAATGGGAAGGCCGGGAGTTTGAGGCCAGGAATGTCAAAGCCAGCGTTGTGGAACTCAAGGGGGAGCAGGTGCTGCGGGTCGAGCGCGATCTTGAGGCGCTTCCTTTTGATGTCGAGCGCCTCGGGGAAACCGTTGACGAGCCTCACTACATGAGGTTGAAAGACGTGGCGTTTACCGATGTGACCTTTGAAGTGAAAATGCTGGCACGCGTCTTACAGCCATCGCCTTTCGCCGGCTCCCAGGGGTTTATCGGCGTCTACTTCCGTGCGGCGGAAGACGACTCGGCCTTTGACTCCATCTATCTTCGCCCCAATGCCGGGCGCTCGGACAATCAGCGCGTACGAAACCACACCGTGCAGTACTTCGCATACCCCGATTACAAGTTTGATAAACTCCGTGATATGGCTCCCGGTCTCTATGAAACCTGGGCGGATGTCGGCATGGATGAATGGATTACTATGAGGGTCCACGTCAAAGGCGATACCGCCAGGGCGTTTATCAATGATGCGAAATACCCTTCGTTTATTGTCGATGATCTGCTGGGTTCCTCAAAGTCCGGGGGCGTAGGTCTTTACGTGGACATCGGCACGGAAGGTTATTTTAAGGATTTCAAGATTATTTCATCGTCCAGCCCCGAAGCCGGAGGGGTTTAATCATGAAGCGCTTGAGCTGTTATCGGTCAACTCCGATTGATTAGGCGTTTACGGAAATTAATTTCTCAAATTCTCCTGTCACGAAAGGAAAAAAATTAAAATCCTAGTAAGTCATTGGTATACCAGCAAGTGCTGGTATACCAATACTCTAAATAGACCCTCGTTCCGAAAAACTCACCACTCCCAGTTATTCTGCGTAGATGCTCTGATACTCATGATGTCTGGGGAGAGGCATTCGCAGGCATTATTCTGGCTATTTGGAGTGCAGGAGCAGAGGCGCCCGCTTTCGGCGCCGCCTTGAGTGTCAGGGAGACTACCGAGTTTCTCACCTTATCTACACGCTACTGGTCGTAAACCTCGACGTAAATTCCACCGTCATCGGTGGGTGTGGCAACGTATTGAACGCTAACCGGGCCGTACGACTGATCATCTTTCTTAAAGTAGATGCTGTAGTTGGCCGCGCAGCCCACCGCGCCGGTGTCTTCATCCGAAGCGACTTTACGAATGGCCTCGTAGGTATAAACGCGACCCGCGTGTACTTCTTGGATGTACTCATCGGTAGCTCCCCACTTCATCCCTTTGGCGTCAGCCTCGGAAATGATACTGGAGAGCGTGGAAGTAACGCCTTCATCTGAACAACCGATCTCTGAAGAGCAGCCAACAACAAAGAACATGGCGAGCAGTACAATAAACAATGACTTAAATTTCATGAGAGTATTCTCCGGGCTGATAATTGTGTGCTTATTTGGGGTTAGTTTGTGACCCTTTTTCTGATGAAGTTCTTTTTGCATCAGCGCGAGTCAGGTAATGTGGAATTCACAGATCGGAAGCATGACGAACCCATCGTTAGGCTTTTGACTTGACGAACGCTGGCTCCCCGGGTTCTAGCGACTGTGATATCCGAGAAGATGATATTTCGAAATGAAAGTTTGTTGATGGCTTCAAATACCCTCCTTGGCTACGGGGCTTCTCCTCCGGCTAGTCTTTTTTGCAATTTACTTCAAGCGAGCTGGATACAAAGTTCTTGGCGAGTTCATAGTCTGGATTAAAGGTGGCGAGGTTATGCACCCCTATTGCAGCGGCTGAAAGTAATCCTCCAAAAACGGTGGGGGAGACTGGGATGGCAGCGGCGCCCACGCTTGCTGCTCTGCCTTTGGTATATACGCGACACCGCATTTTGCGGCGCTCTATCTCCGTTTCGACCTTTTCCGCGGCCCTGGTCATGGATTTGATCTGAATGATGGTGAACGATTTCCGGTCAGCTAAAAGCTGATCCAGCTTCTCATCAGAGAGTTCGTTTAGAGTAAAAACATCGGTATCCACAGCGTTTCCTCAAGTTGTATTCAATGCTGGTTGTCATTGCCACGGGCGAGACTGGGCACCGTGGGATCGGTGGGAATGACGCCGCTTGTCCCTAAATTGGGTACACGAGGGATTGTCCCTATTATCGGGCCAATGATCAAGTCCATTCGAAGCGATGACGGGGCGAGGCTGGTCGCGTGGCTGCAAGAGCAGCGTGAAAGCCAAAACCTGACGATGAGGCAGCTGGCCATAGAGCTGGGCGTCCCGCACTCCTTTATCGGGAAGGTAGAGCAGCGAGAGCGACGGTTGGATGTTGTCGAGTTCGTGAGCTATTGCGAAGCTTTGAATGTATCGCCCGTTGAAGGGCTGAAGGCGGTATGGCCCGAATTCAAATGATAGTCTTCACGCGCGACAGTACAGAAGCCTGTGCGGGGCAAGGCTGACGCACCCAGCACTCGCCAAGTCCGTCACTGACTCAGATCAACCCCCGCTCCGCAAAACTCACCACCTCATCACTCCCAATAACCATATGGTCAATCACCCGCACATCCACCAACTGCAGGGCTTCCTTCAGCCGCTCAGTTAGCCGCCGGTCGGCGGTGCTGGGCTCAGGGTTACCACTGGGGTGGTTATGAACCAGTAGCACGGCAGCGGCGTTGTGGCTCAGCGCCGTCTTCACCACTTCGCGGGGATGGACGGAGGCGCCGTCGATGGTGCCGTAGAACAGCTTGGCGATGTCCAGCACGCCGTGGCGGTTATCCATCAGTACCATGCCGAACACTTCGCGGTCTTCCTTGCCAAAGGCCACCCGCAGGTAGCTGCGAGCCAGGTCGGGGCTGACCAGGTAGTTACTGCGCAGAAAGCGCTCCTGCAGGATCACTTCCGCCCAGTCCAGCACCAGTGCTTCAGATAGGCCTTGGTGTTTGTCGGCTTTGTGGGCAGGCGGGTAGAACGGTAGGGTATCCGGGGTTGTTGTCTCATTCATCAGAATGTCCTCGCATAGGGGGCCCCCGGCAGCGAATGGACGCCGCCGGTGTATGAGTGGCCCGGTCAGGGGAGAGAAAGGGGTTATTGCGCTTTGGCACGCTGTTCGAGCTTGTCGGCCAGGGAGAGTGGTTGCGCGGTGTTAGCCGGTGGCTTCGTGGTGGCGTCCGGGTAGAACTCCTCCAGAATCACCGGCGTTTCATCCTCGTCGTCTTCAAAGGCCGAGTTCGCCAAGGCTGACCGCGCCGCTTCATCGAGTGCGTCCTGGTCGTAACCCGACGCCTGTCGCTGTTCAGCGATCTCTCGGGCCTGGGTGATCGCCGCCTCCAGGGTCAGGCCCTCACGGATACCGAGATCCACATAGAAGATCGGTGTCCGGTGGCTCTGGGTGGTGCTTTTACCGCGTAGCCGAAGCTCCAGCGGCAGGCAGGCCAGCAGTCCGCCCGAGACGGCCTGGAAATACCTCAGCCGAGCCATCAGGGTGCGGATGCTGTTGAACCCGGTGGTGCGGAAGATGAAGGTACCCAGAGGGTCGTGATCGCCCACCAATACATTCAGCCGCCCGTAGGGCTTGCACTGGCCAGAGGCGAACTGGCAATGCGCGGGAGATGGGCAGGGCAACTGCTCCATGCCTTCCTCGTGGCGACGCCGACACTGGTCGCCGTCCCCGGCGCAGACTGGCCGACCGGTACTTCGATCAAACAGGGTGTACTCGGCCCGGAAGTTCAGGTCGGGATCGCTAAAGGGGAGGGTGACCGGAATCGTCCGCAGCTTGCCCGTCTCGGTCTGGTCCCGCAGCTCAGCATCCAGTGGATGGAGCAACCATCCCTCTGGGCTCTGCACCTGGGTGGTTAAGGTGAATTGGTCGTCTTTCTCCGGCAGGCGCATACCGTTCTTCTCAGTCACGCGCCCGATACTGATCCGGCCAATGACCGGCGGGGTAATCGCAAGGCCTTTAATCATGGCGGTATCCTCATAACGTTAAATAAGGGCGAGCCGCCGCACGTCTCACCCAAGGGAGTGGATAAAGAAGGAGTTGATAGAAGGGAGTCGTAGATCTGAGCGCGATCACGCCCGCTCAGTCAGTTGAGCGAACCAGAAAGCGCCGACTACCGGGGCGAGTGGTGTTGTACTCGTTCATCAGCTCCGGCAGGTCCCGTATCAGGGCATCGGTATTCAAGGCTTTGCTGTCCTTGCTCCGCTTCCAGGAAATCGAACCTCGCGCAAAGGTCGCTCGGGTTGCCTCGCTCATGGCCTGTTGCAGGGTTTGCTTGAGGAGTTCCTCCTGCTGAGTCAGGGTTTTGAGCTTTTGACGGGCCGTCACCAGCTGATCGAACACGTTGCAAAGATGCGGGTCATGGGTGAAGTCCACTGTCTCGCCGTCGTCCTGGGGATACAGGTACCGCAGGGCCGCGCCGGCGGACTCGGACCCATCCGCTGGGGGTGGGGTGTCGGTTTCCACGTAGTCCCAGAATTTGCGCTCCAGCTCAATCAACCGGGCAATCAGCGCATCGTCCCGCTCAATGCGGTGCACCTGAATCTCCTGGCCACAGAGCAGCACACAGACATCGGCGGCGGCTTTGCCGGTGACCGCCAACTGGTGCTGAACCTGGCACTGCACGTACTCTGGTACACCATCGCGCCACAGCCGCGCCCCAAACTCCCCGGCAGTTTTGCATTCGAGTATCTGAACATCGGATGCGCCGACCACCGAGTAGTCCAGGTTGGCCAGCATCCAGGCTTTGTCTTTATCGGGGTGCTGCAAGACGGCGTTCACCCGACGCACCTTGTTGCCCGTGCGCTTGGTGTAGTGGGTGGCCACAATCGGTTCGAGAATATGGCCCCAGTACATGGGGGAGCCATCATCGTCAGGATCGACCGAGGGGAGCTGATCCTCCCGGCCGGTTTTGATCATCCACAGCTCAAGCTGGGATTGGTAAGGGTTCAGGCCCACGGCGGCGGCCGCATCACTGGCGCCAATGCCGGTCTGGCGAACCTTGAGCCAATCGTTCCGGCTAAGATCCTTGGTGGAAACCAGCCGCAGGGCGGGCCGTTGCTTGGGTGAGGTAATACGGGGTGCTTTCATAATCGTGTCTCCCAAACGCACAAAAGCCCCAGCCACGCGTGTCGGTGGCTGGGGCTTCTATGAGGTTTGACGGTAAGTAAAGAAGGAAGAGTGGAGCCGTGGGCTCAGGCGACCATCAGCAGGGCCTGGTTCAGAGCCCGGCCTTTGAGCGCCGCGCCCTGGCCGAACCAGGCGGAGTCCAGTCGGTTGTCCTGGCTGCGTGCCCGGCGCTCATGGTCTACGAACTGGGTGACGGCATTGAGCAGACCATAGGCGGTGCCTCTGGAGGAGGCGAGATCCGCCCCCAGACCCTGGCCGTCATACAACGCCTGTACGCGAGCCATATTGCGCTCGGTGCCCTTGCTGATGGAGGCTGTATCTGGGTCGCCCATCACCCGCAGCAGGAAGTGGCGCACCTCACTGTCCTTAACGGAGCGGTTGCTCAAGTGCTTCATCCGGTACATGAACTCATCCCACGCGGAGACGGTAATGCCCAGCGACCGCTTGACCGCCTCGGCATCAAACACCGAGCGGTGGGGCACCTTCACTGCGCCCGCGCCGCTACCCAATGCCACGGCCAGGGTGTTGTTACACACCACCCGCACACTGGTGAACTGCGCGGTG
This sequence comes from Marinimicrobium sp. LS-A18, assembly GCF_000463525.1. Lineage (NCBI taxonomy): Bacteria > Pseudomonadati > Pseudomonadota > Gammaproteobacteria > Cellvibrionales > Cellvibrionaceae > Marinimicrobium > Marinimicrobium sp. LS-A18. Next base: position 888,547 of record NZ_AWEP01000006.1, read on the forward strand.
GTGGCCATGGTGCCGTCACAGGCGGTGGCCAGCAGCACATAGGCCTTGGTGGTGTCCTTGCCCTTGAGCGTGGTGGACTGTCCGGTGCGGGCCAGGGCCCAGAGCTTGCGCCCGCCTTTGAGCGCGCCCGCCGTCTCCAGCTCGAAGCCGGAGCGTTCTGTCAGATCCCGGTAGAACTCCAGGATCTCCCGAGGCTGCACCACCTTGTAGCGGCTGCCCACCACGGACAGTGGGTCGTGGGTGTCCGAGCGATACAGCACCTTGTGATCGTCGAAGGGCTTGATCTCGCCCAGGTACTCACGCTGCCCGGCGATAAAGCGCACCGGGGACTCCTGAATCTCCCAGTCCATACCGGCCTGAATGACCCAGTCATCAATGGGGAGGCCCGAATCCAATTGACGGCCGAGGCCGTGCCACGGGGTCTGGCCGACATAGGCCATGTTTTCAACGAGGTGTGCCATAGTGGTTCTCCTACGGAATAAAGGGCCCAGACCGACAAGGCCTGAGCAAATTTTGATCAGTGGGGTGGTGCCCGAACGGGCGAAGGGGTAGTTAGGAGGGAGCTAAAACCGGTGCTCGCAGCCCAGGCAGCGGTAGGCCTGGAACACCTCTTCATCAAGCTTGTCGCCGAGCTTGACGCCGACGGCGCAGCCCGAGAGCCCGCCCACAATGGCGCCGAGCACCGCGCCCGAGGCGGCACCCGCCGGGCCCGCGATCGCGCCGACGGTGTAGCCCAATCGGGCGCCACTGGTAGCACTAATGGCTCCACTGATAGCGCCAGCAGTAGTGCCAACGGTGCCACCGACTTTGCGGCCATAGCGGCTGGGAATAATGCGGTGGGAATTACAACGAGGGCATGCGGTGTGCATAGCCGTATCTCCTATATCAACCAGGGTTTACCGGCGTGCTGGGGCCGGGGTCATGGGGGTGATATAGGTTTGAAAAGTTTTTGAGTCTCCGTGACAGCGATTTGGCACTAATTGGGTGGCGGTTAATTTGACATTTAATAACGCTGCCCTATATTGTCCCCCATTGTACTCTTTTGACACGAGGCTCAGCGGGTGACAGGTGACGTAATCACGCTTAAAGAAGTGGCGGAATTCCTCAAAGTTCATGAGCGGACTGTCTATCGGCTCGCCGCTAGAGGAGAGATCCCAGCCTTTAAGGTGGCCAACAGTTGGCGTTTTCGGCGCCAGGACATTGAGCGCTGGATCGACCAGCAAACACACTCAGCGGCACCAATGGGCAATGGAGATCGGCAGGAGTGATCATGGAAAAGCTTTGGAAGCAAATAACCCCCTCGGAATACTCCTGGGAGCGCGAAGCGCTGGACTTCGTACGCCAACACTTACCGGACCATGACCCCTATCGCGCTTGGGCAAATTTCGAATTTATCGCCCAAGACGGCTCCATCAATGAAGTGGATTTGCTAGTGCTGACCTCCAAAGGGTTATTCATGGTGGAGATTAAGTCCCATCCCGGAGCCATAGGCGGAGACGCCGCCACCTGGGTGTGGGAAAAGCCTAATGGGGGTCAAAAAGTATTTGACAACCCAAGAATACTGGCGGACCGAAAAACCAAAAAGCTAGCATCACTGCTCAAGGTTCAGAACGCCACCAAGCGGAGCAAAGAGCGCTTCCCTTTTATCAGCACTTTGGTATTTCTCTCGGCGGAGAACCTGGTCAATCGACTGGATGGACCCGCCTCTATCAACGTGTGCACACGCAAAAACCTGATGCACGAGCTCAAGTACACGGACGAAACTTGGACCCACCGCCCCATCAACCGGCCCACTGCGAAAATGGTGAGTCGCGCCTTGGAAGAAGCAGGCATAAAAGAGTCGGTTCGACATAAGCGGGTAGGGCTCTACGAGCTCACAGAACTGCTGGATGAGGCCGATCATTATCAGGACTGGTTGGCACGCCATACAGACCTCGGCGTGCCCCGCAAAGTGCGCATTTATCTGGTGCGAGACAAAAGCGAGGAAGAGGCGAACCGACTACGCCAAGCTGCCCAGCGAGAATTTAGGCTGCTAGAGGGCATTGAACACCCCGGCATCCTCAAAGCGAAAGACTATCAGCAGCACGACCATGGTCCTGCGCTCGTATACGAATACGATCCAGAGGCGTACCGGCTTGATCACTTGTTGCGCCACCTCAGTGGTGCAGCCAGGTTGGATATGGGACAAGCCATTTCACTATTGCGTCAGATCGCTGAAGCGGTCCAGTACGCCCACGGCCAACGGCTATACCACCGTGCTCTAAGCCCGCAGAATATCTACGTCTCTACCAAAGTCGGCGGGGCGTATCATGTCAAGGTGGCGAACTGGTCGATGGCGGCTCGTGTCTACGAGTCCGAAACCCAGCAAGTGAGCACCCTCAGCCACTTGACGACCATGATTAAAGAAGAGGCTGGCCCTTACGTCGCGCTGGAGGCACACACTCGAAGCGACGATCCCGTGCAGGCCGATGTCTTTTCTTTGGGAACCATTGCCTACCATTTGTTCACCGGTACAAAACCAGCGGAAAACGAGATCGAACTTCAAGACAAATTGAGCCGAGGCAAAGGGCTGCAGGTTACCGATGAAATCAACGGCGCCAGCAGTGCCCTCCAGGACTTGGTTCAGTACGCCAGCCATCCTGACCCGACCAGCCGGATGGACTCAGTTGACGAGTTTCTGGGCTACCTCGAGCTTCTCGAAGATGAACTGACAACGCCCAACAATCAGCACACCGGCGACCCCACTCAGGCCCGTGAAGGTCAAGTGCTAGAGGGCGGTATCACGATTAATAAGCGTTTGGGTAAAGGCGCCTGTTCGGTCGTTTTCTTGGTCGACTATCAGGGGCAGGAGCGTGTCCTAAAGCTCGCATCCAGCCCTGACCATAACGAACGGCTATGGCAAGAAGGGGAAACACTATCCAGCCTACGCCACCAGGCTGTTATTGCCTACTACAAAACCGTCGAGATTTCCGGCCACACCGGGCTGCTGATTGACTACGCCGATCGCGGGTCGCTCACGCAACAGCTGCGCAAGCAGGGCCCCGTGCAATTGGAACTGCTGGAGCGTTTTGGCGATGACCTGCTCAGCGCCATGGTTCATTTGGAAGAAAAAGGTATCTTCCACCGCGATATCAAACCCGAGAACCTGGGCTTGATTACCCAGGGCAGCCAGCGCCATCTGGTGTTGTTCGACTTCTCGTTGTCCAACGCCGGTACCGATAATATCACCGCCGGTACTCTGGCCTATATGGACCCGTTTATTCGCGATCAAGGGCGCCGCCGCTGGGATGATTTTGCCGAGCGCTTTTCAGCGGCACTGACGCTCCATGAAATGGCAGCCGGCACGCTGCCGGGCTGGACCGAAGAGTCGGGTATGCCGACAGTGATAGAAGGCAGCCTCGCGGTCGATCGGCAGCTGTTCGATCCAGACATCCGGGACGCCATGATGTTGTTTTTCGAAAAAGCACTGGCGCGTAATGTAAAAGAACGCTTTGCCTCCGCCGAAGACATGCTGCGGGCATGGAGGCACGTGTTTGCCGATGCACGCAAAGACCTTCATCGAACAACGCGACACACAGAGCAAACCTGCCCTGTCGAAGAGGCCGGTCTAGACACTCAAATTGGCTTGTTACCGCTGACGGCTCCGGCGCTCAATACCCTAAGCCGCCGAAATATCAATACCGTGGCAGACCTGATTAAAGTCCGCCGGTACGACGTACGCGTATGGGCCGGTGTGGGCAATGAAACCCGCAAAGAGCTGTCCGATGTTATCGGTCGCCTCCAGGCCCGCCTGCATACGGCCCAGCAAACTCGTCAACTGGCGCAGCGGGGCCAGTCCAATACCAGTGTCGATCGTCTGTTCAGCCAGGTTATGCCCGTCGCCACCAAAAGCACAGACCCCGATCGTCAACGGTTTCTAAACGAATACCTGGGGCGCCTGGAAGGTGAATCAGTGGCGGGCCCCCAGGCTGTCCATTGGCCGACAACCCTGAGCATCAGTACCGAAACCGGACTACCAACCAGTGACGTTCGCGCCCTGCAGGAGCGAGTGCTGGCTCAGTGGAGTAAGAACAAAAACATCACCGAACTACGCGACGAGGTGGCCGACATCCTGGCGGACAACGGCGGTGTCATTACAGCGCTGGAGCTTGGCGAGGCGCTGCTAGTGCGCCGGGGTTCCGTGCAGGAAAGCCCTCTGCGCGAACGCTGGGCGCAGGCCGTAGCCCGCGTGGCAGTGGATACCGAGCTCAGCAAGCAGGAGTCGCGTTGGTCTTTACGTCGCATTGGCCGCCGCCTGGTGTTGGCAGATAACACCCAAGGAGCTGGAGAGGAACTGGCCGACTATGCCGAAACCCTGGGCCAATTGGCCGATGACTGCGCTCGGCAGCAGCCGCTCCTGTCGCCCATTCGTACCCTGGAGAAAATTCGCTCAGTACCGGCACCGGAGTCCTCCAAAGGCCTCAGCAATGCGCGTCTATTGCGTCTGGCAGCGGCGGCCTCTCAGTCAGCGGCGTTGTCCAGTCGAGCGGAGTTTTACCCTATCGACATGAAAGCCGAACTGGCACTGGAGCTCGCCCAAGGCGCTCTATTGGGCAGCAGAGCTCTGACCGTCAAGGAAATCCAGAACCGGGTAGCGGGCCGCTACCCCGCTGCGGAGCCACTCCCCGGCCGCCCGCGCCTGGATGATTTGGTCCAGGGCCTGGGCATGGGCTTTGAGTGGGACCCGGAATACCAGCAGCGCGATGCCCTCAATGGTGTTGCCGGTACTCGCGGCGCTTACTGCCTGCCTACCCCCGCTTATACCAGCCTCACCCGGCGCACTATGACGCAGGTGGGGCACACCCAGCTGGGAAAGGCGCCCAGTGTCAGCGCACAAGAGGTAGCGCAGCTCAGCCAGTTAATCGGCAATACCATCGACTCTGCCCGGTTTTTGGCGCTTACGGCGCGCACTCGCGACTGGAGCGCAGCTCAACAAAAACTCTGCGATGACTTCAACCTTAAACCGGTCAGTTTTGATGAATTGTTGCTTCGGCACCTGCACACGCTAATGGAAGGGATGCGCACTCCCCCAAAATGGAGCGTGGTACTGAAGGCCGATGCCGCCGAGCGCAGCTCCCAAGACTGGCGTCGCCTGCAACAGCTGGTTCAGCGAGTGCTGCCAGCCATGGCAGAAGAGATCAAGCAAGCCGATCAGCCGGTGTTGCTCACTGAGGCGGGCCTCATTGGGCGCTATGAGCTGGTTAACACCTGGTTGAATGAGCTGCGTCAGCACCTGGTCAACAGCGGCAACGCTCGGGCGTTGATCCTGCTCATTGCCGTGGATGTCCAGCAGGACGGCGCGAATATCGATGGCGTGACCGTGCCACGCGGTACTGGCAGCAGCGAGTGGGCCAGCATTCCAAGCGTGTGGCTTAAGCAAACTGAGTCGCACACTCAAGTGCTTTAAGACACCGTAACCACCCGTATTCTGAAAACAATAGGAACACCTGTGATTTACCCCAAAGAGCTACTGAGTGACCTGCAGCGTCTACTGCCCAAAATCGAAGACGATATCCTGGCCTACAGCGAGAACCACCCGGAGCTGGGCCAGCGCCTGCAAACCGAGTACGGCAACGCTCGAGAGGCGGGTCGTACCGCCGAGCACTTTGTCGCCTGGCGCGAAGCACAAATCACCCAGGCCGCCGTCGCCTGGGTACTGACCTGTGTATTCGTCCGCTTTCTGGAAGACAACCAACTGCTTGACGAGCCGATGATCGCCGGGCCGGTCGCGCGTGACGATGGTAGCCAGCCCCTGCAGCACGCCAAAGAGCGCATCACGGCTTACTTTAATGAGAACCCTACCCACGCCGAGCGGGAGTACTTATTCAGCCTGTTTGAGCAGCTGGAGCGGTACCCGGTGATTGCCGAGCTGCTGGACCACACCCACAACCCCCTCTGGCAAATACCGGTATCGGCCGACGGCGCCAAACGCTTGATCGACTTCTACCAGCGCATTGATCCGGAAACGGGCCAGCTGGTGCACGACTTTACCGACCCACATTGGGATACTCGCTTTCTGGGCGACCTCTATCAGGACCTGTCCGAATCCGTTCGCAAACGCTACGCTCTCCTACAAACCCCAGAGTTTGTTGAGAGCTTTATTCTCGACTACACCCTGGAAAAAGCCATCGATACCTTCGGCTTGCCGGAAGTCAAACTGATTGACCCCACGTGCGGTTCCGGCCACTTTTTACTGACGACTTTTGAGCGAGTGTTCACTGCCTGGGTCAAGCGCGAACCGGCGACCAATGCGCGGGCACTGGCGCAGCGAGCCCTGGATGTTGTGCACGGAGTAGATATAAACCCTTACGCCGTCGCCGTCTGCCGCTTCCGGTTATTAATTGCCGCCATGAAAGCGGCGGAATCTACAAAAATCAAAAACGCCCCGGATTTCCACTTTAACCTCGCTTGCGGGGATTCCCTGTTGCACGGCCCTCGTTTCGAATGGGAGGGGCAAGGCTTGCAGCAGGATATGATCAATGAAGATTCAATCAAACATGTGTTAGAGGTAGAAGATAAGGAAAAACTAAGCAAGATTCTGGGGAGGCAATACCATGTGGTGGTGGGGAATCCCCCATATATCACGGTCAAAGACAAGGCACTTAATGAAGCCTATCGAAGCAAGTACCCAACTTGCCATAGGCAGTATTCGCTAGCGGTTCCGTTCACAGAACGGTTTTTTGACTTGACGCTTGCTGATAAAGGAAATCGGCCTGCGGGTTACATGGGTATGATCACAGCTAACAGCTTTATGAAAAGGGAGTTCGGTAAAAAACTAATTGAGAAATTTCTCCCTAAGAAATATATATCGCACATTTTGGATACTTCCGGCGCCTACATTCCGGGACACGGAACGCCTACGGTGATAGTGTTCGCGCGCAATAGATCCTCGGCTGATGGAAAGCTGAATGCGATTCTAGGGGTGAAAGGGGAACCGGTAACTCCCTCTGTCCCATCAGAAGGAAAGGTGTGGAGCGCTATCAAGCGATACATAGATAAACCCATTGACGACAACGAATTCGTGACGTCTTTATTTCAAGACCAAAGCCGATATCACTCTCATCCTTGGGTGCTAGGAGGAGGAGGAGCTTCAGAGCTGAAGGTAGAGATTGAGCGTGTTTCACCGTACACCTTGGAGAACTTTGTGGACCTTCCTATTGGCAGGGCTGTACGGATTGCGGAGGAAGATATATATATGTTCTCAAGTTCCAGAATGCGGAATCTTGAGGCTAACAAGGATGAGTTCAGAAGATTTGTTATAGGAGATCAAGTTCGCGATTGGGGCGAATGGCTCGATACTTGGGTGTGGTACCCGTACGCTATGTCGTCTGAAGTGTCGCCAGTTTTGGACTATCTGTGGTCTTGGAGGACTACCTTAGCCAACAGGAAAACTTTTCAGGGCGTGATGAAAGACGCTGGGTTGCGGTGGTTTGATTACATGCAACACACAGCGTCAGCATATAAGACAAGATTGTCAATCACATTTGCTGAAGTCTCCACACATAACCACTTCTCCCTTGATCGCGGAGGGAAGGTTTTCAAACAGACAGCGCCGGTTATAAAGTTACCCGCTGGTAAGTCCGAAGAGGAACACCTTTTCATACTTGGAGTTTTAAATAGCTCTGTTTCATGCTTTTGGATGAAGCAAGTTTTTCACAATAAAGGGGACTCGACGGATAGTAATGGTGCGCGTGTGACAGGTGACCCGGCGTTTGATACATATCAGTTTTCCGGCACTGGGCTCCGAAGTTTGCCAATCGCAAACAGTGCCGACTCCCGTATCGTTAGGTATGCCAAAAAGTTGGATGAGCTTGCACAAAAAATTGGCGCATTGGATCCAGAAAATGCTCTGCTTGAGGTTTCCGTTACTAGCGTTGATGAAGAGGTTTCGAGGATCCGTGAAGAAAGTCGTGATGCAGTAAGAACTTCGATTGCTGTGCAAGAGGAGCTAGATTGGTATTGCTATGCGTGGTATGGGTTGACACCCCTTAGGCTGACTTATCCGGGAAACCTACCGCCAGTTAACGTGGGCGAAAGAGCTTTTGAGATTTTTCTGGCAAGGAAAATGGCCGAAGGCATTGTTGACACCACTTGGTTCGATCGGCATGGGGTTGACCCTAAAACAGAGCTACCTGAAAGCTGGCCGGCTGATTACAAAAAATTGGTTGCGAAGCGAATCGACTTCATTGCTAATTCGAGAGAGATTGCTTTAATTGAAAGGCCGGAGTGTAAGCGCCGCTGGCACCGTAAAAGCTGGATGACTAAGCAAGCGAAGGCAGTTTCTGAGCGAATATTAGCTTGCGTCGAAATGAAGTGTATGCAGTCAAGAAGTCTCGTCACTGTTGCTCAAGTGGCAGATGACGTCGCAGTCCAAAGAGAAATAGAAAAGTTCTCAAGTTTACACTTTGGGGGAAATATTGTTGATTTTCAGGCGGTTGTTTCGGAACTGGTTTCTCAGGAGGAGGTTCCCCAGGCAGCTGCACTGCGCTTGAAGCCGGCAGCCGTAAAGAAGTTTCGCGCCTGGCAGGAAACCTGGGAAATGCAGCGCAGAGAGGATGCCATTGATGCAGAGTTTGGAGTGGCAGAGCCTTTGAGTGAAGCGGATGCGGAGGATGAAGAAAAACGTTCCGCGTACGAACGCGCCAAACAACAGGCAGAAGCGAAGAAGGCCCGCGAGGTGGGCGCCATTGCGGTGCCGCCGAAATACGCGAAAGGGGACTTCCGCAAGGGTAGCTACTGGACCTTGCGCGGCAAGTTGGATGTCCCCAAAGAGCGCTTCTTCAGTCTGCCGGGTTGTGAAAAGTCCGGCGATGCGACGTTGGTGATTGGATGGGCGGGCATGGACCACCTGCAGAGGGCTCAAGCCATTGCCGCCTGGTATATGGAGCGTAAAGACAGCGATGGGTGGGAGGCAGACCAGCTGATGCCCATGCTGGTCGCTCTGGATGAGCTGATTCCCTGGCTCAAGCAGTGGCACAACGAGTTGGACCCCGAGTACGGCCAGCGCATGGGTGATTTTTACGAAGGCTTCTTATTAGAGGAGTTGCGTACGCTGGGAGTGGCGAAACAGCAGCTTGAGCAGTGGCAGCCTCCGGCCGCCACGCGTGGCCGAAGGGCCGCCGCGAGACATCAGTAAAGGATAAGCGACATGACTTTGTTAAAAGACCTGATAGATATTCCGGAAAAAGTTCAACGCGGGGACTTTGTGCTGAACCTCTCCAATGGTTTGGAAGGGGAGGCCGTTCAGCAGACCTTGAGTCAGTACGTGGTGACCCCGCAACTGGCCAAGTCGTTTGAAGATGCTCTCAGTTTTATCAAAAGCACGGTCGTGGGCGGGCAGAATCGCCAAAAAGGGGCCTACCTGCACGGTAGTTTCGGTAGCGGTAAATCCCACTTTATGGCGGTGTTGCACTTGTTGTTGCAGGGAAACACGCAGGCCCGAGCCATCAATGAACTGGCTCCGTCGGTTGCCAAGCACGATGAGTGGATGCAAAGCCACAATATCCTGCTGGTGCCGTATCACATGATCGGTGCAACCAGTATCGAGGCCGGCATTCTGGGCGGTTATGCCGCCTACATCAAAAAACGGCATCCAGAGGCGCCCACACCGGGGTTTTATCAAAGTGATCGACTGTTTGAAGATGCGGCAAGCCTGCGCCAACGCTTGGGCGACGATGCCTTTTTCAAAGCGCTGAACGAGCAAAGCTCGGGTGCCGGTGACGATGATGGTTGGGGCGATTTGGCCGCCGGCTGGGACGCCATTAGCTTTGATGCCGTTCTACTGGGCCACAGTAGTGCAGAGGACAAAGATCGTCTGGTGGGTGACCTGGTCAGCACCTTTTACAGCTCAGTACAAGAGATGGCTAACTCCCAGGCGGGCGGCTACGTCCATTTCGACGAGGGCCTGCGAGTGATGACGCAGCACGCCAAAGCCCTGGGCTACGACGGCATCGTGCTGTTTTTGGACGAACTTATTCTCTGGCTGGCCAGTCATATTGCCGACCAGCAATTTATAACCAATAACATTCAAAAGGTCGTGAAGCTGGTAGAGCCCAGCGAGCCCAGAGCCCTGCCGGTCGCCAGTTTTATTGCCCGTCAGCGGGATTTACGTGAGTTTATCAGTGACCAGCAATACACCGGCTCGGATCAGGAGGCGCTGAGCGATTCACTCAAGTACTGGGACGGCCGTTTCCACACCATTACGTTGGAGGACCGCAACCTGCCGGTCATTGCAGAGAAGCGCCTGTTAAAGCCGGTGAATGAGGCCGCGCGTGCGGAGATTCAGCAAGCCTTTGACTCGATGGATAAAGGCATGCGCGAGGAGGTGCAGGATATCCTGCTGACCAGCTCGGGCGACCGCGATATGTTCCGCAGTCTTTACCCTTTTAGTCCGGCTCTGGTACAAGCCCTGGTCGCGCTCTCGTCAGCGCTGCAGCGTGAACGCACGGCGCTTAAGGTCATGCTGATGCTACTAGTGGATCAGCGAGAGTCTCTGGAGCTGGGCGGTGTGATTCCCGTGGGGGACCTGTACGACGTAATCGCCTCAGAGGCAGAGCCCTTTTCTGAGACCATGCGCCACCACTTTGACAACGCTAAGCAGTTGTTCGAGCGCAAGCTGCTCCCCTTGGTCGAAAGTGACCACAACTTGAGCTACGAGGCCTTTGCCGCGTTGCCAGTCAGCGACCCCAAGAGGCGCGCCTTTCAGAACGACCTGCGACTATTGAAAACGTTGTTGCTGTCTGCGCTGGTGCCCGAGGTAGAGAGCCTGAAGCAATTAACGGGCAATAAGCTGGCGGCCCTGAATCACGGCACCATCAAGTCACCCATCCCAGGCCAAGAGGCTAAAGCCGTTCTTGCCAAGTGCCAAAAATGGGCGGGTCAAGTCGGGGAAATCAAGCTCAGCGAGGATCAGAACCCTATTGTGGCGCTGCAGCTCTCCGGTGTGGATACGGAGAGTATTCTGGAACAAGCAAAGATTAACGATACCGATGGCGCGCGTCGCAAACTGATCAAGGAGATGGTATTCGATGCCTTTGGCATCCGCGAAGAGAACGATCTGTTTCTCGAACATCGCGTTCGCTGGCGCGGAACCCTTCGCAGTGTGGAAGTGACCTTTCAGAATATCCGGGAGATCACCGATTTAAGCCTGTTTGAAGCGAGGGGAGAAAGCTGGAAAGTGATTATCGACTTTCCGTTTGACTCCCCCGGCCATGGACCAGCGGACGATCGGGCCAGGGTTCAGGATTTTCTGGGCCGCTACAGCGGCACCCGCACCCTTTGCTGGCTGCCGAATTTCTTTAGTCAGGCGGCTCAGAAAGACCTGGGGGTTTTGGTTCGTCTGGAATATATCTTGAAGACGGATGACCGATTTAGCTCTTACAGCAAACATCTGAGCCCAGTGGATCGAAACCAGGCCAAAACCCTGCTGGACAACCAGCGCAGCCAGTTACGACAGCGTCTCAAAGACTGCCTCTTTGGTGCCTATGGCGGCCGGGAGATTGTGGATGGCTCCTTGGATGCGACGTTGGCGATTGATGAGCAAGTGATGTCACTGCAAACGGGCTTTGAACCCCGCCTGCCTCATGGTGCTACTCTCGGCCAAGCCTTCGAGCAACTGTTGGATCAGGCCTTTCGTTTTCAGTATCCAGATCATCCAGAGTTTGATTGTGATGTGAAGTTGACCGAGCTGGGCAAGCTGTTACCGGAGTTGCGCCGAGCGGTGCATGCCAGTAATGGTCGCATCGATGTGGATAGCCCTGTAAGGCCACTGATGCGGGGTATTGCTCAGCCGTTGGGGTTGGGTGAAATGCATGAGCGTCACTTTATTTTCAAAGACGATTGGCCCAAGGCCATGGCTCGAGGTCTGGCTCAAGATGACAAGCAAGGGGAGTCGGTCACGGTAGAGCGTCTAAGGGGGACTATGGATATCCCCAATCCGAGAGGCTTGCCAGAAGAGGTCCAGAACCTGCTGATTATGGTGTTCGCCGAGCATGGGCAATACGCATTCATGTTCCACGGCAACGAGTATGACGTGACACTCAAAGACATGCCCGATAACCTCGTGCTCATTAAGCAGGCGCTCGCGGAGCCGGAGGTTTGGAAGGCCGGTTGCGATAATGCCGGGGCAATTTTCGGGTTGAGCCCCAACCCGCTGCGCACAGCTAATCATCAGAACACCCTGGTAAAAGATGTTCATGAAGAAGTTCGTAGGTCGCTCCCTGAGTGCGAGTTGCTGGTAGATACGCTTAAGGACGTGTCCAGCCGGTTGCGACTGGGTAATGATATCGATCGATTAAAAACGGCCGAGTATGCCCTCGTTTTGCTGAAGAAGCTGTATAAAACGGAAGGTGCAGACCTGCTCGAGCTATTGGCCCAAGCTCAGCCCCCAACGTCGCTTCAGGCCGTTGGTAAATCTATACGCAGCGCTCGCAGCGTCGCGCAAGCACTGCGTGACAACAACTGGGAGCTGCTGACAACCGTCTGGCAGCAGGGCGGAGATGGTGCCAAGGAGATCAAGCAAAAGGTTGCCAGCACCTTGTCAGACGATGAGCTGGTATCGGATATGGCAGCAACCCTGAGAAAAGCTCAGCAGGATGCTACTCGATTGATCAGTCAACAAGCCAGTTCCCCGACAGAGGATAGGACTAAGCCTGGGGTGCCGGGCCGCAGGGTGGTGAAATCCGACAACCGCTCAGGTCTGACCCGCTCGCAATTGCAGGTCGTCCTCCGTGAGCTTGAGGCGGAGCTGAGCGACGATGTGACCGTGGATATCAGTTATGTTATCCGCCAACCCGCTAGCGAGGAGTAATGTCGAGTGATGACTAGCGCGGAAGCAGCGTCCTACGAGCCACCGAGGCCGATACTGACCCAGCTGCAGGCAATTTTTTCTCACCACCCGGACGCGGACCGCATTGCCTTTTTTTGGTCTGAGGCGCATGAGTGGGCCCAGGTCGATACGCAGGTAAATGACTTACCGGTGCGGGTGATCCAGTGCCCGTCAGAACTAGCGCTGCGTGAGGCCTTGGTGCAGACAGACAACAGCGCTCGATTGGTGTTATTAACGCGGCTGGACCAGTCTCGGTTGGGTAAAGATGTCCTGGCTCGGCTCTGGCGCTGCGAGCCACAGCGTATTAGCCCGTGGCGCAATTTACAGCAATTGATCCGGGTCAATGAAATTGATCCTCGGCTAACCCGAAATAAGGAAGGCCGATGGATGGCAGAAGCGTTGCTGGACTGCCATGATCGATATCGCGACCAAATAAACTTTGGTGAAGTTCTAGACTTGGAAACCGCTTGGCTCGCTCTGGCTAAGGGATACCTGGATTTCGATGAGCCCTCGGTCGATATGCAGGCCCTCTTTAAATGGTCGACAGAGGCTAATGTCGAACGGCAAGTGGCCGATCTGCCGGAAGATGTAAAAGCCCATTTAGACGATTGGCTTAGGCCGGTTTTGCCTCAATTGTCTGATTTGGTAAAGACATTATTCCTGAACGGGCAGGCTCATAAGCTTCTCGCCGTAGGCGTCGCTTGCTCCGTGATGTATGGAGAACACTTGGCGTCCGGCGAGACGATGGATCTCGGGGAAGTACACTCGGGGAGAGGGCGGTTTATTGAGCGATACTTGGGCGGCGTTAACATACGGAGCAGGGCCCTCGCTGAGTTTGGCGATCTGGCTTTACAGTGCGTCAGCTCTCTCTTGCGAGACGGGGAGATACGAGCAGTCGCCCCTAGCCTGGATGCCGCTGAACAAATTCTGGCAAGCCTGGGTTTTGGTGAGGTCTTGTCTCTCTCCCCGGCATTGCCTGGCGGTTTCAATCAGCGCCTTTCGCGCTACGCGGAAGCGCTATTTGCTTCACTTGAGGGCGGCGATCTGGCATGGGCTGAGCGATGCTACCGGGATTTGCAGGCTCATTGGCTGGTGGTGCGTCCTGACCGAGAGGCCCAGCTTCGACGAGCAGAAATGGCTCTGCGTCTCAGCCGTTGGTTGAGGCAGGTAGCGCCGACGGAATCGGTCAGTGTGGGTCAACTGCTTGATGATTATCTGCGCGATGGCAGTTTTGTCGACTGGGCTCGCAGCCGTTTGTGGGAAGGTGATAGTCACGAGGCGCTCAATCGTGCCTATAAAGCGATTGTCGATAAGGTCGCAGCGCAGCGAGAACGCTTGAACAAAACCTTCGCGCGTTACTTGCCTGAACTGGCAAAGTGCAAGCAGATGCCCGACCATCAAACCCCAGTAGAGACGGCCTTGACGAATGTGTTGGTGCCGGTTGCGACCGATAAACCTGTACTACTGCTGGTGCTGGATGGAATGAGTGCCGCTGTTTACAGGGAGCTTCAAGAAGCACTTTCACACCACGGTTGGATTGAAGTTCGATCCAGTAGTGACGCTCCAGAGCCGTGTTTGGTGACGGCTTTCCCAACCGTGACCGAGGTCAGCCGCTGCTCATTGCTTTCTGGCACCTTGGCTTCAGGGGATGCCAGCTCGGAGAAAAAGGCCTTTACGAACCACCCTCTGCTTAAGAAGGTGGCATCTTCCCGCTTTCCTCCGGTATTGCTTCACAAGCAGGATATTCAAGAATCCGGGGGACGATCGTTAGCCGCAGCCAGTAGGGCACTCATTGCAAGCACGGAGCACCGCGTCGTCGGCGCGGTAATTAACGCCATCGACGATCAGTTGTCGAGCAGCGGGCAAATTTCAATCGAATGGGGTATGGACGCCATACCTATTCTGCGTCAGGTGCTTGAGGCAGCGAGAGAGGCTGGTCGTGCGGTCGTGGTAACCAGCGACCATGGCCATGTGTCAGACCATGACTCAGAGTACGTGGCCAGCGACTCAGAGGGGGGCGAGCGATATCGCTTGGGAGGCGAAGTTGGACCGTCGGAGGTCAAATTGAGTGGTCCTCGCGTCGTCACCAAAGATAATGGCGTTGTTTTACCTTGGTCAGAGCGGTCTCGGTACACCAAATCACGCAATAATGGCTATCACGGTGGTGGGAGTTTGCAAGAGGTAACGATTCCGTTAGGCGTGTACCAAAGCGCAACCGATCCCGACCGGCTAACCGGCTGGTTTGAGCAGCTTGTGTTCAGACCCGTTTGGTGGGATGCGCAGGAGAGCGCTCTTTTGCATGAGTCTGCCAGCGTGTATTCACTGAGTCGAAAATCCAGCCAATCACCCAAGCAGGCGAAACGCCAGGCGGTAGATGAACGGACGGAAGACCTTTTTGAAAAGGAGGATGCCCCTGATAGTTCCGCACAAGTACCAGCGGAAGAACCCTCCACATCGAACGCACCTGAATGGGTGAATCAGCTTATCGACTCAGCCATTTACCAAGGCGTCCGAAGCAAATCCGCGCGAATCCCTGTTACGGATGATCAAGTGAGTCGCTTTCTGACACTTCTTGACCGGAAACAAGGTTCAGTAATGGACTCTGTTGTGGCCGCCGAACTGAAAATACCTCCGATTCGGATGCGGGGCTTTTTGTCGGCCGTTCAGAAGCTTTTGAACTTGGATGGTTACCCTATTCTAAGTGTTCTCAGAGACAGCGGAACCATAAAGCTGGATATTGAAACCTTGAAAAGGCAATTTGAGCTATGAGCATTAGCCACCAGAGACGCCGTGACATCGTTGACGCCTTGCGTCGGGGGACAGTACCTCAATATGGCCTGGATGCGCTAGCCGTTGGCTTACAGCACCTGGAGAAGGCATTTGATGAAGAGCTCACCAAAGCAGCGGGCGGCGCAGGGGTGTTTAAAGCGGTACGAGGTGAGTACGGTAGCGGTAAAACCTTTGTCAGCCGCTGGCTACGGGAAAGAGCGCACAGCCAGGGTTTTGCCTGCGCAGAAGTGCAAGTGTCCGAGACAGAGACACCCTTACACCGCTTGGAGACGGTGTATCGTCGACTAATGGAACGGCTGACTACACCCGAATCGCCCAGCGGTGCATTTCGTAATGTCGTGGAGGCGTGGTTCTTTACCCTAGAAGATGATGTTCTGTCACAGCAGGATATCGATCCCAATGATGAGGCGGCGCTCGTCGCCGCGACTGATGCATTGATGGAGAAACGCCTGGGCGAAGTGGTGCGCTCAGCGCCAGCCTTCTCCCTGACCTTACGAGCTTACCGCAGGGCATTGCTTGAGGGGCGCGAAGACATCGCGGACGGGCTGCTGGCCTGGATGGGCGGTCAGCCCAACATTTCCGCCTCAGTAAAACGCTATGCGAATATTAAAGGGGATATCGATCATTTCGGCGCGCTGAGCTTTCTTCAGGGCGTTCTGACCATTCTAAAAGATTCAGGGCACCCTGGCCTGTTACTGGTTCTTGATGAGGTAGAAACCCTGCAGCGTATGCGGTCAGACGTTAGGGATAAAAGCCTTAATGCGTTGAGGCAGCTTATGGACGAAATCGACAATGGGCGCTTTCCGGGCCTTTATCTGTTGATCACAGGTACAACAGCATTTTTTGATGGTCCCATGGGCGTGCAGCGACTGCCACCGCTTGCCCAGCGGCTGGCAGTGGATTTTGCTACCGATGCCAGGTTTGATAATCCAAGGGCCGTTCAGGTGAGATTGAAGGGTTTTGACAAGGAGGCACTTAAGGAAGTTGGGATCAAAGTTCGAGATCTTTATGCGGCCGGTACTGATAACTCCGAAAGAGTTCGAGAGGTGGTGAACGCTGACTATATAGCTCTTCTCGCGGAGCAGGTGACGGGTAATCTTGGTGGAAAGGTGGGTGTTGCACCTCGCATTTTTCTAAAAAAATTAGTGGGTGAAGTGCTGGACCGGGTAGATCAGTTCGACGACTTCCGTCCGCGTGAACACTATGCATTGACGATATCGGAGACTGAGCTAACGCGCTCAGAGCGAGCGTCTCGCGGCGCGAAAAGCGTGGACGATATCGATTTAGAGCTATGAGCCACTTCGATCAGCTACATCCAGCGCTTCAACATCATATTGTCAACAGCCTGGGTTGGCCCGGCCTCAGACCGCTCCAAGAAGCGGCGATACCGCCGCTGATTCGTGGTGAACACGCGATACTGTTGGCGCCGACTGCGGGGGGCAAGACAGAGGCCGCGTGCTTCCCAGTTTTCTCACGCATGTTGAGTGAAAGATGGAACGGCCTCAGTGTGCTGTATATCTGCCCAATCAAAGCGCTCCTCAACAACTTGGAATCCCGTCTCGAGTACTATGGTAGCTTATTGGGACGGCGAGTTGCTGTATGGCACGGGGACGTCAGCCCATCAAGAAAGGCAAAAATCTTAGCCGATCCGCCGGATATTCTGCTGACCACGCCAGAGTCCCTGGAGGCAATCCTAGTATCTTCCCGAATGGATCATCGACGCTTTTTCGGACATTTAAAGAGTGTCGTAATCGACGAAATTCATGCCTTCGCCGGTGACGACAGAGGCTGGCATCTGCTTGCCGTGTTGGAGCGACTAAGTGTCATAGCGGGAAGTGAGCTGCAGAGGCTCGGTCTTTCCGCGACGGTAGGGAATACTGATGAGCTATGTGGCTGGCTGGCGGGTTCTTGCCAGAAACCGAGGTCGGTCATTAATCCTTATGCTGATGCGACTCAAGAGACGGATGTTCAGGTGGACTGGGTGGGCTCACTTCAGAACGCTGCGACTGTTGTTAGCCGATTGCACCGGGGTGAGAAGCGGTTGGTGTTCGTCGATAGCCGCTCCAGGGTAGAGCAGTTGGCTGCCGAGCTGAGAGCTCGACAGGTGACTACCTTCGTGTCTCATAGTAGCTTGAGCTTGGAGGAGAGGAGGGCCGCAGAAGCCGCCTTTGCGGAGGGCAATGACTGCGTAATCGTTGCTACCAGCACCTTGGAGCTAGGCATCGATGTAGGTGACCTGGACAGAGTGATACAGTTGGACTCACCGTCCACCGTGTCCTCCTTTCTGCAGCGAATTGGCCGCACTGGCCGAAGGTCCGGGAGTATTAGAAATTGCCTGTTTTTGGCCACAACTGAAAGTGCATTTCTACAGACTCTAGCTGTACTGAGTTTATGGCAGCGGGGTTATGTAGAGCCCGTCACGCCACCGCGCAGTCCACTTCATATTTACGCACAGCAGATAATGGCACTTATCCTTCAGGAGCAAGGAATCATCGCTGAAGACATTGATCGGTGGCTTGGTAAGATGCCAGGGTTCGCGGAGCTTGATTCTAGAGAACGCGAGGGTTTGCTAAACAGTATGCTTGAGACTGGCATTTTGCATTCAGACTGCGGGGTCCTAGGGATCGGTCAGAGAGGTGAGCGAACCTTCGGTGCAAAACACTTTATGGAGTTGGTGTCCGTCTTTACGGCTCCGCCTATGGTGAAGGTGTTCTACGGTCGGCAAGAGTTGGGCGAAGTGCATGAGATAACCTTTGCCGTTGGAGAAGAGGGACCAGCGTTACTGACTCTGGCTGGGCGAAATTGGGCGACGACTTACGTGGATTGGCCGAGACGCAAAGCGTATGTTGAACCAACGGAGATCAAAGGACGGTCACAATGGTTAAGTGCTGGTAGGCCACTCGGCTACAGTGTGGCTAGAGAGATTGCCGCTGTACTATCTGAAGAGGTGAAGCTCGAAGGCCTATCTAAGCGGTCTGACCAACTATTGTCCGATTTTCGAGATGAGTTCGATTGGTTGGAGCCAGGGAAAGTGGTAATAACCATTCAGGATGACAATTTAACGCTATGGACTTTTTCAGGGGCGTTGCTTAACGCAGCTATCGCGAACCATCTCCAGGGTGACGCCAAGAAAGTGAGGTTCGATAATATCGCTGTGACCGCCAGCGGAGTGTATGACGTTTCAGGTATGACAAGAAGCCTGCGAGATATGTTTTCAAGCGAGTCTAGTCAACTTCAAGTACCCCTAGATTCCGATTTTATTCAGGAGCTAAAGTTTTCAGAGTGTCTGCCACAAAAATATATCGATAACGAGATTGCTCGCCGTTATGACTGTTCATCTAGCCTTAGTGAGCTGATAAGGAATAAACTGGAAGTGGTTCATTTTGCTGCATTGGGTTAGCAAGTCCTCCATTCGCAAGATTGGTAGCATTTTAAATGCCTTCTAAACGGTGTGAGACAAAGCCGACTATCAATGGCTATCTATTTTGACCCATCCTCACGTGGGTCAAAATAGATAGCCATTGATAGTAACCCTTTACCCCTCGGTTTTTTGACAGCTCTCTACAGGTCCTGGTAGAGTTTCTATTAAGCGTTTCTGCGATCTGCGTTTGCGTGTACCCAGATTTCCAATACCTCTGAATCTGGATCGTTCACCTTCGGTCATCTGTGTACACCTCATCATGCGATTTCCGTTGATCGGGAGAACTCCGAACTATGTATTTGGCTTTCCTTCAAAGGACATTGCACTTATTGTCCGAAGCGTCAAGTACGTAAAATTCACCAGCAATCAGAGAAAACACGATGCCTAAAATACCTCCCCAAGAAGAGTATGAAAACAATGAACAAGCCGTCTACGATCAGTTCAACGGGTTGATTCAACAGGGTGTGGAGCCGTCATTCACGATGGAGATCACGGCTGATGACATGGGTATCAGTGATACCACAGAAGATGGCATGAGGGATATCGGTACCCGGATGCATGCTCGGCTTCAGCGTGCCGGTAAGGTACGCTCTAAGCTCATATCGTACGATGACTTCTCCTTCACTCTCAAAATCACACCAATGCCGTGACAGCATAAGCCAGCCCCACGGGGCCGGCTGCTGGTGCTGACAAACTAAACTGATCAAGAAATACGTAATCTTTTCCGGTGTGCTCTGCTCGCCTAGGGGCGACGCTGCCGAACTTGACCTGACAGATACCATCGGGAAAAGCGGCAACTGTCAGAGCAAGTTTGGACTACTACAAATCATTGCGGTTTTTGTTCGCCTATCCATTCACTACCTTTAGAGAAGGAGTTCGGCTGGCCGAGAGTGAGCCTTGCGAGGCCTTTTCAATCTGGCGGCTCCACACCGCCATGAGTTCCCTTCTAGTTTCCAGGTAATCCGCCCGGTTGTAGTCGCCCCGCACGCTGCTATCAACGTGAGCCAGGCACACCTCAATGAGCTCCGGGTCCTGCCGCATTTCATTCAGTACGGTGCTGGCCAGTGCCCTTAATCCGTGGCTGACAAGCTTACCCCCGTAGCCCATGCGCTTAAGCGCCATATTGGCGGTTTGACTATTGGTGTGGGTTCGTGGGTTGCGGTCAGATGGAAACAGGTGCTCCCGGTGCCCACTAATTGGTTTTAATGCTTCCAGCAGCGCCAGGCTTTGCTCTGTCAGTGGCACTATGTGCTCCTTCCGCTTTTTCATCCGCTCTGCAGGTATTGTCCATAACTGCTTCTCGAAATCGATTTCATCCCAGCGGGCGCCAGCCGCTTCCGACGGGCGGGTCATGGTATGCAGCTGCCATTCGATCAGCAGGCGAGTGACTCGCTTAATGCTGGCGTTGGCGATAGTTTGCACCAGCTCCGGCAACTCGTCCGGCTTGATGGTGGGCATATTCTTCTTCTTGGGTTTTAGGAAAGCCTCCCTTATGCCGCTGAGCGGGTTGGTTGGTAAGTATCCACTATTTGTGGCGTGGGTCATGATTTCGTTTAGCCGCTGGCACAGGCGCTTGACGGTTTCGAGGCTGCCTTTGGCTTCAATAGGGCGTAGGACGTCAATCACTTGGGGGGCGCTAACGTCGGTAATCGGTGTGTGGGCCAGCTTGGGGAAAATGTGGATCTCCAGTGACTTCCAGGAGTCGGCTGCATGGTCGGCGGTTACACGGGACTTCTTCAGCTCAATCCACTCTTCGGCGACCTTGCGCAAGGTGTTGCTGGTCTCCAGCTTCCTTTGCAGTGCTTCTTTGTCTCGGTGCGCTTTGGGGTCGATACCCTGGGCAACGAGCGCGCGGCTTTCTTTGGTTTTTTCGCGAGCTTGGGCAAGGCTGATCTCGGGGTAACTACCCAGCCCCATGTTGACTCGTTTCTTGGAGATGGGGTGTCGGTAGTTGAAGTTCCACAGGCGTGAGCCGTTGGTGCGCACGCGCAGTTGAAGGCCACCCCCATCGGACAGGACGTAGTCTTTGTCTCGAGGCTTGGCGGCGGCGACCTGCTTGGCCTTCAGGGTGGTGGTGTAGGTGCTCATTGGGTATTCCAGACTGCCATTTGGTATTCCAAAATATAGCATTGGGCGCCATGGAATACCACTTGGAATACCTGGGGTGTCGGTTGTTGCTGGATCTTATCGGACGTTAATGGACTGAAAAACCACGTAACTGCTTGATTTTAGGCACAAAAAAAGACGTCCTAGGACGTCTTTAGATGTGGTGATGGTGGAGCCGGGGGGAGTTGAACCCCCGTCCGCCGGTACTCCGCTCTTGGCTCTACATGCTTAGTTTCCGTTTATTGATTTAGCCTCTTACAGCCCAACGGGCAGGACGTAAGACGCGATCCTGTTTAGGTTTTAACGGATCCGCCACAGGCGAACTTCACCGCGATCCAGTTCTATTTGACAGTCAATAACGCGGTACTGGCACCTTGCTATTGACCGCTAGCAGGTTCTTAGGCTGCTAGAGCGTAGTTGTCGTCGTTGGCAACTATTAAGTTGCAGCTTTGGATTAACGTGATTGGCTGCCATCACGACATGCACCTTGAGTTTCGTCACCGGCGTCGAATCCAAATCGGCCCCTTAAAGGGGAATTTGGTCGCGTCGGGCAGAGTGCCAGTCAAGCTGGCCGAACTCGAACCCTGCGATTCATGGGACTACCGGAAAAGCCGGAAGTTCCAGAATTGGGAGCATTGTAGGGCCGTGTGAGGGGTAACGCAAGGTCGCATTACCCCCAAGACGGCCGCTGTCGCCTTCTTTCCTGAATCAGTCTCTGGTTTCGGTGCGGGTCACATCGGCGCTGATCTCCGCAACGACGCGGCGGTTCTGCTCGCGGCCGCTGGCGGTGTCGTTATCGGCGATGGGGCGCTCCTCCCCATAACCAACCGCCTCTACCCGGTCTGCGGGCAAGCCAAAGCGCTCAATCAGCACGTCACGGACCGCGTCGGCGCGGCGCTGGGACAGTTGCTGGTTGTAGGCGGCGGCGCCGCTGCTGTCGGTGTGGCCCTCGACGGTGACCCGGGTCTGGTCGAACTGGCGCATAAAGTCGGCGACCTGCTGCACTTCGGGCATGAACTGCTCCCGAACCTCGGCGCTGTTGGTCTCAAACTGCACCTGCATTTCGATGGAGACCGACTCGGTCAGCTCAACCGGACAGCCCTGATCGTCCACCCGGTATTGGCGGGCGGTATCGGGGCAGTTGTCCCGGTGGTCCGGCACGCCGTCGCGGTCACTATCCAGGGCGCAGCCGCGGGCATCGACGCGGACCCCTTCGGGCGTATCGGGGCACTGGTCCCGGTTATCGGCTACCCCGTCGTTGTCGCTATCCTGTGGCGTGGTTGGGGCGGGCTCGGTTGACCGTACGGGTCGGTCGTCGTAACCGAACAGGAAGCTCAGGCCGGTGCTGATGGCGAAGTCGGTGTGTTCGGCGTCCAGGTTGTTGAACAAGCGCATATCGGTGCGCCACAACCAGCGTTTGGACAGTTGGTATTTGACCCCGACACCGGCATTGATCAGGGTGTCGTTCTGGGCTCGGGCCAGGGTGGGGCCGGACAGCTCCTGGTCGCCAACGCCAAAGGCGAAATAGGGACGAGCGCGCTGGTTTCGATCGGCCAGGTGATAGAGCGCGTCGAGGCGGTACTGTTCGCCATCGATGTCCACACCGGTTTCACTCTGCTCGGTGTCGAATTGCGAGGCCATCAATTCCAGGCCCCAGCGTTCGCCGAGGTTCATTCCCAGGCCAAGCTGATAGTGACCGGTGTCTTCCAGCGGGGTGTCAAATACCGTGCGCCCCAGGCCACCATGGAGTTCAAAGGTGGGGTGGTGCAGGTCGTGGTCGTCGGCGTGGGAAAGGGGTGTGGCCGCGAGGGCCAGTGCTGTAAGCGGGATTCCAAATTTAAGTGCCATTAATGTCTCTCCTGAGTGATTCCGTGGCAATTGATACCTGCTAAGTGTAGCAGGCTTGAGCAACAGTCCGTGTATGGGGGTGAAACAATGTGATTCAAGTCACCCCCTTTCTCAGGGTCGGTTGATGACGGCCCGAGGCATGGTCATACGCTCAAATACTTCTGTACCAGATGGTCGTCCAGAGCGGCAATCGCGCCAGAGGCCTGAGTGTGGCCTTTTTCCATGATAAAAAAGTCATCGGCCACCTTGCGGGCGAACGGCAGTTTCTGTTCAACCAGCAATACGGTGAGCCCCATTTCCCGATTGAGTTTGCCAATCACGTTACCGATATCGCGCACGATGTTTGGCTGAATGCCCTCGGTGGGCTCGTCCAGCAGCAGAACTTTCGGGTCCAGCACCAGGGCTCGACCGATGGCCAGTTGCTGTTGCTGGCCGCCGGACAGGTCGCCCCCTCGGCGGTGGCGCATGTCGAGCAGTACCGGAAACAACTCGTAGATGTGATCGGGGACTTTGGTCTGACCGTCGCCCCGCGCGCCGAGAGAGATTTTGAGGTTTTCCTCGACGGTCAGCTGCGGAAATATTTCCCGGCCCTGAGGTACGTAGCCGATGCCGGCCCGGGCGCGGGCTTCGGTGGAAAGTTTGCTGATGTTTTTGCCATTGAGCCGGATGCTGCCTTCGGCAATGGGCAGCAGGCCGGTGATGCATTTGAGCAGTGTGGTTTTGCCCACGCCGTTGCGGCCGAGCAGGCAGCCGCAGGTGCCTTCGCGGACTTCCAGGGACAGGTCCCAGAGGATGTGGCTTTGGCCGTAGTATTGGTTGATGGTTTCGATGGTTAGCACGGGGGTCTCCAATTTCAATTGGTGGATGACGCGCACGTTGTGCGCTTATCCACCCTACTTAATAGGTAGGGTGGATAAGGGCCGTCAGGCCCGTCATCCGCCATTTATTCGCCTAGGTATACTTCGATGACTTTTGGGTTGTTCTGCACCTGGTCCATGGTGCCTTCGGCCAATACCGAGCCCTGGTGCAACACCGTGACCTGGCGGGCGATCGAGCGTACAAAGGCCATGTCGTGTTCCACCACGATCACCGAGTGATCGCCGGCGAGGGAGGTCAGCAGCTCGGCGGTGCGCTCGGTCTCCTCGCCGGTCATTCCGGCGACAGGTTCATCCACCAGCAACACCCGGGGGCTCTGCATCAGCAGCATGCCGATTTCCAGCCATTGTTTTTGACCGTGGGAGAGTAGGCCGGCGGGGCGCTGAACCTCTGACAATAAACCGATCTGGCGAACCACTGAGTCAATCCGGTCCGTCTGCTCCGCCGAGAGTGATTGGGTCAACGTGAACCAGACCCGCTTGTCGGCGGCGGTGGCGAGCTCCAGGTTTTCGTATACCGTCAACGCTTCGAAAATGGTCGGCTTTTGAAACTTCCGACCGATGCCGCCCCGGGCAATCTGATGCTCGGACAGGTTCAACAGATCAATCTGTTGTCCAAAATACACACTGCCCTCATCGGGCCGGGTTTTACCGGTAATCACATCCATCATCGTCGTTTTACCGGCGCCATTGGGGCCGATGATGCAGCGCAGCTCGCCATCGTCCACATACAGGTTCAGATTGTTCAGCGCCTTGAAGCCGTCAAAGCTGACCGTCACGCCTTCAACGTACAGAATTGGACCGTGACTGGTATCCAGGGGTTTACCAAAGTTCGGATCCCGTTTGGGCAGCGCCCGCTGGCTGAACTGATGGGCCTGTTTGATCAGGTTCATGGAGCCTCCTTGGGTTCAGTCGGTTGGTCCGCATCGGTCTGGGACTTGCCCTTGTGGCTTTTGCGCTTGAGGCGATCAAACAGACCCACCAGGCCCTTGGGCAGAATCAAGGTGACAATCACAAACAGGGCGCCGAGCACAAACAGCCAGCTCTCCGGTGACCAGGTGGTAAACAGGGTTTTGGCGTAGTTCACGGAGAAGGCACCAACAATGGCACCGTAGAGCGTCCCGCGACCGCCGGTCGCCACCCAGACCACCAGCTCGATGGAGTTCAGGGGTGAGAATTCACCGGGATTGATGATGCCCACCTGGGGCACGTACAGGGCGCCCGCGATGCCGGCGAGCATGGCGGAAAACACAAACAGCCAGAGTTTGTAGGCTTCCACTTTATACCCGCAAAAACGGGTTCGACTTTCGGCGTCGCGAATGGAAACAATTACCCGCCCCATTCGAGAGGTGACAATATAGCGGCAGGCCAGGTAGCCGAGGGTGAGCATAACGGCCGAGGCGATAAACAGGCTGTTGCGGGTGCCTTTGTCAGTGATGGAAAATCCCAGGATGTCCTTGAAGTCCGTCAGACCGTTGTTGCCCCCAAAGCCCATCTCGTTGCGGAAGAACGCCAGCATCAGCGCGTAGGTGAGCGCCTGGGTGATGATCGCAAAGTAGACCCCGGTCACCCGTGAACGAAACGCGAGCCAGCCAAACACCAGGGCCAGCAGGCCGGGCACCACCAGTACCATCAGCGCGGCGAACCAGAACATATCGAAACCGAGCCAGTACCAGGGCAGGCTGTCCCAGTTCAGAAATACCATGAAGTCCGGCAGGTCGGGATTGCCGTACTGGCCCCGATCACCAATCTGACGCATCAGGTACATGCCCATGGCGTAGCCGCCCAGGGCGAAAAAGGCACCGTGCCCGAGGGACAGGATGCCGGCGTAACCCCAGATCAGGTCCACCGACAGGGCCAGTAGTGCAAAGCACAGAAACTTGCCGATCAGGGTGACCAGGTAAGTCGAAACATGGAAGGGCGAACTCTCCGGCACCAGCATATTGCAGACCGGAACGATCACCGCCATCAGGGCTACCAGCCCCAATACCAGCATGCCGCCCCGATCACTGAGTAGTAAACGTTGTGTCAACATAAGCGTCTCTCGAAACCTTTCAGCAGGGCAGGGGTTATTCCGCTGCCCGTCCTTTTTGAGGGAACAGGCCTTTGGGGCGTTTCTGAATGAACAGAATCAGCATCACCAATACCAGCACTTTGGCCAGCACCGCGCCCGCCCAGGGCTCCATGAATTTGTTGAGTACGCCCAGCCCCATGGCGCCCACCAGGGTGCCCCAGAGGTTGCCCACACCACCGAACACCACCACCATGAATGAATCGATGATGTAGGCCTGGCCGAGGTTGGGGCCGACATTGGTCAGCTGCGACAGGGCGACACCGGCCACGCCCGCCACGCCCGAGCCGAGGCCGAAGGTCATGGCGTCGACCCAACTGGCTCGCACTCCCACCGCGCGCGCCATGGGGCGGTTCTGGGATACCGCGCGCACTTTGAGGCCCAGCGAGGTGCGTTTGAGAATGGCCATAAGCATGAAGAACACGATCAGGCCAAAGGCGAGAATGTACAGGCGGTTGTAGGTGAGCGAGAGCGCCGGGTTGATGACCATCGAGCCGCTCATCCAGTCAGGTAATGTCACGCTACGGTTCAGCGGCGAAAAAATGGTGCGAGCCGCTTGTTGAAGAATCAGGCTGATACCGAAGGTGGCCAACAGGGTTTCCAGGGGGCGGCCGTACAGAAAGCGGATCACCCCTCGTTCAATGGCAATGCCCACCAGTCCGGCGACCAGGAAGGCCGCGGGGACGGCCATGGCCAGGCTCCAGGCAATCTGTCCCGGGAACATCTGTTGAATCACCCAGGTGGTGTAGGCACCGATCATCATCAGCTCGCCATGGGCCATATTGATCACGCCCATTACCCCGAAAGTGATGGCCAGACCAATGGCGGCGAGTAACAGGACCGAGCCCAGGCTCAAGCCGAAGAAAATGCTTTCGACGAATTGGTAGAATTCGAGTTTGGTCTGGATAGAGGCCAGTGCTTCTCCGGCGGCGTCCTGCACGGCGGGCGCCGGGTCGTCATCGCGCAGACGGCGCAGTTCGTTGCGGGCTTCGCCCACCAGTGAGCCACGCAGCGATTGGATGGCGGACAGGCGAACTCGCTCGTTGTCGCTCTTGAGGTCGTAAAGAGAGAGAGCGGTTTCAATGGTTTCATTTACCAAGCGCGTCTCTTCGATGTCGCTGCGAGCTTGCAATAGTTCGATGTTGTTTTCGTCGATGCCTTCTTTGATCATCCGTTGTACCGCTTCGTAGCGGGTCTGGGTATCTTCGGAATCGAGGTTTAGGCGCGCGAGTATGTTGCGAATCTGGGTGCGCATCCGCGTTGTGACGGGAATGCGTTTAGTGTCGATCGCGGCGCCCAGGCTTGCTCCGGTAAGTGCGTTCTCCAGGCTGCCATCGGGCCGTTCAATCAGAATGCGGCTTTCGTTTTCGTCATCGCTGTACAGGTTCCCTTCCAGCAGGGCCGTCAGTACGATCGGAACTCTCGGGTGAGCGACTTGCGCCAGGGCGTCAATGGCGTCGTCCCGTTGCATCAGGCTGGCCCGGGCGACCGCTCGGGTCTGTTCGGCCAGGGCGTTCTCCTCTTGAGCGGGCGCCGGCGTTGCAATGCACAGCAACAGTGGCAGCAAAAAATGCAGTAACCGTTGCCCAACGTGGGTCCTTGGTTGACCAGTGGTAATCATAACAGCGTGCTCTTATTGCCAGAATGGGTGCACCGCCCGGGCTGCGCCGGGCGGTGGTGCTTCTTGTGGCCTGTCGTTCTGGTTTATTCCGCGGCTGGCGCGGCGCCCAGGCACTGTTTGGTTTTGGTGTTGTAGTTGCCGCAGTTGACCGGGTCGGTCCAGTCGGCAATCAGGTCCTTGCTTCCTTCGAGGTAGTCGGACCAGGCATCACCGGGCACGAGGTCTTCGGTTTGCCATACGGTCAGGAACTGTCCGTTATCCTGAATCTCACCAATGTGAACCGGCTTTTCGATGTGATGGTTGGGCAGCATTTCACTGATGCCGCCGGTCAGGTTGGGGACCTTTACACCCACCATGGCATCGATCACAGCGTCGGTGTCGGTAGTACCCGCTTTCTCGACCGCTTTCACCCACATGTTGAAGCCGATGTAATGCGCCTCCATCGGGTCATTGGTGACGCGTTCTTCACTACCGATAAAGTCGTGCCATTTTTCAATGAACGCTTCGTTCTGATCGGTATCGACGCTCATGAAATAGTTCCACGCGGCCAGGTGGCCGACCAGAGGCTTGGTGTCGATACCGGACAGCTCCTCTTCGCCCACGGAGAAAGCGACCACCGGGATGTCTTCCGCCGATACCCCTTGGTTGCCCAGTTCGCGATAGAACGGCACGTTGGCGTCCCCGTTGATGGTGGATACCACAGCCGTCGGTTTGCCCTGGCTGCCGAAGCGTTTGATGTCCGACACAATGTTCTGCCAATCGGAATGACCGAACGGGGTGTAGTTGATCATGATGTCTTCGTCGGAAACGCCATTGGCTTTCAGGTAGGCTTCCAGAATCTTGTTGGTGGTCCGGGGGTACACATAGTCGGTGCCGGCCAGTACCCAGCGTTTGATGCCCACTTCATTCATCAGGTAGTTCACGGCGGGAATCGCCTGTTGGTTGGGCGCCGCGCCAGTGTAGAACACATTGCGCGAAGACTCTTCACCCTCGTACTGCACCGGGTAGAAAAGAATACCGTTGAGCTCTTCAATCACCGGAAGAACCGATTTACGGGAAACCGATGTCCAGCAGCCGAAAATGGCATCGACTTCTTCCTGGGTGATCAGCTCGCGGGTTTTCTCCGCAAACAGTGGCCAGTCGGAGGCTGGGTCGACAACCACCGCCTCCAGCTGCTTGCCAAGCAGGCCGCCCTTCTTGTTCTGTTCTTCGATCAGCATCAGCATGGTGTCTTTCAACGTGGTTTCCGAAATGGCCATGGTGCCTGACAGGGAGTGCAGAACCCCTACCTTGATGGTGTCTTCCTCCTGGGCGTGGGTCGTGAGACCCGTCAGGGCCATACTGCAGGCGACCGCCAGGGTGCCAATGGGTTTGAGTAGTTCAGCTAGCTTCATGAGTCATTCTCCATTGATGTCGGTTTTACGGTGTATTGCTGGGTAAACATCCTGTTGTGGGTACAGTGGCGTACTTTCTCCTGAAATCGGGTTGTCGGTCAGGGGCTGGAGGTCTTCGGTAACTGATGCCCCTGACGGGCTTCGTGCAACATGTGCAGCGTGATTTTTCTGACTTCGGCCTGACTTTCCTCAATGTGCGTTTTCAGCAGGCGTTGGGCTTCGTCCGAGCGGCGCTTGATGATGGTGCGCAGAATCTTTGCGTGTTCCTGATAGGTCGCCTCAATCCGTGGCCGCTGGGTGAAATCGATGCGCCGGATAATGCGCAGCCGTTCGGTAATGTTGTGATGGACCCGGGCCATCTCTTCGTTGCCGCAAGCCTCCACCAGATGAACGTGAAAGCGTTCATCCATCAGGCTCACCGTGGGCCCGTCGTCCAGTCGGTCGCTGACCGGCACCAGCCAGAATTCCTTGAGTGCGTCCAGGTCCGGGGTTCCCTCCATTTCGCAGAGCTTTCTCACTGCGGCCTGTTCAAGCACGATCCGTAACTCGTACAGCTGATCGAACTTTTCAAAATCGAACGGCTTGACCTGCCAGCCCGCGCGAAACATCACATCGACAAAACCCTCTCTCTGCAGAAGCGTCAGGGCTTCACGCACGGGGGTTCGACTGGCGGACATGCGTTGGGCGATTTCGCTTTCGGTAAAGCGGTCTCCGGGCAGCAGCACGAAATCAAAAATTTCCTGCTTGAGGGCGCTGTAGACCCGCTCGGTCAAACTTGGGCGATCCGATTTTTGATTCACTGCTGTCCGCCTTGAATATGATCATGTATGCAAGATGGTATTCAGCAGGAACTGTGCCAAACTCGAAATCTGGTGGTGAAATCCGGTAAGTGACTGAGAAAACAACAGGTTTTATGGAGAGTAAAAAAAGGAGCGCTCTGAGGCGCTCCCGGGTGTGCACTTAAATGATGCGTGCAATACGTCATTTGCCTCATGTTCGCCCCGAGGTCGACGGTAATTATTCTTCGAGCACCATCAGGATGTCGCCGGCATTGACCGGTTTTCCGGGGGCGCAATGCACGGCACTGACGGTGGCTTTGCGGTCGGCGTAGATGGAGAATTCCATTTTCATGGCCTCCACGATCAGCAACGGCTGGTCCGGCTCCACCGATTGCCCCGGCTCCACCAGTAGCTTCCAGATATTGCCACTGATGTCGGCGGTCACGGCATGACCGTCCACATCGTTCGGGTCAATGGCGGGGCCAGCCTGCAGAGCGGCTTCCACCTGTTTTTCTTCATCGGCCTGCCAGAGTGCGACCTCTTCTGTAAACGCCGCCTGCTGTTTTTGCTGAAACGCAGCGATGCTCTCAGCGTTCTCTTCCAGAAAGCGTTCGTGCTCGGCAATATCGAACCAGGTGTCCTCTATGTCGATGCTCAGACGACCTTCGCGAAAGGCTTCGCGCTGCTCGGTGAGTTCGGCTTCGGTGACCGGGTAGTAGCGCACCTGATCAAAAAAACGCAGTAACCAGGGCTCACCATGGATAAATACCGGGCTTTTCAGAAACTTGTTCCAGATAGGTAGCGTCCGACCCACGAGCTGATAGCCGCCGGGAGAGTCCATACCGTAGATACACATGTAGACACCGCCGATACCGACCGTACCTTCGGCGGTGTAAGTGCGGGCCGGATTGTACTTGGACGTCAGCAGTCGGTGACGGGGATCAATGGGCACGGCGCAGGGGGCGCTAAGGTAAACGTCTCCCAGCCCCAGTACCAGGTAGCTGGCATTGAACAGAACCTCGCGCACCTGATCGATGGATTCCAGTCCGTTGATCCGGCGCATGAACTCGGTGTTGCTGGGCAGCCAGGGCGCGGTATCACGCACGGATTGCCGATATTTGGCTACCGCTTCGAGCGTTGCCGAATCCTCGAACGCCATCGGCAGGTTAATGATGCGACTGGGCACGCGCATCTGGTCCACGGGGGGCAGCTGTTCTTCGATCGCCAGCAGCTGTGTCACCAGCTCACGCTGATGCAGAACCCGGCTGTCGTAATTAACCTGTAAAGAGCGAACGCCGGGCGAAAGTTCAATAATGCCCTCAATGGGTTTTTCCTTGAGGGCTTCCATCATGGCGTGTACCCGCAGCCGGAAACGCAGGTCCATGACCAGCGGGCCGTATTCCATCAGAATGTATTTATCACCTGCCTGACGGTAAACCA
The DNA here is from genome assembly GCF_000463525.1 of Marinimicrobium sp. LS-A18. Classification (NCBI taxonomy): domain Bacteria; kingdom Pseudomonadati; phylum Pseudomonadota; class Gammaproteobacteria; order Cellvibrionales; family Cellvibrionaceae; genus Marinimicrobium; species Marinimicrobium sp. LS-A18. Next base: position 919,757 of record NZ_AWEP01000006.1, read on the forward strand.
CTTCGGGGCGCCCTTGGGCGGCCGGTAGGGCGGCAAGAATGCAGGGAGAGAGCGAGTGGTCCGGTACGGGAATAGTGAAATCACCCACCGGTTCAGGCTCGGACAGTTCGGCGATTGCTTTGTCCTGTGCGTTTTCCATGGCCAGCGCTTCATCAAAGCTCAATTGTTTGAAGCGAAGCTTGTCCCCGGGCTTCACCTGGCCGACTTTCCACAGCTCCGCCTTGGCAATGGTCACCGGGCAGACAAAGCCGCCCAGGCTTGGGCCGTCTTTGGTCAGAATGACCGGCATATCGCCGGTGAAGTTGATGGAGCCGACGGCGTATTCCGTGTCGTGAATGTTGGACGGGTGCAAGCCCGCTTCTCCGCCGTCACTGCGGGTCCAGCTCGGCTTGGGGCCATTGAGCCGGATGCCCAGGCGGTTGGAGTTGTAGTGCACTTCCCAGGCGGTGTTGAAGAACATCTCAATGGACTCTTCCTTGAAAAAGTCCGGGGCACCGTGGGGTCCATAAAGCACGCCGATGTGCCATTCGCGCGGACCCTCGTCGGATTCCTGGGCGTACTCGGGAATCAGTGCGGTGGGGCAGGGTTGGGGTGAATGGGTGGGCGCTGCCGTGGTGCAAGCGGGTAGCGCCGGGTCGCTCACCCGTAACATGTCCGTCGCGCGCAGAACGCGCCCGGCGTGGCCGCCAAACTGACCCAGTGCGAAGGTCGAGCGACTGCCCAGATATTCGGGCACATCAAAGCCGTTGCGCACCGCGAGGTAAGTCCGGCAGCCGTTGACGGCTTTGCCGACTTCCAATACCTGGCCGGCTTTTACTCCGACCGGCTGCCAGAACTCTACGGCTTCGCCGTCGAGCGTCGCCGGTGTGCGGCCACCGGTCAGGGCGATGACGGTATCGGTATGAAAGCGCAGGGTGGGGCCGACAATCGTAAACTCCAATCCGGCGCTGTGCTCGTGGTTGCCCACAATGCGATTGGCCAGACGGAAGGCGTAGTCGTCCATGGGTCCGGAAGGGGGCACGCCGATGCCCCAGTAGCCGACCCGACCGGGGTAATCCTGAATGCTGGTGTAGGTGCCTGGCTGCATGACCTCCACCACCGGCGGCTGGTACTCGAAGCTGGCCAGTTTGTTGGTGGCCACATCGCCGGAGGCAAAGAAGTCCGACGCCACGATCTGGCGCAGATAATCCAGGTTGGTGGCGATGCCGGCCATGCGGGTTTCGTTCAGTGCCGCCACCATGTTGGCGATGGCTTCGGCCCGGTCGTTACCGGTGACGATGATCTTGGCGATCATCGGGTCGTAATGGGGTGACACATCGGTACCGGTGGATACCCAGGTGTCGATACGGGCGTTCTCGGGAAAGTGAACGTCGGTGAGGGTGCCGGGGGAGGGCTGAAAATCCCGTACTGCATCTTCGGCGTAGACGCGCACTTCAATGGCCGCGCCTTTGGGGTCGATTGCCTGGTTCAGGTCGGGGGCATCACCTGCGGCGGTGCGGATCATCCATTCGACCAGGTCCACGCCGGTGCAGGCTTCGGTAATCGGGTGCTCCACCTGTAGGCGGGTATTCACTTCCAGAAAATAGAAATCATCCCGCACCGGATCGTAGATGTATTCCACGGTGCCGGCCGAGCGGTAATTCACCGCTTTGCCCAGACTCACCGAAGCGGCCATCAGTTTTTCCCGGGTGGCGGCGGGCAGACTGGGCGCGGGGGTTTCTTCCACCACCTTCTGGTTGCGACGCTGCAGTGAGCAGTCCCGCTCTCCAAGTGCGAGCACACTGCCTTTTCCGTCACCAAAAATCTGTACTTCCACATGACGGGCGTTGTCGACAAAGCGTTCCAGGAAAACGCCGCTGTCACTGAAGAAGTTCTGGCCCTGGCGTTTCACACTGTCGAACGCCTCAATGAGTGTGGCCTCATTATCGCAGCGGGTCAGGCCGATACCACCGCCGCCGGCAGTGCTTTTGAGCATGACCGGATAACCAATGCGCTCGGCGGCGGTTTTTGCCTCCTCCAGCGAGTCGAGCAGCCCCGTACCCGGAGTCAGTGGCACCCCGGCTTGCTCGGCAATTTCCCGTGAGGTGTGTTTCAGCCCGAATTCGCGAATCTGCTGGGGTGTGGGACCACAGAAGGCGATACCGGCGGCTTCGCACTGTTCGCAGAAGTCCGTATTCTCTGACAGAAACCCGTAACCCGGAATGATCGCCTGGGCACCGGTTTCTTTGGCGGCCGCCAGAATTTTATCCACCTTGAGATAACTGTCGGCGGCACTTTCACCGCCCAGAGCGATGGCCACATCGGCCGCATCCACATGGGCACTGTTGCGGTCGGCATCGGAGTAAACGGCGACGGATTTGATGCCCATGGTTTTCAGGGTATGGGCGATGCGAACCGCGATTTCCCCGCGGTTGGCGATCAGGACGGTGTGAAACATGTGTGTTCTCCGTGTATCAGCGTATGGGTTCGGGGCGGATAGGGCGTTGCTCGGATGGCGCGTTCAATGTGGCTTCAACTTCGGGACTCAATGAACGCGCGCCAGCCGCCCAGTTCGGTAATGTCCTGGGCGCCTTTCACGGCGGCGCTTTCGCAGATGAATCCCTTGACCTCGCGTCCGTCGTCGAGCGTCAGGGTTCCGATGCCCAAAGGTGCGGGTACCAGCGCCACAAAACTGCCGAACTGGTCGACCGGGATATCCCACAACTCAACAATGATGCTTGCGCCCTCATCGGCCCGGATCAGACCCGGTTTGGGCGGGGTGGTGTCCGGTAGTGCGTACAGTCGATAGGTGGGTGCGGTATGGGTGCGTTCTACCAACCGGGCGTGACGCTCGGTGAGCTGATGATTCAGCGGCATACCGCTCAGGTGCGCGCCGACGACGGCCAGGCGAACGTGATCCTGCGGCGCTTTTGAAGGCGCGGTGGGAGCGGGTGATTGCAGGTCGGTTGCGCCCCGCTTCCAGGGCGCAATGGCTTCCCAGTGACGACCAAAATCCGTGAGGGCCCGGTCCTGCCAAGCGGGGGCAACAAGGGTGATTCCAAAGGGTAAACCGTCGGCGCGAATACCGGCGGGCAGGGCCAGCGCACTGCAGTCGGCCAGGTTCACAAAATTGGTCCAGGTGCCGAGCTGACTGTTCACGCCGACCGGGTCGGCCTCGACCTGAGCGATGGTGGGCAGGCGCGGTGCCGTGGGCACCAGTAGTGCATCGACCTCGGCCATGGCGGTCTGGATGGCACGCGCCAGATCGGCCCGGGCGTACTCCGCCCGATAGGCATCGGTGGCGGAAAAGTTCTGTGCCTGTTCAATGATGCCGCGCACCACCGGGTTCATCTCCTCGGCGTGCTCTGCCATGAATTCTGCGATGGCCGCATGGCGCTCGGCGACCCAGGGGCCGCCGTAGAGTAATTGCGCCAGCGTCTGCATGGGGGTGAAGTCCATGGGCACCAGCTCCACACCGTCCGCCTGTAATGTTTTCAGGCTGGCTTCCCAGGCACGTTGGGCCTCGGAATCGCCAAACCAGTCGTGTCGATCGGGTACCCCAAAGCGGGGTTTGCTTGACCAGTGGCGGGCCGGGTGCGGCGGCTGGCGGGAATAACCATCGGCGGGGTCGAAACCTTCCAGTGCCGAGGCCACCGTATCGGCATCATCCACCGTCAACGCAAACACCGACACGCAGTCGAGGCTTTTACAGGCGGGCACCACGCCCTGAATACTGAACCGGCCCTTGGTGGGTTTCAGTCCGACAATGTTGTTGAACCCGGCGGGCACGCGCCCTGAGCCGGCGGTGTCGGTGCCCAGGCTGAAAGGCACCAGTCCGCGTGCGACGGCCACGGCCGAGCCCGAGCTGGAACCGCCGGACACATAGTCGGGGTTGAAACTGTTGGGTACGACGCCGTAAGGCGACCGGGTGCCCACCAGTCCGGTGGCAAACTGGTCCAGGTTGGTTTTGGCCAGAACAATGGCGCCCGCCGCTTTGAGCCGGGCCACGGTGGTGGCGTCCTGTTTGGCGGTGTAGGAATACGAAGGGCAGGCTGCCGTGGTGGGTAATCCCGCCACATCGATGTTGTCTTTGACCACAAAGGGTATGCCGAACAGGGGCTGTTCGCTGGGGGAGGTCAGGGTCGCGATCTGAGCATCCAGCTCGGCTTGCGAGACAATATGAATCCAGACGGGGTCATCGGCCGACAGCGTATCGCGCAGCTCGCCAAGGGTGGTTTTGGGGTCCAGTTGCGCTTTGCCATAGGCGTACTGCCATTCGCTCAACGTCCAGCCGGTGGGTAACGTCATCGGGGGTCCTCATCGTTAATCGCCAATCTTGTATGCAAGATGGTATTCAGCAGAAACTGTGCCAGCGTTTGACCGGCGTTTAGCTCGGTCCCTAAATCGCTTTAGAATCAGTGGCTTAATGACGGTTGGGTGCTGCCGGAGCCGAGGGTGTTGCACCGGTAGAAGCGCGTTGGGTGCGCCCTGGTTGGGCAGCTTGGAGGATGGCTGGGCAATGCTGGTGCATCGCTCGGCCTGTCGGACGGGGCGGTTTGGTTTGTGCCGCGCCAGACACATGGGGTACATTGCGGAAGAATCGGGCCAAGGGTACAGAGGACCTGCTATGGCAATGAATTGGGAGCAACTGTTGTGTGCCGAGCGGCTCGGGCAGCGCCCGGCCAAAAGCGAAGAAGGGCGTTCACCCTTTTATTCGGATCACGACAAAATCGTTTTCTCCGGCGCGTTTCGGCGGCTCGCCCGCAAAACCCAGGTGCATCCGCTGGCGGCCAATGACCATGTGCACAATCGCCTGACGCACAGTCTGGAGGTGGCTTGTGTAGGGCGCACGTTGGGCATGCGTGTGGGCAACGCCCTGCAGGCCCGGGGTGAATTGCCGGAACCCCTGCTCCCCACCGACATTGGCGATATCGTCCAGTCGAGTTGTCTTGCCCACGATATCGGTAACCCGCCGTTCGGCCACACCGGCGAAGAGGCCATTCGCAACTGGTTTCAAAAAGAAGGGCGCGTTTACCTGGAGGGGTTGACCGAAGCAGAGCGAGATGATGTTCGACTGTTTGAGGGCAATGCTCAGAGTCTGCGAGTGCTGACCACCCTGGAGTACTACCAATACGAAGAAGGCATGCGCCTCACCTACGCGACCCTGGGCGCTTCCATCAAATACCCCTGGACGGCGACGCCCAGTGTCCAGAACCAACGCCCCAAAAATAACAAGTACGGAATCTTCCAGACTGAACTGGACTACTTTCACGAAATCGCTCAGCGCACCGGTCTGTTGCCGATCGGCGAGCACTGGTATTGCCGGCACCCCTTGGTGTACCTGATGGAGGCGGCGGACGACTTCTGTTACGGCATTCTGGACCTGGAGGACGGTCTGGAGATGGGCATTCTCAGTTGGCCGGAAATCTATGACATTCTGCGCCGTGTGATTCCTCCAGTGCAGATTCCCGAACTGGAACGCAATCTCAATAAGGTGGATGACGGACGCAAGCCGGCGATCTTGCGCGGCAAGGTGATTGAAGCCCTGATTGACTCCGGCACCGACGCCTTCATGGCGCATCGTGCAGATTTTCTGGCCGGAACCGTGAAGGGGGATCTGATTTCGCTGTGCGATGACAATGTCCGTACCGCCGTGCAGGCCGCCAAGGATCTGGCCAAACAGCGCATTTTCAACCACGCCAAACGGGTCGAGTTGGAAATCGGTGCCTACAACACCATCGGCACCCTGTTGAGCACCCTGTGCGGGGCCGTTGATGCCCTGCTGGGTGATCCGGATCAGGTCACCTACAAAGACAATCGGGTGCTGGCGCTGATGGGCGACAACAACTTTCACCCCTCGGTGTTCGCCCGGGAAGGGCGTTATAAATACCAGGCCCTGATGGCCGTGATCGACTACATCAGTGGCATGACCGACAACTATGCCACCAACCTGGCCAAGCAATTCAATGGCATGGGCGAGGTCCGCTACTGAATGCAGCGCCTGAAGGAGCATCGCGACTGGCTGTTGATTCCCGTACTGATTGCCAGCCCGCTGTTTTTTTTCGGCGGGCCGGACTGGCTCTCCGCGCCAGTCATCCGGGAAGCCTGGGAACAGGGGCACTGGGTGTTCTTCGCCTGCCTGATGTTCTGGTGGCAGGGGCGCTGGCCGCTGCGGGCGCCCCATCAATGGCTGGCATTGACCTTGGTGGTCGTGGTGCTGAGCGCCCTGATCGAGGGCCTGCAGACTCTGGTGGATCGGCAGGCGAGTTGGCTGGATATTCTCCTGAACGTGGTCGGTACCTGGATGGGGCTGTTCTGGGGCCAGCCGGCGACCCGCTGGGTCTGGTCCGGTCGGGTTATCGCCACGGTGTTGGTGCTCTGGCAATTGCAGTCGGTGCTGGTGCTTGGCCTGGCCGAGTACCGGCAGCAGCGCCAGTTTCCGGTTCTCAGTGATTTTGAATCCCGCTGGGATGTGCCTTTCTGGGAGGGCGATGTACAACGTGTCCGCCAACCCGTGGCCCAGGGGGAGTACAGCCTGGCGGTGCGACTGATCAGTACCGATAAGAATCCCTACGCGGGCACACATCTGAGCCGACTGGTGGATGATTGGCGTGGTTATCAGGCACTAAGTCTGTCCATTTTCAACCCCGGCGATGACTCACTGCGCATGACGCTGCGGATCAACGACGCCACCCACGACCGCAATGAGGGACTGTTTTCGGATCGGTACAACGGCCGGCTGGAGGTCGCTTCCGGCTGGAACCACTACCGCATTCCGCTGGAGGACATTGCCACGGCGCCAGAAACGCGCAGGATGAATCTGGCGCGGATGATCCGTCTGCTAATCTTTACCTCAGGGGTGACCGAACCCCGCTGGATCTATCTCGATAACCTGCGCCTGGAGCCCACGGAGTAGCGTCTCAATGACCCTGGATCAAACGCTGATTCTCTCAATCCTGGCCGCCAGTATTGGCCTGTTCCTGTGGGGACGCTGGCGGCACGACATGGTGGCTCTGGCGGCGTTGCTGGCCTGTGTGTTCACCGGGTTGATTCCGGGGCAGGACGCGTTTGCCGGCTTTGGCCACGGTGCGGTGATTACGGTCGCCTGTGTTCTGGTTCTGAGCCGTGGATTGCAGTCCACCGGTGCCATTGATGTGCTTGCCCAAAAGCTCCTGCCCAAAAATGCGGGCCTGGCCATTGGCGCCGCCATGCTGACAGCCCTGGGCGCGTTTCTGTCTGCCTTCATGAATAATGTCGGGGCGCTCGCGCTATTGATGCCGGTAGCAATTCAACTGGCTCGCAAGCAGGAGGTTCCCCCTGGCGTGGTACTGATGCCGCTGGCGTTCGGCACCATATTGGGGGGTATGACCACCCTGATCGGGACACCCCCCAACCTGATTGTGTCCGGCTTCCGTGCAGACCTTGCGGGGGAGCCGTTCCGCATGTTCGATTACAGCCCGGTCGGGGCCCTGGTCGCCCTGACCGGGGTGGTGTTTATTACCGTCATCGGCTGGCGGTTGGTGCCCCGGCGCGAGCCGGCCGGTGCCGAAAGTTTTGACACCGGCCATTATCTCACCGAAGTGCGGGTGACCGAAAAGAACAAGGTTGTTGGTAAACCGTTGCGCGAGGCCGAAGATCTGCTCGACAACGATGAAGCACAGATCGTCGGGCTGGTACGCAATGACCTGAGAGTCCAGGCGCCCAATCCGGCCCGCGTGCTGCGGGCCGGGGATATCCTGGTTCTCGAGGCGGAGCCGGAGGCGCTGTCGGCGGTGCTCTCCAGCCTGGGCCTGGCGCTGGAAGAGGACGTCGAGACCGAGTCAGACGATGACGCAGAGCAAGCCTCAGCGACGACGTCCGACGACGAAGAGAGTGAGAAAGAGTCGGGGGATGACAGTGGCAGTGCTCTCCAGGAATGGGCCGCACTGCCCGGTTCAACGTTGCTCGGGCGCAGTGCCAGCGACATCCGGCTGCGGACCCGCTTTGGCATCAACCTGTTGGCCGTTTCCCGTCAGGGCAAGCGCTCGGTCAAGCGCCTGCGCTCCATTCGGGTCAGGGCCGGGGACGTGTTGTTGCTGCAGGGCTCAAGCGATGCGATCAGTGCCTTTGGCAGGGAATTTGGTTGTATTCCGTTGGCCGAACGCTCCATTGGTGTTCCCGATAAAGGCAAGGCCGCCCTGGGGGTGAGCATCATGGGGCTGGCCATTCTGGCCGCGGCCATTGGCTGGGTGCCCGCGGCAGTGGCGTTTGCCGCCGGGGTGCTCGGCTTTATGGTCAGTGGGGTACTGCCGATGCGCTCGATGTACGAAGCCATCGACTGGCCGGTGATTGTGTTGCTGGCCGCCATGATTCCGGTTGCCGGGGTCATGGCCTCGACCGGCGCGGCGGATTTACTGGCACAACTGCTGCTGGAAAATGTCGCCGGCGGCAATGCCATCGTGGCGGTGGTGCTGTTGATGGTCATCACCATGACCCTGTCCGATTTCATGAACAATGCGGCCACGGCGGCAGTCATGTGCCAGATCGCGATCAGCAGTGCCGCCGTGCTCAGCGTCAACCCCGATACCCTGCTGATGGCAGTGGCAATCGGTGCCTCCTGCTCCTTTCTCACGCCCATCGGACATCAAAACAACACCCTGATTCTCGGGCCGGGTGGTTTCCGCTTCGGGGATTATTGGCGGCTGGGCCTCCCCATGGAAATCATTGTGGTACTGGTGGGCACGCCGCTGCTGCTCTGGGTATGGCCCCTGTAGGCGCTGTGTCTCCCGTGGTAGTCAATCCGCTGCCGGGGTGGCGTTCACGGTCCTAAATGTCCATACTGGCCACCTGTTTCGCAGTATCACAAGGTTTATGGCATCTCCTCACGGGCGTGACACCCAATCCCCGACCGGCTCTGGCCTCATTCATCGCCGCTTCCATCGCCGGGGTCCGTCGCAGGAGGCTGGGGGCGCACGCCCCGCCGCCCCCTCCTTTCTGGATATTCGTCGCCGGTTCGCTTTTCGTGCCATCAGTATCGGCCGTTGGGTTACCGAAGCGGAGAAACAGCGCGCTGCCGGGCTGTTTTACGACGCTCTGTGCGATTTGATGGCTATACTCAAAGGACCGGAAGCGCTGATTTCGCTGCGTGGCACCCTGGCGTTGCAGTACGGGCAGGGCGGTCAGAGGGGCGTGGCGGCTCACTATGAGCCCGCGACCCACACCTTTGCCCTGGCCAAGAACGCCGGGCCGGGTAGCATTGCCCACGAATGGTTTCACGCCTTTGATCACTATATCTGCGACAAGGCGTTTGCGCCGGTTCCGGGTGCGAGCTTCGGGTCCAAGGCCTGGCTGGGGAATGCCGCCGGGCTCAGTCATCCGTTGAACGACCGGTTGCGTAACTGTTACCACTCTGTGCTATTGAATGAAGCCGGCACCGCTCCCAGCGAGCTGTTCGAGTGCTCTGCCGAGCAGGACAAGCGACTGGGAACGGTGTATTACGCGCTGCCCGAAGAGCTTTGTGCCCGGGCGTTTGAGGCCTACGTGCAGGACGCACCGATCAAAAACAGCTTCCTGGTCATGGGCACCCGGCAGACCGATGAGGCCCGGCTGGGGCTTTACCCACAGGGCCAGCAACGCGCGCGGGTAAACGCCGCGTTTCAGGACTATTTCACCCATCTTGGGCAGGCGCTCTACCGGTCTGCCGAGGCATAACATCACGCGCTGACCCAGCGCCAAAGGAGACGGAAACGTGAACAACAAATCGCTGAATGAACTGAAAGAACGCTATGTGGCGGCCGGCGCGGCCAGCCCCAACCCGAACTTCGCCGACCATGCACTGAATGCGGAACTGTGGGATGCCGATGGCAAACGCTTTATCGACTTTGCGGGCGGTATCGGTGTACTCAACATCGGCCACCGCCACCCGGCTGTGGTGGATGCGGTCAAAGGCCAGTTGGACAAGCTGATGCACACCTGTCAGACCGTGATGCCATATGAAGGTTACGTGAACGTCGCGCAGAAGCTGAGCGAGCACACCCCGGTACGGGGCCACGCCAAAGTGATGCTGGCCAACTCCGGCGCCGAAGCGCTGGAAAACGCCGTCAAAATTGCCCGGGCCGCCACCGGCCGCACCAACGTGATCTGCTTTGACGGTGGCTACCACGGCCGCACCTTCATGACCATGGCCATGAACGGCAAGGTCAACCCCTATCAGGGCGACTTCGGCCCCATGCCGGGCATGGTATTCCGCGCACCTTTCCCGGTGCCGTACCACGGCATGAGCGAAGAACAGGCGCTGCGTGGCCTGGAAATGACCCTGAAAACCGATTCCAGCCCCCAGCATACCGCGGCCATTTTTATCGAACCGGTACTCGGCGAAGGCGGTTTCTATGCCGCGCCGCCAAGCTTCCTCAAGGCCATCCGCAAAATCTGTGATGAGCACGGCATCCTGATGGTGGTGGATGAAGTGCAGAGCGGCTTTGGTCGCACCGGCAAACTGTTTGCGATCGAACACAGCGGCGTGGAGCCGGACATGATGACCATGGCCAAGAGCATGGCCGATGGCATGCCCATTTCCGCTGTGGTCGGTACGGACACCATCATGGACAGCTCCGGCCCCAACTCCCTCGGCGGCACCTACACCGGTAACCCTCTGGCCTGCGCCGCGGTAATGGCGGTGTTCGATGTCTTTGAAAAAGAAGACATCCTGGGTAAAAGCCAGCGGTTGGGCGACACCCTCGCCGCCCGTTTCGCACAGTGGGAGCAGAAGTTCCCGAACGTGGACAACGGCCGCAACCTGGGCGCCATGGCCGCGTTCGAGCTGGTGGACAGCAAAGAGAGCCGCAAGCCCCGTCCGGACCTGGCGGCGGAGCTGCTGAAGAAGACCAAGGAGAAGGGCCTGATTCTGCTCAGCTGCGGTATGCACGGCAATGCCATCCGCTTCCTGATGCCGGTCACCATTGAAGATGAGGTGCTGGAAGAAGGTCTGGCTATTGTGGAATCGGCACTGGCGGAGCTCTCTGCCTAAAGACCGGGGTTTTCTCCAAACCCCCGCTCCCGGGGTGCTATGCTTAGTGCACTTGCATAGACCCGGGAGCGACTATGTCTGATCTGATCCTCGCCATTGACCAGGGCACCACCAGCAGCCGTGCCATTGTGTTCGCCCCGGATGGGCGCATGGTGGCCAAGGCCCAGCAGGAATTTTCCCAGCACTTCCCCGACGACGGTTGGGTGGAGCACAATCCGGAAGAAATCTGGAAGGTCACCACTCAGGTCTGCCGCGACGCGCTCGACCAACTCTCCGACGACCAGCGCGTGCTGGGCATTGGCATCACCAATCAGCGGGAAACTACCGTGGTGTGGGATAAAACCACGGGGACGCCCACTTACCCGGCCATTGTCTGGCAGGACCGGCGTACCGCTGATCACTGTCGCAGGCTCGCCCGCGATGGGCTGGAGGATGACACCCGAGCACGCACCGGGCTGCTACTTGATCCCTATTTCTCCGCCACCAAAATCGCCTGGATTCTGGACAACGTGGAAGATGCCCGCGCCAAAGCCGAGCGCGGTGACCTGTTGTTCGGCACCATGGATACCTGGCTGATCTGGAAGTTTACCGGCGGCAAAGTCCACGCTACCGATGCCACCAACGCCTCCCGTACCCTGCTCTACAACATCAACGACCAGTGTTGGGACCCGGTGCTGTTGGAGCGGTTCGGCATTCCCGAGGCCATGTTGCCCGAGGTGCTCGATTGCGCCGCCGACTTCGGAACCGCGCTGGAGGGGCTCGATGGGATCGAGCTGCCCATTGCCGGGGTGGCAGGCGACCAACAGGCGGCGGTGGTCGGCCAGGCCTGCTTCGAGCCGGGGATGATCAAGAGCACCTACGGTACCGGCTGTTTTGCCCTGATGAACATTGGCGAGACCCCGCGCCTGTCCCAACATCGGCTGCTGACCACTATCGCCTACCGGTTTGACGGCAAGCCCGTATACGCGCTGGAAGGCGCGATTTTTGTGGCGGGGGCGGCCGTGCAGTGGCTGCGGGACAAGCTGGGTATTATCAAAAGCGCCGAGGAAACTGAAGCCCTGGCGGAGAGCCTGAGCTCCAACCGGGGTGTGTATCTGGTGCCGGCCTTCACCGGACTGGGGGCGCCGCACTGGGAGCCGGACGCCCGCGCACTGATTTGTGGCCTCACCCGCGACAGTGGCCGCGCCGAGCTGGCACGCGCGGCACTGGAAGCGGTGTGTTATCAGACTCGGGATCTGTTCAAAGCCATGGAAGAGGATGCCGGTGAGCGGCCCGAAACCCTGCGGGTGGACGGCGGCATGGTGGCCAATAACTGGCTGCTACAGGCCTTGGCTGACATTGTGCACGTACCGGTGGAACGTCCGGACATCATTGAAACCACGGCGCTCGGGGCCGCTCGTCTGGCCGGGTTACAGCTCGGCCTGTTCGGGGATCTGAACGACCTGGCTCAGCACTGGAGCCTGGACCGACGCTGCGAACCCCAGTTGGGTGATCAGGAGCGCGATGCGATGCTCAAAGGCTGGGAGGTCGCCATCGAGCGCGCGCGGAACGGGTGAGTCGGCTCAGGACGTGCGAAGTGCCGCCACCTGCTTGCGGGTGTCCATCGGAAGGCGAGCGATAGTGGCCCGCAACCACAGAAAACTTGGGAACTGGAAGTAGCCCAGCAGGTATTGGCCGGATTGCTTCAGCCCCTTCTGTGCCTGGATCAGTCGCTCTTGCTGCTCTTTGGCTTCGCCTTTGTTGCGCAGCCGAATGATTTTTACCGCCTGGGTCACAAAACGGTTTTTCTGCTGACGGGCCCATTCACTGCGCACCACCAGCTCGTCCGCTTCATTGATCAAGTCCAGGTGCAGCTTGAGTTTGCCGGTCATTTTGTCCAGCGGCTTGAGGTCATCGGTTTCCAGGTAGCGTTGCACGCTGGCAATCGCATTACACACATTCCGGGAGTCCCGGCTTCGGTAGAGGCTGGCGGTTACCACCACGCCCAGAAAGGCGCCGATCAAAAACGCAAAGAGTGTTCCCATGGTCGATACCCTCGGTGGTCAAATACATCACGGTCAACGACCTCGGAGTGTGCACTGGAAGTGGCCTTGAAACTGCGTCAAAATACACACCTTGCGCATTTCCCACGGGAAAAATTCGAAAACTGTTACTCAGTTCAAAGTCCGGGTGAGAAGCTATGCGCCCTGAGAGTCCCTTCCCGGGGCGATGGTGGTGAGGTCAGCGACCCAGGTAGTCCATAAGCCAGGTCATGGCCGGGCGGGGCGTGCCGTTATCGTAAATCAGGCCGCTGCCTTCGACCCAGGTGCGATCGACCACATAGCCCCACAAAGTGATGCCGACCACCGAGGGATGGTTGTAGAACAGAGGGAACTGCTCCTGCATGATCTGCAGCTGCGCCTGATCACTGGTTTCCGCGATGTCGTATTCGGAAATGTAAATCGGCAAGCCCAGATCGGCCACGCGGTTCAGGTTGGCTTCCAAATCACTCAAGGACCAGCTTTCCAGTCCGTGCGCCTGCAATCCCAGGGCGTCCACCACACCAGCTTCCGCCGCGGGGCGGGCCATCTCGATGAACTCGGCATTGTTCCAGCTCAACACGTTGTAGTCGTTCAGGATCAGAATGGAGTCCGGGCAATACTGCCGCGCGAGTTCAAACACCCGGATGATCCAGTCACTGCCAAAGGCGCGCTCCGCGTAACCGGCCGGGGCGTGTCCGGGGGTGGACTCGTTGACCACGTCGATCATCGCGGTCTCCGGGTAGCGCTGGCAGTAGTCGCGAATCCACTCCTCGATTTCTTCCGCCTGTTCGGCCGGGCTCAGTGAGTCGATCCAACTGGGGTACTGACTACCCCACACCAGCGTGTGGGCCTTGAAGGGGATGCCGTTCTGCTGGGCGTACTGGTAAGCCTGATCCTGGCCACTCCAGTTGTACACATCGCGGGAGGTTTCTACCGAGCCCCATTTGCCCTCGTTCTCCGGAGTGATCTGGTCCCAGTACTGTACAAAGTCTGAGCGGACGTTGCCGGAGGTTGTGATATTGCCGACGAAAAAGTCGTGGTCGATCACACCCCCGTTACCACCATCCTGAGTCTCACCGATGACCGAGAAATCATCGGCGTAGTAGCTGACCGCCCCATCATCGGACTCGATAATGAAATGCTCAAAGGGCGTCCCGCTTTGAGTGTAGGTGCCGCTGAGCTCGACCCAGCCGGAGGCGGAACCGGTCGCTTCGGCGACCCGGCTATACTCCTCGTAGGTGGAAGAATCTGAATCGTCCTCCCGCTTGGCGGTGAGATAAAGTGTCGCGTCGGCGGCACCCGCAGCCAGCTTCACCCAGACAGATACGTCATACTCGGCGCCATTGCTCAGCGCCGACGGCGAGAACGTCAAGCCGTGCCAGGTGTCGCTACGGTTGCTGATCAGCGCACTGGCGGAGCCGCTGCGGGACTGGTCCGTGCTGCGGCTCAGGTCCCCGGCTGTGGTGGACCAGTTGCTCAGGCCTGATTCTACTCCGCCGTTGCTGGCGAGGTTGTCGCCATTTTGGCTCGATGTGCTGCTCGACTCGCTGGCACTGGAAGATTGGCTGCTGGAAGAGGACGATGTGGGCGGCGGATTGGTGCGGTCCGCACAGAAGCCGATGCTGGCATCGCTCTGGCCGGGCTGCAGGGTGTTGTTCCAGCCTGCGCCGGAGACATTGAGCAAGTCGCCATTTTGGCTCCAGGTACCGTTCCACAGGTTGGTGATGCTGCCCTCGGTCTCGATGCTCAGGCTCCACTCCACCGGTGCGCTGGTGTTGTTGGTGACTGTCAGCGCTGCGCAGTAGCCTCCACCCCAGTCGTTGGTGATCTCGATGCTGCCGGCCACATTGCTGTCATTGTTCCCATCGGAGGAACTGCTTTGGGAGCTGCTGGAGCTGTCGCTGCTGGACGAACCATTGCCGGAGCCGCCGGTGAATCGGTACCAGTTCAGGTTGTGGCCGGCTGTGGAGCGCAGGTACACATCGTGCACGCCGGTCACTTCCGTGAAATCAACCGACTGGGTTTGCCAGTTCTGCCAGCCGCCGGTGTTACTCACCTGCAAGGTGGCGATGGGTTGACTGTTGATATCATCAAGCAGAATTTCCAAGCTGGAGTCGATATTGGCCGCCACTCGGGCGTCCAATCCGGTGGCGCCGGGGCCAAAATCAACGCCGGTTATTTTCACCCAATCACCCGGCCCCATTTCCAGGTTGAGAGTCCCTTCGCTGGCTGGAGCGGTTTCAATGCCGTTTTCGTTGTCAAAGGTCTCCGCCTGATTGATAGCGAAAGCGTCGACGTATTTCAGTTGTGGTACACCGCCAGGCCCGGCATTGACCGGCTGCATGGAGCCGTCGCCGCCAAAGGACAGTAAGTCGACGTTGATGGAGCGTTGGTAAGTGCTGTCGCCGCGCTCATTGGAGACCGCGCGATTGTGGTAGAACATGTACCACTGCCCTTCAAACTCCACGGCTGACTGGTGGTTATTGTTGTTATTGTTTTCCCAGGGATTGGGCAGTACCGTGCCGCGATGGACAAAGCCGGTGGTGGGGTTGTCGCTGGTCATATAATCAATGGCCAGCCCGCCAGCGGTATCGGTGGAGTAGGTGAGATAATAGGTGCCGTTGCGCTTGTTCATCGACAGCGCTTCAAAGAAATTCGGGGCATCAATGCTGATCGCCGATCCACTGGTGCTGATCATGTCGTTGTTCAGCCGAATCACCCGGGCATTACCCGGACCACCGCCGCCAAAGTACAGATAGGCTTGACCGTCATCGTCGATAAATACGCCGGGGTCGAACACCCAGTCGACGTTGCCGTTGGGGGTGTTTCGGTCCACCAGTGGGCCCCCGATCGGGTCGGTGTAAGGCCCTTCGGGGTTGTCGGCCACCGCGACACCAATGGCGTTGGCGCCGTCGGGGAAATAGAGGTAATACCGGCCGTTGCGCTCAATAAAATCCGGCGCGTAGGCAAGGTTTGCCCAAGATGTATCCGTGCGCGAGTTCCAGATGATGCCGTGATCCTGCCAGTTCACCATGTCGTCGGAGGAGAACAGATAGTAATCCACCAACTGACTGTAGTCGGACTGATCGTCCTGGTCGTGGGTGACGACCACGTACACGCGCCCATCAATCACCCGCGCCGCCGGGTCGGCCGTGTAAACGTGGGAGACCAGCGGGTTATCACCGTGGCTGATCAGTGGTGTCATCAGAAGACACAGGGGAATAAACAGCCGCAGCCAATGGCCTGCGTTCGCTAAGTGGTTCATGATTAGCCTCACTATGGTTATTCTTGAAAAGGATTGTCCGGAGCAGAGCCCGGACCGAAAGCATAGGAAGGCAAACACGCGGAAACTGGCACAATCCCGCAATTTTGTGAGAGGTTGCAGTAATTAACAGAATTCCTTTCAATTTTGAAAGGAAACATCCGCCATGAAGAGAGGTGAGACTAGTCCGGCTGTTCTTCGGGATTCTTTGGGCGACACAGGCTCTGAAAGGTTTTGGGTGGGCAGCCGTACTCTTCTTTGAACAACTTGTTGAAATAGGAGACGTTGTTATAACCCACGCAGTACGCCACCTGGGAAATGTTGGCGCCAGAGTTTTCGGATAACAGGCGTGCCGCTTCGGTCAAACGCAGCCGCTTCAGGTAAGCGGTAAAGGTCAGGCCCAACTCTTCTTTCAGAATTTCGTTGACCTTGGTGCGGTTGATGCCAAGCGTCGCGGCGGTGGAGTCCAGTGTCAGCTCGGAGTTGGCGTACTCCGTGGCGATATGGCGCAGAAGGGCGCTTTTGTCTTTGTCTTTCTGGGGTTCGATGGACAACTTCTTGTAGGCAATCAGAGGTTGATCCCGCTTTATTTTTTCTTTCAGTACGGCGGTTTTTACCGAAATGTACGCGCGCGTTACCCACGCGAGGAAGAGCGCCCACAGGGTCAGGCTGACGCCCACACTGGCGTATAGATAACCGGGCCGGCTGCCAATCAGGTTCAGCTCGTCGATGCGGACCTGGGACAGGACATCGACAGGACTTTGTAGGGAGTTGATGAATGCCAGACCCATGGTTTTGTCCTGGCGGTAACCTCGCTCGCTCAGTTCAAGACCATAGCGATCCAGCCACCAGTCAGGCGTGATCAGCTCTTTCAGTTCCAGGGTAACGACTTCCCAGCGGTTATCGCAGGAAAATGCGGTGGACGAGACTCGTCGGGTATCTTGGTGAAGCGGATCGGTGACCTGGTCGTCATAGCTGAACAGCGCAAATAACAAGACGTTACGCGGTGCGCACAAGACCCGGAACGAGATGCTGTGATAACCGGTCAGATCCACCATGTGATGGGCCTGCTCCGGCTTGATGAAGTACAGGGAGAAATGGGTGTACGGAAATGACTCCTCAGGATCCAGCATAAACTCGTAGTCAAGTGTGCCAGCCTTACTCTTGATCGATAGCCAGGTGTCTCCGGTGGGGTTGCGGGGTTCTATCGCCGGTGCCCACAGGTACCCGTCGTCATCGGCTGGGAAGAGTGAGGTATTCAGTTGCGACTTGGCATAGCCGCTATAGATGATTGTCGCAGTGGCCGCCAGCAGTACCAGAAAGGCTGCCATGGATCGCCGGTAAAACGTCAGCATGGTCGAGTCATTTTATGAGTTTTTGGTCGAATCTGGTCTATTGTACTATAAGTTATCGGTCTATTGCTCGTCCTCGATCATCTCCCGCTGACGGCGGTACTCCTCATACTCTCCGGTAATCTGGGACAGGCAGCGCTCCCGTTGCCCGCTCGGCATCTGATTGCACTCGTTGATCTGCCCCTGGCGAATACCGTCATACACACCGCGCTCGGTGAAGGTGCAGCCTGCAAGGCCCAGCGCAAGCAGGGTCATCCCGGCGATCTTGAAAAGTCTGATGGATATCACAAAGCATTTCCTCTCGGTCTGTTTGTTGCTGGATAAAACTCACCGATTTTTCACCCGTATTGTGCACAATTTATTGGTAGAGCGCATAAGGTGATGGTTCCGCACAATTTCTGTGGAGCTCATCACGATATTACCCCGTGTTTTTAACTAGCATTGACGAAGCTGCCGTGCGTTTTGGCTTGCCCGTCACGTTCCTCAGGAGGAATGCACCATGCCAATAATAGTCCGCTTGTGCCTTTGCCTGTTGGCTGCCCCCGCCCTGGTCTACGCCGGATCGCCCCAAAGTGACGTAAGCCTGTCGGGCGATCAATTTGATTGCCTGATCAATCCGGCCGTCAGCGGGCTGGTGTCGTGTTTGCCGCCCGAAGATCATACCGCTCAAGGCTACCGCTGGGATATGGGCGATGGCGCTGTGTATACCAGCGATGGCACCGAGCCCTATATCTACCACACTTACAGTAAGCCCGGTGAGTATACCGTGACGCTGACGATCAACCGAGGCCAAACCAGCGCCCATTCGGAGACTGTGCTGTCCATACCGGAGCCGCTGGACGACGATATTTCACGTCAGCTGGCCAGAGGCCACCTCCGGTAAACGGGTCAGATCAGTGACACCTATATCGTGCCTGGCTAATGGGTAGCCTGGGGTTGAATTCGTTCTTCGTCCCTCAGCGTTAACACCTCATACCCATCGGCCGTCACCGCGATCGTATGCTCCCACTGGGCGGATAATTTCTTATCCGCCGTTACCACGGTCCAGCCATCGCGTTTGGTTTTCACTTTCGCCTTGCCCTGATTGATCATGGGCTCAATAGTGAATGTCATGCCTTCCTTCAAAGCCAGGCCTTTGCCGGGCACACCAAAATGCAGTACCTGTGGGCCTTCATGCATTTCCTGGCCGATACCATGGCCGCAGTAGTCTCGGACCACGGAATATCCCTTGTCCCGTGCATGCTGTTGAATGGCATGGCCAATATCACCCAGTGTCGCACCAGGCTTGACCGCCTGAATGCCTTTCCACATGGCCTGGTAGGTTTCATCCACCAGCCGTCTGGCGATGGGAGAGACGTCGCCAATCAGGTACATCTTGCTGGAATCCGCGATATAGCCGTTCTTCTCCAGCGTGATATCGACGTTGACGATATCCCCGGCTTTCAGCTTGTGTGTCTCCGAGGGCATGCCATGGCAAACGACCTGATTCACCGATGTATTGAGCACATACGGAAAGCCGTACTGGCCTTTACTGGCCGGCCGGGCATTCAGCTTATCCACAATAAACGCTTCGGCCAGGTCGTTGATCTCCATGGTGGAGAGCCCTTCTTTGATCAGCGGGTCAAGATGGGCAAACACGGACGCCAGCAGGCGCCCGGATTCGCGCATCAGGGCGAGTTCCTCTGCGGACTTGATGTGAACATCACTCACGGGCGAGCCCTTTCAGTTTCATCTTGGTTGGCATTCTGCACCAATCGATACATCTCAGAGGCGGCCAACAGAAAGGCGCCCACGCCAAAGTTGGCAGTGGATTCGGCGTCGACAACCTGGCCGGGAATGGCTCGCTCACCAATGGGTTGGATATAGCCGATCATGCCGCTCTCTTGTAGCGCGGTCTCGGTCAAGTACCGCCATGCGTTCAACGCGACAGGCAAGTAAGTATTTCGATCGAGTAGGCCATTGTTTATGCCCCACAGGTAGCCGTAGGTAAAAAAGGCCGTGCCGCTGGTTTCATACCCGGGAGCGTGCTCCGGGTCGAGCAGGCTGCGCGTCCAGTAGCCACCGGGCTGCTGCGCATCGGCCAGGGTGGCGGCCATTTTCTGATAATCCGCCAGATATTCATCCCGATGCCTATGGTCCTCGGGCAGGTCCGCCAGCACCTTGGCCAAGCCGGCAAAGACCCAGCCGTCGCCTCGTGCCCAGAAGTCCTTTTGGCCATTCAGACTTTTATGCTCAGGGTAAACGTATTTGGCATCGCGAAAGAACAGGCCGGTTTCTTCGTCGTACATGATGCGTTTGGCATAGGAGTAGTATTCGTGAAGCTTCTCCAGATAGAGTTCGTCCCCCGTTACCTGGTAGAGCTTGGTCATGACCGGCATCACCATATAAAGGCCGTCGGCCCACCACCAGTAGTCATCCGCATCGGTGGCCATCTGGTATTCCATGACCTCGATCGCGCGCGCAATCTTTTCGCGATCTCCGGTGATTTCATAAAGGTCGATGTAGGTCTGAAAGCAGATCTGCCAATCACCAAATAGCACAAACTCGTCGGTTTCCCCGTAGCTGTATTTCCACTCTGAAGGCTGGTTTGATTTCGCGCCCATCCACTCGTTCTGCTCGCCCCAGCGCAGCGAATAATCAAGGTAGTCCTGATTGCCCGTCACGAAATAGGCTTCCATGTTGCCAGTGTGGTAAGCCGCGTGTTCCCAGAAAGCCCAGCCGGGGTCCGGATGCTCTGACTGCCAGTAATCATTGGCACGGGTAAGCTGTTCCAGTACGACCTCGGTGTCCGGCAGAACATGAGTAAGACGGTCGTCGTGAGTTGTACAGGCGTTCAGGAGGAGCAGTGCAGCAAGCGCAATAAGAAAATTGCGAAGAGGATAAAAGTTCATGCGATATCCATTCTGGTTGATCAGTGGTTGTAATGTCTGATTATATTGATTACGCTCATCTTAATTGTATTACAAAAAGGACGCAAATAATGATTGGTACACCTGGTGCGCTCGCCATCGTCGCTCTGTTGATTAAGTTGGGTTTAATTGTAGGGCTTGCTGTTGCCGTAGTAATGGCAGTGCGAGCTTTACGCAAAAGCGCTCGTGAGCAGGCGAGAATTGCGGATCAGCTAGAGGAAATCCAGCGCGAACTGAAGAGATAGCTACCTCCCTTCAGGTTCGCGGCTTGAATAACGCTACGCTGGCGCTTGAAGATGTTCTTTGGCAAAGGTAATAATTATTCACTCTTTGATTGAATAATCAATCACAAATACATCCTCAAGAATGTCGAGTTCTTCCATCAGCGACACGAATTTTTTGTGTTCCGGGTGTGGCAGGTACTCGTCTCTGGCTTCTGCGTCGTCGAAGGTGACAACATAAACGTGGGTAAATCCTTTGTTCAAGCCTTCCGGGCTGTTATTGACGCCGTCTTCATAGGAGACGATTCCGGGGATTTTATTTTGTAACGCACGGAAGGCGCTGGTTACCTGATGGATATCGCTCTCGGCTGCCCCTTCTTTATATTTGAAGGCAACAATATGCCGCACTGGGTCCTCGGCGGCATGAGCTGTGCTCACTGCGGCGAGCATGGAGAAAATGGCGAAAGCGAGGAATCGGACGTTCTTTTTCATGGTGTTGACCTTTTTGTTGGGGGCATCATGTCTGGCAAGACCTAAGGTAGATCTGCCAATTTATCATATAAATTAATGATGACATCCCAGGCGAAGCCGCGCAAGCCCATCAGGTGGCCCGGCCACCACTCCACCGCATCAGGTTCAGAAATTCGCGACGCGTCTTGGGACCATTGGTGCGGTAGTGGGGATCCGGGTGCTCGCGGTAGTGGGCTCGGGCCAGAGAGATGTTGTCTTTGCCGACCAACTGGCGAATCAGCGACTCGTCAATCTCATAGGGTACCAGGGCATTGAGGCCAAAGATCTTGCGCTTGATCTCCGGTGTCAGCCCCTGGTAGCCGTGTTTTTCCCGTACTGCTTCGGCAATCTGGAAGGTACGGAACGCCTGAATCTGGTCCTGGGGCGAGCCGTACCAGATAGAGTCGGTGCCCCAGAGCACATTGTCTTCCCCCAGGTATTTGATCAACTTGCCGAGCGTATGCGCGGCGGAGTCGGGGTCGCGCATCAGAAACCGCCAGGTGGAGCCCAGTTCAGCGTAGACGTTGGAGTGTCTGCCAAGGTCGTTCTCGACCACCGTCTTGATCAAGGAGTCGACGCCTTCGTTCCGGCCGGGATCATAGGGCCCCTCGGCCTGCCCGGGCACAAACCCAGAGTGATAGACCAGAAACTTCAGATCGGGATAGCGCTTGGCGACCCGACCAATGTCGTCGCAGAGGGAGTGCTCATAGGACTGGGGTCCGAAAGGAATGCCCTTGTGAATGACGATGATTTTCACGCCCAGTTTGCGCGCTTTCTCCAGAAAGGGAATACCGGTGTCGTCATCATCCAGCCAGTAGCCCTTGCCGTCCGGTCCCCACTGGGTATAGGTCTTCCAGGCCACCACGCCGAATTCTTCCTTCAGCCGGTCCATGTCCTCCAGGTCACCGTCCTGATTCGGATTGACCCGTCCGTGCAGAAACAGGCGGTGACGGTTGTCTTTCATCTGATTGACAATCGATCGCGCGGCGGACGCTTCCTCAATGGTGAGTGGCTCCTCGTCCCGCTTTGAGGGCACAAAGGAAAGCACCATCAGGTCGGTGTCGGAATCCATGAACACATCCTGGATAAACGCATCCGGGCCCAGGCACTGCAGATAAGAGCGGTCCTCCTTGCCGGTGGCCAGGGCGCAGCCGGCCTGCTCCATGCCGGACAGCGGCCGGGCATCCTCCGGTATCTTGTCCAGCCAGGCCCCGGTGGGATTCACGAAATGGCCCTGTACGTCGAAGATGAATTCATCCCCCTCCAATGCATCGGCGGCGGCATCCTTATCTAGTCCGGCCTCAGAGGCCAGGGAATAGAAACCCGCCCCACGCCCGGCCGCCGCCTGAACCGCATTGAACGCCAACAGGGTGGTTGCCGCGCCGCAGGCGGACACCAGCAGCTCACGCCGGCTGACACCCAATCGGTGCGCGTTGGCAGAAGCCGCTTCGTGCGCCATGCGATTGGCCAGCTTGCTCGTCTTATCCAGCGGGATGGGCACATACTCTCCATTACTGGTGCTGTCCAGCTTGATGGGCAGGCGCGTGCCCTCGGGATCGTGAACAAATTTCATGGTTGGCTCCTGATTTCAGGAATTAGGAACAACTTGCCCGTGGTGGGGCCGGAAGGAACGGGGGGTAACTAGAAGGTATAGACGGGCGGAGAGCGGTTTTCAAGCGGATGGGCTGAAGAAGGAAATAGGTGCCATGCAGACGATGAAACTGTAAGCGTCGCGGCGGGAGATTGCTAAAGATTCAAAGTTCATCCAAGGGCCGGAGCCGGCCCTTGGATATGGAAGCGATTAAAGCGAATGAGTATTCTGAATTGCAACTACGGCGAGTAGTGCTGCACGGCTTCTGTTATCGCGGACCGGTGATTTGTCTAATCGCTTGCTGAGCATGGTAAGTTATTCGCTCAATTAAACGAATTAGCACTTTTCGCATGAATGCTTGGGTTAGTTCCTTGGTGGTTTCAATTACAGGCATACCCAGAACACGCATGATTTTTTTCAACAAGCGGACTACCCAGAAGCTGACATCCTTTGACGTATCTGCACCGGTTTTAAGAGCCCAGGCAATTTTGTCTGCGAGAGAATGCAAACCAATAAATGTGGCTTGCGCAACTACCAGTCCTCCCAGTAAAACTTTGCGTAATACCCAGATAGTAGCGGCGTTCAACCAATCCCATATGGTTGGATCGGCGGCGTTGGGTTGATGGTCAGAACGGAGCCATTGCTCAATGATATGATCAATCTGAAACGGCGCTAGAGGTCCCTGGAGCGACGCCCACGTGGATTCTTTTACCGCGTTCCGATAACCCTTGATATCATGGGCCTCAGCGGAAACAATGCTTTGGGATGAGTAGAGTTGGTATCCAGTATCGGAAACCGGCGTATGGGTATAGGGAAAGACCGGAATCATGGGGACCGGGTCAGTTTTGTGGTACACCCGATAGATATTTTGCTCCTTGAGCCGGATTCCCGCTTTTCTGGCGAACCAGAAACCACCGACGCGCGGAGCACCGTAGGAGTACAGTGTGACTTTTCTTCCATAGTTTTTCTTGGCCCAGTCTGCGGCTAAGTTGGCGACCGCACCGCCAAGGCTATGCCCGAGAATATGGATGGTGGTCTTAGACGTTACGTTTTGGTGTAGAAATTGTCGAATATCACCAAGAAGGCTCCGAAATATCTGATTGAAACCAATATGCACAGGTAACCCGGTTTGGGAGAATTCAAGCCCGATCCGGGAATTGCTGATCCAGTCCGCACTTTTGTTGGCGTTGGTGGAGCCTCTGAAGATCAGAAAGACGTCTTCTTTGAACCGACCGCTGCCTTTGGCGCAGACGGCGAAGGCGTCTTTGGCCGCCCTGATGAACCTACCGCCTACGTTGGCATTCATGGACGTCTTACGTTCGGCGTCGATGGAAAATAGAGGGTCATTCAGTAGTGCGCCCACAGTCAGCTCGTCCTGAACCAGATAGACCCGAGTAGCGAGATTTGAAGACTCAAACGGTGTTAGGGTAGGCATTAGTCATTCCTTTGATTTAAATGAATTAGTTCCAGTGGCACAACGTATAAAGCAATCCGTCTTCCAGCTCCATAGTGGCAGGTTCACCGGTTAATTCGCAGTGGAGGGCTTCCGGCTTCTTGCCCAGTTCACCATAGAGCTCCCGATGAGCTGTTCCCAAGGACCAAATAACGGTTTCTTCCCCTTGGAAGCGAACGGTGATCTTCTGGTGAATCACAAAACGGGAAAGTGGCGAAATTCTGACTTCATCCTCCCTGACGGGTAACAGGAAATGCCCAGACTTGTCGGTCTCGACCGTACGGGTTTCGCCGTTTTCGTCTTTCCAGCGTAGAAACTGCTCGACCTGAGCGCCTGCGGCGGGCGTCCCGTGGTGAGTAATGATGCCTTCAACTGGGGAGGCAACAACGATATTCTGTTTTTCGCCAAACAATGACATAGCAAATCCTTTTTTAGAAAGCATAAGTGGGGCTGCCGCTAGTGTCGACACTAGCGCCAAACCAATAGCAATCAATTTGATAGGGGAGGCGTGCACAGTGACACTCCGTGTTCAGTAGTTATATCCGTCGCAATAAAGAAATATCTTAACAACCCTCTAATTTGGCTTCTGTGAACCAATTAACAGTGTGCTGAGCAATGGTCATAGCAACAGTAGCAGGCATATTGCCTTGATGGTGGCGCGGTATTCAGAACTACCTGGTGTGTGCGAGATCCTTGTCGCAAGAGGATACGAAAGCGGTGTCGTATGGGGGGCACAATAGAAGCACCCGTATTCCTGCATCGGCCGGGTTCTTGCTGTCCCCAGCCCAGAAGTCGACTGGACGAACGTATTCCAGTTTTTTGTGCGCCATCTTAACTCAACATCACGACCTGATTTCTACCATCGCGCTTACCGACATAGAGCATGTTGTCCGCCCGGGTAATCAGCGCATCCAGATCATCGTCGGCGTTGGCGACCGCTATACCAATGGTGACGCTCAGTCGAAGATCGCTCATTTCTCCGTCGAGTATCAGCGCGGCGACATTCTCCTTCAACCGCTCTGCCACGGCTTGCGCATTGATTGAATCAGTGTTTGGCAGCGCCACTACAAATTCCTCGCCTCCGAAGCGGCCAATGATGTCGGTGGGGCGCAATGAGTGCCGACAAACGTCGGCGACTTTGGTCAACACCCGATCACCGCAGGTGTGCCCCCAGGTATCATTTGATCAACAGTAAATAATACTCTCGGGTCAGTCCCAGCAGGTTGTAGTCGCTGATGCCAAACATGGCAAAGATGGCGGATGCCACAATCAGCGCGAGACGTGATTCAAACCGGACTCTCTCCTCGATCGAGTCACGGTACTGTGTTTCGTTACTGGAGTCGAAAAACTGTCCCGTGAGCCAGTGTATGTCATTGTGTTTATGGTGTTGTGACAATGGTCTGATGTCCCCGGTTGTGATCCCGATTCGTGTTATGCGTTGCCTACAGTGTAGCTCGTCCGCGAGGGTTAGTTACGTCGCCGTTTCAGCCGGTACATACTGTCATCCGCATGGCTCAATAGGGTGTCGGCGTCCTCGCCGTCCCCAGGATAGCAGGCTACGCCGATACTGCAGGACGGCGTTTTGATATTGCCGAATTCGGCACCCAGGGGCGCGGTCACGGCGGCGATGATTTCCTCCACCTTGTCGTAAACGGCTTCCACCGACTGGATGTCCGTCAATAGCACCGTGAATTCGTCGCCACCCATCCGGGCCACCGTGTCCGTCTCTCGAACGCAACCTTTCAGCCGTTCGGCAACCATACAGAGCACCCGGTCACCCATGGCATGGCCATGGGTATCATTGATGTGCTTGAAGTCATTGAGGTCCAGAAACAGCAACGCCAGGCGGCTCTGGTGACGATGGGCTGAGCGCAGGGCCGACTCGAGGCGATCACGGAACAGCAGTCGGTTGGTTAGCCCGGTCAAAGGGTCGTGATGGGCGAGGAAGCGCAGTTTCTCCTCGGCCTGCCTCAGAGCCGTCACGTCCCGCGCCACACCGATCCGCACACCGTCCTCTTCGGATAAACGGGCAGACCAGAGAATGTACACAACAGTGCCATCTTTGTGAACGTAACGGTTACAGAAGTCGTTGTGGGGCTGACCGTCGATGACTCGGGCAATGGACGCTCGCGTGGCTTCCAGGTCATCCGGGTGCACATAGTCGGTGATTGGTGTACCCACCAGCTCGTCGGCACGATATCCCAGCAGTGCCTCACAGGCATCGGTTACAAAAACGATCCGGTCGTCCAGATCGACGACGAACACAGCGTCCAATAACAGATTGGTCAGCTTGGGGAAAAGTGCCTTCAGATCAACGGGCATAGTTCAGATGCATCTGGCGATTCATATAGGTCAGATATTGGCAGGCCTTGTTAATAGTTGTATGGCAAGTTGCCCACATAATGCCTGTTATACAGGATTCAACGCCAAACGTCATCGCCGCACCAACTCCTGCAACATCCCCTCTAGTCCATTCACCTTCACCTCATACATCAACGCCAGCTGCCGCCCCAACTTACTGTTGGGAAACCCCTGCCCATGAAACCACACCAGATAGGGTTCCGGCAGTTCCAGCAGCTTGCGCCCCTGGTATTTACCAAAGGGCATGGTCTGGTTGACGGCGTCGAGCAGGTCTTGTGGATTCAGGTCAGGGTTCATCGCAAGGTCTGTATAAAGGCCAGAAGTATCAGCAGTGGGCAGATGATGCGCACGTAAAAGGGCCAGATTTTCCAGAACAGGCTGTACTCGATGTCCTGGTGGCCGGCTTTGAGTTCGTTGAGCAGGTGGTTGCGGTGCATGATCCAGCCGACGAACAGGCACAGGGCGATGCCCAGCAGCGGTTGGCTGTATTCGGTGGTGAGCGAGACGGTGGCGTCGAACAGAGTGCTCATGTTGGCGATGATCAACGCGCTTATGACGAAGATGAGGGCACCGATGCTCCAGGCGGCGCCGGTGCGCTTCAGGCGGGTGCGTTCGGTGACCACCGAGACCGGTGCTTCGAGCATGGAAATGGACGACGTGAGGGCGGCGATGCTCATCAGAGCAAAGAAGGCGATGCTCAGCCAGAGGCCGGCGCCGCCCATGTTGGCGAACAGGCTGGGCAGCACCTGAAAAATCAGGCCGGGGCCGGCGAGCAGTTCGCCGTTATCGCCGTAGATGGCGATACCCTGATGTTGGGCGACGTACATGGCGGGCAGAATCAGCAGCCCGGCGGTGAAGGCGATGCTGATGTCCAGCAGGGTGACCGCGGCGCCCATGCGCGGCAGGCTGTCGTCTTTGCGCAGGTAGGAGCCGTAGATCAGCATGGTGCCGACGCCCAGCGAGAGCGAGAAGAACGCCTGGCCCATGGCGCTGAGCAGCAGGCCGGGGTCCGCCAGTTGGCGGAAGTCGGGGATCAGGTAGGTTTTCAGGCCATCGGCGGCGCCGGGTTGCACCAGAACGTAGAGGATCAACCCGAGCAGAATGATAAACAGCAGGGGCATCAGGCGGGTGGACCAGGCTTCGATGCCATCTTCCACGCCCTTGGCGATGATGGCCACGGTAAAGACCGTAAAAATGCCGCACACCAGCAGGTTGCGGACCAGGCTATCGCCGCCCAGCCACTGTTCTGCGCCGCTCCAACCGATCAGGTGCGCCACGGGTTTGCCGAACTCCGCCAGCATCCACCCGGCGACGATGGCGTAAAAGCTCAGAATCAGCCCGGCAATCAGCACGCCATAGTAGCCCACGGCGCGGCCGAGACGCTTGGTGAGGGGGCGCTCGCCGAGTTGGTCCAGGGCGGTGACGATATTGGCGCGGGCGTGTCGGCCGATCACCAATTCGGCCATCAGGGCCGGGTAGGCGAGCAGGAAGGCGAGTACGAGGTAGGCCAGCACAAAGGCGCCCCCGCCGTTGCTGGCAGCCTGGGTGGGAAAACCCCAGATGTTGCCCAGCCCCACCGCGGAGCCGGAGGCGGCCATCAGAAAGCCGATTTTGGAGGAAAATTGTCCGCGGGGTTCGCTCATGCCGTGGCCTTTGTCCTGGGCGCGTTTATGGTTGTTTCTGGCTGTCGGGGGCCAGTTTATTGGCTTTTGGGTCCAGAGTCATTAGTATCAGGGGCTGCATCGAACCGACAACAGGAGACAGTTCCCGTGGCAGACACTCTGAAGACACAGGTTTTGGTATTGGGTGGCGGCGTAGGCGGCTACTCGGCGGCCTTCCGGGCGGCGGATTTGGGGTTGGACGCGGTCCTGGTGGAACGCTACCCCAGCCTGGGCGGCGTGTGCCTGAATGTGGGCTGTATTCCCTCCAAGGCGATGTTGCACGTCGCCCAGGTGATCAATGAGGGTACCCACGGCAAGGACATCGGCGTGACCTTCTCCAAGCCCAAGATCGATCTGGATGAGATCCGCAAGTTTAAAGAAGGCGTGGTGGGTAAACTCACCCAGGGCGTGGCCGGTATGGCCAAGCAGCGCAAGGTACAGGTGGTGCAGGGCGTGGGCGAGTTTGTAAGCGACCACAAACTGAAAGTCACCCACGATGGCAAGACCACTGAGGTGGAGTTTGAGAATGCGATCATCGCCGCGGGCTCCCAGCCGGTGAAGCTGCCCTTCATTCCCCATGACGACCCGCGGGTGTGGGACTCCACCGACGCGCTGGAGCTGCCCGAGGTGCCCAAAAAGCTGCTGGTGGTCGGTGGCGGCATTATCGGTCTGGAAATGGCAACGGTGTACAAAGCCCTCGGCAGTACCGTGGATGTGGTGGAGTTCGCCGATCAGCTGATTCCGGCGGCGGACAAAGACCTGATGCAGGTGTACAGCAAGTACAACAAGGACAACTTCAATGTGATGCTGTCCACCAAGGTTGCCGATGTGAAGGCCAACAAGACGGCCCTGAAGGTGAGCTTTGAGGGCAAGAACGCGCCGGGTAAGGACCAGAACTACGATGCCATTCTGGTGGCGGTGGGCCGCGCGCCCAACGGCAAGAAAATCGGCGCCGACAAGGCGGGTGTCGAGGTGGATGAGCGCGGCTTTATCCACACCAACGAGAAGCTGCAGACCAATGTGCCGCACATTTACGCCATTGGCGACATCATTGGCCAGCCGATGCTGGCGCATAAGGCCAGCCACGAGGGCCATGCCGCCGCCGAGGTGATTGCCGGCCACCATATTGTGGAGCCGCGCTGCATTCCCTCCATTGCCTATACCGATCCGGAAGTGGCCTGGGTAGGCCTGACCGAGAAAGAGGCGAAGGAGCAGGGCGTCGAGTATCGCACGGCGGTGTTCCCCTGGGCGGCCAGTGGTCGGGCCCTGGGTGCGGGTCGCAGCGAGGGCAAAACCAAGCTGATTTACCGCAAGGAAAACGATCAGCTGTTGGGGGCCGGTATTGTCGGCTTGAATGCCGGGGAGTTGCTGGGTGAGTTGAGCCTGGCGTTGGAGTTCGGCGCCTCGGCGGAAGATCTGGCGATGACGGTGCACGCGCATCCGACCTTGCACGAGACGGTGGGCCTGGCCGGGGAGTTGGCGGCCGGGACGATTACCGATTTGCCGAATCCGTTGGCGAAGAAGAAGTAGGTCGGATTAGGCCGCAGGCCGTAATCCGACGCTGGGTGCGGGATGTCGGGTTACGCGCTGCGCGCTAACCCGACCTACGAGACTACTTCTCAAACGCACTCACGGTCTGGATGCTGCCGTCTTCGTTGTGAATCAACTCGGCCATCTTGATGTTGCGCAGGTGCGTCTCACCGCCCGAGATCTCACAGTCGTGGTAGAACAGGTAGTACTTCCCGTCCTTTTCCAGCACTGAGTGGTGGTTGGTCCAGCCCAATACCGGCTCCAGCATGATGCCCTTGTAGGTGAAGGGGCCGTAGGGGCTGTCACCCGTGGCATAGGCGATGCAGTGAGTGTCGCCGGTGCTGTAGGAGAAGTAGTAGGTGTCCTTGAATTTGTGTACCCAAGGGCCTTCAAAATAGCGCCGGGCGTTGTCGCCGGTTTTCAGCGGTTCGCCGTTCTCATCCAGCAGCAGAATATCCCGTGGCTCCTCGTCGAACTCGAGCATGTCGTCGCGCAGCTTGGCGACTTTCGGGCACAGGGCCGGCTCGTCGTCGGCGGGGTACTGGTCCTGCTGGCTGAAGGTGCCGTTGACCCAGCGCTGCAACTGGCCGCCCCAGATGCCGCCCCAGTACAGGTAGTAGTCGTCACCGTCTTTGTACACGGCGGGGTCGATACTGAAGCTGCCTTTGATGGCTTCGGGCTGCGGCTCAAAGGGGCCTTCCGGACGATCGCCCACGGCAACACCCAGGCGGAACACATCGTCCGGATCTTTGGCCGGGAAGTAGAAGTAGTACTTGCCATCCTTCTCGGTGCAGTCCGGCGCCCACATCTGACGGGCCGCCCAGGGCACATCGTCCACCGACAGGGCCAGCCCATGATCGGTTACTTCGCCGAAGGGCTTATCCATGGAGAACACATGGTAGTCCGCCATGCAGAAATGTGAGCCGTCATCATTGAACGGCACCCCGCCCTCCACATCGTGAGACGGGTAGATGTAGATTTTTCCCTCGAACACATGGGCCGACGGGTCAGCGGTGTACATGTGCGTCACCAATGGCGCCGAGGAGAACTTCTGCTGAGATTTGGGGTTGGTGTCGGTCACGTGATATCTCTCTTTTTGGTCAATCATCTATTGAGTCAAACGTTGAACGGAACGGCGCCAGGCTGAGTTACCAGTGCCACAGCGTTCCGTCTTCCAGTCGGTTAACGGGGAGGCTGGCCCGTTTGTAGGGGTACTTCGCCGCCTCGGCTTCGTCGATGTCCACACCGTGGCCGGGGACCTCTCCCGGTGTGAAAAAGCCGTCTTCGAACTGGTAGGCGCGGGTGAACACAGACTCCATCAGCTCGCTGTGGGGCATGTGCTCCTGCACGCCGAAATTGGGTACCCAGTAATCGAAGTGCAGGGCCGCGCCCATGCACACCGGGGACAGATCGGTCGCACCGTGGCTGCCGGTGCGCACGCCCCAGAGGCTGGCAAAGTCGGCAATGCGGCGCATCTGGGTAATACCGCCGGCGTGCACCACGCTGGTGCGAATGTAATCAATCAGCTGATTCTGGATCAGCTCGCGGCAATCGTGAATGCTGTTGAAGATTTCGCCCACCGCCAGAGGGGTGGTGGTGTGCTGGCGGATTAGCTTGAACACGTCCTGATTCTCTGCCGGTACCGCGTCTTCCAGCCAGAACAGGTGGTAGGGCTCCAGCTCTTTGCCCAGGCGAGCGGCTTCGATCGGCGTCAGACGGTGGTGCACGTCGTGCAACAGGTGCAGGTCCGGGCCGAATTCGCGGCGGATTTCTTCAAACACCCGGGGAATGAAGTTCAGGTACTTGTGCGTGGACCAGCTCTCTTCCGAGGGCAGGTCGGCATCGGCGGGCTCGTAGGCCTTGCCGCCCTTGGGCACACCGTAAATCTTGTCGATGCCGGGAATGCCGCACTGCACGCGAATCGCCTGATAGCCCTGCTTTCGGGCCTTTTCCACGGCGGCCAGCGTCGCTTCAAGGTCCTCGCCATTGGCGTGGGTGTAAGTCATGATGCGGTCGCGGCTGCGGCCACCCAGGAGCTGATACAGCGGCATATTGGCCGCTTTGGCTTTGATGTCCCACAGGGCGACGTCCACACCCGCCAGCGCCGTCATGCCCACGGGGCCGCGACGCCAGTAGGGGCCGCGATAGACAAACTGCCAGATGTCTTCAATGCGCTGGGCATCGCGGCCGATCAGGGCGGGTAGCACGTAGTCTTCCAGGTAGGAGACCACGGATTTCTCCCGGCCGTTCAGGGTCGCATCGCCAATGCCGTAGAGGCCGTCTTCGGTCGTGATTTTCACTGTCACGAAGTTGCGGCCCGGGCACGTCAGTATGACTTTGGCGTCGGTAATCTTCATAGTGTCATGCTCATTCGTTGTCGTCCTTTGCGCGCTTAGCGGCGCTCGCTCTGCGGTGGCCCCAGATAGCTGGGTTTCAGGCCACCGGTATCAATCATCAACTTCTGCAGCGTGACCGCCGGATCGACCCGATAGATCCGAAGGGTGTGCAGGCCCGGCTCGCGGATCGTGTGGGTGCTCACCGAGCGACGCACACCGTCACTGACGGCGGTTTCCCAGGCTTCGCTGCTCAGGTCTTCCAGGATATCCACGACCTGGGGTTCAGCGTCATCAAAGGCGATGGCATAGCGCAGGCCGCGCCCCGGTACCAGGTTCAGGCTGGGGGCAAACAGCCCGTGTACGTCAAATTCACCGGTGCTGAAGAAGTAAATGTCGTACTCAACATAAGGGCTTTCGGCCGGATCTTCAAACTCTGTGTCCGAAATCGGGAAAGTGCTGATCGACGATTGGGTGCGCCCGTGCTGCGGAATCACCTCCCAGCGGTGTCCACTCCGGTCCTGTTTACGGTGGAAATTTCCGGCTTCAATGCTGACGTAGCCATTGGCTTCCACGAAGCCTTTCACCTGTCTGGCCACGCGGGGGGCGGGTTTGAAGGTTTCCACCTGCACGCGGGCACCGCCCCAGCCGGTGCCCTTCACAAATACGTGCCCCTGGTGGGAGCCGGCCGGTGCCCGATCCCAGTCGATACTGACCTCCAGGGTGACCAACTCGTTCACTGTGCCGTCGCGCTGGCTGACCTGAATCCACTCGTCACTGGGTTCGGCGCTGAAGTCGAACGGTGCGGTGCCTTTGTTGAACACCTCAATCCGGTGGCTCTTCGCGCCATAGGGGCTGAAGGTGGGCAGCGTGTAGGCGCCGGGTACCGGCCAGGCCTTCTCCATGCCTTCCACGGCCACGCCCATGTCGGGTTTGCTGTGGGGCTGATAGTCGTAAATCAGCGGCGCGGTGTTCTCCGGCGGGTTGTTCCAGTGGGTGTAACCAATGCGCGGCTGGGACATCATATGATTCCACTTACCGTCACTGATCTCGCTGTGGAAGTGATCCTCCAGCTCGGCGTCGTGGCGGAAACGCTCCCGGGCCCGTTCCCCGTAGTCATTGGCGTTGGCCCGACCCTGCTCGGCAAACAACTGGTTGCGCGCCTGGTCGATATACATGCGGGTAACGTTGGCGCTGGCGCGCACCAGGTGGCGCACCAACTGATCAAAGGCATCGCGCCGAGCCTCTGGCAACTGCGCATAAATGGCGTTGGCCTGCTCGGTCAGCGCGGCCAGCTCCTGCTCGATACGTTCGGCTTCGCGATAGTTCAACAGGCTGTAGGTGTCGGCACTCTGTTGCTCGGGTTTGCGACGGCCATTGTGCCGGGTGTAGCCAGTCACCAGTTCGGCAATGGGCTCGGCGAACTCGGCGCCGAATTCCCGCTCGGCCCACAGGCGCCCAAATTCCGGCAGGCGCTCGCGATTCCAGTACTCCGGATCCCAGGCCATGCGCAGGAAAAATTCGATCGGGTATTCCATGGGCTTGATGTCGCCCACGTTGACGATCCAGATGCGGTCGGCCTCGTATTCCCAGGCCAGGTTCATCTGTTCCCAGACTTTGGCGATAGGAGTCACGTTGATCCAGCGATAGGAGCGGGGCCCGCCGACGTAATCGAAGTGGTAGTACACACCGGCACCGCCGCTGCGGTCGCGCTCTTCCGGGGTCGGGAGGCGGCGGATGTTGCCCCAGTTATCGTCCGCCCACAGCAGGGTGACGTCGTCGGGTACGCGCATGCCTTTTTCGTAGAAGTCCTGCACCTCTTTATAGAGTGTCCAGACCTGGGGCACGTCTTCGATGGGGCGATCGTCAAACACGTTTTGCAGAATCTCACGCTGGTCGTCGACAATACGCTCCAGCAGTTCGATATTCTGGCCTTCACTCATGGGGGTGTCGGCCTGGCCGCGCATGCCCAGGGTGTAGACGCTTTCGTAGGGTTTGTTGCGCTCGGCGCCGTCCACCCAGAACTCGTACAGGTTGTCCGGGTTGGTGGAGTATTCCCAGGGACCTTCGCCGTAACGGTTCCACTCTTTGTCGGCGCGCATCATCGGCTCGTGATGGGAGGTGCTCATCACAATGCCGTACTCGTCCGCCAGAATCATGTTCTGTTCATCGTCGTCGGCAAAGGCGTTGTTCCACATGGCGGGCCAGAGGAAGTTGCCTTTCAGGCGCAGAATCAGCTCGAACACGTGTTCGTAGAAGTCGTGGTTATAGTCGCCGTAGTTTTCCTGTACCCAACTGGTCAGGGCGGGGGCTTCATCATTGATGAAGATGCCCCGGTACTTCACCTTGGGCTGGTCCTGCAGGTTCAGATGACCATCGATGTAAAGGTGGTCGTGTTGCTGTGCGGGTACATCGGCGAACCAGTACCAGGGAGACACCCCGATTTCCTCGGACACATCGTAGGTGCCGTAGATGGCGCCACGCTTATTGGCGCCGACAATCACCAGCGCCTTGTCCAGGCCGGGCAGGGGGTTTTCCACCACTTCCATATGGTAGGCATCCCACTCGCCCTCAATAGGGGAGACATCCAGCTTACCGGCCTCAACCAGCTGTTGAATCAGGAAGCTGCCGCTGAGGGTACCGATGATCACCCCATGGCTGCCGAGCCCTTCGGTGCTGCGCACAATCTGGGGCTGCTTTCCCGTCACCCGCTGGATGTCGGCTTGAAGATCGCGCACCGCGCGGCGAACGCCGGGATCATCATTGGGATCGACGTAGAGATTGGCGATGTGTTCCTTGCCGACCAGGCTCAGGGCGCCGGCCGACGGGCTGTGGCTGACGTAGTCCGGGCCTTCCAGTGCGAGAGTCGGTGCAGCGGTCCCGGCCAGTAAACCTGAGACAAGTGCGCCTGTCAGTAGGCGGGAAAACGGCATAGTAGGAAACACCCGTTGGTCAATGCGGATGAACCGCATATTATCTTCTAGTCAAACAAACAATAAGATTAAAGGACTGAGCAATGGATTACAAGGGGGAGGAAAAAATCTTCAAGGGTGAAAACTCGGGGAAAGCTTTTGGGGCTGGAAGTGGCAGATGCCTGGCACTCCGGAACGTCGGATCGATTCACCCTACATAACGCTTGGTGCCGTATTTGACATAGGGAGGATCGGTCCGACGTCTCGGAGGCCTCGGACCGTCACCCACCGATGCCCGGGATTCGGGGTTATCAAAACTCGAACGAGAACCCTTTGTCGGTCAGGCGCTCATAGGCCGCCGAATCAAACCGGTACAGGTTTGCCGCCCGGTGCGGTACGCCCTTCTGCTTTTCGTTGCACGGCGCCAGCAGGTTCATCTTCATCATTTTGCGGCGGAAGTTGGGCTTGTCCAGCTTGACGTCCAGGATGGCCTCGTACAGCTCCTGCAGTTGCAGCAGGGTGAACTTCTCCGGCAGCAGGTTGAAGCCGATGGGCTCGTGGCAGACCTTGTGGCGCAGGAAGTTCAGGCCGTGATCGACGATCTCGGAGTGGTCGTAAATCAACTCGGGCAGGTCTTTGGCATCGAACCACATGGCGTCGGACGTGTTCCGGCCGGCCACCAGGGTGTAGTTCTCGGCGCTTACCAGGGCGTAGTAGGCAATAGTGACCACTCGCTCGTTGGGGAAGCGGTCCACCCGACCGAAGGTTTTCAACTGTTCCAGGTAGAGGTCGCGCACCCCGGTCAGCTCTTCCAGCAGGCGGGCGGCCGCGTCGCGCAGATTCTCATTCTGTTTGATAAACCCACCGGGAAGTGCCCACTTGCCTTTACCTGGGCCCACATTGTGCTTGACCAGCATGATTTTGAGCTGGCCGTGATCCAGGCCGAAAATCAGGTTGTCGATGGAAAGCCCCGGCAGAACGTTGTCCGGCTCGTTCAGGGGTTCGACTCGGCTGTGTGGTCGCGTAGTAGATGGATTGTTGTTGGCCACAGTACACATCCCGATTGGTGGTTAGTAAATAGTAGTAATTTTGCGCAAATCTTCCTGAAACCTTCTAGGAACGGTCCGCTATCCGCTCAGAACCGGAGGGGGTAGCGGGTGCCGCGATTATAGCGATGCAAGGCATAAAGGTCGAGTGTTGGTCCATATTGTATGACAAAACGGCGTATCAGGCAGTATTCAAGGCTGATAGACAGGTCTCATAAAGGGAGGTTACAGATGCCACATTTTCGTCTAATTTACTATTTGACTATTAGTTGAACATGGTGCACTATCGATATAGTGGTCTGAATGACTATTACAGAATAATCAGGTAAGTGTTTGCAGGCAGTTGAGTTCCTCTGGGCGCGCTGCCGGTCGATACTGTGTTACATAATAACAACGGGGTAAAGCGCTATGGTTTATCGCGACAACGTTAAGAAAGGCATCACCTTCAAAAAGTCGATGCTTGCCATGTGTGTTATGGCAATGGGTTCACCCTCTTTGGCGCAAAACGCGTCTGAAGAGTCTCCTCTCCTAGAAGAAATCGTCGTCAGCGGCGTTCGCCAGAACCTGGAAAACGCCCAGGACATCAAACGCAACGCAGACACTTTTGTCGATGCCATTTCCGCAGAAGACATCGGCTCACTGCCTGACCGCAGCGTGCTCGAAGCCATGCAGCGTATGCCCGGCGTATCGATCGAGCGCTTCCAGGCCCCGGATGACCCGGATCACTTCGGTGTTGAAGGCAGTGGCGCGGTAATCCGCGGTATGAGTGCCACCCGAAGCGAGTTCAACGGTCGTGACTCCTTTACCGCCAACTCCGGTCGTGGCCTGAACTTCCAGGACGTGCCGCCGGAGCTGATGGCCGGTGTCGACCTGTACAAAAACCAGTCCGCCGACATGATTGAAGGTGGTATTGGTGGTACGGTCAGTCTGAAAACCCGTAAACCCTTCGATCAGGATGGCCAGATGATCGCCTTTACCGGCGATGTCTCCTATGGCGATATGGCCGAAGAGGCTTCCCCCACGGTATCCGCGCTGTACAGCAACCGCTGGATGACTGAGGACCTGGGTGAGTTCGGCCTTCTGGTGAACGCTTCCTACTCCGAGCTGATCGGTACATCCCACGGTATCCAGAGTGATGCCTTCGTGAAATACCAGGCAGCCACCCTGGGAGCGCCCGAGAGCGTTGCCATGGACGATGGCCAGGTGTGGATGACCAACGGTTCGAACTTCTTCACCAAAGAAGATGACCGGGTCCGTCAGGGCTTTGCCGCTGCCGTTCAGTGGGCCAGCCCCGATGAAACTCTGGAGGCGACCGCCGAGTTCCTGCGCTCTGACGCCCGTCTGAGCTGGAAAGAGAATGCCGTTAAATACCAGGGTGGCTACGGTGAAGAGAATGACGATGGCACCGTGAGCGAGAGCCGTCGTGCCCGTCCGTACCCTGGCACCGAGTTTGCGTTCGACAGCGACAGCATCTTTGAGTCCGGTTATATCACCGACGGTGGTGGCTGGCGCGGCGGTGAAGGCCGTGTGCCCCGCGGCTGGGAAGGTGAAGGCGATGCGCCGGAAGGCTATGCCACCACCAACGACTACTTCGGTCAGAAGTTCCAGGCCGATACCCGCTACAAAGACACCCGCACCATCGTGGACGATCTGAGCTTCAACGTGAAGTGGACTCCGAGCGACGCGTGGGAATTTGAGGGTGATTTACAGTTTGTCGATGCCACCACCGAAGATGACGACCTGCAGGTTGCTAGCGGCCTGTACGCGCTGCAGAACTTCAGCCTGCTGGGTGATACGCCTCGCCTGGCCATTGTTGAACCCTGGGATGGTCGTCGCGACGCCAATCCTGAGTGGTACGACACCGATTTCCCGGGCTTCTCCAACGATCCGGCAGGCGACAGCAATTACTTCCAGGATCTGGATTCCTATTGGCTGCGTTCGGCCATGGACCATTACGAGCGCTCCGAGGGTGAATCTCGGGCAGCCCGCTTCGACATGACTCACTACCTCGATAACGGCGATTTCTTCCGCTCCGTCAAAGCCGGTGTGCGCTATGCCGAGCGTAACCAGATCGTTCGTAGCACCTCCTATAACTGGGGTCACATCGGTGCCGAATGGGCGCCCAACGGTGGCGAAGGTGCGCTGTGGCTGTCCGAGCTGGATCCGGAAATTCGCGATGACTTTGAATATGTCGACTGGTCCGACTTCCACCGTGGTGACGTGGTGGATATCCCCGGCGGCGGCTTCATTTTCCCCACCGAGCAGTTGTTGAAAGACGTCATTGCCGGTCGTACTCTGCCCCAGAACAACCCCGGTGCCGAGGGTGTATGGGAACCGTATGCCACTCGCGATGAAGTGATTCCGGGCACCTATTTCGCTCCGGCAGAAGTCTATGACACCACCGAAACCAACAAAGCGGCTTATGTTCGGCTGGACTTCGGTTCCGATGCGTCTGCTGTGCGCTACAGCGGTAACATCGGTCTGCGCTATGTTGAGCTGACCCGCGATGCGGCCGGTTCGGTGCAGTTCCCTGACCTGATTGGTCAGCCGTATCCGGATGGTGCGCCAACCGATCTGACCGACCGCGGCGCCATCCGCAAGTGGGCGGAAGATCAGGTGGGACCGTTCGATCCGGCGCTGTTTGAGTCGGAACAGGACTGGCTGGATGAAGTCAACACTCTGCTGTCCTACTCCCGCGATGCCAACAACTGGTTGAGCGATACCGAGAAAGCCTTCGGTAACGACTACGACGAAAACGAGCTGGGTGAAACCGCTGAATGGGACGGTGTACTGCCAAGCTTCAACTTGAAGGTTGAGCTGACCGACGATCTGATCAGCCGTTTTGCCGTGTCCAAGGCCATTGCGCTGCCGGATATGTCGGAAGTGCGTAACCAGGCTGTATTGGGCGCCCGTGGCTTGAACACCACCCGTGTGCCGATCGACGAAGACGCCCCGGTTGAACCCGGACCCGAAGACAGCGGTACCGACATCCTGTCGGTCGGCGATGTCGTCTGGACCGGTAACGGTGGTAACCCGGCGCTGCAGCCCATGGAATCCATTCAGTGGGATGCCTCTCTGGAGTGGTACTTCGCACCGGTCGGTTCGTTGACCGCCAGTATCTTCTATAAAGATCTCAAGAACTTCTTTATCGAAGGTGCGCTGCCGAGAACCTTCACCAACCCGAGTACCGGAACGACTCAGACGGTTGAGTTCACCACCACCCGCAACGGTGAGGAAGGTAAGCTGCAGGGTATCGAGCTGGCTTACCAGCAGTTCTACGACATGCTGCCAGAACCGTTTGATGGCTTTGGTATCCAGGCGAACTATACCTACATCGACTCCGAAGGTATTCCGAACTTCTCTGGCAGCGGTATCGCCACCGAAGCGGACCCGGAAGATAACCCGACGCCGCAGCCTGGTCTGGAAGCATTCGATCCGGCGGCCTTGTCTGGTCTTCCCCTGCGTGGCCAGTCTGAGCACACCGCCAACCTCGTAGCGATGTATGAGAAGGGCGATTGGTCGGCGCGCCTGGCTTACAACTGGCGCTCCAAGTATCTGGTGACCACTCGTGACGTGATCAGTGGCCAGCCGATCTGGAACAACGACGCGGGCTTCCTGGATGGGTCGGTGACTTACCAGCTGACCGATGAAATCTCCATCGGCCTGCAGGGTACCAACCTGGCCAACACCCAGACGGAAACCCTGATGACACTGGATGGTGAAGGTCGCGAGACCGGCCGCTCCTGGTTCGTCAATGACCGTCGTGTGGCTCTGACCGTGAAAGCCGTGTTCTAAACACACGGCTGGACCCGGGCCAAGAAAGGCGCAACCTTAATCGGTTGCGCCTTTTTTTATGGTTTGCTCAGGCTCTGCTGAGTCGGGATAATGCCGGTATTGAATAATAATCGCAGTGAGGCAATCAGCATGACGGTAGGGCCCCAGCGTATTGTCATCGTGGGCGGCGGGACGGCGGGCTGGATGAGCGCGGCGGCATTGGCACGGTTGCTACCCTCCCGGGTAAGCCTGCAACTGATTGAGTCCGAGCAGATCGGCACCGTCGGTGTCGGTGAGGCTACGATTCCACACATCCGCTATTTCAACGCGTTGTTGGGCATTGATGAGCGCGAGTTCATTCACGCGACTCAGGCGACCTACAAGCTGGCCATTGAATTTGTTGGCTGGGGACGCGAGACCAGCCGTTATCTGCATCCCTTCAGTGCGTTTGGCGGTGATATCGACGGCATCGACTTCCATCATTACTGGTTGCGCACCCGGGATGAGTGGCCCGAGCTTAACCTGGATGCATTTTCTCTGGCGGCACAGGCCGCCCGGCTCGGCCGTTTTGCGCCGCCGCCCGAGCACTCTGAATTCGGCTATGGTTATGCGTTCCACCTGGATGCTTCCCGCTACGCAGGGTATCTGCGTGCGTATGCGGAGCAGCGTGGTGTTACCCGCACCGAAGGTCGGATACAGTCGGTTATTCCGCGCGAGTCTGATGGTGGTGTTGCGGCGCTCACCCTGGAGTCCGGAGAGCGCATCGAGGGCGATCTGTTTATTGACTGCTCCGGCTTTCGTTCGCTGTTACTGGGGCAGACACTGGGTGTGCCATTCAACAGCTGGAAGCACTGGCTCCCCTGTGACCGGGCCGTGGCGATCGCCAGTGGTGCGCTTTCAGAGCCGCCATCGTTCACGCGCTCGACGGCTACCACCACCGGGTGGCAATGGCGTATCCCTTTGCAAGAGCGGACCGGTAATGGCCAGGTATACGACAGTCGGTCCATCAGTGACGATGAGGCTTGCGCCCAATTGATTGGCTCGCTCAATGGCGCACCTCAGAGCGACCCCAACCTGATTCGCTTTGAGGCGGGGGCGAGGGCGCGCAGTTGGGATAAAAACGTCATTGCCATTGGGCTATCCAGCGGCTTTCTGGAACCGTTGGAGTCCACCAGTATCTACCTGATTCAAATGGCCATTTTCAAACTGGTGGAATTCTTCCCCAATGGCGAAAGTGGCGCGGTGGGGCGCGAGGCGTTCAACCGCTGGATGAGTCTGGAGTATGAGCGGGTTCGGGACTTCATCATTCTGCACTATCACCTCAATCAACGCGAAGACTCGGAATTCTGGCAGGACTGTGCCCACATGTCGGTACCCGAGGGGCTGCAGCGCAAAATCGCCCTGTTCAAGGAGTCCGCGACAATCGAGTTTTACGATCAGGGATTGTTTGCGCCCCCCAGTTGGCTCGCCGTTTATCTGGGGCAGGGACTGAATCCCGAGGCGATTGACCCTCGGGTCGCCCAGCAACCGGTTGCCTCGCTCAAGGGGCCGCTGGAGCAGTTGGCGAACCACCTGAATCGCACTGCCCAGGCCCTGCCTCTGCATCGGGAGGTGCTGGCTCGTGGAGGTGCGGCACCCAGTGCGGCGGCTCCCATGAGTCTGTACGGAGGCCGCTATGGATAAGGCCAACCTGGAGCACCTTGTGGTCGTGGGTAACGGACTGGTCGCCGCCGGGACGGTGGTGACACTGGCACGGTTTCTCTCCCGCTATGGCGCTCGTGTGACCTGGATTCGCACGGGCGAAGACGATGTTTCACCCGTGGAAGTCGCTCAGCCGCCTTTTCTGGAGTGGCTGGCGATGGTCGGGGTGCCGGAACGGGACCTGATGGTTCGCGCCCAGGGACTGTTTTCTCTCGGAGTCTTGGGCCAGGGGACCAAGGGCGAATTCTTCATGCCCTATGGCCGCCATGGAATCCCGGCCGCGCCGGCCAGTTTCGAGCATGAGTTTTTCCGGGCCTACGCCCCGAACGAGCAGGCCCGTTTTAATGAGCATTTCTTGGCTACCCAGGCGGCGCGACGGGGGCGGTTTGATTTCCCGGTCAATGATCCTCGCTCGGTCAAATCCACGTTGCGCTACGGGATGAACCTCGACAAAGGCGCAATGCGAACGCTGTTGGCCGAGTATGCGGATTCTCTGGGCGTGTCTGCGGTACGCTGCACCCGGTTGAGCGTCGAAGCGGATCCGCAGTTCGGCATTCAGCGTTTACGCCTGGATGATGACGAGTCGTTGCAGGGCGATTTTTACCTGGACGCGACGGGCGACGAGGCGTTACTGATTGGGCAGGGTTTGGGCGTGCCTCTGGAGGAGGCGCCCGCGTTGTGGTCGCACCAGTGGGTGGGCCGGGGTGGCCCATCGTTGGACTGGATGCCCTACAGCACGCTCACTCAACAGGACTGGGGCTGGCAACGCGCGGCAGATACTCAGCAAAGCGGGGTCGTGGAGCAATGGGTATCGCCGGGTGAGGCTGCCGAGCAAGCCACGG
Source organism: Marinimicrobium sp. LS-A18 (assembly GCF_000463525.1). Classification (NCBI taxonomy): domain Bacteria; kingdom Pseudomonadati; phylum Pseudomonadota; class Gammaproteobacteria; order Cellvibrionales; family Cellvibrionaceae; genus Marinimicrobium; species Marinimicrobium sp. LS-A18. Next base: position 962,220 of record NZ_AWEP01000006.1, read on the forward strand.
CAAAAATGCAATCCCAAGACTGCGATTGGGTGAAATATCCGCTGCAGTGGGGGCAGCGCGAAACGCCCTGGCGGCATAACTGCCTGGCCCTGGGCCGGGCGGCGGGACAGCCCGGGGAACTGCTCTGTTCGGAGTGGCATCGTGCCTGTCAGTCACTCCTGCTATGGCTCGAGCTGTTGCCGGATGTGGCCGGCCGGCCCGCGCTTCGTAGCGAATTCAATCGACGGGACCGGGCGCTGTTTGAAAGCTGGCGGGAACTGCACGAATTGCTGATCCTCGCTGATGACCCCCGATCAGAGGCGGTGACCGAATCGCTGCGCTGGCGCCTTCAGGTGTTTGAATCCTTTGGCCGGCTCTGGCACCGGGATCAGGAGCCCCTGCCGGATGAAACCCAGTTGGCATTGCTGATCGGGCTGGGCTGGTGTTCCGCCTCGGCGGACAATCTGCTTGCGGAGGCGTCGCCGGACGACTTGCGGCGCAAGCATCAACGTATCTATGACACACTGGTGTCGGCTGCCGAACGCATGCCGACCCTGAAACAGGTGATTCAACACCACTGCCCGGCAGTGGTGTGATTGACAGAGGTAATGACGATGGACAACCGTGTTCGTAAAGTGATGATCGTCGGTGGTGGCACCGCCGGCTGGATGGCCGCAGCGGCAATGGCCAAGGTTCTGAAGAACCAGTACTGCGACATCCAATTGGTGGAGTCGGACTCGATCGGCACGGTCGGCGTAGGGGAAGCGACCATCCCCCAGATTCAGCTGTTCAACCAGATGCTCGGCCTGGATGAGAATGAATTCATCCGACGCACCCAGGGAACCTTCAAGTTGGGGATTCAGTTCGTCAACTGGGGGCACATTGGCGAGCGTTATCTTCATGCGTTTGGTGAAGTCGGCAAGGATATGGAGGGCGTGCAGTTTTACCACTACTGGCTAAAACTGTTCCAGGCCGGCGAAGCCCCCAATATCGACGCCTACACGCTGAACTGTCAGGCGGTCGAACAGGGGCGGTTCATGCGTCCGGTGGATGCGGGGAATTCGCCCTTATCCCGCATTGCCTATGCATTTCACTTTGATGCGGCCCGCTACGCGATGTTCCTGCGAGACTATGCCATGGAACGCGGAGTGCGTCGTCGGGAAGGCAAAATCGAGCGGGTATCGCTCCGTCCGGATGACGGGTTTATCGAATCAATTACCCTGGATGACGGTGAAACCCTGGAAGCCGATCTGTTTATCGATTGCTCCGGCTTCAGGGGGCTGCTGATCGAGCAGGCACTGAAAACAGGCTACGAGGAGTGGTCGCGCTGGCTGCCCTGCGATCGCGCGGTGGCCGTCCCATGCGCTAAAGTGGCGGAGCCGGTGCCCTATACTCGCTCCACCGCTCATTCGGCGGGCTGGCAGTGGCGAATTCCCCTGCAGCATCGCACCGGCAACGGCCATGTTTATTGCAGTCAATTTATCAGTGACGATGAAGCGGCGGATACCCTGTTGAAGAACCTGGATGGTGAGCCGCTGGCGGATCCGAAGTTCATTCGCTTCACCACCGGAAAACGCTTGAAATTCTGGAATAAAAACTGTGTGGCACTGGGGCTGGCCAGTGGTTTTATGGAGCCGTTGGAGTCCACCAGCATTCATCTGGTGCAGTCCGGGATCGCCAAATTGATGAGCCTGTTTCCAAACCGGAATTTTGATCAGGAAGATATCGACGAATACAACCGCCAAGTGGATTTCGAATATACCCGCATCCGGGACTTCCTGATCGCCCACTATCACGTAACCCAGCGCAACGACTCCGAGTTCTGGAATTACTGTCGGACCATGGATGTACCCGATACCCTGAAACAGAAAATGAATCACTATCGGAAAAACGGTCGCATCTTCCGCACCAATGAAGAACTGTTCAACGAGACCAGTTGGCTGGAGGTGATGCACGGTCAGGGCCTGAAGGCGGAAGGCTACCACCCGATTGTGGATACTCTGTCGAAAGATGAAATTGCCCGACGCCTGGAGAGTATTCGCAATGTGATCAACAAATCCGTGGAATACATGCCCATGCACTCGGAATTTATCGCCAAACACTGCGCAGCGCCCGCCAACACCGAGTAGGTCGGATTCGCCCCGCAGGGGCGTAATCCGACAACTTTTAATCTCACCAATAACAGCAAAAGGCCATCATGAAATCCCTCGCTCCCCTTTCCATATTATTTGTCACTCTATTGGGCCCGGCGGCCCACGCCCAATTCGTCGATCACTTTGAGGGCAATGAAATACACCCCGACTGGCAGTACTTCACCGGCGACGGTGACGCGCGCCTGAACTTTGTCCCGCTCGACGGCCATGCACGCATGGAAATCGATGCCACCGATGATCAGCACAACGTCTGGTGGTCCATCATCAAACGCAATGTCGCACCGCATCTGGATATGGAGAAACTCGCCAGCCCCGACTACGAGCTGCGCATTGAGGCGCGTATCCGCGTCAGTGATGCGCCGCGGCGGGTGAACTTCATGATCAATACCCAACGCACCACGGATTTTCATCAACACCTGCGGGAATACGACATTCCCAATACCACCGAGTGGCACACCATCAGCATGACTACTGAAGGGCTGGATGCCGTGCCGGGCGACGACCTGAATGTCCAGCTCAGCGCCACTGATTGGGGGCCCGGCAAGTACCATGTGGACGTGGACTACTACCGTGCCGACGTAGTGCGGGCGGCCGATGCCGAGGCGGATGTGGGAGAACCGCTGGTGTACCATCCGCCCATCCGGACACTGGATACCTTCACCCAGCACCGCCCCGCCGCTCACGACGTTGTCCTGAACCGCGATTATCCGATGGTCAACTTTGATGGTTGGCATACAGAGGAGAAGGAAGCGAAAGTCCCCGTCTCGACGGTCAGCGCAAACCAGTGGTTGCTGTTACGCTGGGATCTGTCGGCACTGAAGAGCGCTGATGCCGACGGGACGGGCGTATTGGAGCTCACCACCCAGTCGGTACACAAGGGAGGGAACTACGTCGCCGCCTATGAGGAAGATCTGGGCGTGGAGTTCGATAAAATCCGGGTGTTCGAAGTCATGGGCGGCCCGAAGCAATGGGATCAGAAAGAACTCACCTTCCAGGGGTTCGTGCGCGGAGAGCCGTTGGAAACCCTGGTCAACGGCCAGATGGTGTTTGACGTAGAGCCGGCCGCGGAGCGCGGAGGAAAAACCCACATAACCCTGTCACGACCAGTCATGCAGCGTCTGCTGGATGGCACCACCAAAGGGCTGCTGATCCGTCCGCTCGGCGCTTTGGAGGCCACCTTCTACGACAGTCAGGCGGAAGACCCGAAACTAGCCCCCACCTTGTACTTCAATCTGCAGTAAGTACTGACGGCGCATTGTCGGATTACGCCCCTGCGGGGCTAATCCGACCTACTCGTAGAATGAAAACCACCCAGCAGCCCAGTAGGTCGGATTAGGCCAGAGGCCGTAATCCGACAAGTCACAAAACTCAATGTCGTCTTCAACCGTTTGGTGCTAATTGAGTTTTGAGGCATCAGCCCTCTAGGTCCTGAGTGATTGGCATATCCTCCCACTCTAAGTAGTATGGCAATATTTGGCGGCTCAGAGATCTCCTTATGAAGACCTGTTTACTGGTGGTTGGTGTGCTCGCAAGCAGTGTGCTCGGAGCGCTAGCAGATAACACAACAGTTGAAAATAGTAGCGTCATCGACCTGACGGTAGATTTCAGTCGCGAATATCAAACGATAGAACATTTTGGCGCTTCTGATGCGTGGTCTATAAACCCCACGATCAAGCAGTGGTTGCAACGCGACGACCATGCCAGTATCGATCGGCTCGCTGACCTGCTTTTCTCGACCTCGGAGGGCATCGGCTTATCCGCATGGCGGTTCAACATTGGGGCGGGAAGTACCGAGCAAGGTGTTGAAAGTCAAATACCGGACCCGTTGCGAAGAGCGGAGCTACTGATTCCGGCACCGGGATCCAAAGTCGACTCCACCAAGCAAGCGGGCCAAGTGCATTTCTTGAGAGAAGCGCGCGAGCGTGGGGTATCCGATTTTGTAGCCTTCGTGAACAGCCCTCCGGTCTGGGCCACCAAGAACGGACTGGCCCATCCCGGAGGTCCAGAAAGTCGCCTTGAGGTGGGCTCCACTAATCTTAAACTGGAGGAGGTCAATAGCTTCTCGGCTTTTTTGGTCGAGGTTCTTGCGTACCTGCGCGGTGCGGAAGTGGGTGTTCCGGTCAATTACATCAGCCCGGTCAATGAGCCCACTTGGGAGTGGGAGGGCCAGACGCAGGAAGCGAACCGATACAACATGGATGACTTAAAGACGGTTTACATCAGTTTGCATGAGGCGCTGAAACAGTCGGGCTTGGATCAAGCGGTCAAAATCGACGGGGCGGAAGTGGTGGAGTATGCCGCGGCCCTGAGCGATGAAGTTAAAGTCCGCTTCGACGGTTCAGCGTATACCGGTGGAATGAACAACAGCGGCGAGGGCCTGTACCGGAACTATATCCACGAGCTGCTCGGTGACCCGAAGATGAGCGCGGCCCTGGGAAGCCATTTGTCAATGCATGGGTATTTTTCCGATGCCTGGGAAAATCGGATGGGAAAGCTGAGGGATATGACCTGGGAGAACCTGCAGGCGGCCTCTCCTGGTGCGAAGGTCTGGATGAGCGAGTTCTGCATACTCGGTGACACTGGTGATGTGAGGTCCTTCGGCGGCAGTGGCTTCGATGTGGATGATATGGATTACGCGCTGCATGTGGGCAAGGTGATTCACCGTGACCTGACGCGCCTGAACGCTTCGGCATGGCACTGGTGGCTGGCATTAACCCCGTATGATTATAAAGATGGCCTGCTGAAAATCGACAAAAGCCTGGATAGCGATTCGCTACAGACATCCAAGGTCATGTGGACGCTGGGGAACTACAGCCGCTTTATACGCCCGGGTTATCGCCGGGTGGCTCTGCCCGGCGTCGACGATCTGGACGGTGTGTTGGCGTCCGCCTATAAAAGCGGGGATGAAGAGCAGATTGTCATCGTGGCCATCAATGCCGGTGACAATAGCCAAAGTGTGAAGCTCGCGGTGGATAATTTGCCGGACGGCAGGGGCCTTGGCCCCTATACCGTCCATATAACGAATGCTGAAAGGGCACTTCAGGAGTCCGGTTCGGCCGAAACGTCGTACACCATTCCAGCACGCAGCACGGTCACTCTGGTGGCCCCCATTATTGAGGGTACCACCTTGTAACTGGCCTGATTCATTGCCCGACCGTAAAGTCCTTGTTTTTCTCGGCGGTCTGGAGCCGGTTATACTCGCTTTCGGTCAGGGTGAGCACGGAGCCGTGACGGACCGGGTGAAAGGGGAACGTCATATTGTTGCCATCCTCGAAATTGCCACTACTTAAGTCATCAGTCTGGAATTCCTGGTAGCCCTTGCCCTGGCTGTAAAAGTCCAGAAGGAGATTCCATTGAGCGGGCTGGCCGGCTTCGGAAGGTTCGGTCACAAAGGCCGTTGGGCCCTCATAGCCTTGTAGGGCGCTGAGCGAAAAGCCCTCAACAGTGCGCCAGTCTGTCATCAGGTGCTTGCTGCGCTCCATGGTGATGTTCTTCTGGGCTTCGTCTTTGCTGAAACGGTAGTAGATCCCATCCTCGTTGATAATGGTGGTGTCGATAACCGTGTGGGGCTTCTCTATGTAGATAAAGGGGTCGCTGAAATTCTTGAAGTCTTCGGTATGGGCGGCCCAAATACGGTGCTTGGCGAAGTTGTCATCCGAGGTTTTGGAGGCCCAGAATACCATGTACCGGTCGTTCTCCTCATCGTAAACCGCTTCGGGAGCCCAGGTGCACCCGGCGTTGTCCGGGGCGACCTTGACGAGGCGGGGTTCGGACCAGTCAACTAGATTGTCCGACTCCCAAACCACAATCGACTGACTGGCATTGGTCTGAGCCCGGCCCCAGTCGGGGTTGAGATGAATCGACAGGTCAGTGGCGATAAGATAGAAGGTGTCATCTTCGGGTGAGCGGATGATGTAGGGATCGCGTACACCCTTTTCCCCCACGGTGCTGACGAGGACCGGATTCTCGCCGTTGAGGGCGTTCCAGTCTCTGCCGTTTTCGCTGGTCATGAAGTAGACCTGTTCGGTCATGGGAGTGCTTTCGCCTCGAAAAGTGACAAAGAGGTATCCGCCAATATCCTCGTCGCTTGAGCAGGCGGCGGTTCCGAGGCAAAGAGCCAATGCGATAAAAAGATACTTTTTCATGTTACTACCTGGAGTTTTGTGCTGAGGAAAGTAAAAAATCCCCGAAGGCCACGACGGCTACGGGGATTGCGATTGTGTACCTAACTAGGCCGGTTCAAGTTATTGTGGTGTTACTACAACGTCTTCAATATAGAAGTGTTCGCCACCATCAATGGAGGATCCGGAAAACCGGATCTTGAAGCTAGAGGCCATGAACTCAGATGCCGTAATGGTTGTTTGGTAGTAATGCCAGGTTTGTTCCGGAGCGGTGTTACCCAGTTCTACATGGTCCACCCAAGTGCTGCCGTTGAAGATTTTAAGGGTGACGTTATCATTGGCGTCGATGTTGTGGTCGCGATACCAGAACTGGATATGTATTGACGTTTTACCCGAAGCGTCAACGTCTATGGAGGTCAGCTCGCCAGCGTTCATACCAGCATGCGCAGAGGATGAGCCTGACACCCACTCAGAAGAGTCAATCTCCCAACCGTTCGCGCTGGCCCAATTGCTGAAATCACTCTCAAAACTGTCTTCAAGTGACGCAGTGGCAGAGTTTCCCGCTGCATACAGGTCAGCCACTTCCGTTTTCTCCAGCGCGTAATCATAGAGTCTGAAGTCATCGATAACACCGCTGAATAGGGGGTCCGGCCACTGGCTGTTGCCGATGTAGTTCCGCTGTTCGCCACCCCCGCTGAACAGGTCGGAGGGGTTCGCGAAGATGTGACCGGCAACCTGTGGCTCGCCATCAACATACAGCATGGCCGTATTGCCGCGAAGCGTGACGGCAACATGCACCCACTGATTGGTCGGCAGAGCGGCGGTTACCAGACTTTCCTCCTCGGTATTGCCTTCGGTGGTGATGGCGAAGCTCATCATGCCGGCACTGTTTGACGGGGTCAGAAACATATAGGTGCCGGTATCAATGCCGAAGTCGAAGATGCGTTGCCAGGCACTGCCGCCATCCCAGAAAACCCAGGTGGCAAGGGTAATATCATCGCTGTTGGCGACGTCCGAGGGCAGCTCTAGGTAGTCATCGGAGCCATCCAGTTCAATCGCCTGCCCAACCTGGCCGGAGGTGTAGGTGGGCGATCCGTAGGGCGTTGCGTTGTTGTTGGTGGTGCTGTCGTTCACGTCGTTCTCGAACTGATATTGGGCGACTAGTGAACCAGGGTTGGCCGGCTCAGCCGAGACAAAAGACCACTGTTGGTTCTGACTTCCCGTATAACTCCATTGGTGGACGTTGTCGCTGGCGGAGTCCGCTTCCATATACAGGTTGCTGTGTCCGTTGTGCAGATAGAAATAGCCATCACCCGTGGGCTCGATCCACCAGTGTTGGAGGACGTTGTCGCCCGCCCCCCATTGGCGAACATTTCCTCCCTCGGCGGTCGACCAATCGGCGACTTCGGCGGTGATGCCGCTGTTGACATTGACCAGGCCATGATAACCATCCCGGTTGCGATAGATATCCCACTTCTGGTGCGCGGCATCCGCGTCGGTGGCGGTGCGAATGTTGTCGCCGTCAGTGGTGCCGGACGCTTCGACTTCGAGCACCTTTCCTGTCGCGCGGTTGATGATTTTCCAGCGATAGCCGTCGAGGGCCGGAATATCCGGTGAGACATTAATATTGAAATAGCCACCCTGTTGATCCAGCCAAGTGGGCATCATGAATTCTCGAACCGGGCCAACGCCGTTGAAGTAAAGGTCCTGGTCACTGGAAATGAAACGATAGGAGTGCTTTGGCCCGTGGCGTTCAAAGCTGCCGGCAAAGCCGTAGACCTTGCCGTCGGGAGCCCGGTAAACGCCGGCGGCCGAGGAGTTACCCCGGTTCTCCGCATAACCCAGGCGGGACCCTTGCACGGCGTTGACGAGCACACCGCGTGAACGATAGGCCGCCCCCCACCAGATGCCACCCTGCAGACCGTACTCGGCGCCCATCAGAACCTCGGCCATGCTGTGAAGCTCGGGGTTATAGGCGATGTCCCCCTGATTTTGTACATACTGGATGAAGTTGATGTAGTCGTCGGCACTGCCGGCCAGCTGGTGAAGCGTGCCGTGAGTGGTTGGCCCCGAGACGGGGTCGTACCAGGTCTGGGCGGCGCAACTGCAGAGGGTGCTAGCTGCGTGGTGTTCGGTGCCCTGAAAGTTAGGGCTGTCCACGGCGAGCGCCATGATTTCGGAGAGGGTCTGGGTTGTGCCCATTCCGTCCCAGTAGTCAGGCTCGTTGAATATTTCCAGGGCATGGATGGGCTCGCCGATGTACTCCTGCGTAGCTTCCATCAGCGCCATCCATCGATCTGGAATGGCATTGCCATTGGCGTCCAGGTACCAACTGTCCGTACCGGCACCGGTGGCTGGGGTCAGCGCGATGGGCTTATTCCCGGCCCCCGCGTCGGCCGCGATCGTCAACTGCTCATCGATTCGAGACTTGGAGTTTGGCCCGATGTCGCCATTCGAGTCCAGAGGTTCGTCCATGAAGAAGTTCACGCGAACCACATCCGTTTCGTCATGGCCCATATGGTAGACCGTCTGCCGGACGTTATCGGCGCTCGGCCAAGCGGTGTCTACGCCCCAGTGGGTCATTGATTTGGTCTGGCCCATGCTGTCGTAGTCAAAAATCACGTCTTGAGCACAGACGGCAAAACTGGTCAGCCCAAGGAACGCCGAAACCAGTGCACAGACTGTTGTAATGAGGGGTGTTACTGCTTTTTTCCCCAGAGTCCTGTTATTCATAATTATGCCTCTTCAGGTTATAGCAATTGCGATGCGGTCTTAAGGATGGGTTAGTGCTTTATCTGGCACCCTCCTTCAATATGTCTTACTAATAATATATTAATAAGATATGTTAGAAAGTAGCAGATGCATAGGAAGAATCAAGCAAATTCCTTGGCGTTGGGCCACCAAACTGAGTAAGTAGGTGTGTTGAAAACGCTATGATGGCGGTTTAGGCGACAGATATTGATGGCTATAGATACTTAATTATCAGCGTTGGTTTTTATTGGAATAAAAATAAACCTTAATATTCAAATATAATATAAATTAGAGTTGTCGATTAGGTTGTCCGTGGGACGGTTCTGTGGCGAGCAACGAGCTTGTCATCAGATATAACGTATTGATAATAAAGTATATATTTGGATATTCCTGTCGAATTTTGGATGGGCGCCCGCATGATTTAACCCCAAATCTTGCCATGAAACTGCGGAGCTTCGAACCTTATCTTGAAAAGTGGCGCCCAATATTTCTGCTGTAAATTATTTGTAGGATAATTCCTGGATATATATACTATAAATAGCACCAGTGATGTGCTGACACTTCGAATAAACATAACTTAGATGGAGAAGGCAATGCGCTACGTTTCACGTTCAGCAGCAACAGTATTCAAAATCACACCGCTGGCACTCGCCGTTGCATTCGTGCCCGCCTACGCTCAAGACGACCAGCAGGATGAGGTTGCTAGCGGAGCAATGCCTCTAGAGGAGGTGGTCGTCAGCGGTATTCGGCAAAGCCTGCAGAAGGCGCAGGATATCAAGATGAACTCTGATGGGATGGTCGATGCCATCATTGCCGAAGATATCGGTAAATTGCCTGATAGTACCGCCGCTGAAAGCATTGCACGGATTCCGGGGGTTCAGGTTACGCGCTTCAATGATGAAGCGAACAGCGTTCTTATTCGCGGTTTACCAGACGTTACCACGACCTATAACGGTCGAGAGTTCTTTACAGCCGAGCTGCGTCGCTCTCAACTACAGGACTTTCCCGCACAAGCACTGGCGGCGATCGAGGTGTATAAGTCCGGTACGGCCGACCAGATCGAGCCGGGTCTGGCAGGGCTTGTCAATGTACGAACCCGTCGCCCTTTTGATTTCGAAGGTCAGAAAATTGCTGGCGGCATTCATTACGGTTACAACGACCAGAGTGAAAAATCCGCTCCCAGCGGTAACGTTCTCTATTCCAACCGGTGGGAAACGGGGCTGGGTGAAGTCGGTTTCCTGGGTAACATCACTTACGCTGAGTCCGAGTATTACAACGGTGCGCGCTACAACGCCACCTGGTTCCCCACGGCAGCACCGAACTGGAATATTGAAGAGCCCCATAGCGAGGGAGGCTTCATACTGCCCGCTCAAGTTGGTTTTTACAATGCATCGGGTAAACGCTCACGCCCCTCAGCAAACATGGCGATCCAGTGGCAGCCGAGTGAGGATCTGGAGGTTTACTTTGACGGTATTTACCAGGGTTTTCGTGGCGAAGGTATGGCGGATAACTTCTGGTTTCCGACGACCGACTTTGATTGGCTGAATGGCACTGGCGATGTCAGCTTGTCCAATCTGACCTTTGTTGAAGGCACGGATCAGATGCAAGTGGCGAGTGTGACCAAAAGCGGCGGTCTGCCTCCACAAAGTTTCCGCTCCACCAATGAAAACCAAACCGATACCTATCAGTTCGCAATCGGTGCTGAGTGGGATAATGGACCCATGAATGTCGTTACCGATCTGGCGTATACGGACAGCCGATACAGCGATGAGGCTTGGAGTCTCGATATGGGGCTAGCCTATTCGCCGACCGTCAATGCGAACTTCATCGGAGACGAAGGTGGCGCCAACTTCAGTACGCCCTGGGACCCAACGACCATGGAGGATTATGAGTTCCGTGGTTACTATGAAAGCCTTTATGATGTGGCAGGGGAAAGTATCCAGTGGCGCACAGATTTCACATTTGATACAGGCTTGCAGTGGCTACACACCGTGGAAACGGGTTTCCGCTACAACGACCGTGACGCGAGTAAGAAGCAGGGGAGCAGGTACGCCTTTCTTTGGGATTTGCACATTCCCATGACCGATCCGCGCCTCGATTTTCTGGATATGGAACTGTCCCATGACCCGTTCCGAGGCAACTCCCAAAGCTTTACCCAATATTTGGTGCCGTCGCGCGAAAGCATCAAAGACAACCACGAACAGCTCGCTGCTTTTGCATTGGAAAACCAGCCGCTGGGCTGGGATGCATGGCGCACCCCGGAGTGGGAGACGCCTCAGATCCAGTTGGACCCTGCTCAAGATTGGAAAGCCAATGAGAAAAGTTACGCGGCCTACCTTCAGGGGAAGTTTTACTTTGAGCTCGGTACAATTCCCGTTGATGCATTTGCCGGTTTCCGGGTAGTCCAGACCGACTCCTACAACCGCGGTATATCACAGGTAACATTTGATGGCGAAACCACCCAGGAAGAGCGCATCAAAGAAAATAGCTATGTTGATGTTTTCCCGAACGCCAGTGTGCGTGTCCGGTTTACCGATGAATTGCAGTTACGCGCCGGTTTCACTCAAACCAGTACCAAACCGAACTTTGGCGACCTGAACCCTGCGCTCAACATCACCCAGCTGCGCTCGGGTGGTATCGAAGATCCGAACGCCCCGGAAACTGACTATGACGCTGAAGGTGGCGGTGGGAATCCAGACCTGGAGCCTTTGACCTCCGATAACTACGATATCAGCCTAGAGTACTACTTCTCCGATACCGGTTATCTGAGTGCGGCCGTCTTCTATCGTGACCTGGAAGGCTTTATCCAGTGGTATACCCGCTTCGTTGAAGACGAGCAGTACGGCACCATACGCCTCAATCGTCCCGAAAATGCCGGCGAAGGCAAGATCGAGGGCCTGGAGATGAGCGCGTCCACGTTCTTGGATTTCGACAATATGCCGGAATTCCTGCATCCGTTCGGCTTGTCGGTCAACGCGACTCGACTGGAAGGCGAAAACCGCACACCTGAGGAGGATGGAACCTTTGGGGAGTTTCGGCCGATACCGGGCTTGTCCAGGTGGACCTATAACGCGTCTGTCTTTTACGAAAGGGACCGCTTCCAGGCCCGCCTGTCCTATAACCTGCGTGAAAGTTGGGTAAACTCGTACGGTCAGACAACTCCGGGAGGTGGTTTCGTGGGCAACAAGACTCATGACCGAGATCGTCTCGACTTTTCCATGAGTTACGATATTTCCGATAACTTTGGAGTGTGGGTTGACGTTGCCAACATTACTGCGAACCCGTTCCGGAACTATACGGTTACGCCGGAAGGCTATGAGTACATGCAGGATGTCCGAGACGAAGGCCGCTACTACGGTGTCGGTGTGAGGTTCGACTTCTAAGTCTGAACAGCTCCCTGCGGGGCATTGTTGGGCCTGGTGGCTTGCCGCCAGGCCTTTTTTGCGTGGTGAGCGGAGAACTAGAGGACCTTGGTCCTCGAGTGGGCATAAAAAAACCGAGCCATTCGGCTCGGTTCTTTAAGATGGTGCCCAGGAGAGGACTTGAACCTCCACGACCGTAAGGTCACTAGCACCTGAAGCTAGCGTGTCTACCAATTTCACCACCTGGGCAGGTGATTCGCTCGGCGTGTCATCAGCCGAGGACGCGCACTATAATGTCAGATATGGGCCTTGTCAACGGTTCGGATGTCAGGAAATTAAATTTTTTTGGGCTAAACTGAACTCATCCATGGGTTTATGGGCCTAACTGGCCTATAATGTCGGCAAACAGTCAACCAATTGCCCCCAAAAGGGCTCTTTCTGCGCCTACCTCGGCCTTGAAACCTCTCAGGCTTCCGTCCATATCATCCGTAGGCGACTTACTATTGGCCCTCATAAGGGGCATTCATTTTCCGTTACAGGATATCCGTTTTGAGCAAAGAGAAACACCCGAAGCACGACCCCTACGCTGAGCGAGAAGCACAGAAATACGATAACCCCGTGCCCAGCCGCGAATTCATTCTGCAATTGCTGGAAGACGCCCCGGGCCCGGTGACCCACCCCGAAGTCTGCGAGATGCTCGATCTTCGCGACGAAGACCAGGTTGAGGCCGTACGCCGGCGCCTGATCGCCATGGCCCGCGACGGGCAGCTGGTCAGCAACCGCCGCGGCGCCTTCGCCCGGCTGGACAAAATTGATGTGATCCGTGGCCGCGTCCAGGGTCATAAAGATGGCTACGGCTTTGTGATTCCCGCCAAGGGCGGCAATGACCTCTATTTACACAACCGTCAGATGCGCCGGGTGTTCGATGGCGACGAAGTACTGGTCCGTGTCACTGGCTCCTATCGGGGCAAGGATGAGGCTGCGATTGTTGAAGTCCTCTCCCGCAACACGGAACAGCTGGCAGGTCGCCTCTTTCGCGAGGACGGGGTGCAGTTCGTTTCGCCGGAAAATCAGCGAATTACCCACGACATTCTGATTCCGCCCGGCGCCGAAGGTGATGCCAAGTCCGGTCAGATCGTGGTGGTGGCCATTACCCAGCAGCCGGATAAGAAACGCCCGGCGACCGGTAAGGTCATCCAGGTGCTGGGTGACCATATGGCACCCGGGATGGAGATCGAACTGGCCATCCAGTCTCACGGCATTCCCAGCGAATGGCCCGCCGAGGCGCTGAGCGAAGCCGAAGCGCTGTCCGACTCCGTGCAGGAAAAAGACAAGCAACACCGGGTCGACATTCGCCACCTGCCGTTTGTCACCATTGATGGCGCCGACGCCCGGGACTTTGACGACGCGGTGCTGTGTGAGAAGCGAAAAGGCGGCGGCTGGCGTCTGTCCGTCGCGATTGCCGATGTGTCCCATTACGTTCCGTGCAGCAGCGCGCTGGATGTTGAGGGGCGCAAGCGTGGCAACTCGGTGTATTTCCCGGACTATGTGGTGCCCATGCTGCCAGAGGCCATCTCCAACGGCCTGTGCTCCCTGAACCCGAAGGTCGACCGCCTGTGCATGGTGTGCGAGATGAATCTTGACGCCGAGGGGAAGATCACCAGCTACAAGTTCTTCGAAGGCGTCATGTACTCCCATGCGCGGCTGACCTACGACCAGGTGTGGGACATTCTTCAGGCCGATGGCGATGATGAGCATCCGCTGCGCCAGGAGTTCAAGGAGGTGCTGCCGCAACTGCACAGCCTGCATAAGCTCTACAAGGTCCTGCGCAAGGCTCGGGATGAGCGCGGTGCCATCGACTTTGAAACCGTTGAAACCCAGATCGTCTTCAACGAAGACCGCAAAATCGACCGGATTGTCCCGGTTCAGCGCAACGATGCGCACAAGTTGATCGAAGAGTGCATGCTGTGCGCCAACGTGTGCACCGCGCGCTTCCTGGAGAAGCACCAGATCACCTGCCTGTACCGGGTGCACCAGGGGCCGACCGAAGAGAAGCTCGCCAACTTGCGCGAGTTTCTGGGCGAGCTGGGCCTTGGTCTCGGTGGCGGCGCGGACCCGAGTTCGGCCGATTTCCAGGCACTGATGCAACAGATTCAGGGCCGCTCGGACAGCCATCTGATTCAGATGGTGATGCTGCGCACCCTGCGCCAGGCGGTCTATCAGGTGGACAACGAAGGCCACTTCGGCCTCGGCTTCGATGCCTACACCCACTTTACCTCGCCGATCCGTCGCTACCCGGACCTGCTGGTGCACCGGGCCATCCGGTCCGTCATCCGCAGCGACCGCCAGACCGCCAATGTCGCGCGGGTCGAGGGCGCCAAGCCGCTGTCCCGCAAGGAGATCTACCCCTATGAAACCGGGGATGTGGTCGCTCTGGGCGAGCACTGCTCAATGACCGAGCGGCGTGCGGACGAGGCCACCCGGGATGTGGCCAGTTGGCTCAAGTGCGAATTCCTGCAGGATCATGTCGGCGAGGTGTTCGACGGCGTAGTGGCCTCGGTGGTCGGTTTTGGCCTGTTTGTCGAGCTGAAGGATCTGTACGTCGAAGGGCTGGTCCATATCACAGCACTGCCGCACGACTACTACCGGTTCGAGCCCGCCCAGCACCGCCTGGTGGGTGATCGCACCCGCAAGGTGTTCAGCCTGGGCGATGAGCTCCGGGTGCGAGTGGTGCAGGTCGATCTGGATAGTCGCAAAATTGATTTTGAAATGGAGTCGGTTACCGCGACCCGTCGGGGCAAGGGCAAAACCAATGCCCGTCCTCCCGTCGCTGACGGGCGGGATGCCGCCCCCAAAAAGTCGGGCAAGGGCAAAGGCCGTGGCCGCTCGCGGGGTGGCAACGACGAGCGTGGCCCGTCCCGTTCATCCAAACGAGGTTCATCCGGACAACGTCATGGTAAACAGGAAAGTCAGAAAACTGCGCATTCGAAGAAAGCTGGAACAGTTCGATCGGAGAAAGCGACTCAACCGACTGAGAGCCGGTCTCTACTTGCGTCGGCGGCAGCTGGCTTTAAAAAAGCGCTGGCTAAGTTTACGAAGAAGAGATAACCACTGGTTTGAAAACCTGTGCAGCCTTCGCCAGAGGGCGTTGAGTCGGGCCGGCGGCAGTAATGACCGGCCCGGTGATTGATCGAAGATTCAGAGCCGGAACCATCTGTGAGTAAGAGTGAAATTGTCTTTGGCCTGCACTCGGTGCAGGCGCTGTTGAAAAGTGCCCCGCAGCGGGTGTTGCAGCTGTACTGTCTGCAAGGGCGCGGCGACCAACGTCTGCAGAAAATCCTGAAACTGGCCGAGGCGCAAGGCGTGTCGGTTCAGCCGATGGGGCGGGGCAAGCTGGATGCCCTGGCCGAAGGTGAAAACCACCAGGGCATAGTGGCGAACTGTCGGCCCGGGCAGGTCCACGATGAAGGCTTTCTGTTTCAGCGGTTAAGCGAGCTGGACCACCCGCCGCTGCTGCTGGTGCTCGATGGTGTGACGGACCCGCATAACCTGGGGGCCTGCATGCGTACCGCCGAAGCGGCCGGGGTGGATGCAGTGATCGCGCCCAAAGACAAGTCTGCCGGCCTCAACCCGGTGGCCCGCAAAGTGGCCTGTGGTGCGGCGGAGGTTTTACCTTTTGTGCCGGTGACCAATCTGGCCCGCACCCTCAAAAAACTCCAGGAGTCCGGCATCTGGCTGGTGGGCGCGGCGGGCGAGGCGAGTGCGTCTGTCTATCAGAGTGATCTGAAGGGCCCGATCGCACTGATCATGGGGGCCGAGGGGGAGGGGCTGCGTCGCCTGACCCGGGAAACCTGCGATTTTCTGATCAATATTCCCATGGCGGGCACAGTCAGCAGTCTGAACGTCTCGGTCGCCACCGGGGTCTGTCTGTTTGAGGCGGTGCGCCAGAGGGCTCGGTAGCGATCTGCCACTTTTTGGTCATATGATTTTTAAGACTATAAGGCGCCTATTTAGGCGCCTTTTTCGTTTTATAGGGCCAAAAATCTTGAAAACAACAATTTTAGACGGGGCTACTACCGGTTTTTGGCTTGATGTTGCGCGTCTACGGCCTTATATTATATTACTTATAAAGTCATTCCTCGGTCGAGTGAGTAGGGCGCTCACAGGGTGCCGCGTGGTGTTGGTCGTTCCCTGGTCGGGTGGCTGCAATGCCAGCATCTTGGTCGCCAGAGCCCACGAAAAACATTGACAGAAACACGGTTTCGCATATTATAATACAAAACAGATTGGTAACTGATGCACACTCCTGTGCTGCAAATAAAAGGTAATGGTTCTATGACGTCTTATGCACTGGGCCTGGATTATGGCTCCGACTCGGTTCGCGCACTGTTGGTGGACACCGCCAATGGACAGGAAGTTGCCACCACCGTGGTGCCTTACAAGCGCTGGAACCAGGGGCTTTACTCCGAACCGGCCAAAAACCAGTTCCGCCAGCACCCGCTGGACTATCTGGAAGGGGTTGAGCAAGCCGTACAGGGCCTTTGGGAAGAGGCGCCGGCCGGCGCGGCGCAGCAGGTAGTGGGTATCAGCTTTGATACAACCGGTTCCACACCGGTCCCGGTGGACAGCGAAGGCGTCGCGCTGGCGCTGAAGCCTGAGTTCGCCGAAAACCCGAACGCCATGTTCGTGCTGTGGAAAGACCACACTGCGATCAAAGAAGCCCAGGCCATTACCGCAGCGGACGAAAAGTCCGAGCCCAATTACCTCAAGTATGAAGGTGGTATCTACTCCTCCGAATGGTTCTGGGCCAAGGCCTGGCACGTCATGAAAGCAGATCCCGCCGTCGCCGAGGCCGCGTACAGCTGGGTCGAGCACTGTGACTGGATGCCGGCGATACTGACCGGCACCACCCATCCGAGCAAATTCCGCGCGGGTCGCTGCGCGGCGGGTCACAAAGTAATGTGGCATGAAAGCTGGGGTGGCTATCCGCCCAACGACTTCTTTACCGGGCTCGACCCGGTGCTCGACGGGCTGCGCGATCGCCTGCCCGCCGAGACCTTTACCTCCGCCGAAACCGTGGGCCCGCTGACCCAGGAGTGGGCGGATAAGCTGGGCCTGCCCGCCGGTATTCCCGTTGGCTTCGGCGCTTTCGACTGTCATATGGGCGCGGTGGCTGCCAACGTCAAACCCGGTGTGCTGACCAAGGTGATGGGGACCTCCACCTGTGATATCACCGTCGCCACCTATGAAGACATTGGCGATAAATGTATCCGCGGTATCTGTGGTCAGGTGGACGGCTCGGTGATCCCGGGTCTGGTAGGCTTGGAAGCCGGTCAATCCGCCTTCGGTGATCTCTATGCCTGGTTCCGCAACCTGGTCAACTGGCCGGTACAGACGCTGCTGGCGAATAGCAACTCTCTTGATGAGGCCACGCGCACAAAGCTCGCCGAAGAGATCGAAGACAAAACCCTTGCCGCTCTGGGCGAGGCTGCCAGTCAGATTCCCGTCGGCGAAACGGGCATTACCGCGCTGGACTGGGTCAACGGCCGCCGCACCCCGGATGCCGACCAGACTCTGACCATGGCCATCGCCGGCTTGAAAATGGGCAGCGAGGCTCCGCAGATTTTCCGTTCCCTGGTGGAGGCCACCGCCTTTGGTGCTCGCGCCATTATTGAGCGCTTCAAGTCCGAAGGTGTGGCGATCAACTCTGTGGTGGTGATCGGCGGTATCTCCAAAAAATCCGACTTCATCATGCAGGTCTGTTCGGATGTCTGGAACTGCCAGATCGACGTACTGGAAAGCGAGCAGAGCTGCGCTCTGGGCGCCGCCATTTTTGCCTCCACCATTGCCGGTGTTCATCCGGATGTGGCCGCGGCCCAGAAGGTGATGGCTTCGCCCGTGTGCAAGAGCTACACGCCGAACGCCGATAACGCCGCCGTTTATGATCGTTTGTACCAGAATTACCAGGCGCTGGGCGCCTTTGTGGAAGGAGAGCGCAAATGAGCTACCGCGAACTGAAAGAGCAGGTATTCGAAGCCAATATGGAGCTGCACCACCGCAAGCTGGTGGTGTACACCTGGGGCAACGTATCGCAGATCGATCGTGACAAGGGCGTGGTTGCCATCAAGCCCAGCGGTGTGGCGTATGAAGATATGAAAGTGGACGACATTGTTGTGGTCGACCTCGACAACAATGTCGTGGAAGGCAAGATGCGTCCTTCCTCGGACACCAAAACCCACACCCATCTGTATCGGCACTTCGAGAGCGTAGGTGGCGTGACACACACCCACTCCACCTACGCTACCGCCTGGGCGCAGGCCCAGCAGCCGATTCCGTGCTATGGCACCACCCACGCCGACTACGCCTACGGCGATATTCCGGTGACCGCGGTGATGAGCGATGAGCAGATCAAACGCGACTACGAAGAAGAAACCGGCGTACAGATTACCGACTGTTTCAAAGATCGCAGCCCGGTGGAAACCCCCATGTGCATCATTGCCGGCCACGCGCCCTTCACCTGGGGTAAAGACGCGGCCCAGTCGGTGTATCACGCGGTGGTTCTGGAAGAGATGGCCAAAATGGCCTACCTCACCCGCACTTTGCGCCCCGATGTGCAGCCGCTCAAGCAGGCCATCATCGACAAACACTACCTGCGTAAGCACGGCAAAAACGCTTACTACGGTCAGAATTGATTAACCCTTTTCGGCAACTGCCTTATTCAGGATTACAGCTATGAAAATTTACGGTGATAAAGAAATCTGGTTCGTCACGGGTTCCCAGCACCTCTACGGCCCCAAAGTATTGGAGCAGGTCGCGGCGAACAGCCAGCAAATTGCCGACGGGTTGACCGGCTCGGACAAGATTTCCGCCAAAATTGTCGCCCAGCCGACGGTCAAATCTCCGGACGAAATTCTGGAAGTCTGTCAGCGCGCGAATAACGACAGCAACTGCGTCGGTCTTATTCTGTGGATGCACACTTTCTCTCCGGCCAAGATGTGGATTGCGGGCCTGAAGGCGCTGAACAAGCCCTATATGCATCTGCATACCCAGTTCAACGCCGAGTTGCCCTGGGCCGAAATCAACATGGATTACATGAATCTGCACCAGAGCGCCCACGGTGACCGCGAGTTTGGTTACATCGGCACCCGTCTGCGTCAGGATCGCCGCGTGGTGGTCGGTCACTGGCAGCAGGACCGCGTTCAGCAGGAGATCGACGACTGGCTGCGCGTCGCCATGGGCTGGGCCGAGTCCCAGACTCTGAAAGTGGCCCGCTTTGGCGACAACATGCGTCAGGTGGCGGTGACCGAAGGTGACAAGGTGGCGGCCCAGATTCACTTCGGCTACGAAGTACACGCATTTGGTTTGGGTGATCTGGCCGAGGTCGTTGACGCGGTCAGCGATGAAGACGCCAACGCCCTGGTCGATGAGTACCTGCAGACTTACGAAGTGGCGGACGAGGTGCTGAAAGACGAGCACCAGATGGCCATGATCAAAAACGAAGCGCGCCTGGAAATCGGCATGGAGCGTTTTCTGGAAAAAGGCGGCTTCAAGGCCTTTACCAACAACTTTGAAAACCTGACCGGTCTGACCGGCCTGCCCGGTATGGCCACCCAGCGCCTGATGGCCAAAGGCTACGGCTACGGCGGCGAAGGTGACTGGAAAACCGCGGCCATGACCCGGATCGTAAAAGTGATCAGCCAGGGCAAAGAAGGTGGCACTTCCTTTATGGAAGATTACACCTACAACCTGGGCACGCGGGATCAGGTGCTGGGCGCCCACATGCTGGAAATCTGCCCGACCATCGCCGCGCAGAAACCGCGCCTGGAAGTGGCCCTGCACACCATCGGGATTCGCAAGGACATCGCTCGCCTCAAGTTTACCGGCAAGCCTGGCCCGGCCATGAACATCACCACCGTGGACCTGGGTACCCGTTTCCGTATCGTAGTCAACGAGCTGGATACCGTGGCCCCGCCAGCGGACCTGCCCAAGCTGCCGGTCGCCTCGGCCCTGTGGGAGCCTCGCCCGAACCTGGGTATCGCCGGCGCCGCCTGGATTCATGCCGGTGGTGCTCACCACAGCGTGTACAGCCAGGGCGTGACCACCGAGCAGATCATCGACTTCGCCGAAATGGCCGGCGTTGAAGCGGTCGTGATCGACAACGACACCAAAGTGCGCACCTTCAAAGACGAACTGCGCCAGAACGCCGCTTACTACCACCTCAAGCAGGGCGTATAAACGGCGCAACAATCGGCGGGGCCTTCGGGTGCCCGCCGTTTTTGTATCTGACACCACCTGACAATAAGAGCCCAAGCGAATGAAAACCCAGAAACTGACGGTATTGGAGAAAGTGGGTTTTGGCAGCGGTGATACCGCGGTCAACCTGGTGATCTCCTCCATGTTCCTCATCGTGGCCTATTTCTATACCGATATCTTCGGATTGAAGCCGTCGCATATGGGGATTCTGTTCCTGGTGGCTCGACTGGTGGATGCCTTTACCGACCCATTGATGGGCATGATCACCGACAAGGTGGACACCCGTTGGGGGCGTTACCGTCCGTACTTTTTATTCCTGTCTGTGCCCTTCGGTCTGTCCATCTTCCTGATGTTCACCACGCCGGACTGGAGTTACAACGCCAAGCTGGTGTGGGCTTACGCCACTTACATTCTGGTGACGGTGATGTTCACCTCCGTGACTATTCCCTATATCTCCCTGATTGGCGTATTGACGGCGGACCCGAAAGAGCGCCTGTCGGCGAACGGCTATCGTCTGTTTCTGGCCAAAGTGGCCGCGTTTCTGGTCACCATTATTGTGCCGATCATGGCGGAAGCCTGGGGCGATGGTGACCTGGCGGTAGGTTATCAAGCCTCCATGGGGCTGATGGGGATTCTCGGTACTCTGTTGTTCCTGTTCTGTTTCTTTACCACCACCGAGCGGGTGAAGCATGAGGTGCAGGACAAGACCTTCGGTGAACAGCTCAAGATTCTTCTGAAAAACGACCAGTGGTTGGTGCTGTGCGCGGTGTGCTTTACCGGCACTCTGGGCTATGTGATCCGCAGCTCCGTGGCCGCCTATTACGCCAAGTATTACCTGGGCGCCGATGCCAAAATGCTCTCCGCCTTCATGACCACCGGGGTCACTGGGGCGCTGTTGGCCATGATCGCTTCCACCTGGATTACCAAACGCTACTGCAAAATCCAGCTGTTCCGCTGGACCCAGTTGGCCGTTGGGGTATTGAGCGTAATCATGTTCTTCGCGGTTCAGCCCGGAGATATCTGGCTGGCATTCATTCTCTACTTCCTGATTTCCTTCGTGGTCGACCTGCACGCGCCGGTATTCTGGAGCGCGATTGCGGAGTCCGTGGACTACGGTCAGGCGAAAACCGGCAAGCGTGTATCGGGCCTGGCGTTCGGTGGCATCAGCTTTTTCCAGAAGGCCGGCATGGGCGCCGCCGGCTTTATCGTCGGCCTGCTGCTGACCTATTTCAACTATGAAGCGAACGTGGAGCAGAGCGCGTTCACCTTGACGGGTATCGCACTAATGCTCTCCGTCATCCCGGGCCTGTTCCACGCCATCATGGGTGGCCTGATGTTCAAGTACAAAATTACCGACAAATTCTATGAAAAAATGAAGCGGGACAGCCTGGCGGATTCCGCCCTGGCCGAAGCGGATCCGAATATTTCATAGACAGGTTACGGCGGATGCGCCAGGGCGGGTTACGGCGGATGCGGCCTTCGGCCTTATCCGCCCTACGCCAACTGCGGCATCCGCCACAACTTAATGAATACCATGTTGCCATGACAACACCCTGGAGAGAACAATGACCGAACTGCTCATCCCCCTGATCGAACAACGCGCCGATCCCTACATCCACAAACACACCGACGGCTATTATTACTTCACCGCCTCGGTACCGGCCTACGACCGGTTGGAACTGCGCCGCGCCAAAACCATTGCCGAGCTGCCCGACGCGGAGCGTGTGGCCGTGTGGCACAAGCCGGATACAGGCCCGTTCAGCGAACTGATCTGGGCACCGGAAATTCATTTCAATCAGGGGGCCTGGTACATTTACTTTGCAGCGGCACCGACCCGGGAAATTAAAGACGGGCTGTTCCAGCACCGGATGTATGTGGTCAGCACCGACGCCGCTAACCCCCTCGAAGGAGAATGGACCGAACCCAAGCAGATCGATACCGGCATGGATACCTTCTGTCTGGATGCCACAACGTTTACCCATAAAGACCAGCTCTACTACGTCTGGGCACAAAAGCAGAATGGCATTCCGGGTAACTCCAATCTGTATATCGCCCCGATGGATACCCCCGATGCTATCGCCGGTGAGCCGGTACTGTTGACCATCCCCGAGCTGGAATGGGAAACCCGTGGCTTTATGGTCAACGAAGGGCCGGCCGTGCTGATTCGCAATGGCCGCATCTTCATTACCTACTCCGGTAGTGCCACCGACGAAAATTATTGCATGGGCATTATCTGGGCGGATCAAGACGCCGATCTGCTGGATCCGAAAAGCTGGACCAAATCCCAGAAGCCGGTATTCCAGAGCGATATGGACAATGCGATTTACGGCCCGGGCCATAACAGCTTTACCGTCGCCGAAGACGGTAAGACCGATATGCTGGTGTACCACGCCCGGACCTACACCGAAATCGAAGGGGACCCGCTGTGGAATCCGGATCGTCATACGTTCATCAAACCCATCAAATACGATGCAGACGGCTTCCCGGTATTTGGCAAACCCTCCATGTTGGACTGACCACCAACCGACTTACGGACCATGAGGTAACACCATGAACGTTAAACACTGGTTAAAAGGCATTGTTGTGTCGCTGGCGGCACTGAGCGCCGTGGGGTGTCAGGCCCAGAAGCAGGTCAGTATTCATGACCCGGTTATGGCAAAAGAGGGCGATCAGTACTACCTGTTCAGTACCGGCCCCGGTATCACCATTTACAACTCCGAGGACATGGTGAACTGGGAGCGTCAGGGGCGTGCTTTTGAAGGCGAGCCCGACTGGGCCAGAGAGGTGGCACCGGAGTTTAATGGCCACTTGTGGGCGCCGGACATCATCTATAACGAAGACACGGAGCAGTGGTACCTGTACTACTCCGTCTCCGCCTTCGGGAAGAACACCTCCGGTATGGGTGTCACTACCACCAAGACCCTAAACCCCGAGTCGGACGATTACGGCTGGGAAGACCAGGGCCTGGTGTTGCAGTCGGTACCCAACCGGGACATGTGGAACGCCATTGACCCCAACGTCATCGTGGATGAAAAGGGTGATGCCTGGTTCAGCTTCGGCTCCTTCTGGGGCGGCATGAAAATGTTCAAACTGAATGAAGATTGGACGGCACCGGCCGAGCCACAGGAGTGGTACACCATTTCCAAGCGCGATCGCTCCATTCTGGTGGATGACACCCAGGCGGGCCCGGCCCGAATTGAAGGGCCGTTTATTTTCAAAAAGGGCGACTACTATTATCAGTTCGTCTCCTGGGGCCTGTGTTGCCGCGGTGCTGATAGCACCTACCATATGGTGGTCGGGCGTTCGGAAAACGTGACCGGCCCTTACCTGGATAAAACCGGTAAACCGATGAACGAAGGCGGCGGCACCATCATTCTGAAGGGCAATGACGACTGGTATGGTTTGGGCCATAACAGTGCCTACACCTTCGAAGGTAAAGACTACCTGGTATTTCACGCCTATGAAGCCGCAGACGAAGGCCTGCAGAAACTGAAGATCGCCGAAATCGAGTGGACCGAAGATGGTTGGCCCGAAATCGATCCGGCGGTATTGAATGAATACCAGAGCGTGTTGATCGAAGAGTAGCGCGTGTGGCGATAACGGCGGCATGCTCCGCATGCCGCCGTATTTTGCGTAGGGCGGATAAGCGAAGCGCATCCGCCGGAACCGAACCCTGCGCATCCGCCGTAACCCAACTCTCCGCATCTTCCGTCACCTCCCCGAAAAACACCAGACCAACGACTGGCAACCACCATGAGAAAACTCCTCCCCACACTATTCGCCGCCACCCTGATCGCAGGCTGCACCCAAACCACCGATCGGGCCGAACCGCAACAAACCGGCGTCGACACCTTCCCGCTCACCCAGGTCCGCCTGCTCGACGGCAGCCCTTTCAAGCGCGCCGAACAGACCAACCTGCGGTACGTTTACGCGATGGACCCGGACCGACTGCTCGCGCCCTACCTGCGCGAAGCGGGGCTGGAGCCGAAAAAAAGCACCTACGGCAACTGGGAAGGCTCCGGGCTGGATGGTCACATAGGTGGTCACTACCTGACGTCGTTGGCGCTAGCCTACTCATCCACGGGCGATGGTGAAGCCCTGCGTCGCCTGGATTATATGCTGGACGAACTGCAGCGCGCGCAAGACGCCAATGGCAATGGCTATCTCGGTGGGGTGCCGGGCAGTAAAGCGCTGTGGGAAGAGATCGAGCAGGGCGAGATTGACGCCGATCTGTTCGCACTGAATGGCAAGTGGGTGCCCTGGTACAACGTGCACAAGGTCTACGCCGGCTTGCGCGATGCGTATTTGATTGCGGGCCGCGAACAGGCGTTGGACATGCTGATTGAGCTGTCGGACTGGACCATCGATCTGGTGGATGGCCTGAGCGACGAGCAGATTCAGGCCATGTTGCGCAGTGAACACGGCGGCATGAATGAGGTGTTTGCCGACCTGGCGGACATTACCGGTGAGGAAAAATACTTGCGCCTGGCCAAACAGTTCTCTCATGAGCAGATTCTGGACCCGCTGCTGCAGCAACAGGATGAACTGAATGGCCTGCACGCCAACACCCAGATTCCAAAAGTGGTGGGCTACCAGCGCGTCGCGGAAGTATCGGGCGACCCGGAATGGTCTGAGGCGGCGGATTACTTCTGGCGCACGGTGGTGTACGAGCGCTCCGTGGCCATTGGCGGCAACAGCGTGCGTGAGCACTTCCACCCGACCGATGATTTCAGCTCCATGGTCAGCGACCGGGAAGGGCCGGAAACCTGTAATACCTACAACATGCTCAAGCTTTCCAAGCTGCTGTACGACGATGCCGCCGAGCTGGAATACATCGACTACTACGAGCGGGCACTGTACAACCACATCCTGTCCAGTCAGCACCCGGATCATGGCGGCCTGGTGTATTTCACGCCGATGCGTCCGGGGCACTACCGGATGTACTCTCAACCGGAACAGGCCATGTGGTGCTGTGTCGGTTCGGGGATTGAAAACCACTTCAAATACGGCGAACTGATTTACGCCCACAACGATCGGGATCTTTACGTCAATCTGTTCATCCCGTCCCGTCTGACCTGGGAGCAGGCCGGTATCACCCTGGCCCAGGAAACCGCCTTTCCTGACACCGACGTGACCGAGCTGACGTTGGAAAAAGGCAAGGGCCGCTTTGCCCTGAAGCTGCGTTACCCTGTATGGGTTGAGCCTGGTGCGCTAGAGGTGTCCATCAATGGTGAAAGCGTAGCGACCAGTGCCTCGCCGGGTGAGTATGTCAGCATCGAGCGGAACTGGCAGTCGGGTGATAAAGTCCAGGTTACACTGCCCATGACCACCCGACTGGAACAGCTGCCGGACGGTTCGGATTATTACGCCGTGCTTCATGGCCCCATCGTGTTGGCCGCCAAAACCGATGTGATTCAGAATGAGCAACTGAACTTCCTCAGCGATGACAGCCGTATGGGACATATCGCCGATGGCGCTCTCTGCCCACCCGAGGCGACACCGGTGATGGTTAGCGAGCCAGAGGCGTTTCTGGAACAGTTGTCGCCGGTACCGGGTCAGCCGATGACCTTCCGTGCCAGCGCCGGACTGGACGTGGCCGACCAGGACAGCGTGGATCTGATACCCTTCTATCGCGTGCACGACAGCCGCTACACCATCTACTGGCCCCAGGCCAATGGTGACCAGAGCGAAGCGCGGATGAAAGCCGAGCGGGAGCGCCTGGCGTTGGACGCACTGACCATTGATGCGGTGGCTCCGGGAGAGCAGCAGCCGGAATCGGATCACTTCTTCAAAGGTGAAGATACCGAGGCAGGAGTTCATCTCGGACGCCACTGGCGCCACGCATCCGGTTGGTTCAGCTACGAGCTGCGCGATCCCCAGCGCCAGGCCAAGTTCTTGCGCATCACCTACTTCGGTGGCGACGCCGGTCGGTCGTTCGATATTCTGATCAATGGCCAGACATTGGCCGAGGTGACCTTACCGGAAGGGAAGGGCGCCGACTTCTATCACGTGGATTACGAGCTGCCTGTGGAGTGGGTACGTGAAGCCGAAGAAGGCGTATTGACCCTCAAATTCGAAGCCAAGCCCGGCTCCATAGCCGGCGGCATCTACGGCGTCCGCCTGCTGAGGGATAAGCCTTGAAGGCTTCGGTAACGGCGGATGCGCCTTCCCAAGGTATGCGTAGGGCGGATAAGCGCGAAGCGCGCATCCGCCGTTACCACGCCCCGAATCGCCCAAACAGCGCAGGGCGGATCGGTCCGACACATCGGAGGCCAACGGCTGCATCCGCCGTTACCCACCCATGCATCCACCGTTCTAAACCCGAGCGAACCTACCAAGGCAACACCTGCCCATTCGAATGCCAAAAGGTCCCGGTGTTATCGAGAGTCAGTTCATCAATCCGCTGCACCAACCGCTGGGCCGCCTCATCCGGCGTGATGTCTCCGTGACCACCAATCATCTCGGTACCCACCAAACCGGGGTGCAAGATGGCCACCGCCACCTCCTGTTTCTTCAGATCTTCCGCCAGCGACTTGCCCGCCGCGTTTAACGCCGCCTTGGACATCCGATAGCCGTAGCGACCGCCGCTGGTATTGTCCGCGATGGACCCCATCCGGCTGGTGATCAGTGCGACCTTGCCGCACTTGGCCAACTGCTTGTGCAGGGCATCGGTCACCAAAAGCGGAGCCAGCGCATTGGTTTCGAACTGGTCCCGGATGCTGTCAACGTTCAAACGCCCCAACTGTTCGTCCCGCAGGATGCCGGCGTTGTTGATCAAAAGGTCGATCGATACCCCTTCAAGGGCCGCCACCAACGTCTCGACGCCTTTGGGATCGGTCACATCCACCCCGTCGATAATGGTAGCCCCGCTGTTGGCAAGGGCATCCGAAGCCTGGCGACAGGCGGCGTACACCTTGTCCCCCCGGGCAATAAACCGTTTCACAAAGGACAGGCCAATACCGCGGTTGGCGCCGGTGATTACCACAGTCTTGCTCATTGGGAGAACCTCCGTTTTTTGAGTGAGAAATGAAGGGATGGGGGGTAAATGCCGGGTTTCAACCCCGAGGAGGGAGGTTGATGGTTCTATTTAACATATATATAGGAAGGCCGGATGCCGAAATGGCGACCTGGAGGGATAGGTTTGAGCGGACGTGCCCCGAAAGCCTACTTAAATTATCATATATATTATGATGAAATATGCGTTATATGGGGTCCGAGAATAAACTATTAGTGGTATATCAAAAGTATTTGCCTTAAACGCCCCAAAATAGAGCGATAAATGTATGATAAAAGGGTTGCTAGGCTTATTGTCATACGATAGTATTGTTTTGCTCCGTTATTAAAAATAACCAGTACTTGGGAGCGAGCCGGACCATATCGGCAGTTCTCAGGTGCGACTATGAAACCCGCAGGAGAGTTGCAATTATGTTTAAGCGTTCCCTACTAAGTCGCAGTATCGCTGCGTCCATCGCCCTGGCTGGCCTGCCCATGCTGGCTCAAGCCCAAGACACTCAAGACGAACCTCTGCTTGAAGAAGTCGTTGTTACTGGTATTCGTGCAAGCTTGAACAAAGCCATTGATATCAAGCGCGAATCCATGGATGTCATGGACTCCATCGTGGCAGAAGATATCGGTAAGCTGCCGGATAACAACGTGGTTGAGTCTCTCCAGCGTGTGGCCGGTGTTCAGGTTACGGATCGTGCCGGTGGTGAAACCAACGTGGTCAGTATCCGCGGTCTTACTGATGTGAGCACCACGGTAAACGGTCGTACCATCTTCACAGCTTCTGGCCGCGCTGTTGCGCTGGCGGATATCCCCTCTACTCTGGTTTCACGAGTTGATGTGGTCAAGAACCGTTCAGCAGAAACCTACGAAAACGGTATTGCTGGCCAGATTGACGTGCACACCTTCCGTCCGTTTGATTTCGACGGCTCTCGCGTATCGGTTTCTGCACGGGGCATTTACTTGGAAGAAGCTGAAGAAGTGAACCCGACCATCAGTGCGCTTTTCAGCGATCGGTGGGACACCGCAGCGGGGGAGTTTGGTGCACTTGTTAACGTGTCCTATAGTGAAACCAAATATCGTGACCAGTCCACTACGCCGGGCGCTCAAATACCATTTATTGCCCAAGGTCGAGATCTTCCAGATGACCCAAACATCCTTGATGCGAACGGTAATGTTGTAGATCAGCGTTATGTAGATCTACAGCGTATTTTTCCGACTCGTCCTGGCGTTCAGGAAAATCCAATTTGGACCGCTGGTCTGGAGAATGGCTTGCCGACCGCGCAGGGGTCAACATTGGATATAAACGGTGATCCTGCAGAGTACTACATTTCTCGTGACGCGATGTTCATGTCGGACGTCACCGGCGAGCGTGAACGCCCCGCCGCCAATGTGTCTTTTCAGTTCGCGCCAAATGACCGTAGCGAGTACATCTTTGAAGCGTTCTACAATGGTTACCGTAACGAAGGTTTCAACTCATTAAACTTTGCCTTTGTAGATTGGTGGGGCAGCCTTGGTGGGTTGAGCGATGACGTGACTGATACCTTTGAGCTTTATGAAGGAACCAACGTCATCAAAGAGCGTACCATTCGTGATGGTTTCACTTTTGGTAGCGGCGACTACTCAACCGGAAAAACGGATTCTTATGTTTATGCTTTGGGCGGCGACTGGGAGCTTACCGATAAACTCAACCTGAAGTCTGAACTGGTGTATCAGGACAGTGAGTTTGAGTCCAGCTTCATTGCGATGCGCAGCACCAACGTTCGCTATGAAACCTACGCCAACTTCAGCAACAACCCGAGCATTGAATTCCGGGACAACCCGGCCACTCCGGATGTCGATGAAGGTGATCAAAGTGACATTTCCCAGTACGCCATGGCTGAAATGTACGATAGTGGAACGCGTAACGAAGGGTCAGCGGTTACCTTTACCGCCGATGCCGAGTACTTCACTGACGGTGCGTTCTTCAAGAAGATCGACTTCGGCATCCGTCACGATGTTCGCGATGCCACCGAGTATGCACGTACTCAGGACGCTGCACCTTGTGATGTCGTAAACACCACTGGCGATGCGGCTAACTGCCAGTTCTCCACTTATGAAGATGATGGCATTGCGTACATCAACAGTGGCTTTATGGATGCGCTGGATGTGCCCCGTACCTGGGCTGTGGTTGATGGCCCTTACCTGAAGGCAAATCGTGATTACTTCACTGGCCTTTACGGTCTGGATGCCAATGATCCGCTGCTGGAAGAGTTTGCCATCGAGGAGACCAACACCGCACTTTACGTCGATGCGGAGTTTGAGACCGAAATCGCTGGTAAGCGTCTCGATGGTCAGGTCGGCCTCCGTTACGTTGATGTGACCACCGATACCGTCTTTACCGATCAGGTGGACTTCTCTGAAACCGAGGGTAGCACAGATACCCAGGAGCTTCTTAGCTTCCTGTCTCTGCGCTACAATCTTACTGATGAGCTGATCGCGCGCTTTAACTACGGTGAAACGCTGCGTATGCCCGGATTTGGGGACCTGAATCCGACCATCAACTACTTCGACGATATCACCAACATTGGCTATGGTACTGCGAGTGGCGGTAACGCCGATCTTCAGCCGACTACTTCCCAGAACTATGACTTGTCGCTGGAGTGGTACTTCGGTGATGCCAGCAATGCCTACGTAACTCTGTTCCAGCGCGACATCGAAGGTCTGGTTGTTGGTTTCCGTAACCGAGTGAACCGCCAGATTGAAGGTTATGAAACAGATACTTTCATTCTGTCTCAGCCGGATAATGCGTCAGATGGTGAGCTGTCAGGTGTGGAAATCGGGTTCAACTACTTCCCCGAGAACCTCGAAGGCTACTGGGACGGTCTGGGTGTCCAGTCCAGTTTCACCTTCCTGGATTCGGAGCAGGTTAACCCGGTCACCAATAGCGCAGGTGAAGTGACTGCCTACGAAAAAGGCCCGATGTTTGGTGTGTCTGACACCTCCTACAGTGTGGCGGTGGCGTACGAGCGCGATACCTTTGACGCCCGTCTGGCTTATGTATGGCGAGAAGACTTCCTCAACAACAATGAGGCTGCTCTGTTTGCCAACCCGCTGGGCGTGTACCGCGACCCGCAGAGCTCTCTGGACTTCCAGTTCAGCTACAACGTGTCTGATGAGTTCATCGTGACCTTCGATGCGACCAACCTGACCGAAGAGGTCTATCAGAGCCGTTACGGTAACAGTGATCTGCATACCTTCGGTAACTGGCAGATCAGCCGCACCTTCGCCCTGGGCGCTCGCTACTCCTTCTAAGGAGCGCAAGCAACCATCAAGGTTGCGTACGTTCAAACCGAACTTGGCCAACCCTCCGGGGTTGGCCTTTTTTGTGTCTGGCCTCGCGGCCGTCTGCTGTTATACCATTCACCTTTGACCGCCGACTTTTACCCATTCAGAGGAATCTGATCTATGCCCGTTCAATCCGCCCCGTTCGGAAGTCTTCCCGATGGCCGTGAGGTCACTCAATTCATTTTGCGCAATAGCAAGGGGATGGAAGTCCGCCTGATCAACTACGGCGGCATCATTACCCACCTGTTCGCGCCGGACCGGGACGGCAACGTGGCCGACGTGGTTATGGGGTTTGATGAACTTGGCCCTTATCTGACGGATTCCCCGTATTTCGGGGCGCTGATTGGCCGCTTTGGCAACCGTATCGCGGGCGGCCGCTTTGAGTTGGACGGCGTTGAGTATCGCCTGGATCAGAACGATGGTGAGAACCATCTGCATGGCGGGGTTGAGGGTTTTGACAAAAAACTCTGGGATGCCGAACCGTTCGAAGATGACCGTGGTGCCGGCGTCCGCCTGAGCCTGGTCAGTCCCGATGGCGATCAGGGGTATCCGGGCAACTTGTCCGTCACCGTGGAGTATTGGCTGACCGATGACAATCAATTGATTACCGACTATCGCGCTACCACGGACAAGGCGACCCCGGTCAACCTGACTCAGCACAGCTATTTCAACCTGGCGGGGCAGGGCAACGTGCGCGACCATCAGCTTACCCTGAACGCGTCAAAGTACACCCCAGTCAGTGACAAATTGATACCGGAAGGGCCTTTGGTTGAGGTGGCCGGTACGGCCTTCGACTTCCGTAAGCCCAAAGCCATTGGGGCGGAGATTGACGCGGATGACATTCAGCTCAAGCGCGCCAACGGTGGCTATGATCATAATTTTGTCGTCGACCGTCAGGGTGAGCAGGGTGAGGTGCTTGCCGCGCGGGCCGAAGAGCCGGTTTCTGGACGTGTGTTGGAGGTCTGGACGGAAGAGCCGTGTTTCCAGCTGTACACCGGCAATTTTCTCGACGGTTCGGTGGAAGGGAAAGGCCAAAAACAGATTCGTCACGGCGCCTTCTGCGTCGAACCGCAGCACTTTCCTGACTCGCCCAATCAGGATCGTTTCCCGTCCACGATTGTGCGTCCTGGGGACACCTACCACACCCGGATGAGCTTCCGCTTCAGCCACTAAGTCGAGAGCGTTGAGTTTGGGTGCCAGCTAACGGGTGGCACCCCTTTCTTCGCGCCATTCATCATTCAATTATAATATTTATTGTATTTGTCGAAAAAGTACTATTTTTCTGCGATAAGATACAAGACGGCCACCCCTCCTCCCCCTAATGTAGCCTACAGCGATGGATCAGAGTTCGCGTAGGTTGACGAGCGCTTCTCTAGTCTTTGATCTCTCGCCGATTGTGATGTCGCCCAGTTCGGCATTGCCGGGCCGGACGGTTAAGTGTTCCGCGCCAAACGGACCACGCGGATCGTCCGGACCTAGCGTTTAATAATCCAAATAAACACAATGCTTAGGAGAGTCCCAATATGATAGCGAAAAAAACCATTCTCAGTAGCACCATTGCCACAATACTGTTTGCCGGAGCCCAGGCTTCCGCTCAGTCGGCTTCGCAGGAAGCCGGTATGGAGGAGGTGCTGGTCACCGGTATTCGTTCCAGTCTTCAGCAGGCGATGGATATCAAGCGAGACTCGGATGCCATGGTGGATTCCATTGCCTCGGAGAGCCTGGGTAAATTCCCGGATACCAACATTGCCGAATCCCTTCAGCGAATTACCGGCGTTTCTATCGATCGAAGTGGCGGGGAAGGGCAGAGCGTCACGGTGCGTGGTTTTGGTCCGCAATTCAATACGGTATTGCTCAACGGTCGTCGACAGGTATCCGACACTGGGGCGAGGTCGTTCAACTTCGACAATCTGCCCGCCGAGCTGGTTTCGCGGGTGGATGTCTACAAAAGCGCTCAGGCGCGTCTGCAGTCCGGCGGCATTGGCTCCACCATTGTGATGCACACGCCGCGCCCGCTGGATATCGGTAGCTTCAAAGCTGTGGGTTCGGCCAAGATGCTGCATGAGGATCTGTCCGGTGAGAGCACCCCCGAGCTGTTCGGCATGGTAAGCAACACCTTTGCGGACGGGCGTATGGGGGCACTGTTATCGGTAACCTACGAGGAGCGGAAGAATCGTATTGAACGTTTCCTTACCGACGGCATTCTTACCGCGCCGCGCGATGGTCTGACGTTGATTGCCGATGATCTGGCGGACCAGGGCTACTCGGCGGATGACCAGTTCTTTATTCCCCAGGTTCTGAATATCAGCCCCATTGATGAGCAGCGTGAGCGCATCAACATCAACAGTACGTTTCAGTTCCAGGCGACTGACGATCTGACCTTTACGCTGGACGCCATGTTCAACGACTTTGACGTACAGACTCAGTCCAACACTCTGACGTTCTTTGTGACGCCTTCCATTATTACGGACGCCACGTTCGATGAAAATCGTACGGCGACAACGTTTACGCAAAACCAGAATGCGGCGACCGATTTCACTATGGCCGAGCGTAGCCGGCCGTCCGAGTCCCAGGCGTTTGGTTTTAACGCCGATTGGGATTTGGCGCCGGGCTGGAATGTGGCGTTTGATACCAGCTATTCCAAAGCGGAATCCGGCGGAGCTGGCGGCACCAATGTGGGTGTGATTGGCTTCCGGGATGACGGTTTTACGCTCAGTTATGATGAGAATGGTATGCCGTCCTATAGCGGCGTGACGGACGCCCAGATCAATGATACGAGTTTGTCTAAAGCCCACTTTTTCATGCGCGGTATTGGTGGCGGACCGCTGGGCGGTGCGGCGGATATCGAGCACGACCTGTTTGAACAACGGGTGGACTTTGAGTGGCAGGCCGACTTTGAGCACCTGAAAACCGTCACCTTCGGTGCCCATTATTCCGATGAGTCGGAGAGCACGACCAGTCGGACGTCCGACAACGCGTGTATTTATTGTGGTTATCAGACGGATGTGCCCGACGACCTGTTGGCCATAGCCGCTGAGGGTGGCAACTATATGGATGGCGACATTGATGTCCCCGCCACTTGGCAAACCGCCGACCTGGATGCCCTCATCTCCTGGCTGGAAACCCCGGAGGCGGCGGCTGCAAGAGACGAGGCAGCCGGTCTTGAGCCCGGCACTACCCAGGCGGCGCTGGACGAGAGTAATGGCTATGCACTGGTGTTGCAGTCCAGTTCAACGGAAATCGATGAGACGGTAATGTCGGTCTATGCCAACCTCAATTTTCAGGGTGACCTGGGTGACATGCCCTGGAGCTTGAATGCGGGTGTGCGCTACGTGGAAACGGAGACTACGCCGTTTGGCATTTCCGCGCCTTTACTCGATCTTCGCGAAATCCCCAGTGACCCCACCGCCTATGACGTGGTGGATGGCAATGAGCAGGTGGTTAGCGCCAATAACACCTATGATCATTTTCTGCCGACATTGGACTACCGTTTGAACCTGAACGACGATATGGTCATTCGCTTTGCCGCGTCGCAAACGCTGACTCGCCCGCCGTTCGGGGCTCTGTCTCCGCGCACCACCATCGGTACCGCACGTCCAGGCAACCTGCAGGCGAGTAGTGGTAATCCGAATCTCGAGCCCTACGCGTCGGACAATCTGGATCTGGCCTATGAGTGGTATTACCAGGAGAGCGGCTACCTGACGGTGGGGTTGTTCCAGAAGCAGGTTGAAAATTTCCTGGTCAACACCGTTCTGCGGCAGGAGTTTGAAATTCAGGATCAGGATAATCTGTTTGACGGTAATCCGGTGTTTGAAGTAAGTACTCAGGATAATCTGGAAGATGCTACCGTTGACGGGGTTGAGCTGGGTTTCCAGCACACCTTTGATTATCTGTCAGGTGCCTGGAGCGGTTTTGGTTTTACCGCCAACGCGACCCTTGTGGATAGCGACGCTGAGCTCGACACCGGTGATATCAGCCAGACCTTCGCGCTCGAAGGGCTGGGTGACTCCTACAATATCGTCGGCTTTTACGAGCGGGGCAACTTTGAAGCCCGCCTGGCGTGGAATCAGCGCGACCGCTTCCTGCAAACGGCGGTCGGTTTCGGGGGCGAGCCTACCTATGTCGAAGACTATGAGCAGATCGACGCGCGGGTAAGCTATAGTCTGAGCGACAGCCTGTCGGTATTTTTCGAAGGGGTAAATATTACCGACGAGAAGTATCAGAAAGTAGGGCGTTACGACAACCAGATTCTGTTGCGAGAGCAAACCGGCCCCCGTTATACCGTGGGGGTACGAGCGGAGTTTTAATGCTGGCTGGCCGGGGTAGCCCCGGCCTTTTTTCATATTGGGAGTAGCAACATGAACAAATCCGTTTTGAGTCTGGCCATGCTGGCCCTTTGTCTGGGGGCTTGCTCAAATACTGGCAGCGGCCCAGGCAGTAACGTTGTATTGAGCAGTCCGGACGGTAGCGTCCGGGTCAGTGTTTCGCTGAACGCCCAGGGGGCGGCGGAATACCAGGTTTTTCATGACGAGCGAGCCGTGCTCGAGCCGTCGGATCTGGGCATCCGTTTACAGAGCGCTGCTTTTGAACAAGGTCTGTCTCTGACGAGCGCATCCGAGCCGGCACTGGTGGAAGACCACTATGAAATGCACCAGGGCAAACAGCTCGACATTCACTATCAGGCCAACGAGCAGACGCTGCGTTTTGCCAACGCCGAGGGTGAGCCCCTGGTGATTCGTCTGCGCGCCTCCGATGACGGCGTGGCCTTTCGCTACGAATTTCCCGGTGAGGGCGCCAAGCGTTTTGAGCGGGAAATCACCTCGTTCGATTTTCCTGCGTCGGCCAAAGCCTGGATGCAGCGCATGCAGGTGGTCAACACCGGCTTCGAAGGCACCAACCCGGCGTACGAAGAACATTACGAAATGGAAATACCGGTAGGCACCGAGTCTCCCACGGAAGCCGGCTGGGTTTTCCCCGCCCTGTTTCACAGCAATGGCGACTGGGTGTTGCTGAGTGAAGTCGGGATGCAGAGCAATTTTCACGCCTCCCGCCTTCAGCCAGAGTCACCGGAAGGGGAATACCGAATTGGCCTGCCGATGGAAGGGGAGGTGTTCAGCGGGGGCGAGCGACTCGCCCATGACATCGGCGCCTTTCACTCGCCCTGGCGCACCATTACGGTCGGTAGCCTGGCCGATATTACCGCCTCCACCATGGGCACCGATCTGGCCGAGCCCTCGGTGATTGCAGACGCCGACTTTGTCGAGCCGGGGATGGCCAGTTGGAGCTGGGGGCTACTCAAAGATGAGTCGATCACCTACGACATTCAGAAATGGTATATCGACTACGCGGCTGACATGGGCTGGGAATACACCCTGGTGGATGTGAACTGGGACCAGAACATCGGCTACGAGCGCATGCAGCAGCTGGTGGACTATGCCGCGTCCAAAGAGGTGGGGTTGATTCTCTGGTACAACTCCGCCGGAGACTGGAATACCGCGCCCTACACCCCGCGCGATAAGCTGTTGACCCGGGAATCCCGGCGCGCGGAGTTCGCCCGCCTGCAGGCAATGGGTGTACGTGGTGTCAAAGTGGACTTCTTCCCCGGCGACGGTCAGTCCGCCATAGCCTACTATCGGGACCTGCTGCAGGATGCCGCCGACTTTGAGCTGATGGTCAACCATCACGGCTCCACTCTGCCGCGTGGCATTCAACGGACTTTCCCGAACATGATGACCATGGAGTCGGTACACGGCATGGAGATGGTGACTTTCTTTCAGGAAACCGCCGATAAAGAACCCAGCCACGCGGCCATGCTGCCCTTTGCCCGCAACGTGTTTGACCCAATGGACTATACGCCCACGGCCTTCAACCATCTGCACAACCCTGAGGTGACCCGCAAGAGCCGAAACGGCATGCAATTGGCGATGCCGGTGGTCTTCGTATCGGGACAGACTCACATCGTGGAAACGCCGGACGGCATGGCGAAGGTGCCCGAGTATGTCAGGGCGTTTTTGCGTGATCTTCCCGTGGTGTGGGACGAGTCCCGCCTGCTGACGGGCTATCCGGGTAAGCATGCGGTTTTTGCCCGGCGCTCTGGCGAGCGTTGGTATATTGCCGGTCTCAACGGCGAGAGCGAGCCGAAGTCTCTGGAATTGGACCTGTCCTTTGTCGGCGATGCGGAAGGCACCTTGATCACGGACGGGAGCGAACCCCGTTCCTTTGAGCAGCGTACCGTGGAAGCCGGCCCGCTGGAGCTGACCCTGGCGCCCGCCGGTGGGTTCGTGGCGGTTTTTGAGTAGGTTTTTTCCGTCATTGGTAGTATAAATTATTATAGTATAAACTGTGTGCTTCATCCCGCCCGGCACTGCCGGGCCGGGTTGGCAGGAGAGAGCCGGCGCTGGTGTACCCCGTCACTAATACCGGTCCGTCAAATAAGAGGTGCACAATGAAACACGTTATTACTGGTTGGAGCCGATCGATGGCTCTGATCGCTCTGGCACTGGCCACTCTGGCCGGCTGCGCCACTCAGGGCGACTCCAATTCATCTTCCACCGCCGAGCGCGATGGAACCTTTACCAACCCGCTGTTCCCCAACGGCGCGGACCCCTGGCTGGAATACTGGGACGGTAACTACTACCTGACCACCACCACCTGGACCGCTGAGTTGGTGATGCGCAAGTCGCCGACCCTGGCGGGCCTGGCGGATGCAACCCCGGTCAACATCTGGTCCGATACCGACCCCAAACGCAACGCCAACTTCTGGGCGTTTGAGTTCCATCGCCTGAAGGGCCCCAACGGCTATCGCTGGTACGTCATGTACACCGCCGGTCAGGACGGTACACTGGATCACCAGCACCTGAATGTGCTCGAGAGCGTGGGGGATGATCCCATGGGCCCTTACGAGTACAAGGCGCCGATCATGCCCGATCAATGGAACATCGATGGCACTTACCTCAAGCACGACGGCAAGCTGTACCTGCTGTACTCCCAGTGGCACGGTGACCAGCAGTTGAACCTGATCACCGAAATGGAAAACCCCTGGACCCTGAAGGAAGGTTCCCCCAAGACCGTTATTACCCGCCCCGAGCTGGACTGGGAAATCAGCGGCCGTAAGGTGACCGAGGCGGCGCAGATTCTTCAGCGCAATGGCCGTACCTTCATGATCTATTCCGCCAGCTACTGCAATACCCCGGACTACAAGCTGGGTATGCTCGAGTTGGTAGGAGATAACCCCCTCAACGCGGATCACTGGAAGCAGTATCCGGAGCCCGTGTTCCAGCGCGGCAATGGCGTCTACGGCCCCGGTCACAACGGCTTCTTCCCCTCGCCGGACGGCACCGAAGACTGGCTGGTTTATCACGGTAATTCCTCCGTTGAGCACGGTTGCAGCTCCACTCGCTCCCTGCGCGCCCAGAAGTTCACCTGGAACGAGGATGGCACCCCGAATTTTGGAGAGCCCATTCCCGAAGGTCAGCCGGTGCAGCGCCCCTCGGGTGAAAACGGCCCGCTGGTGACCCGTATTCAGGGGCAGCATTTCCAGATCGTCAATGCCACCACCGACCTGTGCCTGGATATCGCCACCGCACCAGAAGACAACCGCACCCGCCAGGCCGCCTGTAACCCCAACAACGGTCAGTGGGTCATTGACCCGGTCACCGATGGGTATTTCCGCATCGCCAACAACCACGACAGCAAGTTTCTGGAAGTGGAAAACTGCAGCACCGGCGACAACGCTCGGGTACAGCAGGCCGCCTGGCGCAACAACGCCTGCCAGGAATGGAGCCTTGAGACGGGTGATGGTGGCCACAGCGTGATCACCAACCGGGCCACTGGCAAGCCGCTGGCGGTCGCCGGCTGTTCGGCCAATGAAAACCAGTCGGTTCTGCAGCAGAACGATGACAGTGTCTGCAAGCAGTGGCGCCTGCAGCCGATGAACGAAGTGGCCATCATCAGTGAGCAGAGCGGTCGTGTGGTCAGCGTCGCCGGTGAAGATGCCAACGTCGAGCAGCATGCCTGGACCTATGGCGACCATCAGAAATGGCGGTTCAAACCCACCGATTCCGGTTACTTTGAGCTGAGCCCGAGCAGTGCCGATGATCAGTGTCTGGCGGTGACTGACGAAGCGGTCGTTCCCGGTGCCAATCTGGAAGTGGATGAGTGCGGCTCCAAAACCAGCCAGTGGGGCATCAAGTTCCTCGAGGGTGGTGCAGTCAGCCTGGTGAACCGCTATACCACTGAGGTGGTGGATGTGGCCAACTGTGGTCTGGCCGATGGTACCAATCTGGCCATCGGCCCCGACCTGGAAAACCGCTGCCAGCGTTTCCATCTGCGCACAGCGAATTGATCCACTGATGGCACCGCGCAGCGGTGCCAAGCCCTCCTGTAGGTCTGATTAGGCCAAGGGGTTGCAATTCTTTCATATTGTACTATAATACCAACTATCCAAAGGCGAGCGGGAAATTGGGCCCGTTTACCGGAGCGACGGTAATCTCTCCTCCAACGACGTTACCGGGGTTCATTTGGATTCTCCTTAAGGCTTGGAAATCGCTGAAGTTGACAGGCAGTTCAGTGGTTTCGTGTCTCTCACTCGATGTTGGTTGATATCGAGGTCTCCCTCGCCTCTGTACCGAAAGGTCCAGAGGCTTTTTTTATGGAAGAAAAATCTTTCATAATGTAGTATTATCTGATAATCCCTTTATTGAACTTTGTTGACTAACACGCTACCTTTGCAGGCTTAACGTCAAACCTTAATAACATGGATTCCTGCTATGGCCGTATTTGAACGCAACTTCAACCTTTCCCAGCGAATGACGCAGGAGCTGGGCAAGGCTATCGTGTGCGGTGTTTACCCCAAGGATGAAAGCCTGCCGACCGAGGCGGAGCTGTGTGAGCAGTTTGGCGTGAGCCGCACGGCGGTGCGCGAGGCGGTCAAAATGCTCTCGGCCAAGGGGTTGATCTCCAGCCGCCCACGACAGGGCATCCGGATTCTGCCCGAGCAGGAGTGGAACATCTTTGATTCGGACCTGCTGCGCTGGTCTCTGGAAGGTAACCCGTCGCTGCGGGTACTGCGCGAGTTTCTCCAGATGCGCATTGCCATCGAGCCGGAAGCGGCGTCGTTGGCGGCCCGGTTTGCCGACGATGCGGCCATCGATGCGATCGGCGAGGCGCTCGAAGGGATGCGTGATGCCAAGACCAAACCGGAAGAGGGGCTTCAGGCGGACATCAATTTTCACGTCAGTATTCTGTTTGCCAGCAAGAACCGCTTCTATATTCGCCTGCGGGATTTCATTCAGACCGCACTGAACGTCAGTATTCGCCACACCAACGTGATCAAGGGCGACCAGGACGCGATCATCGATGACCACGCAAAGGTCTATAACGCCATCCGCAATCGCAATCCGGAGCGGGCCAAGGCGGCCATGCTGCTGCTGATTGACGAGGCGCTGACCTTCATTGAGGAAGAGCTGGCCGAGGCCGGCGAAACCATTCCCGCGCCGCGCTGAGCGAGGCCGCTCCTACACGACCAATTCTGGGGCGTTAGTGGCAAACTGTGCTAAGATGCGCGCAGTTTGAGAATCCACGAGGCCCCGTGCCATGCACTGTCCTTTCTGCGGCGCTGAAGATACCAAAGTTGTCGATTCCCGCCTGGTGGCCGAAGGCGATCAGGTTCGTCGGCGCCGGCAATGCCTGTCCTGCAATGAGCGGTTTACTACCTACGAGGTGGCCGAGCTGGTGATGCCCCGCATCATCAAGCAGGACGGTACCCGTGAGCCTTTTGATGAAGCCAAACTTCGGGCCGGCCTGCTGCGGGCACTGGAGAAGCGCCCGGTGAGCATCGAATCGATCGAGTCGGCCATCAACCAGATCAAGCACTTTCTCCAGGCCACCGGCGAGCGCGAAGTTCCCTCGCTG
Organism: Marinimicrobium sp. LS-A18; assembly: GCF_000463525.1. NCBI lineage: Bacteria > Pseudomonadati > Pseudomonadota > Gammaproteobacteria > Cellvibrionales > Cellvibrionaceae > Marinimicrobium > Marinimicrobium sp. LS-A18. Next base: position 1,003,080 of record NZ_AWEP01000006.1, read on the forward strand.
AAGGTGGGGGAAAAAGTCATGGAAGAGCTGCGCAAGCTCGACGAAGTGGCCTATGTGCGCTTCGCCTCCGTATACCGTCGCTTCAAGGACCTCAACGAATTCCGCGAGGAAATCGATCGCCTGGAGCGTCACGAGCCTGAGTTCCAGGAGCCAAAGGCCCACGAACCTCAAGACAAAGTTTAACCGCATGCCCCTATCGGACCTCGACAGCCAGATGATGGCGCGCGCTCTGCGTTTGGCTGAGCGCGGCCTGTACACCACCACGCCCAATCCGCGGGTGGGCTGTGTAATCGCCCTCAAGGGTGAACCAATCGCCGAGGGTTGGCACCAGCGGGCGGGCGAGGCCCACGCCGAAGTCAATGCTCTGGCGGACGCCGGTGCACGGGCGCAGGGGGCAACGGCTTATGTCACCCTGGAGCCCTGCAACCACACGGGTCGCACCGGCCCCTGCAGTCAGGCGCTGATCGATGCGGGTATCACCCGGGTGGTTTTCGGGATGGAGGACCCCAACCCGAAAGTCGCCGGAGAGGGACTGGAGCGGCTGCGTGCCGCCGGTGTTGAGGTGGACGGTCCGCTGCTGGAAGAGGAGATCCGGGCGCTGAATCCGGGCTTTATCAAGCGCATGGAGCGCGGTCTGCCCTGGGTGCGCTGCAAATTGGCCATGAGCCTGGATGGTCGCACCGCCATGGCCAGTGGCGAAAGCAAGTGGGTGACCGGCCGCCGGGCCCGGGAAGACGTGCAGCGCCTGCGCGCCCGCAGTTGCGCGATCATCAGCGGCATCGATACCGTGCTGATGGATCAGGCCGCCCTGACCGTGCGTGCGGACGAATTGAAGCTGGATGACGCGGCGGCCATTGCCGAACGCCAACCGCTGCGGGTGGTCCTCGACTCCCGGGGCCGGATGACCCCCGATGCCCCGCTGCTGCAGCATCCGGGGCCGGTACTGCTGGTTCACGGTGGTGCAGCCGCCGATACCGGTTGGCCGGCGCAGGTGGAAACCCTCGAGCTGTCGGGCCGCGACGGGCGTATTGACCTGACTGCGCTCCTGCGCGAGCTGGCCCGTCGGGAGTACAACGAAGTATTGGTGGAGTCCGGGGCGACCCTGGCGGGTGCGTTTCTGGGGCAGGGGCTGCTCGATGAGATGATCGTCTATTTGGCACCCAAGCTGCTCGGCAGCAACGCCCGGCCCTTGTTCCAGTTGCCCTTGGATTCCATGGCGGCCCAGTTGCCGCTGAAAATTCACGACATCCGGGCCGTGGGCCACGATTGGCGCATTACCGCCAGCCCGGATCCGGAGGGTTGATGGGTGGTTTACGGCGGATGCGGGTCAATACCGCTGCGCTCGGCCCCTACACGACCCGCCGTGGTATGCGTAGGGCGGATAAGCGAAGCGCATCCGCCGTTACCAACCGTGAAGCTGTTCAAAGCTGAGAAGCAAACTATGTTTACGGGAATTATCGAAGCCAAAGGCCGCGTCGCCCGCCTCGAACCCAAAGGCGGCGACCTGCGCCTGTTGATCGAAACCGGCGATCTGCCCCTGGCGGACGTCCAGTTGGGCGACTCCATTGCCACCAACGGCGTCTGTCTGACCGTGGTGGACCTGCCGGGCAACGGCTACTGGGCGGATGTATCCGGGGAAACCCTGGCATACACCACCATTGGCCAGTGGGCCACCGGCCAGCCGGTGAATCTGGAGAAGGCCCTGACCCCCACCACGCGCCTGGGTGGGCACATCGTCAGCGGCCACGTCGATGGCGTCGGGGAGGTGGTCGAACGCCACGGGGATGCCCGCTCCGAGCGCTTTCGCATCAAGGCGCCGGACAACCTGGCCAAATACATTGCCCATAAGGGATCGATCACCGTGGACGGTACCAGCCTCACGGTGAACAAGGTCGAGGGGGCGGAGTTCGAGTTGAATATCGTCCCGCACACCCTCAAATGGACCATCATGGACAGCTACCAGCCCGGCACCCGGGTCAACCTGGAGGTGGATGTGCTGGCACGCTACCTGGAACGGCTATTATTGGGAGAGAAGGCCGCCAACACGAGCGGCGGTGTCACTCTGGATTTTCTCGCCGAGCACGGCTTCACCGGCCGTTGAATGGCAGACGCCGGGCCGATGGCCCGGCTACTGATTGAAGGTACCTCTTTTAACGAAGGTCATTATGGAACTGAACACGCCGGAAGAACTGATTGACGACCTGCGTCACGGCAAGATGATCATCCTGATGGATGACGAAGATCGCGAAAATGAAGGCGACCTGATCATGGTAGCCGACCAGGTGCGGGCGGAGGACATCAACTTCATGTCCACCCACGCCCGGGGCCTGATCTGCCTGACCCTGACGCCGGAGCGCTGCCAGCAACTGGGCCTGCCCCTGATGGTGTCGGACAATCAGGCCCGCTATTCCACCAACTTCACCGTTTCCATTGAGGCGGCGGAGGGGGTCACGACCGGCATTTCGGCGGCGGATCGGGCCCGCACCGTGCGGGTGGCGGTCAGCGCCGACGCCAAGCCCCGGGACATCGTTCAACCCGGGCATATTTTCCCGATCATGGCCCAGCCCGGTGGTGTGATGAGCCGTGCCGGGCATACCGAAGCCGGCTGCGATCTGGCCCGCCTGGCGGGTTTCGAGCCGGCGGCGGTGATTGTCGAAATCATGAATGCCGATGGCTCCATGGCCCGCCGCCCGGACCTGGAAGCCTTTGCCCAGACACACAACCTGAAAATCGGTACCATAGCGGACCTGATTCACTACCGCTCGGTAAAGGAAAAAACCGTCGAGTGCATCAACCGTCGCCAGGTGGACACCGAGTACGGCCCCTTTGAGCTGCGCACCTATCGCGATCTGGCCCGGGGCGACCTGCATTTTGTCATGCTCAAAGGGCATGTCGATCCGGCGGAGCCCACCTTGGTGCGGGTGCATGTGATGGACGTGGCGAAGGACCTGATTGGTCTCAAGCGTCCCGGCGATGCCGGCAAACACTCCTGGAATTACCGCGATGCGCTGAAAACCATCAGCGAGGCCGGGCAGGGTGTGCTGGTGCTGATCTGCCACGACGAAAGCACCACTCAGGTGGAAGAAAGTATCGACTGGATGCTCTCCGGTAAACAGCCGGTGCGCAGTCCGGATCAGGTGTACAAACAGGTGGGTACCGGCTCCCAGATTCTGCGGGATTTGGGGGTGCGCAAAATGCGCCTGATGTCGGCGCCCATGCGCTTCACCGCCCTGTCCGGGTTTGACCTGGAAATTGTTGAACATCTCGAGCCGGGCAGCCAGTAGGGCAGCCGGGCCGGAACACGATCAATCGATTGAAGAAAGAGAATCCTCTATGAGTCAGATCAAGGTTATTGAAGGCGATTTCGCCGCAAGCGAAGGCCGCTACGCATTGTTGGTCAGCCGCTGGAACAGTTTTGTGGTCGAAAGCCTGAAAGAGGGCGCGCTGGACACCCTGCGTCGCCACGGCATCAAGGACGATCAGGTCACCATCTACTACGCCCCCGGCGCGTTTGAGTTCCCGTTGGCCGCCCAGCGCATTGCCGCCAAGGGTGAGTTCGACGCGATCATTGCCCTGGGTGCGGTCATTCGCGGTGGTACGCCGCACTTCGATTACGTCGCCGGCGAATGCACCAAGGGCCTGGCTCAGGTATCCCTGAACGCCAATGTTCCGATCACCTTCGGGGTGCTGACTGTCGATACCATCGAGCAGGCGATTGAGCGCTCCGGCACCAAAGCGGGCAACAAGGGCGTGGAAGCCGCCACGACCGCGCTGGAAATGGTTTCACTGCTGGGAAGAATCTGATCATGGCCGATAGCAAAGCCCCCACACCGGCCGCTCGCCGCAAAGCGCGCCACTACGCCATGCAGGGTCTGTATCAGTGGCAGATGGCCGGCGCGAACCTCAATGCCATCGAGGCGGAGTTTCGCACTGACAACGACATGACCAACGTCGATGTCGACTACTTCCACGAGCTGCTGCACGGTGTGCCGCAGTTTCTGGGCGAAGTGGAAGCGGTATTTACGCCGCACCTGCAGGAGCGCAGCTCCGACGAGCTGGACCCGGTCACCCAGGCCCTGCTTCGCCTGGCCTGCTACGAGTTCAAATACCGGATTGATGTGCCCTATAAAGTGGTCATCAACGAAGCGGTATCCCTGGCGAAAAAGTTCGGCGCGGCAGAGAGCCACAAGTTCATCAACGGCGTGCTCGACAAGGCCGCCAACGATATCCGGGCCATCGAAAAACGCGCCTAATAATTGAGCTCGCGCCAAAGCTTGGTGTAGGGGCAGAGCGCAGCGAACAAGCTGCGCATCCGCCGTTACCAAACCCACTCCCAACCACTCCCAAACCGACTCAAACCATGGGTGAATTCGAACTGATCCGCCACTACTTCCAACAACACAGCGCCGAATCCACCCCGGCGTCGGTGCTGTTGGGCGTGGGCGACGATGCCGCCTTGCTGCAACCCCCGGCGGGAGAAGCGCTGTCGGTCTCGGTCGATACCCTGGTCAGCGGCGTTCACTTTCCGGACGATGCGCCCGCGGAGGAAATCGCCCAGCGGGCCCTGCGGGTCAACCTCAGCGACCTGGCGGCCATGGGGGCGACGCCGCTCTGGTTTACCCTGGCGCTGACCCTCCCCGAGGCCTCCGATGACTGGCTGCGGGATTTCAGCCGCGGCCTGTTCGAAGTGGCCGAGGCTTATGGTATTTCTCTGGTCGGCGGCGATACCACCAAGGGGCCGCTGACCATTACCGTTCAGGTGATGGGCTCGGTAGCGCCGGGGCTGGCCCTGCGTCGGGACGGCGCCAGTGCCGGGGATTATGTGCTGGTCACCCACACGCTGGGAGACTCTGCCGCGGGCCTGGCGAGCCTGCAAGGGCGTCTGGAAAAGGCGGTCAGTGAGGATGTCAGCGCCTACTTGCAGGAGCGCTACTGGCGGCCCACGCCCCGGCTGGAAGCCGCCGCGCAACTCGCGGGTATCGCCAGTGCCGCGCTGGATATCTCCGATGGCCTGCTGGCCGATCTGGGGCATATCTGCGCGGCCAGCGACCTGAGCGCCGAACTCTTTATCGAAGAGCTGCCCCTGTCACCGGCGCTGCAAAATGCCACCAGCCAGGATCAGGCTCGCCAGTGGGCCCTGACCGGCGGCGATGATTACGAGCTGTGCTTCACGGTACCGGAGAGCCGGATGCCCGAACTGGGCGCCCTGATCGGCACCGGTGCCCTGCAGGCCACCGTAGTGGGTCGCCTTGGAACCGGTAGCGGCGTACACTGCACGCTGCACGGCGAACCCTACGATTCACAACAAAGCGGCTATACCCATTTCTGATGTCCAAGCCTGAATACCCCAGCGTCGCCACCGTCCTGCGCAACCCGGACCACCTGTTTGCCTTTGGTTTTGGCAGTGGCCTGCTGCGTCCGGCCTCCGGTACCTTCGGCACAGTGGCGGCCATTCCCATCTTCTGGTTGATTCAGGACCTGTCCGTACCCATCTATTCACTGTGGCTGATCGTGACCTTCGCCCTGGGCGTTTATTGGTGCGACCGCAGCTCCAAGGCGCTGGGGGTGCACGACCACGGTGGTATCGTCTGGGATGAAATGGTCGGCTACTGGCTCACCATGTTCCTGGCGCCGGCCGGCTGGTTGTGGATGCTGCTCGGCTTCGTCCTGTTCCGGATCTTTGATGTGATCAAACCCTGGCCCATCAACTGGCTGGATCGCCGGGTACACGGCGGCTTTGGCATCATGATCGATGATGTGCTCGCGGCGGTGTATGCCTGGATCATCCTGCAGACCGTGGCTTACTTTATATAGAATGGCGGGCGTCAGCCCACCCGCTCAAGAGGCAATTGCGTGACCATACGCTTCGTAGAATCTTCCAAACTGCCGACCCCCTGGGGCATGTTCACCATGCACGGCTTCTCCGACGATGGAGCGGACAAGGAGCACCTGGTGCTCACCATGGGCGATGTCAGTAACGGCGAACCGGTACTCGCCCGGGTGCACTCCGAGTGCCTGACCGGCGATGCGCTGTTCAGCATGCGCTGCGACTGTGGCCCCCAACTGCAGGCCGCCATGCACAAAATCGCCCTGGAAGGGCGCGGAGTGATTTTCTACCTGCGCCAGGAAGGCCGCGGCATCGGCCTGCTCAACAAAATCCGCGCCTACCACCTGCAGGACTGCGGCGCCGATACCGTGGAAGCCAACGAACGCCTGGGTTTTGGCGCCGACATGCGCGACTACAGCATCCTTAAGCCCATGCTGGAGCACCTGAACATCAAGTCACTCAAACTGATGACCAACAACCCGCGCAAGGTCAAAGCCCTGCGGGAAATGGGCATCACCGTGACGGAACGCATTTCCCACCAGACCGGGCGCAACCCCCACAACGCCCGCTACCTGGAAACCAAGCGAGGCAAGCTCGGCCATCTGTTCGAAGAGGGCGACGATAGCTGGACCTCCCAGGAACCACCACCCGAGGAAAATTCATGACCATCAAAATCGCCATCAGCGGCGCCTCTGGCCGCATGGGTAAAGCCCTGATCGAAGCCGTCAGCGCCAATGACGACACCCAACTGAGCGCCGCCATCGAACGTCCCGAAAGCACACTTATCGGCGCCGACGCCGGCGAGCTGGCCGGCATCGGCAAACTGGGCGTTGCCCTCAGCGGCGATCTGGCGGCGGTGATCGACCAGTTTGACGTTCTGATTGACTTCAGCGCCCCCACCGCCACTTTGAACAACGCCAAACTCTGTGCCGAACACGGCAAAGGCCTGGTCATCGGCACCACCGGTTTTACCGACGAGCAGAAAGCCGAACTGGAAGCGCGGGCCAAAAGCACGGCGCTGTGCATCGCTGCCAACTACAGCACCGGCGTCAACCTGTGCCTGAAGCTGCTCGACATGGCCGCCCGTGTGATGGGGGACGATGTCGATGTGGAAATCTACGAGGCGCACCACCGCCACAAGGTCGACGCCCCCTCGGGCACGGCCCTGCGGATGGGCGAAGTCGTCGCCAACGCCCTGGGTCGTGACCTGAGCGAAACCGCCGTGTACGGCCGCGAAGGCCAGACCGGCGCCCGGGATCGCGATACCATCGGCTTTGCCACCGTGCGCGGCGGCGATGTGGTGGGCGATCATACCGTGATGTTCATGGCCGATGGCGAGCGCGTGGAAATCACCCACAAGGCCTCCAGCCGTCAGTCCTTTGCCCGGGGCGCCGTGCGTGCGGCATTGTGGTTGGCGCAGCAAAAGCCCGGACTGTATGACATGCAGGACGTGCTGGATCTGCACTAAGCTTACGATCATGGACGCGGCGCGCGAGGCCCATCAATGAGTTGCACCCTGCGCATTCTGACGGTGAATACCCACAAGGGTTTCAGCCTGTTCAACCGGCGGTTCATTCTGCCGGAGCTGCGCGAGGCCGTGCGCTCGGTGGGGGCGGACATCGTTTTTCTGCAGGAAGTTCTCGGGGCCCATGAAGGCTGGTCGCGCCGCCTGGGGCATCGTTGGCCCGACGCGGCGCAGTACGAATTTCTGGCCGATACCATCTGGCAGGACTTCGCCTACGGGCGCAACGCCGTCTACCCCAAGGGGCACCACGGCAATGCGCTGCTCAGCAAATACCCCATAACCCAGTGGGATAACCACGATATTTCCCTGAACCGGTTCGAGCAGCGCGGCATTCTGCAGTGCACGCTGGATCTGGTTTCCGAGCCCAAGCCACTGCATGCTATCTGTGTGCACCTGAACCTTCGCGAGCACCATCGCCAGCGTCAGTTGCGTCGGCTGTGTGAACTGGTCAACCGCATACCGGAAGATGAGCCAGTAGTGGTCGCGGGAGACTTCAACGATTGGCGCGGCCGCGCGCAGCGCCTGCTGGCCGAGCAGGCCGGGCTGCGCGAGGTGTTCACCCATGAGTACGGCCGGCCGGCCCGCTCCTTCCCGGCCGCCTGGCCGATGCTGCGCCTGGACCGAATCTATGTGCGCTCCGCGCGAGGGCATGCGCCGGTGGTGTTACCCCGCAAACCCTGGTCCGGATTGTCGGATCACAAGCCACTACTGGCGGAAATTGAGTTAGAGTGGGAGGATGGTCACTACCGGACGACACCCTGAGGGTGCAATGTCCGCGCGTTGACCCCAAACCCTCAAACCAGGGAGTTTCCCCATGTGGCTGCGAGCCGGTTGTGAAATCCAGTTCGATGAAAGTGAGCCCGCACCGTTTATCCTGATGCTGCGCCCGCGCAGCGGCCGACGCCAGTGGGTCGCCCGCGAATCCTACACGCTGATTCCCAGTGTGCCGGTGGAAGAGTATACCGACCCCTACGGCAACCTCTGTCAGCGACTGATCTCGCCGCCCGGTAAGTTCGTCATCCGCACCTCAGCCGACGTGTTGGCTGATGATACGATTGATGTCGCACCCGGCGCCCCTTTCGTGGAAGTGCAGAATCTGCCCAATGAAGTGCTGACTTATTTGTTGCCCAGTCGCTACTGCGAGTCCGATCAGTTTATCCAGATGGGGCGGGAGATTGTCGGCGATGCGATTCCCGGTTATGACCAGGTGGCGCGTATCGAGCAGTGGATTCGCGACCAGTTCATCTATAACGAGGCCGCCCCGCACTTTCAGCTCTCCGCTGCGGACTTCAACCAGATGAGCGAGGGGGTGTGTCGGGACTTCGCGCACTTGGGCATCGCCCTGTGTCGCGGCCTGTGCATTCCGGCGCGTATGGTGGTGGGTTACCTGCATAAACTCGAACCCATGGACTTCCACGCCTGGTTCGAGGCCTACGTGGGCGGGCGCTGGTATACCTTTGATCCGACCCAGAGCGAGCCGCGCGGTGGTCGGGTCACGGTGGCCTATGGTCGGGATGCGGCGGATGTGGCGATTTTCAGCCAGTTCGGCCCGGCGCTTTACCCCACCCGGATGAACGTCCACGTGGAGCAGCTACCCGGACCACCGGAATAGGTGCAGAGAAGCCGCTGTATACCGAGAATCAGAGCTTCCATGAATGTTACCTTATTGTGTTGCGCTCACCATCAAACTAACCAGAGGATAGCGTAATGGGTGAAGATTACCAGTTGGCGTATGCGGGACTTGCGGTGGTGTTGATCACACTGCTGGTGCAGATGTTGGTGGCGAGCTACAGCAAGGCACGTCAGCCCGGCGCGGTGCCGGGGAGAATCGATGAGTCGCTCTCGCATCAGTCTTTCGTGTTCCGTGCCCACCGTACCTTCATGAACTCCCTGGAAAACCTGCCCCTGTTTTTCGGCACGGTATTTCTGGCTCTGTTTGCCGGCATGAGCTCAACCTGGGTGGCCGTGACGGTGTGGGTGTTCGCCTTGGCGCGGATTGCCCACATGGTGCTCTACTACGGGCTGGCGACCGAGCGCAATCCCAGCCCGCGCAGTTATTTTTACCTGATCGCTCTGCTGGCCAACATGGTGCTGCTGGTTGGGCTGGTGCTTCAGCTGGCGAATATGGTCTGAATCAGATAGCCGGTATAACCCACGTAGCAAAGCAATAGCAGCCCGCCTTCGATCCGGTTGATGCGCCCCTGGCGACGGAAACCATAGCCGACGACGAACAGGGACAGCGTCAAGGCCGACATGACCAACACATCGCGACTCAGTACCTCCGGGTCCACCACCATGGGGTGAATGGCTCCGGCAATACCCACCACCGCCAGGGTGTTGAACAGGTTCGAGCCAATCACATTGCCCAGCGCCAGGTCGTGCTCGCCCTTGCGTACCGCCACCAGTGATGAGGCCAGCTCGGGAAGCGATGTGCCGATGGCCACAATCGTCAGGCCGATGATCACATCACTTACGCCCAGCGCCTGGGCAATATCGACCGCGCCCCAGACCAGTAAGCGGGAGCTGGCGACCAACAACACCAGGCCAATAAACAACCACATCAAAGAGCGGGGCAGGGGCATGGGGTGAGCCTGCAGCTCCGCATCCACTTCGCCACCGAGGATATCGCCTTTGCCGCGCATACCCTGCCAGATGCTCCAGCCCATGGTGAGGGTAAAGGCCAGCAGCAGAAGGGTGGCGTCCAGCCGACCGATGTGCAGGTCCCATATCAGCCATATGGTCAGAGCGGTAATCAGGGTGAGAAGTGGCAGTTCTTTGCGCAGGATCTGGGAGTGAACGGCGATGGGACTTATCACCGCGGTCAAGCCGAGAATCAGGGCAATATTGGTGATGTTGGAGCCGTAGGCATTACCCAGCGCCAGCCCCGGGCTACCCTGACTCGCCGCCAATGCCGAGACCACCATTTCCGGAGCCGAGGTGCCAAAACCGATGATCACCATACCGATCAACAAGGGCGGCATTCCCAGGTGGCTGGCGGTGGAGACCGCGCCATCCACAAACCGGTCGGCGCTCCACACCAGAATAATCAGGCCGACAACGACGGCAATCAGGGCGAGAATCATGGTAATTCCTTTGGAATAGAGACGGAGCGCGGCATCTTCCAGCCTGCCCGTTGCGCTGTCAAGTCAGGTTTTACCTTCGGGTTGGGTTTGCTCTGATGCTGCACTGGGTTCTCCTGCCACGATGCAGTCCCGACCCTGCTTTTTGGCCTGATAAAGCGCCTCGTCGGCGCGTTCGAACCAATGGTCGACACTTTCTCCGCGTTGCAGTATGGCCGTGCCAAACGAGGCGGTTACGGGGCCGGATGGACTGGTGAGGGTTTTGCGCAGCACCGACTGGACATGCTCGACGGCCGCTTGAAGCCCATTTGGTGTTGCCCCGGACATCAGAATCACAAACTCTTCGCCACCAAAGCGGAACAGCTGGTCCGAACGCCGGGTATTGAAGGCCAGGACGCCGACGAAATCCACCAGAATGCGATCTCCGGTGTGGTGACCGTGGGTGTCGTTGACCCGCTTGAAGTGATCCAGGTCGGCCAACACCAGACCGTATTCGGTGCCCAGGCGTTCGTGCTCAGACACGGCGCGGGCCAGCGCTTCATCCAGGGCACGACGGTTGCTGACCCCCGTGAGCGGGTCGAGTAGTGCCAGATGCTTCAGACGGTTGCGCTGGTGCTCGCTTCGGCGGGCAAAAACATAGGTGCAAGCGCACACCACCAATAAGGTGACCGAAAAGGACCATACCTGCTGACTGGAGCTGAAGGCGCTGCCTTCGAGGATCAGCAGTGCCAGGGCTCCAAGCGGCAGAAGCGCGGCAATCAGCGGGCGGGTGAGCATGAAACTGCAGATCAGGGCCGGGTAAAGCCAGAACAGTCCCACTTCGCCGGCCGTCAGGGATATGGCGATGGCGCCACCGGTGCAGGGGAACAGGGCGAGAAAGAGTCCGGTGCAGGCGGTTTTGTGTGTGCGCCAGGCGTACAGGGTGGCGCCGACAATGGCTCCGAGAATGCCCAGATCGATCAGGCCGATCCAGTACTCTCCGCGAAGAAACCGCCAGATGGCAAAGGGTGTGATGCCAACGATCGCACAGGCGTTCATCAGGGTGATGACCGAGAGATGAAAATCGTTGCGTAGCCGATAAAGCATGACGGTCTCGTGTTGGCCAATTGTGCGTCGTGGCTCGGAGCTGACAATGAGCCCATAGTGCCCCAGCAAGGTGCACGCCGACAAGTATTATGGCGCATTAATCATCTTGTTGTGACTGAGAGCTGCCGGGAGGTTGTATCGGGGAGACAGGCGGTTGTAGTCCGGGCGACCACGAAGGTGGTCGCCCGGTTGAAGGGTTACGGCGTTTGGCTCAACTCCATTACCTCAGCGGCGGACAGGGGCTTTTCGTACACCCGCAGCTCATCCATGGCGCCCTCGTAGGGCAGGTCCCACCAGTTCACACCCAGGCTGAAGATGCCGGTGCCCTCGGAGAAGACGTGCGGGAAACCGGCGCCGGAGAAGCGCTCCTCACCATTGATGTAAATCGACAGAGCGCCTTCGTCCACCACCCAGGCCACGTGGCTCCAGGCGTCCTGGGGAATGTTCATGCCGGTACCCGCGTCATACCAGAGAGTGCCTGACCAGAGCATGGTGTGACCGTTCACGAAACCGTGCCCCATGGGCAGGAAGCTGATCCAGCTGTCCGGATTCCGGGCGCCGAAGAAGGTGGTGCTGAAGGCGTTAAGGGCGCTGGGGTTCAGCCAGAAGCTGACCGAATATCGATGGCTGGCGATCAACCCGCCAGGTAGCCGCACACCTGACTGACCATCGAAGTAGGCGGCCTCGGCGCTGACCCCCGACACAAAATCAATCTGGCCACCGGCCCAATCGATACGGGCGCCGCTGACCTGACCGGGCGCCTGTTGCCCTGTGGTGTCGTTCAGGTTGCCGTCGAAGCTGTAGTGCGCCAGCAGGCCGTCGGGCGCCTGTTCACGCACGGTCACCGGGTACTCACGGCTCTGTGTCTCGCCGTCGTAGTGCACCGTGGCGCGTAAGGTGACCACCTGATCGCCCAGGCCATGCTCCGGGCGATTGACCTGGCCGTCAGTCGCGATCCACTGAGGCGCCGAGGATGCCCATTCGATGGTGGCATTGCGGGTCGCGCTCACCGGCAGGTCGATATCATTTTGCAGCGGGATTGAGCTGAACTCGATATCGTCGAGAATGGCTTGCAGTACCGCCTCGGTCGGGCGATCCGGCAGGCGGCTGCCCCACAGTGTGAGCCCGGCGTCGGATAGCGCACTGAAGGTCAGATCGAAACGCTCGGCGGTTTCATTCCACTGGTAGGACAGTACGCCCTCATAATCGCCGTCGCTCAGCTCGACCGAAATGCGATCGTTGCCACCAAACCACCAGCGGCCTTCGATATCGCCCTGAATGCGGCCGTTGTTGGTGAGGGTGGCGAACCGGGAGGTCTCGATGTCGGCGGTGATGGTCTTGTCTTTCAGGATCACTTTGTAGTCACCCACCACGTCGGGGCGTTTGACCTTGCGCTGGCCCGGTTGCGCTTGGGGTGCTTTGTCGGCGTAGCGATAGGGCGCGGCGACCGGCCAGTCGGCGTCGTTCATCAGCAGCTCATTCACCCGGATGTTGTGGCGCTCTCCGGTTCCCGGGAAGCGGCTGTGGGAAATCAGGAAGTACTGCCCGGTGGCGTCATCGTAATAGGCGGAGTTGTGGCCGGGGGAGACGTAGCCCGTTCCCAAGCCTTCGCCGTCCTCGCCCAGTTCTCGGGTGAATAAATGGTTGCCCAGAATTTTCATGGCATAGGGTTCGATGCTGGCATCGTCAAATAGCGGCAGGGCCGGGTCTGATTTTACTTCGGCCATATTATTGCCCTGAGCATCGAAGTAGGGACCGTCGGGCTGGCGCGAGCGTGCGACGCGTACGTTATAGCCGCCGTCGGCGCTCAGGCCACCAAAGGAGGTGAACAGATAGTAGTACTGGGTCTCCGGGCTGTAGAGGATGTAGGGGGCTTCGATCCGGCTGTGGTTGCCGCCCATCAGGTGCTTGCCGTAGCCCTGGCCCGGCAGTGGAAAGCCGGTTTCCGGGTCCATCTCGAAGATGAATAGGCCACCCGAGTAGGAGCCGTAGACCATCCAGAGTTTGCCTTCGGCGTCAAAGAAGGCATCGGGGTCGACCACATTGGGGTGAATGCGGGCGTCATAAATGGTGCCGTCCTCGCTGGGCTGGCCCCACATGCCCGAGCGCAGAAAAATGCCCTCGTTGCGGTAAGGCCCCTCAATTTCGTCGGCCACCGCAACCCCCATGGCGGAGCGGGGCGAGTCACCCCGGCTGGCGTTGTAGTACATGTAAAAGCGGCCATCCTCAAGCTGGATGACATCCGCCGCCCAGAGCGTGTCGGTCTGGGCCCATTCGAAGGTTTCCCGCAGCTCGGTCTGGACGTCATCAAACAACGGGTTGGCAGCGTTGGCGCCGTCGGCGACCTGCTGCCATTGCATCAGGTCATCGGATTTGGCCGCGGCCAGGTGGGAGCCGAACACGTAGTAGGTGTCATCGACTTTGATGACCGAAGGGTCGTGGACGGTGGCCTCTGCGAACTCGGGGGATGCCCATTCATGGTCCGTAGCGGGGGCCGCGTGAGTGGTCGCCGCTCCGGCGGCGAGCAGCAGGGCCGCAGCCCCGATGAGACCGGGTAGGTCCTTGGTAGACATGGCTTTTACCTCGTTATTTGTCTTATTCATGGGTTCGAATATTGAACCAGACGTTTGGTTTGGCGACATTATTGTATGATGATATGGCGTAATAATAAAATGTCGATATATCTGACAAAATCATCATGAAAACTCAGAATCAAGTAAAATCAAAGGGTTATGAAATATGAGGTGGCTCGAGGCTTTATTAAGTGACAGACTGATTTGCCATAAAAAGTCATACAATTTATAACCAAAGGATTTGATGCTCCCGGTGGGCGGCAATCGGACATTTCCATTGGACAGCACCCGCCGCCTCGCGTAAAATTGTCGGCGAAATTACACTTGGCCCAAATGCCGGTCAGCAGGATTGTATGAAGCGAGATGAGGCTGGTGTTTCATCTCGCTTTTTTGCACCCCGTGACCGGGCTTTCACTCGCGCGCAGTCCGTCTAGCATTCGCTGATCTTCGCACCCCTCGGGTCGTGCGGCTGCCTCGCTGAGCCTGTGAAAAGTCCGGTTACATGACGGCACGCCATCATGCTTGAGGAGGTTGACTTGACTACTGGGGCATCCACACCCGCTGTGCTTGTACTTGAAGACGGCAGTATTTTTCGCGGTACCGCCATTGGTGCCGAGGGCCTGTCGGTGGGCGAGGTGGTGTTCAATACCTCCATGACCGGCTATCAGGAAATCCTGACCGATCCCTCCTACGCCCGTCAGATCGTGACGCTGACCTACCCCCATATCGGCAACACCGGCGTCAATGCCGAGGACGCCGAGTGCGATCGAAGCTGGGCCGCCGGCCTGGTGATTCGGGACCTCCCCTTCCTGGCCAGCAACTTCCGCTCCGAGCAGTCCCTGCCCGAGTACCTGAAAGCCCAGAACATCATCGGCATCGCCGATATCGATACCCGTCGCCTGACCCGGCTGCTGCGCGACAAGGGCGCCCAGAACGGCTGCATCATGGCGGGCGAAATCGACGAGGACAAGGCGGTGGCGGAAGCCAAGGGGTTTGCCGGCCTGAAAGGTATGGATCTGGCCAAGGTGGTCAGCGTGAAGGAACCTTATACCTGGAGCGAGGGCACCTGGTCCTTGGGCAAAGGGCATCAGGTCCCCGAGGGTGAACGGCCCTATAAAGTGGTGGCCTATGATTACGGGGTCAAGCGCAATATTCTGCGTATGCTGGTGGATCGCGGCTGTGACCTCACCGTGGTGCCGGCTGAAACACCCGCCGCCGAGGTGCTGGCGATGAACCCCGACGGCGTCTTCCTGGCCAACGGCCCCGGCGACCCGGAGCCCTGCACCTACGCCATCGAAGCGATTAAAGAGATTGTTGAAACCGGCCTGCCGGTCTTTGGTATCTGCCTGGGGCACCAGTTGCTGGCCCTGGCCTCTGGCGCCAAAACACTGAAGATGAAGTTCGGTCACCACGGCGGCAACCACCCGGTGCAGGACCTGGAGACCGGACGGGTGATGATCACTGCCCAGAACCACGGTTTTGCCGCCGATGAGGCGAGCCTGCCGGACAATCTGAAGGCCACTCACCGGTCACTGTTCGACGGCTCCCTACAGGGCATTCACCGCACGGACAAGCCCGCCTTCAGCTTTCAGGGGCATCCGGAAGCCAGTCCCGGTCCGCACGACGCCGACGGCCTGTTCGACCACTTTATTGATTTGATGAAAGACGCGAAACGTTGATGGGTTGCCGCCTGCGGGCGGCCTCCGCGCAACGTCACCCTTCAACCGATTTCGCAGAGCGAGAAGATCATGCCAAAACGTACCGACATCAACAGCATTCTGATCCTGGGCGCGGGCCCGATCGTCATCGGCCAGGCCTGTGAGTTTGACTACTCCGGCGCCCAGGCCTGTAAGGCCCTGCGCGAAGAGGGTTACCGGGTGATACTGGTGAACTCCAACCCGGCCACCATCATGACCGACCCGGCAATGGCCGACGCCACCTACATCGAGCCCATTGAGTGGCGCACGGTGGAGCAGATCATCGAGAAGGAAAAGCCGGATGTGGTGCTGCCCACCATGGGTGGCCAGACCGCGCTCAATTGTGCCTTGGATCTGGCCAAACACGGCGTGCTGGAAAAGCACGGCGTCGAGCTGATCGGCGCCAACGAAGACGCCATCAATATGGCGGAAGACCGGGATCTGTTTGATCAGGCCATGAAGCGCATCGGTCTGGAGTGCGCCCGCGCCAAGATCGTCCACTCCATGGATGAAGCCCTGGAAGTGCCCAAAGAGTTCGGTTTCCCCTGCATCATCCGTCCGTCTTTCACCATGGGTGGCTCCGGTGGTGGTATTGCGTACAACTGGGAAGAGTTCGAGGAAATCTGTACCCGCGGCCTGGACCTGTCACCGGTCAATGAGCTGTTGATCGATGAATCCCTGCTCGGCTGGAAAGAGTACGAGATGGAGGTGGTTCGGGACAAAAGCGACAACTGCATCATTGTCTGCTCCATCGAGAACTTCGACCCCATGGGTGTGCACACCGGTGACTCCATCACCGTGGCCCCGGCCCAGACCCTGACCGACAAGGAATATCAGATCATGCGGAACGCCTCCCTGGCGGTACTGCGTGAGATCGGGGTAGAAACCGGCGGCTCCAATGTGCAGTTCGCGGTCAATCCGGACGATGGCCGGATGGTGGTGATCGAGATGAACCCCCGGGTATCCCGATCTTCCGCGCTGGCTTCCAAGGCGACCGGTTTTCCGATCGCCAAGATCGCGGCGAAGCTGGCGGTGGGTTACACCCTGGATGAACTGCAGAATGAAATTACCGGCGGTGCTACTCCGGCCTCGTTCGAGCCGACCATCGATTACGTGGTCACCAAAATTCCGCGCTTCACCTTTGAGAAGTTCGGCGACGCCGATGCCCGCCTGACCACCCAGATGAAATCCGTGGGTGAGGTGATGGCCATTGGCCGGACCTTCCAGGAATCCCTGCAGAAAGCCCTGCGCGGTCTGGAAGTCGGTTCTGCCGGTTTCGAATCCAAGGTGGACCTGAAGGATAACGATACTCCGGCGCGTCTGCGTCGTGAGCTGAACACCCCCGGGGCCGAACGCATCTGGTATCTCGGCGATGCCTTCCGTTTGGGAATGAGTGTCGAGGAAGCCTTCGAGGCGTCGAAAATTGATCCCTGGTTCCTGGTTCAGGTGAAAGACCTGATCGACAGTGAGCAGGCGCTGGACGGAAAAACCGTACAGGACCTGAACGCCGAGCTGCTGTTCCGCCTCAAGCGCAAAGGGTTCTCGGACAAGCGCCTGGCCAAACTGCTCGGCACCAGCGAGCAGGCGGTGCGTCAGCATCGTCACCAGTTGAACATCCGCCCGGCGTTCAAGCGGGTGGACACTTGTGCCGCCGAGTTCGCCACTTCCACCGCTTACATGTACTCCACGTACGAAGAAGAGTGTGAAGCCAACCCGAGCGACAAGGACAAGATTCTGGTCATCGGCGGCGGTCCTAACCGCATCGGTCAGGGCATCGAATTCGATTACTGCTGTGTACACGCCGCCTTCGCCATGCGCGATGAGGGCTACGAGACCATCATGGTCAACTGTAACCCGGAAACCGTGTCCACCGATTACGACACCTCCGATCGCCTGTTCTTCGAGCCGGTGACCCTGGAAGACGTGCTGGAAATCGTGCACAAAGAAAAACCCAAAGGCGTGATTGTGCAGTTCGGTGGTCAGACGCCGCTGAAGCTGGCCCGCGCCCTGGAAGCCGAAGGTGTGCCGATCATCGGTACCACCCCGGATGCCATCGACCGCGCCGAGGACCGTGAGCGCTTCCAGCAGATGATCAACAAGTTGGGCCTCAAGCAGCCGCCCAACGCCATCGTGCGTTCGTTTGAAGAGGCGCTACAGGCCGCCAAAGAAGTGGGCTACCCGCTGGTGGTACGCCCGTCCTATGTGCTGGGCGGTCGGGCCATGGAAATTGTCTATAAGGAAGACGAGCTGCGCGGCTATATGAATACCGCGGTAGAGGTTTCCGAAGACGCGCCGGTACTGCTGGACCACTTCCTGAGTGCCGCGATTGAAGTGGATGTCGATGCGGTCTGCGACGGTGAGCAGGTCGTCATCGGCGGGATCATGCAGCACATTGAGCAGTGTGGTGTTCACTCCGGTGATTCGGCCTGCTCTCTGCCGCCTTATTCACTACCGAAAGACGTGCAGAACCTGATGCGCGAGCAGATCAAGGCCATGGCTCTGGAGCTGGGTGTGATCGGTTTGATGAACACCCAGTTGGCTTACCAGGATGGCGAGATTTATGTGATTGAGGTGAACCCGCGGGCCTCGCGCACCGTGCCGTTTGTGTCCAAGTGCATTGGCGTGTCCCTGGCCAAAGTGGCAGCCCGGTGCCAGGCGGGCATCAGCCTGAAAGAGCAGGGCTTCACCCAGGAAATCGTGCCGGATTACTACAGCGTGAAAGAAGCGGTGTTCCCGTTCAACAAATTCCCGGCGGTGGACCCGATCCTGGGGCCAGAAATGAAATCGACCGGTGAAGTGATGGGGGTGGGCGACACCTTCGGTGAAGCCTTTGCCAAGGCCCAGCTCGGCGCCGGCAGCAAGCTGCCCACCACGGGCACGGCGTTTATCAGTGTACGCGATGTCGACAAGCCCGGCGTGGTCGTGGTCGGTAAGGAACTGAACAGTCTCGGATTCAAACTGGTGGCCACTCGTGGCACAGCCGCCGTCCTCAAAGAGGCTGGTCTCGAAGTAGATGTAGTCAACAAGGTGGCCGAGGGTCGTCCGCATATTGTGGATATGATCAAGAACAGTCAGATCAACCTGATTGTGAATACCACAGAAGGGCGGCAGGCGACCCGCGACTCGGCCTCGATTCGTCGCAGTGCGGAAAATCATCGGGTGTACTACACCACCACCCTGGCCGCCGGCGAGGCGGTGTGTATGGCACTGCGGTTTGGTCAATTTACACAAGTGCGGCGCCTGCAGGAGCTGCACGGGAGGATCGGTGCATGAGCAAGGTGCCCATGACAGTGGAAGGCGCAGAAGCTCTGCGCGAAGAGTTAAATGACCTGAAGAAAGTCCAGCGCCCGCGCATCAGCCAGGCGATTGCCGAGGCGCGCGAGCACGGTGATCTGAAAGAGAATGCCGAGTACCACGCCGCGCGGGAGCAGCAGAGCTTCTGCGAAGGCCGGATTCAGGAAATCGAAGGCAAGTTGGCCAATGCCCAGGTCATCGACGTCAAGACGATTCCGCCCAGCGGCAAGGTGATTTTCGGCACCACCGTGACCATCATCAACTGCGAGACCGAGCAGGAAGTAACCTATCGAATCGTGGGCGATGACGAGGCGGATGTGAAAGCCAACAAAATCTCCATCAATTCACCCATCGCCCGGGCCTTGATCGGCAAGGAAGAGGGGGATGTGGTCGAGGTGAAAACCCCCGGCGGTGAAGTCGAGTACGAAATCGACAAGGTGGAGCATATTTAGGTTGGGGTAACGGCGGATGCGCGCCTTACGGCGCTTATCCGCCCTACGCAAACTACTGTGCTATCCGGCGTAATCCAACCCCGACGCGACTACCTACCGCAACAAATTCGACAATTTCGGGTTCGGCTTCGGATTGGCCCGGTACAACAACGCCATCTTGCCCACCTGCTGAACCAGCTCCACGCCGTGCATGGCGGCCAGCTCATCGAGGAGTACCTTGCGGTCGTCCCGCTCGGCCACGGCAATCTTGACCTTGATCAGCTCATGATCATCCAACGCCCGGTTCAGCTCGGCGCGGACCCCGTCGCTCAGGCCGTTGTCGCCCAGGGTGACAATTGGCTTCAGGTTGTGCCCCAGGGCACGGAATTGTTTCTTGCGGTCGGCGCTTAGCGGCATGACAATACCTTCAAATCGTTTGGGTGAAAAAGCCTCTCATTGTAACGCATCTCCCCCGGAATCATCATGGCCAGATCCAAAAGCAGCAACCGTTGGCTGGACGAGCACTTCAGCGACCCTTACGTCAAACAGTCCCAGAAGGACGGCTATCGCTCCCGCGCCAGCTATAAGCTGATCGAGCTGGACAAGAAGGACAAACTGTTCAAGCCCGGCATGAGCGTGGTCGACCTGGGGTCGGCGCCGGGTGGTTGGTCTCAGGTGGCCGCCGATCGGGTGGGCGACAAGGGCATGGTGCTGGCGTCGGACATTCTGCCCATGGACAGCATTGCCGGGGTCGCGTTTATCCAGGGTGACTTTACCGAGGAAGCGGTGCTGGAGCAGCTGCTGGCCGCGCTCGGTGGGCAGAAGGCGGACCTTGTAATCTCCGATATGGCCCCCAACATGAGTGGGATGAATGCCGTTGACCAGCCCGCCGCCATCTATCTGGTGGAGCTGGCACTGGATATGGCCCGGCAGGTGTTGAAACCTGGCGGGCATTTTGTTGCCAAAGTGTTCCACGGCGAGGGCTTTGACCCCCTGCTGCAGGACACGCGCGACGCCTTTACCAAGGTGGCAGTGCGCAAACCCGACGCCTCCCGGGCCCGCTCCCGGGAGGTGTATCTGGTCGCCCGGGGCTTCAAAGGTTGAGGCCACGGCTGATCTATTGCCTCATAGGGTGCGTTTATTGGTATTGATGCGCTTATGGGCTCTATACTGTCACTGATTTGTTGTACAAAACGAGGGTATCTCCTTGAACGACATGACCAAAAATCTCATCCTGTGGCTGATCATCGCCGCCGTGCTGTTCACGGTGTTCCAGGGGTTCAATCAGCCCGCCAGTAGCGAGACCCTCAGCTACTCGGACTTCGTGCGCTCGGTCAAGAGCGAGCAGGTCCGGGAAGTCACCTTGCAGGGCCTGAAGGTCCAGGGCACCTATTCTGACGGCAGCACCTTCCAGACCACGCTGCCCCAGATTGGCGACCCCAAACTGATGGACGACCTGCTGAACTCCAACGTGACGGTGCGTAACAAGGAGCCGGAGCGCCCCAGCCTGTGGCATCAGCTGTTAGTGGCCAGTTTCCCGATTCTGATCATCATTGCCGTATTCCTGTTCTTCATGCGCCAGATGCAAGGGGGCATGGGGGGCGGCAAAGGCGGCCCCATGAGCTTTGGCAAAAGTAAAGCCAAGCTGCTCGGCGAAGACCAGGTCAAAACCACCTTTTCCGATGTGGCCGGGGTGGATGAGGCCAAAGAAGAGGTCAGCGAGCTGGTGGAATACCTGCGCGATCCCTCCAAATTCCAGCGCCTGGGTGGCCAGATCCCCCGGGGTGTACTGATGGCGGGCCCGCCCGGTACCGGTAAGACGCTGCTGGCCAAGGCCATTGCCGGTGAGGCAAAAGTGCCTTTCTTCTCGATTTCCGGTTCGGATTTCGTCGAAATGTTCGTCGGTGTGGGTGCGTCCCGGGTCCGCGACATGTTCGACCAGGCCAAGAAGCAGGCGCCCTGCATCATCTTTATTGATGAGATTGATGCCGTGGGTCGTCATCGTGGCGGTGGCCACGGCGGTGGTCACGACGAGCGCGAACAGACTCTGAACCAGTTGCTGGTGGAAATGGACGGTTTTGAAGGCAATGAAGGCGTGATCGTCATCGCCGCCACCAACCGTCCGGACGTGCTCGACAAGGCACTTCTGCGCCCGGGCCGTTTCGACCGCCAGGTGGTCGTCGGCCTGCCGGATATCCGCGGCCGCGAGCAGATCCTGAAAGTGCATATGCGCAAAGTCCCCATCGATGAGCGTGTCGAGGCCAATGTGATTGCCCGCGGTACCCCCGGTTTCTCCGGTGCGGACCTGGCCAACCTGGTGAACGAGGCGGCCCTGTTCGCCGCCCGTGGCAATAAGCGCCTGGTGACCATGGAGGAGTTCGAGAAAGCGCGTGACAAGATCATGATGGGCGCCGAGCGTCGCTCCATGGTGATGAGCGAGAAAGAAAAGGAAAACACCGCCTACCACGAAGCGGGCCATGCCATTGTGGGCAAGATCGTGCCCGAGCATGATCCCATCCACAAAGTGACCATTATTCCCCGCGGTCGGGCCCTGGGTGTCACCCAGTTCCTGCCCGAGGGGGACAAGTACAGCATGAGCCGCCGGGCCATTGAGTCCAGCATCTGCACCCTGTTTGGTGGCCGGATTGCCGAAGATATGACCCTGGGCGCCGAAGGTATTACCACCGGTGCGTCCAACGATATTGAGCGGGCCACCGAGCTGGCGCGCAATATGGTGACCAAGTGGGGTCTGTCGGAAAAGCTCGGTCCTCTGCACTACGGTGAGGACGAAGGCATGATGCCGGGCACTGGCTCGGCCAATTACTCCGGCGAAACCTCCAAGATGATTGACCAGGAAGTCCGCCGGATCATTGATGAGTGCTACAAGCGCGCCGAGCAGATTCTGCATGACAACCGGGATATCCTGGAGGCGATGAAAGACGCGCTGATGGAGTATGAGACCATCGACTCCGAGCAGGTCGACGACCTGATGGCTCGCCGCAAGGTGCGTCCGCCGCGCGACTGGCACGACGATGATTTCAATGGCCACCTCAAAGGCAAGGGCGGCGAAGCCGATGGCAAGTCAGACGGCAAAGGCGCCGAGGGTGAAGGCAAAGACAAGCCCATCGGCGGTCCCGCCGAGGACCACTGACCGCTCCCGGCGGCATTGAGTCATCAGTCTGTTATAATCCCCGGCCATTGCGCCGGGGATTTGTTTTTCCCGCCCGTTCAATACCCAGTATCGCCCAACCAGTTGGAATCATCGCCCATGCGTTTTGGCGCTCACAGTCTGGACCTGTCCCGACCCCGTCTGATGGGGGTTCTCAATACCACGCCGGACTCCTTCTCTGATGGTGGAAGTTACTATCAGGCGGGCCACCTGTCGCTGGACCTGGCCCGAAGGCGGGCCCAGCAGATGCTGGACGAAGGCGCCGAGATCATCGACATAGGCGGGGAATCGACCCGCCCGGGGTCAACGCCGGTCAGTGAGCAGGAAGAGCTGGACCGGGTGATCCCGGTGGTGGAAGCGGTGGCCGGTGAACTGGGCGCCCTGGTGTCGGTCGATACCAGTAGCCCGGCGGTCATTCGTGAATCGGCTCGAGCGGGTGCCGGGCTGATCAACGATGTGCGCGCATTGCAGCGCGAAGGCGCTCTGGCCGCCGCCGCCGACACGGGGCTTCCGGTGTGCCTGATGCATATGCAGGGCACCCCCGAGACCATGCAGGAGCGGCCCCAATACCAGGACCCGGTGGAAGAGGTTAAAGACTTTCTACTCCAGCGGGTATCCGCCTGTAAGGCCGCCGGAATCGGCGCCGAGCGGATTCTGCTCGATCCGGGGTTTGGCTTCGGGAAAACCCTTGAGCACAATCTGGCGCTGCTGCGCCGCCTCGGTGAATTCCAGGCCTTGGGGTACCCGGTGTTGGTGGGAATGTCCCGCAAATCCATGCTGGGGCACCTTCTGGGGCGCGACGTCAGTGAGCGCTTACCAGGCAGTCTGGCTCTGGCGATGGCCGCCGCTCAGCGCGGTGCCGGTATTATCCGGGTGCACGATGTGGCACCCACTCATGATGTTCTGGCAGTCCTGGCGGCGCTTTCGACCGATACGTCAGCCGCCGACTCGCCGTCTACTCATTAATCAGTAAAGCATTTGAGCGGGAGCAAGGATCCTATGGCGCGACAGTATTTTGGTACCGACGGTATTCGTGGGCAGGTCGGCGAGCCTCCCATCACGCCCGACTTCATGCTCAAGCTGGGTTGGGCCGCCGGTCGGGTACTGGTGGACCGCTTCTCCGGCCCGAACATGATTCTGATTGGCAAGGACACCCGGATCTCGGGCTATATGTTTGAATCCGCCCTGCAGGCGGGGTTGATCAATGCCGGCGTGGATGTCGGTCTGCTCGGTCCCATGCCCACCCCGGGTATTGCCTACCTGACCCGGACCTTTCAGGCCCAGGCCGGCATCGTGATCAGTGCCTCCCACAACGCCTATACCGATAATGGCATCAAGTTCTTTAGTGGCAACGGCACCAAGTTGCCGGACGATGTCGAGCTGGCCATTGAGGAGCAGTTGAATCAGCCCATGACCACGGCCGAACGGCTGGGCAAGGCCCGTCGAATCGAAGATGCCTCGGGCCGCTACATCGAATTCTGCAAGGGCACCATGCCTTGGGGTTTCAGTCTGCAGGGGCTGCAGATTGTGGTGGACTGCGCCAATGGCGCCACCTACCACATTGCCCCCAGCGTCTTCAGCGAGCTGGGGGCCAAGGTGATTCCGGTCGCCACGGACCCCAATGGCACCAACATCAATCGCGGGTGTGGCTCCACCAAAACCGACCTGCTCAAAGAAAAAGTCATGGAGCTGGGAGCGGATCTCGGTATTGCCTTTGATGGCGATGGCGACCGGGTAATGTTCGTGGATCACCGGGGCGAGATTGTCGACGGCGACGAATTGCTCTACATCATCGCCGACTACCAGCACCGCTATAGCGGCGGCTGCGATGGCGTGGCCGGCACCCTGATGAGCAACTTCGGGCTCGAGTTGGGCCTGAAGAAAATTGGCGTGCCTTTCGAGCGGGCCAAGGTGGGGGACCGTTACGTAATTGAAAAGATGCGTCAGAACGGCTGGACGTTGGGCGGTGAATCCTCGGGGCATATCGTCTGCAGCAACGTCACCACGACCGGAGACGGGATTATTTCCGCCCTGCAAGTGTTGTTAGCGCTTACTACCATGGGCGAGTCACTGAATAAGATCAAAAAAGGCATGCATAAAATGCCTCAGACCATGATCAACGTGCACCGCTCGCGGCAGATCGACCTGGATCAGGACTCCACCATCCAGGCGGCGGTCGCCAGTGTCGAGGACGAACTGGCCGGCACCGGCCGGGTGCTGCTGCGCCCCTCCGGTACCGAGCCGGTGGTACGGGTTATGGTAGAAGGGGAAGACAAAGCAAAGGTCAAGGAACTGTGCCAGGAACTGGCCGCTACGGTAGAAAAGGCTCTCAACTAGAAGAGCCGCTACACTGAAAAAGAGAGCAACACGAGACCCATCAACCAACATGAGAGAAAAGCGGGGTCAGAGCGCGATTTGGGATTGTATGTTATGCCCAACTTCGCTAACATTGGCGCCCGCTTTAAGGGGGACCCCTTGAGCGAGAGACACAGCCGCCAACGCCTGGTCGTTGGCAACTGGAAAATGAATGGCAGTCTGGCCGAAAACGCCTCACTGCTGAACGGTATTACCGCCCAGTGGCAGGGTGCGGAAAATGTAGAAACGGCTCTCTGCCCGCCCTACGTTTACCTCAGCCAAGCCGCTGAAGCGCTGTCCGGAAGCCCCGTTGAACTGGGGGCACAGACGGTCAGCGAATACGCCAACGGTGCGTACACCGGTGAAGTGTCCGGTACCATGCTGGCTGATCTGGGATGCCGCTACGTGATCGTGGGTCACAATGAGCGGCGCCGGATGCAGGGTGAAACCAGCGACCAGGTCGCGGAAAAGTTTCACGCGGCTCAGCAAGCGGGCCTGATTCCCATTCTCTGTGTCGGAGAGTCCGAACAAGAGCGGGACGCCGGCATGGCGCTGGAAACCATCGGTCACCAATTGCTGACCGTGGTCAAGCGTGTCGGACTTGAGGCGTTTGCGCGTGCGGTGGTGGCCTACGAGCCGGTATGGGCGGTAGGCACCGGGAAAACCGCCAGTCCCGAACAGGCGGAAGAAGTGCACCGCTTTATTCGCGCCGAGTTGGGCGAGCTGGGGCCCAAAACGCAGATTTTGTACGGAGGCAGTGTCAAGCCGGGTAATGCCGAACAACTGTTCGCACTGCCGGACATTGACGGAGCCTTACTCGGAGGCGCTTCCCTGAACGCCGACGATTTTGTCGCCATTTGCAGAGCCGCCGCCTGAGGGCGGGGCTTTGAAGCAGCGTATCGAATACGCCACGTTTTAAAGAGTAGAGACGAAACACCATGGAAACACTCGTTCTCGTTGTACACATTCTGACCGCCTTGGCCATTATCGCCCTGATCCTGCTCCAGCAGGGCAAGGGCGCGGTTGCCGGCGCCTCTTTCGGTTCCGGCGCCTCCCAGACCGTGTTCGGCAGTCAGGGCAGCGGTGGCTTTTTCACCCGCATGACCGGCATCTGCGCCGTCGTTTTCTTCGCCACCAGCTTTGGCCTGGCCATCATCGCCAAAAACAAGGCCGGCGTCGGTATCGACAGCGACATTCCCGCAGCGGTAGAACAGTCCGCCCCGGCCGCGCAAGACTCTGAAGTCCCGGCCGTGGAAGAAGAAAGCAGCGCGGACGAGGTTCCAGAAGTACCGGCTGAGTAATCAGCCGTTTAGAAAGCAGTTAGTTTGACCCCTTATATGCCCAAGTGGTGGAAGGGGTAGACGACGTACAGGGATGTGCTAGTGTCGCGGTAGGCAGGAAGCCGGGAGCGACCACGCGTAGCGTGTCGGGAATCTGGCACGGACTAGGCAAAGAAAAATGCAGTTAGTTTGACCCCTTATATGCCCAAGTGGTGGAATTGGTAGACACGCTATCTTGAGGGGGTAGTGGCGCAAGCCGTGCCGGTTCAAGTCCGGCCTTGGGCACCATACTGAAGAAGGTCCTACGCGAAAGCGTAGGACCTTTTTTTATGTGTGCCAGTCCGGACCAAGGTCCGGCGTGGGCTCGGCGCTTCCTTGCGCCTCGGTCCTTCGGACCAGCTTCGCTGCCCTAATTTGTTCCGGACAAATTAGTGGGCACTATATAGATAGAGGAAGACTCTCAGCTACGCGGAGGGCTTTCTTTGGTGCTTGGTTCGCGTAGGGTGGATAAGGCCGAAGGCCGCATCCACCGTTGCCATCTCCACCCTATCTCCCATGTCCTGACCAAACGACGTAAGTCCCAACGATCAGGTATAGTAATACCCAGTCCCGCCCCATCGACGGGATGCTATGGAAGGTTATAAAGGATAACGCTATGTCTGATTTCCTCTGGCCGGGATTGATCCTGGCCGCTGTCCTGATCTGGGTGGTGTGGTGTTTTAACCTCCTGGTGCGTCTGCGCAATCAGGTGCGTACCGCCTGGAGCGATATTGATGTGCAGCTGGCGCGCCGCCATGATCTTATTCCCCAATTGGTGCGCACCGTTCAGGCCTACACTGATCACGAACGGAGTCTTTTGACCGCCGTGACCGAGCTGCGAGCGAGGGCTGTCGAGAGCCAGCATCCAGGTCAGCTCGCCGCCCTTGAGAACGAGTTGGAGCAGTCGCTGTCTCGCCTTTTCATTCTCCAGGAAAGCTATCCGGACCTGAAAGCCGATGGCAACTTCAGTCAGTTGCAGCGCGACCTGGTGGAGACCGAGAATCTTCTGCAGTATGCACGGCGGTTTTACAACGGTGCGGTGCGTGCCCTCAATGATCGGGTGCTACAGTTTCCGGACCTTCTGATTGCGCGAGTAGCGGGCTTTTCAACGGCTGAGTTTTTCAGCGCAGCAGAGGATCAACGTGACGTGGTTTCGGTGAACAGGGAGGGAATGAAATGAAAGCGTTCTTGAATGGTCTGTTACTCGCTTTTTTCCTGGCGTTAGGCGTACTTCCGGCGTCAGCGCAGGAGCGGATTCTGAGTTTTCATTCAGACATCGTGGTCGAGGCCGACGGCACGCTTGATGTGACCGAGACCATCGAAGTGCGGGCCGAGGGCCGAAATATTCGCCGCGGCATCTATCGGGATTTTCCAACCCGCTATCGGGACCGTCGCGGTGACCGTGTCGTCGTCGGGTTTGAAGTGGTCAGTGTCACCCGCGACGGGAAACCCGAGCCCTGGTTTACCGAAGACCGGGCGAACGGTATTCGAATCAATACCGGCGATGACAGTTTCCTGCCGGCACCGCTCACCACCACCTACCGCATTCGCTATCGCACCAACCGGCAATTGGGGTTCTTCGAGCAGCACGACGAGCTTTACTGGAATGTGACCGGCACAGGATGGATGTTTGACATTGAGTCGGCCTCGGCTCGGGTGCAGTTGCCCAAGCCGGTGCCGGCCAGTCAATTGCAGTTGGATGTTTATACCGGCCCGCAGGGCAGTCGGGCCCAGCTCGCCCAAGCCGAGGTGACTGAACCGGGCGTGGTGCGTTTTGCCACCACTCAGCCGCTGGGTGTGCGAGAGGGGCTGACCATTGTGGTGGGTTTTCCAAAAGGTCTGGTGGAAGAACCCTCCGCGGGGCAGACGGTCATCTGGTTTCTGACCGACAACCGGGCGCAGTTGCTCCTGATCATCGGGCTGCTGGCGGTGTTCGGTTACTATTTTCATCACTGGCGCCGAGAGGGACGTGATCCTCAGACGGGTCCGGTGTTTGCGCGCTATTTCCCGCCCGAGGATTTCTCGCCCGGCGGTTTGCGTTACCTGGCCAAGGCGCGCTATGACGATCGATGTTTCGCGGCGGATTTGGTGCACTTGTCCGTGAAGGGCTTGGTTGCCATTCACCGTGACAAAAAGTGGCTCTCTGATGACTGGCGGCTGCAAAAACTCAGTGACGCGAACGACGTGGAACTCGCCCCAGCCGAGCGCACCCTGTTTTCCCGGTTGTTCGTGGACGCAGACGAATTGGCGCTTGAGCAGGCGAATCACACCATTTTGGGTGACGCGAAACGCCAACATCAGCGAGCGCTCAAGCAGCGCTTCAAGCCCCGCTATTTTGTCGACAACGTGGGGATTACCGTCAAAGGCGCGCTTGCTTCTGTGGCGTTGGGAGCGGTGGCGTTTTGGTTGGTGGGCAATCTGGCCTCTCTGACGTTCTGGGCGCTGCTGTCGGTGGTGATTCTTCTCAATGGCGTGTTCGCCAACCTGATGCGCCGCCCCACTCGGGAGGGGCGTAAGCTGCTGGACCACATCGAAGGTCTGAAACTGTACCTGTCGGTGGCCTCCAGAGATGAAATCGCGGGCCTGGAGCACCGCAACGCGGATGAGCCGCCACTCAACGCCGAGCGTTACGAAAGCCTTCTGCCGTTTGCATTGGCCCTGGGGGTTGAAGAGGCCTGGACCGGTCAGTTCATCAAAGCGGTGGGTATGGAGGCCGCCACCAGTGCGGCGCACGCTATGCATTGGTATCACGGTCCGCTTGGCCGTGGTGGCTTGGCGAGTCTGGGCAGTGATCTGGGCAAGTCGCTCAGCTCACAGATTGCCTCCGCGTCCGCTGCTCCTGGTACCAGCTCAGGGGGCGGTGGTGGCGGTTTCTCCGGTGGTGGAGGTGGCGGCGGAGGTGGCGGCGGCCGCTAGCCGTTAGCGCCGGAGATCGCTAAGATCAAGTTTTAGGTCTACCGGAGCCCCCATGAGTCTCAAGCAGATCGATCAGTTGCTGAATCCGCGCTCGGTGGCGGTCATCGGTGCGTCCAACAAGCCGAATCGTCCGGGCAATGCCGTGATGCGTAATCTGCTGCAAGGCAACTTTGCCGGGCCGATCATGCCGGTGACGCCCAAGTACCAGGCGGTCAACGGGGTGTTGGCCTACGGCTCGATCGAGGCGCTGCCGGAGGTGCCGGATCTGGCGATCATCTGTACCCGGGCGGCGCGGGTACCGGCGTTGATTCAGCAGTTGGGCAAGAAGGGCACGCGCAGCGTGATTGTGATTGCCGCCGGACTGGATGAGGTGCATACCGCCCAGGGCACCAGCCTGCAGGAACAGATGCTGGCGATTGCCCGACATTGGGGGGTGCGGCTGTTGGGGCCCAATTGTCTGGGGTTGTTTGTACCCGCCATCGGGCTGAACGCCAGCTATGCCCACACTCATGCGCTGCCGGGCAAGGTGGCCTTTGTGTCCCAGTCCTCCGGGGTGTGCGTCACCATTCTCGATTGGGCGCGCCGGCGGCGCATCGGTTTCTCCCACTTTGTTGCTCTGGGCGATGGGGCGGACATCGACTTTGATGAGTTGATCGATTACCTCGGGCGCGACCCCAAGACCCGGGCCATTCTCCTGTATATCGATTCCATCCGCGATGGGCGGGCCTTTCTGTCGGCGGCCCGGGCCGCCGCAGCGGGCAAGCCGATTCTCCTGATCAAGGCCGGGAATGCCCGCGAGGTGTCGGATGCAGTCAGCCGCTTGCCGGCCGAACAGCGCGGTTCCGACCGGGTGTATGATGCGGCCTTCCGGCGCGCGGGGATGCTGCGGGTGCAGGATCTGAGGGACCTGTTTGCCGCGGTGGAAACCCTCGCTTATGGCCGGGAGCTCACCAGTGAGCGGTTGGTGATTCTGGGTAACGGCAATGGTCCTGCCGCCATGGCGGCGGATGCGCTGATTGAGCGCGGTGGGCACCTGGTGACCTTCAGCGAGCAGACCGAGCAGACGCTGGCCCGGTTGGTGCCTCGCGGTGGGCGTGCCCGCAACCCGGTCAACTTGCTGGGCGATGCCCCGCCGGAACTCTATCGGGAGGTGCTCTCGGTGATTCTGGCCAGCGGTGAGGCAGACAACATTCTGGTGATGCATGCGCCTTCGGCGCTGCACGTTGGTGAAGTCTATGCCGAGGCGGTGTTGCATGCCTATGAGGCACACGCCGGGCGCAAGCCCAACCTGCTGGTGAACTGGATGGGCGAGGAAGCCGCTTATCCGGCCCGGGAGCGGTTTGCCCAGGCGGGTATCGCCTCCTTTCGCACACCTGAAGGCGCCGTGGCGGCCTTTATGTATCGGGTTCAATACCGGCGCAACCAGAAGCTGCTGTCGGAAACCCCGGACTCGGTCAGCGAGCTGATTCCCCACCACCCGCTATCGGTGCGCGCACTCATCGAGCGGGCGCTGGCGTCACCGCGGTTCGAGCTGTCCGCTCCGGAGGCGGCCGAGATGGTGGCGGCTTACGGTATTCGCACCCGGAATCCGGACGCTGAGGACAGCGCCCAAGAGGTGTATCAGGATGGCGTTGCGCTGCGCATTCAGGTGCGGGTCGACCCGGTATTCGGGCCGGTCATCGCCCTGGGAGAAGCGGGAGGCACTGCCGACTGGCTGTCTAACGCCGTGGTGGCTCTGCCGCCTCTGAATATGGCCCTGGCCCGCTACCTGGTGATTCAGGCCCTGGCCGAGGGCAAGATCCGCGAGCGCCATCAACCGCTGGAGCGCCACTCGCTCTGCTTGCTGTTGAGTCAAGTCAGTCAGCTGGTGGTCGACAATCCCGAGCTGGTCAGCCTTGATCTGCAACCGGTGATGATGCGGCAGGGCGTCTACACCGCGCTGGAGGTCTCGGCCCGTCTTGCCCCGGCCGAGCAGGCTCGTCCCATGGCCATCCGGCCTTATCCCAAAGAACTGGAGGCGCGAGTGACCCTGAAGGATGGTCGCTCGGTGTTGCTGCGTCCGATCCGGCCGGAAGATGAAGCCCGTCAACAGGCCTTCGATCACGCCCTGAGCCGGGAGGACCGTTACAACCGCTATTTTGGCGAGGTGTCCGAGTTTTCTCACGAGCAGATGGCCCGTGTGACCCAGATCGACTACGACCGGGAGATGGTGTTCATCGCCACCGAGCGCGACGAGCGGGGTGAGGAAGTCACTCTGGGGATGGTCCAGGCCCAGATGGACCCGGACAACCACGAAGGTGAGTTCAGCATTGCCATTCGCAGTGATCTCAAAGGCTGCGGGCTGGGGCGCTTGCTGCTGGGCAAGATGCTGGCGCACTGCCGAGACCAGGGGACCCGTCACCTGGTGGGCTGGACGCTCCCCCAGAATCGGGGCATGGCCAGTCTGGCTCGAAGCCTGGGGTTTCGGGTGAAGTACGACCCAGACGAAGAGGTCATCGACATGCGGATCGATTTACAGGCCGCGGACGCTACAGCTTCGCCAGCGCCTTGATGTGGGCCACGGCGCTGCGTCCCAGGGCTGACAGCGCATAGCCCCCCTCCAGAGTGGAGACAATGCCCCGACAGTGCTCGTCGGGGCGATCGCTCTCCCGGCTCTGATCCACCAGGGTCCGCAGTTGCTCGGTCACCCACTGGTAATCCCGATCGGTCAGGCTGATGGAGGACATATCGTCCTCCTCATGGGCGTCAAAACCGGCCGAGATCAGCAAGAGCTGCGGACGAAAACGCTTCAGTGCGGGCAGCCAGCGCTCGGTGATGGCCGCCCGAAACTCCTCACTGCGGCAGGTGGCGGGCAGAGGCACATTGACGATGTGATCGCGCTTAACGTCAATGGGGGTGCCGGGGTAGAAGGGGTGCTGAAAGCTGGAACAGAATAAGACCCGGGGCTCATCGTAGAACATGGTCTGAGTGCCATTGCCGTGGTGGACGTCGAAATCGGCGATGGCGACCCGTTGCAGTCCGTGCTGCGCCAGCGCGTGGGCGGCGGCGATGGCAACATTGTTGTACAGGCAGAAACCCATGGCCCGATCCGGCTCGGCGTGGTGGCCCGGCGGGCGCACGTTGCAGAAGACCGCATCGGTCTCCCCCTCCATCACCAGGTCCACACCATAGGCGGCGGCTCCGGCGGCATGCCGGGCGGCCTCCAGAGTGTCGCGACTAAGGTAGACATCGGTGTCGAAGGGCAGAATCTGATCCTCTCCCAGGGTTCGGGCCGCCTCGGCCAGACGGTCCAGATATTCCGCCTCATGGACCCGCAGCAGTTGCTCCCGGGTGACTGCCGGCGCCTGCTTGTGCAGCAGCAGCCCGTCCAGGCCGCTGGTCAAGAGGCGATTGTTGATGGCATCCAGACGTTCGGGGCACTCCGGGTGGCCGTCGGGCATCCGGTGTCGATGGCAGCTCGGGTGGGAGAGGATGGTCGCCAGCATGGATTGCCTCCGGGTTGGGCACCCATGCGGTGCCGAAACGATGACCGCCGTCCGCGCGAGGGATCCGGAAGTGAGCGGTACGGCGCGGTCCAGCGGCTTTGATCCTAAAGCAGTTGATCTCACCGAGTCCAGCCCGGCCTTGATCAAAGTCACAAAAGTTGAAATTGACGACATCGTAGGGGAGCATCTTGCGATGAAAACCGCTACCCTAGAGGTGTCAAAAAACTGCTTGTAAAGTGGTCAACAAAACGGCTATGGTTAATATGACTATATGTCGATCGGTCTACAATAACAAATAATGGTTTGAATATGACGTCTACTGCTGCCAATAGCTTCAAAAACCGTTTCTTCCGGGTGGAGACGGGACTGGCGCTGCTGATCCTGCTGACGGTGGTCGCAATAGTGGCCGAGCGGCCCATTCTGGAAACCGGACTGGCGCTGGACGGTAGCGACGGAACCGTAGCCCACTACAGTGACGCCGCCGAGGGTGGCGATAGCCACTCAGACGTCATCGATCCCGCCGCCATGAGCTGGGAGTGCGAACTGGTCGACAGTGGTCGGTACATGTTCTGTGGTTTTGAGCTGATTTTGGACGAAGAGCGTCAAGATGGTCTGGATCTGCGTCAGTACGATCAGATCCGGTTCTGGATGGACTATGAGGGGCCGACCGAAACCATCCGCATGTACCTGAGAAACTACGATCCGCGCTATAGCAAACGCTACGTTAATGACAGCACGAAGTACAATCAGATCGAGTTTGATGCCGATCTGGCCAAAGGCGGCGCCTGGTTGGAATTTTCCATGGCGGATTTCTTTGTCGCCAACTGGTGGTTTCAGCGCTACCGTATTTCCCCGGATATGGCCCATCCGCAGTTCGACAACATCGTGGTGATCGAGGTACAGACCGGCTCTACCGGGATTCCTGGTGAGCACCGATTCACTCTGTCCCGCATCGAGCTGACGGGCCAGGTCATTTCCACCGAGCAGTGGTACCAGATTCTTGTGGCGGTCTGGCTGATGGCCGCACTGGCCTTTCTGGCGGTGCGCACCTGGCGGCTCAAACAGGAGTTGAGCTTGCGGCATGCCCGCGAACAGGAATTGCTGCAGGTCAATCAATTGCTGGATAGTCGCAGTCGAGCTCTGGAGGATAAAGCGAAAACGGACCCATTGACCGGGGCGTTCAACCGTCAGGGTATTGAAGAGGCGATTGCCCTGGGGTTGGTGGAGCGGCGCGAGGGTAAGCCCCTGTCGCTGATCATGGTGGACGTCGATCGCTTCAAACCGATAAATGATCATTACGGGCACGCGGTGGGCGATCAGGTGCTGACCGGGCTCTCTTCCCTGGTCAAACACAATATCCGTGGGACCGATCTCTTTGCCCGCTGGGGTGGTGAAGAGTTTGTGTTGGTCTGTCGCGATACCGAGCTGCGTGAAGCCGCCGGGTTGGCGGAAAAACTGCGGGCCCTGTTGGCGGAGGAAGAGTTCGAGCAGGTAGGGCGAATCACCGCCAGCTTCGGGGTCGCCACCTTACGCCAGGGCGAAACGCTGGATGAGATTTTCAATCGGGTGGATCAGGCGTTGTACAAAGCCAAAGAGTTTGGTCGCAACCGTGTGGAAGTATCCTGGTAGTTGGGTTACCACCAGGCTTTACCCCACATTTCCGGGTTGGCCCAGAAGCGCGGGTTGTTCCAATCCCGCTTGTGATTGTAATTGCTGATGTTATAGGTGTAGAGCGTCTGGCCTTGCCCCTCTTCCTCGATGCGGGCCTGGCGTCGGAAGCCCAGACCGATGAAATCGGTGAGGCTCCAGCCGGCACCGTCAGTGACCAGAACGCCAATCTGCCGGGTGCCGTAGTTGCGCAACTGACCGATGAGGGTTTGGCCGGCCGGGTGGCTCAGGTGTTCAAGGCTGTCGGTGACCAGGGCCAGGTCCTGAGTGCGGGGCAGGCTGAGGCCCTGTTCGGTATCGGCGGCATCCAGACAGGTCAGCTGACACTGGCCGTGGGTATCCTGCCAGCGCTGGGCAATGGCCTGAGCCTGCTCGCCAACGGCGACGATGGAGTCGGGCTCGCAGGCGTCAACGAGGGCGGCAATGGCTTGCGTGCTGGTCTTCATAGCGATGCGGCCTCGGGTCTATTGTGCGGTGTCGGATTGCACCCCGTGCGCTCCAATGCGTCGGACCGATCCGACCTATTGGAGCTCTTCCTGCAATTCTTCCATGAACAGCTCAATGCGTCGGGCGTTGGCGCCGACGTCGCTGCGGCCCAGGCGGGATTTGCTGCGGACGTCGACCCGGCTGCCGTTTTCATGGGGCTGAATACGGATTACCACGTCGTCTTTGAAGCCGAACCAGAGCGTGGTGTCGGTGGCTTCCACCCGGGCGCTGCCATCGTCGAGCTGTTCGGCGTCGGCCAGATCCCAGGCCTGACCTTCCACAACCGCTTGGGCCGCGTCGAACACGTCAGCCACGGGCTGCTCGACGATCAGGGGTTGCAGCTCAGGGTAGGCCTCACGTTGTTGTTTGGCCGTTTCCTCGCCAGCGTATTCCGCCGGGTTGGGGGCGTTTTTCCGCAAGGGCAGTATCGCCACAAACGCCGGCGGGTTGTCGAGGTCGGTGGTGATGTCGTGAATCGGGGGCACTGACTGGGCGGTCTGCCACTGGCTGAACGGCAGGTAAAAGCTGAACAGCCCCACCACGGCGGAAATCGCCAGGGCTGAGGTGAATCGTCCTTCGGGCTTCCGCCAGATCGCGTAGCCGATGATCAGCGGCACGCTGGCAATACCCACATAGGCACCCCAGCGCAGCAGGGTAAACGCCTGCCCGAGATCCAGCCAGCCATTGCGAAAGCTCGGGCCGGCGATAAACACCAGAAAAAGCGCCGCAAAGCCGCTTGAGAGTGCCACGATACCGAGTAGTTTTTTCATAGAACCGCCTTGTTGTAAGAGGTGTTGTCCGGATCAAAGACCACGTAAACTGTTCCGGTAAATACGGAGAGCCCCTATTTTCGATCACAAAGCGGATGGCGTCTATGGCTGTGTCCCCGGAACCCTCAGTACAGTTTAACCCCGAAGCCCGGATCAGAGTGGACCAGGTGGGTGCAGAGCGTCAACCCGTGGTCTGCATTGATGATTTTCTGTTGGGCGCCGGGGCGCTTCGCGAGGACGCGGTGGCGAAAAAGGGCTTCGACAACAACACCGGTTTTTACCCCGGCCTGCGCGCTGCGGCGCCGGGTAGCTACTATCAGGCATTGCAGAACAGCCTGCCGGGGCTGATTGAGCGCGTGTTCGGCATCCACTCCGGGCAGATTGCCAGCGTCGAGTGCTCCTACTCTCTGGTGACCACCCGGCCGGATGATTTGCACCCGGTGCAGCGTATCCCGCACTTTGATTCCAATCGGCCCACCGAGCTGGCCATGATTCATTTTCTGTGTGGCCCGGAGTTGGGCGGTACGTCGTTTTACCGCCACCGCGATACCGGTTTTGAATATGTGGACGCGGGCCGTCGGGAGTCTTTTCTGGGGGCGCTGGAAGCGGATGCCAAAGCCGGGCGTTTGCCACCACCGGGTTATATCAACGGCGATACCGATCAGTTCGAGCGCATTGCGTCTTATGAGGCGGCGTTCAACCGGCTACTGTTGTACCGGTGCACGAGTCTGCATTCGGGGAATATTGCGGCGGGGTCCGATTTTGACACCGACCCCGCGAAGGGCCGGTTGTCGATCAATACGTTTTTGTTGAATGGGTAACGGCGGATGCGCCTTCGGCTTATCCGCCCTACGGCCGAGCGCAGCGGTATAAATGCGCGTAGGGCGGATAAGCGCAGCGCATCCGCCGTCACCCAAGTCTGACGTTACAGCTCCAGGGTCACCAACGACTTCGCCGGCATCTCCACAATCAACTTACCTTTCTCTACCCGGGCGCCGTCAAAGCTGACCGGTACCAGGTTGTCGGGGTTGTCGAAGGTATTGTGGGCGTTCATCGCCTCGGCGGTCAGAATCCGGCCGGACTTCACGGCACTCACATCCATCCCTTTCAGATCGATCTCAATGGTGCGAGCCTCATGGGGGTCAATGTTGGTCAGGCTGATGTGGGTGCGGCCGTCTTTATCCCGCGACGCGGTGGCGCTCAGCGCCGGGAGGCTGTCCCCCTCGTAACGGTACTTGCCTTTGTTCAGCTTGATCGGCAGAGCCACCGCATCCCGATGTACCTTGTACATGTCGAACACATGGTAGGTCGGGGTCAGCAGCATTTTCTCACCATCGGTCAGAATCATCGCCTGCAGGACGTTCACGGTCTGGGCGATGTTGGCCATCTTCACCCGGTCCAGGTGCTGGTGGAAAATATCCAGCGTTACTGAGGCGGTCAGCGCGTCGCGCAGGGTGTTCTGCTGGTACAGGAAACCCGGGATGGAGCCTTCTTCCTGCTCGTGCCAGGTACCCCATTCGCCCACGATCAGCCACACACGCTTCTCGGGGTCGTGCTTGTCCATCATCTTCTTGTGACCGGTGATGATCTCGTCCATTTCGATGGCGCGGTCCATCAGCTCGAACCAGTCGCTCTCGTCAAAGTTGACGGCCTCCCCTTTCTTGGTGGTCCAGGAGCCCTGGATGGTGTAGTGGTGCAGGTCCAGCCCGTCGATCATATCGCCGGCGCGCTCCATGACCACATCGGTCCAGTTGTAGTCGGCCCCGGCGGCGCCAGCGGCGATGCGGAAGGGCTTTACGTTTTCATAGGGGTGCAGGAAGGTGGCAAAGCGCCGGTAGAGGTCGGCGTAATACTCGGGGCGCATGTTGCCGCCGCAACCCCAGCTTTCATTGCCCACGCCCCAGTATTCGACGTTCCAGGGTTCGGCGCGGCCATTCTCGGCGCGCAGCTTGGACATGGGGCTCTCGCCCGGGTGGTTGACGTACTGCCACCAGTTGGCCATGTCTTCCACGGTGCCGCTACCGACATTGCCCACCACGATGGGGTCGGTTTCCAGCTCGGCCACCAGTTCCATGAACTCGTGGGTGCCCACGGAGTTGTCTTCGGTCACCCCGCCCCAGAGGTTGTTCACCACCGAGGGACGCTGCTCTTTCGGGCCGATACCGTCCTGCCAGAAGTAGTAGTCGGCGAAGCAGCCGCCGGGCCAGCGCAGGTTGGGAATACCCAGGTCTTTCAGGGCATCGATCACATCATCGCGGATGATGTAGTCGCCGTTTTCATCCTGCTTCCAGAGGCCATCGTAGATGCCCCGGCCC
The DNA here is from genome assembly GCF_000463525.1 of Marinimicrobium sp. LS-A18. Lineage (NCBI taxonomy): Bacteria > Pseudomonadati > Pseudomonadota > Gammaproteobacteria > Cellvibrionales > Cellvibrionaceae > Marinimicrobium > Marinimicrobium sp. LS-A18. The sequence continues at coordinate 1,041,076 of NZ_AWEP01000006.1, forward strand.
AAGTGTTCGGCGAAGTGGCCGTAGATGTGTTTGCTGATGATGCCCGCGCTTTCGTCGGTATCGACAGACATTTTATGGGTGCTGGCGGCAACCGCTGGCATGGCCAGGGTGGCAGACAACAGGAAAGAGCTCAGGAGTTTCATAGGCTATCCCTTGGGCTATTGGTTATGGTCAGAGGGTTATAGTCAATCTGTAATAAAGTATCATACGACAAAAGGCCTTGGCGAGTCTTTACGGTCCTTTACACCCGGAGTCGCCCCCGGAATTCCGGGGCGTCGGGTTTTGTGTTTTACTGAATCTGTATCTGGTGGCCGATGCACTCCAGTGGCTCGACATGACTGCCGGGAATGAGCTTGTAGAAGTGGGTCGATGCGTCCTGGGCCCGGTGTTGCTTCAGGGCGAGGGACAGACAGTAATCATCGTCCAGTTCATAGTGGTGGAACTGCCAGTCGTGGGGGTCATCCTCCAGGCTGTCGTCAAATTCCGCTGTAATCAGGCCGTTGTTGTCGATGTGAAAGCGGGCCTTGTCCAGACCGTGGGCGATACCCAGCCCCCGGGCTTTCAGGTACGCCTCCTTGAGAGTCCAGAGCCGAAAGAAGTGCTCGCTTTGCCGGGGCTCGGGGAGGTTGGCCAGTTCCTCGGCCTCGGGTGCGGAAAAGAACCGCTCAGCCAGCTCGGTCAGGGGCTTCTGATGATGCCGAAGCTGCAGGTCCACACCAATCAGGTTGTCGACCGTAATCCCAATGGCCAGCCAGTCGCCACTGTGGCTGAGGTTGAAGCTCAGCTCGGACATGGGCGAATCGTCGCTCAGCCGGGGTTTACCGCGCTCACTGCGCTCAAATCGCCAGCGCTTGGGCGGAACACTGTCCGAGTATTGCGAGAGGCTGCTGCGCAACCCCGCACGGGTAATCAGTTGTTCGTCCCGCAGCTCGGGTCGGGAGTAGTGCGTCAGGCCGTCGAGCTCGTCCTCGCTCAACCACTGCTCAAAGGTGTCCCGCCGCTCATCCAGGTGAAGGCTGCGCTGGTCGATCAGCCAGAGGTGGACAATGTTGTGGGGCTGCAGAATCATAGACTCAATCCGTGGGTGGGTTACCTGTTAACGTTATAGGAGCCTAACACGGCAATAGCAACCGTTACCGGGGATAGAGCGTAATCCCCCGGGTAAAAATACCCAGTAATACCCCGAATCATCCATTTTGGAGGAAAGCATGATCAAATCTCGCGCTGCCGTGGCCTGGGGCCCCGGTAAACCACTGACCATTGAAGAAGTCGACGTGATGCCGCCCAAGGCCGGCGAAGTTCTGGTGCGGGTGGTCGCCTCCGGGGTGTGCCACACCGATGCGTTTACCCTCTCTGGGGAAGACCCGGAGGGCAACTGGCCGGCCATCCTGGGCCACGAAGGCGGCGGCATTGTGGAGCAGGTTGGTGAGGGCGTGACTGGCATCGCGGTGGGCGATCATGTCATTCCGCTCTACACTCCGGAGTGCGGGGAGTGCAAATTCTGCAAATCCGGAAAAACCAACCTGTGCGGCAAAATCCGGGCAACCCAGGGTAAAGGGGTCATGCCCGACGGCACCTCCCGGTTCTACAAAGACGGCCAGCCGATCCATCATTATATGGGGTGCTCGACCTTTTCCGAATACACCGTGCTGCCGGAAATTTCCCTGGCCAAGGTCAACAAGGAAGCCCCGCTGGAAGAGGTGTGTCTGCTCGGCTGCGGCGTGACCACCGGCATGGGCGCGGTGCTCAATACCGCCAAGGTGGAGCCGGATTCGACGGTGGCGATTTTTGGTCTCGGCGGCATTGGCCTGTCGGCCATCATCGGCTCGACCATGGCCAAGGCTGGGCGGATCATCGCCATCGATATCAACGAGCGGAAGTTCGAGCTGGCGAAAAAACTCGGTGCCACCGACTGCATTAACCCGAAAGAGTACGATAAGCCCATTCAGGAAGTGATTATTGATCTGACCGACGGCGGTGTGGATTACTCGTTCGAGTGTATCGGCAATGTGAACGTCATGCGCTCGGCGCTGGAGTGCTGCCACAAGGGCTGGGGTGAGTCGGTGATTATCGGGGTCGCCGGTGCCGGTCAGGAAATCAGTACCCGGCCGTTCCAGTTGGTCACCGGCCGGGTATGGCGCGGCTCCGCCTTTGGTGGTGTCAAAGGTCGCAGCGAGTTGCCGGGTATTGTCGAACAGTACATGCGCGGCGATTTCAAGCTGGATGACTTCATCACCCACACAATGCCGTTGGAAAAAATCAACGACGCCTTTGATCTGATGCACAAGGGCGAAAGCATCCGCAGCGTCATTCACTTTTAAGGAGCTTGATATGACATTGGAGCGGCTCAGTAGCAACAAGAGTTTCGGCGGTTGGAACCAGCAATACAGCCACGCCTCCGAGGTGCTCAGCTGCACCATGCGCTTTGCGATCTTTCTGCCGCCCCAGGCCGAGGAGCGCAAGGTGCCGGTGGTGTATTGGCTGTCGGGTTTGACCTGTACCGATGAAAACTTTATGCACAAAGCCGGCGCCCAGCGGGTCGCGGCCGAGCTGGGGGTGGCGATCGTCGCCCCCGACACCAGCCCTCGTGGCGAGGACGTGCCGGACGACCCCGAGGGCAGCTACGACTTCGGGTTGGGCGCGGGTTTTTATGTCAATGCCACCCAGGCGCCCTGGAAAACGCACTACCAGATGTACGACTACGTGGTGCACGAGTTGCCGCAGCTGATCGAGCGTGAGTTTCCGGTCACGGACCAGCGCGCTATCAGCGGTCACTCCATGGGGGGCCACGGCGCGCTGGTGGTGGGGCTGCGTAACCCCGAGCGGTATAGCTCCATCTCCGCCTTTGCCCCGATCAGCAGTCCGATCAATTGTCCCTGGGGACAGAAAGCCCTGGGGCGGTATTTGGGCGACGACGAGTCGACCTGGCGTGAATACGATGCAAGCGAGCTACTCAAAGACAGAGGCTGTGCGCTGCCCCTGTTGGTGGATCAGGGGGATGCGGACAACTTCCTGGCAGAGCAGTTGAAACCCGAAGCCTTGGAGGACGCTGCGGACGAAGCGGGCGCTCCGCTTACGATGCGGATGCAGCCGGGCTACGATCATAGCTACTTCTTCATTGCCAGCTTTATTGAAGATCACCTGCGCTTTCATGCACAGCTGTTTGATTAAGGTGCCAGGCCCTTGGGTGATGTGATCTATACGGTTGGCCAACTGCTTGGGTTGGTCAGCTATGGTTTGGGCGTCTACTGTTTTTTTCAGAAAGATGATCGCAAGCTGAAAGTGTTCATGTTTGTGCTGCAGTTCAATAACTGCCTGCACTTTGCGCTGATCGGCGCGCCAACGGCGGTATTGAGCTCATTTTTGTCGGTGGTGCGCACCGGGCTGTCTCTGAAAACCAGCTCCCGGCTGGTCGCTTGGCTGTTTATCGCCGTCAGTGTGGCGCTGGGATGGTGGCTGGTCGAAAAACCACTGGACTGGCTACCGGTGATTGGCGCCTGCATCGGCACCTACGCGCTGTTCTGCCTGACCGGTATTCAGATGCGCCTGGCCTTCCTGGTGGGCGCCTGTTTCTGGTTGGCAAACAACATCGCGGTCGGCTCGATTGGGGGCACCCTGCTGGAAGTGACGCTGATCAGTGTCAATTCCAGCACCATCATCCGCTTGTGGTTGGCGAAACGTCGGTAGCTCAGGAGTCGTGGTTCAAGGGTAAAACCGGGACTGCTCCTTCAGCGCGCGTTTGATCAGCTCCATCGGTAAGGGAGCATCGTCTATCGGCTCCAACTGAGTGCTCAGCATTTCCATTCCGCCCGACGGGTAACTCACCAGCTGGAGCTCCTCGGTCAGAAAGGCCGCGTTCATGTAACTGTGCGCGATACTCCACTTTTTGTGGTGAGGGGTATAGAGATGTTCACCGCTCGAATAGCTCTCGGTCGCACTTTCGGAACACCCGAGCACGTCGGTCAGTAGGGTGGGCGTGAGGTCGAAGTGCTCGGTCCGGTGTTCAACGACACTGGGCGCCTTGCCGGGCCAATGGATGACCAGTGGAACCTGGAGCTGATAGCGTGAAAAATTGCTGCCGTGACCCCAATAGTTCATCCCGTTGTCGTTAAATTCCTGACCATGATCCGAGGTGATGATAACGAGGGTGTCTTCCATTAGCTGGCGTTTTGACAGGTCGGCCAGAACCCGATGAATCTGGTCGTCGACAAAACGTACCGTGGTTTTGTAGACGTTGAAATAGGGTTCAGGGTCGAACTCATCGTCCAGCGCCAATTGATTTACGGACTCCCAGTAAGGTTCGATACGCGGGTAATCGGGCGGGACCTGATAGGAGTGCGGCGCATCGTAGAACAGGAACCCGAAAAAGGGTGAGCTGTTGTCATGGGACGAACGCCTGGCGAGAAAATTCAGCCAGTCTTGAGTGATCTGTTGATCGCGCTGCCAGGAGGTGTCCCCCGGTGTTTTCAGACGGAGTTCTTTAATGGATGAAAACACATTGCGGTCGAAGGCCGGGCTCACCAGCGTGGCCGAGCTCAGTATTTGGGATTGGTACCCGAGGGACTGCATGCGTTGAATCAATACCGGCGGCACCTGGTGGGCGGAAAACGCGTCCCAGTAGCTGGCCGGTAACCCGTAAAACAGGGTGAATATGCCCGGCTTGGTGGCGTTGCCATTGCTGTAGTGATCAGTGAATACCTGTGCCGACTCCGCAAAGCGGGTGGTGTTGGGCATCCAGCGCGGATCCAGCATATCCCAGCGCAGGGAGTCCACGGCAATAACCAGGATGTTGGGGAGCTGCTCGGGTGTCGTGCACTGGAGCGCTGCCGTTGGATAGTTCAGGGCACCCTGGCCATCGGGTGCACTCATTTGCTCGACCACCGAGGCTTCCCGTACGGCTTGAGGGTCAACCCAACCGTGGCGGGCAAAAAAGCGCTTGGCGGTAGCCGCGTGATAAAGCGGCAAGTGGCGCGCGACTCGGGTGATGCGATGATCGTAGTGGGCATCCGCCCAGGCATTCCAGCCGTGAGCCAGCAGCTGGCTGGTTACCAGTATGGCGAGAGGCACCCATAGATAGCGACGTGGCGTCAAAATCCAAAAGCGTCGAGCCAGACTCCATTGCAACAAAGCGAGCGCGACAATGGCGATGCCGCCCACCGCCCAGGTCTGCCAGGAAAATGAAAATATTTCGGTGCCACCGCCAACAATCAGTTCGAACACAAAACCCGACAGGTGAAAACGGAATTGGTGGTAAACCACGGTGTCGAGCAGCAGCAAAGCAACGCCAGCGGTGCCGATGATGATGGCCGTCGGACGCAATAATGACTGCGGCAGAATCAGTGTCAGCATGAGCAGCGGTAAACCAAACAGCCAGGCCAACAGGGAAAACTGGGCAATCATCGCCAGGGCGATGTAGAGTCCGGTGGCGGTGTCCGTCACGGTCATCCACGGCAGATAACGAAAACCGATCAGCAACGCAATCAGGCTGTTGGCGACAATAAACCAGCCCGCCCATCGGACGCGTTCGCGCAACGGACGGCGGTATCGGAAGAGGGATGGCACGTAAAGCTCCTTGCAGTATGTGGCGGTTTTCTTCAGGTGGGTCGTTTACAATTCAATCTAACAGAAAGCGCAGAATGTGATCGTAAAAAAGTGTATGGGGTTACGGCGGATGCGTGCTTCGCACTTATCCGCCCTACGCAACCTGCCGTGCCACCCGTAGGGCGGATAAGTGCGAAGCACGCATCCGCCGTTACCCAGCGTTAACCTTGCGACATACTCCAACCGCCCCCCATCGCTTTAAACAACGTCGCCGTCGCCGCCAGCCGGTCACTCATTGCCTGACTCAGCGCCAACTCCGCGTCGAGCAAACCGCGCTGTGCGTCCAGTAACTCATAAAAGCCGATACTCCCGGCGTCGTATTGCAACTCCGCCAGCTCAAGCGTTTCCTCGATCGCTTCGGCCTGGCGACGCACCGCCTCGACACGACGGTCGGAGGTTTGATAAAGGACTAATGCATCCCGGGCGTCACGAAAGCCATTGGTAATTGCCAACTGGTATTGCGCTTCGGCCTGGGCAAGTTGCGCCTCGGCGCTTTCGATCCGAGAACGGGTGCGACCAAAATCAAACAGCGGGCCGGCGAGGTTGGCGCCCACACTCCACATTTCCGCGGGCGCGGTGAACAGGTTGTCGCTGTCGAGCGCTACGCTGCCGCCCAACGCCTGGAGGTTGAGACTGGGAAAACGTTGGGCTTTGGCCACACCCACGCGGGCATTGGCCGCCACCAGGGCCTCTTCCGCCGCGCGAATATCCGGGCGACGTTGCAGCAACTCTGAGGGCAATACCGCCGGTACGCTGTCGGGCAACTCGATCTCGGTCAACTTGGCGTCGCCGAAATCCAGTTCACTCAACAACTCCCTGGGGGTGTACCCCACCAACATGGCCAGGGCGCTGCGCAACTCGTGTACGCGTTGCTCCTGCTGTGGCAGGCGGGCGCGGGTACTTTCCAGCGAGGCGCGCGCCTGGCGAATGCTCAGTGGGTTGCTCGCGCCACTTTCATAGCGCACTTCTTCCAAAACGAGTGTTTCCTCGCGCGTTCCCAGTGTTTCCCGGGTGATCGCCAGTTGCTGCTCGGCGGCGCGCAGGTTGAAGTAGGTGGTGACCACGTCGGTGATCAGGTTCAGGCGTACCGCTTCGGTGCCAAACACCGATTGCGCCAGCAGTGCGCTGGCCGCTTCGCGCTCGCGCGCCAGACGGCCCCAGAGGTCCAGCTCATAACTGAGCACACCGTTTACCGAGAACTGGTTGCGGATCTGGCCGCCGCCCAATTCGGGCGGCATGACGGCGGTCGAGCCCTGCTCCCGAGTGGCGTCGGCCTGGGCGTTGAGTGACGGCCAGCGATTGGCTTTGCTGAAGCCAAGTTCCGCGCGGGCCTGTTCGATCCTTTGGAGTTGCACTTGCAGCTCCAGGTTATCGTCCAAAGCGCGCTCGACCAGCGCATTCAGCGTGGCGTCGTCGAAGCGGGTCCACCACTGTTGCCAGTCGCCGGTGTCTTGCCCGAGCAACTCGTGCTCGGGCCACTGATCGGGCAGGTCCGGTGTCTGGGCCTGATAATCCGGGCCCAGGGCGCAGCCGCTGAGCAGAGCGATGGCGGCGGCCAATGAGGTGAATTTAAGCATTGTGCTCACCTCCGTTACGTTGTTTGCGGTTTTCATTCCAGGTCACCAGATCTTCCAATACTTTGTACGTCAGCGGTACGAACAGCAGCGCCAGCGAACTGGCCAGCACCATCCCGCCGACCACGACGGTACCGATCTCCTGGCGACTCGCGGCACCGGCACCGGTGGCGAAGACCAGGGGCAGCGAACCGATGATAAAGGTCGCGGCGGTCATGATGATGGCGCGGAAACGCTGCCGGGCGGCGGTCATGGCCGCTTCGGTGGAGCTCATGCCTTCACGGCGGTTCTGCGCGGCGAACTCGACAATCAGAATGGCGTTCTTCGCCGCCAGACCGATCAGCACCAGCAGGCCCACCTGGAAGTAAATGTCATTCGGGTAGCCGCGCAGCAGCGATGACAGTGCCGCCCCAAGAACCCCAAAGGGAATGGCGGTGGCCACGGCAATCGGCAGCGTCAGACGCTCGTACTGTGCGGCGAGAATCAGAAACACCATCAACAGCGCCATACCGAAGGCGGCGGTACCGGAACCGGCGGCGGCATCCAACTGGTAGGCCTCGCCGGTCCAGCCGATCTGAATGTTGGCGGTCTGACCGATGTCGTTCACCACCGCTTCCAGAGCGGTCTTGGCCTGGCCGGTGGTAAAGCCCGGCGCCGGGTCGGCCATCAGTTTGGCCGCCGGATAGATGTTGAATCGGTTGATGATGTCCGCCCCGGCGGTGCGCTCCAGTGTGACCAGTGAGCTCAGCGGAATCCGCTCGCCACTGTTAGAGCGCACGTAAATATGACGCAGGTCGTCGGCCTGGTTGCGGTACTCGCCCTCGGCCTGCATATTCACCCGCCACAGACGCCCCTGATAAGAGAAGTCGTTAATGTAGGAGGAGCCCATGGTCGCCTGCAGGGTGCTGAACACTTCGTTTACCGGCACGCCCATGGCCCGGGCTTTCTCCCGATCCACTTCGGCGTGGAAGCGCGGAATGCTGGTATCGAGCGTGCTGCGGGCGTTGGTCAGCTCCGGACGCGCATTGGCGGCAGCGATGACTTGTTGGGCCAGTTCGTTGATGCGTTTCGGATCGGAACTGTCCCGCACCTGCAGATAGCCTTCGACACCGCCGGTCAGCGATAGCCCCTGAATCGGCGGCGGGGTAAAGGCGATCACATTCGCTTCCTGAATACCCATGCCCATGCCGATCACCTTGCCGGCGATGTCGGAAGCGGCCTGGCCTTCCCCTTCCCGCTCATCCCAGGGAGCCAGGTTGATAAAGCCCGCCATGGCATTGCTGCGCAGGGAGCCCGCGACAATGTCGAAGCCGGCGAAGGAGGTGAACTCGTTCACTTCGTCCAGTGCAATCAGTTGTTTGGCCAAACGGTCCCGAACCTCTTCGGTGCGTCCGAGTGCGGAAGCCGGCGGCAGGTGAGCCACAGCGAGTGCCACGCCCTGGTCTTCCTGGGGCACCAGGCCCGAAGGCAGGCGGCTGATGGAGAACACCGTCAGAGCACAGAACACGGCCAGGAGGCCCAGCCCAACAATCCAATGCTTCACCAGCTTGCCCACCAGGTTGACGAAACCGTTGGTCAGGCGCTCAAAAGCGCTGTTGAAAATCTGGAAGGGTTTGCTGACATCGTGGGGCTCTTTATCCAGCAGCAGGGCGCACATGGCTGGCGTCAAGGTCAGCGCCACGACACCGGATACCACCACCGAGACCGCAATGGTCACCGCAAACTGTCGATACAGTTCACCACTGAGGCCGCCCAGGAAGGCCACCGGTGCGAACACCGCCACCAGTACCAGCGTGGACGAGATCACCGCTCCGGAAACCTGCTTCATGGTTTCGATGGAGGCATCGCGGGCTTTCATGCCCTGCTCGACAATCAAGCGCTCGACGTTTTCCATCACGATAATGGCGTTGTCCACCACGATCCCGATGGCCAGCACCAACCCGAACAGGGTCAACATATTTACCGAGAAACCCATCGCCTGCATGCCGGCGAAGGTGCCGATCAGTGAGACCGGAATGGCCGCCACGGGAATCAGGGTGGCGCGAATGTGCTGCAGGAACAGGAAGGTCACCAGGACCACCAGCACCACCGCGATCAGCAGCGTCAGGATCACCTCGTCGACCGATACCTGGACAAACTCCGTGGTGTCGTAGGGCACTTTGTAAGCCATGCCGGCGGGGAAGTTGTCAGCAATGTTTTCCAGGGCGGTGTGCACCCGCGCGGCGGTTTCCAGAGAGTTGGCGCCCGGTTGCAGGTAAATGCCCATGGGCACCGCCGCCTCACCGTTGTAAGTGGCGGAAAAGTCGTACCGCTCAGAGCCGAGTTCCACGCGCGCCACATCTTTCAGGCGCAGGCTGGCGCCCTGGCTGTCGGTGCGCAGTGCAATCTGTTCAAACTCCTCCGGTTCCACTAACTGGCCACGGGTTGAAACACTGAAGGTAAAGGCCTGATCCTCCGGGGAGGGTTCCGCCCCGATCCGTCCCGCCGCATACTGCGCGTTCTGATCCCGAATGGCGTTGGCGACCTCGGCGGTGGTCAGGTCGTATTCCGCCAGTTTGGCCGGGTCCAGCCAGATGCGCATGGAATAGTCCTGGGCACCAAACAGCGAAGCGTCGCCCACCCCCTCGAGGCGAACCAGTTCGTCCAGAACGTTCAGCAGCGCATAGTTACTGATGTCCAGCGTGCTCTGGCTGCCGTCCGGGGAGTGCAGCACCGCCACCATCAGGATGTTGGTCGAGCGCGATTCCACCCGCACACCCAGGTCTCGCACGATCTGGGGCAGGCGCGGCGTGGCGGCTTGTACCCGGTTGTTGACGTTGATCGCCGCCTGGTCCGGATCCGTGCCCATGGCAAAGGAAATGGACACCTGCAGGGTGCCGGCATCGGTGCTGGTGGACTCCATGTAAATCATGTCGTCCACACCGTTGATTTCCTGCTCCAGCGGGGCCGCGACCGATTCGGCCAAGACCTCGGCGCTGGCGCCGGGGTAGGTGGCGCTCACCACGACCTGGGGCGGAACCACGTTCGGATACTGCTCAACCGGGAGCACTCGCAGAGACACAATCCCCGCGATGATAATGATGATCGAAATGACCGACGCAAAAATCGGCCGGTCAATAAAGAAGCGCAACATCAATTAACCCTCCTGGTCGCTGGCGTTTTGGTCGGCGTTGGTGACTTGCACGGCGGCGCCGTCACTCAGTGCTACCTGACCATTGATCACCAGTTGGCTGCCGGCTTCGAGTCCCTCAAGGATGAGTTGGCGCCCATCGATTACCGGGCCCAGCTTTACGGCCTGGGCGGCGGCGGTGTTGTCTTCACCGATGGTGAACACTTGAGGGCCTTCCGGGCCCTGGCCCACGGCGGTGGGGTCCACCAGGATGGCGTTGTCGTAGTCCGCCAGAGCCAGGCGAATGCGCACAAACTGGCCGGGAATCAGCTCGCTGTCCGGGTTGGGGAAAACCGCGCGCATCTGCACGCTACCGGTCATCGGGTCGATACGACGATCGGCGAAATCCACTTGACCGGCGCGGGCATACTCACTGCCGTCGGGCAGCACCAGGCGGGCCTCTCGCTCGGAGTCGTCGTCCCGGAGCGCTTCACGGGCGACGCGCTGGGCGGTGGCGTCTTCCTCGGGCAGGGCGAAATAAATGTGCACCGGGTCGTGCTGAACGATATGGGTCAGAACGGTGCCGGCCTCTACCAGGTTGCCCTCGGTGAGCGCTTCCATACTGGTCAGGCCGGACACCGGCGCTTCCACCCGCGAGTAGCGCAACTGGCGACGGGCATTGCTCAGGGCGGACTCGGCCGCCTCCAGTCGAGCATTGGCGGCGCGGCTGTCGGCGCGGGCCTGATCGCGCTCGCGCTCACTGACCGCATTGCGCTCGAACAGACCTTTCACCCGCTCCCATTCGCGCTCGGCACGCAGTTGCTGAGCCTCGGCACTGGCCAGCTCGGCTTCGGCGGCTTTTACCGCGTCCTGATAGGTGTCGGGCTCGATCTGAAACAGCGTCTGCCCGGCTTCCACCGCCGTGCCTTCATCGTAATTGCGCGACTCCAGAATGCCGGACACCCGGGCGCGCACGCTCACTTCGGTGGCGCCGTGTACCCGGCCCGGGTACTCCACCTGATGTTGCGCGGCTTGCGCCTGCACTTCGGTGGTGGTCACCGGTGACGGTGGCCGCTCCTGCTGACCGCCCTGCTCGGAGCTACAGGCACTGACCAGCAGGGCAAGCGCGGAAAGGGCCAGGCCCCGGCGCAGTAATCCGGCGGACGGACGGGAAGTGGGGTACATCATGGTAATAAGCTCCGTTTGATAACAGCGTTAAACACAAAAAAGTAAAATGGGGGGGCACCAATAGCGGCGATCAGTGCTTGAGAATGCCGTGCAGGTAAATATCGAAAATCCGGTCAAAGCGCTCACTGAGCGGTCGGCGGGGCAGGGGGGTGTGGCTGAGCACCACCGCTCCGTGCATCATGTCCCCGCACACCTCCATCCACTCCTGGGCGTCGATATCGCGCACCGGGTGGCGCTCGGCGATGCGCTCGAACATGGCGACCCAGTCCTCACGCCCGGCGAGCATGTAGGAGAAGTACAGGGAGTTCTGGCATTCGGTGCGAAATTCCGCCCGTTCCTGGATAAACAGCTCAATCAGGTCCGGGTTCTTCTCGAAGTACAGCAGGTAGGCGCGCATGCCTTCGCGCAGCTGCTCCAGCGGATCCTCGGGCTGCTCGCGAGCGTGCTCAATGGAGGCCTTGAGGGTCTCCAGATTAAAGCGCAGGGCCTCGGTAAACAGCGCCTCCTTGGTGGGGAAGTAACGGTAGACCGTACCTTTCCCGACCCCGGCGGCATCCGCCACGGCCTGCATATCCGCCACCTGGTAGCCCCGCTCGGCAAAAATACGGGTGGCCACGGTCAGAATTTCTTCGCGCCGCTGCTCGGCGGATTTGTGCACGCGCTTGGGCTTTTCCGGGTCGGTCATAGGGCACTCACAAATGGGACGGACTGGTCAGTCCGTTAATGATACGAGCCAGCACGAATCCAGATCAATCAAAGGAGTGTCAATAAACGTTAAGTCAGGGAGGGAGAGAGTGGTGGGCCCAGCAGGGTGTAGCCGGGCGTTCGGGCGCAGATTTGGTGTTTCCGGCGGATCCGGCGAGGTGGCTTCTATCGGACAAATGGCTGTGTCGACCATTCAAGGCGCTTGAGTGCGCGGTTTGAGGTCTTATTGGCTCCTAAACAAAACAGAAGCGAATGAGGAGCGACTAAGTGCGCTGAAGTAACTGCTCAAGATAATTGCACTGGTGTGTATTACGGGTAAGACTGTGTTTAATCTTGAGTCCACAGTATTGGCTGAGGTTTTTCATGGAGTTTCACAAATCATATTCGTTTTGGATTGTTCTTGTCAGCCTTGTGGTAGCTTTAATTGGAGTCATTACGAGTGATGAAGACTGGATCTTCAGAGCGGTTGCGCTGGTAGGGATTCCTTTGTCGGTAGCTGAGATTTGTAAATTTTTCCAAGGGAAAGATATGTATATTACAGGTGTCGTCGCCCACCCAGATGAAAAGTTATACAGATTCGTTGCACTTTTTTTCAACGCAGTCTTACTGTTTGGAGTGTTGTTAGTGTTATATCAGTAATTACCCAACACCGGGCTCCGTTAACTCGGCCTAGTCCGCCTCACCAGCGGTCGATCCCTAGACCTTGTGAGTGATTGGCGGTAGCTGCTTCCTGCCCATGTCAACACCCGTCTATTCTTTCCGCGGTTGAGGGTGTGAGGGCGAAGCTCAGGCAGGAGATAGAGAGCAGCCAACCTAGCTCTCGGGAGGCTCCCACAGGGGATACTTGGCGGTTGGTAGCGAATGAGGCGGCTTCAACGTCCACAAACGTAACCTCTCAACCAGCGCTGTCAGGGAGCTTTTCTTCCGTGATGTGCAGCGAGAATTGGAGGGGCGCCAGCGGCACAGACCGAGACTGTCTCGAGTGCGCAACTCATTTATACGCCAACTTAATGTCGGTTAGAGGTTAATCGGGGGCGCCTGCTGGCGCTTGTGAGGGAGAGGCTTAACCCAACGCGATCGGTTGGTTGCGGTGGCCCTATGGGGGCTCCGGCGGAGGAATAAAGGCTGTAGCCCGCGCCAGCACTGGCTTCGGGTCGTAGTGTAGTGTGTTTTTCGGGGTGGCCAAAATAGCTGTACTAGTACACCATAGTTTGGCCAAAGTGGCCAAGTTATGGTGTCAAGAACAAGGATCAGCACTCCCGTAAGGGAGTGGTGGGCCCAGCAGGACTTGAACCTGCGACCAATCGATTATGAGTCGACTGCTCTAACCAACTGAGCTATGGGCCCGAAAGGGAGGCGGGCATTATAAAGACAAGGGGCGAGTGTGACCAGCCCAAAGCGGGTCGTTTGATCTGCTTGTAGAGCCGGGACGGATACTGTGCTACAAATAAAGAAGACGAATGAACTGGCGGCGGTATCCTCCAGTCCAAGAACGGACCGCGCAGGTGCAGCCTGCGGGCATTAACCAGAAAGGTGGGAATATGGCGAACGATGAGCATTCAACACCGGAAGCACAGCCGGGTAATCGAAAGCCCACCGCGACTATCGCCCTGGTCGTTATTGTCGTGGTGGTGATTGTGGCTCTGAGCCTGTACTTGTTTGGTCGGGAAGATGAGCCGGAACCGACACCGGAGCCGGCCCCTCCGGTTCAGCAGCCCGAGCCGGAGCCTGAGCCAGCGCCCGAACCGGAACCTGAGTCGGCGCCTGAACCCGAGCCGGAACCTGAGCCCGAGCCGGAACCGCTGCCGGAGCTGGATCAGAGCGATGAGCCAGCGCTCAATGAGCTGGAAGAAGCCACCGGCAATGACGACGTCGAGCGTCTGCTGGTCAACGAAGAGTTGATCCGCAAGGTGGTACGTGCCGCGGCGGCCGCCCGTGATGGCAAAGTGGTGCATGAATATCGCCCGGTGGTATCGCCACCGCCGCCCCTGGCCGTGGCGAAGGTCGGTGAAGCCCGTACCGACGCCGAGCAGGAATATCGACTGCTGGAAGAGAACTTTCAGCGCTATGATGCCTACGTTGCGCTCTTGACCGAGAGCGACCCAGAGCAGGTGGCAGGCTGGTATCAGCGCTACCGCCCCTTGCTGGAGGAGGCGTTTGATGAGCATGGCGTCAATAATGGAACCTTCCACGAGGTCGTGCTCAACACCATCGATGAGCTGTTGGAGGCGCCGGAGCCCCCCGGCGACATTCGTCTGCACCGGCCCAAAGTCTTCTACGAGTACCGGGACCCCGAGCTGGAAGCGCTGACGGACTTGCAGAAGTTGATGATTCGCATGGGGCCGGAGCATCACCGGGCCGTCAAACAGGCTCTGCGGGCCCTGCGCGATGAACTGGAGGCGCTGCCGGAGTCTGAGTGACCGGCTGGGCATGTTGGAAGAGCGGACCGGGCCGATGTCGCATCGGCCCGGTTTTTTTGTGGTCAGGGAAGGCAAAAAATTTGTTTGACAACGTTGTCCCGAGCAATTACAGTGAGTCTTCCAGTATTGTTCGCTGGAACTCTCTCTCACCTCTTGCGGGGTCGGCGGCGAAGCCCGCCCCCGCTTTTTTCAGCGGTGGGTTGTGATACAGAATAAGAGGTTGTTTTATGGTCAGTGCCCCAACCAATGAGCACTACTTTCTGGGAATTGATGGTGGCGGCAGCAAGTGCAAAGCCAGCATAGCGGACGCCAGTGGGCGGGTCCTTGGCAGTGCTCTGGCGGGGCCGGCCAACCCCCTGCACGGCGTTGAGCAGACGTTGCAATCCATCGAGAGTGCGGCGCGCCGCGCGCTGAGCGATGCTGGCCTGCCGACTGAAACCCTCGGCCGTCTGGTGGCGGGCGCGGGGCTGGCGGGGGTGAATCTGCCCAGTCTATATCGGGTCATCAGTGATTGGCCCCACCCCTTTGCGGCGCTTCATCTGACCACGGATTTGCGTATTGCCCTGCTCGGTGCTCATCAGCAAGACGAGGGGGCGGTCATCGTCACCGGGACCGGTTCTTGCGGTTATGTCCGCACCGCCGGCGTGGATCACCTGTTGGGTGGGCACGGCTTTCCCTATGGCGATCAGGGAAGTGGCGCCTGGATGGGGCTGGAAGCGATCAAGGCGGTCCTGCTGGCGTCCGATGATCTCGGGCCAAAAACCCAGTTGATCGAGAGTGTGGCGGAGCTGCTGCAGGCGCGGGGCCTGGCGATTGTCGAGCGGATGTCCGGCAAACCATCCAGTGACTACGCCCGCCTGGCGCCGCTGGTGTTTGATGCCGCCGAGGCCGACGATCCGGTGGCGCTGGATATTCTTCGCAGCGGCGCGCACTACATCAGCGCCATGGCGCGCAAGCTGCTGGCGTATCAGCCGCCGCGGCTGTCACTGATCGGGGGGATGGCCGAGCGTCTGGAGACCTGGCTGGATCGGGATGTGGCCGAGCAATTATCCCGCCCCCTCGGGCCACCGGAAGCGGGAGCGCTGTTGTTCGCGCGCCAGCAGAACACCCTGGCCGACACCGCCTGAACGCCATCAACACAATACGATAACAATTCTGAACGTCGATTCGCGAGGCTGCTATGACCACTGACACCACTGCCCGGGCTCCGGCCACTTCCAGTGCCCTCATTCCGATGACCATTATCGGGGTGCTGTTTTTCGTGTTTGGCTTTGTCACCTGGCTGAACGGCGCACTGATTCCCTTTCTGAAAATCGTCTGTGAGCTCAATGAGTTTCAGGCGCTGTTTGTCACCTTTGCGTTTTATATCGCCTATACCGTCATGGCGCTGCCCGCCGCGTTGGTATTGCGCCGCACCGGGTACAAGACCGGGATGGTCATCGGGTTGGCGGTGATGGCGGTGGGCTCGCTGGTGTTCATTCCCGCCGCCCAGTCCAGTCACTATGCCGTGTTTTTGTTGGCGCTGTTTATTCTGGGCACCGGGTTGACCTTGCTGCAGACGGCCGCCAATCCCTACATTGTGTGTATTGGGCCGCGCGAGAGTGCCGCCATGCGGATGAGCATCATGGGGCTGTTGAACAAGGCTGCCGGTGTGGTGGCTCCGGTGGTGTTTACGCTCTGGGTACTGACCGGCATGGACCAGTTCGACGAGGATGTGCTGTTGGCGTTGAGTGCCGAGGCGCGTGCGGAACGCTTGGCGGAGCTCTCGAATCGCCTCGTGGTGCCCTATCTGTATATGGCCGGAGCGCTGCTGGCCTTGATGCTGTTTGTGCAGTTCTCATCCCTGCCGGAGTTGAACGTCGACGCCGAAAGTGACGATGAGGCCGGCGATAAGTTGGGCATCCTCAATCATCCCCAGGCGATTCTGGGTGCGATCGCGCTGTTCATGTACGTCGGGGTGGAAGTGATCGCCGGCGATACGATCGGGCTCTATGGGCGGCGAATGGATGTGGCCCACTTCGGTTCACTGACGGCCTATACCATGACGTTTATGGTCATCGGGTATGTGGTCGGCGTGCTGTGCATTCCCCGTTTTCTGAGTCAGGCCAGGGCGCTGGCCGGGTCCGCCATTTTCGGGGTGCTGTTTACCGTGGGAGTGTTGACCGGTTCTGGCGATAGCGATTGGATTGCCTCGGTGTTGTTCGGTTGGCTTGGGATTCCCACGGTACCCAACACGGTCATGTTCCTGGCGCTGCTGGGGCTGGCCAATGCCTTGTGCTGGCCGGCGATCTGGCCCCTGTCGCTGGCGGATCTGGGTAAGTACACCAGTGTCGGCTCGGCGCTGTTGATCATGGGGATTGCCGGCGGTGCGGTGATCCCGCTTCTGTACGGCCATTTTGCGGAAAGCACCAGCAATCAGGCGGCCTACTGGGTCATGCTCCCCTGCTACGCCTACATTCTGTTTTATGCCCTGAAAGGGCACAAGCTGCGCCGCTGGAAATCCTGAGCGGCGCTTCCTCCTCTCCTCTGCTTGGCCGGTTCGCACTGTCGCGACCGGTCACTTTTTTGAGGTGTCTCTATGTCTGAAACTTCTGCCCATCGACGTTTCCTTGCCCTGGATGTCATGCGCGGGCTGACTCTCGCACTGATGATTCTGGTCAACACGCCCGGCTCCTGGAATGCGGTGTACGCACCGTTACTGCATGCCGACTGGCACGGTGCCACGCCCACGGATTACATCTTTCCCTTCTTTCTTTTTATCGTCGGTTCGGCCCTGTTTTTCTCGAGCCGTTCGCGTACCGCGCAGCCGGTGTCGGCGCGGTTGCTGAATATTGTGCGCCGCAGTGCCCTGATTTTTCTGATCGGTGTGTTGCTCAACGCGTTTCCGTTTACGGAAGGTGTGGCGACGCTGCGCATTCCGGGCGTGCTGCAACGAATCGCGCTCGCGTACCTGTTGGCCGCACCGATTGCCCTGTTTGTGCCGGGGTTGTGGCGGGCCGTGATCATGGCGGTCCTCTTGCTCGGTTATTGGGCGTTATTGCAGTTGGGGGATGATCCCTACAGCCTGCAGGGCTCGGTGGTGCGTCAGTTTGATCTGTGGGTATTCAGCGCGGAGCATATCTGGCAGGGCAAGGGGCTGGCGTTTGATCCGGAAGGCCTGTTGTCGACGCTGCCCTCGGTGGTTACGGCGCTGCTTGGCTTTGAGGCGACGCGCATTCTGGTGCTGGGTGCCTCGCGCTGGCGCAGTCTTGGGTTACTCGCTCTGGGCGGAGTGGTTCTGGTGTTGCTGGGCCTGGTCTGGCATCCGTGGTTTCCGATCAACAAATATCTGTGGACCAGCTCATTCGTGTTGCTGACCGGGGGCGCCGCGCTGCTGGTGTTGGTTGCCCTGGTGTTGCTGGAGTCATGGCCAGCGGTAAAGCCCGTATATCGGGGGTTCGCCATGCTGGGTAAGAACCCGCTGTTTATCTATGTGTTGTCGATCGTCCTGGCAAAAACCCTGTACCTGATTCCGGTGGGGGAGGGGTCGGCTTATCAGTGGTTGTATGCTTCCCTGGCGCAATGGTTCAGCCCCACCAATGCGTCGCTGTTGTTTGCCCTCCTGTTTGTCGCCGTGCACTGGCTGGTCGCCTGGTGGCTTGAGCGCAAGCGCATCGTCATTTCCATTTAAAACGGGCACGCAAAAAAAAAGCCGCGAACCCCCAGAGTGTGGTTCGCGGCGCAAGCGGCGCGTCAGGCCAAAAAAACGTCAGGCGTCAGTCTGTTCTTCAGTCTGCTCTTCGGTGGTTTCGTCTTCTGCCTGGTCGATGGTGAAGTTCACCTCGGTGGTGGTATCGGCTTCAACGGTGGCGTTGGCGGTACCGAAGAACACCAGTTCATCGACGGATTCCGGATCGTCATCAACGGCACCGCAGGTGTAGGCCAGGGTGTAATCACCTTCGGACACAAAGCCGACTTCATAGCGGTATTCACCGTCCACATCAGACACCAGAGCGGTCGTCAGCGGGTCGGTTTCGGCACCGGATACATCGGTGGGGGTGACATCGGCACCGGAGTACACGTAGACCGAGCCGGTCTGGTTGGCGGGATCGGCGCACTGATCGACCAGTACCTCGGCGTCGACCTGTCCGGCAATGGTGCCCACGGCGGCGTTGTCAATCAGGCGCAGCGCCGGCTTGAGGAAGGCGCCCGCCTGGCCGCCCGGCATGACTACCGATTTGCGCAGGTCAAAGTCAATGGTGAAGTTGGCGGTACCGCCGGCAACCACAGTGAAACCGCTGACCAGTTTCAGGCCGGTCTGGCTGCCACTGGGAACCCGCAGCTCCGGCATGGTGCCATCATCCAGCTCAATGTAAGAGTCCAGCACGCCATCGTGCTCGGCATTCACCGCCAGGCGGATCCACTCGTAGTCGCCAGCGGGCACGGTTTCATCAGTCAGTAGTGACTCGGAAGCAGAGCCCTGAAGAGACAGCAGATCGATGCTCTTGGGTTCATCGAAGGTGAATTCCAGCGCTTCGCCGTCGGCAGGTTTCAGGGAGACGCCGGAAAATTCCACCACCACCTGGGCGGCGCTGTCGATGGGGGCGTCGGTCACGTTCAGGCTCAGGCGGCCTTCGTTGCTGCCGGCACTGTTGTCGTTGGAGCTGCCACCGCAAGCCACCAGGGTGGCCAGGGATGCGGCGAGCGCCAATTGCAGTGGACGTTTTTTGAACTGTGTCATCGATATCACCTCGTCAGGGTTGATGGAATCAAAGCGTCAAGGCTGATCCGGGGAGTGCCAGACAGGCCCCAAAAAGGAAACGCTCTGTTGCTCTGCGTCTCACCCGGATCGTCTCTGATGCCGTTTTTTGACACTATAGTCCCAAAAGTGGATTATTCAATGTGATTCTTATCACATTTTTTGAATGTTTTTTGACGCTATAATCCCAACATGAGCGATAGAACCCAAAAAGCCCTGATTCGGGCGCTTTATCGAATGCTGCGTCCGATGGTGCGGTTGCTGTTGCGCCATGGGGTGTCTTATCGCCTGTTCGCGGATATCGCCCGCCATGTGTATGTCGATACCGCCCGGGAGGACTTCGCGATCCCGGGGCGCAAACAGAGCCTGTCACGCATGGCGGTATTGACGGGCATCAATCGTAAGGACATCGCCAAGCTCCAGGAACGCTCCCATCCCCTGTCCGATGCCCCCGCCGAACAACCGACGCCCGCTGCCCGGGTTATCACCGGCTGGCTGAATGACGTACGCTTCCACACCCCGGCCGGCGAGCCGGCGATGCTTCCGGTCGAGCACGAAGACAGTGGGCCGAGCTTTACGGCGCTGGTGCGTGAATACAGTCGCGATGTCCCCGTGCGGGCCCTGCTGGACGAGCTCGAGCGCATCGAGGCGGTGCGGCGGACCGGCGAGGGCGTGTCGCTGTTGGCGCGAGGCTATATCCCCCTGGAAGACATGCAGGAAAATATCCGGATTTTTGGGACCGCGGCGGCAGATTTGATGGGCACCATGGATCACAATATTGCGAAACAGGCACCGGGGCCGTTTATCCAGCGCACGGTCTCCTACGTCAACATCCCGGAGGAACTGCTTGAGCGCATTCGCGAGCGCAGTGCCCGGGAGGGGCAGGCCTTTCTGCTCCAGGTGAATGATTGGCTGGCTGAGTGTGATCGAGACCAGTCCCCGGAGCTTGCGGGCTCCGGCCAGGTACGGGCCGGCATAGGCCTTTACTATTTTGAGCAACGAAATGACGAGCGTTCATTTCCGGGTACCGGGGTCATCTCCGGCGAGGAAAATGCGACGCCCAGCGAGGATGATGCATGAAGCGGCTTGGTGTGGTCAGTGCAACACTGGGAGCCCTGATGATGGCGGGGTGCCTGAGCGACAGTTCGTCCGTGGCGGGGATTGAGGGCACCGGCAGTCCGGCCACCGTCAGCGGCAGTGTGACTGCCTACGGCAGCGTCTACGTCAACGGTCTGCATATCGAGATCGATACCGCCGACATCTCCGTGGACGGTCAGCCGGCCGGGGTCGATGACATCACCCTGGGCATGGTGGTGGATGTCGAGCTTGACCAGTTGCAGGGGCAGGATGCGGTTGCCGCAGCGGTCCGCTATAACCGCACCCTGCGCGGTCCGGTGGACGCTCTGGTATCAAGCAGCGATGTCCGGCGTGAAATTCAGATTCTCGGGCAGACTGTGGTGGTATATGACGATGTGCGCTTCGATGGCATTGCCTTTGACGCGCTGGAGCCTGGGGCCTACCTCGAGGTGAGTGGTCTGGTGGCCGCCGAGGGGCAGTGGCGGGCGACCAAAGTCGCCAGTGCCGATCGGGGCCCGTTGACCGCTCAGGGCCGGGTCGACTCCTGGCGAGCGGATCAGCAGCGCTTCCAGCTGGGTGAGCAGTCGGTGGACGTCTCGCAGGCTCAGGTCAGTGGCGATCTGGCTGAGGGGGACACGGTAGTCGTGCGCGGCGGCGAGCGGCGCGGCGAACTCTGGTATCCGGATCGCATTGAGTTGATCGAGCCGGCCAGACCTCAGGAGGGAGGACAGCGGTTCCAGGAAGGGGTCATTGAGCGGTTCGTCTCACGGGAGGCCTTCGAGGTGAACGGTATCCCGGTGGATGCCAGCGAGGCCCGAGGGCTGTCGGACCAAGTCGAGCTCGGAGACGGCGTTCGGGTGATGGTGAGCGGCACCCTGCGCAATGACAGCCTGGTCGCCGAGCGGTTACAAGTGTTGCGCCCTGGAATCAACCGGATCCGCGCCAGGGTGGATGCGATCGATCCGGACCGCGGAGCGGTCGTGTTACTCGGCGGTCAGTATCAGCTGACGGACCTGACCGCGTTTGAAAATCCGGCCGGTCGCGGCAACCCCCGTGAGGGCGTCAACCTGAACAGCCTGCGGGTCGGAGAGTGGTTGGAGCTCTACGCCTACTATGAGGGCGAGTCCCGGGTGGTCACGCGAGTCCAGCGGCAACCGGGCTATGTTGATACCGTCGCCCTGTCTGGCCCCGTAACCGCGATCGATCGGGATAACCGGTGGCTGACCGTGCTCGGGGTGACCGTGGCCGTTGCCGGGGCCGACGGTGAGGCGCTGTTCGATGAGCTGGCGCTGGGCGATTCGGTGTCGGTGACCGGGAATGCGTCGGGCTCCCATGTGACCGCGAGGTCGTTGAGTCGCCGCGATGTGCCGGAGGATGTGCGGGGCTGTCCTCCGCCGCTGCCCGGTCAGTGCGCTGCGGCGACGGGGCCGTCGACTGCGACACAGTCGACTTTGGGGCAGGCCGACGCGGAGCTGCTGCAGTTCCGGTTCTGATCAGAACTGCTGAGCCGCCCCGTCAATCCAACTCTGTTTGACTCGCAGCTGGTCGTCGACGGCCAGCAGGCTGGCCCGGCACCCCGGTGCCAGCCGTCCCAACTCCCGATCCAGTCCGAGCATCTGCGCCGGGTAGAGACTCGCCATCCGCAGGGCTTCCTCCAGCGGCTGTTCCAGCTGCGCCACGGTATTGCGCACTGCGCTGAGCATATCCAGATCCGAGCCTGCCAGGGTGCCATCGGCGGTGGCGCAGCGGCCGTTGTCGGCGTGAATGGTCTCGCCCTTGAGGGTGAACTGCTTGTGCTGAGCGCCGACCGTCGGCATGGCATCGGTGACCAGCACCATTTTGCCCCGACGCTTGGCGGCAAGCGCCACTTTGAGCGTGGCGGCGTGCACGTGATAGCCATCGACGATCAGGCCACACCAACTGTCGGGATCCTCCAGCGCGGCGCCCACCACGCCGGGTTCCCGGCTGGTCATCGGGGTCATGGCGTTGAACAGGTGCGTGAAGCTGCGTACCCCGGCGGCCAGGGCGGTGCGAGTCTGCTCGTAGTCGGCGGCGGTATGCCCGGCCGCCACCATGACTCCCCGCTGACTCAAGTCGCGAATCAACTCCGGTGTGGTGCGCTCCGGGGCCAGGGTGACCAGGGTAAACCCGTTATCCAGTGAGCTCAGCAGGTCCACGGCTTCGGGGGTCAGGCGGCGGAACTTGCTCTCGTCGTGAACCCCCTTGCGGGCCGGATTCAGAAAGGGGCCCTCCAGGTGAATACCCAGTACCCCGGGCACACCTTCGGCAATGGCCTGATGGACCGCCGCAATGGCCCGGGCCACGATGTTCAGATCATCACTGATCAGGGTCGGCAGAAAGCCGGTGGTGCCGAACCGCCGGTGGGCGGCGCCAATGGTGCGCAGGGTGTCGATGGTGGGGGCATCGTTGAACAGGGCTCCGCCGCCACCGTTGACCTGGGTATCAATCAGGCCGGGAATCAGTCGGGTTCCGTGCAGGTCTTCCACCCGGTAGTCGGTCGGAACCTGATCCTCGGCGACCAGCCCCTTGATGAGGCCGCCGTCGAGCAGCAGGGCCCGGTGCTCCAGCCACTCATCACCGGTAAATATCGGAGCGCGGATCAATGCCTGCTTCATGTCGGGTCTCTCCTGGGCTTACCTTGTGCGCTTGGTGTCACACCCTGCGCTGCGTTAGACGGTTTCGGTTACTTTGTTCAGGTGCGGCGGTTCATCGGGATGATACCCGCGCGCGATGGCCAGTGCATTGGCCATGCGGTAGAAACTCTGGATCGCCAGGATGGGGGCAATCACCGGGTGAGCCTCGGGGACCACCGGCAGTGTGTCGGCAAGGTCCGCCTCGCCGGCCACCAGAACCCGGGCGCCGCGCTGGCGAAACTCCTGAACCAGTGATTCGGTGCTCTCGCGGGTCTCGTCCTGCTGGGCGAAGACCAGCACCGGAAAGTTTTCGCCCACAATGGCCATGGGGCCGTGCCGGACTTCGGCGGCGCTGAAGGCCTCGGCGTGCAGGCCACAGGTTTCCTTGAGCTTCAGGGCGGCTTCCTGGGCAATGCCAAAGCCGAGCCCCCGCCCGATCACAAACAGGTTGTGCACGGGGGTCAGCGCCTTCACGGCATCGGACCAGTCGAACGACCAGGCCCGAGCAAGCGCCTCGGGCAGTTGGCGCAGCTCCGTGCGCAGTGCCTCGCTGTCCGCCCACTCGGTGACCAGGTGAAGGAGGGCCGAGAGGCTGGCGATATAGGATTTGGTGGCAGCGACACTCAGCTCCTGACCGGCCTGCAGAGGCAGTACCAGGTCGGCCATCTGCGCCAGGGGGGAGTCGGCGACGTTGACCAACGCCAGAGTCAGCGCTCCGGCGGCCTTGGCGCGCTCGACATTGGCGAGCAGGTCCGGGCTTTTCCCGGACTGGGAAATGGCGATGTACAGCACGCCGTCCAGTTGCTGCGGGCGCTGATATACCGATCCGACCGAGGGTGCGGCGGAGCAGGTGATCAGGCCGAGCTGGGTTTCGATCAGGTATTTGGCAAAGGTGGCCGCATGGTCCGAGCTGCCCCGGGCGCAGGTGACCACGGCGCGGGGGCGGTAGGCGCGCAGACGCTCGGCGGCGGCCTTGACCCGAGAGGTGTTGTCGCTGAGCTGGTGACTGACCACGGCCGCGGCTTCGCCGGCCTCGCGGTGCATCAGAGTCTGGTCCGGAGCGGGTAATGAGGCGGTGTTCATGGAAACTCCTGTCTTGATCCCGGCATGGGTCCCGGTAATCCGGTAAGCCATCACGGGATGAATGATGCGTAGTAGATGGTGCCGTTAGACAACGTTGTCTTTTGGGCTATTCTGCACGCCTCGAGGAGGAAAGTAAAGCGGTTTGCCTGGGGTGGCCGGCGTCAGGGGGACGCCGGGGTGCGAGACGGGGGCGGACAGGTGGAGTCACGCACCACCAACTGGGGGTAAAACCCTTCGCTGTCGGTGGGTTTGTCGCCCTTGCGGTGGCGGATCTGATGGACCAACAGCTCCGCGGCCGTGCGGGCGATATCCGCATTGGGCTGACGGGCCGTGGTGAGGTTAGGCCAGGCCTGGCGCGAGAAGGGGCTGTCTTCAAAGCCCACGATGGACAGGTCCCTGGGTACATCCACGCCCGCCAGACGGGCCGCGAACAGGGTGCCCGCGGCAATTTCATCGTTACAGGCAAATACCGCGGTGGGCCTCGGGGTCAGGGCCAGCAGTTGCCGGGTCCGCTTGACCCCGGATTCGAAGGCGTATTCACCCTCGATGATCAGCCGGGGATCGGCGTCAATCTGGTTTTCCTTCAGGGCCTGCTGGTAGCCCGCGAGACGTTCGACACTGGATTTGTGCGCCTCTTCCCCGCCCAGAAACGCAATGTGTCTGTGCCCCAGGTCGATCAGGTACTGGGTGATGTTGTAGGCCGCCGTGCGGTCATCCACAAACACGCAGGGTGAAAGGGTGTCTGGCGGCTGGCTTCCCGACAGTATCCGCACAAAGCGGATGTTGCGCTCGGTCAGAGCTTCCAGAACCTCGGGCATCTCGGACATGGGGGGAGTGAGCACCAGCCCACCGACGCGGCTGCGATCCACCATGCCAAAAATTTCCTCCAGCAGCTCCGGCGACTTGGCGTCGCAGGGGTGGATCACCAACTCGTAATCCTGGCGGCGGCACTCATCGAGAATACCGCGCTGCATTTCGATCACATAGTTGCTGTTGGGGTTGTCGTAGATGAAGCCGATGGAGGAGGCGGCGCCGCGCAGTACCCGCGCCGACAGGTTGGGCTGGTAGTTCAGCTCCTTGATGGCCTTCCATACCTTGTCCTGAAGCTCCTGGCCGACCGTGCTTTCCCGGTTGATAACCCGGGAGACGGTTTTAAAGGATACGCCGGCGCGCTTGGCAACGTCTTTGATGGTTGGCTTCATTACCACAGAAATCCGCTTGGCTGGGTGGAGACGGCCGCCGTGGGCGGCCAAAGCCGGGCACTATATCATATCCGACAATGGCTTGATCCCGGCCCGCCCATGGCGTTGTTACGCTCCGCCTTGAGGGGCCGTAGGCCAGTGAAGCGTGAAGCGGGCACCGCCGGTGGTGGCGGTATCCACCCGTACGGTGCCGTGGTGCCACTGCATCACCCGGTGCACAATGGCGAGCCCGAGTCCGAACCCGGCACTGTGCAGCTCCGGGGCATCGCGCAGGCGGACAAAGGACTCGAAGATCCGCTCCCGCTCCTCCTCGGGAATGCCCGGGCCGTCGTCCTCCACCTGAACTTCGGTGCCATCGGCGGCCGTGGTCAGGGTGATGTCGACCCGCTCGCGGGCGTAGCGCAGGGCGTTCTGTAGCAGGTTGTGCAGGGCGCGCTCCATCAGCGGCCAGTCGCAGGTCACGGCGGGGGGATGGGGTGCCGTGTGCAGGTAGAGGCGTGGCGGATGCTCCAGGTGCCCACTGAGGCGCTGCCACAGGTCCTGCAGCAGGCCGGGCATGTCGCCCGGAGTAAGGTGCAGGCTGGGCTGTTGCTCGAATCGGGCGTAGTGCAGCAGTTGATTGACCAACTGGTCCATCTCCGTCACATCCGCTTTCAGGCTCTGCAGGCGGTTGCGCAGCGTCTGGGGGTCGCTGTTGGTATCGGCCATCTCCAGGGCGAACTTCATGCGCGCCAGGGGCGTGCGCAGCTCGTGGGAGACCGCGTGAGTCATTTCCCGCTGGGAGCGCAGCAGGTCGCGAATGCGTCGGGCCATCTGGTTGAACGCCTGGGCCAGGCGTTGCGCGGCGGAATGCCCCTGCAGCTCCATCACGGCGGTTTCAGGGTTGCGCCCGAGGGCCTCGGCCTGTTGTTCCAGACGGTTCAGGTCCCGGGTCAGGGGCCAGAGCCAGAAGAACACCACGGCCGCCAGGGCGCCGTAGAAGAGCAGCGCCAGCAGGGCTTCGAAGCGTCGGGAAGCATCGGGGGTGACTTCCCCGATGATGATGACCTGGGGGTGTTCGGCGAGCTTGCGGTAGTGGTAGAGGTTGCCATTGGCGTCCTCGAACGATAGCGACTCTCCGGCTTGAAGGCGCTGCTTGATCGCCTCCCCGGAAATATCGGACAGCGGCACCAGGCGGACATCGGTCTGTCCCTCCTGTGCCAGCCGGTGCACGAGGCTGCGGGTCTGGTCGAGCGGTCGGCCTGTGCTGCTGTGTTGCAGCACCTCGGCGAGAACCGCGCCCGGCGCCTGGGTCGGGTGTTCGGCCTGGTAGGCGCTCCAGAGTTGATCCAGGGCCCACCCCAACCCCAGGGTTGCCAGCACGATGAGCAGGTAAAGCGACAGAAAGGCTCTTTTCATGTCATGTCCGCCGCCGGTTCAGGCCGTTCACTCCGCTTCCCAGGCGTCGGCGATAAACAGATAGCCCCGGCCCCAGATGGTTTTGATGCGGGCCGGGTTGTCCGGGTTGTCCCCGAGCTTTTTGCGCAACTGGGAGACGCGCACATCAATGGTCCGGTCCATGCCATCATAGGGCCGTCCATAAAGCTCCCGGAACAGAAAGTCCCGACCCACCACGTCCCCGGCGCGCTGGGCGAGCAGCCACAGCAGGTCGAATTCGTGACTGGAGAGCTTGATGGGGGCGCCTTCGAGCT
Source organism: Marinimicrobium sp. LS-A18 (assembly GCF_000463525.1). NCBI lineage: Bacteria > Pseudomonadati > Pseudomonadota > Gammaproteobacteria > Cellvibrionales > Cellvibrionaceae > Marinimicrobium > Marinimicrobium sp. LS-A18. The sequence continues at coordinate 1,068,118 of NZ_AWEP01000006.1, forward strand.
CGACACTGCGGGAGCCACTGTGCACTTCCAGGGTGCCAAAGCTCAGGGTCTGTGGGGTGCTCGGAATGCCGGGTTCGATGCGCCGTAGCAGCGCCCGGATCCGGGCGAGAAGAATCCGCGGCTCGGCAGGTTTGATCACATAGTCATCGGCGCCGAATTCCAGACCGAGAATCTGGTCGGCATCTTCGTTGCGCGCGGTGAGCATCATGATCGGGCCGGTGAACGCCGGGCGCAGTTCCCGACACAGGGTCAGGCCGTCTTTGCCGGGCAGCATGATGTCCAGAATCAGCAGGTCCGGTTGCAGTTGACGGACCCGCTCCGGGACCCGGTCTCCGCGATCTTCCACCGCCACCTCAAAGCCGTTGTCGGTCAGGTAGTCCCGCACCAGGGCGGCAAGGCGGTGATCGTCTTCGGCCAATAGAATCTGTTGCATGGGTGTCCGGTTCATCTGTTATTGGAAAGCGTCAGAAAAAATTCCAGGGCTTGCGTCGGCGAGAGCGGAACTCGGTGTACTCGCGGATCACTTCGAACAGTCGGCTGGCGAGCAACTGGTTGTCCCGCTCGGCGCGTAGCTGGAAGGTCAGGCTCTGTTCGGTGCGTGCCTCGTAGTGGTATTCGCCCTGGTCTTTTTCCTGCCAGCAGGCCAGGGGCTGCTCGCTCTGATCGACGAACAGACACAGGGCGTCGGGATAGTCACTGTGCCAGCGAATGTCGACTCGTTGCTCGCACAGCACCTGATTTTCCGCCAGAGCGCAGATGCTCGGTTTCAGTTCCAGCGCGCTGTCCGCCGCGCTGGCGCCGGCCACACACCAACCCGCCAGGATCCACAGGGATTGGCGCATGGGTCTGTTATGGGTACTGCCACACCTCAGTTGCCCGAGTTTAAAAATGGTATACGCCCCCGACGAAGATTTGCATCACCTCATTCTGGTCAGTCAGGGGGCTGTGGCGAACCGCTTTGCTCAGCTGCTCGTACTGAACGCTGGCCAGCCAACGCCATTGTTCATTGACCGGTCGGTTCCAGCTCAGCCGCACAAAGGGTGCCGTGCCGCTACCGGGGCGGTAGGCGGGACGGGCACCACTCGATTCCCCCTGGGTGACGCCGTAATAGTATTCCATCACCTCGGCGCTTTTCCAGCTGAATCCGAGACTGACTCCCAATTGATTGGCGTTCCGGCGGGTTCCGGTGCTGACTGCAAACCGGAGCTCTTTGCCATCGTGCACACCACTGACATCGGACAGCGCCTGGAGCTGCCACTGAAACCGGCCGAAGTCACCGGAGGTTTCCACTCCGGCCAGGGCGGCGATATTCCGGTCCCGGAGCGGGGGCGGTGATACCTGCGTGGGTTCGGGGTTGGCCGGGGCTGGGCTTTCCTGTTCCCGCTGATCCTCCTGCGGGCCCTCGAACGCGTCCTCATCGGCGACCGCCGGGGGGGCGGTGGGCGCATCGGGCGCCGGGCTGAAGTTGGCGCCCAAGGTGTTCAATCCGCCCTGGAGAAAAAAACGGCCCCAGTCGTCCTCAAAGAAGTACAGGCCATCACCGCTGGGGGTGATCAACAGGTTCACCATCCAGTCCCGCCGATCGACCAGGGTGTAGCCCAGGTCCAGGTTGTCAAAGAAGAATCGCTTGCCGTAATAGGTGACCTGGGGAATCAGCACCAGAGGCACATCATCGGCGCCGGCGATCGGGTTGGTGCGCAGTCCGGCGCCCAGCGCCAGCTTGATGTCCCAGGTGCCGGTCGCGACACAGCGGGCACTGCTGTGCTCGCAGTGCCCCGTGTCGTCGTCCGCCAGGCTGGGCGACGCCAGACTCGCCGCCAGCAGCAGTGCCGCCAGAGGGCAGGCGCGGACCAGGATGTCAGTTAAACGCGTCATCAGATCGATACTACTCTCATTTCGGGGGGTGAGTTTATCACCGAAGGTGCACGCATGACCTTCGGGCAGAGCTGTCGAGTCTTCAGTGTGCCTGTTGCACCGGGAAAAAGCCGTCATGCCTTTGTGAGAGTGTGTAAAAACCTGTAAGCCTTGGCGCTCTTCGTCCCGCAGTCCCCCGCAGGGTTACACAAAATTACACTCTTTCGCAGTTGCGCTACAGAAACCGGCCGCCCGTGGGGCTAGAGTGAAGGGATGATGCCATAAACCCCACGACTTTTTTGAGGATGGATTCGCATGAACATTCGTTCAATGACTTTGTGCGCTTTGGTCGCCAGCCCGATGCTGCTGGTGGCTTGCGGTGGTTCAAACGGCGATGGAGAGGGCCCGGGCCGATACGATACCGATTACCGACAACTCCGCTGGGCTGATCCCGACCTGGAGCCTCTGACCAATGAGCACTCACCGGAAGCCGTGTCGCAGTTCGTGCGCAACGGGTTGCGCCTGCAGGTGAGCGGCGGTGACGATGATATGGTCGAAGAGGGCGGCGTGGCGATGCCCGATGTGTCGGACAACGCCGCAGAGGGTAGCGACGATTATTCCCGTACCAACGTGCACGTCGAGGGCGTGGATGAGGCGGACCGGTTGAAGTATGACGGCCGTTACCTCTTTGTTGCCGAGTCGCCCCAGTACAGCTATCACCGGTTTGCCGAGAGCGTGGCGCTGGATGAGGCGGCCGGTGATGACGGGTCAGTCCCGGAGCCGCCGCCGGTTCAGGCGCTGCGCATCTATGAGACGGACCCGGAGCAGGGCAGCGCCACTCCTATCATGCGCTACAAGCTCGAGCGGGACGCCGACTCGCCCCTGGTGCTGTCCCAGCTTTATACCCTGGAAGACGGTGATGCCACCGAAGCGGTCGTGGCCCTCAGTGACAGCCGTTATTACTACGGCGGCTGGGGCTGGATGGGCATGCCGGAGATTGCGTTGCAGGAGGGGCATACCCGGGTCGAGCTGGTGGACGTCCAGTCGCCGGAGAACCCCTCGATCCGCTGGTCCCTGGAAGTGGAGGGGACGCTGCTCAATAGTCGGAAGATCGGCGATGTGCTGTACCTGGTGTCCCGCAGCAGCCCATACATTGAGGGGCTGGAACCCTATGCGGGTACCGACGAGGCGCGCCAGAACAACGAACGCTTGATCAGCTCCACCCCGATGTCTGATCTGCTGCCCGGCTATCGCGTGGATGAGGCGCCGGAGCAACCGCTGGTGAGTGAAGGGGACTGCTATCTGCCAGAAACATTGAACCCCGATGAAGGTTTCGCCGACATAGTGACCGTGAGCGCCTTCAATCTGCGGGAGCAACGGCTGGTGAGCGCGGTCTGCGTGAACGCGCATTTGAGCGGGCTGTACATGTCACTGGACAGCCTGTATCTGGGAACCCGTGCCGGACTATGGCAGGAGGAGAAAACCGGGCTGCACAAGTTTGCCATTGCCGGGGGCGATATCCGCTATCGGGGCACCGGGCTGGTACCGGGCCAACTGAACTGGTCAGACCCCTCTTTCAGCATGGACGAGGCAGAGGGTTACCTGCGGGTGGTGACCACCGTGTGGAAGGACTGGAGCGACCCGGAGCACTTTCTGCATGTGCTGAAAGAAGCGTCTGATTCCGACAGTCGCACCCTGGACGTGGTGGCAAGGCTGCCCAATGACGCCCAGCCGGCGCCGATCGGCAAGCCGGGGGAGGATATCTACTCCGTTCGTTTCTTGGGAGACCGGGCCTATATCGTCACCTTTGAACGCATCGACCCGCTGTATGTGCTGGATGTCTCAGATAATGAAAACCCCTCGGTGCTCGGGGAACTGGAGATTCCGGGTGTGTCCAATTACCTGCACCCCGTGGGTGAGGGATACCTGGTGTCCGTGGGCCAGGAAGCCGATGAAAACGGCGGTTTCGGCGGGGTGAAAGTTGAACTGTTTGATGTGCGCGATGACCTGAACCCGGTCAGCGTCGAGGCCGTTGAGTTGGGTGGCTCCGGGAGTTGGAGCGAGGCGTTGACCGACCTGCGGGCGTTCAATTTCCTCCCGGTCGGCACGGATCAGTTACGCTTTACCGTTCCGGTGACCCGCCGCGACGGTTACCGCTGGCTGGATTCCGGACTGTTTTTGTTTGAGGTCAACGAGCTGACCGGTACCCAGGCCACGCTGGAGACTCGGGAACCCTTGATCGTGGAGTCGGCGACCGGCTCTGGTTATGAGTATCCCATGGGGGGCGGCAGTGACCGCAGCCGGATGCATGGTGATACCGTGTACTACCTGCACGGCAATGACATCTGGGCGCGCGACTGGGATGAGCCGGAGTCGCTAGAAGGGCCTTTCAGTTTCTGACACAGGGGAGTGATGCATGATGCACAAAGTGATGATTTCCATGAACATTGCGTCCAACGGCCAGGCTCGGGAGCCAGAGGCGCTGTTGGAGCTCCGGCGTCGCGTCCGGGATGTGAGTGCCAGCCCGGAAGAGGCGCTCCACACACACTGGCAGCTCTGGCAGATGAGCGGGTTCGATGCCTATCAATTCACGCTCAGCCGATGCGGCTCGGTAGGATGCAACGACATCCGGGTCAGAGTGGCGGCCGGCGCGGTTGTGTCGGCGCATGAGCTGGGCACCGGCAAGGCCTGTTCGACCGCCGAGGTGGGCACCGTGGATGATTATTTCCGCTGGATCGAGGCGGAGCTGTACCGCAAACCCCGGACACCTCAGGCGGTCTATCACCCGCTGTATGGCTACCCCCTGAGCTTTTCCCTGCAGACGGCCCACGACAGCCGGCGGGCATTGGAGCGTCAACTGGCCTAGCGCAATCACCTCAGACAACCGGGGTCGGCGAGGGACCGGTTTAGCCGATGACCCGGGCAGAGGTTGTGTACTGGGCGAACATTTTCTCCGCTAAACTGTCTTAGTACCGGTACACTGAAATGCAGATCCGGGCTTCCTCCGAATCTGACGGTGATTGCGAGAGGTGTCTCGATGCGCATACCTTGGGCCCCTGCGGCCTTTGTTCTGCTGCTCGGCGCCTGCAGCCACATGGAGCCCCTGCCTGAGTGGGTGCAGGCGCCTTCCTCCCGGGACCTTGATCAGGTCCTTTCCGGCGAACTGTTGTTCGACGAGCCGCCCGCCGATAACGAATTGCCTCACTATGACCTGATGACGCTCTCGCCCATGATGCGGGTGGTGGCGGAAGAGGTGGCGCTGCAATATCGCCACCCGGATCAACGGGCGGAGGCGCTGCACCGGGCGCTGCTGTCCTCTCCGATGGCCGGTGGGCTGGGCATGCGCTATACCGCACTGAATACCACCACCGCAGCGCGCGCCTTTGAGCGGCGTGAAGTGAACTGTCTCAGCTTCACCCTGATGTATGTGGCCATGGCCAGGCACATCGGCCTGAAGGCCGAGGTCAACGACGTACAGGTGCCGCCGGTGTGGGACTTACGGGATGGCGAGTCCTTCCTCCTGTTCCGCCACGTGAATGCCAAGGTCATGCTGCCCCGTGGTGAGGAACTGGTGATCGACCTGGAAATGGAGCGCTACAGCCCGGTGTTCGAGCAGCAAGTGATCGGTGACCGGCTGGTGGCCGCGCAGTTTTACAATAACCTGGGGATGGAGCGGGTGGCCGCCGGCGACCGACGCCAGGGCTTTCTGCACCTGCGCAGAGCCTTGCAACTGGACGACCGGCAGAGTTACCTCTGGAACAACCTGGGAACCCTGTACAAGCGCATGGGCGTGCACGATGCCGCCGAGGTGGCCTACCGGCAAGGCCTGACACTGGCGCCGGGAGACCTATCCCTGATGAGCAATCTCGCCAGCCTGTACGAGACCGAGGGTGAGATAGAAAAGGCCGCGTATTTCCTGCAGCGGGTGCGCAAGCATCGCAACAGTAACCCCTATTATCTGTATTCATTGGCTCGCGAGCAGCTTGCCAATGGCGATCTTGCCCAGGCCGAGCGATATCTGGAACAGGCGATTGCGCGCCAGGCCGAGGAGCCGAGGTTCTACTCCCTGGCAGCGGAGATTTACGACCAGCGGGCCTTGCCTGAAAAAGCGGAATTGATGCGGCGCAAGGCGGAAAGCCGGAGGGAGGAGGTCTATCTGTAAGCCGGAAAACCGCAGTTCAATAGGGTGCCATAAAAAAGGGGACTGGCGCGAAGCGCACAGTCCCCGAAGCGATAGACACTGGCTAAGGTCTATGCAGGAGGTTACCTGTCAGAACTGATAGCCGATGGAGAACTTCACGTTGCGTGGCAGAATGTACCGGCCGTTGGCCGATACCCCAGCGGCCCGCGGGTCGCCCTCGGTCAGCGCTTCTTCATCGGTGAGGTTATCCACCGCCAGTTGGAACTCCAGATTCTCGACATTCACAATCACACCGAGATCGAACTTCTCGTAGCTGGGCAGCTTGTTGATGTTGCCGTTGTCGCTGTAGCGGTCGCCGATGATGCTGGCGGTACCGTAGACCACAGCATCCACACCGTTGGCGAAGGACAGGTTGTAGCTCGGTGACAGGCGGATCTGGGAGTCCGGCTGGCGCTGGACGCTGTTGCCGGCATCGTCACCGCTCTTGATCTCGGTGTCCTGCAAGGTGGCGTTCAGGGTCAGTTCGAACTCACCGAAGTAGAGGTTACCGTCCAGTTCCACACCCATGGCTTCGGTTTCCAGGCGATCGAAATCATTCAGCGCCACGTTGCCGAACGGCTGCCCTTTGGTTTCGTTCATGAAGCCGGTGGCGTACAGAGAGTAATTGGCCTGGGACAGCTTGTAGCCCAGTTCGTACTGCTGGACATCAATGATCAGATCCGAGCCATTCTGGAAGTCACCGCGGAAGTCACGATAGGCGTCGAAGTCCGGGAATTTCACCCCGTCGTTGATGCGCACAAATACGCCCGAATTTTCGGTCAGTGCCCAGTTGGCGGCGGCGGTGTAGGTCACCTTGTCTTCTTCGGTGTCCAGGGTCAGATCCGCAATACCGTCTCGGGCGCCATCGTCTACCGAGTAGGTGGTTTCGCGGGTCACTACGCGCACACCGGCATCAAGGGTGAGATCGCCAAGGTAGGTTTCCCCTGCCATGTAGAAGGCGTTTTCGCGGGCGTCACCGATGGCGTCCACATCGTACTTGAATCCGCAGGTGGTCTGGTCAAAGTCCTGGCAGGCATCGTCCACGCTGTCCGGGCTGATCATCTCACCATTCTGGCCGAGCTCGTAGTACTTGGAGTTACCGATGGACCAGATCTCATCGACTTCCCAGGTAGAGGCGTAGTAGCCCAGGGTCAACTTGTAGTCGTCCCACTGCTTGGCAAGACTCAGGTCGTTGCTGAACGCTTCGATGTCTTTTTCCACCACCCAGGGACCGAACCGCTGGACCAGGGTGTTGGCGGCCACTTCGTCACCCGTGATGGTGGTGCCGGCCAGTCCGCCATTGAGGCTGCCCATGGTTACCGCCGCACCGTCCGGCACGAAACCGTAGGTATCGGCATCACCCTTGGTGAGCCCGAAGCGGTCGGTGAAGGTCCAGCCGTTGGCCAGGTCCAGCTCGATCGAGCCGCCGGTCACGCTGCCGTCCCAGCCGCGCCCTTTACCCATGTCGCGCATTTCGAAGGTGGTTTCAGTGCCACCCATGCCGTCGCTGCCGCTGTAGGGCACCAGCACATTGCGGTTGGCGGGGCCGACCTGCGTGTAGCTGGCGTCAATCCCGGTGGGGTTGCCGTCGCTGTCCTGCAGTGCCACCGGCAGGTACCAGGTGCCGTGATCATCGGTCGCGCGGTGGAACAGGTTGATCTTGCCGTTATCGAGTCGCTTGGTGAGGTTGATGGTGAACTGGTTGCCTTCCTCGGCATCGAACCCGGCTTCACGGATACCTTCGGAGGAGCTCACATAACCGCCGATCATGTAGTAGAGGTCGTCGCTCAGCTCGCCGCTGACCATGCCGTCCACCCGCTGCAAGCCGAAATCGGAGGTGGAGTACTTCAGCACACCCTCGGTATCCGGGCCGCCCTCTTTCAGAATGAAGTTGGTGGTCAGACCGACCTGGCCGTTGGAGTAAACCGGGTTGGGACCGCCGCGCAGGCCTTCCATGCGCTCGATGGTTTCATCCACGCGGAAGATCGTGGAGTTTTCCAGAAAGGAGAGGGTGGGCGGTGGGTAAACGGCCAGGCCGTTGACGGCAACGGTGACAAAATCGGCATCACCGCCACTCGGGAAACCGCGAACGAAAATGTTTGCCCCGGACACGCCGCCGGAGCTCTCAACCCAGACGCCGGGGACCGTTTTCAGCAGGTCGGCGGTACTGGAGGGGGCCTTGCGCTTGATGTCTTCGGCACTGACGGTGGAAATGGCAAAGCTGGCGTCCAGCTTGCGCATGGCGGCACCCCCGGGCGTACCGGTGACCACCACTTCTTCAATGGGGCCCATGGCGGGTTGCTGCTCGGCTTCCTGGGCCTGGGCCGGAACGGCCAGCGCCAGCGCGGCCATTGAACCAAGCCACAGTACCGGGCGGCGTGAGTGCTTCAGGGCGTTGAGTGTTCGGGCCAGAGGCTTCTGGGTCATCATGGCATTTCTCCTCCCCGCGATGCGGGTCATTATTGTTGGACGTATTGTTGGTCGTTGTTGAGCACAGCTGGGCCGGTCGCTGTTGGACGGTCCGATATTTTTTGTCTCTCTCGGTGTTGCCTGTTTTGTTCTCTCCATGGGGTACCTCTTTTGGAAGCGCCCGGCTCGGGGCGCTTGAGGGGTATTCCGCCGCGCTCGATTTTTAGCTTAGTTCAGCTAACTCCGTATTGCAATCGATTGCAAATTATTTTTACAAACGATTTCATAATAACTGGGGGATCCCTATATAACGTCTGATTCTGATACCGGTTACGGTTTTTGGCGCCAATTCGGGGCCGGGTTTCGGGCTCCGCCGCTCAGCGGCGGGCCTCAAAGCACGAATCCGGACGGAAGTCGGCCAAGCTCGGGACGCACTGGTCGGCTTCCACCAGTACTCTGCTATCGCCAATGCCAACGGCGTACATGCCGGCCCGCTTGATGGCGGTAACACCCGCCGCGGCATCTTCAATGCCCACACACAGGGCCGGTTCAACACCCAATCCCCGAGCCGCCAGGGTAAAAATCTCCGGGTCGGGTTTGGGGTGTTTCACCCGCGCGGCATCGGCAATGTAATCAAAGCGGTGGGCGATGCCGAGTCCGTCAATCACCGCCCGGGCGTTTTTACTGGCGGAGGCCAGCGCCATTGGAATGTTCCACTCGGCCAATTGATCCAGGAGCTGCGCCGCCCCCGGTAACAGGTCCGCCGGGGTCAATTGAGTGACCAGTTGTTGGTAGCGCTGGTTTTTGCGGTCCGCCAGGGCGAGCTTTTCGTCCTCCCGATATGGGCGGGAAGCGCCCTCCAGAACAATCTCGAGCGATGCCATCCGATCCACGCCCTTGAGTCGCTCATCGGCGTCGGTCGGCAAGCGAAACCCCTCTTCTTCGGCCAGTTGCTGCCAGGCGGCCAAATGAAGGCGGGCGGTATCGGCAATTACACCATCCAAGTCAAATATAGCAGCTCGGTAAGCGGTCATCGGGTGGGACTCCTCAGTGGGGCGGCGGCAGGCGCCTGGTCTTGCTCCAGGGCAATGGTGTGCTCGCCATGTTGAAGGGTGATGGGGGCGCCTTCGAGCAGTTGATAGTGCGCCTGGGAGGCATCGACGCTGACCTCAATCAGCCGGCCCTGAACCCGCACCTTGAATCGGTAGTGGCTCAGGCCCTTGGGTAAGGTGGGGTTGAACATCAACTGATGATGTTGCAACCGCATGCCACCGAAACCCTGCACGAGGCACAACCAGGTACCCCCCATGCAGGCGGTATGAATGCCGTGCTGGGTGTTGCGGTGGTGATTGTCCAAATCCATGCGCGCCACCTGTTCGAAGTAGTGGCGGGCCTTGTCCGGGTAGCCCACCTCATTGGCCAGAATGCTGTGCATGCAGGCGGACAGGGTGGAGTCGTGGGTGGTGATGGGTTCGTAAAAGTCGAAATCCCGTTTTTTCTGATCCCGGCTGAATTGGTCGCTGAGCAGGAACAGCGCGAGCACCGTGTCCGCCTGTTTGCAGACCTGGTGACGGTAGATGGTCAGCGGGTGGTAGTGCAGCAGCAGCGGGTAGTGGTCCGCGGGCGTGTGCTCAAAGTCCCAGCGGGGTTTGTCGAGGAAACTGTCGTCCTGCAGGTGGATGCCCTGGCTTTCGTCATAGGGCAGATACATGCGCTCCGCCGCCTGCGCCCAGTCGGCCACCTCCCGCTCATCCAGTGCCATGGCCCGGTACAGCTCCCTGGCTTTTGCGGGCGCCCGGTCCTTCAGCCACTGGTACAGCTCGACCGCATAGCGCAGATGGGCCTGCGCCATGGCGTTGGTGAAGAAGTTGTTGTTCACCAGGGCGGTGTATTCGTCCGGCCCAGTGACTTCGTTGATGCAGAACTGATTGCCCCGATGGCCATTGTAGTGCCCGATGGCGGGCCACAGCCGGGCGCTCTCCAGAACCACTTCGGCGCCGGCCTCAATCAGAAAGTCATCGTCCCCGGTGGCTTCGTGGTACTGCTTGACCGCGTAGGCGACATCGGCGTTGATATGAAACTGGGCCGTACCCGCCGGGTAATAGGCGGAGCACTCTTCCCCGCCTATGGTTCGCCAGGGGAACAAGGCGCCTTTGGGAATGGCCAGCTCCCGCGCCCGGGCGCGGGCGGCATCCAGAATGCTGTGTCGATAGAGCAACAGGTTGCGCGCCAGCTGCGGCTGGGTATAAAGAAAAAAGGGCAGGATATAGATTTCACTGTCCCAGAAGTAATGGCCGTCGTAGCCGTGGCCGGTGAGGCCCTTGGCGGCGATATTGGTGCCGGGGTCTCGCCCCAGAGACTGGAACAGGTGGAACAGATTGAAGCGAAGCCCCTGTTGCAAAGCGGGATCTCCGCCCACCTCGATATCCGAGCTCGCCCAGAAGGCATCCATGGCGGCGCGCTGATCCCGGGCATAGTCGTCAAACGACCGCTGCTCGCACCGGGCCAACAGGTCATTGAGGTCTGGCGCTTCGTCGCCGCCATGGCCGTAAACGACGTACTTGGTGAGCACCAGGGGCGCCTCGGGGGTCAACGTCACCTGGTATCGACAGGTGGCCCGGAAGTCGTCGGTGTCGTGTGTCGGCGCGCTCACGCTCGCTCCTTCCAGGCGGTGGCCGGCGGCGCTGCTCAGCGTGAAACCGCTGCTTTTCAGATGGTGGCTCAGGGTCAGCCGTCCGTCCTGTGCGGTCTGGATGCGGGGCTCCAGGTCTTCGATATTGACCCCGGCGCCGACCCTGGGGTCATCGCTGTCCGCGGAGGCGGCGGGGGTGGCGTCCAGGCTCGAGGTCACGCCCAGTTCGCCGGTATCGGACTCCAGCGACAGCCGATACTCCATGACGACCAACTGTCGCTCGGTCAGGGACACCAGGCGGCGGCTGGCCAACCGGAGAATCTGGCCACTCGGGGCGCGCCAGCGCCACTGACGACTGACCAGACCGTTATCCAGCTCCAGCTCGCGCTGGTGCTCAAGAAGTTCACCCTCACTGAAATCGACGGCAACGCCATCCAGTGTAAGGCCCAGCTCGTGGGGAAGGGCAGCGGCGGCAATCCGTTGGTTGTTTTTGGCGTAGCCATAGGCCTGCTCGCCGTAGGTGATGGGCTCTGAGTAGTAGACGCCGTTCAGGTAGCACCCGGATTCGGCGGTGCCGGCGGCGAATCCTTCATCGAAGGTGCCGCGCAGGCCAACATACCCGTTGCCCAACGCAAACAGGGTGGCGTTTAATCCGTAATCATCGGCGTGAAAGCCGGTTTCGGTGATACGCCAGGGGTTGAGGCCGTAGCGATCCGATGCGCGAGAGCTGTGTTGCATGGCTGTCGTTACCCGTTATCGATAGAGTGAACCAAAGTGGTCTGTCGGGCCGCGGTGACGGCGGCGGTGATCCGGACGAGACCTTTTAGGGCAAGTTTAGCATTCTTGCAATCGATTGCAATTGGTTATTTTGCTGCTATTATTGGGTGAACAGGGCAACAGGTGCCATCGCCGGTGCCGGGTGTGCTGTCTATCGGGGGCCGAACCCCTGGGGTTTCGGCTCAGGTCCACGCAGGCGTCTTGCGGGGCGCATTCGAAGGTTCATAACAATGAATAAACGCCTGATTATTCTGGTACTGATGCTCAACTACTTTCTGTTCGGTCTGTTGCTGAACAGTGTCGGAGTGGTGATCCTGCAATCCATCAACAGCTTTGGCGTCACCAAGGAGAGCGCGGCGCTGCTGGAAGGGTTCAAGGATATTCCCATTGCAGTGGTGTCCTTTCTGGTCGCGTCCTTTCTGCCACGGCTGGGATACCGGCGTGCGATGATGATCGGCTTGGGGGTGGTATTGCTGGCCTGTCTGTCGATGCCGATTCTGAGCAGTTTCTGGGCCACCAAAATGTTGTTTCTGGCGATCGGCTCGTCGTTTGCGCTGATCAAGGTGTCGGTCTATGCCAGTATCGGGATCCTGGCGCCGGAAAAGCAGGCCCATGCGAGCCTGATGAACGCCATCGAGGGGGTGTTCATGCTGGGGGTGTTGTCCGGCTATTGGGTGTTCAGCTTCTTCATTGACTCGGATCGTCCCGAGAGTATGAACTGGCTCAATACCTATTGGTGGCTGGCGGGCATCTGTGGGTTCAACCTGGTGGTGATGGCCTTCATCCGCTTTGGTGAAGACAAGGTGCAGCCGGCCGCGGCCAACTTTGGTCAGGACTTTCTGGCGATGCTGAAGCTGACCGCCCGCCCCCTGGTGTACATTTTCGTGGCATCGGTCTTTCTGTACGTCCTGATCGAGCAGGGCATTGGCACCTGGTTGCCGACGTTCAACAATCAGGTGCTCAACCTGCCCAGCGCCATCAGCGTGCAGGTGACCAGCATTTTTGCGCTGTGCCTGGCCATCGGGCGACTGGGGGCGGGTGTGCTGCTGCGCGGTATCAACTGGTATGTGTTGCTCAGCGTCTGCGTGGTCGCCATGGGCCTGTTGGTGATTCTGACCTTGCCGCTGTCCTACAACGTGACGGTGGAACCGGATGTGGGCTGGCTCAACCTCCCGCTGGCCGCGTATATTTTTCCGCTGATCGGTCTGTTCATGGCGCCGATCTATCCGGCGCTGAGCTCGGTGGTGTTGAGCTCCCTGCCGCTGCATCAGCAATCGTCCATGGCAGGCTTGATCATCATTTTTTCGGCCCTGGGTGGAACGACCGGGTCGATGTTGACGGGCATTGTGTTTGGCCAGTTTACCGGACAGGTCGCGTTTTATATGGCACTGGTACCCATGGCTCTGATTCTGATTCTGCTCCGGGGCTTGAAGCGTGAAACCGACCGGGCCGACGCGCTGGAAGGGTAATCGCGGCTATACAAGTATCTGACCGGTACTTTAAGATGGTCCGGATGACAATCGTGCGGGGTGGGCCCGTCAGCCCACCTGTCGCTTGACCGGAAAATGACCATGTCCCGACGAAAACCTCAGGAACCTGTATCCATCGCAGACATCGCCCGCCGAGCGGGGGTGTCGGAGTCAACGGTATCCCGTGCCCTGAACAATAACCCCGCGGTGAATATCAAAACCCGCGAAAAGGTTCAGGCGCTCGCCCGGGAAATGAATTACAAGGTCAATACCGGCGCCCGGAATCTGCGCCTGCAGCGCAGCCATACCATTGCTCTGGTGATCAACGCCGAGAGCGTGGACGGGCAGACGTTCTCTGACCCGTTCATGATGGATATGATCGGTGCTATTGCGGATGAACTGAACGAGCATCAATACAGCCTGCTGTTCTCGAGCAATGCGGTATCACCGGAGGACTGGCATGCGCACCTGCTTGGCTCCCGTCGCGCCGACGGCATCATCGTGATCGGTCAGGGGCGTGATGATGCGCCGCTACGCCAGTTGCAGAAGGAAGGGGATGCGATTGTCGTCTGGGGCGCGCGCGAACCCGAAGCGAATTACTGCATCGTCGGCAGTGATAACTACATGGGGGGGCAGTTGGCCAGTCGTCACCTGATAGGGCGCGGTTGCCGGCGGATGTTATTTCTCGGAGATGTGGCGCACCCGGAAATCCAGGGGCGTTTTCAGGGGTACTTTGATGCGCTGACCGAGGCCGGACTGTCGTCCCAGGAGCACCATGTCCAGGCGGCGTTTTCCATTGAGTCCGGGTATCAGCATGTGGTTGAGTTGTTGGAGGAAGGGCTCGATTTCGATGGGATTTTTGCCGCCAGCGACAATATCGCAATGGGCGCGATCAAGGCGCTGCAGGAGAAAGGTATCCGGGTGCCCGATGACGTTGCGGTAGTGGGGTTTGATGATATCCCCATCGCCCCCTATTTCAATCCGCCTCTGACGACCGTGCGCCAGGATATTCATCGGGGCGGGAAACTGCTGGTCCAGAAAGTGATGGCGTTGGTGAAGGGGCAACCGGTGACGTCCGAAGTCTTGAAGACCGAGCTGGTGGTGCGCGCGTCGTCCTGACCGCTGAAGGTTATCCAGTGGGTATTACATCCCTGCAGTGTTTCCATCAAAAAAAAACGGCGCCGATAAGGCGCCGTTTTTTCGTCCGTTGAGTGAGCGACTTACTTCAGCTCAACACGACGGTTCTGTTCCCAAGCGCTTTCATTGCTACCCTGAACGGCTGGGCGCTCTTCACCATAGCTGACGGTTTCGATGCGGCTGGCCGGTACGCCCTGAAGAACCAGGAAGTCACGAACGGCTTTGGCGCGACGCTCGCCCAGACCCATGTTGTACTCGCGTGAACCACGCTCATCCGCATGACCTTCCAGACGAACACGGTCGCCACTTTCTTTCAGGCGCTCGGCGTGAGCTACCAGAGTGGCGCGCGCGTCGGGCTTCAGAGTGGACTTGTCGAAATCAAAGTAAAAAGTGGTGTCCAGCTCGGGCTCGGGTTCCGGTTGGGGCTCCGGTTCGGGCTCCGGCTCGGTGACGGTGGGTTCTTCAACAGGCTCTTCCTGGGTGGAAGTGGAGCTACAGCCCACGAGCAGACCTGTGGTGGCGATCAGAATCAGAAAGCTTTTCAAAAGATTGTTCATCGTTCTCTCCCAATTTGGTGAACAGAGTTACATTCCGTAAAGAGTGTCGGTGAAACGAATAGAGTCCGTGACAACACGTTCGTTCCCTACATCGATTCCTGAAACAGCGAGCAGGCCAATCGCGCTAAGCCCAGTGCCACAAGGATTGAGGAACCTGCGTCAAGATTAAGCGCTCCACGCGCCTTAGGCAAGTCCTGGCACCAAAAATTGTGGCATGGTTAACTCTTCAAAGCCTCTGGCGGGGTTTTTTTCACCCTACAGGCGGGCAAAAACCCGGCGAGCGGCACTGAGTGTCTGCTCAATATCATCCTCGGAGTGGGCCGCCGACATGAAGCCTGCCTCGTAGGAGGCGGGGGCCAGGTAGACGCCTTCTTCGAGCATGCCGTGATAGAAACGGTTGAATCGTTCCGTGTCGCAACTCATCACCTGATCGTAGCGGGTCACCTCCGGCGCATCGGTGAAGAAAAAGCCGAACATGCTGCCCCGATGGTTGGTTGTGAAGGGGATGCCGGCCTCGTCTGCGACCGCCTGCATGCCGCGGGTCAGTTGCTCGGTGCGTTCGGTGATTTGTGCATAAAGCCCCTCCTGCTCCAGAGCGCGTAAGGTGGCGACGCCTGCGGCGGTGGCTAGAGGGTTGCCCGACAGGGTGCCGGCCTGATAGACCGGTCCGGTCGGCGCTACCATTTCCATGATGTCTCGCCGACCGCCGAAGGCACCGACGGGCAGGCCGCCGCCAATCACTTTGCCCAGGGTGATGAGATCGGCCTTGACGTCAAACAGCCCCTGAGCGCCCTTGGGCCCCACTCTGAAACCGGTCATGACCTCGTCGAAGATCAGCACCGCGCCGGACTCATCGCAGACCTCGCGCAGGGTTTCCAGAAAGCCCGGTACCGGGGGAATGCAATTCATGTTGCCGGCCACGGGCTCGACAATGATGCAGGCGATTTCGCCACCGAGCTCGCGGAATACCTCGCGGACCTGCTCCGGATCGTTGTAGGTCAGGGTCATGGTGTGTTCGGCCAGCGCGCTCGGGACGCCCGGGGAGCTCGGGACGCCGAAGGTGAGGGCGCCGGAGCCGGCCTTGATCAGCAGTGAGTCGGAGTGGCCGTGGTAGCAGCCCTCGAACTTGACGATCTTGTCCCGACCAGTGAAGGCACGGGCCAGTCGAATGGCGCTCATGGTCGCTTCGGTACCGGAGTTGACCAGGCGCACCATGTCCATATTGGGAACGCGCTCACACAGCAGGTCGGCCAGCTCCGTCTCCCGGGCGGTCGGCGCGCCGAAGCTCAGTCCGTGGCGGGCCGCGTCGATGACGGCATCGGTAACCGGGGGGTAGCTGTGGCCCAGAATCATCGGCCCCCAGGACTGTACATAATCAATATAGCGCTGGCCGTCCGCGTCCCAGAAGTAGGCCCCTTCGGCCCGCTCGACGAACCGGGGCGTGCCTCCGACGGCCTTGAAGGCGCGCACCGGAGAGTTGACCCCTCCGGGGATGTGTTTCTGGGCCAGTCTGAACAGCTCTTCGGATCGACTCATAATGCGGTTTCCTCTCTACAGCAGGGTAGGGTTAGATAGGTGCGCGCCCGGCGTTCTATATCCGGTGCGCTGAACAGGTCGTGGCTGACCGCCAGCCAGTCGGCGCCCGCTGCCAGCAGTGCGGCGCCGTTTTCCAGAGTGATGCCTCCAATGGCCACAATAGGCAGGCCAACCGCCGCGCGCGCCCGGGTCAGTAAGTCGGCGGGCGCGGGCGGGGCATCGGGTTTGGTTCGGGACGGGAAAAATCGCCCGAACGCCACGTAGCTGGCGCCGGCGCGCTTGGCGTGCTGCGCCAATGCGATGGAGTCGTGGCAGGTGACGCCGATGATCGCCCTGGAGCCTAAACGTTGCCGGGCTTCGGCGGGATCACCGTCGGTTTGACCGAGGTGCACTCCGTCCGCCTGTACCCTGAGGGCCAGCGCGGGGTCATCATTGATGATCAGACGGGCGCCGTGCTCCAGACACAGGGCGCGCAGTGCAGTGGCCTCCCGGAGGCGCCGGGCCTGATCGCCGGATTTATCCCGATATTGCAGCCATCGAACCCCGCCGCGCAACGCCGCTTCGGCGGCCGGGAGCAGTCGCTCCGCCAGGGCGGCGGTATCGGCAATAGCGTACAGGGGGTGCAAGGGCATAACGGCTCCACAGCGTGAGCGGAGCAGTTTACCGGCAAATGGCGTCGGGGCAAAATGGCGACGTGCCAGGGCGCGCGCCGGTGCTCAACAGCCGCCGCCGGGCCCCCGATTGCCGCTCTGATTGCGGTCGGCCCAGAACAGTCGATTGGGAATGCTGTGTCCCATCCCGAGGCGCCGGCTGGCGGCGAGCGCGTGCCAGGTGAAATTCTGGCCCTGCTCCACCGCATCCAGCAGCCGCAAGCCGTGGGCGAGATAAGCGCTGATACTGGCCGAGAGCGTGGCGCCACCACCATGGCTCAAAACGTTCAGACGCTCCCAGCGGTATTCCCGCACGAGTCCCTTTTTGTTGTACAGCCGGTTTTCGTGGTGGGTCTGGGTCCGGCGGGAGCCGGTAATCAGGGTGTACTCCCCGCCATACTCCAGGATTTCCTGCGCGCAGGCGTCCAGGGTGTCGCCCTGCTGGGCGAGTTCGTAGGCTTCCACCAGGTCCGGGGTGGCCAGGGTGCTCAAAGGCAGCAGCAGGCTTTTGGTTGCGTCCCGGAGCGCCTCGGCCTCGGCTGCGGGGCCGTCGCCCAACTGGGTGACGGGTTCCAGTACCACGGGCAGATGAGGGTAGTCTTGCAGAATGGTGTGAATGGCTTCGACATGGCTGACCTGGCCGAGGAAGCCCAGCTTGACCGCCTTGACCGGCAGGTCCTCCAGAACCGCTCTGACCTGCTCAATCAGAAAGCTGGTGGGAATGCTCCGAATGTCCTTCACATCCCGGGTGTCCCGCGCACAGAGCGCGGTTATGACGGAAGTGCAATGGCAGCCGAGGCTGGCGCAGGTTTCGATGTCTGCCTGGATGCCGGTGCAGCCGGAGGGGTCGTGGCTGGCCAGTGCCAGCACGATCGGCACCTGCTCATCTATCGGCGTCATACGGGTCCTCCTGGTACAGGCCCCCGCCCGACATTCAGTGCAATGGCTTGACCACAGCGAGGATCACAATGCCGATCAGCAGGAGCACGGGAAACTCATTGAACCAGCGAAAGAACACATGGCCACGCTGGCAGCGGTCATCCCGGAACTGCTTGATGAACTGACCGCAGATAAAATGATAGACCACCAGAACCGCAACGAGTGTCATTTTTATCCAATACCAGAGGCTGTGGGCATAATAATCCCAGTTGCCGCTGCTGAGCCACAGCCCTAAAGCCACGGTAGCAATCAGGCTGGGCGTGCCAATGCCCCGATACAGCTTGCGCTCCATGATCTTGAAGCGATCGCGACTGATCTGGTCGGTGCTCATGGCGTGGTAGACAAACAGTCGCGGCAGATAGAACAGCGCCGCAAACCAGCAGATGATGGCGATCAGGTGAAAAGCTTTGACCCAGAGCATAGTGCGTTCCGTTGTCGGTTGGTGATCGGTAGCTCAATGTCCGGCTTTTACAGCCGGTAATAAGACTCCAGTTGCTCCCGGGTGACCAGCCCGGTGATGCCGCCGCCGGGGGCCGGAATGTACAGGGCATCCACCTGGGACTGGTTGAGAGCCTGCCAGGCCTCATACAGGTTGGCCAGGGGCGAGATGGCGATCATCTCCACCCGTCTGCCCGGAATGGCCAGAAGGTCCAGATATTCGCCTGCCTCGGGTTCGTCCGCCGTGGGCGCCGTGTCCGTGTCGGCTTCCAGTGTTTCCAGGTGCTGAGCCAGCGAGGCCGGCTCGAGCAACAGGTTCTTGTCGGGGAGAACAATCCACTCGGGCTTTTGCTTCAGCAGCTCACGTGCCTCGCGTCGGGTGATCTCTCTCTGGGCCAGACTGAAGCGACGATGCATCAGGCTGCGCACGCCGGTACGGCTCAGCAGTTGCTGCATCAGCTTGGGACGATTGCTTTTGCCCTCCTGCTCCAGCAGGGTGGCAAAGAGCCCGTCGCAGCGAAACAGCCAGCGGGTGGACAGACTGGCCACCACGACCACCAGCATCCCGGGAAACAGGATGCCGGGATTGTAAGTCAGTTCCAGTATGGCAATGATCGCGGCCAGGGGCGCGTTGATGACCGCCGCCATCATGGCGCTCATCCCGACAATGGCGTAAACCCCAGGTTCGCTGACCGTGACCGGGAGCATGGCGGCAAAATACCCAGCGGCTCCGCCGAGGCAGGCGCCCATGACCAGCGAGGGGCCGATGACGCCGCCGGGTACCCCCAGGCCGAGCACCAGAGCGGTGATTACCAGCTTGGCGATCAGGACCAGGGCAAGGGAGGGGCCGATCAGCTCCCCGGTGAGTGCGCCGTCAATGGTGTCGTAGCCCATGCCCATCACCTCGGGAATCCACAGGCCTCCCAGGCCGGCAACCAGCCCGGCGAGTGGAATCCGAAGCCACAGGGGCCAGCGGCTGGTGTGGCGGGCGCAGCCGCTGTGCAGTTTGATATAAGTGGCAGCGGCCAGGGCAATAATGACCCCCATGGCCGCCATGATGGGCAGTTCACTGAGGTGGCCGGTCAGCTGCTGGCCATCCATGAAGACAATATCGGGCCCGAAAGCCAGTTGGGTCAATGTGGTCCCGGCAACGGCCGCCAGAATGACCGGGATAAAGCCGGCGATGGTGTACTCCATGAGAACCACCTCCATGGCGAATATGACTCCCGCCATCGGAGTATTGAACGAGGCGGCGATGGCGGCGGCCACGCCGCAAGCCACCAGGGGGCGCAGGCTGTTGTTTGGCAGGTGCAGCCACTGACCCAGCTTGCTGGCGCTGGCCGCGCCCAGATGCACAGCGGGGCCCTCCCGCCCGGCGGAGTGACCACTCAGCAGGGCCAGGGCACCGCCGATGAACTGAACCCCGGCGTTGCGAAACGACAGATACCCCTGATGGTTGTGCAGCCGGTCAAGCACATGTCCCACGCCGGTGGCTCGGGAGGGTGCCCTGACTGCATAAAGCAGGGCCAGAAGTCCAAGGGCGCCGGCCAGGGGGAGCAGAAAGCGGAACAGGGCGGGAAGGCCTTCGAAATTTTCGCCGTGGCCTGGTAGCAGGTGCCCAAGGCTACCTTCCACCAGCAGGCGAAATCCGATGATCACCGAGCCGGCGAGAATGCCGCTGGCCAGCCCCAGCAAGGTCAACTGGGGCAGCGCGTCGACATGAGCCAGACGGTTGCGCCAGCGCTCGGCCGCCTGTCGGCGGCGTTGGCGAAGGCGCTCAAAGGGCGGTGGCTCGGTGGGCATCAGACTCCTCAGGTGTCGGGCGACTTTCGATTTGGCGTTAAGGTCCGTATTATAGGCCGTTTAAACCCCGGGGAGCCAAGCGGTATCCTGAATGGGCGTATGGGCAGAAGAGAGGTTGACGAGTGATTAACGTAGGTATTGTAGGCGGTACCGGCTATACCGGAGTTGAGCTGCTGCGCTTGCTGGTCAAGCACCCTGAAGTAACGGTAGCGGTGATTACCTCCCGTGCCGAGGCCGGGATTGCGGTGGCCGATCTCTATCCGAATCTGCGCGGGCATACGGATCTGCGTTTTTCCGAGCCGGACGTCAAGCGTCTGGGCGAGTGCGACGTGGTTTTTTTCGCCACGCCTCACGGGGTGGCCCAGAACCTAATGCCCGCACTGCTGGAAACCAATACCCGAGTGGTGGACCTGTCGGCGGACTTCCGTCTGCGGGATACCGAGCGCTGGGGCCAGTGGTACGGTCAGGCTCACGGCTGCCCGGAATTGGTGGCCGAGGCGGTGTATGGCCTGCCAGAGGTGAATCGTGACGCCATCCGTCAGGCTCGCCTGGTGGCCTGCCCGGGCTGCTATCCCACTGCGGCCCAACTGGGGTTTCTGCCCCTCCTGGAGCAGGGGTTGGTGGCCACCGACAACTTGATCGTCAGTGCCGCCAGCGGCGCTACCGGTGCGGGGCGTCAGGCCAAGGTGGATACGCTCTTGACCGAGGTCAGTGACAGCTTCAAGGCCTACGCCGCCGGAGGCCATCGCCATCTGCCGGAGATCGAACAGGGACTTCACGACATCCAGGGCGGCCGTGGCGAACCGGCTCGCGTGACCTTCGTGCCGCACCTGCTGCCGATGATCCGGGGCATTCACGCCACGCTGTACAGCCGAGCTTTGTCACCGGATCAGCTGCCGGATCTGCAGGCCCTGTACGAGCAGCGCTTTGCCAATGAGCCCTTTGTCGATGTGATGCCCGCCGGCGAGCACCCGCAAACCCGCTCGGTGAAAGGGTCCAATGTATGCCGTATTTCCGTTTTTCGCCCCCAGGATCGTGATACCCTCGTCGTCCTTTCGGTGATCGATAACCTGACCAAGGGGGCATCGGGGCAGGCGGTCCAGAATATGAATATTATGTTTGGCTTTGAGGAAACACTGGGGCTGGATCTGGTAGCGCTGCTGCCCTGATCGCCCGTTATTCCAACGAGTTTTCTCCAGAGTGGATTGACGTTCTATGGCGCAAGTAAAAGGCAGCAAGCAGTATCGCATGGTCGTGGTTCCCTACCGGCCGGTGAGGCGGGTGCTTCTGGCGCTGGTGCTTTTGCTGCTCGTGGGTCTGGCGGTGGCCGGGAGCTTTTACGGCGGCCATCACCTGGGGGTGACCCAGCAGGCTGATGCGGTTGCCGAGCGCAACCGCTTGCGCAAAGAAGTCGCCAGCCTGACCCGTGAGGCCGAACAGTTGCGCCAACAGGTGGCCAATCTGCGCCTGGGGTCAGAGGTGGATCAGCAGGCCAGCGAAGAAATGCGCAACCAGGTCATCGCACTCAAGGAAGAAATAACGGCACTGGAGGAGGACATCACCTTCTACCGCGGACTGATGTCGCCCAGTGCCAACAACAGCGGGTTGACCATCGGGTCGCTCAACGTGCTGGCGACGGGTATACCACGGCAGTTCGAGTACAAGCTGGTGGTTCAGCAGTTGGCGACAGACCACCAGGTGCTCAGTGGCTATCTGAATTTCAATATTGTTGGGCGACGTAACGAGACTATGGAGACCCTGTCGCTCCATCTGCTCTCCGATCAGGTTGAGTCGGAGGATATTCGCCTCCGGTTCCGGTATTTTCAGAACATTGAAGGCCGACTGACGCTTCCGGAGGGGTTCGAGCCGGAACGTATCGAGTTGGTTGCACGATCGACCGGGCGTGACCCGGAAACCGTTGAAAAGAAATTCGGCTGGTTGGTGCAGGAGCTTTAACTTAATAGGTCGTTTATGTGGGGTAAAAAAGGCAACGCTATGGCATTTTCAAACAATCACACTCTGATTTCGCGCGGTACCAAGGTTGTCGGCGACCTGCACTTTACTGGTGATCTGCAGATCGAAGGTACGGTCGAGGGTAATATCATCGCCGACAGCGGCAATGACGCCAAGTTGGTGGTCGCCGAGAAGGGCTCGGTCCAAGGGGAAATCCGGGTGCCCATGGTTATCATCAATGGCAATGTGACCGGCAATGTATTTTCCAGCAAACACGTTGAGCTCGCCGCCAAGGCGGTTGTGGAAGGCAATGTACACTACCAGTTGATCGAAATGATCAAAGGGGCGCAGGTCAACGGCAGCCTGGTCTACAGCGGGGCTGCCGGCACCAAGAAACTGTCTGGCCCGGAATCGGCGGATGAGCCCGAGGCTGACGTGAAAGCGGTCGCCAATACTTGACTAAAACGCTCAGGTAAAGCGTATAATGCGTGAATGAGTCACGATTGGAGTCTTTGATGTCTGCGCCAGAAGTATTTGTTCCCGGTGCCGTGCTGGAGGTAAGTCCCAGCGCTGTCGCCAAAGTGCGAAGCCTCGTGGAGGAGGAGGGCAACCCTGACCTCAAGCTCCGCGTTTACATTACCGGGGGTGGTTGCTCCGGTTTTCAGTACGGCTTTGCCTTTGACGAAGTGGCCGCAGAGGACGATGCGGTGGTTGAGCAAGAGGGCGTCAAAGTGCTGGTCGATGCCATGAGCTACCCCTATCTGATGGGTGCCAGGGTGGATTACCGTGAGGATCTGCAGGGGGCGAAGTTCGTGGTTGAAAACCCCAATGCGGCCAGCACCTGTGGCTGCGGGTCTTCGTTCTCTATCTGATATCGGCTGACGGCCGCCCCGGATAGACCGCGCCCAGTACCTGGGGGCTGTCTGCGCCAGTGACCGAGGGGAGGTTGCCGCTGAGCCCTCTCAGGTTCTGCCGGGCAAGCCACGCAAACGCCACGCCTTCCACCCAGTCCGGAGATAGCCCCAATGCGCTGGTGTCCGAGATCACACAATCGGGCAGCAGCGCTTTCAGCGCCTCCTGCAGGCGTCGGTTATGGGCGCCACCACCGCACAGATAAACCTCTCGACGAGCGTTCCCGGCGGAAAGTCCGTCAATGCTGGCCGCAATCCCCTGGGCGGTAAGCATCAGCAGCGTTGCCTGAACGTCTTCGGCCCGGATCGGCCCGGGCATCCCTTCCAGACAGTCATCCAGCCATCCCAGATGGAAGGTCTCCGGCCCTGTGCTTTTGGGTGGAGGTAGCCGAAAATAGGGGTGCTCCAGCAAACGTGACAGCAGCGTTCCCTGAATCTGTCCCTGGGCCGCCCATTGCCCGCCCTCATCAAACGCTTTGCCAAGGCTGCTCTGAATCCAGGCGTCCATCAGATTGTTGCCGGGCCCGGTGTCAAACCCGAGCACGGTCCCGTGGGCGGGCAGCCATGTCAGGTTGGCAACGCCTCCGACATTGACGATGGCGCGGTCCGCCTCTGGGGTATGAAACAGTGTCTGATGCAGCGCCGGCACCAACGGAGCGCCCTGGCCCCCGGCCGCCATGTCCCGGCGCCGAAAGTCGGCAACGGTGGTAATGCCTGTCAAATGGGCAATGAGGTTGGGGTCCGCGACCTGCAGGGTGAAGGCGTTCGAGGCGGTGGTGCCCTCTGGCGGGCGGTGCCTCAGGGTCTGGCCATGGCTTCCGATGGCGGAGACCCGGGTCGGGTCAATACCGGTCTGAGAGAGCAGTTCAAGTGCCGCTTGGGCAAATGCCCGTCCCAACTGTTGATCCAGAGCGCCCATGCGGTCAATTTCGCTATCGCCGGGCTGGGCCAGTTCGTGAATCGCGGCCCGGGTGTCAGGGGGGAGTGGTGAACTATGGTGAGCCAGCAGCTTCAGGGGTGGCTGGCTGAAATCCACCAGCACCGCATCAATGGCGTCGGCGCTGGTGCCGGACATCAGGCCGATGTAGAGCTCGGCGTCCGCCATCAGTTCACGCGTAGTTCGTTGCCGACGCTGGCCAGCTGGGTCTCGCGATGGTATTGCTCCAGCTCGGCCATGATTGGCTGGACCTGGGATTTGAAGCGCGCGAGTTCTGACGAGGGAACAGACTCTGCCTGAGGCAGCTCGACCGTAACCGGATTGCGTACCGAGCCGTTGACGTAGAATTCGTAGTGCAGATGGGGGCCGGTGGCCAGGCCGGTAGAGCCGACGTAGCCGATGATCTGCCCCTGTTTTACCCGAACGCCCGAACGGATATTGCGGTGGAAGGCGTTCAGGTGTGCATAAAGGGTTTCGTAAGTCTGACCGTGTTGAATGATCACCGTATTGCCATAGCCACCCTTGCGGCCTGCCAGCCTGATGCGGCCGTCACCGGACGCCTTGACGGGCGTACCCCGGGGGGCGGCATAGTCGGTACCTTTATGGGCCCGAATGGTGTTGAGTACTGGGTGGCGCCGGTTTGGATTGAAAGGTGAGCTGATGCGCGTGAACTCAACCGGCGTACGCAAAAACGCCCGGCGCATGCTCCGGCCTTCGGGCGTGAAGTAATTCGCGTCGCCTTCGGCACTGACGTAACGCACCGCCCGGAAGGTCTTGCCCCGGTTGGTGAACTCGGCGGCGAGAATGGGGCCGTTGCCGATCTTCTCCCCGTCGAGGAAATGCTCCTCGAACAGGACGCTGAAGGTGTCGCCGCGGCGGATGTCCAGGATGAAGTCGATATCCCAACCAAAAATGCCGGCCAGCTCCATGGTCAGGTTGTCCGTCATTCCCGCCCGTTGACCGGCGAGAAACAGGGAGCTGTCAATGGTGGCGCGCCGGTAGGCAATCTGTACATCCGGAGTGCGTTCAAGCTCTTCGGAAGCGAAAGCGTCGTCTTGACGAGCGAAGCGAAGGCTCCGCAGTTGGTCGCGCTGATAAACCAGCTCTTCCAGCTCGCCCTCGGGGGTCAGGCCAAAGGTGATTTCGTTGCCCGGCATGATCCGGCGCAGGGCCCGGGCTTCGGGTGCCTGATCGATCAGCTCATAGAGGTCCCGGTCACTCAGACCGGCCCGCTTGAACAGTACGGACAGGCTGTCGCCGGACTTAACGGTGAAGGTGGTGTAAGTGAGCGTCTCGGGTTCTGGCTCGGGCTCAGGTGCCTGAGGCTGGGGGCTGTTTTCCGCCGCCTCAAACGGTGGCTGGGCCTCCAGAGAGGTCGGCTCAAGCTCGAGGACCTGACCCGTGTCCGGCAGTTTCAGCGCAATAGGCTGGCTTTGCCGCGAAGAGCTGGTGCCCTCCGAGGATGAGAAGGCCAAAAGCAGGGAAAGCCCCAATACCAGTGAGCCGGCGGCAATCACGTGCCCCCGTGGGTATTGGCGCAAAAGGGCCGCTATCGGCTTTTTGTTCGTGTTTTCAGAGGGTTCCATGGAAAACTTAAACCCGTTATGCAAGTGTGGCTGTTAGCATCAGTTATAACAGAAAACCGGTGTAATAGCACCCAGTAAAGTGATGAGCCGTTCCCGGTTCAGCCAAAATACGGCCCGCGCCCTTGTTTTTGTGCACGGATTCGGTATCTTGACAGCCCTTTTTCGGTGGCCCTCGGGGCCTGTCCTGTTCAAACATTCAGAGATGGTAGCAATGGCAGCAGTCGATCCCGGTTTGCTTCAAGACCTCCAGAGTCGCGGTTTGGTTTCCCAGACGTCGGGAGGAGACGCCCTCAAGGAGTATCTGGCAGGCGGCAGTCGGACCCTATATAGCGGCTTTGACCCCACGGCGGACAGCCTGCACATAGGCCACTTGGTGCCATTGCTGGCTCTGAAGCGTTTTCAGCGCGCGGGCCACAAGCCGATTGCCCTGGTCGGAGGCGCGACCGGCCTGGTGGGAGACCCAAGCTTCAAGGCCCAGGAGCGCAAGCTGAATACACCGGATGTGGTGGCTCAGTGGGCGGACAAGCTCAAGGGGCAGGTGAGCCGGTTTATCGACTTTGATTGCGGCGAGATCTCGGCCGAAGTGGTGAATAACCTCGACTGGGTGGGTCAGATGAGTGTGCTCGACTTCCTTCGGGATGTGGGTAAGCACTTTGCGGTCAACAATATGATCTCCAAAGAGTCGGTGCGCCAGCGCATCGAGCGGGAAGGGGAGGGGATCTCTTTTACCGAGTTCACCTATATGTTGCTTCAGTCCCTGGACTTTGCAGAGCTCTATCATCGGTACAACTGTACCCTGCAGATAGGGGGCAGCGACCAGTGGGGCAATATCACGGGCGGGATCGATCTCACGCGGCGTCTATATAGTGGCCAGGTCTACGGTCTGACCATGCCGCTTGTGACCAAAGCCGATGGCACCAAGTTCGGCAAGACCGAAAGTGGCACGATCTGGCTGGATCCCGCCAAGACGTCTCCTTATGCCTTCTATCAATTCTGGCTGGGAACGGCGGATGCGGACGTCTACAAGTTCCTGCGCTACTTTACCTTCCTGTCTCTGGAGGATATCGAGCGCATTGAGAATGAGGATCGGGAGCGCCAGGGGCGTCCTGAGGCTCAGCGCGTTCTGGCCGAAGAGATGACGGCCCTTATTCACGGGGACGAAGGGCTTGAGGCCGCTCGCCGAATTACCCAGGCGCTGTTCAGTCACGACCTGGGTTCTCTGGGCGAGGCGGATCTGGAGCAGCTGAAGCTGGATGGTCTGCCGTTCTCGGTATTGAGTCGCGCGGCCCTGGCGGATGAACCGCTGACCCAGTTGCTGGTTGACGCGGGTATGGCGACCTCGGGCAAGCAGGTGAAAGATGCGCTCGGTCGCAATGCGGTGGTCATCAATGGCCGGGAGTGTGGTGCCGACGATAACCTCAATACCTCGGCGTGCTTTGCGGAAGACGCGGCCATGTTTGGTCGCTTCTATATGTGCCGTCTGGGTAAGAAGAAATACCACCTGTTTGAGGTCCGTTAAGGCCCCCTCCGGGGTGTGCGAAAAAACTTTCAAAAAGTACTTGCGCGCCCCGGATC
>NZ_AWEP01000007.1:0-101222 GCF_000463525.1 Marinimicrobium sp. LS-A18
GCGTGGTCGCTAAGATCATCGAGTAAGCGATACAGGCTCTGAAAAAGGCCCCTGCGGGGGCCTTTTTTTGTCTCCTGAGCGATTTTAGATGTTCTGTTGGAGATATAAGTCTTTGATTTTAAAAAATAATGGTGCGTTTTCCGGAATTCCGGGAATATCCTGGCATATCCCTTGACAGGGGGCTGTCCCGCCATTAGAATTGCGCCTCCATTTTGCAGGGTGTCAACGAGCTCAGCTCGGACGCCATCGCCAATTTGGATAGTTCTTTAAAGTTTATTACTGGAGTTTGGTTCACATGCAGAATCAACGCATTCGGATTCGCCTGAAGGCCTTTGATCATAAGCTCATCGATGCCTCTACCCAGGAAATTGTTGAGACAGCAAAGCGCACAGGCGCACAAGTCCGTGGCCCGATTCCGCTGCCGACTCGCAAAGAGCGCTTCACTGTATTGATCTCCCCGCACGTCAACAAGGACGCGCGTGATCAGTACGAGATTCGTACACACAAGCGTTTGCTGGACATTGTTGAGCCCACTGAAAAAACCGTTGATGCCCTGATGAAGCTGGATTTGGCTGCAGGTGTAGAGGTTCAGATCAGTCTTAACTAATACAAAGTAAATGTTAATCCCGGTTTCGGCCGGGTTTGTGTAACGCTCTGAAATGGGCGGCCATAGCGGGTAAAAGCCCCGTACACTGAGAGGTTAGCAACATGACGATTGGTATTGTCGGCCGCAAGAGCGGCATGACTCGCATATTTACCGATGATGGTGTTTCCATTCCTGTTTCCGTGATTGAGGTTGCTCCCAATCGCGTCACCCAGGTGAAGAATGTAGAAACCGACGGATACTCTGCAGTGCAGGTTACCGTAGGGTCTCGTCGCGCCTCACGTGTTACCAAGCCCGCAGCGGGCCACTATGCCAAGGCGAATGCCGAAGCTGGACGTGGGTTGTGGGAATTGCGTAACGATACTCAAGAATCCTTCGAAGTTGGTGCAGAGATTACGGTTGACGCCTTTGAGGCTGGCCAGAAGATCGATGTCACCGGTTCTTCCAAAGGTAAGGGCTTTGCCGGTACCGTCAAGCGTTGGAATTTCGCCACGCAGGACGCTACCCACGGTAACTCCCTTTCTCACCGTGCCCCCGGTTCCATCGGACAATGTCAGACACCGGGTCGCGTCTTTAAGGGCAAGAAGATGTCAGGTCACATGGGTGCCGAACAGGTAACTGTTCAGAACCTGGAAGTGGTCCGCGTCGACGCTGAGCGTAATCTGCTGTTGGTCAAAGGCGCCATTCCGGGAGCTCCCGGTGGTGACGTCATTGTTCGTCCCGCAGTTAAAGCGCGCAGTAACGGTTAATTGTCCGAGGGGAAACGACCATGGAATTGAATATTGTAAAGCCCGATGGTGCCAAAGATACGCTCAACGTATCTGAGGTGGCGTTTGGCAAAGAATTTAATCAAGACCTGGTGCATCAGGCGGTAGTCGCCTACCTGGCGGGCGGCCGTCAGGGCACCAAGGCTCAGAAAACTCGCTCTGAAGTATCTGGCGGCGGTAAGAAGCCGTGGCGTCAGAAGGGCACCGGTCGTGCGCGTGCGGGTACCATCCGCAGTCCGATCTGGCGCTCCGGTGGTAAGGCATTTGCTGCCAAGCCCCGCAACTTCGAGCAGAAGCTCAACAAAAAGATGTACCGTGCAGCACTGCGCTGCATTCTGTCTGAGCTGAATCGCCAGGAGCGTCTGGTGGTGGTGGAAGAATTTTCCGTCGACGCACCCAAGACCAAAAGCCTGGTACAAAAGCTGGCTCAGTACGATCTGTCAGAAGCGCTGATTGTGACTGAGGATGTGAACGAAAATCTTTACCTGGCGTCTCGCAACCTGCATAAGGTTGATGTTCGCGACGTTCAGGGTGTTGATCCGGTTGCCTTGATCGGCTTCGAAAAGGTTGTGGTCACCGTTCCGGCTCTGAAAAAGTTCGAGGAGATCCTGGGATGAACCAAGAACGCATCTATAAAATCTTGTTGGGTCCGGTAGTGTCCGAGAAGTCCGCCATGGCGGGCGAGAACGGCAACCAGGTTGTTTTCAAAGTAGCCACTGATGCCAGCAAGCTCGAAATCAAAGCGGCCGTACAGGCGCTGTTTGATGTCAAAGTTGAAAGTGTTCGCGTGCTTAACGTGAAGGGCAAGACCCGTCGCACTCGCTTTGGTATCGGTAAGCGCAGTGACTGGAAGAAGGCCTACGTTCGTCTTGAGCAAGGTCAGGATATCGACTTTGCGGTAGCTGAGTAAGAGGATTGTTGCAATGCCTATTGTAAAACGTAAACCAACCTCGCCCGGTCGCCGCTTTGTAGTAAGTGTCGTCAATCCGGATTTGCACAAGGGTGCTCCTTACGCGCCGCTGCTGGAGAAGAAATCCAAAAGCGGTGGACGTAACAACGCTGGTCGTATCACAACCCGTCACGTAGGCGGCGGCCACAAGCAGCACTACCGTGTGATCGATTTCCGTCGTAATAAAGACGGTATACCGGCCACAGTAGAGCGCCTGGAGTATGATCCGAACCGCACAGCCTACATCGCGCTGGTTTGTTATGCCGACGGTGAGCGCCGTTACATTATCGCACCCAAGAGCCTCAAGGCTGGTGACAAGATCGAGTCAGGTGATGCGGCGGCGATTAAAGTGGGTAATGCGTTGCCGCTGCGGAATATCCCCCTCGGTAGCACAGTTCACTGCGTCGAGTTGAAGCCCGAGAAAGGTGCCCAGCTGGCTCGTTCTGCTGGTGCGTCGTGCCAATTGGTGTCTCGCGACGGTACTTACGCGACCTTGCGTTTGCGTAGCGGTGAAACCCGCCGTGTACTGGTTAACTGCCGGGCGACCTTGGGCGAAGTGTCCAACAGCGAGCACAGCTTGCGGTCACTCGGTAAGGCTGGTGCCAAACGGTGGCGCGGTGTTCGTCCTACGGTGCGCGGTGTCGCCATGAACCCGGTAGATCACCCGCACGGTGGTGGTGAAGGTCGTACTTCTGGTGGCCGTCATCCGGTATCGCCTTGGGGTGTTCCGACCAAGGGTTACAAGACGCGCAAAAACAAGCGCACCACCAAGATGATTGTCCGTAGTCGCTCTAAGCGCTAACGGCAAATCAACAGCGGAAAAGAGGAAGCAACAGTGCCACGTTCACTGAAGAAAGGTCCTTTTATCGATCTTCACCTCATTAAGAAGGTCGAAACAGCGATCGAAAAAAATGATCGTCGTCCAATCAAAACCTGGTCGCGGCGCTCAATGATCATGCCAGAAATGGTTGGTCTGACGCTGGCAGTACACAATGGTCGTCAGCACGTGCCCGTCCTGGTGAATGAAGAAATGGTTGGACACAAACTTGGCGAGTTTGCGGCTACCCGCACCTATCGCGGTCATGTCGCAGACAAAAAAGCGAAAAAGCGCTAAGCGCTAATAGTGCCTACGAGGTAACACGATGGAAGTAGCAGCAAAACTCAGCGGTGCTCGTCTGTCGGCGCAAAAAGCGCGCTTGGTAGCCGATCAGATTCGCGGAAAAGGTGTAGAGGAGGCGTTGGACCTTCTGGCATTCAGCCCCAAAAAGGGCGCCGCGATTATCAAGAAGGTGCTCGAGTCCGCAATTGCGAATGCCGAACACAACGAAGGCGCCGACGTCGATGAACTGAAAGTGTCCACGATTTTTGTGGATGAAGGTTTGAGCATGAAACGTATCAAGCCTCGCGCTAAAGGTCGTGCTGATCGCATTCTTAAGCGCACTTGTCATATCACCGTTAAAGTAGCCGACCAGTAAGAGAGCAGGCGTTATGGGTCAGAAAGTAAATCCGACAGGTATTCGTCTGGGTATCGTCAAGAAGCATACCTCAGTGTGGTATGCCGGCAGCGATCAGTACGCAGACAAACTCAACAATGATTTGGCAGTGCGTTCTTACATTCAGGGCAAATTGTCCAGCGCGTCTGTAAGCCGCGTGGACATTGAGCGTCCCGCCAATACCGCACGTATTACCATCCACACTGCCCGTCCGGGCATCGTGATTGGTAAGAAAGGCGAAGACGTGGATCGTCTGCGTGCAGAAGTGAGCGAGCGCATGGGTGTGCCAGTGCACATCAACATTGAAGAGATCCGTAAGCCTGATCTGGATGCTTCACTGGTTGCCCAGAATGTCGCTCAGCAGCTGGAGCGCCGCGTGATGTTCCGCCGTGCCATGAAGCGTGCCGTGCAAAACGCCATGCGTCAGGGTGCGGAAGGTATCAAGATCCAGGTGGGAGGCCGCCTGGGGGGTGCCGAGATCGCTCGTAGTGAGTGGTATCGTGAAGGCCGCGTACCGTTGCACACATTGCGTGCAAACATCGACTACGCAACCGCCGAAGCGTCAACCACCTACGGCATCATCGGTGTGAAAGTTTGGATTTTCAAGGGTGAGGTCATCGGCGATATCGACGAAGCTGAAGCTGCACCTAAGAAAAAAGGCTCTAAGTCCAAGTAAGGGGTACGCAAGATGCTGCAACCAAAGCGTACGAAGTTTCGCAAGCAAATGAAGGGCCGCAACCGCGGCTTGGCCCATCGGGGCGCCAAAGTAAGCTTTGGTGATTTTGGCTTGAAAGCTACTGGTCGCGGTCGCATTACAGCTCGCCAAATTGAGGCGGCCCGTCGTGCGATGACTCGTCACATTAAACGTGGCGGTAAAATCTGGATTCGTGTGTTTCCAGATAAACCAATTACCGAGAAGCCCCTGGAAGTACGTCAGGGTAAAGGTAAGGGTAACGTGGAATATTGGGTCGCGCAGATCCGTCCTGGTAAAGTCCTGTATGAGATGGATGGCGTCAGTGAAGATCTGGCTCGAGAGGCCTTTGCGTTGGCCGCAGCCAAGTTGCCTATTACAACAACTTTCGTAAAACGTTCGGTGATGTGATGAAAGCTTCAGAACTCCGGGAAAAATCCGTTGAAGAGCTGAACGGCGAACTGCTGACTCAATTGAAAGAGCAGTTCAAGCTGCGTATGCAGGCTGCTACTGGCCAGCTGGGTCAGACTCACCTGCTCAAGCAAACTCGCCGCGATATTGCTCGAATTAAAACGGTGCTTAAACAGAAGGCAGGTAATTAACGATGACTCAGGCAGATAATCTGGCTCGTACACTGACCGGCAAGGTTGTTAGCGACAAGATGGATAAAACCATCACAGTGCTGATCGAGCGTCGCGTAAAGCATCCGCTTTACGGCAAGTATGTGAGCAAGTCATCAAAGCTGAAAGCGCATGATGAAAACAATGACTGCAAGATCGGTGATACGGTGACTATCGCTGAATCTCGTCCGCTGTCAAAGACCAAATCATGGGCTTTAGTGAACATTGAAGAGCGCGCTACTGAAATCTAAGTGATTCAGGCGACTTAATAGTTTCGGAGACGGACGATGATTCAAACAGAAACCTACTTAGATGTAGCTGATAATAGCGGCGCTCGTCGGGTTCAGTGCATCAAGGTTCTTGGCGGCTCCCATCGGCGCTATGCCGCTGTGGGTGACATCATCAAAGTTACTGTGAAGGAAGCGATTCCTCGCGGTAAGGTGAAGAAAGGCCAGGTGATGAAAGCGGTGGTAGTGCGCACCAAGAAAGGTGTTCGCCGCCAGGATGGTTCGTTGATCAAGTTCGACGACAACGCTGCTGTGCTGCTGAACAACCAGGATGCTCCGGTGGGTACTCGTATCTTTGGGCCGGTGACTCGCGAGTTGCGTGGCGAGAAGTTCATGAAAATCATTTCTCTCGCACCGGAAGTGCTGTAAGCACTTGGTACGGGCAGAGAGCTGAGGGCAGACAAATGCGAAAGATTAAACGTGATGACGAAGTGATTGTTATCGCTGGTCGCGACAAAGGTAAGCGCGGGAAGGTTACCCGTGTGTTGGCTGATGGCCGCCTGATCGTGTCTGGTATTAACATGATCAAGAAGCACCAGAAACCGAATCCGCAAATGGGCGTGCCCGGCGGAATCGTAGAGAAGGAAGCCTCGATCCAGGCCTCCAACGTTGCCATTTACAATCCGGCGACTCAGAAGGCGGATCGTGTTGGCTTCAAGATCCTTGAAAACGGCGACAAGGTCCGCGTTTTCAAATCCAATGGCGAAGCCGTAGAGGCGTAAGTAGACATGGCTAGGCTAAAAGAACTGTACAGCAAAGAGCTCGCGCCCAAGCTGAAAGATGAGCTGGGTCTCGCGAACGTGATGGAAGTTCCGCGCATCACCAAGATCACCATTAACATGGGTGTCGGTGAGGCTGTGGGCGACAAGAAAGTGCTTGAGAATGCGATCGGTGACTTGGAAAAAATCGCCGGCCAGAAGGTCGTGATTACCAAGGCACGTAAGTCAATCGCGGGTTTCAAAATCCGTGATGGCTGGCCGATTGGCTGCAAAGTAACTCTGCGTAAAGATCGTATGTATGAGTTTCTGGATCGCCTGGTCAGCATCGCTATTCCGCGCATTCGCGACTTCCGGGGTATCAGCCCGAAGCAATTTGACGGCCGCGGTAACTTCTCCATGGGCGTAGGCGAGCAGATTATCTTCCCGGAAATTGACTACGATAAGGTCGATAAGCTCCGCGGTCTGGATATTTGTATCACAACGACAGCACGGAACGACGAGGAAGGTCGCGCGCTGTTGAAAGCGTTCAACTTCCCGTTCAAAGGTTAAGGGTAGCGTCATGGCTAAGAAATCAATGGTTGCACGCGAAGTAAAACGTGCCCGCACAGTCGCCAAATACGCCGCTAAGCGCGCGGAACTGAAAGCGATTATTGCCAGCCCTGCTTCTTCCGAAGAGCAAGTCTGGGAAGCGCAGATCAAACTGCAGCAGCTGCCTCGCGATGCGAGCCCGAGCCGCGGGCGTCGTCGCTGTCGCGTAACTGGCCGTCCGCACGGTGTGTATCGCAAGTTCGGCTTGTGCCGCCACAAGCTGCGTGAAGCTGCCATGCGGGGCGACGTTCCCGGTTTGGTCAAGTCCAGCTGGTAAGCCCAGGGCTTAACATTAGGAGCAGAATCAGATGAGCATGCAAGATCCGTTGGCCGATATGCTGACTCGCATTCGAAACGCCCAGCAGGTGGGAAAGTCGAATGTCACCATGCCCTCTTCCAAACTGAAGGCCTCTGTGGCAAAAGTTCTGGCAGAAGAAGGCTACGTTGATAGTTTCTCAGTGAGCGAGGGTGCCAAGCCCGAGCTGACCATTGAGCTGAAATATTTTGAAGGTAAGCCGGTTATTGCTGAGCTGGATCGGGTCAGTCGCCCCGGCTTGCGCAGTTATGCTGGTAAGTCGTCCATTCCGACCGTGCGCGGTGGTCTGGGCGTTGCCATCGTTTCTACCAGTAAAGGTGTTATGACTGATCGTGCCGCTCGCGCCGCTGGCGTCGGTGGTGAAGTCCTCTGCACAGTATTTTAACGGGAAGTCGTCATGTCACGAGTTGCAAATAGTCCGGTTGAAGTACCGTCCGCTGTTAAGGTCACCCTTCAGGGTCAGAGCCTTAGCGTTAAAGGCGGAAAAGGTACATTGGCTCTGGAAATTCACGACAGCGTTGAAATCCAGCAGGAAGAAAACCTGCTGAAGTTCACCGCTCGTGATGGGGCCAAGCAGTCCCGCGCGCTGGCAGGCACCATGCGTGCGCTGGTCGGCAGCATGGTAAAAGGCGTAGATCAGGGCTTCGAAGAGAAGCTGCAACTGGTCGGCGTTGGTTATCGTGCCAAGGCGTCGGGTAAAACTGTAAACCTGTCTGTCGGTTATTCTCAGCCGATCGATTACACCTTACCGGAAGGTGTAACGGCGGAATGTCCGGCCCAGACAGAAATTGTGCTGAAGAGCGCTGACAAGCAGCTGCTCGGTCAGGTGGCATCCGAGATTCGCGCATTGCGTGAGCCCGAACCCTACAAGGGTAAAGGCATCCGCTATGCAAGCGAACAGGTTCGCCGTAAAGAAGCCAAGAAGAAGTAGGGCCAGGATATGAGCGATAAGAAGCAATCTCGTCTTCGCCGTGCGCGTCGTGCCCGTGCCAAGATTCGTGAACTGAGTGTTAACCGTCTGTCTGTTCATCGTACCCCGCGTCATATTTACGCGCAGGTTATTGCAGAAGATGGCGGCCGCGTATTGGCCAGTGCCTCGACGTTGGACAAAGATCTGCGTCAAGGCAAAACGGGTAACAGCGAGGCGGCGAAAGCTGTCGGCGCTCTGATTGCAGAGCGCGCTAAAGCTGCCGGTGTCTCCCGGGTGGCGTTCGACCGTAGTGGGTTCAAGTTCCACGGTCGCGTAAAAGCCCTGGCTGACGCTGCGCGTGAAGCTGGACTGGAATTCTAAGGGTTAAGATATGGCATACGCGAAGAAAGAAGAAGGCAACAACGAAGGCTTCCAGGAAAAGCTGGTACAGGTCAATCGTGTTGCCAAGACTGTTAAAGGTGGTCGTATCTTTGCCTTCACCGCACTGACCGTGGTTGGTGACGGTAACGGTAAGGTCGGCTTTGGCCGCGGTAAAGCACGTGAAGTGCCGGTTGCTATCCAGAAAGCAATGGAAGCCGCTCGCCGTAACATGATCGACGTTGAACTGAACGGTGATACTATCCAGTACCCGACCAAAGGTCGTCATGGCGCCTCCAAGGTGTTCATGCAGCCGGCCTCCCAGGGTACCGGTGTTATTGCTGGCGGTGCCATGCGCTCTGTGCTGGAAATTGCCGGTGTTCAGAACGTACTGGCCAAGTGCTACGGTTCTACCAACCCGGTAAACGTTGTTCGTGCCACTTTTAACGCGCTGAAGTCTATGGCGTCTCCGGACTCTGTAGCGGCCAAGCGTGGCAAAAGTGTCGAAGAGATCCTGAATTAATTGGCGTTGCCAGTTAACTGATTGCGGAATACGACCATGGCTAAGAAAATGATCAAAGTGACTCAAGTCCGTAGTACCGCGGGTCGCCTGAAGAAGCATCAGGCTAGCGTTGCCGGTTTGGGTCTGCGCCGTATCGGCCACACCGTTGAGGTGGAAGACACTCCCTCCGTGCGTGGGATGATTAACTCTGTAAACTATCTGGTACAGGTAGAGGGAGAATAAGATGCGTCTTAACGAGCTGAGTCCCGCCCCCGGTAGCACCCATAGCAAGAAGCGCGTGGGTCGCGGTATCGGTAGTGGCCTGGGCAAGACCGCCGGTCGCGGTCACAAAGGTTTGAAGTCCCGTTCCGGTGGTAGCGTTGCTCCGGGCTTTGAAGGCGGTCAGATGCCGCTGCAGAAGCGTCTGCCGAAGTATGGTTTCAGTTCTCGCATTGGTCGTGTCACTGCCGAAGTTCGTCTCTCAGAGCTGAACAAGGTGGAGGGCGATACCATCGATATCGAAACTCTGAAGCAGGCCGATGTCATTGGTGCTAACATGAAGCGCGCCAAGATCTTCGCATCTGGCGAGCTCAGCAAAGCGGTTACCGTACGCGGTATTGCGGTCACCAAAGGTGCCAAGGCTGCGATTGAAGCAGCCGGCGGGAAAGTCGAAGAGTAAGGGGCGCCAACATGGCAACTCCCGGTAATCCTTCGTTGGGGAATCAGAAAGGTCTGGGCGAGCTTTGGGCTCGCCTGCGTTTTTTGTTCCTGGCGATCGTAGTCTACCGAATTGGTACTCATATTCCGGTTCCCGGTTTGGATCCCGAGCGGATTGCCAACCTGTTTAACCAGAATCAGGGTACCATTCTGGGTATGTTCAACATGTTCTCCGGGGGTGCCCTGGAGCGCATGAGTATTCTGGCGTTGGGTATCATGCCGTACATCTCTGCATCTATTATCATGCAGTTGATGACCGCCGTGACTCCCTCGCTGGAGCAGCTTAAGAAAGAAGGTGATGCGGGTCGTCGCAAGATCAACCAGTACACCCGTTACGGTACGGTGGTGCTGGCTACGGTTCAGGCGATGGCAATGTCAGTGAGCTTTTCCGGGTTTGCCTATGGTGGCGAAGCGGATTTTGCGTTTCACTTCATTGCGGTCACCTCTCTGGTTACCGGCGCCGTCTTCATGATGTGGTTGGGCGAGCAGGTCACTGAAAAAGGTATCGGCAACGGCATTTCAATGCTCATTTTCGCCGGTATTGTGGCGGGTTTGCCGAGCGCGGTCGGTCAGGCGTTTGAGAGTGCCCGTCAGGGCGATCTGCACCTGCTACTGTTGCTGGTGATTGCGGTCATCGCGTTGGCGGTAATCTGGGGTGTGGTCCGGGTAGAACGCGGACAGCGTCGGATTACGGTAAACTACGCGAAGCGTCAGCAGGGACGTAATGCCTATGCCGCTCAGACCAGTCACCTGCCGCTGAAGATCAATATGGCCGGCGTGATTCCGGCGATCTTTGCCAGCAGTATTCTGCTGTTCCCGGCGTCCATTGCCCAATGGTTTGGCGAGGGCGGCGATGGCTTCGCCAGCGACTTCCTTCAGGATCTCGCTCTGGCGATTGGTCCGGGTCAGCCTCTGAACATTCTGCTGTTCGCGGCGCTGATCTCGTTCTTCTGCTTCTTCTACACGGCGTTGATGTTCAACCCTAAAGAAGTCGCGGATAACCTGAAGAAGTCCGGTGCCTACATCCCGGGGATTCGCCCGGGTGAGCAATCGGCCCGCTATATCGACAGTGTCCTGACCCGTCTGACGGTAGTGGGTGCTGTTTATATGTCGGCTGTGTGCCTGATGCCCCAGTTCCTGGTGGTGGCGGCCAATGTTCCCTTCTACTTGGGGGGCACGTCGTTGCTGATCGTGGTAGTGGTGGTCATGGACTTTATGTCCCAGGTTCAGGCGCACTTGATGTCTCATCAGTACGAGTCACTGATGAAGAAGTCTAACTTGAAGGGATATGGCAGCGGCAACGCTCGCTAATCCCCATTACTAGGGTAGGATCATGAAAGTTCGTGCTTCTGTTAAAAAGATCTGCCGCAACTGCAAGATGGTTAAGCGCAACGGCGTACTGCGAGTAATTTGCCACGCTGAGCCTCGCCACAAGCAGCGGCAGGGTTAAGAGTTGGACGCCCGGCCCCCCTCCAGGGGCGGGGCGTACATGAGGGGGCGTTGACTGTCGTCCGGGGAGAAATCCCCGGGCTATTGATTTTTGGTGATTTTACCGCTATCCTTGCGCGCCTTTTAGGGTGTTGGGTGGCGTAAGTTGCCGTCAACGCTGCAATTTTAGTGTTACTGGAGTAATTTGAATGGCCCGTATTGCTGGTGTAAACATACCAGATCACAAGCACGCGGTTGTCTCCCTGACTTACGTCTATGGGATCGGCCGTACTACTGCGCAACAGATCTGTGCCGCTACTGGCATCGCCGAAGACGCCAAAATGGGTAGTCTTTCCGAGGAACAGCTCGACGCGATCCGTAACGAGCTTGGCAAGCATACCGTAGAGGGTGACTTGCGCCGTGTTGTGTCGATGAACATCAAGCGTCTGATGGACCTGGGCTGCTATCGCGGTCTGCGTCACCGTCGCAGCTTGCCGGTCAATGGTCAGCGTACCAAGACCAACGCTCGCACACGTAAGGGCCCGCGCAAGCCGATTAAGCGTTAATCGATCTGCGCCAGTCATTCAAATACGGTAACTACAGGTTAGGAAGAGATTGCTATGGCGAAGCCAGGTAATAAAACCGCAACGAAAAAGAAAGTCAAGAAGACGGTGGTCGATGGGGTTGCCCACATCCACGCGTCCTTCAATAACACCATTGTCACTATCACCGACCGTCAGGGTAATACCCTGAGCTGGGCTACCTCTGGTGGTTCTGGCTTCCGCGGTTCGCGCAAAAGCACCCCGTTTGCTGCCCAGGTAGCTGCGGAGCGCGCCGGTGAGGCAGCGAAAGAATACGGTCTTAAGAACCTCGACGTAGAAGTGAAGGGCCCTGGCCCTGGCCGCGAATCCGCAGTTCGCGCACTTAATAATGTTGGTTACAAGATCACCAACATTGTCGACGTTACGCCGATTCCGCACAACGGCTGCCGTCCTCCCAAGAAACGTCGAGTGTAAGGGGAACTAGATAATGGCTCGTTATATTGGACCTACATGTAAACTGTCCCGTCGTGAAGGCACCGACCTCTTTCTGAAGAGTGGTGCTCGTGCGCTGGATTCGAAGTGTAAACTGGAAAGCGTTCCTGGCCAGCATGGTCAGCGTCGTGGTCGTCTGTCTGACTATGGTGTGCAGCTGCGTGAAAAGCAGAAGGTACGTCGCACCTATGGCATGATGGAAAAGCAGTTCCGCAGCTACTACAAAGAAGCCGCTCGCCGTAAGGGTGCCACCGGTGAGAACCTGTTGAAGCTGCTCGAAGGCCGCCTTGATAACGTTGTGTACCGGATGGGCTTTGGCTCTACCCGTGCAGAAGCGCGTCAGCTGGTGACCCATAAGGCGATCAGCGTCAACGGCAAAACCCTGAACATTCCGTCCTATCAGGTGCAGGAAGGTGATGTGGTTGCCGTTCGCGAGAAGGCCAAGAATCAGTTGCGTATCCAGAACGCCCTGACCCTTGCCGGCCAGCGCAGCAATGTTGAGTGGATCGATGTGAACGCGGACAAGAAAGAAGGTGTTTTCACCCGAGTTCC
Organism: Marinimicrobium sp. LS-A18; assembly: GCF_000463525.1. Classification (NCBI taxonomy): domain Bacteria; kingdom Pseudomonadati; phylum Pseudomonadota; class Gammaproteobacteria; order Cellvibrionales; family Cellvibrionaceae; genus Marinimicrobium; species Marinimicrobium sp. LS-A18. The sequence goes on from NZ_AWEP01000007.1 coordinate 12,556, forward strand.
CGATCGCAGTGAATTGCCCGCTGAAATCAACGAGAACCTTATTGTCGAGCTTTACTCCAAGTAAGGGACTAACCGCTAACAGGTGTGGCTATGCAGACTGCAGTAAACGAATTTTTGACTCCGCGTCATATCGATGTGACCGAAAACAGTCCGACCCACGCTCGCGTGGTGTTGGAGCCGCTTGAGCGCGGTTTCGGTCACACTCTGGGCAATGCCCTACGGCGTATTCTGCTCTCCTCCATGGCGGGCTGTGCCATTACTGAAACCGAGATTGACGGTGTGCTGCACGAGTACAGCGCGATTGAAGGTGTGCGGGAAGACGTTATTGAAATCCTGCTCAACCTCAAGAACGTTGCGGTTGTGATGCACGGTAAGGATCGCGCGGTTCTGACTCTGAAGAAGAAGGGCCCGGGTGTCGTTACCGCAGGAGATATCCAGGTTGATCACGATATCGAGGTGAAGAACCCCGATCACGTGATTGCCCATATCACCGGTGATACCGAACTGAACATGCGCCTGACCGTGGCTCGTGGTCGCGGCTACGAGCCGGCTGATGCCCGTCGTCACGACGAGGACGAAAGTCGCGCGATTGGTCGCCTGCAGCTGGATGCGACTTACAGCCCGGTCCGTCGTCTTGCCTATACGGTCGAGAGTGCCCGTGTAGAGCAGCGTACTGACCTGGACAAGTTGATTCTGGATCTGGAGACCAACGGTACCATCGATCCGGAAGAAGCGATTCGTCGTGCAGCGACCATCCTGCAACAGCAGCTGGCCGTGTTCGTCGACCTGGAGGCTGAGAAGCAGTCCACGCCGGAAGAGAAAGAGGAAGCAATTGATCCTGTTCTTCTGCGTCCGGTTGATGATCTCGAATTGACAGTTCGCTCTGCGAACTGCCTGAAGGCAGAGAATATCTACTATATCGGTGATCTGATTCAGCGCACAGAAGTTGAGCTGTTGAAGACCCCGAACCTGGGTAAGAAGTCTCTGACAGAGATCAAAGATGTACTCGCCTCGCGCGGTTTGTCACTCGGTATGCGTTTGGAAAACTGGCCCCCGGCCAGCTTGAAGAACGAAGACTGATAATACATTGTTTCGTCGCCGGTCGTTTGGCCGGCGGTTAACGAGATCGCTGTGAAGCGATCGTTAGTGAAGGGTTTAGCGTCATGCGTCATCGTCATAGTGGCCGTCAACTGAATCGTAACAGCTCTCATCGCAAAGCCATGTTTCGCAATATGACCGCGTCTCTGGTTGAGCACGAGCTGATTAAAACCACCTTGCCCAAGGCCAAAGAACTGCGTCGCGTAGCCGAGCCGCTGATTACTTTGGCCAAGAAGGACAGTGTTGCCAACCGTCGTCTGGCGTTCAGTCGCCTGCGTGATAAAGAAGCGGTAGGTAAACTGTTCGCGGAGCTGGGTCCTCGTTATGAGTCCCGCCCCGGTGGCTATATCCGTATCATGAAGTGTGGCTTCCGTGCCGGCGACAAGGCCCCCATGGCCTATGTTGAGCTGGTGGACCGCCCCCAGATTGAAGCGGGTGAAGAGCCGGTAGAAGCGGCAGCGGATACCGCCGAGTAATATCGGCGCCGCGCTGATGATGTCTTTCGTGGACATCATTGAAGCAGATACAAAAAAGCCAGGCTGATGCCTGGCTTTTTTGTATCTGCGAGAAATGCTTTTAGTCAGGCTTTCTCGGCTTTCTTTTTCCCTTTTTTGCGCTTTGCGGCCACCTTCAGCATCGGTTTGAGGAAACGACCGGTGTGGGATTGTGGCTGCTCAGCCACCGCCTCCGGCGTGCCGGTGGCGATAATCTCGCCCCCACCCGAGCCGCCTTCCGGCCCCAGGTCGATAAGCCAGTCAGCGGTTTTGATCACGTCGAGGTTGTGCTCAATCACCACCACTGTATTGCCGTGATCCCGTAACCGGTGCAGAACCGCCAGAAGTTGCTCGATATCGTAAAAGTGCAGCCCGGTCGTCGGTTCATCGAGAATGTAGAGAGTCTGGCCGGTGTCCCGTTTTGAGAGCTCGCGGGAGAGCTTGACCCGCTGCGCTTCCCCGCCAGACAAGGTCGTCGCCGCCTGGCCCAGCCGAATGTAGGAAAGTCCCACGTCCATGAGCGTCTGCAGCCGATTGGCAATCGCAGGGACCGGGTCGAAGAAGGTTCTGGCTTCTTCGACAGTCAGCTCCAGCACTTCGTGAATGCTTTTTCCCTTGTATTTCACCTCCAGTGTTTCGCGGTTATAGCGCTTGCCTTTACATACGTCGCAGGGCACATAGACGTCCGGCAGAAAGTGCATCTCCACCTTGGTGACCCCGTCGCCCTGGCAGGCTTCGCAGCGGCCACCGCGGACGTTGAAACTGAATCGTCCCGGTTTGTAACCGCGTGAGCGGGCTTCCTGGGTTCCGGCAAACAGCTCTCTGATGGGGGTAAAAATGCCGGTATAGGTTGCCGGGTTGGAGCGTGGGGTGCGGCCGATCGGGCTCTGATCAATATCGACGCATTTATCGAAGTGATCCATGCCTTCGACGGTTTCATAGGGCGCCGCTTTGAGCGTGGTGGCACCATTGAGTTCCGTCGCCGCCAGCGGGTGAAGGGTGGCATTGATCAGTGTGGACTTACCGGATCCCGAGACGCCGGTCACGCAGGTCATCAGGCCCACCGGGAGCTCTAGGGTGACGTTTTTCAGGTTGTTACCCCGGGCGCCGGTGATCCGGAACATCCGGTCGGGTTCTACAGGATGACGCTCCGCTGGCACAGCGATTTCCCGCTTGCCGCTGAGGTACTCCCCGGTAATCGAGCCGTCGGTGGCCATGATGGCGTTGACGTCGCCCTGGGCGATCACCTGACCGCCATGGACGCCGGCGCCAGGGCCGATATCGATCACATGGTCGGCCTGGCGTATGGCATCTTCATCGTGTTCGACCACAATCACCGTATTGCCGATATTGCGCAGGTGGGTCAGTGTACGGAGTAAGCGCTCATTGTCGCGCTGGTGCAGCCCGATCGAGGGCTCGTCCAGGATGTACATGACGCCCACCAGGCCGGCACCGATCTGACTCGCGAGGCGGATTCGCTGCGCCTCGCCCCCGGACAGGCTGTCCGCGCTGCGGTTCAGGGACAGGTAATTCAGACCCACATCAACCAGAAAACGAAACCGGTCACGCAGCTCCTTGAGTATTTTCTCCGCAATGCTCGCCTTGCTGCCGTGAAAGTTGAGGGCGCTGAAGTAGTCGTAGGCCTCCCCGACCGGCAGCTCGGTCATCTGGGGCAGGGTGTGCTCGTCGATGAACACATTGCGCGCCTCCTCTCGCAGACGCGCACCGCCGCAACTGGGGCAGGATTGCGAGGACATGTACTTGGCCAGCTCCTCGCGAACCGACGAGGATTCGGTGTCCCGATAGCGCCGCTCCATATTGGGCAACACACCCTCAAACCGGTGCCGACGCTGGTAGAGGTCGCCGCGCTCATTAATGTAACTGAAGTCAATTTCTTCGTCTTCCGAGCCGTAGAGTACCACCCGCCGGTCTTTGGCTTTGAGCTTCTTCCAGGGCGTATCGATATCGAAACCGTAGTGCTCTGCCAGGGAGTCGAGCATGTGGTAGTAATAAATATTGCGCCGATCCCAGCCGCGAATGGCGCCCTCGGCCAAGGACGCCTCGGGGTTCTGGATCACCCGGGATTCATCAAAGAACTGCTTCACACCCAGGCCGTCGCAGGTCGGGCAGGCGCCAGCGGGATTGTTGAACGAGAACAGGCGCGGCTCCAGTTCACTCAGGCTGTAATCACAGACCGGGCAGGCATGCTTGGCGGAGAACAGTTGGTCGCCCTGTTCGCCATCCATAAAGCTGATGCCGGCCAACCCTTCGGTCAGGTTCAAAGCGGTCTCGAAGGACTCGGCAAGCCGGGTCTGCAGATCGGGCCGGACTTTGAACCGGTCTACCACCACTTCGATGGTGTGCTTTTTCTTCTTGTCCAGCTTGGGCAGGTCATCCAGATCCACCAGAATGCTGTCCACCCGGGCACGGATAAAACCTTCGCGCTTCAGTTGCTCGAAGATATGTAAGTGCTCACCCTTGCGGTCCCGGATGACCGGGGCCAGAAGCATGAGCTTGGTGCCCTCGGGTAGGGCGAGCACCGTGTCGACCATTTCGCTGACTGTCTGGGCTGATAATGGCTCACCGTGCACCGGGCAGCGGGGTTCCCCCACCCGTGCGAACAACAGGCGCAGATAGTCATAAATCTCGGTAATGGTGCCCACGGTGGAGCGCGGGTTGTGGGAGGTGGATTTCTGTTCGATGGAGATGGCCGGGCTCAACCCTTCCACGTGGTCGACGTCGGGCTTTTCCATCATGGAGAGGAATTGCCGGGCGTAGGTGGAGAGTGATTCGACGTAGCGCCGCTGGCCCTCGGCGTATAGGGTGTCGAAGGCGAGTGAGGACTTACCCGAGCCGGACAGGCCGGTAATCACGACGAGTTTGTCCCGCGGTATGTCGAGGTCGATATTCTTGAGGTTATGGGTGCGCGCCCCCCGAACCAGAATGGTATCCATCATGTCTCCCGAAACGACCAAATCCCCCATTATACGCATTCCCACCGAGGGGCGGTCACCCGGGTTGTAAAGGATTGTAGTGAGTAATAGTCACGCCCGGTTTGGAGCGGGGCATACCCTTTGGAGACCCGCCGTGAATACATCCCTGTAGGCTTCTCATCGGCATCCTTGCCTCAGAGAGTCTCCAAAGGGTATGCCCCGCTCCAAACCTCGGTGCCAGTATCGCTGAAGGTGGGCGTAGGGCTGGTAAGCGCGAAGCGCGCACCTGCCGTTGCCGGGCCCGATACCGGTGAAGTCTGAGTTGGGTTGCGGCAGGTGCGGCCTTCGGCCTTACCAGCCCTACGCGACTCTTTGCCAGCAGCGGACCACCCCAGGAGCTGGGATCTTGAAAGATGGCACCGAGGCGCGGAGGAGGGTAGGCCCTTCGGAGACTCTCTGAGGCAAGGATGCCGATGAGAAGCCCCCAGGGATGGGTTCACGGCGGGTCTCCGAAGGGCCTACCCTCCTCCGGGCCGGGCTAGATGGAGTGCCAAGCAATAAGCACCCCCCGGCCAGTGTGTTAGAATCCGCCTCCCATTTACCCATGTGAATCAGGAGCTGTCCTTGCCGATTGTTCAGGCCCCCTTCGAGCGCCGCACGGTGGTCTCCCTGGCACTGCTGTACGCCTTCCGCATGCTCGGGCTGTTCATGGTCCTGCCGGTGCTCACCCTCTATGGCGACAACTACCGCCACGCCACCCCCCTGCTACTGGGCCTGGCCCTGGGTGCCTACGGCTTCAGTCAGGCACTGCTCCAGATTCCTTTCGGTATCCTCTCCGACCGCATCGGCCGCAAGCCCGTCATAACGGTTGGTTTGTTAGTGTTCACTCTCGGCAGCGTGGTGGCCGCGCAGGCCGACTCGGTTTATGAGCTGGTGCTCGGGCGTCTGCTTCAGGGGGGTGGTGCCATCGCTGGCGCGGTGATGGCCTTGTTGGCGGACCTTACGGCCGAAGAGAACCGCACCAAGGCCATGGCGACCATTGGTGGTGCGATTGGTGTCTCCTTCTCATTGGCGCTGGTGATTGGCCCCTTGCTGGCCAACTGGGGCGGCCTCGCGGCGGTGTTCTGGTTGACTGCCGCACTGGGGCTGGTCGGGCTGTGGATCGTCTGGCAGCTGGTGCCGACGGTTCAGAGACCGCCGCGCCGGCGGCGCGAAGTGGGCGCCGTTCCGGAGCTGATTCGACAGGTATTGGCCAATCGCGAGCTGCTGCGCCTGAACCTGGGCATCTTCGTGCTGCACTTTGTGCTGATGGCCCTGTTTCTGGTCATGCCCCAGCGTCTGGAGGCTGACCTCGGTATTGCCCGGGGGGATCACTGGTATGTCTACCTACCGCTGCTGGCGGGCGCCTTCGCGGCCATGCTGCCGTTCATCATCATCGCCGAGAAGCGTCGGCAGATGAAGCCGGTGTTTCTCGGCGCCATTGCCCTGTTGGGCCTCGCGCTGGCGGCACAGCCCTGGGTCAGCTCGTTATTCGCCGTGTTGGCCATTCTGTTTGTGTTCTTTATGGCGTTCAACCTGCTGGAAGCCAGCCTTCCCTCACTGGTGAGCAAGATTGCACCAGCGGGGGGCAAGGGCACCGCCACCAGTATTTATGCCAGCTGCCAATTTTTCGGCGCCTTTGCCGGCGGCGCCTTGGGCGGCTGGGTGTTTCAGGTGGGCGGGTTGCCGGCGGTATCGGCGGTTGCCGTAGGGCTGGTGTTGCTCTGGTGGCTGGCCGCGCTGGGCATGCGCCCGCCCCGTTACCTGGCCAGCGTTCTGATTCCGCTCAAGGGCAAGGTCAGTGACCGGTTCAGCGAAGAGCTATACGCCGTTCCCGGCGTGGCCGAAGTAGTGGTCGTGGAGAGTGAGGGGACCGCTTACCTCAAGGTGGACCCCCGGGTGGTGGACCGCAAGCGGCTGTCCGCCATCGCCGAACAGTGTGTGTTGGCCCGGTGAACCCATTCACCGACTGACAGCCAAGGGCCGCTGGTGTATCCTGACGGCCATTTAAGACAGTTTACGAACAGGAGAACATCATGGCTCGGGGAATCAACAAAGTCATTCTGATCGGGAACCTGGGTGCCGACCCGGAAACCCGCTACATGCCCTCCGGTGGGGCGGTGACCAACGTCAATCTGGCCACCAGTGACCAGTGGAAAGACAAGCAGACCGGCCAGCCACAGGAGCGCACCGAGTGGCACCGGGTGGTCTTTTTCAACCGCCTGGCCGAGATTGCGGGCGAGTATCTGAAAAAGGGCAGCAAAGTCTACATCGAAGGCTCCTTGCGTACCCGCAAGTGGCAGGGGCAGGACGGTCAGGACCGCTATACCACTGAAATCGTCGCCAACGAGATGCAGATGCTCGACGGCCGTGGTGGTGACAACAGCAACTATGGCGGCGGTGGCGGTTATGGCAATCAGTCCGGCCCGTCGGACGATTACTCCGCGCCACAAGGTGGCGGCAATTACGGCGGCCCCCAGAATGCGCCCGCTCAGGGTGGGCAGCAGAACGCGCCACGGGGCGGCGGCCAGCCTCAGCAGCCAGCCGGCGGCTTTGACAGCTTTGATGATGACATTCCGTTCTAAAGCCACGTCCAGGTGAGTTACCGCGTTTGAAACTGCTGTTGACTGACGCCTCCCATGCCCTGGGCAAAGCGCTCGAGCACGAGCTTGAGCGCGAACCCTTTGCGCTGATCATGCCCGAGTCGGCCCGGCTGAACTGGACCGATATCGGGGAGGTTCGCGCCTGGATTGAGCATCAGCGCCCCAGACTGGTGATCAATACCCTGGGGTGGGCCGATCGGCCCGATAGCGCTCACTGCTCCCTGATCCCCCGGGCCGCCGCCATCCTGGCTCAGGTTTGCGAGGAGCAGCGCCTGCCCATGATCCAGTTGTCCAGCTATCAGGTCTTTGGCGGGGATAACAAAAGTAGTCATGCGGAAAAAGACGAGCCCATGCCCCAAAGTGACGCCGGGCGCGCCTGGTTGGCGGCCGAGCAGGCGGTGACCGGGGCGCTGTCGAAGCGGTTGATTCTCCGCCTGAGCTGGATGATTGGCAGCTATGGTGACAACCGCCTGACCCGCCTTCTTGGCGCGATTTTCAGTGGTCAGGGGGAGGTGCCGGTCCATGTCCGACTGAAAGGTTCCCCCACGGCGCTGTCCGATGCGGCCCGAGTGATCGTGGGCGTGGTCAAGCAGATCAGCTGTGGGGCGGAGAACTGGGGAGTCATGCATTACGCCAGTCGCGAGCCCTGCAGCGAAGCGGATTTTGCGGAAAAGGTGATTGCCGTACTGGGCCAGCTTGACAGCATGCCGGAGGGGGTCGAGCTGACGAGGCTGGAGTCCTTGCCTCCGGATGAGCCCATCAGCGCGGTGTTGGGTGGGCGGCGCCTGCGGGATGGCTTTGGCGTACAGGCAAGGGCTTGGGAGCCCTACTTGGTACCCATGGTCAAACAGTGGCTGCACCAGCGTCAGAGTTGATCAGTCGGAAGTCAGGACATAAAAACGTGGTGGACATAAAAAACGCGGCCGATGCCGCGTTTTTTATGTCCATCTGAACGGGATCTGGCGGTTCAGTCGGCCATGCGCTGGAACACCAGGCAGGCATTGGTGCCGCCAAAACCGAAGCTGTTGGACATGACTCGCTCCAGAGTCACCCCATCCTGACGCTTGGTCGCGATCGGCAGCCCTTCCGCTTCGGGGTCCAGCTGGGTGATGTTCGCCGAGGCGCAGATGAAGTCGTGCTTCATCATGAGGAGGCTGTAGATGGCCTCCTGTACGCCGGTGGCACCCAGAGAATGCCCGGTGAGGGATTTGGTGGAGCTGATGGTCGGCACCTTGTCGGTAAAGGTGGCGCGAATGGCCTTCAGCTCAGCCAGGTCGCCCACCGGTGTACTGGTACCGTGGGAGTTGATGTAATCAATATCCCCGTCGGTGGTCGCCAGGGCCTGCTTCATGCAGCGAATGGCGCCTTCACCGGAAGGGGCCACCATGTCATAACCGTCAGAGTTGGCGCCGTAGCCAACCAGTTCGGCGTAGATTTTGGCGCCGCGAGCCTTGGCGTGCTCATATTCTTCCAGTACCAGGCAGCCACCACCACCGGCAATGACAAAACCGTCGCGCTCCGCATCATAGGCGCGCGATGCTTGTTCAGGGTTGTCGTTGTACTTGGTGGACAGGGCACCCATGGCGTCGAACAGGCAGGTCAACGACCAGTGCTCTTCTTCGCCGCCACCGGCAAACACGATGTCCTGTTTGCCCAACTGGATCTGCTCCATAGCGCTGCCAATACAATGGGCACTGGTGGCGCAGGCGGAGGAAATGGAGTAGTTCAGCCCCTTGATCTTGAACGGAGTGGCCAGACAGGCCGAGGTGGTGCTGCCCATGGTCTGGGTGACCCGGTAGGGACCGACCCGCTTCAGGCCTTTCTCCCGCAGTACGTCGGCCGCTTCCACCAGGTTCTTGGAGGAGGCGCCGCCAGAGCCCATGATGATGCCGGTGCGCTCGTTCGACACCAGCGACTCATCGAGGCCGGCGTCAGCAATGGCCTGATCCATGGAAATATAGGCAAAGGCCGCCGCATCGCCCATGAAGCGAAGCACTTTGCGATCAATGCGCTCTTTCAGGTCAATGTCGATGGAGCCCGCCACTTGGCTGCGGAAACCCATCTCGGCATAGCTGTCCTGAAATTTGATGCCGGAACGGCCTGCGCGTAATGCCTCGAGTACGGTGGCAATATCATTACCTAAGCAGGACACAATGCCCATGCCGGTAACTACAACGCGTTTCATAGGCTACCTCTTATCTCTGTTTGTAGCGGAAGCAGTGGGCGCCATTATGCCATACAAACCGCTCTGTCGGGGCGGGGATTGGACCGCTCGACAGAAGCTGAGTTCAGCGCCACGGGCTGGCCCGGCTGCCCGATTTAGAAGGAATCAGTGTTCTGAAACAGACCGACGCGCAAATCCTTGGCAAAGTAGATGTCTTTGCCATCGACGGATACCCGGCCGTCGGCGATGCCCATGATCAGCTTGCGCTCAATGACCCGCTTCAGATTGATGTGGTAGGTGATTTTTTTGGCGGTGGGCAGAATCTGCCCGGTGAATTTCACTTCACCACAGCCCAGGGCCCGTCCCTTACCGGGGTTGCCCTTCCAGCCCAGGAAAAAACCCACCAGTTGCCACATGGCGTCCAGGCCCAGACAGCCGGGCATAACCGGGTCGCCGGGGAAGTGGCAGTCAAAGAACCACAGGTCGGGAGAAATATCGAGCTCGGCGATGATTTCGCCTTTGCTGAATTCCCCGCCCGTTTCGCTGATATGGGCGATCCGGTCGAGCATCAGCATATTGGGCACGGGCAACTGGGCGTTGCCGGGGCCAAACAGGCGGCCGTGGCCACACTCGAGCAGTTCGTCACGGCTGTAGGCGTTCTTTTGGGCAAAGGCGTTCATAATAGGGGCTCTGTTACAGTCTATATCGGCCCATCGGTCACCGTTGCGGGTGGATTCAGGGCGGCAAAGGTCGCCATTCTACCGACTGTGGGGAGCTTGTCTAGTGAGTCCGGGCCAGGGCGAACTCCGCCACCTCGGCCATGGCCTGGGTGTAGGCGTTCTCTGGCAGGGCCGCCAGCTGTGCCCTGGCGCTGGCGACCTGGGCGCGAGCGCGCTCGAGCGTGTATTCCATGGCGCCAGTTTCCTCGACGATGCGCAGGATCTCCGGCAGCTTTGTGGTGTCTCCCGCCCGGATCGCACTTGCCACCAGCGCCTTCTGGTCCGGTGTTCCCGTCTGCATGGCATAAATCAGGGGCAGGGTGGGTTTACCCTCCGCCAGGTCGTCACCGACGTTCTTGCCCAGGGCCTCGGCGTCTCCCTGATAGTCGAGCGCATCGTCTACCAGCTGAAAGGCCATACCGACGTGGTGGCCGTAGGCCCTCAGCGCCAGGCGCTGGTCGGGGGTTGCCTCGCTGAGAACCGCTGCCACGTCGCAGGCTGAGGCAAACAGGATGGCCGTCTTTTTGTCGATCACCGAAAAGTAGTTGTCCTCGGTGACGGCGGGGTCCTTGGCGTTGACCAACTGCTGGACCTCGCCCTCGGCGATACGGTTGGTGGTCTCCGACAGCACCGACATGATGTCCATGCTGCGAATGGCCACCATCATCTGAAACGCCCGGGAATACAGGAAATCCCCCACCAGCACCGCCGGTGCGTTACCCCACTGGGCGTTGGCGGTAATGCGCCCCCGCCGGCGCTCCGACGTGTCGACCACATCGTCGTGGAGCAGGGTGGCGGTGTGGATGAACTCAATGATCGCCGCCAGGTCCAGGTTGTCCCGTCCTCTATAGTCCAGTGCCCGGCAGGTGAGCAGCACCATCAGCGGGCGCAATCGCTTGCCCCCGGCCTCAATAAGGTAGTGACCAATATTCTCGACCAGCTCTACATCGGAATGGAGCTGTTCGATGATGCGCTGGTTTACGGCTTCGAAATCGTCCGCAACAACCTGGTGGAAAGGCAGCATGGGGCTTGGGCTCTGTTGCTGATAAAGGAAAGGCATCCTAGGCAGGGCGGGGGTGGCTGTCAAGAATTCCGGCGCCTGCCGTCAACCGGCCCATCGGTACCTCCCCTCCGGTGCTCGTCACAAAACCTTCACAAAACTGTCGCCCAAGATTCATAAAACTTGTTGAACATAGGCGCCACACGACGAGATGAGCCGAGTTGCTTGCGAGGTTCTCTCGGACCAGACATGGACTATTGGCCGAGGCCGGTAGTCCCCGTTTTCAAAAAAAGCGATCCATCAGGAGTGCTCAACCTATGAAAATCACGACCCTTGTTAGCGTAACCGCTTTGACTGCAGTGCTGGCGGCCTGTGGTGGCGGCGATATTGAAATCGATGCCCGCAACCAGTCCAGTGTCGACAACTCGATTGGTGAAGGCGCTGTTGTCGGTGGTGGCGGTACTCAGCAGCCCGAGGAAAACAATCCCTGTGCCTCCTACGAGCAAGATGGTGAAACCTTTCAGGGTTCCTATGATGCCCCCAACTGCGTGTACGGCACCGATTTTGTCAGCCTGAGCAAGCCCTACACCGGTTCTGAAGAGCTGGTTTTTGGCGACCTGTCCAACGACGGCGCCCACATCTTCAACGACAGCCTGATGATTGGTCAGGGCTATGACAACGACGCTGACATGGAAGCGGCTGGCATCGCCCAGGGTGGTGACGGTTCCGTATTGCGCCTGGAAGCGGGCACCATTCTGGCCTTCCGTTCCAGTGATGATTACTTCGTGGTCAACCGCGGTTCCCAGATCTTTGCCGAAGGCACCATGGAAGAGCCGGTTGTGGTGACTTCTACCTCAGACATCGAAGGTACTGTAGGCGCTGAAGATGTCCAGCAGTGGGGCGGCATGATCATCAATGGTTTCGGTATCACCAACAAGTGTGCCTACACCGGCACCATGATGGATGGCGACCTGGCCACTTCCGACTGCCATATCGCCGCTGAAGGTAAGGCCGGCGCTGGTCAGACTTACTACGGTGGTGACAACAATGAAGACAACTCCGGCTCTCTGGAGTACTTCATGGTCAAGCACACCGGTGCTCAAGTTGCTCCGGGTAACGACCTGAACGGCATTTCTTTCAACGCGGTCGGCTCCGGTACCGAGGTGAACTTCCTGCAGGTTTACTCAACCTACGACGACGGTATCGAGTTCTTCGGTGGCGCGGTTGATATCAACAACTACGTGGGTCTGTATGTCCGCGATGACTCCATCGATATCGACGAAGCTTATGTCGGCACCATCAACAATGCACTGGTGATTCAGGGTGAGACCGATGGTGATCACTGCATCGAGTCTGACGGTATTGGCAGTTACGATGGCCTGGACAGCGCGACTATCGACGATTTCGTGGCTCGCGGTCTGAACACTCGCGCCAACATCAACAACCTGACTTGTATCGTCTCTCCGAACGCAGCGGGCACCCACGCTGACGGTCACGGCTGGCGCATCCGGGAAGCGCACTTCCCGACCATCCGCAACTCCATCCTGACCACCGCTTACATGGGTGACCAGGCGGACGATAACTACTGTGTTCGCATTGAATCTGACGAAAGCCTGCAGGCGGCTCAGGACGGTGACCTGGTGATTGAAGAATCCATCATCGCCTGTGCCACCCTGACCAACGGCGGCCCGCTGCCGGATAGCACCACCACTCGTGCCTTCCTCGAAGCCAGCAATGACGTGATGCAGACCGCGGCTGACGGTGAAGACCCGACCGCTGACGACGTCGATGTCAACCTGGCGATCCTGGACGGTTTCTACTCTCTGCCGCTGGGCGACATGGTGGTCAACGGTAACGCCACTCAGGTGACTCCGGTAGATGCAGACTTTGTCGGTGGCGTGACTGCTGACAACGACTGGACCGCTGGATGGACTTACGGCCTGCACCCGGACAATCGTGCCCAGCCGCTGTGGTTTGAAGCGGCTGAATAAGCCCCGACTGCAACGAGTCAACACACGATTGCCGTAACGAAAGGGCGCCTTACGGCGCCCTTTCTACTAGGCGGCTCTCTACAGCTTCACTAGATAGGGCAGTTCAGATGAACAGCAAACAATTTTCAACTCAACTCGTTCGTGCCGGCTTCAGCGTCAGTCTGCTCAGCGCTTTGGTCAGTGCCTCGGCCGTGGCCCAGGACGATGACAGCGCTCCGACCCAGCCGCCGGTGATGGCACCGCCGGTGATGGAGGAGTTGCTGGTGACCGGCGGTCGCCTGATGAGCGGCGCGGAAAGCCTGGCCGTGGAGCGCCAGGAAGCGGCGGTGGCGACCGACCTGCTTGGCGCGGATCAGATCAGCCGGATTGGCGACTCCACCGTCGCGCTGGCGTTGACGCGCGTTCCGGGTGTCACCCTGGTGGATGGCAAGTTTGTCTTTGTGCGCGGGCTGGGTGAGCGCTACTCCAACACCACGCTCAACGGCGCCATGGTGCCGTCCCCGGACCTGTCACGCAACGTGCTGCCGTTGGACATCATTCCGACTTCCATTGTGGATTCTCTGGCGATTCAGAAAGTGCCGTCAGCGGATAAGCCCGCCGCCTTCGGCGGTGGTAGTGTCGACATCCGCACCACCAGTATTCCGGACGATATTCTGTTCAACATTGAGCTGGGCACCGGCACCAACACCGCCTCCTCGGATTTTCTGACCTACACCGGTGGCGAAGACGACCGCTGGGGTTCCGATGATGGCGCCCGGGCGCTGTCGCCTCAATTGAGCGCAGCGCTGGATCAGTACCGCGGTGATGTATCCATCAACAATATCAACAGAATTGCTCAGTTGGATTCTATTGAGGACGCTGCGGCGATCAACCGTCAATTGGCCGCCGGCCTCAACCGGGACATCAGTCCTCGGGAAACCTCCGGCGAGCCGGATATCGATGCCGAGATCAACCTGGGTAACAATTATTACCTGCCCAATGACATGGAGTTCGGCTTCCTGGCCGGTGCCGCCTATGACAGCAGCTGGCGCAATCGCGAAGTGATCCAGCGCCGCTTTCAGAACCCTCAGGAGCAGGTAGTCTTCGAGGACGAGACCGTTCACTCGGTGGATATTTCCGGTAACCTGAGCTTTGGGCTTCGGCTGAACGCGGAGAACTCCATTGAAACCACCAGTATCTGGTTGCGCAACACCGACGACGAAGTGTCGGTGCGGGATTACTTTAACGCCAACCGTCTGCTGTCCGATGGGCAGGGTTTCCGGAACACCGAGCTGCGCTACGAGCAGCGTGAACTGGAAGTGCATCAGGTTCACGGGGAGCACGAGCTGGGTTGGGATACGCTGGATGCGCTGGGCCTCAGTGACAGCCTGGACTTCCTGCGCGGCCTGAGCTTCGACTGGTACATTTCGGACAGTGAAGCGTCCACCGACCTGCCGAACGAAGTCAATGCGTTGAGCCTGACGGAAACCGACCCGCAGACCGGCGAGGTTCAATCGTCAGCGTTCAGCGGTGCCAACAACACCGCTGCGAGTTATCGCTATTCGGACCTGCGTGATTACGTCGACAGCAATGGCTTCACCCTGACCATGCCGGCCACCCTGGGTAACTGGGAGTTTGCCCTGTCCGGGGGGATGGATTACTGGCAGAAGTCCCGCACCTACGAGCAGTATGAGTTCTATCTGGGCAGTACCGCGCTTGGCAACAATGACCCATTGTTCGCTCAGGATCTGAGCAGCATCCTGGCGGACGACAACCTGCTCGATCCGGCCAATGGCTTCCAGATCACCAACAACTCCGGTAATGCCAACAGCTATGTGGCGGCCAATAAGGTGAACGCGGCCTTCGGTCAACTGGATATGACCTGGGATTACACCTGGCGCCTGGTGATTGGTAGCCGCTGGGAAGACTATCAGCAGGTGACCCTGCCGTGGAATCCGGTCAACTATGACGGCAGTCAGTTCCCAGGCATGGAAAGCTCCGACCCGCAGGTCGTGGCCGACTACTTCCAGGAAGTGACCTACACCGAGGACGATGTGTATAACTCGGTGGCACTGACCTGGATGACCCAGGACTTCTGGGCGGAAGACTTCCAGCTGCGGGCCAGCTTCGGTGAAACCACCGTGCGTCCGGATCTGCGGGAAATCTCCGGTTCCAGCTACTTTGATCCGATCACTGACATTGTGGTCAACGGCAATCCGGATGTGGTGCCTTCCCAGATCGATAACTTCGATCTGCGCGCCGAGTGGTTCTTCTCGGGCGGTGACAACTTCACCCTGTCCATGTTCTACAAGGACATTGTGAACCCGATCGAGCAGTTTGAAGGGGCCGCCACGGACGACAATATTCGCGCCGAGATCCACAACGGCGACAGCGCGGAACTGTACGGGCTGGAAGTCGAGTTCCTGAAGAGCCTGGGCGATATGGCGGCGGTGCTGGATCCCTTCTTTGTGCAGGGTAACTTCACCTTCATGGATCAGGAGCTGGTGGCCGGCAACAACGCCGACGCACCCACTAACCCGATTCGTCCGCTCCAGGGCGCCTCCGATGTGGTCAGCAACCTGATTCTGGGTTACGACTCATCCGATGGCATGCACTCGGCCACGCTGTCCTACAACTCCTTCAGCGAGCGCCTGTTCTTTGCAGGTCGCAACGGGGCGCCGGACAGCTTCGAGCAACCGTTCCACTCGCTGGATTTCACCTACTCTTTCTATCCCAGTGACAACTTCACAGTGAAGCTGAAAGTGAAGAACCTGCTGGACGAGAACCTGGTGATCGAGCGGACCAATACTGCCTCCGACGGCAGTTCGCAGGATGTGGAGATCTACAACCAGGAACGGGGTCAGGATCTCAGTCTGAGTGTCCAGTACCGCTTCTGACGGTGTTCCGGATACTTTTCTGCTGCTTGAGCCGCTCTTTTGAGCGGCTTTTTTCTATAAAAAGCCGAAACTGTCATAATAAATTAACATAACTCTGCTAAGCGCAATGCTACTCTTTGGGCATGGGATAAAGGTTTTATAGCCGGATTTGCGCCGTCCGTCATCCAACAAACCCCCTCAGTGCCAATGAAAGAGGATAAGAGCATGAAAAAAGTCGTAGTCAGCGCCCTGGTCGCGCTGGGCCTGGGTTCAGTGGGCAGTGTCGCGGCCGAACAATATCAGCCTGCGGGCTTTGGTGAAGATACACTCCGCTACCTGGAGGCCGCTGTGGCGCCTCCAGCCTTGACCGCCAATACACCGGTGGCGTCCGTCTACTGTCAGGCGGATGTGGGTACCGATGGTCTGACCCGCAATGTGTCCTGCTATGAGCGTGACGGTTTCACCGACCTGCGGGATCAGGTGGAAGAGGCCATGGCGACCCGGCGCTTCTCCGCCGCCACGGTCGATGGTGAGCCAGTGCCGGTACGGATGGTGTTCCGGGCGGTCTATGCCGATCTGGAAGGCCAGCCTCCGGTCATGTTGCTGCCCAACCTGGGGCATATGCAGGGAGATTTCGGCTATCAGTACAGCGCCCCACAGGAGCGGCTGGATGACCGCAACTGGTACTCCCTGTACCGTAAAAACGACTGGAGCCAGGGCCAGCCCTTCTTCAGCGATGAAGGCGAGTTGACCCGGGTATTGGCCTGGGTGAACGACAGCGGTCGGGTGATTTCGGCGCGCAGCCTGGAGAGCCATAGTGAGCACCGGCGCGATGCCCGGGCGGTGGAGAAAGCCCTTGAGGCTTCTCGCTTCCTGCCCGGCATGGTCAGTGGCAAACCGGAAAAAATGCGTTACGTGGCGGTGCTGCACTACCCGAACTAAGCCGATTCCAGAAGAACGCGCCGATCCACCGGCTGGCCGAGAGGCCAGTCGGTTTTTTGTGTCTGGCTGAGTCAATCTGATAAAGAGGTTGACCTTTTGCTAATGTGTCGATATGTTTCGACATATGGAAATTAAAGACGCTATTCCGAGCTTTGCCGCCCTTTCTCAGGAAACCCGTCTGGCGGCGTATCGTCTGCTGGTCCGCCACGAACCCGAGGGACTGGCCGCTGGTGAGATCGCCCGTCAGTTGGGGGTACCTCACAACACCATGTCCACACACCTTGCCACATTGGCCCGGGCGGGCTGGGTTGTTTCTGAGCGACATAGCCGGTCCATTATCTATCGCGCCAATATCCAGCATATGAACGACGTCATTCAGTTCCTGGTCCGGGATTGCTGCGCGGGTCACCCGGAAGTCTGTGTGCCGACAGCCGTTAGACCAAATGGGACTTGCTGAGCAGCAGGGGCATCGGGCTTACCAGAGGCCCTTATCCAATCAGGTTTGATGATTACAGTGGAGCAGACTAGTGGGATTGTTTGAGCGGTATTTATCGGTTTGGGTTGCTCTGGCCATCGGGGTCGGTGTTGCGCTGGGTCTGGTGTTCCCGGCAGCGTTCCAAATGCTGTCCGGTTGGCAGTATGCCCAGGTCAACCTGGTCGTGGCGGTTTTCATCTGGTTGATGATCTACCCGATGATGGTGCAGGTGGACTTAACCTCCATCAAAGATGTGGGTAAGCGCCCCCGGGGCCTGTTTCTGACCCTGGTGGTCAACTGGTTGATCAAACCCTTTACCATGGCGGCGCTGGGCTGGTTATTTTTTCGCGTGTTTTTTGCCGGTTGGGTTGACCCGCAGACCGCCACGGAATACATCGCGGGGATGATCCTGCTGGGGGTGGCGCCATGCACCGCCATGGTGTTTGTCTGGAGTCAGCTGACCAAGGGTGATCCCAACTACACGCTGGTGCAGGTCTCCATCAACGATCTGGTACTGGTGTTTGCGTTTGCGCCGCTGGCCGCGTTTTTGCTGGGCATGACCGATATCACTGTGCCCTGGCAGACACTGGTATTGTCTGTTGTTCTTTACGTGGTGCTGCCGTTGATCGCCGGTGCGGTCACTCGTCGTTGGCTATTGGCCCGCGGCGGCGAGCCAGCTCTCAATGAATTTCTGCACAGGGTCAAACCGGCGTCCATTCTCGGGCTGCTGGCGACAGTGGTCCTGCTGTTCGGTCTGCAGGCGCCGGAAATCATCGATAACCCTCTGGCGATTGTTCTGATTGCCATACCGTTACTGATTCAGTCGTACGGCATTTTCATGTTGGCCTATTGGATGGCGCACAGGCTGCGCTTGCCCCACGATGTGGCCGCCCCGGCCTGCATGATCGGGACCTCGAACTTTTTTGAGTTGGCGGTGGCCGTGGCCATCTCCCTGTTTGGAATGCAATCCGGTGCGGCATTGGCCACCGTCGTCGGTGTTCTGGTGGAGGTGCCGGTCATGTTGTCTCTGGTGGCATTTGCGAATCGGACCCGTCACTGGTTCAAGGTTTGATAATAGGAGCGTGTTATGACGATTAAAATTGGCATTAATGGCTTTGGCCGTATGGGGCGCCTGGCGTTGCGGGCCGGTTGGGACTGGCCGGAGGTCGAGTTTGTCCAGATTAACGACCCGGCAGGAGACGCGGAAATACTGGCACACCTGTTGAACTTTGATTCGGTACACGGTCGCTGGACTCACGAAGCGCGGGTGGACGGACAAGCCATTGCCATTGGTGAGCAGCGGGTGGCAGTCACTCATAACCGGGCCATTGGCGACACTGAATGGTCCGGTTGCGATGTGGTCATTGAAGCCTCGGGCAAAATGCGGGATCGGGAGCTGCTCCAGGCCTATCTGGATCAGGGGGTGAAGCGCGTGGTGGTCACCGCGCCGGTGAAAGCCGATGACATCCTCAATGTGGTGATGGGCGTGAATGACGATCAGTACGACGCGGACCGCCATCGCATTGTCACTGCGGCGTCCTGTACCACCAACTGTCTGGCACCGGTGGTCAAAGTGATTCATCGGGCGCTGGGCATCAAGCACGGCTCCATGACCACGCTGCACGATATCACCAACACCCAGAGCATTCTCGATCAGCCTCACAAGGATCTTCGTCGTGCCCGGGCCAGCAGCATGAGCCTGATTCCCACCACCACCGGATCGGCCAAGGCGATTACGGAGATTTTCCCGGAACTGAAAGGGCGGCTCAATGGCCACGCCGTGCGCGTTCCCCTGGCCAATGCGTCGCTGACCGACTGTGTTTTTGAGGTGGAAAAGGCCACCGATGCAGCTCAGGTCAATCAGCTGCTGAAGCGTGCGGCCGAGGAGGAAATGCCGGGCATTCTGGGCTATGAGGAGCGACCGCTGGTGTCGGTGGACTACAAAACCGACCCGCGCTCCAGCATCATCGATGCCCTGTCGACACTGGTAATCGACGGCACCCAGGTAAAAATCTATGCGTGGTACGACAACGAATGGGGCTATGCCAACCGTACGGCGGAACTGGCGCGTAAGGTTGGCCAGAGCGACCAGGCGAGTTAATCCATGCTGGCACACCTGTCCTCGGCCATTCGTCAGTACCTGCTGATTACCGCCAATTATTGGGCCTTCACCCTGACCGATGGCGCCCTGCGAATGTTGGTGGTACTGCATTTTCACCAGCTCGGTTACAGCCCTCTGGCCATCGCCATGCTGTTCCTGTTCTATGAGATTTTCGGGGTGATCACCAATCTCGTGGGCGGCTGGCTCGGTGCCCGCCTGGGCCTGAACCGGACCATGAATCTGGGGCTGGTGTTGCAGGTCGTTGCGCTGTCCATGCTGTTGGTGCCGGCCGCCATGCTTGCTGTGCCCTGGGTGATGGCGGCGCAGGCGCTTTCGGGTGTGGCCAAAGACCTGAATAAAATGAGCGCCAAGAGCTCCATCAAATTGCTGGTGCCGGACGGGCAGGGTGGCGCCCTCTATAAATGGATCGCAGTGCTGACCGGCTCAAAAAATGCGCTGAAAGGTGCGGGCTTCTTTTTGGGTGGCGCGCTGTTGATGGTCATGGGGTTTGCCGGCGCCGTCGGCGCCATGGCCGCCGCGCTTTTTGTGGTCTGGATCATCAGCCTGATTTTTCTGAAGAAGGATCTGGGCCGGGCCAAGAGCAAGCCCAAGTTCTCCGAAGTGTTTTCCAAAAGCCGCGCGGTCAATGTGCTGTCCGCCGCCCGCCTGTTTTTATTTGGCGCCCGGGATGTCTGGTTCGTGGTGGCGTTGCCGGTGTTTCTGGCCAGCCAGTTCGACTGGGACCACTGGCAGGTGGGGGGCTTTCTGGCGCTTTGGGTGATTGGCTATGGCGCGGTGCAGTCCGTCGCTCCGAAAATCACGGGGCGCTCCGGGCGGGGTTTGCCGGATGGACGTACCGCATTTGGTTGGGCGGCGGTTCTGACGGTCATTCCGGTGTTGATTGCGCTGGCGTTGTGGCAGGGTATTGCGCCAGGTGTGAGTCTGGTGGTGGGGTTGCTGATTTTTGGTGTGCTGTTTGCGGTGAACTCTTCCCTGCACAGTTATCTGATTGTCAGCTATGCCAAGGAGGACGGGGTCTCGTTGGATGTCGGTTTTTACTATATGGCCAATGCGATGGGTCGTCTCGTGGGCACGGTGCTCTCCGGTTGGGTGTATCAGGTCGCGGGGCTGATTGCCTGCCTGTGGATCTCGGCCGCCTTTCTGGCTCTTGCGGCGATAATTGCCCTCTGGTTGCCGCGTAGGTTGGTCGATGAGAGTGCGTAGCGATTTATTCGGTACTTCGAGAGTAGTACTTGGTTTGGGTAACGGCGGATGCGCCTTCGGCTTATCCGCCCTACGCGGAGTTCTACTGCTGCGCTCGGCCGTAGGGCGGATAAGCGAAGCGCATCCGCCGTTACACGGGGGGCGGAACGAAAGCGTGCTAGTTCCCGGAACGTTACGTTGGCACTGCGGAGGGAGGGTATACCCTCCCGCAGCACTCTAAGCGAAGTACCGTCAATAGTTAAGCAGCGCCATCAATGCAACTTCAACCGCGGTCGTAACCACCGGTTGATTTTACCCGCCAGCATCAGCAAACCGGTCTTGATCAAACCGTGCACCGCCACCTGATGCATCCGGTACAGCGAGATATACACCACCCGAGCCATACGACCCTCAATAAACAGACTGCCCCGAGTGAGGTTGCCCATCAGGCTGCCTACGGTCGAGTAGTTCGCCAGAGAAATCAGCGAGCCGTGGTCTTTGTAGTGGTAGGTTTTCAGCGGCTTGTTGTGCAGACAGGCGAGCAGGTTGTCGTAGCAGGTATCCGCCATCTGATGGGCCGACTGCGCTCGTGGCGGCACTCGCTTGCCATCTTCCTGAATGAACTCGGCGCAATCACCAATGGCGAAAATCCGTTCGTCCCGCGTGGCCTGCAAATGCGGATTGACGGTCAACTGATTGATCCGGTTGGTTTCCAGACCGCCGATGTTGGCCATAAACTCCGGTACCTTGATGCCGGCGGCCCAGACCATCAGGTCCGCTTCAATGAAATCACCGTCTTTGGTGTGCAGGCCGTTATGCTCGGCTGAGGTGACCATCGTCTGAGTGCGCACCTTGACCCCGATGTTGGTCAGCTCGCGGGTGGCCGCGGTGGAAATGCGTTCGGGCAGCGCGGGCAGGATCCGTTCGCCGGCCTCCAGCAGCGTCACGTGCAGGTGCTCATTGGTGATGGCATCAAAGCCATAGTGGTGAAACTCTTTGACGGCATGATGCAGCTCCGCGGAGAGCTCCACGCCGGTTGCGCCGGCGCCCACAATGGCAATGCGTACTTCATCCGGTTCGTCGGGAACGCGCTGAATTCGCAAGAACCGATTGAGCAACTTGTTGCGAAACCGATGCGCCTGCTTGGCGCTGTCGAGAAAGATGCAATGCTCTTTCACGCCCGGGGTGCCGAAATCATTGGATACCGACCCCAGAGCCATCACCAGGTAATCGTAATCAATGCGGGTGGCGGGAATGTACTCCACACCTTCCTCGTCCAGAACCGGCGCCAGCACAACCTGGCGCTGCTCGCGATCGATGTCGGTCAGGGTGCCGATGCGAAAGTGAAAGCCTTTGGCGTATGCCTGGGCGCGGTAGCTGACCGCATCGTTGCCTTCATCCATGGTGCCCACCGCTATTTCATGCAGCAGCGGTTTCCACAAGTGCGTGGTATTGCGGTCCACCAGGGTAATATGGGCTTTCTTCTTTCGGCCCAGCTTGCGACCGAGCTTGGTGGCGAGTTCCAGTCCGCCGGCGCCACCGCCGACCACAACAATTTTCTCCATGAAATGCCTCTCCTCAGTCCAGGTTGACCCAGCGGCTTTCGTCCGAGCTGGTGAAAAGCGCATCAATAATGCGCATATTGGCTTCCGCATCCCACAGCGGGGTGGGGGCCGGCGTGTCCTCCTGGATGCTCTGGCTGAAGGCGTCCACCATAAGCTGATACTGATTGGGTTCTGGAAAGCTGAAGGTCTGCTTTTCCCCTTTGATAACCAGGGTAACCCGGTTCTCATCGCCGGGTTCGGGGTTGAACGGCTTTTCCAGGCGGATCATGCCTTTCTCACCGTGGATTTCCGCCCACTGCGTGGCCTCGGTTTTGGTGGTGACGGTAAAGGTGGCGGTGCCGTCGGGGAACTCCATGATGGCCGAGGTCAGGCAGTCCACCTCGTAGCCGGCCAGTGGCTGCACACTGCCGACCACGCGCACCGGCTCTGCGCCGTAGACATACCGGGCGGAGGAGATGCCGTAGCAGCCAATGTCCATCAGCCCGCCACCGCCGATATCCGGCAGGTTGCGGATGTTCTCATCGTCCCGGTTGTTGTAGGCAAAGAAGGCGGTGTAAGTCCTTACTTGCCCCAGATCGCCGCGCTCGAGCCATTCGCGCACATGCTGCCACTGGGGGTGGAAACGGTACATGAAGGCTTCCATCAGCCTCTGCTTGGGGTGGGCTTTGGCGGCCGCCTTGAGCGCCTGCAGGTCTTTGACGTCCAGGCTGATGGGCTTTTCACACAGCACGTGCTTGCCCGCTTCCAGCGCCTGAATCGACAGCGGCACATGCAAGTGGTTGGGCAGGGGGTTGTAGATGGCGTCGATATTTGGGTCCGCCAGCAGGGCTTCGTAGCTGCCGTGGGCCACGGGAATGCCCAGCTCGTCGGCAAAGGCGCGGGCACTGTCTTCGGAGCGCGAGCCCACGGCGACCACTTCACCCCGCTCGGAGGCCTGAATGGCGGGAATGACTTTCTTGCGACCAATATTGGCGGTGCTGAGCACCCCCCAGCGAATCTTGTTCATGGCAAGCTCCCTAGCGTTATGGGGACAGGATCAATAGGGCGATAGTGTACACCAGGGGGCAAAAAAGGCCTCAACTTTGCTGGCTCCCCGCCGACACCCTTATCAGGGCCGGCACGGTGGTACCTGAAGTCCTGTGCTAGAGTCCAAGAGGGGCCGTGGTGCCCATGACGAACCAGACAATGACTTTGAAAACTGCGGGAATATCCCCGGCCAGGGGTGTTGGTTTTCATACCAGAAAATTTGGGGCGAGTGAAAAGGAATAACAACAGCCCGGAATCTTGGGATTAGACTATGTTTTTACGCGCGTTAAATATCGGCCCTCGTCTGGCCGCAGGTTTTGGGGCGGTGCTTCTGCTGTTGATTGGCCTCGGGCTCTTCGCTTTGTATGAAATGGCCCGGATGGACGAGATCTCCACGGAGATCAATGAGGACTGGTTGCCCGGTGTGCGTGCGGTGGGCGATCTGGGGACCAGCATGATGCGTTACCGGGTGTTTACCTTGCGGGCCGCCGCCGACGAAGATCCGGTGATGGTTGAGCAGAATATCGAGCGTATGGAAGCCGTTAAGGCGGATGTCCGAACCAATCAGGAGCGCTACGAACAGGTGATCAATACGCCGGAGGAGCAGGCGGTTTATGACCGGTTTGTTGAGGCTCAGTCCGAATACTTCGAGAATGCCGACATTCTCGTTGATTATGTGCAAGACGGCGACTTCGCCTCGGCGATGGGGATTGTCACCATCGCGCTCGGCGCGCCGGCGGATCGAATGGCTGAGGCGTTGCTGGAGTTGTCGGATATCAATCAGGAAGGCTCTCGGCAGGCGGATGAACGAGGTGCCGCAGTATTTGCCGAAGCGAAAATGGCGGTGATCGGGGCGATTGCCTTGGCGGTATTGCTCGGTATCGGGCTGGCGGTATTCCTCGCCCGCAGTATCGTTCAACCGTTGGCCCAGGCACTGGATAATGCGGAGACGATCGCCGGGGGTGACCTCAGCCAAGCCATTGAGGTGAAAGGCAACGATGAACCCGCCCGCCTTCTCAATTCGCTGGCGGTCATGCGGGAGAACCTGCGCAGTGCCATCAGCCAGATCTCCAACTCCTCGACCCAGTTGGCGTCGGCGACCGAAGAGCTCAGCTCTGTGGCAGAAGACTCCTCGCGCAGTCTGCAGGAGCAGACCGACGAGATTCAGCAGGCGGCGAGTGCGGTCACCGAGATGACCGCCGCGGTAGAGGAAGTGGCTCGCAATGCCACGGAAACCTCGGAGTCGTCCGGTGAGTCGGCCAGTGCGGCCAAAGATGGGTTGGCCAAAGTGCGTGAGACCCGCAAATCCATCCAGTTTATGACCGATGAGATCGACAAGACCTCGGAGTCGGTCAATGGCCTGGCCGAACAGGCCAATGACATCGGCAAAGTGATGGATGTGATTCTGGCCATTGCCGAGCAGACCAACCTGCTGGCCCTGAATGCCGCCATTGAGGCGGCCCGGGCCGGGGAAGCCGGTCGGGGTTTTGCGGTGGTGGCGGACGAAGTACGCGCTCTGGCGCACCGTACCCAGACCTCCACCAAGGAAATCGAGACCATTATCAACAATATCCAGACGGGCACCAAGGATGCGGTATCTTCCATGGAGCTGAGCAGCACCCGCGCCACCGAGACCCTGGCGGTGGCCAAGGCCGCCGGCGAGGCGCTGGAGCGAATTGCCGAAGGCATCGACGATATCAACGAGCGCAACCAGGTCATTGCCAGCGCCTCGGAAGAGCAGGCCAGCGTGGCCCGGGAAGTGGACCGCAACCTGGTCAAGATCAGCGATATTGCCACCCAGTCGGCGGCGGGCGCGAATCAGACCAGCGCGTCGGCCGAAGAGCTGTCCAAGCTGGCGGTGGAGCTCAATACACTGGTCAGCCGCTTCCAGCTGTAAGCGTGTTCCGGTGGGCCTTCGGGCCCACCGCATTCGTCCCCGATTTTTTTGCCCGCCTTTGAATCCAAACCCGCCATTGCCCTCGTCTTGATCGGTAACCCAGCGCCCTGCTGGACGCGCTAGAATGACTGATACGAGGAAATGGACCATGAAACATCTGACGCTGAATAACCTGTTGCGCATTGCGGCCCTATCGCTGCTCGCCTTTGGCTTGATCAGTGGGGCTGTGCCCGCTCTGGCGGAAACCGCCAATTGGCAGCAACATATGCCCGAGCATATCCCCGGGGGCGATGCGGCGGCCCTGATCATCCCGGTTGTCGCCATCCTGATGGTGTTTGGTGCTCCGGCGCTGGCGGTGATTCTGATTGCCCTGTTCGTCTTCCGTCACCGGGAGCGGCGCCAGCAACTGCTCAATGAGCGCATCCAGAAATTTCTGGAGGCCGGTCAGCCGGTGCCCGAGAACCTGATGGAGGACGCCTTGCCCAGCCCGGTCCGTAACCTGAATCAGGGGTTGGTACTGGTGGGGGCGGGCATCGGTCTGACGGTGTTTCTGACCCTGATGACCGGTTTCGCCATCGGCAGCATCGGGCTGATCCTGGTGGGCATGGGCCTGGCCAAGATCCTGATCTGGAAGCTCGCTGAGCGTCAGGCCCAGTAATGATCCCGAATCCGGAGCCTCTGTCTGACGCGGGCCTGATTGCCCGCGTCATGACCCAGCAGGACCAGCACGCCTTCCGGCAGTTGGTCCTGCGCTATCAGTCGCCGGTACGCCGTTGGGCCCGGCGCCTGTGCAATGGCGACGAGGCCGCGGCCGACGATCTGGCCCAGGAGGTGTTCATCAAGGTCTATCGTTCGCTGCACAGCTTTCGGGGCGAAGCGCGTTTTTCCACCTGGCTGTATCGCATTGCGTTCAATCTGGCGGCCAGCCAGAAGCGGCTGGCGCGGGAGCGCTGGACCAAGGTAGACCTGGAGGACGTCACGCCGGAGCTGGACGGTCATCAGGTGCAGGCGGGACATGCCGGCTCCCTGGACGCCCGGCGTGACCTGGAAGCGGCCATGGCCCGATTGAGCCAGCCCCAACAGTGGGCCCTGCGCCTGAGCCTGGAGGAAGAGCTCACGCAGGAAGAGGTGGCCGAGGTGATGGGCATTCCCCTTGGCACCGTGAAAACCCACCTGCTCCGTGGTAAAAAGGCCCTGAGAACCCATCTGTCATCCTGGCAGGAGACGGCACAATGAAATCCGATATTCCCAACGACGAGCACGAACTGGACGCCTGGCTGAGCCAGACGCTGCAGCGTAACAGCGACCACATTGACGACGCCGGTTTTACCGATGCGGTGATGCACCGCCTGCCAGTGCGCCGCGCGGGGCGTTTGTCCAGAGTCCTGTGGGTGCTGTTGATGGCGGGACTGGCCGGTCTGCTGGCGCTGGTACTGATTCCCGCCCCCACCTGGGCCTATGCCCTGGCGGGGGCGCTGCTGGCAACGCCGTTGACGGCCCTGATCCAGGTAGGGCTACTGGCAATGGCGGTGTTGGTGGCCGGCGCCAGCTACTGGGTCTGGCAGGAGGATTGATCGTTTGGCGATAGCCCCTCATTCGCGTTAGAATTGGCGCCACTCCTCGGGGAGGTCATGTACCTGAGACGCTCTGACCACAGAGCGGACCCGTTGAACCTGATCCGGTTAATGCCGGCGTAGGGATAGGAAGAGGAACCAGCGCCCTCGAAATAGTCGTAGGGTGCCGCAGGCCAGCCCCTTGGCCCGCCACAATAAATAGCGTTCCAGCACACTCCCGCTCGCATACCGGGTCTCCACTTAAACGTTGTTTTGGAGACTCTGCCCATGAACCCGACACGCTTTTCGCTTTCCGCTTTGACGGCCGCGCTTTTGACGGTCAGCACTCAGGCACAGGATGTGGCCCAGATCGATGAAGAAATTCTGGTCACCGCCGATTTTCGCCAGTCCGGCCTTCTTGACCTGGCCGCCAGCGCCTCGGTCATTGATGCCGAAACCATCCGCCAACGCGGCGCCGACCACCTCTCCCAGGTGCTGAACACCGCGCCCAACGTCAATTTTTCCGCCGGCACTTCCCGGGCGCGTTTCTTCCAGATTCGCGGTATCGGTGAGCGCAGCCAGTTCGTCGAGCCGGTCAACCCGTCGGTTGGCCTGATCATCGACGGTATTGATATGACCGGCATTGGCGCCGGCGCCACCACCCTGGATATCCAGCAGGTCGAAGTGCTGAGGGGGCCTCAGGGCACGCTCTACGGCGCCAACGCCATGGCGGGCCTGATCAATATGGTCTCGGGCACGCCCACTGAATCATTCGAAGGCACGGCCAGCCTCGGGGTGGCCGAGTACAACACCCACACTGCCAGCGGCGTCATCAGCGGCCCGGTATCGGACACGCTCAGCTATCGCCTGGCGGCGGGCACCACCCTCAGTGATGGCTATCAGGAAAATGCCTATCTCGGCACCGACGACAATGCCGATATCGATGAGCAGACCCTGCGGGGCAAACTGCGTTGGCAGCCCCGCGCCGACCTCACGGTCGACCTGACTGCCTTCTATGTCGATGTCGACAACGGTTACGACGGCTTCTCCCTGGACAACACCCGGACCACTCTGTCGGACCAGCCGGGCCACGACCGCCAGGAGAGCACCGCCGGTTCGGTGCGCCTGCAGTGGCAGGCTACCGAGGCGTTTGATGTGGAGGCGCTGGTCAGTCACGCCCAGTCCGATCTCGAATATGGCTACGACGAAGACTGGGCCTACGAAGATATCTGTGTCGACTTCGAGTGTGTTTTCGACGGCTACAACTCCTTTGATAACTACCTGCGGGACAACGACAATACCAGCGTCGACCTGCGCCTGGTATCGCGCAATGCAGAGGATGAACTGGGCTGGGTGGTCGGTACTTACTACCGGGACCAGAGTGAGGACTTACGCCGGGAGTACACCTACCTGGAAGAGGATTTCCGAAGTGCCTTCAGTACCGAGAACACCGCGCTCTACGGTCAGTTGGATATTCCCCTGGCCGAGCGCCTGACCCTGAAAACCGGCCTGCGCCACGAAACCCGCGATGCCGACTACGCTGACAGCGACGGCGCCGTGTTCAGCCCCTCGGAAGATATGTGGGGCGGCAAGCTGGCCCTGGAGTATCGCGACGAATCGGACAACCTGTGGTACGCCCTGGCCTCGCGCGGCTTCAAGGCCGGCGGCTTCAACAGCAGTCAGACCTTGGCGGCGAATGAGCGGGAGTTTGACACCGAAACCCTGTGGAATTACGAAGCGGGCTGGAAAGGCGAAGCACTCGACGGTGCCCTGCAGACCCGTGTGGCGGTGTTTTATCAGGACCGGGACGATGTGCAGACCAAACAGTCCCGGGTGGTCCCGGACGAGGGCGATAACTGTCCCTGCAGCTTTATCGACTACACCACCAACGCCGCAGCAGGCAGTGCCCGAGGCCTTGAGTTTGAAGCCAATGCCCGGCTTAACCGTATGACCGAGGTGTTTGCCAGCGTGGGCCTGCTCGACAGCGAGTTTGACGACTTCCAGAGCTTCGCACACGTCGGGGCAAACGAAGAAACCGGCGAGCCGGAGGATCTGAGCGGCCACGATCTGCCTCATGCCCCGAGCTATCAGTTCGCGGTGGGTGCGCTGTTTAACCTGACGGAGCACTGGTATGCTCGCGTGGAGTTGGAGGGCAAAGATGAGTTTTATTTCTCCAGCCGCCACGAGGCGCAGTCCGATGCGTATGAGTTGTTGAATGGCCGGATCGGTTATCGTGCGGATGGTTGGGAGGTGGCGCTCTGGGGCCGAAACCTGACCGATGAGGACGTCAAAACCCGGGGCTTCGGCGCCTTCGGTAATGACCCGCGGGATGGTTACGAAACCAAGCCCTATTATCAGTTTGGCGAACCGCGCGTTGTGGGGGTTGATTTGACCTTGCGGTTTTAACTGAAGCTGGGGTAACGGCGGATGCGCTGCGCTTATCCGCCCTACGCGTGTTGTCGTTGGTCGTCCGGTTTGGGCCGGCGGCTCCTGCCACGGGTGGCGTAGGGCGGATAAGGGCGAAGCCCGCATCCGCCGTCACCCCAACCCTCCTAAGACACTCTGAACGAGGCAAGACCATGAAACTCTCCGTAGAAATCAGTATGTACCCGTTTAATGGCGACTACATTCCGCCCATCAAAGGGTTTATCGACTGGCTCAACCAGCAGGAAGGCATTCTGATTCAGACCGTGCCCACTTGCACCATCATCACCGGCGACTACGACCGCGTCATGGACATCCTACGCGACGGCATCAAATACAGCTATGACCAGTATGGCAAAGCCGTATTCGTCACCAAATTTCTGCCCAACTATGAAGCCCTGAACTGATGGAAACACTGAGTTGATGAACGACATCACCCAACAATTGGCCGACACCTGGTCCCAGTGGCTCGGCTGGGAGCTGGTCGCGGTAACGCTTGCGCTGGCCTACCTGGTATTAGCCGTGCGTCAGAACGCCCTGTGCTGGTACGCGGGCTTTCTGAGCACCGCCATCTACACCGCGCTCTACTGGAACGTCAGCCTGCTGATGGAGTCCGGGCTCAACGTTTACTACATGGCCATGGCCGTTTACGGTTGGTGGCAGTGGCGTCACGGTGGTCGGGGAGATACCGAGCTGCCGGTGCAGACCTGGCGCTGGCGAACCCACCTGCTGGTGATCGGGGGCATTGTGCTGGTCAGCCTGGCCTCCGGTACCTGGCTGACGATGTTCACCCAGGCCGCCTGGCCCTATCTGGACTCCTTCACCACCTGGGCCGCCGTGGTGACCACCTATATGGTGGCCCGAAAGGTTCTGGAAAACTGGCTTTACTGGATGGTGATCAACAGCCTGCAAATGATCATCCTCTGGGAGCGCAGCTTGTACCTGACCGCGCTGTTGATGGCACTGTATCTGATCATCTCGGTCTTTGGCTGGCTAAGCTGGATTCGGGATTATCGCGGCCAGAGCAACGACCGCGCCGAGGAAGCGGCCTGTGCCTGACGCGTTTACCCGTCTCGAAGCCGCTCTCGCCACCTGGCAGGAGTGGCCGCTGCCGCTCACCGATGCGCCCCGCGTGCTCGGTCCCATTGAGGGCGGGCGCACCAATCGCAGCTTTCGCCTGCGAGCGCCGGGGCTCGGCGATGACTTGCTGCTCCGCCTGAACAACCCCCGAGGCCCGCGCCTTGGGATTGACCGGGCGCAGGAGGCGGCGATTCTTGAGACCGTCGCCGAGGCGGGATTGACCCGGGGCGCCTGTTATTGGTCACTGCAGCGAGACTTTACGGTTTTTCCGCATATTGACGGGCGCACTTGGAGCGACGCCGATTTTCAGGACTCCCGACAGCGGCGCCGCTTGATGGAGTGCCTGGGAGCGGCGCAGGTGCTGGCCCCGGGTACGCCCCGTCGTTCCTATACCGCTTACCTGGACCACTATTGGCAGCAATTGGAAAACGCGGGTGCGATTGACGCAGCACTGGCGTCGAGCTGGTGGCTCTTTCGGGAAACCCTGGTGGCGTTCGACCGGTCGGATTGGCCAGCAGTCCTGACCCATCATGATCTGATTCCCGAGAATGTCCTGGAGGCCGGCGATCGTCTGTACCTGATCGATTGGGAGTATGCCGCCGTGGGGCATCCGGATATTGATCGCTGGTGTATCGACCCCGCACTGGTGCGGGAGCCGTTCATTCACGAGTTGGCCCGGTGGACCAACGCGCTGTGGGAGCGGATTGTTACCCTGGCTGCCGAGCACCGGACGGTCACCTGACGCGATTCTTCCGGGGCTTATCTGGCACTTTTGGGCGAAAGCGTGCAGCATACCCGGAGTAGCCGGGTGATTGCGGCCCTATGTCCACGTAATGGTGGATGAGAGTAAAGGTGAATGAGAGTAAGGGGAATGAGAGTGACGAACCAATCCATCCTGATCCAGCGCGCCGACCAGGCCCGCGATGTTGATGATACGCCGGTAAACTCCAGCGATAACCGAAACCTCAATCAGGTCAGCCACGCCCGGCGCCGGGTTCTGAAAGGTGGCCTGGGCCTGTTGGCCGGCCCCTTTGCGGCGTCCACCCTGCTCAGCGCCTGTGCCAGCCGGGAAGGCGCGCCCGCCGCTTTTCGGGACAGTCCGCGCCCGGCCATCGGGTTCAAGCCGGTGCCGGTGGCGAGTGATCCGGGTTACGACCGGGTGGATGTGCCCGAGGGCTACACGGCCCGGCCCTTTTTCAGCTGGGGGGACCCAGTGGAAAGCGGGGCGCCCGAATGGCGTCCCGATGCGCAGAACACCTGGACCGAGCAGGCCCTGCAGTCCGGTCAGAACCACGACGGTATGCATTTTTTCCCTTTTCCGGATGCGCCCAATGAGCGCGGCCTGCTGGTGATCAACCACGAGTACATCAACGCGACGATTCACCCCGATGGCCCCACCGTCACCGACGATGAACAAGGCCGGCGGGTAAGGCCGCTCGATGAAGTCCGCAAAGAACAGGCGGGCCATGGGCTGAGCATTATCGAGCTGCGCAAAGATCCCCGGGGCGACTGGCAGCGCGTTTACCCCTCGCGCTATAACCGTCGCCTGACCGCGTACACGCCCATGACCCTCAGTGGCCCCTGCGCGGGTGCGGAAGCGATGAAAACCGTCGACGATCCGCAAGGGCGGGACGTGTTGGGGACTCTGAACAACTGCTCCATGGGGGTGACCCCCTGGGGCACCTACCTGATTGCCGAGGAAAACTGGAAAAACTATTTCGTCAATCGCGACACCACGGACCACGCCGAGCGGCGCGAACACCATCGCTACGGCATTGCCGCTGGCGCCAACAGCCACTACAACTATTGGGAGTCCGCCGATCCGCGCTTCGATGCCACGCCGCGCGCCGATCAGCCGCATGGGGGTTACGTGAATGAGCCCAATCGGTTTGGCTGGGTGGTGGAAGTGGATCCGTTTGACCCCGACGCCAAACCGGTCAAGCGTACCGCCTTCGGCCGTATCGTGCGCGAAGGCTGCACCTGTGTTCAGCACTCGGATGGCACCCTGGCGTTTTACTCCGGTGACGATACCCGGGGCGAATACGTTTACAAGTTTGTTCCGGAAGGCCGCTTCGATCCTCGGAACCCCAAAGCCAATCGGGATCTGTTGGACAAGGGCAGGGTGTATGTCGCGGTCTATCACGACGACGGCACGGGTGAATGGCGCCCGCTGGTCTGGGGCGAGCCGGGGCTTACGGCTGCGGACGGCTTTCGGGACCAGGCCGATGTATTGATCAACCTGCGCAGTGCCGCCGACGCGGTGGGGGCGACCCCGATGGACCGACCCGAGTGGGTCGCGGTCAACCCCTTCACCCGCGATGGTTATGTGACCCTGACCAACAATACCGATCGGGGCGTGGATCCAGATCAGCCGGTGGATGCCGCCAACCCGCGTCCCGAGAATCACCACGGCCAGATTTTGCGCTGGCGGGAAGAAAACCGTCACCCGGCGGCTACCGCCTTTCGCTGGGAGTTGTTTCTGCTCGCTGGAGAACAGCCCCCGGCCGGTGAGAGCTGGAAAACCGATCACCAGTACGGCACCATCGACGGCGATATTTTTGCCAGTCCCGATGGCCTATGGTTTGATCCTGAGGGGCGCCTCTGGATCCAGACCGACTTCAGCGACGGTAAGTCTGTATACGACGCCATGGGCACCAACCAGATGCTCTGCGCCGACCCGGTCACCCGGAAAGTGCGTCGTTTTTTGACCGGCCCGTCCGGCTGCGAAATCACCGGTATTACCGCGACGCCGGATGGCACCGCGATGTGGATCAATGTTCAGCACCCGGGCATCAGCTACCCGGCCAGCGATGGCAAAACCCGGCCCCGTTCCACCACGGTACTGATCACCAAAAACGACGGTGGCGTGATCGGCACTTGACCGTTCAAGGCTGGCAGGTCATGTGGCGTAAACGATCAGCGATCCGTCAGTAGAGAGACTGTTGATGAACCTTGGCGCAAGTTCTTCAGTTATCACCGTAGTGGCCACGGCAGTCGTGGTGGCCCTGGGGGTGGTGTTTCATTACGAAGTGATCCAGTGGCTCAACCGCTGGCATATCGACCGACACCGGCGCTATGGTCGCAACCACCGGACCCGCCCGGTCGTGCTGCTCACCATGTTTGTTCTGCTGTTCGCCCATGTGGTTGAAATCTGGATGTTCGGTTTTGTGTTCTGGTTGCTGTTGTCCATGGAGGGCTACGGCGTGATTCAGGGCTACAGTGAGTTGACGCTGCTCGATTGCGTTTACTTTTCGGCCGCGAATTACACCACAGTGGGGTGGGGCGACTTGTCGGCCGCCGGAGATATACGGTTTCTCGCCGGTACCGAGGCACTGGTGGGTTTTATGATGATCACCTGGTCCGCGTCGTTCAGTTACCTGGTAATGAATCGGGCCTGGGGTAGTGATTAGGGGACACGCTGGGTCGCGTAGGGCGGATATGCGACATCGTAGCGCATCCGCCGTCACCCAACCAGACCCCATCCGCCGTCACCTAAAATACGCAAACTGCGCGACCGCCACGACCAACAGAATCAACGACACCCCCTGCCAAAACAATACCGGGTTGCGCTCAATCAATGGCGGTCGCGATTTTCGAACGAACGCGGGGTTGGGGTTGTGTAGATCATAAATAAACTCGGATAGCTCGGTGTAGCGCTTGTGCGGACTGATCTGCGTGGCCTTGCGCAAGCATTCATCCACCCAGTCGGGAACCGAAGGCCGGTGTTCCTGAGCACTGCGATAACGGAGTTTGTGCTGTTCCGCTCGGGTCCGGGTCCGGGCCACCTTGGGACCATAGGGGTGCTTGCCGGTCAGCATCTGATAGGCAAGCACGGCCAGGGAATAGAGATCGCTGCGCGGGTCTCCCGGTTCGCCGAGAAAATATTCCGGGGCGGCGTACAGGGCCGCGCCGTAGATCACCCCGTCGCGGCTTCGTCCTTCACTGAGGCCCGCGACGCTGGCGGAGCCGAAATCAATAATTTTGACCGTTCCCTGAGCATCGATCATAAGGTTGTCCGGGCGAAGATCGCGGTGCACCATGGCCTGGCGATGCAACGCCTGCAGTCCGCTCGCCACCTGCTGCACGATATCCCGGACCTTGGCCAAATCAGGACTCGGATTATCTTTCAGCCACTGACTCAAGGTCTGGCCGTCAATATATTCCAACGCAACGTACAGAAAGCCGCGTTCCTGGTCCCGCCGAGCGGCTTTAAGCAGGTGGGTGTGGTTAAACCGCCGCGCGATCCAGTCCTCCATCAAAAAGCGTTCGAGATAGTGCGGGTTGTCTCTGCCTTCCATGGCCGGAACTTTGATGACCACGGGGCCATTATTGAGGGTGTCCCGGGCGAGATAGACATGACTGCGGCTGCTGATATAGAGCGAGCGAAGAATCCGATACCCGTCAAAATCCGTACCCGCATCCAGAGCGGGGGGCAACGTCAGGAGCGAGGCCTGGCGGGAAAGCTCCCCCACGGTGAGCTCCGGCAGCGCTTCCACCCGGGCAATCTGAACGCTCAGGTTATCCCGGCTGCCGCGGGCCAGTGCCTGCTCCACCAGGGTTCTGGCTGCGCCGTTTAGGTCATCCCGCTGGGCGTCGATTACCTGCTTGATGTCCGAGGCGTCAAAAAACTCGTAGGCCCCATCGCTGGCAAGAATAAAGGTATCTCCCGGCTCAAGGTCGAGTTGGTGATAGTCGAAACGCAGATGAGGATGAACTCCCAACGCCGAGGTCAGGTAGTGGGTGTCGGCATCCACACAGTGGCGATGATCTTCCGTCAACGGTTCCAGCTGTTGATTCGCCAGTCGGTAAATGCGCGTGTCCCCCACGTGCAACAGGTGGGCGTGACGGGCTTTGAAAATCAGCGTGCTGAAGGTGCAGATGTAACCTCTGTCCCGTTCAAACCGGTATGGGCTGTTGCGCGTCTGCGCGAACAACCAGGCGTTGAGTGCCTG
Organism: Marinimicrobium sp. LS-A18; assembly: GCF_000463525.1. Classification (NCBI taxonomy): domain Bacteria; kingdom Pseudomonadati; phylum Pseudomonadota; class Gammaproteobacteria; order Cellvibrionales; family Cellvibrionaceae; genus Marinimicrobium; species Marinimicrobium sp. LS-A18. The sequence continues at coordinate 47,670 of NZ_AWEP01000007.1, forward strand.
CAGCACCCGCTCCGCCGACTGCTTGACCGACCAGGCTTCCGGCGTGCAGTAATAATCTTCAATAAAACCACTGACCGCGGTTTCACTGGCGATCTGGCTGACGTCGCTGCTGCTGATGCCATCGGCAATGGCCAGCACCGCCCCTTTATGTCCCAGCGTGGCGCCGGTCGGTAACCGGGCGCCGACAAAATCCTGGTTCACGGATTTAAGGCCGGAGTGGGTGTACTGACCGATGCGAATGTGTAGCGGTTGAGTCATAAAGGTTGGGCCGTCGTGGTGAAACGACGGCCCGAATCTCTGCGCTTAAGCCAGCCGACGGGCGGGACTGGTGCGCACGTGCGTGTAATACAGGGGCAGGCCCACCAGTAGAAAGCCGCCGATCAGGTTGCCCAGAACGGTGGGCAGTTCATTCCAGAGAAAGTAGTCGGCCACGGAGAAATCACCGCCCATGATCAGGCCAAACGGGAACAGAAACATGTTCACGATGGAGTGCTCAAAACCCATGTAGAAGAACAACATGATGGGCATCCACATGGCGGCCATTTTGCTGCCAGCGGAGGTGGAAATCATGGCGCCAACCACGCCCATGGAGACCATCCAGTTACACAGGATGCCGCGAATAAAAATAGTCATCCAACCGGACAGGCCGTGTTCTTTGTAACCAACGGTGCGCGACTCACCAATCTGGGCGGCTTTGGCGGCAATCTCGCCACCATCGATGCTGTAACCGTAGGTCAGAATGAACGACATGCCCACGGCCACGGTCAGCGCACCGGCAAAGTTGCCGAGAAAGACCAGGCCCCAGTTGCGCAGCACCTGATTGAGGGTCACACCGGGGCGCCTATCCAGGTAGGCTAGGGGCACCAGAGTAAACACACCGGTCAACAGATCGAACTTCATCAGATAGAGCATGATAAAGCCCACCGGGAAAAGTACCGCGCCCAGTAGAGGCGAGCCGGTATTGACCATGACGGTGATGGAAAACATGGCGGCCAGCGCCAGAATCGCGCCCGCCATAAAGGCGCGGATCAAGGTGTCCTTGGTGGACATAAAGACTTTCTGTTCGCCGGAATCCACCATCTTGGTGACGAATTCACTCGGTTCGATATAGGCCATGAAGTTGTTTCTCCTGAATTGAGGCGGTGATGCTTGCGGTGCAAAGACGTGCTTCGCTGGTCAGTAACCGGTGAATTGCAACCGTCGTGCCACAGGAGAAAAACATCCGACCCTGGGGTGGATTTTGGTCAATGAAGGCCGAATTTCGGCTTCTCTGGGGGTGATTGCTCCAGGAGGGGGCGTTTTTGGTGATCCTGTGCTCAGATCTGGTTCATCAGAAAGAGTGTGATGTGCACGGAAGCTGTGCGTTGATGGGCCAAAAAGCACCAATGCGGAACGCGGCTCAGGGCCGGTTGAGTCGGGTGCGCGCCGTTCAGACTGAGTTCAGACTCCCGAAGGCATACTGAACCCACTGTTTCGAATGACCGATCTGGAGGTGTTGAGTATGAAAACCCTATTGTCTGCTACGCTGGCTGGTCTGGTATTGATGGCTCCGGTGGCACTACATGCCGCTCCACCGCCTCATGCGGCGGCTTGGGAGCACAAAAAACACCATAAAGAGCGCGCGCGAGAAGCCCGTAAATGGGAGCGGGAGAGAGAGCGTGAAATGAGGAAGTGGCGCCGGGAGCGCAGACATGACGCGTATCACCATCGCCACGAAAACTATCGGGACGACGCGTATCGTTATCGCTCAAGAAGTCATGATCATCACGATCATCATCAGGAGCGCTCCAGCCTGAGAATCTACCTGGAACTTTGAGGGGTGACCGCTCAGTCCCTGAGCGAGTGAGACGCAAGGGGCGTTATTGATTGGAGGCCAGAGGCGTGACATTCGCGCTCTGGTCTTCCGTTCCTTCCAACAGTACTTCCGGCTTGCCCTTGCAGGCCTTGGCCAGCAGGTCGCTGCGCTCGGCGAGCAACAGGCCAATGGCCTCACTGTGTGCCTCGCTGATGCCGTCCACCGAGTTTTCGATCAACTGGGTGATATTGGCAGCCAGCTCCAGCATTTTGTCGTGCGCTTCCGCGGCTTTCTTATCGTCAAACATCTTGCCATCCCGATCACATTTCCAAACGGCGACTACAGCCATGGTTTACCTCCTGGGTCATTACTGTTTTTTTATACAGTATTGGTCGGGCGGCTTGTTGTCAACTTTTATCTCGCTCATTGCGGATCAGGTGCGGGTGGCGCCAAAGCGCAAGTACATCGCCGGAACCACCAGCATATTCAGTGCGGTGGAGCTGAGCAGCCCCCAGAGAATCACAATGGCCATGGGCGCCTGGATTTCACTGCCGGGTTCGCCGCCCGCGAGGGCCAGGGGCACCAGCGCGAGGGCCGTGGCCAGGGCGGTCATCAGAATGGGCACCAGGCGCTCTTCGGCCCCCTGGCGTACCGCCTGTTCCGGTGTGAGGCCTCCGTCGCGGATCAGGCGGCCGATGTGGTCGACCAGAATCACACCGTTGCGAGTGGCAATGCCGAACAGGGTGATGAACCCGATCAGCACCGCGACGGTGATGACCCCTCCGGCAAACCAGACGCCGGCCACGCCGCCGATCAGAGCCAGTGGCAGGTTGAGCATCACCAGCACCGCATCCCGGGTTCGGCCAAACGCCGCGACCAGCAGCAGGAAAATACCCGCGATCACCAAAGCGCCGAGCAGCAGTAAGCGGGTGCTCGCCGCCTCCGCGCTCTGGAACTGGCCGCCATACTCCACCCGGTAGCCGGTGGGCAGCGTGACGTTGCGGGCGATGGCAGCCTCAATGTCTTCCACCACACTGATGAGGTCCCGTTCGGCGACGTTGGCCATGACCACCAGGTGGCGCTGGACGTTCTCCCGGCTGATGGTGTTGGGCCCCCGCTCGCGCCGGATGTCGGCCAGCGCCGAGAAGGGCACCTGGGCGCCGGAGGCGAGTGTGAGTTGGGTTTCCCGCAAGGTGTCCAGGTTTTCTTTGGCGCTTTGCGGCAGGCGTACGACCAGATCAAAACTCGCTTCTCCCTCCAGTAATCGTCCGACGGTGGTGCCATTGAAGGCGGTTTCCAGAGCCTCGGCGGCGTCGGTCATACTGAGGCCATAGTTGGCCAGGGCCGCCCGGTCAAAGCGGACGGTGACAAACGGGATCTGGCTCTGCTCGTCCATGGCCACATCCACCGCCCCGGGAATGCCACCCACAATGGACTCGATCTGCCCACCCAGGCGGCGTAGCTCCGAGAGGTCATCGCCAAAGAGCTTGATGGCGATATTGGCTCGAGTGCCCGAGAGCATATGGTCAATGCGGTGGGAAATGGGCTGACCAATAATGACGTTGGTCCCGGGCAGCAGGGCGAATTCCTGACGGAGGGCCGCCAGCAGCTCCGCCTTGTCCCGCTCCCGCATGTCGAGCGAGACATCGATTTCCGAAGCAAATACCTGTTGGGCGTGAGGGTCCAGCTCCGCCCGGCCGGTGCGCCGGGCGGTGGCGACCACTTCTGGCTGCTCCAACAGAATCTTCTCTACTCGTTGGCCGATGTCATCGGAGGTTTCCAGGGAGGTGCCGGGCAGAGTCACCACGCTCAGGGTCAGGCTGCCTTCGTTGAATTCTGGCAAAAACCCCCGGCCCGCGAGTGACAGTCCCAGCAGTGACGCCAGCAGCAATGCCAGGGCGCCGCCGATCAAAATACGCCAGCGGCTCAGAGACCATGCCAGCAGGGGGCGGTACCCCGATTTCAGGGCGGCGATCAGGCGGGTATCGTGATCCTGGGTTACCGTGCGGCTGCCCGGCAGCCCGAGTAGACAGAGCACCGGAGTGACGGTGATCGCCACCAGCAGCGAGGCCGCCAGGGAAACGACGTAGGCCAGCCCTAAGGGTTCGAGTAGTCGACCCTCGACGCCACTGAGGAAAAATAATGGGAGAAACACCAGAATGATGATCAGGGTGGCGAAAACGATGGAGCCCTCGATTTCCCGGGTCGCGTTCGAGACAACGCTCAGCGCCGACCGCTGTTGCGCCTCGGGACGATCGGCATTTTCCCTGAGCCTGCGGACAATGTTTTCCACCACGATGATGGCGTCGTCCACCAACGCGCCGAGCGCAATGGTCATGCCCCCGAGGGTCATGGTATTGAGCGTGCCGCCGAACCAGCGAATGGACAGTACGGCCACCAACAACGACAGAGGAATGGCTACCAGGGCGATAGCGGTGGCCCGCACGCTGTAAAGAAACAGGAACATGATGGCCACCACCAGGATGGCGCCGTCCCGCAGCGCAGTGCTTAGGTTGTCGATGGAGACGGTAATGAAGTCCGCCTGGCGGAAAGCGTCGGTTTCGATCCGCATGCCCTCGGGCAGTGACTCCTGCAGCTCATCAATGACGCCATCCAGTCGGCGGGTCAGTTCGAGGGTGTTTGCCCCCGGCTGTTTCTGGATGCCCAGCACCACACCCGCATCGCCTTTGTAGCTGCCGGTACCGCGCCGCGGTGCCGGGCCAGTCTGAACAATGGCCAGATCCCGCACCAGCACGGGCACATCATCCCGGGTGGTGACCACCGCCTGCTCAAGATCCTCAATGGTGCGGGCCCGGCCGATGCCCTGGATCAGGAATTCCTGCCGGTTTTCGGTCAGAAAACCGGCGGAGGCGTTGCGGGTGGCGTTGGCCACCGCCTGGCGCAGTTGGTCCAGCGTTACCCCATAGGCGGACAAACGCTCCGGAGAGGCGACGACCTGAAACTGGCGGGTTTCACCCCCGGTGGGGATGACTTCGGCCACTCCCGGTACGGCCAGCAGCCGGCGCCGGACCTGCCAGTCGGCGGCGGTTTTCAGGGCCATTTCATCGTGTTGCTCCGAGGTGAGCGCGATAAACAGAATCTCCCCCATGATGGAGGTGACCGGTGCCAGTACCGGTGGCGGCAGGTTCTGGGGCAGGGCCGCCGAGACATTCTGCAACCGCTCGGCGACGCGTTGGCGGGCGCGATAAATATCCGTGCCCCACTCAAATTCCACCGTCACCACACTGATGCCGACCCCGGTGCTGGAGCGGACCCGGCGGACGCCGCCGGCACCGTTCATGGCGGTCTCGATGGGAAAGGTCACCAGCCGCTCAACATCCTCGGGGGGCATGCCGTGGGCTTCCGTCACGATGGTGACCGAAGGGGCGGTCAGGTCGGGAAAGACATCCACCGGAGCCTTCAGGGCCGACCAGCCGCCCCAGACCATCAGTAGGCCCGCGGCGACCAGAACCAGCAACCGGTTGTTCAGGGACACGCGTATAATGCGATCAATCATGGAAAACTCCGGGGGTTAGTGGGCGTGGCCGTGACCGATTTCGGTACCGCCAGCCGACGCCAGCTTCACCAGGTAGGCCCCTTCGCTGACCACCCGGTCGTCAGCGCTCAGGCCCTGGCGAACTTCCACCCAGGCACTGTCGCGCAGGCCCAATTCCACCGGTTGACGCTCAAAGCTTTCACCATTGACTTGCACGTAGACCACGGAGCGGCCGTCATCGTCGATCACCGCACTGCGGGGAATCGCCAACCGCTCCACGGCAGATTCGGTGAATACATGGGCCGCTACTCGGGCACCGAGCAGCGCGGGGCCGACCTCGGTGGGGTACTCCACGGTAACGCCTGCGGTGCGGGTGCGCGGGTCCACTGCGCTGTCGTGCCGCACAACGCGGGCGCCCTGCTGCGCATCCAACACCAGCGGGCCGTCGGGTCGATCAAGCCAAGCGCCGCTGCTGTGGGCAAGCTCCTCGGCAAAGCGCTCCGGAACCCGGATGGCGAGCCAACGACGCTCCGGCGCGGCAATCCGGAACAGCGGATCACCGGCTTTGATAAAGGCACCGGGGCTGACATTGGTGGTGACCACCGCTCCGGCCACCGGCGCGCGCAGGGCGAGCCCCGCCTCGGCGTTGCCGGACTCATACTGCTCCACCCGGGCACGGGCGGCGCGGAATTCGGCGCGCGCAACATCAAGAGCCTCCCGGGCGTCCAGCAGCCGCCGTTCGGGAATGGCTCCCTGGGCCAATAGGCCGGTCAGTCGTTCAACGTCCCTCTCCGCCAGCGCCCGCCGGGAGCGGGCCTGTTCCAGCGCGACCATCAGGCTGCCGATATCGGACTGGTCACCCAGACGGGGAATCAGCACGCCCAGTGTGGTCCCTTGTGCAACGCGCTGACCCGGCTGAATCAATGGGGTGCTGGCAATATAACCGTCGGCCGGTGCCCGCACGGTGGCGTCTCCATCCGCCGGAGCGGTGACGGTGCCAAAGCCCGGAACCGAGCGCCGCAATGGTCGGGGTTGAACGGATACCGTCGCAAACGGGTTGTCCCACTGCTGTTCTTTCAGATACGCGATATCGCCTTCGGGATGATCGGGCAGACCCTGAATCGCCTCATTGTCCGCAAACACTCTGATCTCGCCCAGAGAGTGCCGGGCGGTCATATCCCCGTCAGCGACCTCAATCACAAGGTCGAAGTCACCGCTATCGCGGGGCGTGACGCTGGGCCGGAAGATGCCGCGACTGGTGGTTTCGTTCACCCGGAAGCGGGCGACGGTACGCCCGTCGCGCTGCAGCAATACATCCAGTCGCCCCTCCGTCAGTGGCATAAAATCACTCAATCGGGTGACGTGGGCCGCAAAGCGTGAGCTTTGTCCAGCCACCAGGGCGGGAAACTCCACAAACAGCTCGGTGTGTTCACTGAAATCGGTGTACACCAGCACTGGCGCATCATGCGTCTCGTGGTCCGCGTGGTCTCCGTCGGGGCCGTGGTCATGACCGTGTCCGCCGGAGGGGGTGTCGGAGCAGGCGGTGATCAGCAGCGCCAGGGCTAGGACCCAGGGGCGTGAATCAATGGGCATGGTCGTGGCCTTCGCCGTGGTCATGGTCGTCATGGTGGGGCTGGGTGTCGGTGGCCTTCGCCTCCGGTTGCTCAGCATCGTCGCCGTAATAGGCTTCCGTGTCCGTGTGGTCGTGATCGCCGTGGTCGTGGCCGTCCTCGTGGGAATGACCATCGTCGTGCGGGTGGCTATCGTTCTGCTCATGGGCGTGGTCATCGCCATGCCCAGTGTCACCGTCGTGTGCGTGCTCGGCATCGCTGCAGGCGGTGAGGGCCAGAACCAGTGCGCTGAGAGTGATCAGGGGCTTCAATGACTTCATGGTGTCTCTCCAGTCAGTAGTGTCAGTTGGATAAAGGTGGTGCGCGCTTCCAGCTCGCGCTGGATAAGCGCCCGGCGGGTATTCAGTTCCGAGCGATGGGCGTCAATCAACTCGGCAATGCTGAGCTCGCCGGCCGCGTAGCTGCTCTCGGCGATGTCAGACAGTGACTCCGTCGGCGCATTGATGCTTTCCCGTAACGCCAGGGCGGACGCCTGTTCAGCGGCCAAATCGCGCTGCAGAGCGCGCAAGCGGGTGCGGAGCTCGGTGCGGGCAAACGCGAGCTCCGCCCGTTGTTGTTGGGCGCGGCCTCGCTGGGTTCGGGCCTGGCCAGAGCGTCGGTCGAACAGGGGGATCTCAATACCGATGGAGATGACGTTGCCTTCCGCCTGAAAGCCGGGCTCAACCACCTCCTTGCGACCGACTCCCAGGGTCAGCTCCGGCCAGCGCTGGCGCTGGGCGGCCTCGGCGCGGACTTCGGCGCTTTCGGTTTCCGCCGACAGCGCTCGCAATAGCGGGCTCTGGGTGACGGCAGAGGCATCTGCCGGGGTATGTAAGGGCGGCAGCAGACGGCCCGTGAGTGGCCGTTCAACGTCGCCAACCCGTTGGGCCAGGCGCTCTCGGGCCGAGTCCGCTTTGGCGCGGGTATTCAGGCGTTCGCCCTCCAGCAGCGCCAGTTCCTGTCGCAGACGTGTGTGATCGTAGCGGGAGGCATCGCCTGCCGCGACGCGTTGCTCTATGGCCCTCGTCAGTTCGGTAAGCCGACGGTGCCAGTCGGCGATGAGGTCCGCTTCCCGTCGGGCCGCCAGGGCCTGGTAGAACTGCTGGCGAATACCAGCGGCCCACTCCCGGCGGGCCTGGTCGTTGCGAAGGTCTGACGCCCGAACTTGGTGGCGCGCCGCTTTGCGTGTCAGCCCGGGTACGCCCGCCAGATTGAATCGTTGGCGGATGGACCAGGTATTCTCCTCGGAGTCGCCCGACGGCAGCTCCAATGTTTCGCGGCTGTATTCAATTTCCGGGTTGGCCCAGCGACCAGCGGATTCGAGCTGGCCCTCAGCGATGTCGGTGTGGGCGTCCCAGCGGGCGACCACCTCGGGCTGCTGTAGACCTAGCTGGACCGCCTCCTGTTCGGTTAACGGCGTGTCAGCTGCGGCCAGCCCGGGCGTGAGCAGCAGGAGACCAAAGATCGGGGAAAAGGGGTGTGGCACGGTTAAACTCCTACCAGAAAGCCGAGAAGGGTTTCAAGGGAATGATGGACGATCACCAGGGTCGCCACGCCACCCAGAAAGACAGTGATAGTAAGAGCACTCGAGATGGTTAGGGTTCGAGATACCCTGTCGGGTTGGGCATGCAGAAGCCGGTGGATTCGGGGCAGAAGTTGGCCGCCGCTGGCCGACAGACTTCCCGTGGGCGAGGGTCCGCTCAGACGTGCCACTTTGATCAGCGTCGCCGCCACGGCCTCGGGGCCAAAACGGCAGGCCGCCCGGTCATCGGCCTGCTCCTCCATGCGTTGCCGTAACAGGGCGCAAAGTGAACGTGCCGATGATGGCCAGTGTGCCAATAACAAGACGTTGAACACCAGATTGCGTAGCGGGTCGCGCCGACGCAGATGGGCGACTTCGTGGGCCAGAACGATGCGGCGTTCCCGATGATCGAGCCGATCGGTCAGCCCGCGGGTCATGAACAGGGCCGGATGTCGATAGCCTGCGGTGCAGGCAAAGGCCTTCGGCGTGTCGAGACGACGCAATCGCCCGTGACCTCGGCTCAGGGCCAACAACGCTGTGGTGTCGCGAGCGGCCTTGAACTCTCGGAATAAAAAAACCATCAGGACTTTGATCAGCAGGCTTGCCAGGGCCGCAGCGCTGAGCAGGTGGGTCCATTGCAGGTCGAGGGCGGGCCAGTGCTCAAAACACAAATGGGGATGATGCATACCGTGGTGCGCGCAATGATCAGCAATCCAACCAAGGGGTTTGGCTGCCGCGATGACGCACATGGCGGTAACCGGAGCGGCCATGGCCAGCCAGGGCGTCAAAGCGTATAACCATAAGTGGCGGCTCAGGTGTTCAGGTGAGAGCAGCCGCCCAGCCAGCCAAAGTAGCCCGTTGGCGAGGAGCCAGGCCATCACTGCCAAGAGTGTCAGCAGGTAGAAAAAGTCGAGCAAGGCGGTCATGACGATGCTCCTTCGCCGCGCCGTGCCTTCAGCACCTGTTCCAGCTCGTCCAGCGCCCGCTCGTCCAACTGGTCAGCGGCGTCTACAAAGGCTGCCAGAGAAGAGTGAGCGTCATTGGTAAAGCGTCCCAGTAAATCGTTGATCAATCCGGCAATCAATTGTTGTCGGGCTACCTGGGGCCGGTAGCGAAAGGCGTGGGCCACTTTTGTACGGCTGAGCAGTTGTTTGCGGTATAGCCGGTCGAGGGTGGATTGAACGGTATTCAGGGAAATGCCTCTGGCCGCTCCTAGGGTGGCGTGCAGGTCTTTGGCGGACTGATCCGGAGCCTGCCACAGTGCTTCCATCACGGCTATTTCCAGCTCGCCGAGGGGTGGCGTTGTGGTAGTAGGGGGTTCTTTGCCGGGCACGGTGTCTCCTCGGTAGTCAGGATTATTGGCATTGCACTGCAGGTGTCGATCAGCCTAGTCACACAAAAACCGATCGTCAATCGGTTTTTGTGTGACGGGCTTCGCTATCTCTCAAGGGGCGGAGTGTGGATAATGCGCCTGTCGTCTCTGAATTCAGGAAGGATTGTGACTCAATCGCACCCCCCCAGTTCTGATACCACTGCGGTCACTAAAGCGCCCAGCCTGTTGCGCTCCAGTTCCCTTGTGAGCGCCTTTACCATGCTCTCGCGGGTGCTCGGGTTGGTGCGGGATATGGTCTTTGCCCGGGTCATTGGGGCGGGGGCCGGGGCGGACGCCTTTTTTGTGGCCTTCAAGATTCCCAACTTCATGCGCCGGTTGTTCGCCGAAGGCGCCTTTGCCCAGGCCTTTGTGCCGGTATTATCGGAGTATCGGCAGAAGGGAACGCACGAGGCAGTGAAGGCCCTGGTGGACCGGGTAGCCGGCTGCCTCGGGCTGGTACTGGTCTCGGTCACGGTGCTGGCCGTGGTGGGGGCGCCCCTGGTCACCGGGCTTTTTGCCCCGGGTTTCTGGCTGAACGATCCCGATAAATACGCTCTGACCGTGGATATGGTGCGGGTGACCTTTCCCTACCTGCTGCTGATATCCCTGACCGGCTTTGCCGGGGCCATTCTCAACAGTTACGACCGCTTTGCGATTCCCGCCTTTACCCCGGTGCTGCTGAACCTCAGCCTGATCCTGGCGGCTCTGGTCGTGGCTCCCCGGATTGACACCCCGGCCTATGCGCTGGCCTGGGGGGTGATGGCAGCGGGTGTGGTACAGCTTCTGTTCCAGCTCCCGTTTCTGCAGCGAGTGCATCTGCTGCCGGCGCCCAAGGTGGATTGGCGGGACCCGGGCGTCAAACGCATTCTCTGGTTGATGGCACCGGCGCTGTTCGGCGTGTCGGTCAGCCAGATCAACCTGCTGCTGGACACGGTGTTGGCCTCGTTTCTCCCCACGGGTAGCGTGTCCTGGCTCTACTATTCAGACCGCCTGGTGGAATTGCCCCTGGGGGTGTTTGGCATCGCTCTGGCGACGGTGATCACCCCGAGTCTGTCCCGCCAGCACGCCGCTGAGGACCCCGAAACCTTCAGTCAGACGCTGGACTGGGCGGTGCGCAGCGTGCTGTTGTTGGCGTTGCCCGCGACGTTGGCGTTGATCCTGTTGGCCGAACCCATTCTGATGACCTTGTTCCAGTATGGTGAAACGACCGTTCGGGATATGCAGATGGCCTCCTACAGCCTGCGGGCCTATGCGCTGGGGTTGCTGGCCTTCATGTTGATCAAGGTGCTGGCGCCGGGTTATTTCGCCCGTCAGGATATGAAAACCCCGGTGCGCATCGGTATTTACGCCATGCTCGCCAATATGCTGCTCAATGTGGTGTTCGTGTTACCGCTTTATCTGATCTTCAATATTGGTCATGTGGGGCTGGCGCTGGCCACCGCGGTTTCCGCTTATTTGAATGCTTATTTGCTCTTCCGTGGTTTGCGTCGGCTCGGCGTCTACCGTCGCGAGCCCGGGTGGGTCCGCCGGTTGCTGGCCTTCGGGGGCGCCAATGCCATCATGGTGACGGCGCTGCTGAGCGCGCTGTCGGTCTGGGCGGGCTGGCAGGACTGGCTCTGGTGGCAGAAAGGTTGGCGTCTGGCGGTATTGTGTATTCTCGGGCTGGCGGTATATGGCGTGAGTTTGCGCATTATGGGCATCAAATTCAGCGAATTTCGCTCGAACCACTGAAAGCTGGCAGTTTGAGCCGTATGTGCTACGATTGTTGATATGGGCGACAATCGTAAAACCACATCTTCTGGTGCGCCCGCTCCCCAAAAGGGCGCTCCAGCCCCTCAAGAGGCGCCGGCCCCCACCGGATCCGCCTCGGCAGACTCGCGTGCGAGCCAACTTACCCCTTGCGCCATCACGTTTTCGATGGATGAAGCCCGTGGCCTGGTGCAGGGGCGGCTGGAGCCGTCGACCGAGGAGCAGCCCTGGGATCTCGATCGCCTCAGAGTGCGTTTGGCAGAGGCGGGGTATGGTGAATGGTTCGCTCCGGAAGCCACCCTGGAGTCGGCGGTGCAGCAGGCCAACAACGGCCGTTGCGGGGATCTGGTTCTGGCCGAGCGCCGCGATGCCCGGACGGAATGGCGCATTGCCGAGGACCGCCAGGCGGCCTTTCTGACCCTTCACCCGGCGTGGGGCGGGCACAGGCTGACCCGGGAGGCCCTGCTCAAGGAGCTTTTGGCGCAAGGTGTCGTCAAGACCTGTATCCACCTGCGAGCCCTGACCCATGCCGCCGAGGCGGGGCACGCCGAATCCCTGTGTGTGGCCCGGGCCCGCCTGCCCCAGCCGGGTGAGGACGCCCGTTTTGTGTCTTTGGTGGCGCGGGACGATCAACTGGCATTGCAGGAGGATGATCAGGGGCGCGTTGATCTGCATCATTTGCACGAGTTCGTGGTGGTGGATCCGGGCATCCCCCTGCTGCGCCGTATTCCCGCGACCCAGGGCGAGCCGGGCGAGGATGTCATGGGCGAGCCCCTGACGCCGACGCCGGGGCGCGACCGGAGCTTTGATGCTCTGGACGATAGTGTTGAGCCGGACCCGGACGATGCCAAGGTGTTACGAGCCGCCATCCGGGGGCATCCGGTATTTTCATCCAGCGGCGTACGGGTGGACCCCACCTTGCGCCTCAAGGCGGTGGATGTCTCCACGGGCAATATCGATTTTGAGGGTTCGGTGGAGGTGGCAGGGGATGTCGCCAGCGGTTTTGTCCTCAACGCCACCGGCGACATAATGATCCGCGGCATGGTTGAGAAAGCCGATATCCGCGCCGGCGGTAACCTCACGGTGCTTGGCGGCGTCATGGGGGAAGAAGTGGGCAAGCGCCATGACGGCGACCTGCGTCTGCGCACGCACCTCACCGCCGGTGGAACCCTGAGTGCGAAATTTATCAACCTGGCCTACATCAATACCCGCTATGACCTGATGGTTCGCGAGTACGCTCTGCAGAGCCGACTGGTGGCGGGGCGGGACATCCTCCTCGGGCAACCGACCGGTAAGGGCAGCCTCATCGGTGGTAGCGCCAGCGCCGGCCGGGCGCTGGTGGCCAATACCCTGGGCAGCGAGGCCGGGGTCGCCACCGAGGTGACCGTAGGGCGCCCCAACCGCCGGCGTCGCCTGGTGGGGCAGCTCAAAGAGGCGTTGACGCTGTGCGAGCACAATTGGCAACGGGTGTGCGAAACCCTTGATTGTATCCAGCGGGGGGAGATGGCCTCGCCGCCCACCGATAAACTGAAACGACTGTACGCAACCAGGGACTCACTGCGAGCGCGCCGCCAGAGAATCCGTGGGCTGATCGACCGCCTGGTGGGGGCACGACAAAGTGCCAGGCCCAGTCGGGTAGAAGTCAAAAAGCGCCAGCACGCCAACCTCAGCCTCAACATTGACGGCGTTCGCCGCTACTTCAATACCGACCATGGCCCCTCCAACTGGCACCGGCAGGGCGCCGAGCTGGTAAGCGGCTCCTGATCTGCCGACTCTTGTACCGCTTCTCTAGCTCTCACCTCCGCCCGCCCGCTCCTGTACCTCTTACCCCCGCCCGCCCGCTCCTGTATACTCACGCGTTTTGCAAAGTCGACTGAGCGAGGCGAGCGGGCATCACTGTGAAACCGGCCCCCAAAGAGTTCATCCGCGGGCTGCACAACCTGCGCCCCCGACACCGGGGCTGCGTGGCGACCATCGGCACCTTCGATGGCGTGCACCTTGGCCACCGGGCCATCCTGCGACAGCTGACCGACGCCGCCGAACAGCACCGATTGCCCGCCGTGGCCATCATATTCGAGCCCCAGCCGCACGAATACTTCGCCCGCGAACGGGCCCCGGCCCGGTTGATGCGACTGCGGGAAAAAATCCAGGCCCTGTTCAACGCCGGCGTCCAGCGGATACTGTGTCTGCGCTTCAACGAAGAACTGCGCAGCCTCACCGCCCAGCAGTTCATCGACCGCATACTGGTGCAAGGCCTCGGCATCCACCACCTGGTCGTGGGCGACGACTTCCGCTTCGGCTGCGACCGCGCCGGCGACTTCGAACTGCTCACCGCCGTCGGCCGGGAACAAGGCTTCACCGTCAGCGACACCTGCACCCTGGAACACGCCGGGGCGCGAATCAGCAGCACCCGCATCCGCCAGGCCCTGGAAGCGGGCGAATTCGGCCTCGCCGAACAACTGCTCGGCCACCCCTACCGCATCGGCGGACGGGTCGGCTACGGCAAACAACTGGGCCGACAACTGGGCGTACCCACCGCCAACGTGCAACTGCGACGCTACCGTTCGCCCCTGCACGGCGTCTTCGCGATCACCGCCCACCGGGCCGATGGCAGCGCCCACCCAGGCGTCGCCAACGTCGGCGTACGCCCCACCGTCAGCGGCTCCACCCGGCCGATCCTAGAAGTCCACCTGCTGGACTTCACCGGGAACCTCTACGGTGAACGAATCGATGTAGAGTTTCACCGCAAACTGCGGGAAGAACAGAAGTTTGAATCGATCGACAAACTGCAAGAGCAGCTACAGAAAGATATTGCAGAAGCAAAGCAGTTTTTTAAAGAAGGGTAGTTAAAACCACCTGACTGCAATTTGGCACGGAGGTCCGGTGCGGGGTAACCCCTTTCAAGACCGTGGAGCCGGGGACCGGCGATTCGAGCCTACAGGGATGTATTTACGGCGTGTCTTGAAAGGGGTTACCCCGCACCGGACCGGACTGAACTAACGAAGCGAATTGACTTACCTCCGCGAAAGCCACAAATACTTGGCGAATTGACGATTATGAGCGACTACAAAGTAACCCTGAATCTGCCCCACACCGCCTTCGCCATGAAGGCCAACCTGGCACAGCGCGAGCCCGAAATGCTCAAACGCTGGCAGAAAGACAACCTCTACCAGCAAATCCGCCAGGCAAGGGCCGGTCGCGAACCCTTCATCCTGCACGACGGCCCCCCCTACGCCAATGGTGATATTCACATCGGCCACGCCGTCAACAAAATTTTGAAAGACATCATCGTCAAAAGCAAAACCCTTAGCGGCTTTGACGCCCCCTACGTGCCCGGTTGGGACTGCCACGGCCTGCCCATCGAACACAACGTCGAAAAGAAACACGGCAAAGCCGGCGTCAAACTCGATCACAAAGCCTTCCGGCAAAAATGCCGCGACTACGCTGCGCGCCAGGTCAAAGGCCAGAAAGAAGACTTCATCCGCCTGGGCGTGCTCGGTGAGTGGGACAACCCCTACCTCACCATGGACTACAAATTCGAGGCTGACATCATCCGCTCGCTCGGCAAAATCGCCGACCAGGGCCACCTGCACAAAGGCTTCAAACCCGTCTACTGGAGTGTCGTGGGCGGCTCCGCCCTGGCCGAAGCCGAAGTTGAGTATCAGGACAAAACCTCCTACTCCATCGACGTCAAGTTTGCCTTCACCGATCAGCACGCCCTGGAACACGCCGTGCCGGGCCTGACCGGCAGCGGCGACGTGTCACTGGTCATCTGGACCACCACCCCCTGGACGCTGCCCGCCAACCAGGCGGTCAGCGTCAATCCGGAACTGGACTACGTCGTGGTACAGGTCGGTGACGAACGACTGCTGGTGGCCGAAGCGCTGCTCGAGTCGGTAATGCAGCGCGCGGGGCAGGAGGACTACAAGGTGGTCGGGCGGACGCCGGGCAAGGAGCTGGAAAACCTGCAGGTGCACCATCCGTTCTATGCCCGGCAGGTGCCGGTCATCTGCGGTGACCACGTCACCACCGACGCCGGTACCGGCTGTGTACACACCGCTCCGGACCACGGCATGGACGACTTTGTGGTGGGCCAGAAATACGGCATCGGGACCCTGAACTACATCGACGATAACGGTCTGTACCGCGACAGCGTGGAGATCTTTGCCGGCGAGCACGTCTACAAAGTGGACGAGAAAGTGGTCGCGCTGCTGGAAGAGAAGGGCGCTTTGCTGGCCCAGGGTAAAATCACCCACAGTTTCCCCCACTGCTGGCGCACCAAAACCCCGCTGATCTTCCGGGCCACTCCCCAGTGGTTTGTGAGCATGACCAAAAACCAGTTGCGCGAGCAGGTGAGCGATGCGGTCGATCAGGTGCAGTGGGTACCCGACTGGGGCCGTGCGCGGATCGATTCCATGCTGGCCTCCTCGCCGGACTGGTGTATCTCCCGTCAGCGCACCTGGGGTGTGCCCATCGCTTTGTTCGTTCACAAAGAAACCGGTGATCTGCACCCGGAAACGCCGGCCTTGATCGAAGCGGTCGCCAAAAAAGTCGAGCAGGACGGGATGGATGCCTGGTTTGATCTGGATGCCGCCGAACTGCTGGGCGCGGACGCCGAACGCTATCAGAAAGTGACCGACACCCTGGATGTCTGGTTCGACTCCGGGGTGACCCACTTTGCGGTACTGCAGCAGCGCGGTTATCTGCGCTACCCGGCGGATCTGTACCTGGAAGGCTCGGATCAGCATCGCGGCTGGTTCCAGTCCTCCCTGAAAACCGCCATGGCCATGAACGGTACGCCGCCCTATAAAACCGTATTGACTCACGGCTTCACCGTAGATGCCCAGGGCCGGAAAATGTCCAAGTCCGTGGGCAACGTGGTGCCGCCCCAGAAAGTCATGAAAGAGCTGGGCGCCGATGTCCTGCGCCTGTGGGTGGCCGCCACGGATTTCAGTGGCGAGATGAGCGTCTCCGATGAGATCCTCAAGCGCACCGCCGACTCTTACCGTCGCATCCGCAATACCGCCCGTTTCATGCTGTCAAATCTGAACGGGTTCGAGCCTTCTGAACACGCTGTGGCACCAGAGAAGATGGTGGCCCTGGATCGCTGGATCGTCGGTCGCGCCTCCGAGCTGCAGGCCGATATCATCAAGGCCTACGACCAGTATCAGTTCCACCTGATTTACCAGAAGCTGCACAACTTCTGCGTAGTGGAGCTGGGCGGTTTCTACCTGGACATCATCAAGGACCGCCAGTACACCACCCAGGCGGACAGTCTGGCGCGGCGTTCGGCCCAGACCGCGCTCTATCACGTCACCGAAGCCATGGTGCGCTGGATTGCACCGATTTTGAGCTTTACCGCCGATGAGATCTGGCCGCTGGTACCCGGTGAACGTCAGGGACCGGTGTTTGCCGCTGAATGGTACGCGCTGCCCGACGCCGGGGAGTCCGAATTCAGCGAAGAGGATTGGCACCAGATTGCCGAAGTCAAAGATGCCGTGAACAAGGTGCTGGAAACCCAGCGCGCTAATGGTGTGATTGGTGGCGCTCTGGGCGCGGAAGTGACCCTGTTTGCCGACGACGACCTGCGAGCCGTGCTGCAGAAACTGGGCGACGAGCTGCGTTTCGTGCTGATCACCTCCACCGCTCAGGTGCGCCCGCTCGATGAGGCCACCGAGGCGGAATTGACGGATGTTGAGGGGCTCAAGGTCGCGGTGGAAAAATCCAGCTACGACAAGTGCGAGCGCTGCTGGCACCACCGGGCCGACGTGGGCAGCGTCGCCCAGCACCCGACTCTCTGTGCCCGCTGTGTTGATAATGTCGACGGGCAGGGTGAGGAGAGGCATTTTGCCTGATTTCGGGGCTGCCGCAGCAGCATCATGCGTAGGGCGGATAAGCGCGCAGCGCGCATCCGCCGAGGGGTCTAGTGGACTGGCCCCTGTTTTTCCCGCAGGTTACGGCGGATGCGCTTTGCTTATCCGCCCTACGAGTGATCCCACAGTACTGAATTTAATATGGAACTGAGCTCAATTATGCCACTAACCATCCCCCGCCAGGCCTGGCGCTGGTACATCCTGGCGATTGTCGTGATTGTGCTGGATCAAATCAGCAAACACTGGGTATCCGCCGCACTCACCTATGGCGAGCCCGTGGTGTTCACGCCGTTTTTCAACTTCACCCTGCTGCACAACCCCGGCGCGGCGTTCAGTTTTCTGAGCGATGCCGGGGGCTGGCAGCGGTGGTTCTTTACCGTGGTGGCCGCCGTGGTCAGCGTGGTGCTGGTGATCTGGCTGGCGCGGGTGAGCGAAAAACGCTACGAGGCGTTGGCGCTTGCGCTGATTCTGGGCGGTGCCATCGGCAATCTGTACGACCGGGTGGTGCTGGGCTATGTGGTGGACTTTATCGTGGTGCACTATCAGGATTATTACTGGCCGGCCTTCAATATCGCCGATTCGGCCATTACCGTCGGCGCCGCCCTGTTGATCATGGATATGTTATTTGGCAAGGACAAACGTCATGACTGAACAGCTGCCCGTGGGGCCCGGAACTACCGTCACGCTCCACTTTTCCCTGCGCCTGGAAGATGGCGAGGAAATCGACTCAAACTTTGATAAAGACCCGGCAACCTTCACCGTCGGTGACGGTAACCTGTTGCCCGGGTTTGAAAAAGTGCTGTTTGGCCTCATGCCGGGTGACCAACAGGAGTTCACCATTCCCCCCGAGGATGGTTTCGGCCAGCACAACCCGAGCAATATGCAGGAAATGCCCCGGGATCAGTTCGGCCCCGATATCGAGCTGGAAGAGGGCCTGATGCTCTCCTTCGCCGACGCCCAGAAGGCCGAATTACCCGGCGTGGTGCGGGAATTCGATGATCAGCGGGTGCTGATCGATTTCAACCATCCGCTGGCTGGGCGGGATATCCTGTTCAAAGTGGCGGTTTTGAACGTCGAGCCGGCTCAGGTACACTGAACACCCGCGCCGCCCGTCGGCGCTCACTTTGCGCGGGCCCCGCCCGCCGGAACCTCTCAGGTTGTCTGACACTATGCAAATCAAACTCGCCAACCCCCGTGGCTTCTGTGCCGGTGTCGACCGGGCGATTGATATCGTCAATCGTGCCCTGGATGTCTTTGGCGCCCCCATTTACGTTCGCCACGAAGTGGTCCACAACAAATTTGTGGTCGACACCCTGCGCGAGCGCGGTGCGGTGTTTGTGGAGGAGCTGGAGCAGGTGCCGGACGATGTGATCGTGATTTTCAGCGCCCACGGTGTCTCCCGCGCCGTGCAGCAGGAAGCCCGCGATCGCGGCCTGCAGGTGTTTGATGCCACCTGCCCGCTGGTGACCAAAGTGCATGTGGAAGTGGTGCGTTACAGCCGGGAAGGGCGCGAGTGCGTGCTGATCGGCCACGAGGGGCATCCGGAAGTGGAAGGCACTATGGGTCAGTACGACGCCAGCAATGGCGGTGCCATCTATCTGGTCGAAGATGAAGACGATGTGGCGGCGCTGGAGGTCAAGAACCCCGACCATCTGGCCTACGTCACCCAGACTACCCTGTCCATGGACGATACCGCCAAAGTGATCGACGCCCTGCGGACCAAATACCCCAACATCCTGGGGCCGCGTAAAGATGATATCTGCTACGCCACCACCAACCGTCAGGATGCCGTGCGCCAGCTGGCCCTGGAATGCGACCTGGTGCTGGTGGTCGGCTCCCACAACAGCTCCAACTCCAACCGCCTGCGCGAGCTGGCCGAGCGCTGCGGCACCGAGGCGTACCTGGTGGACGGCCCCGAGTGCATCCGCCGTGAGTGGCTGGAGGGTAAAGAGAGCATCGGCATCACCGCCGGGGCCTCCGCGCCGGAAGTGCTGGTGGAGCAGGTGGTACAGAAGCTGCGCGGCTGGGGCGCTTTGACGGCCGAAGAGGCCGCGGGGACGCCCGAAACCATCAGTTTCAGCCTACCCCGGGAACTGCGCTGACCGACTCAGTTGGTGCAGACCTCCGGTCCCACCGTCTGGCGCCTCATTCTGCCCATACGAGAAAGCACAAGCTCGTACCCCTGTAACCCATCTGGACCGCAGATGGTAAGGCGGCCCGCCTGGAAGCCCCCCAGTGCGCTGCCGCTGGGGTGCCGGCTTTCTCCGGTCCCGACATAAGATACGGCTCGCCGTAACTTGCTGTCACTGGAAATCGACAGACCCCCCAGATCCGGCGGCAGTTGGTGCGTCAGCACGACGTGCTCTCCGTCGTCCCGAACCCCATTGTGATTCTCGTCATCGAACAACTCCCAGCCGCTCTCCCAGTCACCGAGCGGGCGCAGGGTGACCCGGCCATTGCGGCTGACCGCCCGTTGGCGAGCCAACTGAATGGCATCCTGGAGGGTCTGGGTCATCGTGAGGGTGCGGGTTTCTTCGATCTGCCGCTGGAATCCGGGCAGCCCAATGGTCAGTAGCAGGGACAGAATGACCAGAGTGATAAGCAGTTCCAGAAGCGTCAGTCCACGCTGTGGCATAATTTTCCTCCTTGAAAAGTGGCGGTCTCCCGAGGGTTACCGTTCATACGTCCGTGTTGACCACATGTCGTGCGCCCGCTGGTGGGGCGGCCCGGTTGTGGTAGCGTTGGTACTATAAAGGCGGAGGGTCGGTCCGTCCAGAGAATCACCCGCCACCTGATCAGCCACCGGGCCCGGGCATTGTCCGGCTCAACAACAAAAGTGTTGATATATGCAACGAAGCACTCCAACTCGCCAACCAGGCTTTACCCTTATTGAGCTGATGGTGACGCTTGCGGTCCTGGCCATCGTCCTGGGGATCGCGATTCCCAGCTTTAACGCCATGATCCGCAACAACCAGTCCCTGGCTCTGGGCGACGAGCTGATCTCGACCCTGAATTTTACCCGCAGCGAGGCGGTCAAGCGCTCCGATATTGTGACCCTGTGTGCCAGCAATGCCGACCGCGATGGCTGTGGCAATGACTGGAGCAATGGCTGGCTGGTCATTCTGGACCGCGATGCCGGTGGCGAGCAGGGCAATAACCCCACGGTCAACAATGACGCGGATATCCTTCGGGACCGGGAGCCTTTGGCCAACGACATGACCATCACCATGAACCGGGGTGGGGCGGTCACCTATGTTCGCTTCAATCAGTTGGGTGCGCTGGCGCGCACCGACAATAATCAGGTGACCGGCCTGGCTCGCCATGACGACTGCACCAACGATTCGGCCCGGGCGATCCGGATCAGCCTGTCCGGATCGGTCAATTCAGCCCGAGCCGAGTGCTAACCCCCGTGAGACGGTTTGAGGAATCTGTAATGTCACTGAACAGTTCGCATAAACAATCGGGGGCCGGCTTGATCGAGGTGTTGGTCACCGTTCTTATTCTGGCCACGTCGCTGTTGGCAATGGGTGCCCTCCAGAACCGCAGCCTGCAGTTCAATCACAGTGCCTATTTGCGCTCTCAGGCCAATATTCTTGCGTACGACATCATGGACCGGATGCGAATCAACCGGGACCGTATCGACAGCTATGACGGCTATGGTTTTGGCGATGATGCGCCGGCGGGCAATTCGCTGGCGGACACGGACGTCCAGCAGTGGCTGGATCGGCTTGAGAGGACGTTGCCTGGCGGCGAGGGAGCCATTGACTGCGATGCCAACCAGTTGTGCACCATCAGTTTGCGCTGGGTGGATGAAGACGCTGCACCGGATGAGGCGGGCGAAGACGCCCAACTGGTCACTTTTACCTACAGTTCCCGTATTTAGCGGCCCGGAATCGAGAGAGCGTCTCCCATGCGTAAACAGCAAGGTTTATCACTGATCGAACTGATGATATCGCTGACCCTCGGCATTGTACTGATGACCGGCGTCATGCAGATGTTCCTCACCAGTCGCACCACCTACAACACTCAGCAGGCGATTTCCCGGATTCAGGAAAGCGGCCGGATGGCGGTTGAGTTTCTGGCGCAGGATATCCGTATGGCGGGCTACCAGGGCTGCTCGAGCCGCGGTGCCAACCAGAATATCGAAATTGGTGTGGAGGACCCGACCAACGACTACCTGCTGGATTTCAATATTTCCATTCAGGGGTACGCATCCAATAATCATCCCATGGATGGTATTGATGTCGCCGATGGTTCTGATGTGCTGGTGGTCCGTCGGGCGAGCAACGTGACTATGCCCATTGTGGGGCCCACCGGCAGTACCGCCAACCTGGAAGTGGCTGTCGAAGAGCAGGATGACTGCGTGGGCGATGTCTGCCGGGGTGATATCGCCGTGGTTTCCGACTGTACTCAGGGCCGTGTGTTTCTGATTACCAACTTTCAGGACGTTGGTGGCGGTGGTGGCTCAAAAATTGTTCATGCTCGATCCAATGTTGCCAATGAACCAAAGAATATTGATTCCCAACTGGGTGGGCAGCAGTTTGGTGCCGGCGCCGAAATTCTCCGGATGAGCACCTTGACGTATTACATCGCCGAAAGCGGTTTTGGTGCCCCCGGTACCATGAGCCTCTGGCGGGATCAGGATGGTGAACGGGCGGAACTGATTGAGGGGGTCGAAAATATGCGGGTGCTCTACGGCCTGGACTCCAGTGGTGACGGCATACCCAACGACTATCGGGAATATGACGCTGGTTTAGATTGGGAAAACGTGCTGGCGGTCAGGCTCGAGCTGCTGATGCAAAGTCTGCAACCAAATGTGCTCCCGGACCCCCAACCGTATTTCTTTGGGGGTGAAACCATCGATGATGCCCGGATTGATGATCGGCGGATGCGTCAGGTATTCAGCACCACCATTGGCATCCGCGGACGCCTGGATTAAGAGGTAAACCTATGAACGTCAATGCAGTGACAATGGCTTCAAAACAACGTGGCGCCGTGCTGATTGTTGGGCTGATCATGGTGCTACTGATGACCATCGTGGGGCTGGCCGCCATTCGCAGTACCGGCCTGCAGGAAACCATGGCCGGTAACATGCGTGAGCGCAATCTGGCCTTTCAGGCCGCGGAGGCCAGCCTCCGGGTGGGTGAGGCGCTGGTCGAGGACAACAACGTCGATGGGCTCGATTTCTCCGGCGCAACGCCCGGTCTGGAGCCTGATCTGAACCAGCCGGGTATGGCATTGCCCCCGGTGCATCAATGGACGGATGAGCAGTGGGCAGCCAATGCCGTACAGGTTGATATGGGGCTGGAAAATATCGGCGATGCCAATCAGCCCTGGTACGTTGTGGAAGAACTGATGGTGCTGTCATTCAATGCATCCCAGTCCACCGGCGGCGCCATCGATCAGCAGAGTTTGCAGAATACCAATGACCTGCAGATGGAATTCTTCCGGGTCACCAGCCGGGGCCTCAGTGGCTCGGGTGAATCACAGGCCGTGCTTCAGTCAACTTATCGCAAGAATTAACAGGGTAGCGTCATGAAACAACGAATGATGAGTTCCGTGCTGTACCGAGGTGTCTGGGCGTTGGGGTTCAGTTTTCTCTCGGTCGCTACCACCCATACGGTCCTGGCCGCTGAGCCAGCACAGTCGCCCCTGTTTATGACGCAACCGGTGCGTCCGGTGGCCATGCTGAACATGTCCAATGACCATCAGCTGTTCTTCAAACTGTACGACGATTACAGCGATATTGATGGGGATGGTGAGCCGGATACCACCTATAAACACGATTACGACTACTATGGTTACTTCGATAGTGGTCTGTGTTATGAATACGCCAACAGCCGCTTTGAGCCCGTCAATAACGTCAACGCTGACCGTTATTGTAATGACGGCTCCAACACGGGCGAGTGGAGCGGCAACTTTCTGAACTGGGCCACCATGACCCGGATGGATGCCGTGCGCAAAATTCTCTACGGCGGCAAGCGAAGCACCGACACGGCCACGCAGACCGTTCTCGAGCGGGCCTTTCTTCCGAACGATGCGCACTCATTTGCCAAATACTATAACGGTCGAGATATTTCAAGTTTGACGCCCTTGAACCCGACGATTACCGGAAATGCGACGGACGATGACTCGGGCATCACCATCTGTAACACCACTGACCCGAGTGATAGGGATGTTCTTTCCCAGGATGTTGACTCTGCTCCGTTGATGCGAGTAGCTGAGGGGAATTATTCCCTGTGGGCCAGTAATGAACGTTGGCAGTGTCGTTGGGGTGAGGGAACCAACGACAATAACTCAACCGTGTCGGGTATCTATGCGCACTCCAGTAGCCCGACCAAGGGCGACGAGGGTGACAGCGCTCTCAACGCTGATTATAACGTCCGCGTCGAAGTGTGTGACACGGACTTTGTTTCCTCGGAGAATGCCAGCGGTTGTGTGGCCTATGGTGAATCGCTGAAGCCGACAGGCCTGTTGCAGGAGTTTGGTGAGGATGAGTCCATCTATTTTGGTCTGATGACCGGCACCTACTCAGCCAACAAATCCGGCGGGGCGTTGCGTAAAAATGTCGGCTCCATGGCCGACGAGATCAACGCCGATGGCACGTTTGTGACACCGGCTGACCCTGGTTCATTTGACGGGATTGTGAATACCCTCGATCGGCTCAGGATCTATGGCTACCGTTTTGACAACGGTACCTATTTTGGTCAAACCGGGAGCGATAGCTGTAGTTGGGAGCTGGCATCTTTTACCGATGGGAACTGCAGTAACTGGGGTAATCCCCAGTCTGAACTGTATCTGGAATCGCTGCGCTACTTGGCCGGGCAGAGCGCCACAGATACCTTCGATGTGTCCGACAGTGGACGTATTGATGGATTGAACAAAGCCAGTTGGGTAGCTCCAGTGAATGGCGATAACTACTGCGCGCCGGTAAACGTCATTCAGTTCAATGCCTCAACCAGCTCCTATGACGGTGATCAGTTGACAGGATTTTCGGATCTGGGAGCCGGAGAAAGTACACTTGACTCCTTTACCAATGCCGTTGGGGCCGCCGAGAATATTCACGGCAATCAGTACTTTGTTGGTGAGGTTGGCGGCGAAGGAGCCGGGGATAATAACCAGCTCTGTACGGCGAAAACCGTCAGTGGTCTGGCGAGTGTCCAGGGCACCTGTCCGGACGCGCCGCGCCTTCAGGGAAGTTATCAGATTGCCGGCCTTGCGTACTATGCCCGCTCCGAAGGCCTACAGATCAATGGCGTATCCAATGATCGTCGTAGCCAGGTCAAAACCTATGGGGTGGCTCTGGCGCCCGCTGTCCCCCAGGTGTCTGTTCCCGTACCGGGCAGTGAGCGCACGGTGTCAATCCAACCGGCCTGTCGCAACACGACCACTGACCCCGACGCAAACTGTGCGATTGTCGACTTCAAAGTGGTTGACCAGGTCAATACTGATGCAGCCAGCGCCGGCAAGTTGTATGTCAACTGGGAAGACAGCGAGCAAGGCGGTGACTATGACCAGGATATGTGGGGGATCATTGAGTATTCGGTCACATCAACCAGTGTCACCGTTACCACTGATGTGGTGGCAGATTCAACGCCAAACATCATGGGGTTTGGTTACGTGATCGGCGGCACCACGAATGATGGTTTCCATGTGCACTCCGGCATTAACGGGTTCACATCGACATCCGGGGTCAGCACCATCAGCGCTTGTGACGGTGATGGCGGTTGCGATGAGCCGGATGCGAAGTCTACCAGCACCTTTGTAGTAGGCTCCTCTTCCGCGCAGCCTCTAGAGCAACCTCTATATTTCGCGGCCAAGTGGGGCGGTTATGCTGAGGAAGACGGGGACGATATAGCGGCTTCTGCTAACGATAACTACTTTTTTGCAACGGACCCGCGAGAGTTGCAGCGCGCGCTTCGGGAAACGTTCGGGGAAATTGCCGCCGGTATCGGCGCCGCCTCCTCGGTCGCGACCAACTCGACCCGCCTTACCGAAGGCTCCTTTGTCTATCAGGCACTCTTCAATAGCGAGAACTGGTCTGGCGAAATCCGGTCTTTTGAGATCGGTGCGAATGGCGCCATTTCATCGACTGTCTATGCGTCCACCAACAGTGGCATGCCCAGTACGAGTGCCGGGCGTACCGTCTATACCTACAACGATGGCGGCACTGGAAATGCCATGGTTGATTTCACCTGGGATAACCTGTCGGATACTCAGCGCAACCACCTGATTTCGGGTGACACGGAAACGCTTGGGCAAGATCGCCTGAACTGGGTGAAAGGTGATCGGAGTAAAGAGGGCACGGGTGGATTGAGAGAGCGCGAGAAACTTCTGGGCGATATCGTCAACTCCAGCCCGGTTTATCTAGGCGGCCGGGATTTTGGCTACGGACTACTGCCGGCAGAGCTGGGCGGTGATACCTACGCGGCTCACGTTGAAGATAAGCGCAGTGAAACCCCCACGCTATTTGTCGGGGCCAATGACGGTATGCTGCACGCCTTCTATGCCGAAGGGAACAGTGCTCTGCAGGAGCGTTTCGCCTACGTGCCGAATGGTGTTTATTCCAAACTGGCGACACTGGCCGACCCCAATTACGGTCGAGAGGACGTTGCCCACGAGTACACGGTGGACGGCCCACTGGCGGTGGGCGATGCTTACGTGGGTGGCGAGTGGAAAAGTGTGCTTGTTGGCACTTTCGGCGCCGGGGGTAAAGGCATTTTTGCAATGGATGTGACCGACCCTGACTTCCCGAAGTTGATGTTTGAGTTGGCGCCCAGCGATCTTGCGGCTCTGGGTGATATGGGCTACATACTCAGCCAGCCACAGATTGCCCGCATGGCCAATGGCCGCTGGGCCGTTGTATTCGGTAATGGGTATGATGCTGGCACGTCGCAATTGTTCATCCTGGATCTGGAAAACCCGACTACGCAGAGTCGTGTCATTGATACGGAAGCGGGAACAGGCCTTTCTGGTGTGGCGTTACTGGGTAATGCCTACGGAGAAATCAATACCGCCTATGCGGGTGATCTTCAGGGTAACCTCTGGAGGTTTGACTTGAGCGGCACCCGTCCCGATGGTTGGGGAGTGGGGCTTTCCGGTAGCCCACTGTTTGTCGCGAGGGATGCTGACGGTGACCGACAGCCCATTACCAGTGCACCAACGTTGGGCTTCAATGCCCTGAAGCGTCACACCGTGACGGACTCCAAAGGGGTCATCATGGTGTACTTCGGAACCGGGAAATATTTTGAAAATAGCGATAACTTGGCCACGGCTGATACACCTCAGAACAGCTTTTACGCCATTGCCGATTTGGGTTCTTCTTTGGATTACACCAGTAATACGGCGCAAGATGGACGTACATCGGTTCTGCATGAAAAAGCCATCATTCAGGGAACGGACAATAGGACCATTGACGGGCAGGAACAGAATGAGCCTGATTGGACTGACGCGAATGTTAATGGCTGGTTTATTGATTTCGATACTGCCTTGGGCGAGCGGGTCGTCAGTAAGCCTTTGCTGCTGTTTGATCGCCTGATCTTCCCAACGCTGATTCCTTCCGGTGTGGCCTGTGAGTTTGGGGGGCGTAGCTGGCTGATGGAATTGGTGGCCATCGGCGACCGGTATTACGGTGAAAACTTGCTGGATGGTATTGAGGAATACGACTCCCTGATCTTGGGTGACCCCACCTTCGGTGTCATTGGCCAGGGTGCAGGTAAGCTCATTCTCAATCCATCTGATGGTGGCGTAAATGGCCAGGACGGCGAGATTGGGCGGTTGCTGGAAGAAGACGTGGATATCCCGACCGATGCCCTGGGCCGTCAATCCTGGCGCCAGATTCGATAACACCAGCTTTGATAACACTGGATTTGATAACAAGAGGACCGAGTAGTGACGTTATTTCACAGACAACCCCAGGCGGGCTTTACCCTGATTGAGATCATGATCGTGGTGGCCATCCTGGGTATTCTGGCATCCATTGCCTATAGTTCGTATCAGAATCAGGTAATGCGCAGCAACCGTTCGGATGCTCAGGCCACCCTGAACGATACCGCGCAACGTCTACAGCGCTGCTATACGACCTTTTCCAGTTACGACAATGATAATTGTGCGGTGTATCAGCAGTTGACCACGGGCGATGCGCGGATCGATTCGCCGGAGGGGATGTATCGGATTACCATTGATGACGAGTCGGCGACCACCTACACCTTGAGTGCCACGGCAATCCGTGCACCGCAGACCGCTGACGAAGACTGCGACACGGAAATGTCATTGGATCACCGGGGGCGTCGGACGCCAGAAGCCTGCTGGTAGTCCGAAGTTGGGGCGGCGAGTCAGTCGTCGTCCAGCCCCAGTTTCTGTAGCCGGTAGCGCAATGACCGGAAGCTGATGCCCAGGTTTTTTGCCGCTTGGGTTTTATTCCATTTGGCCTGCTCGAGTGCATTGCACAGGATATCTTTTTCGACTTCCTGAAGATAATGATCCAGAGAAGGGTACTCCGCGCAGCGGGCGACATGGTTGCCTGCGCCGTCATTGGCGGGTTCCAGGCCGTTACCCATCGGGTCGGTATTATCTGGTAGGTGCAGATCAACCGGGTCGATGACCTGGCTTTCACAGAGCGTAAACGCTCGTTCCAGAATATTTTCAAGCTCCCGGACATTCCCCGGGAAATGATACTCGCAGAGCTGTTTCATGGCCGGTTGGCTCAGCTGCGGCGTGGGGAAATTGACCTCTCGGGCCAACTGTTCGAGTATGTGGCGGGCGAGCATGGCGATGTCTTCCCGGCGCTCCCTCAGTGGTGGAACCCTTAGCTGGATGACATTAAGCCGATAAAACAGGTCCTGACGGAAGCGGCCCTGCAGCACTTCCTGATCCAGCGCCTTGTGGGTGGCACAGAGAATACGTACATCGGTGCGGATTTCGTTTTGTCCGCCGACGGGGCGCACCGCTTTTTCCTGAATCGCCCGCAGCAACTTGACCTGCATGTCCAGCGGCAGGTCCGCCACCTCGTCCAAAAACAGGGTGCCGCCTTCGGCAACCTGAAACAGACCCGCCTTATCCTGGTGGGCGCCGGTGAAACTGCCTTTCTTGTGACCGAAAAACTCGCTCTCCATCAACTCCCGGGGAATGGCACCACAGTTGACCGCCACGAACTCACCGTCGGCGCGTGGTCCCAGTTTATGGATGGAGCGGGCCACCAGCTCTTTACCCACCCCGGACTCGCCCGAAATATACACCGGCGCCTGGGAACGGGCCAGTTTCTGAATACTGGCGATCAGATGCTGAATGGCTTTGGATTGGCCAATAATCGGACACTCGGCCGGCAGCGGCATGGGGGGCAGTTGGCTGGACTGGATGGCGCTGCTGACCAGCTTGCGTAGTGCAGTCAGATCGACGGGCTTGGACACAAAGTCAAAGGCGCCGGCTTTCATGGACTCAATGGCAGTATCAATACTGCCGTGGGCCGTAATCACCGCGACCGGCAACCGGGGATATTCCTGCTGAATGAATTCCACCAGTTCCAGACCGTTCCCGTCAGGTAGGCGCATGTCTGTCAGGCATAGGTCGTACTGGGACTGTGCAAGGCGCTCCTTGGCCAACGTCAGGTTTTCCACGCAGTCGGCCTCAATGCCCATCCGCCCGAGGGTGATATTCAGCAGCTCGCGGATATCGGGCTCGTCATCAATAACCAGAACGCGTTGATTACTCATAGAAAACCTGTGTCAGAGAGTCTGTCGGTGTCGGCCATTAAAGTGCCCGGTCCGGGTGTGCCAACTGAATGTGGAATGCACTGAGTCCATCGGACGTGCGTTCATAGTGTATTAAAGCCTGATTGGCTTCGCAAAGCTCCTTGCAGATGAACAGTCCGAGGCCCGAGCCGGTGCTTTCCGTAGTAAAAAACGGCTCGAAAATATGCCTGCGACGCTCCTCATCAATACCCTCCCCCCAGTCAATGACTCTGATGAAAGGCTGCTGGTTACGCGCTTCTATGCCCGCCTCAATCCTGACCCGGCGCTCTCCCGTAATGGCCTCACTGTAGCGCAAGCCATTGTCGCACAGGTTGGTCAGCACCTGATGGAGCTGACCCGTGTCAAACTTGGCTCCAATGTCAGCACGATCAAGAGATAATTCAAGTGTGCACGGATTGGGCTGGCCGGAGCGGAATTCTTCCGTAAAGTGCTGGAGCCAATCGTTCAGTATGACCTGCTCGGGCCGCGCATTGCGGCGGCGCGAAAGCTGAAGAACATTCTCGATGATCTGGTTCACCCGCTTGCTGTGATTATCGATGATCTGAAGCAGGCGCTGGTCGCCGCCGGTGAGCTGATCCGATTCGCTGAGCAGTTGGCTGGCGTGGCTGATGGCGCCGAGGGGGTTGCGTACCTCGTGGGCGATGCTGGCGGTCAATCGGCCCAGGGAAGCGAGCTTGAGCTGCTGAGCCTGCTGGGCAATCAGGCGGTTGTCTTCGACAAAGACCAGGGTCTCTGAGGCGGTGCTCGGATCCAGCGCCGCGAAGTTGATTTTCAGCTCGTTATTGGACGACTGATCCGTAGCCACAACCGATGAAGTGCGACTGTCGGTTTGCCACTGGTCAAATTGATTTTTGAGCAGGGGAATGTCATCGAGCGTTCCGGGTGTCTCGCGCACGCCCAGCAGCTCGGCGGCAGAGTGGTTGATCAATTCAACGGACTGGTTCCCCCCCAGAACAACGATGCCGGTCCGCATGCGCTCCACAATCAACTGAGCCAGGCGTTGCAGGTGCTGTGCCTGCCGGGCCTGGGCCAGTGCCTCCTGACTGCTGGTGCGGATCTTCCGAGCCAGATATTGGAAGGTGAGGGCCGTGGTGAAGAGCAGGGCGCCCAGGGTGCCGGCGGAGAACAGAGTACGGTTGTCGATCGACAGCAACCACAGCCGGGTGATGCTCTCGCCCACCACGGCGATGCTGGCCAGGGCCGCCAGCAGAATCGCCAACTGCGCGGGCAGCAGCATGCCGCCAGCCGCCACGACCACCAACTGCAGGTAACCCAGGCCGCTCAAAGCACCGCCACTGGCGTACATCATCAGCGCAATGGCCGCCACGTCTAGAACCAGAAGAATAAAGCTCTGCTGATTGGAGGGCAGAAATTTCACCCGCCACAGCAGGCCCAGGGTGATGATGTTGATGCTGGTATAGATGATCGAGGTATAGAGAAAGACGTCCGGGTGGTCGTTGCCGAGAATATTGGGTGCAATATTGCCCTGAAACATCAGCAGCAACAGGCTGCCCAGCAGCGTGCGATAGTAGGTGTATACCCTCAGCAGGTCGTAATTGCTGTAGCTGGATACGCGGGCCATGACAGGGTTGTCGTTGACGGGCATGGGGGACAGGGTACCTTGGCTGTGAGTCTGACCGATCGGGGTCGGATATTATCGCTTTGCGTCGAATCCGCAATTGGCGGACAATACGCGTCGTTTTTCCGCAGTTTATCAGGATGCAGGCCCCTTTATGTCAAGTTTGAGTATCGCAATGGCCCAGATCAACCCGCTGGTCGGGGATATCCCCGGCAATGCCGAGCGGATTCTGGAACAGGCCCGTCGGGCGGAGGCCCAGGGGGCGGATGTCATTGTCTTCCCGGAGCTGACCCTGTCGGGCTATCCGCCGGAGGACCTGCTGCTGAGGCCAAGCCTCGCACTGCGTGTCGATCGCGCGTTGGACCAGTTGAAACAGGCCGAGTTGAATATTGTGCTGGTGCTCGGGTATCCCAAGGTGGTGGCGGGCCGGGTGTTCAATATGGCCGGCGTGGTTGCTCGGGGGCAGTTGGTGTGCGAGTACGCCAAACAGTGCCTGCCGAATTACCAGGTGTTCGATGAGGTGCGCTACTTTGTACCGGGTGATAGCGCCTGTGTCTTTGACCTCAAGGGGGTGCCGACGGCGCTGACCATCTGTGAGGATATCTGGCAGCCCGGACCGGTGGAACAGGCCCGGGACGCGGGCGCCAAGTTGATGCTGAATCTGAATGCCTCGCCCTTCCACAAAGGCAAGCCGCGTGAGCGGGAGCAGTTGCTGGCCGAGCGCGCGAGGCAAGGGCATATGCCCATCGTTTATGTCAATCAGGTGGGCGGCCAGGACGAGCTGGTATTCGACGGCGGCTCGGTGGCGGTGAACGCCCAGGGCGACCTGTGCCGGCGCCTGCCCGCCTGGCAGGAGTCGCTGGAACTGTTGCAGGCCAACTGGCACGATGGCTCGGTCCATATGGCCCATCAGGCGCTGGCTCCCCAGCAGCAGGACCTGGACTCCGTGTATCAGGCGCTGGTGACGGGTACGCGGGATTATGTGAACAAGAATGGTTTCAAAGGCGTGGTGCTGGGCCTGTCCGGCGGCATCGACTCGGCCCTGACGCTGGCCATTGCCGTGGATGCCCTGGGTCCGGAGCGGGTAACGGCCATCATGATGCCGTTTCGATATACCTCGGAGCTGAGCCAGACCGACGCCGCCGAACAGGCCCGCCGCATGGGTGTGCGTTATCACTCGCTCAGTATCGAGCCGATGTACGAGGCCTTTATGGCGACCCTGGATCCCGTCTTCGAGGGGGCCAAACGGGATACCACCGAGGAAAACCTGCAGGCCCGCTGTCGAGGCGTCCTGCTGATGGCCTGGTCCAACAAACGGGGCGACCTGGTGCTGACCACGGGCAACAAAAGTGAGCTCGCGGTCGGTTACTCCACCCTGTACGGCGATATGGCCGGCGGGTTCGATGCGCTCAAAGACGTTCCCAAAACCCTGGTGTTTGAGCTGTCCAGGCATCGCAACGAACAGGGCGAGGTGATTCCCCCGTCCGTCATTACCCGCCCACCGTCCGCCGAGTTGGCGCCGGATCAGAAGGATGAGGACAGCCTGCCGCCTTACGAGGTGCTGGATCAGATACTGGCGTTGTATGTGGAACAGGATTGCAGTGCCGAGGCCATTATTGCCCGGGGCTTTGCGCGGGAGGATGTTGAGCGCGTGGTCCGTCTGGTGGACATCAATGAATACAAGCGCCGGCAGGCGCCGATTGGCGTACGCATCACCCAGCGTGGCTTCGGCCGCGATCGGCGTTATCCTATTACGTCCGGATGGAAGTTGGGAGAGTAAGAAAACTGACGGTAAGAGCGGGCGCTTTCCCGTAGGTCGGGTTAGCGCCCAGCGCGTAACCCGACATGGTCACACGAATACAGCCATCAAACCCCTGAAGGCGGCTGCGGCGCGTCCTGATATTCCGGATTATAAAGCTCCCGGGTATCAAAGCCCGGTGGCTCACTCTTGTCGAACAAGCCAAAGGTGATCAGGCTCAGCCAGCTGCGATCGCCCTCATCCGAACTGTACTGGAAGTCAAAAGAACCATCGTCATTCAGCGCCGGGTGGTCCGGGTAGTTCAGCTTGAGGATATCCAGCATCTGGGCGGACAACTCCGGCATATCCAGCAGTTCGTAGCCCTGCACCATCACTGCCAGTGCATCGGGAACGGCGGGGGTGGTATCAAAGTTTTCCAGTACGTAGCGCCCACGGTTGGTGGCCGCCACATAGGCGCCGCGTTTGAAATAGTAGTTGGCCACGTGAATTTCGTAGCGGGCCAGCAGGTTGCGCAGGTACAGCATGCGGCGCTTGGCGTCCGAGGCGTAAATGCTGTCCGGGAAGCGGGTGAGCAATTGGGCGAAGTGGTCCAGGGAGTCCCGTGCGGCGCCGGGGTCGCGCTGGGTGAGGTCCGTCGGCAGCACCCGCTCGAACATGCCACGACCCTCGGTAAAGGAGCTGAGCCCTTTCATATAATAGGCGTAGTCCACATTGCGGTGCTGGGGGTGAAGACGGATGAATCGGTCGGCCGTGGCCGATACCATGTCGGCGTCGCCGGAGCGGTAGTAGGCGTAAATCAGCTCCAGCTGGGCCTGCTCGGCATAGGTGCCAAACGGGAAGTTCTCTTCCAGTGATTGCAGGTTACTGATGGCGGTTTCCCACTGGCTGCGGCGCATTTGCGCCTGCGCGGCCTCGTAAAGATCGGCCTCACTGGTATACTCTGGCTCGCGATCGGTATTGGAGCAGGCGGTAATCAGCGCCAACAGGCCGCCGAGCAGTAGGAGTTGCAGGACTCGCATAGGATTCAAAACTCGTTCACGATTCAAAAGTCAGTGGGCTCCGTACCGGCCCACTGGAGCAGCGGGCTATTAAAACACAGAGCGTGCGTATACCAAAGCGCCCCGATGGGACCGCGCACCCTCGCACTCGATAGAGGTAATCACGCCCCATGGCGGATCAATTGCAACAGACTACCCGTGTGCCCCCGGATATGGCCGGCATGCGCTTCGACCAGGTCGCCTCGGGGTTGTTCCCTGAATTCTCCCGGGCCCGGCTCCAATCCTGGATAAAGGACGGCCAACTGACCCTGGACGGACGTATTGCCAAGCCCAAGGAGCGCCTGCTGGGCGGGGAGACCCTGCGCCTGGAGGCGGAGCTCGAAGCGCAGGGAGAATGGGAGCCCGAGGCCATCGAGCTGAACATTGTTTATGAAGATGACGATCTGCTGGTGATCAACAAGCCCGCCGGACTGGTGGTGCACCCGGCGGCGGGCAATCACACCGGGACCCTGCTGAACGCACTGCTGCATCACTGCCCGGCGTTGGAAGGGGTGCCCCGGGCGGGCATCGTGCATCGTCTGGATAAAGACACCACGGGCCTGATGGTGGTGGCCAAGACGCTGTCGGCCCACACCGACCTGGTAGAGCAGTTGCAGGAGCGCATTGTCAGCCGCGAATACGAGGCGGTGGCCATTGGCACCATGACCGGTGGTGGTACCGTAGATGCGCCCATTGGTCGCCACCCGCGCCAGCGCAAACTAATGGCCGTTCTGGAGCGCGGCGGCAAGCGGGCCGTGACCCACTATCGGCTGCAGGAACGCTTTGAGGCCCACACCCATATTCGGGTCAAGCTGGAGACCGGCCGCACCCATCAGATCCGGGTACATATGGCGCATATCCGCCACCCCTTGGTCGGTGATGCCACCTATGCCGGGCGCTTCAAAATTCCCAAGGGCGCCAGTGATGAGCTGATTCACCAGCTGAAAAGCTTCCCCCGTCAGGCGCTGCACGCGGCCCGGCTGGGGCTGGAGCACCCTGGTACCGGGGAGTACCGCGAGTGGACCGCGCCCTTGCCCGACGACTTCCAATCTTTGCTGGCCGCCCTTCGGGCCGGCTGAGTCAATCACCGGAGACTGCTATGTCCGAGCTCGAGCTTATCCGCCCCGACTGGCCCGCCCCGGAGCGCGTGCGGGCCGCCATCACCACCCGCCAGGGGGGCGTGAGCGAGGGCCCCTACGCTCAGTTCAACCTGGCGCAGCACGTCGGGGATGACGCCTCGGCGGTGCAGCGCAACCGTGCTCTGCTGCAGGCGGAGCTCGGACTGGAGCGCGAACCTCAATGGCTGGAGCAGATTCATGGCACGGCGGTGGTCGAGGCCCAGGACGATGGCCGGGTCTTGACCGCCGATGGCTGTCATACGAAACAGCCCGGACTGGCCTGTGCGGTGCTTACCGCGGATTGTCTGCCGGTGCTGCTGTGCAATCAGCAGGGCACGCGAGTTGCGGCGGTGCACGCCGGCTGGCGGGGCTTGGCCCAGGGCGTACTGGCCGCGGCAGTGGCACGTTTTAGTGAACCCTCGGCGCAGTTGCTGGCCTACCTCGGTCCCGCGCTGTCTCAGCCCCACTTTGAGGTGGGGGTGGAAGTGCTGGAGGCGTTTTTTGAACAGGCGCGCAATGAAGCCCACAACGAAGCCATTGCGCGGGCCTTCCAGCCCGGTCAGAAGCCGATGCATTTTCAGGGCGACTTGTATGCCCTGGCTCGTGCCGAGCTTGAGGCGCTGGGGGTGACCGCCGTTTACGGCGGTGATTTCTGCACCTACCGCGACCGTGAGCGCTTTTATTCTTATCGCCGGGATCGCGACACCGGCCGGATGGCCAGCTTGATCTGGATCAACCCCTGATACAAAGCGCGGCC
Organism: Marinimicrobium sp. LS-A18; assembly: GCF_000463525.1. NCBI lineage: Bacteria > Pseudomonadati > Pseudomonadota > Gammaproteobacteria > Cellvibrionales > Cellvibrionaceae > Marinimicrobium > Marinimicrobium sp. LS-A18. Next base: position 83,087 of record NZ_AWEP01000007.1, read on the forward strand.
TCGCGCCTTGCTTTTTCGGGGTGTGCCCCCATTCTTTTAACCATACTTGGTTATCAGTAATGACTATTCTTGAGGCACACCCATGCGCATTGATCGATTGACCAACCAGCTGCAAACCGCGTTGTCTGACGCTCAGTCCCTGGCGGTGGGCCGGGATCATAGTCAGCTGGAATCCTACCACCTGCTCCAGGCGCTTCTGGATCAACAGGGCGGCACGGCTCGCTCGCTCCTGGCGCAATCCGGTTTCAATATGACCGGCCTGCGCAATGAGCTGGCCAAGCAACTGGAGAACCTGGCCAAGGTGCAGAATCCCACCGGCGATGTGGGCATGTCCCAGGAGCTCGGCCGCTTGCTCAATCTGGCCGATCGTCGCGCCCAGAAAGCTGGTGACAAATTTGTCTCCAGCGAGTCGGTCCTTTTGGCCGCCATGCTCGATGGCGAGAGCCAGTTGGGCAAACTGCTCAAACAGTTTGGTGACGCCACCAGCCTGGAGCAGACCGTGGAGAAAGTCCGCGGCGGTGAAACCGTGGACGATGCCGACGCCGAGGGCAACCGCCAGGCGCTGGAAAAATACACCCTGGATCTGACCGCCCGGGCTGAAGCGGGCAAGCTGGATCCGGTGATTGGCCGGGACGATGAAATTCGCCGGACCATCCAGGTCCTGCAGCGCCGTACCAAAAACAACCCGGTACTGATTGGTGAGCCCGGTGTCGGTAAAACCGCCATCGTGGAAGGGCTCGCCCAGCGAATCGTCAACGGCGAGGTGCCCGAAGGCCTGAAGAACAAACGTCTCCTGTCGCTGGATCTGGGCAGCCTGCTGGCGGGTGCCAAATTCCGTGGCGAGTTTGAAGAGCGCCTGAAGTCCGTGCTCAAAGAGCTGGCCCGGGAAGAGGGGCAGGTCATTCTGTTTGTCGACGAGTTGCACACCATGGTGGGGGCCGGTAAGGCCGAAGGCGCCATGGATGCGGGCAATATGCTCAAACCGGCACTCGCCCGCGGCGAACTGCACTGCGTTGGGGCCACCACGCTGAATGAGTATCGCCAGTACATCGAAAAAGATGCCGCACTGGAGCGTCGCTTCCAGAAAGTGCTGGTGGACGAGCCGAGTGAGGCCGATACCATCGCCATTCTGCGGGGCCTGAAAGAGCGCTACGAAGTCCACCACGGCGTGGACATTACCGATTCGGCCATTATCGCTGCCGCCAAACTGTCCCAGCGCTACATCACCGACCGGCAACTGCCGGACAAGGCCATTGACCTGATCGATGAGGCGGCCAGTCGTATCCGGATGGAAATTGATTCCAAGCCGGAGGAGATGGACCGGTTGGAGCGGCGTCTTATCCAGCTCAAAATTGAGCGCGAGGCGGTCAAAAAGGACGAGGACGAGGCGAGTAAAAAGCACCTGGAAAAAATCGAGTCGGATATCGACCGGCTCGAGCGTGAGTATGTCGATCTCGACGAAGTCTGGCGTGCGGAAAAAGCCGCGCTGCAGGGCTCCCATGAGATCAAAAGCAACCTGGAGCAGGCCCGGCTGGACATGGAGGCGGCGCGCCGAGCGGGCGATCTCGCCCGCATGTCGGAACTGCAGTATGGCGTCATTCCGGAGCTGGAAAAGCAGCTGGATATGGCCAGCCAGGTCGAAATGATGGAAATGAAACTGCTCCGCAACCGGGTGACCGATGAGGAGATTGCAGAAGTGGTCTCCAAGTGGACCGGCATCCCGGTTTCTAAAATGCTCGAGGGCGAACGGGACAAGTTGATCCGGATGGAGGATGCTCTGCACCAGCGGGTGATCGGTCAGCACGAAGCGGTGGTCGCCGTGGCCAATGCGGTGCGTCGTTCCCGGGCCGGCCTCTCGGACCCGAACCGCCCCAACGGCTCTTTCCTGTTTCTCGGGCCAACCGGGGTGGGTAAGACCGAGCTGTGTAAGTCCCTGGCGGAGTTCCTGTTCGACAGCCAGGAGGCCATGGTGCGCATCGACATGTCCGAGTTCATGGAGAAGCACTCCGTGGCTCGCCTGATCGGTGCGCCCCCGGGCTATGTGGGCTATGAAGAGGGCGGTTATCTCACCGAAGCGGTGCGCCGTCGTCCCTACTCGGTCCTGTTATTGGATGAGGTGGAAAAAGCCCACCCGGATGTGTTCAACATCCTGTTGCAGGTGCTGGAAGATGGCCGCCTCACCGATGGCCAGGGCCGGACCGTGGACTTCCGCAATACCGTGATCGTGATGACCTCCAACCTCGGTTCGGATCGCATTCAGGACCTGGCGGAAGATCGCTCTTACGACACCGTGAGCTTCGACGAAGAGAAAACCGGAGACTCCTTGGGCAATGAAAACCGCTATGCGGCCATGAAAGACGCCGTCATGGAGGTGGTGGGACGTCACTTCCGGCCGGAGTTCATCAACCGGGTAGACGAAGTGGTGGTGTTCCACCCATTGGGTCGTGAGCAGATTCGCGGCATTGCCGATATTCAGCTCAGCTTGCTGCGCAAGCGTCTTGCGGAGCGGGATCTGACCTTGAGTCTGGACGATGCGGTGATGGATAAACTGGCCGAATCCGGGTTCGATCCGGTCTACGGTGCCCGGCCACTCAAGCGGGCCATCCAGCAGCAGATCGAAAACCCGCTGGCCCAGGATATTCTTCAGGGGCGCTTTGTGCCGGGGGATAATATCCATGCGGTGCTCAAGGGCGACCGCTTGAGCTTCGAGAAGCGCGCGCTCCACTGAGTGCGCGCTCGGAGTTGCTTCAGCAGGCTCGGTCCATAATCTGGCGGGCGGTTTCCGCCCGTTCGGACAGCTCCTCCTCGCCCAGGTAACGCCGACTGCCGTCCTCGGTCTCTACGGCAATCCGGCCTCCCCGCTCCAGGGTTTCCAGGTTCTGCCGGGCCCGCTGACAGGCTTCGTCCAGCTCCTGTTGAGAAGGTTGTCCGGCATTGCTGGCGGATTGCGGTTCCGGCTGCTCGGGTTCGGGGCGTGGATACTGGCTGGAGTAATCCACCGGTTCGCTGTGGCCTGTCTGGGTGCGCAGAGTTTCCGATGGACGCCCTTTGGGCGGATGAGACGTAAAATGCGTTACCCCGTCATCATCGACCCAGCGGTAAACCTGATCGGCCAGCGCCGTCAGTGGGGTGGCGCAGAGCGTGATGGCCAGCACGGCCAGAAGCGGGTGTTTCATGTTGGGCTCCCTTCGTTGGCGGGCGGCGGTAGTGGGCCGGTAAAAGCCATCCTGCGCTCATGGCCTCGCGCCGCATGTATCATGGATACACTATAGCCCGGTGGGCCCCGTCGAGAAAGGTGTGTCCCGCGCCAGCGGCTGAACTTGTCCCCGATTTGTGAACTTATCCCCCAAGTCCCTGTTTACTCTTGACTTTCCGGAGCATTTTCCGAACAATAGCAAGTTCGCACGATGGCGTGTAGAGCCAGCCGACAACCTCGGTGCCGTACTCTACACCGGAGGCCGACCCGGCCCCCGAACCATCCGCAGCCGCGAAGGCGCGTTAACCTACGCCGCCTGCCCAGAGCCAGCCCGCAATTGCTACCCGCGCGGGAGGTCGGGGAATCCCAAGACTGACTCGATTCAGAGAAGCACAGCTCCCGATCCGAAGGGCGGGCAGGCCGTGGCTTCGTGGTTTGTGGTTGTTGCGACCCCTGAGTTCATACATTCATGGTTATTTGAGAGGTTACCCAGTGGAAATGCTATCAGGCGGAGATATGCTGATTCGCTCCCTGAGGGACGAAGGCGTCAAGCACGTGTTCGGTTACCCGGGCGGTGCGGCCCTGCATATTTACGATGCCATATTTCGGCAGAAAGACGTCAAGCACATCCTGGTCCGTCACGAGCAGGCGGCCACCCACGCGGCGGACGCCTATGCGCGTGCGACCGGTCAGGTGGGCACAGTGCTGGTGACGTCCGGCCCCGGTGCGACCAATGCCATTACCGGTATTGCCACCGCCTATATGGACTCGATTCCGATGGTGGTCATTTCCGGTCAGGTGGTCTCTGAGCGCATTGGTGAAGATGCGTTTCAGGAAACGGACATGGTGGGTGTGTCACGACCGATCGTAAAGCATAGCTTTATGGTCAAGCATCCGAGCGAGATTCCGGAAATCGTCAAAAAGGCTTACTACATTGCCTCAACCGGTCGTCCCGGCCCCGTGGTCATTGATATCCCCAAAGATATCACGGCGCCCGGTGAGACCTTCCCCTACGAGTACCCGGAAAAGGTCAAGATCCGCTCCTACAATCCGGCCACTCGCGGGCACACCGGGCAGATTCGCAAAGCCGTCCAATTGCTGCTGGAATCCAAGCGTCCGGTCATTTATGCCGGTGGTGGTGTTATTCAGGGTAATGGTTCCGATTTGCTGACCGATCTGGCCAAACGTCTGAACTTCCCGGTCACCAACACCCTGATGGGGCTGGGGGCCTACCCGGGTTCCGACCGCCAGTTCCTGGGTATGCTGGGCATGCATGGCACCTTTGAAGCCAATACCGCCATGCATCACAGCGATGTCATTCTCGCCGTGGGCGCACGCTTTGACGACCGGGTAACCAACACCGTCAGCAAGTTCTGCCCCAATGCCAAGATCATCCACATTGATGTGGATCCGGCCTCCATTTCCAAAACGGTTGCCGCCGATGTGCCGATCGTGGGTTCGGTGGAGAGCGTGCTGACCGAAATGCTGGCCATGGTCAAAGAGAGCAAAGAGCAGCCGGACGCCGATGCGATCAAGGCCTGGTGGAAGCAGATTGACGAGTGGCGCACCCGTCACGGTCTTTATACCGCACCGCGCTACAACACCGACGGCGACAAGATCATGCCTCAGGATGTGATCAAGGCGCTGTACGAAGTGACCGGGGGCGATGCCTACGTCACCTCTGACGTGGGTCAGCACCAGATGTTTGCCGCCCAGTATTATCTGTTCGACAAACCGCGTCGCTGGATCAACTCCGGCGGCCTGGGCACCATGGGCTTCGGCCTGCCGGCGGCCATGGGCGTACAGATGGCGCACCGCGATGCGGTGGTCGCCTGCGTGACCGGGGAAGGCAGCATACAGATGTGCATCCAGGAACTGGCGACCTGTACCCAGTATCACCTGCCGGTGAAAATCATCTGCCTGAATAACCATGCCCTGGGTATGGTCAAGCAGTGGCAGGATATGCAGTACGAAAGCCGCTACTCCGAATCACTGTACGAGGAGACTCTGCCGGATTTCGTCAAGCTGATGGAATCCTACGGGCATGTCGGCATCCGCGTGGAGCGCAAAGAAGACCTAAAAGCCAAGATGGAAGAGTGTTTCGCCATGAAAGACCGGGTGGTGTTTATGGACATCCAGGTTGACCCAAGCGAGCACGTATACCCCATGCACGTTGCCCCCAATGGGTCCATGCGCGACATGTGGCTGAGCAAGACGGAGCGTACCTGACATGAAACGTATTATTTCGGTATTGATTGAAAACGCCCCGGGCGCACTGTCCCGGGTGGTCGGGCTGTTTTCCCAGCGCGGCTACAACATTGAAACCCTGACGGTGGCCCCCACCGAAGACGAGACCCTGTCTCGCCTGACGTTGACCACCATCGGGGATGATCACAAGATTGAGCAGATCACCAAGCACCTGAACAAGCTGATCGATGTGGTCAAACTGGTGGATCTGACCGAAGGCGCCCACATTGAGCGTGAGCTGATGCTGGTCAAGGTCAAGGCCTCCGGTGCCCAGCGTGCAGAAGTGAAGCGCTGTGTGGACATCTTCCGTGGCCAGATCGTCGATGTCACCAGCTCGCTGTACGTCATCCAGATCACCGGCACCAGCGACAAACTGGACGCCTTCTTCCAGGCCGTGGGCGAAGCGTCCATTCTGGAAGTGGTGCGCTCTGGTGTGTCGGGTATCTCCCGCGGTGAAAAAGTACTGAGTCTGTAGCCTCGATTGGCGCCAGGGAGGGTGCCGGATCAAAGTGCTGTGACGCGGTATTGACGGCTTTCGTTATAAACTCCCTCCCTTTTTAGACCAAATCGTACCGAAAAAAATACCCACCCCTTCTTTTTTTGGTTGCCACCAAAAAGTATTTGGGCTAGGCTATTTGTAATCGGTTACAGATCCTAATAGCTTCCTGCTCTCTCAGGGAGCTTATTTTTGCCTTCAGTTTGGAACCGGTTACAGAGAATAAAGGGGGCTCCCGACTATAAAGAAACCCTGAGTTGTGGCGTCATCGGCCCACTCACCGGCTCGGAATCACTCCGAAGGCGACCGGCTTTCGCCCAGTCAATAACGTTAATAAAAGTAATAAGAGGAATCTCAGCATGATCAAACGCAGAGGGTATGGTTCGCAGAAAACCGCTTTGGCATTGGCCATCGGCTGCGCACTGAGTAGTGTGGGGTTGCAGGCCCAAGAGCAAACCGGTGGTGACGAGGAAAGTGGCCATCTCGAAGAGGTCATCGTGCGCGGCGTACGGGCTTCTCAGTCCATGGCCATTGATATCAAGCGCGACTCTGATCGTATTGTCGACTCCATTGTTGCGGAAGACATTGGCCGCCTTCCCGATACCACCATTACCGATTCACTTCAGCGGGTGACAGGGGTGCAGATCACCCGAGAAGCCAATGAGGGCACCAGTCTGAACATTCGTGGTATGCCTCAGGTGTTGACCACGCTCAATGGAGAACAGTTTCTCAGTCCTCAATCCATTACCGGCGTTCAGCCGGACTACTCTGACATCCCTGCCGGCCTGATGAGCGGCGTGGATGTGTACAAATCTCAAAGTGCTTCCATGCTCTCGGGCGGGGTATCTGGGGTGGTTGATCTGAGAACCTTCAAGCCCCTGGCGCTGGATGAAGGGTGGACCAGTCGTCTGCGCCTGGAGGCGGCCCAGGGTCAGCGCTCCAAAAACGAAATGAAAGCCGATGGCACGGAAGGCACCCGCGACCCGGACCACAGTGCCAGCGTCATGGTGGGCTACAACTTTGATAATCGACTGGCCATTTACGCCAACCTCAATCACTCGATTTCCAACGCGGCCAACTACTCCATCTGGAATGGCCATCGTCTGGGCTTTCTGGAGTCTCAGGGGGGGGCACCGCTACCCGTGGGCCCAGACCCGGTAAACAATGCCCCGGATTTGGCGGGCACCGGTAATCCGAACGATTGGTACATTGTCCCCGACCGTTACAGTGCCAATAGTCAATTCATGGAGCGTGAGCGCACGGGCGGCACCGTCAGCGCGGAGTGGGAGCTCAACGATAATTTTACTCTCAAGGGTGATGTGTTCTACACCCGTATGGACCGATACGATCGAGGGGTCAGCGCCGGCTTTAACGGTGGTAGTACTCCGCAGTCGTTTGAGGTCAATGGTGAGCCTGGTGTCTTTAGCGAGAATGTGTACAACGTCGTGCAGGACTCACCCCGCACTCAGGTTGAATACGGAGCCACCATTGGGGTGCCGGACGGCGCCGGTAATACTGTCAATCATGACTTGTATTACGTCACCGTGGCGGATGTCTGGGCGGCGGACTTCCAGACCCGCTCGGATAACGACATAGAAAAAACCGCTGCCATCAACACCAACCTGGAATTGAACTACACCAATCACGACAACCTGATCGCCAGTGTGCGTTATGTCCACGGTGAAGCAGAGAGTCAGACCCGCGAAGCGACGTTCCAGCAGGGAACTCCGGCTTGGCTATGGATTGATGAGGATGGTGAAGATGGCAAAGATCCGGTGGAAGGTTACCGTGTAACGGTGGACTATCGGCCGGATTATCCCGAGTTCCACTATCAGGGGCCCAGTTTGGCCGATCCGGCGGTTCTCGATCAGTATCAAGGGTTCGCTCAAGGGAGCAATCTTGAGGCGGAGTTGGATGTCGTGCGTGCGGATGTAAACTTGCGTCTGGATTGGGGACTGGTCGAGTCCATTGATGTTGGCTTGCGTCACGGGATTCGGGAGGCACGCAGCGACCGATTCGAATATGTGACTGCTACCGGACGGTATACCGATTGGGAAGATCCGCGGGTTCCCGCGGACCTGCGCTACAAGCTGCTCCCGGGCAATCTGGTGTGGCAACGCTACCCCGACTGGCGCAAGTTCGATTTTTCGGAAACCAATATCAACCTGGTCGAGGTCGGTGGTCTACAGGACAATGGGTTTAGCGGTGACGACACCGTCGTCTTTACCGATTTTGGCCCCATTGGTGGGTTTGAAAATGGCGTAGCGGCTCTGAATCCCGACGCCTGGGACAGCCCCTATGATTTTATGACACGTCTGTACGGCGAGGTGCGGGCCGTGGAAAACCCCGGCTACAGCTACGACGTGGAAGAGGCCAGTACTTCCGCTCACGTACAGGTGAATTTCGAGAATTTCGATCAGGGACTCTTCGGTATCCCCTACTCAGGCAATGTCGGGGTGAAAGTGGTTCAGACCGATCGGACGGTCATCCGAAATGATGTGCCGGAAGTTCTCGATATGTTCAATTCCATCGGCTATGACGACTGGCAGAAGCTTGCGTTTGTTTACGGCACGCAAACCGATGAAGTGGACTTCACCGATGTGTTGCCTTCAGTCAACTTCAACCTGTTTCCCACAGACGATGTCACCGTTCGTTTCGGCTTTGCTGAGACTATGACCCGAAATGATCTGGATAACGTCGGCGCCAGCTTGAACCTCTGGTACCAGCGCTGCCCTAAAACCGATGAAAACGGTGAGCCGGTCATGGTGGTTGGTCCCTCCGGTCCGGTACAGGATGATGTCGGTTGTGTTGGAGGAGGTGAAGATCAGGGGCGTCCGGATATCGAGCCCTGGCGGGCCCGGGTCTATAACACGGCGGCAGAGTGGTACTTCGCCGAGAACTCCATCTTGGGTGCCAGCCTGTTCCTGATTGACGTGGAAACGGCCGTAGAGCCGGGGCAGGAACAGCGCTCCTTCCGAGACCTTGATGGTATCGACCGCGGTCGCCGCGCCAATATCTGGACCACGCGAAACACCGGTGCCTCGGATTTATACGGGCTAGAAGTCGGCTATAAGCAGCCGTTCACTTTCTTGCCCGGGGAGTACCTCAGTGCGACGGGCATCGAAGCGAACTACACCTACTCGCAAAGCGAGTCCCAATACTCGGATCTGGAAGGGAACAAGTTTCCGCTGCCCTCTAACTCCGAGCATCAGGCCAACCTGATTCTGTGGTACGACAAAGGGGGGCTCAATGTTCGCGCGGCCTACAACTGGCGAAGCGAAGAGTACATGGAGCGGTTCGAAGTCAATACGACCGCTGCCGTCATGGAAATGGGGCAGTGGCTTGAACCAACCGGTTACCTCGACCTGTCCGTCAATTACTGGATCAACGACAACATAAGCCTATACCTGAACGGCACCAATCTGACCAGTGAGAGCCGCCACAGCTATGGCCAGTGGGACAATCATTTCCGTTCGCTATGGGTTCAGGAGCGCCGTTATGCAGCCGGCGTCAGCCTCTCGTTTTAACGATCGCGCTGACATCAATAAAGGCTTAACCGACTAAGAATAATTTCGGAGTTCATTATGAAAAAACAAATTGGCTATATAGCGCTACTCGCCTGTGCCTTCGGCCTGCAAGCCTGTGGCGGTAGCATGTTGGACACCCCGGATTCAGAAAAGCACAAGCTGATACCGGAACCTGTTCAAGGGGATGAGGGGCGCCCGCGTCCTTCGGAGAATGCGCCGGTTTTGTCATCCGATGGCTCACAGTTACTCGATGCCACCGGTGAACCAGTGCTTTTGCGCGGTGTAAACCTTCAATACGGCGATAACCCGCTGGATCGAATCAATGGTATCACCTCCATTCAGGAGGTGGGCTCTAATGTGGTGCGGTTACAACTCCGCTCGGACACCACAGCGGATGAGCTTGAGGCAGCGCTGCTCACTGCGGTCGATGCTGGCCTAGTGGCAATAGTGACCTATTGGGAGCCCGAGGTTGCCTGTGCCGCCGATGATGAGGCTCTGTTTGGGGCGGTGAACGACCTGTGGCTGAACGAGTGGGTTCCGGTGCTGGTGCAAGACCGCTTCCAGCCCCACGTTATGCTTAATCTGGCGAGCAAGTGGGGACCGACCGGCATTTTCAATTCGTACAGTCAGGGGTATCGGATCTACATTGACAATTACAAAGCCGTCATCCGGCAGATGCGCCGGGCCGGATTCCGCAACCCGATCGTGATTGATGCGCCCGGCTGTGGCCAGGATTACCATGCCTTCCTTGGTAATCGGGGGCGGGAGCTGTTGGCCGCAGATGATGAGGAAAATATTGTTCTTTCTGTGCATGCTTTCGGATCGCGCTGGCGTGACCGGGACGATATGGCATCGGCGATGGAGCTATTGAAGGGCGAGCGTATACCGGTCGTTGTCAGTGAATTCGGTGACGCCAATGTGGAAGAGGACGCTATCCGCCACCAGGACTTGATGATCTTGGCCGCCGGAGATAAAGCAGCTCAGTTGCCCATCGATTGGCAGACGCCAGACGACAAAGCCGGTTATCTGGCAGTGCTGCCGGAGTCGATGAGTGTGCTTGGCCGGGAAGTGAGTATGGAGGTCTATCTGGATGAGGACTACATGCAGGCCGCAGAAGGCGAGGGCGTCATGGGACTTCAGATGTACCTCCGGGATAGTGAAGGGCGCTACGCCAACCTGGGGTGGAACTCAGCCGCTAGCCTGCGGGCCAACGGTTGGTCAAGCCTGGAAAAAGTTATTCAGGACGATAGCTCCTTTGGCTGGGCAGAAGACGGCTTTGATGCCTCCAGTGTCACCAAAATCGGGCTGGAGTTGGTGGCCAACGGCAAGAATCCCGAGGTGAATGGTGAGCTTCGTATTGACAACATCAAAGTCATCGAGGCGTCTGTCCCGGAGTTGTTGCGGGAATGGACCTTCGATGATGGTATTGCTGACTGGGCACCAGCGTCCTGGGAGGATCCGCAAACTGGCGTTTCAGAAGTGGATGGCGCTCTTGCTCTCACCCGGGAAGCTGGGGACGGTGAAGTGTTGGCGCTATCAGGTGCTATGGACGGGGTCAGTTACTCGGGGCAGGTCGAAATTACCCTCGACGTTTTGGTGCCAGCGGCTTACGGCGATGCCAGTCAGGAGCTTTACTTCACTGTCCTGTCCAATACCGCGGGCTGGCAGACGGCAAACTATTTGGGGGCCGGCGATGTGACGTTCGGCGAGTGGACTACTCTCACCTTTGAGGCAGAGTGGGCGGGTGGCTCAGACCTTGGGATCCAGATGGGTAACTTGAATGGCAGTGTTGAGCCGATTCTGTTCGATAACATCACAGTGCTTGGGTTGCCTGAAGAGCAGGTTGCCTTCGAGTGGGGTACCCAGTATCAGTCTGATTTCACCGAAGGAACCGATGGCTGGGCGGTGCTCGGTTGGCATACTCTGCAGGTCAGTGTGTCGGCGGAAGATGGTGCTCTGGTCATGTCACCGCGCCCCTCTGAGGCGGGTGATACCTCGGATGATAACAACCGCACTTTCGCTGTCCAGAAGAATAATCTGAACGAGGTGGAAAACTTCAATCTCAATAGTGAAACCCTGGAGATGACTCTGACCCTGCAGTTGGATGAGGCCTACGCTCAGGCACCGGAGGACTTTGAATTCCGTGTGTTCATTCAGGATGCTAACTGGTCCAACCACACCAATCTCGCGGTCTGGACCATTGAGGATTTGACGCCGGGTGAGTGGGTGACCAAAGAGTTCGTCATGGAGTTGCCCGAAGGCTTTGAGCGCAATGGCACCCCGCAACACTTTGGTTTCCAGGTGCTCGGCGTCAGCGATATGCCCGATGCGCCAATCAAAGTCGGAGAAATGCGTATCGAGGGTGACATTCCGTTGGAGGTTGAGGAAGAAGTGGTCCAATTGATTGATTTCCACTATGCGGAACAGTTGGATTGGCTGGAAGTGGATATGGTCGAAGGCGGCTTGGTGGCAGATGACTTGCTTGCGGATGTTGCCTCGTTCGAACGTTCCGCCCCCTTCAGTTGGTTGGCCTGGACGTGGATTGATAATTCGGAAAGCGCGGCCGGGTTTGATCTGTCCAACTCTGAAGAGACCAGCGTGGATTTGACGGATCGGGGTGAGCAAGTCGTTCATGGTAAAGGTGGTCTGATGGAGACCTCCATTCCGGCCAGCTTTCCTGCGGCCGAATAGATCTGAGCACCCGGATCAGGGCTCCCTCTGTTATTGGGAGCTCTGGTTCGATGTTTTGTTGTCTGTACAAGTGGGTTGATACTGGAAGAGACCAAATGAAACTCTATCTGTTTGAAAGTAACACCTGTGCCGCAGCCATTCTTGCTTTTACGGCAGGAATTCTGGGGTGTGGTAGTAATACCGCTATTGAAGATGGTCCCGATACCAATCAACACGATCCAGGAGAGGCGCTGACCTATGTTGAGGTTGAGGGAGGAGAATACCCCTATTGTACTGAGCCGGAGGCATCGGTCGATCTCGATGGCGATGGCTGGGGGCAGCAGGTAATCAGTCAGGAGGAAGAAATCTGCGTTGTCGAGATGGGTGATATGGACCCCAACGCCCCCACGGTTGAAAAGCTGGATATTGCAGAGAGTCTCGTCAATGACAATGCGACCGAGACAACCCGGGCGGTTTACAGCTATCTGAAAAGTGTTTTCGGAAAGCAGGTGCTGTCAGGTCAGCAAGACTTGACGTGGAAAGATTCCACCGACATGTTCCAGCGAGTGGTCAATGACACCGGGCTGGCCCCTGCGATCATGGGCTATGACTTCATGAACTACACCGTAGCTGATGGGCAAGGGTGGTCTGGTTTGACGCAGACCGAAGAGGCGATCGCGCACTGGGAACTGGGAGGGCTGGTTACGTTCAACTGGCACTGGCGAGATCCGTCTGGAGAAACATTGGAGTTCTATACGGAATCCACCGGCTTCAGAATACCAATGGATGGCGATCAACTTGATAGGGAGTCTGAGGCGTTCGCCCAGATGGAGGCTGATGTCGACCGTATTGCACAGGAGTTGAAGGCTCTCCAGGACGCTGACGTTCCTGTCCTCTGGCGCCCTTTGCATGAGGCATCAGGCGGCTGGTTCTGGTGGGGGGCGACCCGAGATGATTCCGTCCAACCTGCTAACGCACAGATAGCGCTCTGGAAGTATTTGTACGATCGGTTAACGAATCATCACGAACTGAATAATCTGATTTGGGTGTGGAATGGTGCCTCGGCTGATTGGTACCCGGGGGATCGATACGTGGATATTGTTGGTGAAGATATTTACGGAGATGCGCAAGATTACGGCTCCAAACTCCCCAAATTCAACGAAGCCGTCGAGTATCCGGACAGTGAAAAAAAGATGGTTGCCTTGACAGAAAATGGCACGATTCCTCACCCGGATAATATCAAGGAGGATGGCGCCTGGTGGCTGTATTTCGTGACCTGGAATGACGGGGACAGTGAAGAAGGTGTTACCAATAGCAGTAACTTCTGGACGGGCGAGTACTACAATGAAGATGCACATAAAGTTGAGGTTTACAACCATGAGCTGGTAATCACTCTGGATGAGCTTCCGGACTTTTACAGCGAACACTGATCCTTCCTAGGTTCGCTTCCGACTGGGTTTTCTGGCCGGGGGCGAACACGATCGTTCAGACCTTTTTCAAAAAGGAAACCATTGGTTTCATTTTTCGTCTTTCGATCCTGGCGCCGACCCGTTCCTCAACGGAGCATTGCATCAGGCTTGATGGGCGTTTTATTGCAAATTTTTAAAAGTAAGATAAATCGTATATTTTGATAAGGGTAATCATTATGAGAAGTACACTTTTAACCTGGGCTACCGGCTTTCTGGTTGGTTGGGCATCGCTGGCCGCAAATGCCGAAAAGTTTCCGCACCTGGCCGATACGCCAGCGATGGGCTGGAACAGTTGGAATACGTTCGATTGTAACGTCGACGAGTCCATGATTCGGGAAATGGCAGACGCCATGGTGGAGTCGGGCCTGAAAGCGGCGGGGTACGAATACATTAACATCGATGACTGTTGGCACGGTGAGCGTGATGCTCAGGGCAATATTCAGGTTAACAAGGAGCGGTTTCCCTCCGGAATGAAAGCCCTGGCCGATTATGTGCATCAGCGTGGATTGAAGCTGGGAATTTATTCCGATGCGGGTAATACCACCTGCGCCGGTTATCCGGGCAGTCGAGGCTACGAGTATCAGGATGCGCGTACCTACGCAGAGTGGGGCATTGATTACCTGAAGTACGACTGGTGTGATACCGAGAATATCAACCCGATTGGCGCATACACTACGATGCGCGACGCGCTCAACCGCGCCGGACGACCGATTCTGTTCAGTATCTGTGAGTGGGGTGACAACCAGCCCTGGAATTGGGCGCAGGATGTGGGGCACTCCTGGCGGGTCAGTGGCGACATCTACCCCTGCTGGGATTGCGAGCTGAGTTGGGGTTCCTGGTCATCCTGGGGTGTTCTGAAGATTCTCGATATGCGTGCCGATGAGCGACTGCGTCAATACGCGGGCCCAGGTCATTGGAACGACTACGATATGCTCGAAGTGGGCAACGGTATGACAGAGGCGCAGGACCGCAGCCATTTCACCCTGTGGGCCATGTTGAACTCGCCGCTGATCGCCGGAAACGACCTGCGCAACATGAGTGATGCCACACGCGACATTCTGACGAACCGAGACATCATTGCTTTGAATCAGGACCCTCTGGGTGTACAGGCCATGAAGTATCTTCATCAGGGAGAGCTGATGATTTATGTAAAACCGCTGGAAGGCGGTGACTGGGCCTTCATGTTTCTGAACCGCATGGATACGCCGCTGAGCTATACCCACGACTGGGCTCATCATTTTGAAGTGAAGGATGATCAGTTCGGCCATAACATCAACTTCCACAATCAGCAGTTCACCTGGCGTCGGCTTTGGCGAGATGGCGAGGGGGATACGAGTAAACCGCTTCGGTTAAAGCTGGCCGCACATGACGTGGCGGTGTTGCGGTTGTCCCCAGTGCGGTAAATTTTTGTATGGCTGGTGGCGGGTTAGCTGCTCCGGGGGGTTAACCCGCCACCTGTTCCCATAGTGCTGACACAATAGGGCTTTTAAGCCGCCTTTGCAGCACGCAGATGCCGGTTTCGAAAGGCCCCAGGTCCGGTTGCTGCGGCAGCGGTTTGACCCGCTGGCGCAGGGGGCTGTTTCTGAGTACGATCTCAGGCACCAACCCGACACCGAAACCGAGGCTTACCATGCTGACGATTGCCTCATTGCCTTTGACCTCGGCGTAAATGTCGGGTGTCAGCTGTTGTGCCCGGCACCAGCCGTCAAAGCGCTCCCGGGCAATACCCTCCTCCGGGATGATGATCGGCCAGCGCCGCCAATCCTGTTCGGAGCCGGCCTGGTTGGAGAGTAACGCCGGGTCCTCGGGGCCGATGAACACCAGAGGTGACTCGGCAATGGACTTGAACTCCAGGCTTCCCGGGAGACGGTCGGGCCGAGCGGCAATCGCAATATCCTCCTGTCCCGCCAGAATCCGCTCGACCGCCTGGGCGGGGTCCCCCGTGTGCAGTTTGATGGCGATGCCGGGGTAGCTGCCCCGGAACTGGGTCAACAAGTCGTGCAAAAAGCTGTAGCTGGCGGTCACCGAGCAGTAAATACTCAGTTGGCCGCGCAGCTCGTCGGCGCCCTGGTGCAGAGCTTCTTGAAAGGTTTCCCATTGTTGAAGGCTTTCCCGGGCAAACCGTTGAAATCGTTCGCCCTCGGGCGTCAGGTTCACCGACCGGTTATCCCTCAGCATCAGCGTCACACCCAGCTCTTCTTCGAGCTGCTTCAGGTTTCGGCTGATGGTGGAGGGGCTGACATGACACTGGGTAGCGGCTCGGCCAAAGTGGCGTGTAGAGGCGAGCGCCAGATAGAGGCGAAGCTTTGTGGCATCCATCGGGATCTCCGGCCGTTGAGCGATGTTGCATTATATGCAATATCAAGTTGCGAATATATCATTTTACGTTATGAGTGTTTTTCCTTAAACTGCCGGCCGATATTCAATCGTTCCCCGCCTTTGGGCGACTATTCAGGAGATGAACATGCACGTTTATTACGACAAAGATTGTGATCTTTCCATCATCAAGGGCAAGAAAGTGGCCATTCTGGGCTACGGCTCCCAGGGCCACGCGCACGCCAACAACCTGAAGGACTCCGGTGTTGAGGTTGTGGTCGGTCTGCGTGAAGGCTCGGGCTCGGTCAAAAAAGCCGAAGGCGCTGGCCTGAAAGTGGCCAATGTGGCCGACGCGGTTAAAAGTGCCGATATCGTCATGGTTCTGACCCCGGACGAGTTCCAGTCCGCGCTCTATAAAGACGAGATCGAGCCCAACCTGAAGCAGGGTGCTACCCTGGCCTTCGCCCACGGCTTTGCCATCCACTACAACCAGGTGGTTCCGCGTCAGGACCTGGATGTGATCATGGTGGCTCCCAAGGCTCCGGGCCACACCGTTCGCACTGAGTTCGTCAAAGGCGGCGGCATCCCCGACCTAGTCGCCATCTTCCAGGATGCCTCGGGCAAGGCCAAAGACGTGGCGCTGTCCTACGCCTCGGCTATCGGTGGCGGCCGGACCGGCATCATCGAAACTACTTTCAAAGACGAAACTGAAACCGACCTGTTCGGTGAGCAGGCCGTTCTGTGTGGTGGTACCGTAGAGCTGGTCAAAGCGGCTTTCGAAACCCTGACCGAAGCCGGCTACGCCCCTGAAATGGCCTACTTCGAGTGTCTGCACGAGCTGAAGCTGATCGTCGACCTGATGTACGAGGGTGGTATTGCCGACATGAACTACTCCATCTCCAACAATGCGGAGTATGGTGAATATGTCACGGGTCCCCAGGTCATCAATGACCAGTCGCGCGAAGCCATGCGTCAGGCGCTGCGCAACATCCAGAACGGTGAGTACGCCAAGCGCTTTATTAGCGAAGGCGCACTGAACTACCCGGAGATGACCGCCCGTCGTCGTCTGAATGCGGCGCATCCGATCGAGCAGGTCGGTGAGCGCCTGCGCGCCATGATGCCCTGGATCGGCTCCAACAAGATCATCGACAAGTCCAAGAACTGAGTTCTTGCGCAGGGGCCCTCCGGGCCCCGAGCACTCGTTCAGCCCGCTGCGGGATCACCTGCAGCGGGCTTTCGTGTACCATGGGGACAGGAAATTCAGTGTTGAGGTGGCTATGACAAACAATGATCAGGACTCCCGGCTGCGGGAAGGGGATGAGGGTTTTCTCCCCTTTGACGAGCATGTAGAGGAGGTTTCCGAGAACGGTAAGAAGGTGCGGCACCGTGGGGTGTACTTTCTCCCCAATCTGTTTACCACCGGGGCTCTCTTTGCGGGCTTCTACGCCATCATTTCCGCGATGCACGGTAATTTTGACAGTGCGGCCATTGCCATTTTCGTGGCCATGGCTCTGGATGGCCTGGATGGGCGGGTAGCCAGGCTGACCAACACCTCCAGTGCGTTCGGTGAGCAATACGACAGTCTCTCGGACATGGTGTCCTTCGGGTTGGCGCCATCTCTGGTCATGTTCAGTTGGGCACTGTCGGACCTTGGGAAGCTCGGCTGGGCGGCCGCCTTTGTGTTCGCCGTTTGCGCCGCTTTGCGCCTGGCCCGGTTCAATACCCAGATAGGGGTGGTCGACAAGAAGTACTTTGTCGGTCTGGCCAGCCCGCCGTCGGCGGCCATTCTCGCCTCTATAGTCTGGACGGGCCACAGTGGTGATGTGTCGGTGTCCGTTGCGGTCGCCTCGGCACTGATCACCACCATCGCCGGGCTGTTGATGGTCAGTAACGTTCGCTACTACAGCTTCAAGGACATCGACTTCCGCGGGCGGGTGCCTTTTGTGGTCATGTTGATGGTGGTGGGGGTGTTTGTGGTGGTCAGCATCAACCCGCCGGTTGTGCTGCTGTGCATGTCAGTCACCTATGGCCTGTCGGGCCCGGTCATCTGGCTCTGGCGGCGCCGGGCCTCTCTGGTGGGGTGGGTAAACAGCAGTAAAGAAGGCGATGAATCCTCTGCTCAGGGTAGCGCTCAATCCGGCGATGCGGGTGCGCCCGAAGAGGTGCGCAAGGAGCCGTAAAATTTTTTTCAAAAAGTACTTGCGCGCCCCGGATC
>NZ_AWEP01000008.1:0-15718 GCF_000463525.1 Marinimicrobium sp. LS-A18
ACATTGACGTGGGGCTTACTGCGTTCAAACTTTTCTTTTGCCACTGTCTTCTTCCTCTAGAATGTCTGCAAATCAGAAATTAATCGTCTTTAGCCACTTTGCTCTTGGCAATCACTTCATCGGCTACGTTACGCGGAGCCTCCGCATAGCCTTTGAACTCCATCGCGTAGGTTGCGCGACCCTGAGTGGCCGAGCGCAGATCCGTCGCATAGCCAAACATCTCCGCAAGAGGTACCTCAGCGTTAACAATCTTGCCGGATACACCTTCTTCCATGCCCTGAATCATGCCGCGACGACGGTTGAGATCACCAACCACGTCACCCATGTTCTCTTCAGGTGTCACAACTTCCACCTTCATGACCGGCTCAAGCAGTACCGCACCGCCCTGCTGCGCCAACTTCTTGGTGGCCATCGAGGCAGCAATTTTAAAGGCCATCTCGTTGGAGTCAACATCGTGGAACGAACCATCGTACAGAGTGGCCTTCAGGCCCAGCAGCGGATAGCCGGCCAGAACACCGTTCTGCATCTGCTCAGAAATACCTTTCTGAACCGCCGGGATGTATTCCTTCGGAACGGCACCACCCACGATTTCGTTGGCAAACTCCAGACCTTCGGCGTCCTCGTCCTGGCCCGGCTCGAACCGGATCCAGACGTGACCGTACTGACCGCGACCACCGGACTGACGAACGAACTTGCCTTCAATTTCGCACTTATTGCGGATGGCTTCACGATAGGCCACCTGCGGCTTACCGATGTTCGCCTCAACCTTGAACTCGCGACGCATACGGTCAACGATGATGTCCAGGTGAAGCTCACCCATACCACCGATGATGGTCTGGCCACTCTCTTCGTCTGTTCTTACGCTGAAGGAGGGGTCTTCCTGAGCCAGTTTGCCCAGAGCCACACCCATCTTCTCCTGGTCAGCCTTGGTTTTCGGCTCAACCGCAACGTGAATTACCGGATCCGGGAATTCCATACGCTCCAGGGTAATGACGTGGTTCGGATCGCACAGAGTGTCACCGGTAGTCACGTCTTTCAGACCTACGGCTGCGGCGATATCACCGGACAGCACTTCCTTGATCTCTTCGCGGTTGTTGGAGTGCATCTGCACCATACGGCCAACACGCTCTTTCTTGCTTTTCACCGGATTGAACACCGAATCACCGGAGTTCAACTTACCGGAGTAAACCCGGAAGAACGTCAGCGTGCCCACGAAGGGGTCGGTAGCGATCTTGAACGCCAGAGCGGCAAACGGCGCATCGTCGTCGGCTTCGCGACTCTCAACGGTATCTTTACCGTCGTCCAGAACACCTTCGATGGCGCGAACCTGGTTCGGAGCCGGCAGGTATTCAATCACGGCGTCAAGCACCGCCTGAACACCCTTGTTTTTAAAGGCTGAACCGCCCAGAACCGGGACAATTTCATTGGCCAGGGTACGAGCGCGAATGCCCGCCTTGATTTCTTCGTTGGTCAAAGAACCTTCTTCCAGGTACTTCTCCATCAACTCTTCATTGGCTTCGGCGGCCGCCTCCATCATGAACTCGCGCATCTCTTCGCACGTTTCTTTCAGGTCGTCCGGAATTTCAGCGTAGTCGAAGCTCATGCCCAGATCGGCTTCATTCCACAGAATGGCTTTCATCTCGATCAGGTCAACAACACCTTTGAACTCTTCTTCGGTGCCGATGGTCATCTGCAGCGGCACGGCATTGGCGCCAAGACGGGTCTTGAGCTGGTCAACTACGCGAGTGAAGTTGGCACCAGTACGGTCCATCTTGTTGACGAACACCATACGAGGTACTTCGTACTTGTTGGCCTGACGCCATACGGTCTCGGTCTGCGGCTGAACACCCGAAGAGCCACACAGCACCACAACTGCGCCATCCAGAACCCGCAGGGAACGCTCTACTTCAATAGTGAAGTCAACGTGCCCGGGAGTATCGATGATGTTGATGCGGTGCTGATCAAACTGCTGGCTCATACCCTGCCAGAAGCAGGTCGTCGCCGCAGAGGTAATAGTAATGCCGCGCTCTTGCTCCTGCTCCATCCAGTCCATGGTAGCCGCGCCATCATGAACCTCACCCACCTTGTGAGACAGGCCGGTGTAGAACAGAACGCGCTCGGTAGTGGTGGTCTTACCGGCGTCTACGTGGGCAACGATACCAATATTGCGGTAGCGTGCGATAGGAGTTTTACGTGCCACGACAGTCTCCCAATTGCTAATTCATTAAAACAGGAAAAGGCAGCCACTTGGCTGCCTCACCCTCTCTATCTATCGGCTTTTCAGGCGACGGCCTTAGAAACGATAGTGCGAGAAGGCCTTGTTGGCCTCGGCCATACGGTGAACATCTTCACGCTTACGGACCGCTGCACCTTTGCCTTGGGAAGCATCGATCAACTCGCCGGCCAGACGCTGGGGCATGGATTTCTCGCTACGACCGCGAGAGAAATCCACCAACCAACGCATTGCCAGAGCAATACGACGGCTCGGGCGGACTTCGACCGGCACCTGATAGGTGGCACCACCCACGCGGCGGGACTTAACTTCCACCAGCGGTGCGATGTTTTCCAGCGCCTCATCGAACACTTCGATGGGGTCACGATTCAGTTTGGACTCAACCGATTCCAGAGCACCGTACACAATACGCTCGGCCACGGACTTCTTGCCGCTGACCATCACGTGGTTCATAAATTTCGCCAGCGTCACATTGCCGTACTTAGGATCCGGCAGAACTTCGCGCTTGGCGACAACTCTTCTTCTTGGCATCTTAAATAGCCTCTCTTCAGGATTTGTCTAAGACTCCGGTCACTGTCCTATCAGGTCAGCGCCGCGCTTAGCCTTACTCGGTTCGCGCCCATGGGGGCGCCGCCGAAAACGCATAACAACCCGGGGAGCCAGATGGCCCGCTCAGGGTTACTTGGGTCGCTTGGTACCGTACTTGGAACGACCCTGCTTACGGTTGTTGACCCCGGAGGTGTCCAGAGAACCGCGCACGGTGTGATAACGCACACCCGGCAAGTCCTTCACTCGGCCACCACGGATCAGAACAACGCTGTGCTCCTGCAAGTTGTGCCCTTCACCACCGATGTAAGAAGACACTTCGAAACCATTGGTCAGGCGCACACGGCAAACCTTACGCAAGGCCGAGTTAGGCTTCTTCGGCGTGGTGGTGTAAACGCGGGTGCAAACGCCGCGCTTCTGAGGGTTGGCTTGCAGAGCGGGAACGTCGCTCTTTTGAACCCTGCGTTTTCTCGGCTTACGAACCAACTGGTTGATCGTTGCCATGAAAATAAACTCCACAAGTATAAAAACGCCTTCCCCTGGAAGGCTTGATTAAAGAGAGCGGTCAAGTCCGCTCCCCACTTTGGAAAAAGCGGGTGGCGCATTGTAATGAGGTCAACCCCCAGCGTCAAGCCAAAGTGCCCCTGAGCGCCTGGCGGGCCCGGCGAAAGCCGACCCGCCCCCACTTTCTGTTAGCTGCTGGACTTCAATGCCTCAGTCAGCGCCGCTTCGACATCTTCAGCGCTCACACCCGAATCCGGGGCATTGAGGGCTGTGTCGCGACGGCGCTTACGCTCGGCATGGTAGGCCAGACCGGTACCGGCCGGGATCAGACGACCCACGACCACGTTCTCTTTCAGACCTGCCAGCACGTCTTTCTTGCCAGTGACAGCCGCTTCGGTAAGTACCCGGGTGGTCTCCTGGAACGATGCTGCCGAGATGAACGACTCGGTCGCCAGAGACGCCTTGGTAATACCCAGCAACAGACGCTCGAACTGGGCCGGCTGACGATCCTCTGCCCGCAGACGCTCGTTTTCTTCCAGAACGGCGCTCAATTCAACCTGTTCACCCTTCACAAAGCTGGAGTCGCCCATTTCGGTGATCTCAACCTTGCGCAGCATCTGACGAACGATGGTCTCAACGTGCTTGTCGTTGATCTTCACGCCCTGCAGACGGTAAACATCCTGAATTTCGTTGGTGATGTAGTGAGCCAGAGCCTCAATACCCTGCAGCCGCAGGATATCGTGCGGATTGCTCGGGCCGTCGGAGACCATTTCGCCCTTCTCGACCTTTTCACCCTCGAACACGTTCAACTGGCGATGCTTCGGGATCAGCACCTCGTAATGCGTGGAACCATCCGGCAACGGCTGGCCGTCCGTCGGGGTAATCACCAGACGACGCTTACCCTTGGTTTCCTTACCGAAGCTGACGGTACCGGAGATTTCCGCCAGAATGGACGGCTCTTTCGGCTTACGCGCTTCGAACAGGTCGGCCACGCGGGGCAGACCACCGGTAATATCCCGGGTCTTGGAGCCTTCCTGCGGGATACGGGCAATAACGTCGCCCACCTGGATGTCATCGTTATCCGCAATACTCAGGATCGACTTGGCCGGCAACAGGTAGTGCGCCGGGGCGTTGGAGTTCGCCTGAATCAGCTCATTACCGGCTTCATCCACCAGGGTCACCGCCGGGCGCAGATCTTTACCGGCCGATGGACGCTCCGCTGGATCCAGAACCTCAATGGAACTCAAGCCGGTCAGCTCATCGGTCTGACGACGAACCGACAGACCATCCTCCATTCCGGAGAAGCGTACCTTACCGGCCACTTCGCTCACGATCGGGTGAGTGTGCGGATCCCACTTGGCAATGATCTGACCACCATCGACCAAATCACCGTCCTTGACCGTAATCAAGGCACCATAAGGAATCTTGTAGCGCTCACGCTCACTGCCGGCGGCATCGGCCACGGCCAACTCACCGGAACGGGATACCGCCACCAGGTGACCGTCTTTGTTGGTCACGACCTTGACGTTGATCAGGCGAACCTTACCTTCCTGCTTCACCTGGACATTGTCAGCCGCGGAGGCCCGGGAGGCCGCACCACCAATGTGGAAGGTCCGCATGGTCAGTTGGGTACCCGGCTCACCAATGGACTGGGCGGCGATAACACCCACCGCTTCACCCTGGTTGACACGGTGCCCACGTGCCAGGTCACGGCCGTAGCACATGGAGCAGACGCCGTTGCGCGAGGCACAGGTCACCGGAGAGCGGACAATCACTTCGTCGATACCCATGGCTTCGACGCGCTCAACCCACGCCTCGTCAATCATGGTGCCAGCGGGCACCAGGATTTCGTCGCTCTCGGGACGAATCACGTCGCGAGCCACAATACGGCCCAGGATACGGTCGCCGAGGGACTCGATGACGTCACCGCCTTCAATCACCGGCGACATCTTCAGGCCTTCATCGGTGCCACAGTCCACGGAGGTGACCACCAGATCCTGGGACACATCCACCAGACGGCGGGTCAGGTAACCGGAGTTGGCGGTTTTCAGAGCCGTATCCGCCAGACCTTTACGGGCACCGTGAGTGGAGATGAAGTACTGCAGTACGTTCAGACCTTCACGGAAGTTGGCGACAATCGGCGTTTCAATGATCGAGCCATCCGGACGGGCCATCAGACCACGCATACCCGCCAGCTGACGAATCTGCGCCGGGGAACCACGAGCGCCCGAGTCGGCGTACATAAAGACCGAGTTGAAAGAGTCCTGCTCTTCTTCCTCGCCTTCTTTGTTGGTCACAAACTCTTTACTGATACCTTCCATCATCGACTTGGCTACCAGGTCGTTGGCCCGGGACCAGATGTCGATGACTTTGTTGTATTTCTCTCCCGCGGTCACCAGACCGGAGGCAAACTGGGTTTCAATTTCCTTAACTTCTTTTTCCGCACGGCCGATGATGCCGGCCTTCTCTTCCGGAATGGTGAAGTCATTCACACCAATGGAGGCACCGGATTTGGTGGAGAAGTCATAACCCATGTACATCAGGCGGTCAGCGAAGATAACGGTCGCTTTCAAGCCCACCACGCGGTAGCAATAGTTGATCACCGCAGAGATGGCCTTTTTCACCATCGGACGGTTGATCTGCTCAAGAGGAATACCCTCAGGGGCAATTTCCCACAGCAGCATACGACCAACGGTGGTATCAACGATGTGAGTTTTCTCCTCACGCTCGCCTTCGGCACCAACCAGCGTCTCGTTCAGGCGCACCTTGACGCGCGCCTGCAGATCAACCTGCTTGGCGTAATAGGCGCGGGACACTTCCGCCACGTCGGAGAACACCATACCCTCGCCCTGAGCGTTAATGCGCTCGCGCGTCATCCAGTACAGGCCCAGAACCACGTCCTGGGACGGTACGATGATCGGGTCACCGGATGCCGGTGACAGGATGTTGTTGGTGGACATCATCAGTGCGCGGGATTCGAGCTGCGCTTCCAAGGTCAGCGGTACGTGTACCGCCATCTGGTCGCCGTCGAAGTCGGCGTTGTAGGCCGCACAGACCAGCGGGTGCAGCTGAATCGCCTTACCTTCAATCAGAACCGGTTCGAACGCCTGAATACCCAGTCGGTGCAGCGTCGGTGCACGGTTCAGCAGAACCGGGTGCTCGCGAATCACTTCGTCCAGAATGTCCCACACCACGGCCTCTTCACGCTCGACCATTTTCTTGGCGGCTTTGATGGTCGTGGCCAGACCGCGCAGCTCCAGCTTGCTGAAGATGAACGGCTTGAACAGCTCCAGAGCCATCTTCTTGGGAAGACCACACTGGTGCAGCTTCAGGGTCGGACCCACAACGATCACCGAACGACCGGAGTAGTCCACACGCTTACCGAGCAGGTTCTGACGGAACCGGCCCTGCTTACCCTTGATCATATCAGCCAGGGATTTCAGCGGGCGCTTGTTGGAGCCGGTGATGGCGCGGCCGCGACGACCGTTATCCAACAGGGCATCCACAGATTCCTGGAGCATGCGCTTTTCGTTGCGCACGATGATGTCCGGCGCGTTGAGATCCAACAGCCGCTTGAGGCGATTGTTGCGGTTGATCACGCGACGATACAGATCGTTCAGATCCGAGGTGGCAAACCGGCCGCCATCCAGCGGAACCAGAGGACGAAGATCCGGCGGCAATACCGGCAGCACCTCCATCACCATCCACTCCGGTTTGTTACCGGAATGAACGAAAGCTTCCAGCAGCTTCAGGCGCTTGGAGAACTTCTTGATCTTGGTTTCGCTGTTGGTGTTCGGAATCTCCTCACGCAGACGATTGACTTCCGCTTCCAGATCGATGTCTTTCATCAGGATCTGGATGGCTTCCGCCCCCATCTTCGCTTCGAACTCGTCACCAAACTCTTCCATCGACTCGAAGTACTGCTCATCGGTGAGCAGCTGGCCACGCTCGAGCGTGGTCATACCCGGGTCGGTGACCACGTAAGATTCAAAGTACAGCACCCGCTCGATATCGCGCAGGGTCATGTCCAGCAGCAAGCCGATGCGGCTGGGCAGAGACTTCAGGAACCAGATGTGGGCAACCGGGCTCGCCAGTTCAATGTGGCCCATACGCTCGCGACGCACCTTGGCCAGCGTGACTTCAACGCCACACTTTTCACAGATGATGCCGCGGTGCTTCATGCGCTTGTACTTGCCGCACAGACACTCGTAGTCTTTCACCGGGCCAAAGATCTTGGCACAGAACAGACCTTCACGCTCTGGCTTGAAGGTACGGTAGTTGATGGTTTCGGGCTTTTTAACTTCCCCGAACGACCAGGATCGAATCATTTCCGGCGAAGCCAGACTGATCCGAATGGAGTCAAATTCTTCGACTTGTCCCTGGGACTTGAGCAAATTCAGTAAGTCTTTCAAGGCGTTTTCTCCAGTAAGCTCTAGTGGGCATCAGTGCGCGGGTTCCGCACAGCGAGGCCGGCTAATCCGGCCCCGCACCTTAAGTGGGTCCAGCGGGCTAGTCGTCTTGCTCCAGCTCCATACTGATCCCGAGCGAGCGAATCTCTTTCACCAACACGTTGAAGGATTCGGGCATACCGGGCTCCATCCGGTGGTCGCCATCCACGATGTTCTTGTACATCTTGGTCCGACCGGCCACATCGTCCGACTTGACGGTCAGCATTTCCTGCAGGGTGTAGGCGGCGCCATAGGCTTCCAGCGCCCAGACCTCCATCTCCCCGAAACGCTGGCCACCGAACTGGGCTTTACCACCCAGCGGCTGCTGAGTAACCAAGCTGTAAGAACCGGTAGAACGCGCGTGCATCTTGTCGTCTACCAGGTGGTTCAGCTTGAGCATGTACATGTAGCCCACAGTCACCGGACGGGTAAACTTGTCGCCGGTCCGGCCGTCGTACAAGGTGAACTGCCCAGAGTCCGGGTAATCCGCCAACTTCAACAGCGCCTTGATTTCATGCTCCTGGGCACCATCGAATACCGGTGTTGCCATCGGCACGCCGCCGGTCAGGTTACGCGCCAACTCCAGAATCTCTTCATCGCTGAACGATGCCAGATCTTCTTTGGTAAGCGAATCACCGGTTTTGTTGTAGATCTCTTCCAGGAAACCACGAATGTCCTTGACGGCTTTCTGCTGCTTGAGCATCTCGTTGATTTTCACACCGAGACCCTTGGCCGCCATACCCAGGTGAGTCTCAAGAATCTGACCCACGTTCATACGCGAGGGCACACCCAGCGGGTTGAGCACGATATCCACCGGCTCGCCCTTGTCGTCGTAGGGCATATCTTCAACCGGCATGATCACCGAGATAACCCCTTTGTTACCGTGACGACCGGCCATCTTGTCACCCGGCTGAATGCGACGCTTGATCGCCAGGTACACCTTGACGATCTTCAGTACGCCCGGCGCCAGGTCGTCACCGGTAGACAGCTTGCGCTTCTTGTCTTCAAAGCGATCGTCCAGGATTTTACGACGCTCGATCAGCTGAGCTTCGGCCGAGTCCAACTGCTCGTTCAGGGCATCTTCCGCCATGCGGATCTTGAACCACTGGTCCTTTTCGAGCTCGTCCAGTTTCTCGTCGGTCAGCACTTCGCCCTTCTTGACGCCTTTACCGGAGGACACTTTCTGTCCCACCAGCGCGGAGCGCAGACGACCGAAGATGGCACGCTCAACAATGCGGTACTCTTCGTTCAGATCCTTGCGAACTTCGTCCAGCTGGTCGCGCTCGATTTCCAGGCTGCGTTGGTCTTTCTCCAGACCGTCGCGGGTGAATACCTGAACGTCAATCACGGTACCTTTGGTACTGGCCGGCACACGCAGGGAGGTATCCTTAACGTCGGACGCCTTTTCACCAAAAATGGCACGCAGCAGCTTTTCTTCCGGTGTCAGCTGGGTTTCACCTTTCGGGGTTACCTTACCGACCAGAATGTCACCGCCGCCCACTTCGGCGCCGATATAAACAATACCGGAATCATCCAGCTTGCTCAGAGCGCTTTCGCCCACGTTGGGAATGTCCGAGGTGATTTCCTCGCTACCCAGCTTGGTATCACGGGCGATACAGGTCAGTTCCTGAATGTGGATACTGGTAAAGCGATCTTCCTGTACAACACGCTCAGAAACCAGAATGGAGTCTTCGAAGTTGTAGCCATTCCAGGGCATGAAGGCGATGCGCATGTTCTGACCCAGGGCCAGCTCACCCATATCCACCGACGGACCGTCAGCGAGAATGTCGCCACGGGCCACGACATCACCCACGTTCACGATGGAGCGCTGATTGATGCAGGTGTTCTGGTTGGAACGGGTGTATTTGATCAGGTTGTAAATATCGACACCGGCGTCGCCTTCTTCGACCTCGTTGTCGTTGACCTTGATCACGATCTTGCCCGCATCCACGCTGTCGACCACACCGCCGTGACGGGCGACCACACAGACACCGGAGTCGGAAGCCACGTTGCGCTCCATGCCGGTACCCACCAGCGGCTTTTCGGCGCGCAGTGTTGGCACCGCCTGACGCTGCATGTTCGAACCCATGAGGGCGCGGTTGGCGTCATCGTGCTCCAGGAACGGAATCAGCGCGGCGGCCACGGATACCACCTGACGCGGAGACACGTCCATCAACTGGACTTCTTCCGGGCTCTTCAGGTTGAATTCGTTCTGGTGACGGACTGAAACCAGTTCCTCACACAGTTTGCCGTTCTTGTCGAGCTTGGCCGAGGCCTGGGCAATGACAAATTCTGACTCGTTGATCGCTGACAGGAACTCAATGTCATCGGTCACCTTGCCATCCACCACCTTGCGGTAGGGGGTTTCAAGGAAACCGTAGCTGTTGGTACGCGAATAGGTCGCCAGAGAGTTGATCAGACCAATGTTCGGACCTTCCGGCGTCTCAATCGGACATACCCGGCCGTAGTGAGTCGGGTGTACGTCGCGCACCTCAAAGCCGGCGCGCTCTCGGGTCAGACCACCGGGGCCCAAGGCCGAGACGCGACGTTTGTGAGTCACTTCCGACAGCGGGTTGTTCTGGTCCATAAACTGGGACAGCTGGGAGGAGCCGAAGAACTCCTTCACCGCCGCTGCCACCGGCTTGGCGTTGATCAGGTCCTGAGGCATCAGGCCTTCGCTCTCGGCCATGGACAGACGTTCCTTAACGGCCCGCTCCACCCGCACCAGACCGACGCGGAACTGGTTTTCGGCCATTTCACCCACGGACCGCACACGACGGTTACCCAGGTGATCGATGTCGTCCACGGTGCCCTGACCGTTACGGATCGAGATCAGCGTCTTCAGAACGTCCACGATGTCATCGTTGGACAGAGTGCCTTCACCGGTTTCGTCTTCGCGACCCAGGCGACGGTTGAACTTCATCCGACCGACGTAAGAAAGGTCGTAGCGTTCCTGAGTGAAGAACAGATTCTGGAACAGCGCTTCGGCCGACTCTTTGGTCGGCGGCTCACCGGGGCGCATCATCCGGTAGATTTCCACCAGCGCTTCCAGCTCGGTGCGAGTGGGATCCAGACGCAGGGTATCGGAGATGAACGGACCGCAGTCCAGTTCGTTGGTGTACAGAGTTTCAATGGTCTCTGCACCCTGCTTTTCCAGAATCGCCAGTACTTCTTCAGTGATCTCGGTATTACACTCGACCAGCAGCTCGCCGGTCTCGTTGTCGATCACATCCCGAGCCAGGGCGCGTCCCAGCAGGTACTCGGGCGGTACGATCATCTCATCAACGCCGGCCTTTTCCAACTGGCGGATATGACGGGCAGTGATCCGGCGGCCTTCCTCAACCAGAACCTTGCCCTTCTTGTCCTTGATGTCAAAAGTGGCCACGTCACCACGCAGGCGCGACGGCACCACTTTGAACAGGAACTGACCGTCCTTACCCACCTGGAAGGTACTGGTGTCGTAAAACATGTCCAGCATTTCCTGGGAGCTGAAGCCCAGTGCGCGCAGCAGAATGGTGGCCGGCAGCTTACGACGGCGGTCAATACGCACATAAACCAGGTCTTTGGGGTCAAACTCGAAGTCCAACCAGGAGCCACGGTAGGGGATTACGCGAGCGGAATACAGCAGCTTACCGGAGGAGTGGGTCTTGCCCTTGTCGTGATCGAAGAAGACACCGGGCGAACGGTGCAGCTGGGATACGATCACGCGCTCGGTACCATTGATGACAAAGGTACCGTTTTCAGTCATCACGGGAATCTCGCCCATGTAGACTTCTTGTTCTTTAATATCCTTGATCGCTTTGTTGGACGAATCGCGATCATAGATCATCAGCCGCACTTTCACGCGCAGCGGCACGGCGTAGGTCACCCCGCGCAGAATACATTCATTAACGTCAAACGCCGCCTTGCCGAGGCTATAGCTCACATACTCAAGCGCCGCGTTGCCGGAATAGCTGACAATGGGGAAAACCGAGCGAAATGCAGCATGCAGACCCATATCGGCCCGCTCTTCGGGGGGGACATCTGCCTGGGCAAATCGTCTGTACGAATCCAGCTGAATTGCCAAAAGGTAAGGAACATCCATAACATGCGGCAATTTGCCGAAGTCCTTACGGATACGTTTTTTCTCAGTGTATGAGTAAGCCATCTGTAATCCCCAGCTTGTTCACGGATCGGGCTGACACCGGGAGAAAATCTCCTCAGGCATCGTTGCTCTACCCTGCACTACCCGGCAAAAACCGTGGTAGGCTAACCATGACGAGGCGCTAAATCAGTGCCTGGTCACTACTTCGGCCGTTACCGACGACCGGAAACGGAAAAAGGCTGGCGGGCAAAAGCCCACCAGCCTCGGTCCAAAAACGCGTTTGGACAGACGAAGCACGAACCCAATTACTTGAGTTCGGCAGAAGCGCCGGCGTCTTCCAGCTTCTTCTTGGCTTCTTCGGCCTCTTCCTTGGAAGCGCCTTCTTTAACCGCCTTCGGTGCGTTCTCAACCATGTCTTTGGCTTCTTTCAGGCCCAGACCGGTGATTTCACGAACCGCTTTAATGACGTTAACTTTCTTCTCGCCAATGCCGGTCAGAACGACGTCGAATTCGGTCTGCTCTTCAGCGGCACCGCCAGCGTCGCCAGCCGGACCAGCAACAACGGCAGCAGCAGCGCTAACGCCGAACTTCTCTTCCATTGCCTCAACCAGCTCGACAACGTCTTTTACGGACATTTCCGCAATCGCTTCGATGATATCTTCTTTAGTTACAGCCATGATGCTATTCCTACAAAATTGAGCAAAGTGCTCGTGGGTTCAGTTGAAGCGCCGAGTACCTCAGGCCGCTTCCTGTTCTTTCGCGTCGCGAACGGCCGCAATAGTGCGGACCAGTTTGCCAGCAGAAGCTTCTTTCATCACGCTCAGCAGTTTCGCCAGGGCTTCTTCGTAAGTCGGCAGAGTAGCCAACATAGAGAAGTCCACTTGCTCGCCTTCAAAGGCGGCCAGCTTGATCTGCAGCTGATCGTTGCTCTTGGCGAACTCCTTGAGGATGCGGGCGCCCGCACCGGGGTGTTCGTTAGAGAAAGCGATCAGGGTAGGACCAACGAAGCTCTCTGTGAGACATTCGTAGTCACTACCGGCGAGCGCGCGACGGGCCAACGTATTGCGAACGACTTTGATCCAAACGCCGTTCTCGCGGGCCTCTTTGCGCAGAGCAGTCATGTCGCTTACGGTAACGCCGCGGGAATCCGCAACTACCGCTGACAGAGCGCTCTTCGCAGCTTCCTGGACTTCTGCGACAATCGCTTTTTTGCCTTCAAGTCCTAATGCCACGGGATTTCTCCTGGGTTTGACAGAGCGGGCCGGAGCCTTCTGTCGTTAACATCCAGTATCAGACCGATAAAGCCTGACACCCTAACTCGGTGATATTCTGTCCTCCGGCAAGCCGGAGCGGGTCCCACCGTCTGCGTAGGCTGCGAGCTGTATTGCTACAGTCTCTGTTATTAAGAACCGACTCAAAAAACAGGCGGCTCACCTACGGTCTTTGACAGCCTGCGCCGAGGCGCAGACCCCAAAGCTCGTTGACCTCAAGGGCGCTTTAGATCGCCAGAGAGGATTGATCAATAACCAGGCCCGGACCCATGGTGGTGCTCAAGGCAATCTTTTTGAGGTACACACCTTTGGCGGTAGAGGGCTTGGATTTTTTCAGGTCATTTACCAGGGCTTCCAGGTTTTCCTTCACGGCCTGAGCGTCGAAAGAAATCTTGCCGATGCCGCCGTGAACGATACCGCCCTTCTCAGCGCGATAGCGAACCTGACCGGCCTTGGCATTCTTGACCGCCGTCGCCACGTCCGGGGTTACGGTACCGGTTTTCGGGTTCGGCATCAGGCCACGGGGACCAAGGATCTGACCCAGCTGACCCACTACGCGCATGGCGTCGGGGCTGGCAACGACCACGTCGAAATCCATCTGACCGGCTTTGACCTGCTCTGCCAGATCTTCCATACCCACGATGTCAGCACCGGCAGCGGTAGCCGCTTCGGCGTTGGCACCCTGGGCGAACACGGCGACGCGTACGTCTTTGCCGGTGCCGTGGGGCAGAGTGGTGGCACCGCGAACAACCTGGTCGGATTTACGCGGATCGACACCCAGATTGATGGAAACGTCAAAGGTTTCCGGGAATTTCACACTGGACAGCTCTTTCAGCAGTGCAACAGCTTCTTCAATGCCGTACTGCTTGTTGGCGTCCACTTTCTCGTTGATGGCGCGCTGACGCTTACTCAATTTAGCCATGTTACACGCCCTCCACTTCAAGACCCATGGCACGGGCAGAACCCGCGATCGTACGCACGGCGGCGTCCATATCGGCAGCGGTCAAATCCGGCTGCTTGGTGGTCGCGATCTCTTCCAGCTGCGCACGAGTGACCTTACCGACCTTATCGGTATTGGGCTTGCCGCTGCCGGATTTGATACCTGCCGCCTTCTTCAGCAGGAATGACGCCGGCGGAGTCTTCATGGTGAAGGTGAAGCTGCGGTCGCTGTAAACGCTGATCACAACCGGCACCGGAGCGCCCGGCTCGATGCTCTGGGTCTGAGCGTTAAACGCCTTACAGAATTCCATGATGTTGACACCGTGCTGACCCAGTGCAGGACCAACCGGCGGACTCGGATTTGCCTTACCCGCTGCAACCTGCAGCTTGATATAGGCCGTTACTTTCTTAGCCATAGTATTTACTCCCCAATTTGGGTGTTAGCGCCTCGAGAATGCCTTGGCAGGGTATTCCGTCGTCGGCTCCCCTCTCCGGATAATTTTTTATCCGGAGACACGAAAACCTCCCTTCACTCTTGAGCGAAGAAAGGTAAAAAAAACGGGCCTTCCTGGCTGACGTCTCCGTCAAAGGTCAGGTTTTTTCAACCTGACCGAACTCCAGCTCAACCGGCGTAGAGCGGCCAAAAATCAGTACCGCAACACGCAGCCGGCTCTTTTCATAATTGACTTCTTCAACCACACCATTGAAGTCATTAAATGGCCCATCAATGACGCGAACCATTTCACCCGGCTCAAAAATCGTTTTCGGCTTGGGCTTTTCAATCGAGTCATCGACGCGCTGAAGAATTGCCTGAGCTTCTTTCTCGGTAATTGGCGCTGGCTGATCAGCCTTACCGCCAATGAACCCCATGACGCGGGGGGTATCTTTCACCAAGTGCCAGGTATCGTCATTCAGCTCCATTTGAACCAGGACGTAACCCGGGAAAAACTTGCGCTCACTTTTGCGCTTCTGGCCGCCACGCATTTCAACAACTTCTTCGGTGGGAACCAGAATCTCACCGAAATAGTCCTGCATGTTGTTGAGATCGACACGCTCCTTCAAAGACGCAGCGACTTTTTTCTCAAATCCGGAATAGGCGTGTACTACATACCAACGTTTAGCCATTTATCACCTACCCAATAATCAGGGATGCAATCCAGCCGAAGAACGTATCCAGCAGCCAGAGAATGATCGACATGACAATCACCACCGCGATCACGATCAGCGTGGTCTGATTGGTTTCCTGTCGGCTCGGCCAAACAACCTTGCGTACTTCGACCATGGATTCACGCAGAAGGCGCCACAAGCCAGCACCTTTCTCCGTCTGCAGAGCAATCAAAATGGCTACCGCAGCAACAACCAGCAAACCCAGCACACGATACAACAGTGGCTCGGCGGAGAAGTGCGAGTTTCCAACAACCCCAACCGCAATAAGACCAAGCACCAGCAGCCACTTCAGTGGATCCATACGGTACTCTTTCGCTTCGGTTTTTGTATTCATAGGCTTGCAGAAACCTTAATGCACTCTCGAAAGATGGCAGGCCAGGAGGGACTCGAACCCCCAACAGCCGGTTTTGGAGACCGGTGCTCTACCAATTGAACTACTGGCCTGTAACTTTTGAAGGGAACAGGGGCCAAACAGCCCCTGCCACAACATCTTCTAACGCTTACTCGATGATCTTAGCGACCACGC
>NZ_AWEP01000009.1:0-9021 GCF_000463525.1 Marinimicrobium sp. LS-A18
TTTAGGCCAGCGGCCGTAAACCGACAAACTCTCCCCCACTCTCTCCCCAACCGACAAACCCACCCGTTTCGTTTTCCTAACACTGGTTACTTTTCGCAGAGTTGGTACACTACCGTGGCCCGAACCTGTGGGTGTTTTTACTAGATAAAACGATTTTTATATGCTATAAAACCAACCTCCGGTCTGATCGGCTGTTCGCTCCAATGTGAGGTATTCGGTCAAGTTGGTGCAGTGCTGAATGGCAGGCCCGGAGCTCAATAAAAGAGAGTCATAAAGATGCAGCAATTACCCCATTCTTTGAAAACCCTGAGCGCAGTGGTATTTGGCAGTATTGTGACGCTGTCTTGCAGCGCCGAGACCAATGAAACCGCGGCAGAGGAAGAACTTGAACCCTGGCAGCAAGCCCAGAAGACAGAGGTTTGGGAGCCGGTTCCTCCGATGGTGGAAGTGCCTCAGGACGGTGTCCCGTCCGATGCAATTGTTCTGTTTGATGGTAGCGACCTGGACGAGTGGGTCGGGGAGAACGGTGGAGAGCCGACCTGGAATCTGGACGGTGATGCGATGACCGTGGCCCGTCGTCAGGGTGGTATCCGGACCAAGCGGGAATTCTGTGACGTGCAGCTTCATATCGAATGGCGTTCTCCAACCGATATTGAAGGGATGGATGGTCAGGATCGAGGCAACAGCGGTGTGTTCCTGCAGGAGCGCTATGAGATCCAGGTGCTCGACTCCCATGGCAATGAAACCTATCCCAACGGCCAGGCTGCATCGGTTTACAAGCAATCCATTCCCTTGGTGAACGCGACTCGTCCGCGTGGCCAGTGGCAGGAGTACGATATTATTTATCAGGCCCCGCGCTTTGATGACAGTGGCGCGCTGGAAGAGCCGGCCTACGTGACCGTGCTGCACAATGGTGTCGTGGTGCAGAACCACTTCGAGATTCAGGGCACGACGGAGTGGATCGGCGAGCCGAGCTACGATGAAGCGCACGGCTGTGCTCCCATTTTCCTGCAAGACCACGACGCGGCGGTCAGTTTCCGGAATATCTGGGTTCGCGAACTGTAATACTCCCAGGAGGCAGGATTGCCCGCCTTTTTTTCATTGGCGAGGGATCGCGACGCAAGACCCGGCTGAACGCGACAGCCGGGTTTTTTTTAGTCAACTCAACACAAAACGATAACGTTAGGCCCGGCACAGCGCCATTCTGTTCAGAGGTAAAACTATGCTGAAAATAATAAAGAGGTTCGGTCAATCCTTTTGGGTGGTGTCGGCAGGCGTGCTGTCCCTGTTCGCCATTGGAGTGCAGGCGTCATTGCTGACACCTGAGGCACCCTGGGAGCAGGTTCATGATGTTCTGTATCAGGACGGGCGGTTAGAGCCTGTGGTTGGAGAGGGCAAACCTGAGACGCTCTTTCTCGACAGTGGCGCGGAGGACATGAGGCTCTTGTCGGAAGAGTCTCTGGGAGACTCCGTTCTGACGTTTGAAGTCCTACTGGCCGAGCAAACCCGTGCGGGTATTTATCTGCAGGGGCGCTATGAAGTGGTGCTGACCGGATCCGAGCAGACGGAGGCCTTGAAGACCGACAGTATGGGTGCCCTTGCGCCGCGATGGGATGAAAATCGGACTCCCCCGGAGTTTGATGGTGTGCCGCCCTTGCGCTCGGTAGGTGACACTGTTGGTCATTGGCTTCCCGTGGAAATACAGTTTCGCGCCCCTCGCTACAATGAGGCGGGGCAGAAAGTAGAGCCCGCCATGTTGCTTGAGGTTCGCATCAATAACCAGATCGTTCAGAAGCGTACGCTGCTTACCGGATTTACCCGAGGTTCGATTAACCCCTGGGAGACAACATCGGGGCCTTTGATGGTGCACGTTCATCAGGGACCGGTGGCGCTGCGCCAGGTGTCCTTGGCGCACGCCGATTTCAGTGCGGTCGAGCTGCCCTCTGAAACGGGCGGCGAGTCCAACCTGGGGCAACTGGAAGATTTTGTGGCCAAGGGCGAGAAGGCATTCAAAGCGCTGGGCTGCACCTCATGTCATGCCGTCACCGACGGCGAAAAATCGGTACGTGCCGGCCCCAACCTCTATGGATTGTTCCAACGGACCCCTCGTGATCGGGAAGTCAAGCAGGGGGAGGGAGACACCCGGTTTACTCTGAAAGCGGATCGGAGTTACCTGCACCGCAGTATCCGTCAACCGGATGCCGAGTTGGCAATCGCCGAATCAGGTTCAAACTCGGGTCAAGTTTATCAGCCGATCATGCCTGCTTACTCGACCGATACCTTGAGCGACGGCGATCTGGATGCGATCGGGGCCTATCTCAAAACACTCAATCCGCTGGCAACCCAGGGACCGGTCGTTCAACTGGTCGAAGAGGGTGGGCCGGAGGTCTATGATCCACTCACTGATGGATTGCAGCGTCTGGTTCTGGATGAAGTCCAGATCCAGCGGGGACCCATGCCTGGCACGTCCGGACGAGCCATACATGTTGGGCTGCCCAATGGTGTGAACTACAGCTTTGACCCCAGAGTGCTGGGTGTGGTCAAACTCTGGCAGGGTGGTTTCCTGGATATGGGAGGTGAATTGCGCAATCGCGGCGGAGGCGGTTTGCGTATGGGGTATGACAGCCGGGAGATTGGTCTGGGGGCGACCAATACGTTGTTCGCACCCCTTCAACCGGACGGAACGCCGGTCGACTTTTCATTCAAGGAATCGGTCTTTCAGGACCACGAGCAGGTGCGGGCTGCGCTGTACAGTGAGAAGGACCACTTTGATCTGCTCGCGGAGGTCGAAGCCCGTTTTCACGGTTACCGGCGAGACTCCCGACAAGCGGAGGCGGCTCCAACGTTTGAGGTATCCGTCGGTGACAATCGCTTTGGAATGGCCATGGACATCAGCGCCCAGGGTGTTCTGACGCTGGAGGTTGATGGGACGCTGAACTCCGAGCAGCGCCTGCAACTGGCAACGGAGCTCATCACGGATATCTCGGTCTCTGAAGGTTCCATTGCCGAGGGCCAGTGGCTTATCCCTGAGGGGAGCGAATTGCCGGTGCGCCTGCAGGGACAGCTGGCGCTATCTGACAACCCCTGGCGACCGGAAGTGAAATCGTTCGACCATGTGCGCCAGCCGCTGAAAGTGGTGCCCTCGCAGGCGGACCTTCTGGACGGCTACGCCATCGAAGACTATCTGCCCCCCAAAGACAACTACGGTCGAGACCTGTTGTTTGAGCCCTTGGGAATTGCCGTGGCTGAAAATGGGACGGTTGTGGTGGCGACCCGCAACGCCGGGATCTGGCGATTGATCGATGGTGAGTGGCACCTGTTTGCCGAGGGCCTTTTCGATAGCCTGGGTGTCGTGATTGAAGACAAGGCGGGTCTGGATCTGGTGGTTGGCCAGAAAGCCGAGTTGACGAGGATTCGGGACACCAACGGTGACGGGCGCGCAGATCACTATCAAACGCTGTTCGATGGGTTCGGTTATCACAGTAACTACCACACCTATCTGCACGGCCCGGTGAAAGGCGCCGATGGTGCTTATTATCTGGGGCTGAATCTGGCTCATACCGACGAGGCGGTCTACAAAGCCGATGGCCTCTATATGGGCTCTCAGGGAGGCTTCAGTGGCTGGGCGTTCAGAGTGACCCCCGATGGTGAGGCCACGCCCTGGGCCAGTGGTCTGCGCAGTGCGGCCGGCTGGGCTTTGGGGCCGGATGATCAGGTCTGGTTTACCGAGAACCAGGGCGAGTTTGTGGGCACCTCGAAGCTTTTTGTGCTGAAGAAAAATGCCTTCTATGGGCACCCGTCCGGGTTGGTTGATCTGCCGGGGATGACGCCGGACTCACCGGGCATAGCCTGGGCGCGAGTACGGGACCATCGCGAACCGGAACGGCTCTTGATGCCCCAGAACCTGTTGGCGAACTCTCCGGGGCACCCGGTCTGGGATAGCACCCAGGGACGCTTTGGCCCCTTCTCTGAACAGATGCTGATCGGTGATCAGACACAATCCAATCTGTTCCGGGTCGCGCTGGAAACCTTGCCGGATGGAACGGTGCAGGGAGCGGCAATGCCGTTTGCCCGAGATCTGGCGTCGGGGGCAATGCGTCCGGTTTTTCTGCCCGATGGCAGTCTGCTGCTGGGGCAAACCGGGCGTGGCTGGCAGGCGAAGGGTGGTCATGTGGCTGCCTTGCAACGTGTGAGCTGGCAGGGTGAGCAGCCTCCGCTGGCGTTGAAGCAGATAACAGTCACCGAAGATGGCTTTACTCTGCAGTTCACCCGGGCACTGCCGGAATCCCTGAGCCCTCAGGCGCTGGCAGATGCGCTCGCGCTGAGTTCCTGGACCTACCGGGATGCACCGGATTACGGTTCAGAGCAATTGGGCCAGCGTGATGAAGCGATCGCCGGACTTACGCTAAGTGACGACCGCACGACGGTGACGTTGGAGTTGGAGTCGACAGAGGTGCCGGACGTGCATCCACAACAAACGGCTCGGGTGTACCACTTCACGCTCGAGTCCGACGTGTTGACGCGCGATCATGGCGGTGTGCCGATGAGTGCGTTTTATACATTGCATCGCTTCGCCCCCTGAAAATGATGGAGCATCCAGGGATGGATGTAATTATCGTCTTCATCTGGATTTTCCCCGTCAGGTTTGCTTAGATGCCTCCATCGACCAGCCTGATGGACACCTGTTCTATGAGTACCGCGACCGGCACCCTCACGATTGACCTCTCGGCCCTGCGGGCCAACTGGAACACACTGTGTTCCGTCCTTGAGCAAAGGCCGGCCGCGGTGATCAAGGCCGATGCCTACGGACTTGGCGCGGAACCGGTGGGGCAGACGCTTTATCGGGCGGGCTGCCAGGAATTTTTCCTTGCCACCCTGGAGGAAGCGTTGACCGCTCGCAGCTTTCTTCCGGACGATGCCGTTATCTATATTCTCGGCGGTGTCCGCCCCGGCGAGGAAGAGGAGTGCATAAACGCGGGGCTGATACCGGTGCTGTACAGCCGGGCGGCCATGGACCGTTGGGCATCAGTCTGTCGGGCGCTGGATGTTGCCTCTCCCTCGGTGATCAAAGTGGACACCGGTATGACGCGGATGGGGCTCAGTCAGGAAGACTGGCGTGACTGTGTGGCGCAGCCCGAGTTGCTTGCCGGCTGTCATCCGGTCCTGGTCATGAGTCACCTCGCCTGTGCCGACGAGCCCGACCACCCCATGAACAGAGAGCAGCAACAACGGTTTGTGGCTGTGGCGCAAAGTGCTCGACGCTTGTTGCCGGGTATCCGCTGCAGTCTGGCCAACTCATCGGGTATTTTCCTGGGAGCCGACTGGCACTTTGATCTCGCGCGCCCGGGGGCGTCTCTGTTTGGCTTTGACCCCGTGGCCGATGGTGAGCCTGCCATGGCAGCGGTGGTGAAGCTGGAGCTGCCGGTCCTGCAGGTACGAGAACTGAGCCACCCGGCGAGTATCGGCTATGGGGGAGAAACCCGCCTGCCCGCCGGTCGGCGCCTGGCGGTGGTGGCCGGGGGCTATGCCGACGGACTCAATCGCACCATCGGTCGAGAGGGCGGGGTAGGATATCTGGGTAATACGCGCGTCCCGGTGATCGGACGAATCTCCATGGACACGACCATTTTCGATATTACCGAAGCGGCGCCCCCCGTATCGCCCGAAAACACCTGGATCACCGTCCTTGACCATCGGTTGCGGGTGGCCGATGTATCCCGCCGCATTGGTGCGCTGGGTTACGAAGTGCTTACCAGCCTGGCCGGGCGCTACCGTCGCGTTTATCGAGAGGTGGCGCAATGAGTCGTGATGAGGCGACCCTGTCCCGACTGCTGCACACGCTTTCCAGTGGCGATTACCACTCCGGGGATGAGTTGGGACAACGGCTGGGGATCAGTCGCGCGGCGGTGTGGAAGCAGCTGCAGAAGTTGAGCGAGTTGGGGATTGAACTGGAGTCGGTGCGGGGCCGGGGCTACCGGCTCTTGGGAGGCCTGGAGCTGCTGGAGCCGGATCGTCTCTGGGCACAGCTGCGTGACCAGACTCGCAATCAGCTCACCGAGCTGGAGGTCCTGTCGGTCACCGACTCCACCAACTCGCAGGCCATGCAGCGGGCTGCCCTGGGTCAGGGCGGCTATGTCTGCCTGGCGGAACAACAGACCGCCGGTCGCGGGCGTCGCGGACGTACCTGGGTCAGTCCGTTCGCGCGCAACCTCTATCTGTCGCTCAGTTGGGGGTTTGAGGGCGGCGCGGCTCAGCTGGAGGGGCTCAGCCTCGCGGTCGGCGTGGCAATGTGCCAGGTGCTCGAGTCAGAAGGGGTTGGGTCGGTCGGCTTGAAGTGGCCCAATGACCTGCTGTGGCAGCAACGCAAGCTCGCGGGTGTGCTGCTGGAAATGACGGGGGATCCGGCCGGCGCCTGCCAGGTGGTGGTCGGCGTCGGGCTGAACCTGGCGATGCCCGACCAGCCCGCCCGCGACATCGAACAGCCCTGGGCCGATCTGGAAACCGTGTGCGCGTCTGAGCGCTGCCCGGTTCCCGGGCGCAACGCGCTGGCAGCTCGGCTGATTGATGCCCTGGTGGCGCTGCTGTCCGGTTATCACCGTGAAGGCTTTGCCGCCTGGCGCGAGGCGTGGCTCGCTCGCGATGCGTTTGCGGGGCGCCGAGTTGTGGTCAGCTCCGGCGCTCGAGCACAGGAAGGGATTGCCCGAGGGGTGGATGTCAGTGGTGCTTTGCTGCTCGAGCAGGATGGCGAGCGCATTCTGTGCCACGGGGGCGAGTTGTCGATGAGAGCTGCGTCATGATTCTGGAAATTGATTGGGGAAACAGCCGGATTAAATGGCGCCTGCAGGGCGAATCCGGTACGCTGGCCGCCGGCGCCGAAGCGGGTAATGACCTCGAGACTGTGAGCGGTTCGGTGCAAGATGCTTTGCCTGCCGGTGTCATGCTGGGTACGGTGAGAGTGGCATCGGTGCGTCCGGCGGCGGATGAAGCCCGGCTGGTGCAGTGGGCACAGGCCCAGTGGCGGCTTACCCCCTGGTTTGCGCGCTCGCTGGCTGAGTGCGCTGGGGTTGTGAGCGCTTACTCGCAGCCCGAGCGCCTGGGGGTCGACCGCTGGCTTGCGCTTCTGGCGGCGCGCCAAGTGTCCCGGGACGCGGCCGTTATTGTTCAGGCCGGCACCGCGCTTACGGCGGATCTGCTGGATGAGCGGGGTGTTCATCGGGGAGGCTATATTGCGCCCGGGTGGCAGACGATGCGCCGGGCCCTGGATGTGGGAACGGCCCGCGTACGGAGTCTGCAGGGGCCGCCGGAGCGACTCCAGCTTGCGCCGGCGGACAATACCGAAGGCGCCGTTGAGGCTGCACTGTCTGCGATGCTGGTCGGGTTTGTCCAGAATGCCTGTCAGCAGCTTGCGGGGCCCTCCCGGTTGATTGTGGCCGGCGGTGACGCCGGGCTTATCGGCAGCCACTTTTCGCAGGCAAGCTTGTGGCAGGAAATTGTACTGGACGGTCTGGCGGTGGCGTACCGCGCGGAGACCGACGTCTAAGCAATCCGGATTGGTTCATTTCAGGGTAGAGCAGTTATATGCGGGCAATACTCGCGGTCTTGGTGCTGGTCAATGTGTTATTGCTGGCACTTCATCAATTTGGGGTGATACCGTCCTCTGGGCCCTCGGGCAGCGGAGAGGCGTCTGTGGTTCCCCGTTCTGCCCCTTCTCTTCAGCTTCTGTCCGAGGCGTCTGGCCAGTTGCCGCTTGCCGGGCGGTCGCACAGTGATCCGGATCAGGGCTCTGTGTCGGAAGTCTTGCCCCTGTGTGTCCTGGTGGGCCCCTTTACTGAGCGTGGCGATGCCGACTCCATTGGCCAGCGCCTGAGGGCGCTGGATGTGACGGCCGAGTCGCAGGATCTCGAGGTGTCTGACGGGCGTGGGTACTGGGTGCATCTGGCGCCGGAATTGTCCCAGCGGGAGGCGTTACGGCGCCTCCATGAGCTCCAGGCCAAGCAGATCGACAGCTACGTGATTCCCCGGGGAGAGCTCGCCAACGGCATCTCGTTTGGCATGTTCAGCCGTCGGGCCCTCGCGGAGGCGCGCCGGGATGAGCTTCAGGCGCTCGGTTATGACGCCAAGATCCGCGAAGTGGAGCGAACGCACAGGGAAATCTGGCTTGTGATGCCGGCTTTGCAGGCTCGGGCGCTGTCGGATCGGCTGTGGGAGGAGTTGCTGGCGGAGTATCCCACGCTGGAGCGAAGACAAAATTTGTGCCCAGGTGTTGCTTCTGAGTAAAAGTTTCTCTAGAATCCCGCCTCCACGTTGAGACGTGGTCAGGTTCGAGTGCTGGCGTAGCTCAGTTGGTAGAGCAGCTGACTTGTAATCAGCCGGTCGGGGGTTCGACTCCTCTCGCCAGCTCCATTTAACCTGAAACCCTGCATGTAACTGTGTGAAAAGATTGAATTTTCGGTTGACAGGCGGGGTTGCGAGCCGGACAATGCCGGCTACTTTTTGGCAGGGGTTCCCGAGTGGCCAAAGGGATCAGACTGTAAATCTGACGCGCAAGCTTCGGAGGTTCGAATCCTCCCCCCTGCACCATATTAGAAGGGCGCTCTGCGAGAGAGCCCTGCAAGGCCTGGCAGGAAGCGGGCCCGAGTTTGCGGGCATAGTTCAATGGTAGAACCTCAGCCTTCCAAGCTGATGATGCGGGTTCGATTCCCGCTGCCCGCTCCACTTTGCGGTGGAGCCAAGTAAGGCCTGAAACGTTTTCAAAGCTGATGTAGCTCAGTTGGTAGAGCACACCCTTGGTAAGGGTGAGGTCGGCAGTTCAAATCTGCTCATCAGCTCCATTTTGACAGCTGCGGAGGTGTGCCTCCGCAGCGGTTTTTTGTCTGAATATCCGTTGTCCTTGTGGCGCTTTGTCGCGTTGGCAGAGCCCGAAGTGCGCGGAATGGTTAACCCATCTGTAAAGCTTGAATGTGAGGAGGCGCTCGCAATGGCGAAGGAAAAATTTGAACGCAGTAAGCCCCACGTCAATGT
>NZ_AWEP01000010.1:0-7095 GCF_000463525.1 Marinimicrobium sp. LS-A18
AAGTTCCCCGATACCAACCTGGCTGAATCCCTGCAACGGATCACCGGTGTATCAATCGACCGTGTGAACGGTGAAGGTTCCACAGTAACCGTTCGCGGTTTCGGTGGCGACAACAACCTGGTCACTCTGAATGGCCGTCAGATGCCAGCTTCCAACTCCAGCATTATCGGTGCGGACCAAAGTGGTGACTTCGCTCAGCCCTTGAGCCGTTCCTTTGATTTTGGCGTCCTGGCATCAGAAGGTGTTACCAGCCTGGAAGTCTACAAGACCGGTCGCGCAAGTAACCCGTCAGGTGGCCTCGGTGCAACGGTTAACATCGGCACCATCAAGCCGCTGGAAAATCCTGGCACCCAATTCAGCATTGGCGGCAAGCTGGTCAATGATACCAGCGTCGTGGATGGAGACGAGGTGACCCCTGAGGTATCCGGCCTTTTCAGCTGGACCAATGACAACGACAATATGGGCTTCTCCGTATTCGCCAGTCATCAGGTGCGGCATGCGGCCAGCGTGAGTGCGACCTCTAACGGTTGGAACATCATGCCGTACTCTCAGTTTGCCGATCCTGACACCGGTATTGTGACTGAAGACACGGTTATTACTAATGCTCCGGCCAATCCCGACCAGTTGGTCTCTGTTCCCAATGATACCCGTTGGCACTTGGCTGAAGCTGAGCGTGAGCGTACCAATGTTCACGGCACTTTCCAGATTCGTCCGGTAGAAGAGCTGACCCTGACCTTTGATGCCTTCTTGGCTAAGAATGAACAGGAAGAGCAGCGCGCCGACCAGACCATGTGGTTCGCTCGTCCGCTGAGTCACGTTCGTTTTGACGGTAACCCGACCGTATCCACCACCACCTACATGCGCGAAGATATCAATGGCGTAAAGGATATCGGTTTCGAGCAACAATACCGTGCAATGGAAGATACCGTAGAGTCATTTGGCTTTAATGCCGAGTGGGATCTGAGCGATAACCTGACGTTGACTCTGGATGCGCACAGCTCTGAAAACTCCACCTCTCCGAACAACCCGAATGGCGCGAGTAGTACTCTCTTCGGTATGGGTGCGGTAGTTATCGGTGAGCACTCACTGGAGCTGGATCGTGGGAACCAACACTTCCCGATCCACAACATCATCGAGATTGACGACAGCATCCAGGCTGATCAGGGCGATTTCGGTGGCACCAACGTGAATGGTCGGCTGGACGCTGGTGACCTGGGTTCTCAGGTGCTGCGCTCGA
Source organism: Marinimicrobium sp. LS-A18 (assembly GCF_000463525.1). NCBI lineage: Bacteria > Pseudomonadati > Pseudomonadota > Gammaproteobacteria > Cellvibrionales > Cellvibrionaceae > Marinimicrobium > Marinimicrobium sp. LS-A18. Next base: position 1,238 of record NZ_AWEP01000010.1, read on the forward strand.
ACACTGCAGAGCAGACAACCACCATGGACCAGGTTCAGCTTAGCGCGAGCTGGGAGCTGAATGACAACGTCACGCTGGACTTTGGTCTTGATCAGCGTGTGATGGAGATGAATCAGACCCGTGTCCAGACTCAGCACATTCTGGGTGGCTGGGGTATTGAGCAGCCTGGCGATATCAATACTGATCTCATCACAACCTATTGCATGGCTTGCCTGTTTGATGACTACAAACCTTACAACGGCGACATGGAAAGCATTTCGTTTAAGGGTGACGCCACGCAATTGGCTAATAGCATTCCTGAAATTTATGGAACAGCCGATGTTACAGGTCGTGAAAATAACTTCGTAGAAGAAGATATTTCCGCGTTCTATGCTGAAGCCGACATGAACTTCCAGGTGATGGGCCTTGATACCTCAGTATTGGCTGGCGTGCGCTACGAAGAAACCACCGTTACTTCAACATCCTTCGTCACCCTGCCAGATGAAATCATGTGGGTCTCTGACAACGACTTCCAGGCCGTTGTTGCCGGCGGTGGTACGCCTCTGCCGGATACAATTGTGGGTGAGTACGACAACGTGCTGCCTAGCATAGACGTTTCCGTCAACCTCACTGACGATCTGTTGGCGCGCGCTTCATTCAGTAACACCATTGGTCGTCCCGGTTACGGTAGCTTGATTGCCGCCCGTAGTGTACAGAACCCGGGTCGCCCAACGGCGCTTGGCGGTGATAACCCCAGTGCCAGTCAGGGTAACCCCGGTCTGGAGCCGCTTGAGTCGCGTAATATCGATCTGTCCCTGGAGTACTACTACGGTAACTCCAGCTATGTATCTGCTGGCTATTACGAGAAGAAGATTGAAAACTTCATCGGTACGTCAGTGAGAAGTGTGGTCGCCAGTGGTCCGGACTCAGAGCTTGGTATCGCGCTCCGTGACCCGAGTTCGGGCGCCCCGGGTAGCCGCTCTGGCGATGCGTTGGAAGTGCTTGATGACTTGGGCGTTACGCGCAGCGAGCTGAATTTCTTCACCATGACAGCTCTGATTGAGCAGAATGGTGGTGATGTGGCTGCTGCACGATCGGAGTTTGAGGCCAACCTGGACGAAAACAACGAGCTGCCTCTGGCTTACGCAGAGTCTGTATACGCTGAAACAAACCTGTCTCCCGATGAAAATGACCCGTTCATGGAGTTTGCGCTGTCGCAGCCGGTTAATACTGAAGATGGCCGTATCCACGGTATGGAACTGGCGCTTCAGCATTTCTTCGGTGATTCTGGATTCGGTGTTCAGGCTAATTACACCACCGTAAACGGTAATGTCGGTATCGACTCCGGTGCTTCGCCCTCAGAAGACCAGTTTGCGCTGGTAGGTCTGAGTGACTCGGCTAACGCCTCACTGATCTATGAGAACTATGGCTTCTCAGCTCGTCTGGCGTGGAACTGGCGGGATACCTACCTCAGCGGCACTGGTCGTGGCGGTGCGAACCGTAACCCGACCTTCGTTGATGAGTATTACCAGTACGATCTGAACGTTGGCTATGACGTGACTGATAACCTGTCCGTTACTTTGGAAGCCATCAACCTGACCGGCGAAGATATCGCTCACTACGGTCGGGATCAGAGCAATATCTGGTTCTTGCAGGAGCTGTCTCCCCGCTACATGCTGGGTGCTCGTTACTCCTTCTAAGCCAGAAGACTGGCAAAAGGAAAATGCCGGAAAGGCCGCTGATTTTTCAGCGGCCTTTTTTCTTGCCGGATGGACCTAAATGATCCATCATAGATCCCCACCTATCCGTAAAACCCTAATAATTCGTAAATCAGTAAGAGCGATTCTTCATCATGTCAAATATCGAGCTTCTCGATAATGTCAAGCACCACGACTTGAAAGTGGACTCTGGCTACTCCGCCGAGTATGGCGACAGCGTTAATCAAGTGTTGGTATTTCCTACGGAGTTTATTGAACTCCAAAAGGAGTACCCCATTCTGTTAAAGAAAGATAAGGCGTCCGGCCAATTTCAGGCTGTGGCACTTTTGGGGCTGGAAAAAGATGAAAATCTTTTTCTTGATGAAAAAGGCTGGCATGCCCATTATGTTCCTGCCATCCAGGCTCGTGGTCCATTTTCAATAGGGCTCCGCAAAGAAGGGCAGGGAGCCGAAGAAAGAGTAGAGCCTCTGATTCAGGTGGATATGGATAGCCCTAGAGTTCATGCGGATGGCGTGCCGGTCTTTCTGGAGCATGGTGGCAGTACCGACTATCTAAAACGGATATCCGAAGTTCTGAAAGCGATCCAGGACGGCTGGGCGGTGGCCAACACCCTCTACCCTTTTCTGGATCAGTTAGGGTTGATCGAGCCGATTAATATTAATGTGAATATTAGTTATAGTGAGCGGTATCGTATCGAGAACTACTACACCGTCAGCGAAGAAAAGCTGTTAGAGCTGGATGCTAATCAGTTAAAACAGCTCAATGATGTAGGGTACCTCCAGGCTGCGTACCATATTATTTCGTCCCAAACGAATATTTCGCGCCTGGTGGAGCAGAAAAATCGCAAACGTGAAGCAGCCTAAACCTGCAAGGCAGTAAAACTATGCAGAATGTTCAACGCTGCGTACGCACCATAGAGTATTCTTCTGGCGAAAGTGTCGACTTCCAGGCCCTGGTGGAGGCCGGTAGTCCGGTTATTCTCAAAGGCTATGTCCGTAGCTGGCCACTGATCCAAGCTGGGCTGCGCTCCTCTGATGACGCTATGGCCTATCTGGACTCATATGCGATCGAGAAAACCCTTACCTGTTATGTAGGGGACTCCGATATGGATGGGCGTTTCGCCTACAATAGTGATATAACGGCATTCAATTTTCGCAGTGAACAGATTTCGGTAAGTGAGTTTTTCCGGCGGCTAAAAATCGAGTCCCGCGAGGGAGGTGACCACCTCTATATCGGCTCCACGACGCTGGAGCGATATTTCCCGGGGTTGCGAGAGAACAACGATATCAATTTCTCCGATCCTACGTTGCAGGAAAGTCCGCCCTTGGTCAGTATTTGGATGGGCAATCGCACAATTGCCTCAGCACATTATGATTTGGCCAACAACATCGCGTGCTGTGTAGCTGGGCGTCGTCGGTTTACGCTCTTCCCCCCTGAACAGGTAGCAAACCTCTACCCCGGACCGCTTGAACCCACGCCAGGCGGGCAAGTCGTCAGTATGGTAGATTTCAAGCAGCCGGATTTCGAACGCTTTCCGAATTTCGCCAAGGCTTTAGAAGTAGCCCAGGTGGCCGAGCTGGAACCTGGCGACGCCTTGGTCTACCCCAGTATGTGGTGGCATCATGTAGAAGGGCTCGACGATTTTAATGTGTTGATAAACTACTGGTGGAACCCAACTCCAGCCTACATCGATACACCCCAAAACACATTGCTTCATGCGATGCTGGCGCTTAGAGAGCGTCCAGACTATGAAAAGCAGGCTTGGCGAGAGCTATTTGATTACTATGTGTTTGGCGATCCGGAGCTTCCCAGGGCCCACCTGCCGGAACATGCCCAAGGACCCTTGGGGCCCCTTGATGAAACCACTGCCCGTCGTTTGCGGGCTCGGTTAATGTCCAAGTTCAATCGTTGATCAGACCACAGGAGTCTCATTGTGCAGCAGTCTAAACCCATCCAGAAAGTAGTTATTGCCGGCGGCGGTACGGCTGGATGGGCGGTCGCTGCCGGGTTATCCCAACAATTGGGTCAGCTCATTGAAATCGAGCTGATCGAATCGGAAGATATCGGTACCGTGGGTGTCGGTGAGGCGACCATTCCTCCCATGCGCTCCTACCACAGAATAGCGGGCATTGATGAGCAGGAGTTCATGCGCGAAACCAGCGCGACATTCAAGTTGGGTATACTTTTTCGCGATTGGCGTGATCTCAATACTGAGTACATGCACTCCTTCGGTGAGGTCGGTAAGGCCAGTACCTGGATGACGGACTTTCATCACTTTTGGCTAGAAGCGAGAAAGCGTGGATTGGCGGGCCCCCTGGATGAGTATTGCCTGGAAGCCGCCGCCTCATGGAAGCAGAAGTTTGCTTTCTCCGAGAAAGGCGGACCTAACTTTGCGTACCACCTGGATGCCGGTCGCTATGCCCGGTTCTTGCGAGGCAAGTGCGAAGCACGGGGTGTCGTTCGCCGAGAGGGGATGATTGAGCATGTCGAGCTTGATCCGGACGATGGGTTTATACGCCGTCTGCACCTGAAAGATGGAGGCGTTGTCGAAGGTGATTTCTTTATAGACTGTACAGGTTTCAAAGGCCTTTTGATTGAGGGCGCCTTGAAAACCGGCTATGACGACTGGACCCACTGGTTGCCGACCAATCGAGCGCTGGCAGTTCAGACACAGGCCGTACGTGACCCACTTCCGTATACAGTCTCAACCACTCGAACAGCAGGCTGGCAGTGGCGGATTCCCCTACAGCATCGAGTAGGCAATGGTCTGGTTTACTGTAGCGACTATATGGACGATGAGCAGGCCCGCGACGAACTGCTCGCCAACATTGAGGGTGAATTGCTAACAGAGCCTCGCCCCATTCGCTATACGACGGGTGCTCGTCGCAAACAGTGGAATAAAAACTGTCTGGCGCTTGGGTTGGCCAGTGGTTTTCTGGAGCCGCTGGAATCCACGAGTATCTACCTGGTGATGATTGGCATCAGCCGCTTTATGCAGCTGTTCCCATTTGACGGGGTCAAAGACTCGGTTGTAGACGATTACAACGCAACGTGTAGGCTTGAGCTTGAGCGAATACGGGACTTTATTATTCTGCACTACAAGGTAACCGGCCGCTCTGATACGCCTTTCTGGCGCGATCGCCAGAACCAGGGCATTCCAGATACTTTGGCACATCGGTTACAGCTGTTCGAAGAAAGTGGGCATATTCGACAGGCGGAGGCGGACCTTTTTCAGGTTTCTTCCTGGCTACAAGTCATGCTGGGTCAGGGGATTGAGCCCAAGGCTCATCATCAGTTGGCCCGAACGATTCCTGACGACAAACTTCAGGGTGGCCTCCAGGATCTGCAAAAAAACATCTCCAGAATGGTTGAAAGTATGCCAGCTCACAAAGCGTTTATAGAGAAATTCTGTTCAGTCCGGTGCTGATTTGTGCGACAACCAACTACATCAATTCCTAATATGTCCGGAACTGCTGAGTATCCCCTTCCGATAATTAGAGTTGTAAATCACTTACGATTCCACTCTGTCTGTCATCCTGGTCGTCCAGTTACCAATATCCGCGACACCCAGTCCAAAGTGGGATCTTGTCGCCGGGACTGGCAAAGGGCTAGAGGCCCAGATAAAAATAATATAATAACTTAAAACCGTAAATCAAATGACTCTTTTTTGTTCTTAAATCTTTGCGCATTGATGAGCTTAGGGCTACTCTGGAATGAGTACAGCATTAGCTCAATACGTGCTTACTCAGGAGAGGTAATTAATAGTTGACAGGATGTATTTTCAGATGTAATTGTCTATACGACTAATAAATATAGTCGATTTGACCGTTATGAGGGCTTGAGCGGCGGGCTAATGATGATCTCGGTGACTCCAGGCTCGATAAGACCTAAAAAGGAATAAAAAATAAAATTAATATTTCCAAATGATATCTTAAGCCTATAGCTTAGTGCCTTGCGCAAAATTCTTTTATCGGTGAATGGTTTTCGGAGAATGAGAGTGAGTGGATGCCGAAGCAGGATATGACAATAACAGTAAGGGAGTCTGCCCCTGGCTCAGCGATGGTGATCAACCAAAATGTAAAGCAATGATTACAGCTTGTTGGTAAAACGATTTGTGGCACTTTATGTGCCAACAATAATAACCTGGTCTCAGTAAGGAGA
>NZ_AWEP01000011.1:0-6389 GCF_000463525.1 Marinimicrobium sp. LS-A18
GTTTGTCGGTTTACGGCCGCTGGCCTAAACCGACCTACGGGAAGGCAAAGACGATGAGTCAGAACAAGGCGCACCCGCAATGGCCGCAGGCCGAGCGAATCGGCGAGGTCCGTAGGACGAGCCGAGGCACAGCCCCACCCGCTGGAGGGGAGCTTGAGTCGGAGGCAGGATGCCGAAGACGACGCCCGAACGGGCGCCCGAAGGGCGGCGGGCAGGACGCCCGCCGTCACCATGACCGTTAGGTCATCGGCAAGCCCCACCGGGAGATTTTCTGGCACACAAGAAAAACGCCCTGCCGGGTTACCGACAGGGCGTTTTAATTTAAGAGCTTGACGATGACCTACTCTCACATGGGGAAACCCCACACTACCATCGGCGCTAAGTCGTTTCACTTCTGAGTTCGGAATGGGATCAGGTGGTTCCAACTCGCTATGATCGTCAAGCAAACTGGTTTGAGTCCGGGTTGGTCTTATCTCCAGGGATGGAGTGTATGCTGAGCATCGTCTGGAACGATGCCAGTATTAACTCGCGGGTGGAGTGCCGCCATTCTCAAATAGGGTGGTGATACAGTAAGTTGTACAGTGCTTTGTCGATTGCGTCTCTGCACAGAAGTCCGGCTGTCGTATTCAGTCGTCTCTGTTATATGGTCAAGCCTCACGGGCAATTAGTACTGGTTAGCTCAACGCCTCGCAGCGCTTCCACACCCAGCCTATCAACGTGGTAGTCTTCCACGGCCCTTTAGGGAGCTCGAAGCTCCAGGGAGAACTTATCTTGAAGGAGGCTTCCCGCTTAGATGCTTTCAGCGGTTATCCCGTCCGAACGTAGCTACCGGGCAATGCGATTGGCATCACAACCCGAACACCAGAGGTTCGTCCACTCCGGTCCTCTCGTACTAGGAGCAGCTCTTCTCAATTCTCCAACGCCCACGGCAGATAGGGACCGAACTGTCTCACGACGTTCTAAACCCAGCTCGCGTACCACTTTAAATGGCGAACAGCCATACCCTTGGGACCGGCTTCAGCCCCAGGATGTGATGAGCCGACATCGAGGTGCCAAACACCGCCGTCGATGTGAACTCTTGGGCGGTATCAGCCTGTTATCCCCGGAGTACCTTTTATCCGTTGAGCGATGGCCCTTCCATACAGAACCACCGGATCACTATGACCTACTTTCGTACCTGCTCGACGTGTCAGTCTCGCAGTTAAGCTGGCTTGTGCCATTACACTAACCTCCTGATTTCCGACCAGGATTAGCCAACCTTCGTGCTCCTCCGTTACTCTTTGGGAGGAGACCGCCCCAGTCAAACTACCCACCATACACTGTCCGCGATCCCGATAAGGGACCTGCGTTAGAACCCCAAACATACCAGGGTGGTATTTCAAGGTTGGCTCCACGCTAACTGGCGTTAGCGCTTCAAAGCCTCCCACCTATCCTACACAAATAGGCTCAGAGTTCAGTGTAAAGCTATAGTAAAGGTTCACGGGGTCTTTCCGTCTAGCCGCGGGTACACTGCATCTTAACAGCGATTTCAATTTCACTGAGTCTCGGGTGGAGACAGCGTGGCCATCGTTACGCCATTCGTGCAGGTCGGAACTTACCCGACAAGGAATTTCGCTACCTTAGGACCGTTATAGTTACGGCCGCCGTTTACCGGGGCTTCAATCAAGAGCTTCGCCGAAGCTAACCCCATCATTTAACCTTCCGGCACCGGGCAGGCGTCATACCCTATACTTCCTCTTACGAGTTTGCAGAGTACTATGTTTTTAATAAACAGTCGCAGCCACCTGGTCACTTCGGCTGCCAACAGCTTAGGGAGCAAGTCCCATCACCGTCAGCAGCGTACCTTCTCCCGAAGTTACGGTACCATTTTGCCTAGTTCCTTCACCCGAGTTCTCTCAAGCGCCTTGGTATTCTCTACCTGACCACCTGTGTCGGTTTCGAGTACGGTTCCTCTTTACCTGAAGCTTAGAAGCTTTTCTTGGAAGCATGGCATCAACCACTTCGCGCTCTAAAAAGAGCACTCGTCATCAGTTCTCGGCCTTAAGAGCCCGGATTTACCTAAGCTCTCAGCCTACAACCTTAAACACGGACAACCAACGCCGTGCTGGCCTAGCCTTCTCCGTCCCTCCATCGCAGTAAAGAGAAGTACAGGAATGTTAACCTGTTTCCCATCGATTACGCCTTTCGGCCTCACCTTAGGGGCCGACTAACCCTGTCCCGATTAGCGTTGGACAGGAACCCTTGGTCTTCCGGCGTGGGAGTTTTTCACTCCCATTATCGTTACTCATGTCAGCATTCGCACTTCTGATACCTCCAGCAAGCCTCTCGACTCACCTTCGCAGGCGTACAGAACGCTCCCCTACCATGCAACAAGTTGCATCCGCAGCTTCGGTTACCAGTTTGAGCCCCGTTACATCTTCCGCGCAGGCCGACTCGACTAGTGAGCTATTACGCTTTCTTTAAAGGATGGCTGCTTCTAAGCCAACCTCCTAGCTGTCTGTGCCTTCCCACATCGTTTCCCACTTAACTGGTATTTGGGACCTTAGCTGGCGGTCTGGGTTGTTGCCCTCTTGACGACGAACGTTAGCACCCGCCGTCTGTCTGCCATAATTGCACTCCACGGTATTCGGAGTTTGCATGGGGTTGGTAAGTCGGGATGACCCCCTAGCCCAAACAGTGCTCTACCCCCGTGGGTGAGATATGACGCGCTACCTAAATAGCTTTCGGGGAGAACCAGCTATCTCCCGGCTTGATTAGCCTTTCACTCCGATCCACAGGTCATCTCCGCATTTTTCAACATACGTGAGTTCGGTCCTCCAGTGCCTGTTACGGCACCTTCAACCTGCCCATGGATAGATCGCCGGGTTTCGGGTCTATTGCCTGCGACTGGACGCCCTATTAAGACTCGGTTTCCCTACGGCTCCCCTATACGGTTAACCTTGCCACAGACAATAAGTCGCTGACCCATTATACAAAAGGTACGCCGTCACGGAACAAGTCCGCTCCGACTGCTTGTACGCACACGGTTTCAGGATCTATTTCACTCCCCTCACAGGGGTTCTTTTCGCCTTTCCCTCACGGTACTGGTTCACTATCGGTCAGTTGGGAGTATTTAGCCTTGGAGGATGGTCCCCCCATATTCAGTCAGGATAACACGTGTCCCGACCTACTCGATTTCACAACAAATGCCTTTTCGTGTACGGGGCTATCACCCTGTATCGCCCAACTTTCCAGAAGGTTCCACTAAGACATAAGTTGCTTAAGGGCTGGTCCCCGTTCGCTCGCCGCTACTAGGGGAATCTCGGTTGATTTCTTTTCCTCCGGGTACTTAGATGTTTCAGTTCCCCGGGTTCGCCTCCCATACCTATGTATTCAGTATGGGATACCCGACTTACGACGGGTGGGTTTCCCCATTCGGAAATCGCGGGATCATAGCGTGTTTGCCAGCTCCCCCGCGCTTATCGCAGGCTCCTACGTCCTTCATCGCCTCCAACTGCCTAGGCATCCACCGTGTGCGCTTAGTCGCTTGACCATATAACACAAACGACTGCTTTACGATTAATCACAACGCTTCATTAAACCGTCACAGTAAACTGTCACGTTTCAATGTAAGTCGTTGCAATCGCCGGACTTTTGTGTAGAGATACACAATCGTCAAATTAATCAGCAATGTACAACTTACTGTATCACCTTGTTAAAGAGCATCTGGCGTAAAAACCAGTCAGTTAACTTCTCTAATCGATTCGTCGATTAAAAAGTCAATTGACTGACTTCTAACAATTAGCAGTAAACGTTGAAAGTGGTGGAGCTAAGCGGGATCGAACCGCTGACCTCCTGCGTGCAAGGCAGGCGCTCTCCCAGCTGAGCTATAGCCCCATTTTAACTTGATCTTTTTCCGTCTGGCGGCGTTGCACTTGTCGCTCGCTCAGTCACTTACCTGATGTAAGCTCCTTCGCTCGCTCCGGCGTGCGCCTTGCCAGCCGAAAAAATCTCGGCGTTAAAACCCTTTTCTGAGTCAGGGTAATTTTCGCGAATTGGTGTTTTTAAAGCCCGCCGCATAGCCTGCTATGCAAGGGATTTAAAAGCGCCGAGTCGCGGAAATTTGGTAGGCCTGGGCAGACTTGAACTGCCGACCTCACCCTTATCAGGGGTGCGCTCTAACCAGCTGAGCTACAGGCCTATAAAACTTTCGTCTTCAAGCTCAAGCGAAAGCCTCAACTAAGTTGAGCCCCAGCCTGCAGCTTATGGCTTGTAGCTTGCAGAGTTATTACTGCTAATCCAGTCGATCAAGCAATGCGTGTGGACGCTTACGAAGCGAAACGGCGTATCGTTTAAGGAGGTGATCCAGCCCCAGGTTCCCCTAGGGCTACCTTGTTACGACTTCACCCCAGTCATGAATCACACCGTGGTGACCGTCCTCTCGAAAGTTAGACTAGCCACTTCTGGTGCAACCCACTCCCATGGTGTGACGGGCGGTGTGTACAAGGCCCGGGAACGTATTCACCGTGACATTCTGATTCACGATTACTAGCGATTCCGACTTCATGGAGTCGAGTTGCAGACTCCAATCCGGACTACGAACGGTTTTTCGGGATTAGCTCCACCTCGCGGATTGGCAACCCTTTGTACCGCCCATTGTAGCACGTGTGTAGCCCAGGCCGTAAGGGCCATGATGACTTGACGTCGTCCCCACCTTCCTCCGGTTTGTCACCGGCAGTCTCCTTAGAGTTCCCACCATTACGTGCTGGCAACTAAGGACAAGGGTTGCGCTCGTTACGGGACTTAACCCAACATCTCACGACACGAGCTGACGACAGCCATGCAGCACCTGTCACTTGGCTCCCGAAGGCACCAAAGCATCTCTGCTAAGTTCCAAGGATGTCAAGGCCTGGTAAGGTTCTTCGCGTTGCGTCGAATTAAACCACATGCTCCACCGCTTGTGCGGGCCCCCGTCAATTCATTTGAGTTTTAACCTTGCGGCCGTACTCCCCAGGCGGTCTACTTAGTGCGTTAGCTGCGCCACTAAGAGCTCAAGGCTCCCAACGGCTAGTAGACATCGTTTACGGCGTGGACTACCAGGGTATCTAATCCTGTTTGCTCCCCACGCTTTCGCACCTCAGCGTCAGTATCAGTCCAGAGTGTCGCCTTCGCCACTGATGTTCCTTCCTATATCTACGCATTTCACCGCTACACAGGAAATTCCACACTCCTCTACCGTACTCTAGCCAGCCAGTTCTAACTGCAGTTCCCAGGTTGAGCCCGGGGCTTTCACAGCTAGCTTAACTCGCCGCCTACGTGCGCTTTACGCCCAGTAATTCCGATTAACGCTTGCACCCTCCGTATTACCGCGGCTGCTGGCACGGAGTTAGCCGGTGCTTCTTCTGCGAGTAACGTCACCCCCAATGGGTATTAGCCATCAGGCTTTCCTCCTCGCTGAAAGTGCTTTACAACCCGAAGGCCTTCTTCACACACGCGGCATGGCTGGATCAGGGTTGCCCCCATTGTCCAATATTCCCCACTGCTGCCTCCCGTAGGAGTTCGGGCCGTGTCTCAGTCCCGATGTGGCTGATCATCCTCTCAGACCAGCTACAGATCGTCGCCTTGGTGGGCCATTACCCCACCAACAAGCTAATCTGACGCGGGCTCATCCAATAGCACAAGGTCCGAAGATCCCCTGCTTTCCCCCGTAGGGCGTATGCGGTATTAGCAGCCGTTTCCGGCTGTTGTCCCCCACTACTGGGTAGATTCCCACGCGTTACTCACCCGTCCGCCGCTGTACTCACCCCGAAGGGCTTTCTCGCTCGACTTGCATGTGTTAGGCCTGCCGCCAGCGTTCAATCTGAGCCATGATCAAACTCTTCAGTTTAAAGAGTGCGATTCTTATTTCAGGCAACTGCAAACAACTACCTGAATACCTCAAGAATCTTAAATCGTGCTCAGACGCTCGTTAACCTTAAAACATCATTACTGATGAATTGATGAGTCACTTGCGTCTGACAATCTTGTGTCGCCGATTGCCTCGCAAGCGCCCACACGCATTGCTTGATCTCACTTTTAAAGAACTCTCGGCGAGGGCAGCGCCTCAACCGTGGGATGCGAATTATACGCATCAAATCCGTTTTAGCAAGCGTTTTTTGAAACTTTTTTGTCGACTCCGAAGAGCGTCAAAAACCTTCTCAAAACGCCGAACCCAAACACCGCTTCGCGGCCTTCGTGATTCGCTCCTCATCCGTCAGGAGCTGCGCATTATACACTTTAACTTTTGCTTGTAAACCCTTAATTTTCAAAAAGTTTTTCAAGCAGCGCCTCGTCCTTTTGGCTTGCCCTTCACTCCGGAAGAGGCGCGAACTATACGGATATGATCCGGGGCGCGCAAGTACTTTTTGAAA
>NZ_AWEP01000012.1:0-1269 GCF_000463525.1 Marinimicrobium sp. LS-A18
TGATCTTCCCCACCAAAAGTGGACACTGATTTAAGCGCACATCTGTGCATACTCATTCTCATAAGCCCTTGGGCTTCTGTAGCCCAATGAGCTGTGTCGCCGGTGGCTATTGTAGAATAGCTCAATGTAATCAAAAACGCAGGAATACGCCTCCTGTTTAGTGCTGATATCTTCGGCGTATAGCGCTTCAACTTTGAACCGAGCGAAGAACGACTCCATTGCGGCGTTGTCCCAGCAGTTGCCTTTGCGACTCATGCTAGGGCGAATACCCTCGTTCAGCAAGAGCGCCTGGTATTCGCCTGACCGGTACTGAACCCCTCTGTCGGAGTGCAATATCAGCCCAGGTTCGACCTTTCGTGAGGCTACGGCCATTCTAAAGGCATCCATGATGAGCTGATTGGTCATGGTGGTATCGAGTGACCAGCCGATAATCTTGCGCGAGAACAGGTCCATGATAACCGCCAAGTACACGAAGCCTTTTTCGACTTTGATGTAAGTGATATCCGACACCCATTTCTCATTAGGCTTGCTGGCGGAGAAATTGCGCCTGAGCAGGTTGTCACTGACGTGGTTCCTGGCCAGCACATCAGGAAAGTACTTGTAGCCCTTTCCGTTCCTTGCTTTAAGCCCTTGTTTTTCCATCAATTTAGCCACCGTGTTCTCACTGATGGGAAAGCCGCTCTCGTTAAGCTCCACCGTCATTCTCGGCGAGCCGTAGCGCGCTTTAAAGCGGTTGAACAAGGCGGTGAGCATTCGCTCCGCGTTCAATCGTCTCAGCTCGCGCGCGCTGGGCGCCCGAGAGCGCCACTTGTAGTAGCCAGAGCGGCTAACACGCGCCCAACGACACATCTTCTGGACCGTGTGCTGCCCTCGAAGCGACTCAATGAAAGCGTACCTCACCACTTGTCTTTGGAGAAGTACGCCGTCGCCTTTTTTAGGAACTCGTTCTCCTCTTTCAGATCCGCCACTTGTCGCTTTAACTTGCGAACCTCTTCGCTCTCTTTCATGGAGTAATCCACCCCCTGGACGCTATTGAACTGCTTATCGGACAGGCGTTTATACTGCCGACGCCAGTTATAGATCTGGCCGGGGTGAATACCGAGCTCTTTCGCTACCTCGGCGGCACTGGTGTTGGGATCATCGGCGCGGCGAACCGCCTCACGCCGGAAATCCTCGGTGTAGTGATTGTACTTGTTCTTCGTCTTCTTGGTCATAATGACACCCTCCGTTAAGTGGGGATTAGGTGTCTACTTTTCTTGGGGAACTCGG
>NZ_AWEP01000013.1:0-1215 GCF_000463525.1 Marinimicrobium sp. LS-A18
CGCTTACTCGATGATCTTAGCGACCACGCCAGCGCCTACAGTACGGCCGCCTTCACGAACCGCAAAGCGCAGACCTTCTTCCATCGCTACCGGGTGAATCAGAGTCACGCTCATCTTCACGTTGTCGCCCGGCATAACCATCTCAACGCCTTCCGGCAGCTCACAAGCGCCAGTCACGTCAGTGGTACGGAAGTAGAACTGCGGACGATAGCCCTTGAAGAACGGAGTGTGACGGCCGCCTTCGTCTTTGGACAGTACGTACACTTCGCCTTCGAACTTGGCGTGCGGGGTCACTGAACCCGGCTTGGCCAGAACCTGACCACGCTCAACTTCGTCACGCTTGGTACCACGCAGCAGAACACCAACGTTCTCACCGGCACGACCTTCGTCCAGCATCTTGCGGAACATCTCAACACCGGTACATACGGTCTTGGTGGTGTCCTTCAGGCCGACGATTTCCAGCTCCTCGCCTACCTTCACGATGCCACGCTCTACACGACCGGTTACTACGGTACCGCGACCAGAGATGGAGAATACGTCTTCTACCGGCATCAGGAACGGCTGATCGATGGCACGCTCGGGCTCCGGAATGTACTCGTCCAGGGTCTCAACCAGCTTTTTCACAGCGGTAGTACCCAGCTCGTGCTCGTCTTCACCGTTCAGAGCCATCAGGGCAGAACCGGCGATGATCGGCGTGTCGTCACCCGGGAAGTCGTAGTCGGACAGCAGCTCACGCAGCTCCATCTCGACCAGCTCCAGCATTTCGTTGTATTCCTCAGTGCCTACGCCGCCGCAATCTTCAGCCAGCAGGTCGGCCTTGTTCAGGAATACCACAATGAAAGGTACACCAACCTGACGGGACAGCAGGATGTGCTCGCGAGTCTGGGGCATCGGGCCGTCAGTGGCACCACACACCAGGATCGCACCGTCCATCTGAGCCGCGCCGGTGATCATGTTCTTCACATAGTCGGCGTGGCCCGGGCAGTCTACGTGCGCGTAGTGACGGGTCGGTGAATCGTACTCTACGTGAGAGGTCGCAATGGTGATACCACGCTCACGCTCTTCCGGTGCATTGTCGATACCGTCAAAGGCCATGGCAGAACCACTGCCCCAGACTTCGAAGCACACGCGGGTCAGAGCCGCGGTCAGCGTGGTTTTACCGTGGTCAACGTGACCGATGGTGCCCACATTGACGTGGGGCTTACTGCGTTCAAA
>NZ_AWEP01000014.1:0-1059 GCF_000463525.1 Marinimicrobium sp. LS-A18
AGAAGTAGCTAAGCATAGTATAACTCCGAGGGTGAACGATATTGATGACGTTTGCGGGGACGGGAGTTCAACTCGTTGGCAATATGATCGCATTGTTGTTGAGTTAAGTGCTCCATGGACGTTCCTTTAGGGATATATTGTCGAATCAGACCATTGACGTTTTCGTTGCTTCCCCTTTCCCAGGAGTGGTAAGGATTCGCAAAGTAGAACTTGACCGAGCTGTGCGCCTCAATGTTCTTGTACTGATGCAACTCGGTGCCGTTGTCGGCGATGATAGTCTTGAAAAGCAGGGGGTCTCGACTGATCAACCGCTTGGTCTTTTTATTCAAGGAACGTGTAGACCGATCTTGAAGCTTTCCAATCATGAGAAATCCGGTTTTACGTTCCACCAAGGTGACAATACAGTCGGTTGACCCTTTACCCATGACGGTGTCGATCTCCCAGTGACCCTTATAGCGGCGGGTTTCTACAGTTCTAGGTCGTTCTGTAATGTGACGCTTGTCAGCCAGTCGACCCCTGTTGTCGTAGGCTTTGTAGCGCTTTCGACGAACCTTGGGAGATTGACGAAGATGTGTCCAAAGGTTGCCGCCGTTGGCCTTGTCACGCCAGATGTACAGGTAAATTGTTTCATGGGAGAAGCAGGGCTGGTTCAAGCGACGAAGATAACCCGTAATCTGCTCGGGACTGTACTTCTTCCTAAGTAGCTTGCGGACCACTTTGAAGTCGTCGTCAGAGTAGTGACTGTTTCGTCTTGAACGCCTCCTCCTGGCGATTGTGCGGCGCTGAGCCTTGCTGGGCCGGTAGGCCCCATCAATATGAAAGCAACGGTTTCGGTCCAGCTCGCGATAAAGAGTGCTTCGGTGCCGACCCATGTGATCGGCAATCTTTTGCATGGAGAGGCCTTGTAATTTCAGTGTGGAAAGGACTACCCTTTCCTCTGAGGTAAGCTGTTGGTATTTCATAGGCTTTTTCAACTTCTTGGCGGGAGTGAAAAAAGACTGATACTACAGCTTGCCTCTCTTATTTTGTAGATTGTCGCACTTAGTATATGAATTCGGG